>NZ_JBIWEM010000026.1:0-1457 GCF_044762545.1 Pseudomonas sp. NPDC096925 | reverse complement strand
TGAACTGCGCCCCTGATGTTGGACAAAAATCCAACCTCAGGGGCGTTTCACATGAGCAAGCACACCAGACAGTTCAAGCTTTCCGCCATCCAGGCTTTTCTGCAACGAGGCCTTGGCTACCGTTTCATTGCCGCGAAGTTCCAGATGGATCCCTCCTTGCTGCGCCGCTGGGTACAGGCCTACCGCATCCATGGCGAGACCAGCCTGTCCAGACAAGCGCGGACTTTCAGCCCTGAGTTCAAGCTCTCGGTGCTCGAGCGGAAATGGCGCGACAAGTTGTCGTTGCGCCAAACAGCGGCCGTTTTCAACCTGACGCATTCCAGCCAGATAGGCATATGGGAAGCGCAGTACTACAGTGGCGGCATCAAAGCCCTGGTAGCAGGAACCAAAGGACCGCGTAACGTCATGATCAAACCATCCGTCCCACCCGCCAGCACGTCGCCCAAGGCCGATGAAGAACTCTCGCACGCCGAACTGCTAGCCAAGCTGCGCCACGCCGAGATGGAGATCGCCTACCTAAAAAAGTTAAAAGAACTGCGCGAGGAGAAGGCGAGACAGAAGAAGGCCGGGAAGAAAAAGTCCTGATCATCTCGGCCCTGCGCACCCGCTTCCCGCTCGACGGCCTGCTTAAGCTGGCCGGACTGGCGCGCAGTACGTATTACTACCAGCGCAAGTTGATGGCCGCCGGTGACAAGCTGGCTCCGCTCAAGGACCGTATCCGTGAGATCCAGGAGCGGCATAAAGGTCGTTACGGCTATCGGCGCATGACAGCGACACTGCGCAGCGCCGGCCATGTAGTGAACAGCAAGGTCGTGCGGCGACTGATGGCCGAGCTCGACCTCAAATGCACGGTCCGCGTGAAGAAGTACAAGTCCTATCGTGGCCAGCCCGGACGCATCGCCCCCAACACGATGGAGCGCAAGTTCACGGCAGAAGAGCCAAACACGAGGTGGGTAACGGACGTGACCGAGTTCAAGGTGGCGGGTGAAAAGCTGTATCTCTCTCCGGTGCTGGACCTGTTCAATGGCGAGATCGTGGCACATCAGATCGACACCTCGCCGCACTATCCATTGGTTGGTCAGATGCTCGAACAGGCGCTGTCACGGCTGCCGGAAGGGGCCAGGCCTATGCTGCACTCCGACCAGGGCTGGCAGTATCAGTACTACCGCTACCGGAATCGACTTGAGGAGAGGGGACTGGAGCAGAGCATGTCACGCAAGGGCAACTGCCTGGACAATGCGCGAATGGAGAGTTTCTTCGGCACACTGAAGACCGAGATGTATCATGGTCAGCGCTTCGCCAGCATCGAAGATCTGAGCGCTGCAATCGATGAATACATCGATTACTACAACCATGATCGAATCAAGATGGGGCTGGCCGGCCTGAGTCCCGTGGCATACAGGAATCAGGCCGCAGCAGCCTAATCAAAGATTGTCCAACAAATGGGGCGCACCTCA
>NZ_JBIWEM010000025.1:0-1959 GCF_044762545.1 Pseudomonas sp. NPDC096925 | reverse complement strand
GGGTGCGAGCGCATCCACCGTGGTGCTGCCCTGCGGGCCGGTATTGCCGGCCGGGTCCTGGGCCACGGCGTTGACTACCGTGCCGTTGGCCAGCGCCGTGCCGGGGGTGAAGCTCCAGTTGCCGCTGCCGTCGGCAGTAGTCTGGCCAATCGGGTTGCCGCTGCCATCGGTCAGGATGACGGTGCTGCCTGGCTCGGCGGTACCGCTGATTTCCGTGCCGTTGCTCGGCTCGACCACCGGCGCCGCCGGAGCCACCGAGTCCACCGTGGTACTCGACGGCGCGCTGGTGTTGCCAGTCGGGTCGGTTGCCGTAGCGTTCACCACGGTACCGTTGGCCAGTGGCGTGCCGGGGGTGAAGCTCCAGTTGCCGCTGCCGTCGGCGGTGATCTGGCCGATCGGGTTGCCGCTGCCATCGGTCAGGGTCACGGTGGCGCCCGCTTCAGCTGTACCACTGATCACCACCCCGTTACTTGGATTGATGACCGGCGCAGCCGGCGCGCTGGAATCGACGGTAACCGTCGCTGCCGGGCCGATGTTACCCGCCGGGTCGCTCGCCGTGGCATTGACTACCGTGCCATTGGCCAGCGGCGTCGCTGGAGTGAAGCTCCAGTTGCCACTGCCATCGGCCGTCACCTGGCCAATCGGATTACCGCTGCCATCGGTGAGCGTCACCGTGCTGTTTGGCTCGGCGGTGCCGTTGATCACAACGCCATTGCTCGGGTTGACTACCGGCGCAGCGGGTGCGAGCGCATCCACCGTGGTGCTGCCCTGCCCGCTGGTATTGCCGGCCGGGTCCTGAGCCACGGCGTTGACCACCGTGCCGTTGGCCAGCGGTGTGGCCGGGGTAAAGCTCCAGTCACCGTTGTTGTCGGCGGTCGTCTGGCCGATGGGGTTGCCGCTGCCATCGGTCAGGATGACAGTGCTGCCTGGCTCGGCGGTGCCGCTGATTTCGCTGCCGTTGCTCGGCTCGACCACCGGCGCAGCCGGGGCCACCGAGTCCACCGTGGTGCTCGACGGCGCGCTGGTGTTGCCGGTCGGGTCGGTTGCCGTGGCGTTCAGCACGGTACCGTTGGCCAGCGGCGTGCCGGGGGTGAAACTCCAGTTGCCGCTGCCGTCGGCGGTGGTCTGGCCGATCGGGTTGCCGCTGCCATCGGTCAGGGTCACGGTGGCGCCCGCTTCAGCCGTACCACTGATCACCACCCCGTTGCTCGGGTCGATGATGGGTGCGGCCGGAGCGATGGCGTCAACGGTGACGCTGGTCGGCCCGCTGGTATTACCGGCCGCGTCCTGGGCCACGGCATTGATCACCGTGCCGTTGGCCAGCGGAGTCGCAGGCGTGAAGGCCCAGTTGCCGCTGCCGTCGGCGGTCGTCTCGCCGATCGGGTTGCCGCCACCGTCAGTGAGGATGACGGTAGCGCCGGGCTCAGCGGTGCCCGTGAGGACTGCACCATTGCTCGGCTCGATAGTCGGCGCGGCCGGGGCGATGGCGTCAACGGTGGCGCTGGTCGGCCCGCTGGTATTGCCGGCCGGGTCCTGGGCCACAGCGTTGATCACCGTGCCATTGGCCAGCGGGGTCGCAGGCGTGAAGGCCCAGTTGCCGCTACCATCGGCAGTGGTCTGGCCGATCGGATTGCCACTGCCATCGGTCAGGGTGACGGTGCTGCCTGGCTCGGCGGTGCCGCTGATTTCCGTGCCATTGCTCGGCTCAACCACTGGCGCAGCCGGAGCAACCGAGTCCACCATGGTGCTCGACGGCGCGCTGGTGTTGCCGGTCGGGTCGGTTGCCGTGGCGTTCACCACGGTACCGTTGGCCAGCGGCGTGCCGGGGGTGAAACTCCAGTTGCCGCTGCCGTCGGCGGTGATCTGGCCGATCGGGTTGCCGCTGCCATCGGTCAGGGTCACAGTGGCGCCCGCTTCAGCCGTACCGCTGATGGTTACGCCGTTGCTCGGATTGATAAT
>NZ_JBIWEM010000024.1:0-2054 GCF_044762545.1 Pseudomonas sp. NPDC096925 | reverse complement strand
GTGACCCTGAGCAACAATGCCCAGGTCACCATCAAGGCTGGCGAAACCAGTGCACCGTACACCCATGCTGCGCAGGGCGATGACGTCTACAACGACGCTGGCCAGATCAGCCTGGGCATCAGTTCGGCTGTGGATGCAACCGGTGCGACTTTCGAAAATCTGCAGCTGGGTGGTGCCGCTACGGTTCAAGTGACCGACACCACCGACGAAGTGGTGGCCAAACTGACCGCAACCCCTTCGGTCACCGAAGGCGGCGAGATCACCTACACCATCACGCTGACCAACAAAGACGGTCTGCCGATCAACAATCACGGCGCGCTGACCTTCACCCTGAGCGACGGCAAGACCGTTATCACCGTGCCGGCCAACGGCACGACTGGTTCGGTCACTGTGACTGCCCCGGACAACGTCTACACCGGCGCCAACGACCCTGTGGTCAAATCGATCGGTTCGGTCACTGGCGCTGACGTGGGCAAGTTTGAGCAACTGACCCTGGACAAGACCCCGGTCAGCACCACCGTCACCGACGAGCCGGGTACCCCGGGCAACGAAGGCGACCTGGTCAAGGTCACCATCACTGCCGATCAGGCCTCGGTGGCCGAGAACGTCAATCCGACCTTCACCGTGCACATCAACCAGGCGCTGGCCCACGACCTGGTCGTGACCCTGAGCAACAATGCCCAGGTCACCATCAAGGCTGGCGAAACCAGCGCAGCGTACGAGCACGCGGCGCAGGGCGATGATGTCTATCTGGATAGCGGCGAAATCACCCTCGGCATCACCTCGGCGGTGGATGTCGATGGTCGGCCGTTCGAAAACCTGCAGTTGGGTGGCGCCGCCTCGGTTCAGGTTACTGACACGATCAGCGAAGTTGTGGCCACACTGACAGCAACCGAGACCGTAACCGAAGGTGGTCAGATCACCTACACCGTGACCCTGACCAACCAAGACGGTCTGCCGATCAGCAACCACTCGGCATTGACCTTCACCCTGAGCGACGGCAAGACCACTATTACCGTGCCGGCCAACGGTACCACGGGTTCGGTCACCGTAACGGCCCCTGACAACGTCTATACCGGTGCGAACGCACCGGTCGAGCAGAGCCTGAAATACGTCAGCGGCGCTGATGCGTGGAAATTCGAGCACCTGACGTTGAACGAAACCAAGGTTAGCACCGAGGTCACCGACGAGCCTGGTTCGGGTACCCCGGGCACCGGCAACCAGGGTGACGTGGTCAAGGTCACCATCACTGCTGACCAGACTTCGGTAGCCGAGAACGTCAAACCGAGCTTCACTGTGCATATCAACACTGCACTGGATCATGACCTTGTCGTGACCCTGAGTAACGATGCACAGGTCACCATCAAAGCCGGTCAGACTTCGAGCGAACCTTATGTCCATGCGGCACAGGGTGACGACGTCTATCTGGATAGCGGCGAAATTTCCCTCGGCATCAAGTCGGCGTCGGACATCGACGGTCGTACCTTCGAGAACCTGCAACTGGGCGAGAACGCTTCGGTCAAGGTTACCGACACAATCGACGAAGTTGTGGCAAAACTGACAGCAACCGAGACTGTCAGCGAAGGTGGACAGATCACCTATACCGTGACCCTGACCAACAAAGACGGTCTGCCGATCAACAGCCACTCGGCCCTGACCTTCACCCTGAGCGACGGCAAGACCGTTATCACCGTCCCGGCCAATGGTACGACCGGTTCGGTCACCGTGACCGCCCCGGACAATGTCTATAGCGGTGCGAACGCTCCGGTCGAGCAGAGCTTGAAATACGTCAGTGGCGCTGATGCATGGAAATTCGAACAGCTGACGCTGGACGAAACCAAGGTCAGCACCGAAGTCACCGACGAGCCTGGCTCGGGCACCCCGGGTACCGGCAACCAAGGCGACCTGGTGCAGGTCACCATCACCGCCGATCAGGCGTCGGTGGCCGAGAACGTCAATCCGACCTTCACTGTGCACATCAACCAGGCGCTGGCCCATGACCTGGTCGTGACCCTGAGCAACAACGCCCAGGTCACCATCAAGGCTGGGGAAAC
>NZ_JBIWEM010000023.1:0-2495 GCF_044762545.1 Pseudomonas sp. NPDC096925 | reverse complement strand
ACGTCGTTGGCCGGAGTTTCGAAGTCGACGCTGCCCTGGGTCTTGCCGGCTTCGATGGTGATGGTCTGGCCATTGGACAGGGTCACGGTCACCGGGGTCTGCGCTGGGTTGCTCAGGGTCACGGTGTAAGTGATCACGCCGCCTTCGGTCACCGACGGGTTCGCCGTCAGGGTCGCGGTGGTGGTGTCGACGGAGTCATTGATGGTGGTCTGAGCTGGTGTCGGGTTCGGCACCAACTGCTCGAAGTTGCCACCGGTCGCACCGGTAATCGTGGTGCTGACGGTCGAGCCGTTGTTGTAGACGTCATTGGCCGGGGTTTCGAAGTCGACGCTGCCCTGGGTCTTGCCGGCTTCGATGGTGATGGTCTGGCCATTGGACAGGGTCACGGTCACCGGCGACTGGGCCGGGTTGCTCAGGGTCACGGTGTAGGTGATCACGCCACCTTCGGTGACGCTTGGCGAAGCAGTCAGGGTCGCGGTGGTAGTGTCGACCGAGTCATTGATGGTGGTCTGAGCCGGCGTCGGGTTCGGCACCAACTGCTCGAAGTTACCGCCCGTGGCGTTCTCGATGGTCACGCTAACGGTCGAGCCGTTGTTGTAGACGTCATTGGCCGGGGTTTCGAAGTCAACACTGCCCTGGGTCTTGCCAGCCTCGATGGTGATGGTCTGGCCATTGGACAGGGTCACGGTCACCGGGGTCTGCGCTGGGTTGCTCAGGGTCACTGTGTAGGTAATCACGCCGCCTTCGGTGACGCTTGGCGAAGCAGTCAGGGTCGCGGTGGTGGTGTCGACCGAGTCATTGATGGTGGTCTGAGCTGGTGTCGGGTTCGGCACCAACTGCTCGAAATTGCCACCGGTCGCACCGGTAATCGTGGTGCTGACGGTCGAGCCGTTGTTGTAGACATCGTTGGCCGGCGTCTGGAAGTCGACACTGCCCTGGGTCTTGCCGGCTTCGATGGTGATGGTCTGGCCATTGGACAGGGTCACGGTCACCGGCGACTGCGCCGGGTTGCTCAGGGTCACGGTGTAGGTGATCACGCCACCTTCGGTGACGCTTGGCGAAGCAGTCAGGGTCGCGGTGGTAGTGTCGACCGAGTCGTTGATGGTGGTCTGAGCCGGCGTCGGGTTCGGCACCAACTGCTCGAAGTTGCCACCGGTCGCACCGGTAATCGTGGTGCTGACGGTCGAGCCGTTGTTGTAGACGTCATTGGCCGGGGTTTCGAAGTCGACGCTGCCCTGGGTCTTGCCAGCCTCGACAGTGATGGTCTGGCCATTGGACAGGGTCACGGTCACCGGGGTCTGCGCTGGGTTGCTCAGGGTCACGGTGTAAGTGATCACGCCGCCTTCGGTCACCGACGGGTTCGCCGTCAGAGTCGCGGTGGTGGTGTCGACCGAGTCGTTGATGGTGGTCTGAGCCGGGGTCGGGTTCGGCACCAACTGCTCGAAGTTGCCGCCCGTGGCGTTCTCGATGGTCACGCTAACGGTCGAGCCGTTGTTGTAGACGTCGTTGGCCGGGGTTTCGAAGTCGACGCTGCCTTGGGTCTTGCCGGCTTCGACGGTGATGGTCTGGCCGTTGGACAGGGTCACGGTCACCGGGGTCTGCGCTGGATTGCTCAGGGTCACGGTGTAGGTGATGACGCCGCCTTCGGTGACGCTTGGCGAAGCAGTCAAGGTCGCGGTGGTGGTGTCGACCGAGTCATTGATGGTGGTCTGAGCTGGTGTCGGGTTTGGCACCAACTGCTCGAAGTTGCCACCGGTCGCACCGGTAATCGTGGTGCTGACGGTCGAGCCGTTGTTGTAGACGTCATTGGCCGGGGTTTCGAAGTCGACGCTGCCCTGGGTCTTGCCGGCTTCGATGGTGATGGTCTGGCCATTGGACAGGGTCACGGTCACCGGCGACTGGGCCGGGTTGCTCAGGGTCACGGTGTAAGTGATGACGCCGCCTTCGGTGACGCTTGGCGAAGCAGACAGGGTCGCGGTGGTGGTGTCGACCGAGTCGTTGATCGTGGTCTGAGCCGGCGTCGGGTTCGGCGACAGTTGCTCGAAGTTGCCGCCCGTGGCGCTTTCGATGGTCACGCTAACGGTCGAGCCGTTGTTGTAGACGTCGTTGGCCGGGGTTTCGAAGTCGACGCTGCCCTGGGTCTTGCCAGCCTCGACAGTGATGGTCTGGCCATTGGACAGGGTCACGGTCACCGGGGTCTGCGCCGGGTTGCTCAGGGTCACGGTGTAGGTGATCACGCCACCTTCGGTGACGCTTGGCGAAGCAGTCAGGGTCGCGGTGGTGGTGTCCACCGAATCATTGATGGTGGTCTGAGCCGGGGTCGGGTTCGGCGTCAGTTGCTCGAAGTTGCCGCCCGTGGCGCTTTCGATGGTCACGCTGACGGTCGAGCCGTTGTTGTAAACGTCGTTGGCCGGAGTTTCGAAGTCGACGCTGCCCTGGGTCTTGCCGGCTTCGATGGTGATGGTCTGGCCATTGGACAGGGTCACGGTCACCGG
>NZ_JBIWEM010000022.1:0-3018 GCF_044762545.1 Pseudomonas sp. NPDC096925 | reverse complement strand
TTGTCGAACTCAACGACTGCCGAACCGAAAACTTCGGAGCAGACGCGAGTCAGAGCTGCGGTCAGAGTGGTCTTACCGTGGTCAACGTGGCCGATAGTGCCGACGTTAACGTGGGGAAGGGAACGATCAAACTTTTCCTTAGCCATCGATACAATCCTCCGCAGAAGAAATAGTCTTGCGCTGATAAAACAAAGGCAGATATTTTCATATCTGCCTTGTTTATATGGAGCTCTTGAGCGGACTTGAACCGCTGACCTCACCCTTACCAAGGGTGTGCTCTACCAACTGAGCTACAAGAGCGAAACACTTTGTGCAAAATCCAGCAAACTTGGAGCGGGTAGCGGGAATCGAACCCGCATCATCAGCTTGGAAGGCTGAGGTTCTACCACTAAACTATACCCGCGGAGCTTGCGGCTCTCGCTAAAACTGGTGGAGGGAGAAGGATTCGAACCTTCGAAGCTCTCGCAACGGATTTACAGTCCGTCCCCTTTGACCGCTCGGGAATCCCTCCAGATGTGGCCGGCATTCTATTTGTCTGCCGCCCCAGTGTCAAGCGTTTTTTCAAATTTTTTCAATCAAATCTGAAACTTAGCTGCTTTGACACCGCTTCCAGTTCTGCCACCTGAGTGGTGTTCCCTGTGAAGCGGGCGCCATTCTATCAAGCTATTCGCCAGTTGCAATACCCTGGCAGAAAATAATTTTGTGTTTTAAGTCTTTGAAATCGTTGGAAAGAGTCGCGAGGACGGTTTGGTCCAGCAAACGCTCGCTTTCCGGGGCAACCTTGAGCCAACGACCATCTGCACCAGGCAACTGCCCTACCACCGGCAGCGTGGCGATATCCAGGCTCAACAGGCGCTGACGCAGTGCATCGAGTTGGCCCTGCCCCGTTACACCGCCCACTACCAGACACTCATCCCGGCGCTTGGGTGGCGCCGACACACCCGTTTCACGCAACAGGCGAATCTCTTGCTGACTCCCCTTGTACAGCGACAAGGGTGCGACTTCCTTGACCTTCAGCGGGGCTTCCTGCTGGTGCCACACGTAATAGAAGACGTTGAGCACCAGTAACAGCAGAAACAACCAACGCATAGGCACCTCAATCCAATGGGCAGGCCATGGCCAGGCCTACGAAAACCAGGTCAGGCACGACACGCGCCTGCGGCACGGCCTCCCTTACCAGCGGCGCGTCGCCACCTGTAAGGAATACCGTGAAATCCTCCCCCCACAACGTACGTGCCTGCTCGAGCTGGGTACGCGCAAAACCCTGGAGCATCAACACGCAACCGCGCTCGACGGCCTCGACAGTCGAGCGCCCTGGCGCAAGGCTGGCCAATGCACGCTCGGCGGAGGCATCGTCATAACGGATACGCCGGGTGTGGGTACGCAACTGGCTACGCATCAATGGCATACCCGGGCAGATGTAGCCACCCAGGTGCTCGCCGTCCGCCGCAACGAAATCCGCTTTTGCAGCGGTCCCCAGATCAATCACCAGGCAGGCGCCCTTGGCCAGGTGAAATGCTCCCAGCGCCGCCAACCAACGGTCCATGCCCAGGCGCTGGTAGTCGTCATAGCCATTGCGCACACCTGCCATTTCCTGGGCCGGGTGCGCCACACGGGCCTGCACTGCAAACGCCTGGGCAATCATCGCGCAAAGCGCGTCGTTTTCTTCCTCACTGCGCACACTGACAATGCGGCAGCCGGTAAGACGCACCGAAGCCAGTGCAGCCACTTCGGCCACCAGCGCCTGATCGGAATCGACGATACCACCGCTTTCAATCGCCGCATCAGCAACATGGATTACCCGCCACTTGATGAAGCTGTTACCGCAATCGAGCTCAAGAATCATCACGCAACCTCAAACTGAGCTCACCACCACTGAAGCTCTTTTCCACCCCGTCCACCTCAAGGCGCAAGCCGCCCTGCCCGTCGACGCCAAGAACCACGCCATCAATGCGCGTACTACCCGCAACCAGAGAAACCTTGCAGCCCTGCCAGAGATGCGCCTGCTCCCATTCTTCCTGGAATGCGGCAAAACCGTAGCGACGATGCCGTGCCAATTCGTGTTGCAGCTGCTGACTGAGTAACGCTACCAGCCGGTTACGGTCGATTGTCGCACCCACCTCACGCCGCATCGAGGTCCACACCTGGTCGACCTGATCGTTGGTCTGCATGTTCACATTGATGCCGATACCCAGCACCACATGACAGACATCTGCCGGGTCACCCACCAACTCCAGGAGAATGCCGGTGATCTTCTGCCCCCGAACGAGGACATCGTTGGGCCATTTGAGCCCCACATCCTTTACCCCGAACGCCTGCAGGGTACGCATTACTGCCAACCCCACCACCAGGCTCAAGCCCTCAAGCTGGCGCATGCCACCATCCACACGGAGTACCAGGCTGTAATAGAGGTTTTCGGCAAACGGGCTGACCCACTGCCGACCGCGCCGACCACGGCCAGCGCTCTGGCGCTCGGCCAGGACCAAAAATGGAGCGGTCTGCCCTTCCCCGGCGAGCCGCAGGCCTTCGGCGTTAGTCGAATCGATGGTTTCATGGATGAAAACGGGCCACTGCTCGCCTTCGGCAAACCCGGCGATCGCCTGGGCATCGAGCAAAGCCAGTGGCGCTGCCAGCTGGTAGCCGCGCCCACGAACCTTGTGAATGGTGAGGTTCAGCTCGCTCTCCAGGTGCTGCAGCTGCTTCCAAACGGCGCTGCGACTCACCCCGAGGGCTGCCCCCAGAGCTTCTCCGGAATGGAACCGACCATCCTTGAGGAGATTCAACAACTTCAGCATGCCAGTCTCGACTTGGAATAAGGCAGGCATGATAGCTATGGGCTGTTGGCTTGCATAGGAAAAGGGCCTGCCAGCAGGGCGAAGGGCCCGCGCCGAATCTGTGAGAGCTGTTTTAGCGGCGAAGCAGACGACGCGGAGGATGGCACCGGCTTTGCCGGTGTTCGCGGGTGAACCCGCTCCCACAGGGGGCGCGTATGCCCGGGAGTTTTTGCGCCACAAAGAC
>NZ_JBIWEM010000021.1:3559-5144 GCF_044762545.1 Pseudomonas sp. NPDC096925 | reverse complement strand
AACCCCACACTACCATCGGCGATGCATCGTTTCACTGCTGAGTTCGGGATGGGATCAGGTGGTTCCAATGCTCTATGGTCGTCAAGAAATTCTGTTGCCAGAATGTCCAGATGGACAGCCCAGCGAATCCGGATATGTGATCTTGTGAAGTTGCGAACTTTCGGTTCTTTCGTCTTCACCACCGCAATCTGCGCTAGCAAATTGCTTGGGTGTTATATGGTCAAGCCTCACGGGCAATTAGTATTGGTTAGCTCAACGCCTCACAGCGCTTACACACCCAACCTATCAACGTCGTAGTCTTCGACGGCCCTTCAGGGGATTCAAGATCCCAGTGAGATCTCATCTTGAGGCAAGTTTCCCGCTTAGATGCTTTCAGCGGTTATCTCTTCCGAACATAGCTACCCGGCAATGCCACTGGCGTGACAACCGGAACACCAGAGGTTCGTCCACTCCGGTCCTCTCGTACTAGGAGCAGCCCCTCTCAAATCTCAAACGTCCACGGCAGATAGGGACCGAACTGTCTCACGACGTTCTAAACCCAGCTCGCGTACCACTTTAAATGGCGAACAGCCATACCCTTGGGACCGGCTTCAGCCCCAGGATGTGATGAGCCGACATCGAGGTGCCAAACACCGCCGTCGATATGAACTCTTGGGCGGTATCAGCCTGTTATCCCCGGAGTACCTTTTATCCGTTGAGCGATGGCCCTTCCATACAGAACCACCGGATCACTAAGACCTACTTTCGTACCTGCTCGACGTGTTTGTCTCGCAGTCAAGCGCGCTTTTGCCTTTATACTCTACGACCGATTTCCGACCGGTCTGAGCGCACCTTCGTACTCCTCCGTTACTCTTTGGGAGGAGACCGCCCCAGTCAAACTACCCACCATACACTGTCCTCGATCCGGATAACGGACCTGAGTTAGAACCTCAAAGTTGCCAGGGTGGTATTTCAAGGATGGCTCCATGAGAACTGGCGTCCCCACTTCAAAGCCTCCCACCTATCCTACACAAGCAAATTCAAAGTCCAGTGCAAAGCTATAGTAAAGGTTCACGGGGTCTTTCCGTCTAGCCGCGGATACACTGCATCTTCACAGCGATTTCAATTTCACTGAGTCTCGGGTGGAGACAGCGCCGCCATCGTTACGCCATTCGTGCAGGTCGGAACTTACCCGACAAGGAATTTCGCTACCTTAGGACCGTTATAGTTACGGCCGCCGTTTACCGGGGCTTCGATCAAGAGCTTCGCTTGCGCTAACCCCATCAATTAACCTTCCGGCACCGGGCAGGCGTCACACCCTATACGTCCACTTTCGTGTTTGCAGAGTGCTGTGTTTTTAATAAACAGTCGCAGCGGCCTGGTATCTTCGACCGGCATGGGCTTACGGAGCAAGTCCTTCACCCTCGCCGGCGCACCTTCTCCCGAAGTTACGGTGCCATTTTGCCTAGTTCCTTCACCCGAGTTCTCTCAAGCGCCTTGGTATTCTCTACCTAACCACCTGTGTCGGTTTGGGGTACGGTTCCCAGTTATCTGAAGCTTAGGAGCTTTTCTTGGAAGCATGGTATCAACCACTTCGTCGCCTGAA
>NZ_JBIWEM010000021.1:1761-3465 GCF_044762545.1 Pseudomonas sp. NPDC096925 | reverse complement strand
TAGAGGCAACTCGTCATCAGCTCTCGGCCTTGAAATCCCGGATTTGCCTAAGATTTCAGCCTACCACCTTAAACCTGGACAACCAACGCCAGGCTGGCCTAACCTTCTCCGTCCCTCCATCGCAATAACTGGAAGTACAGGAATATTAACCTGTTTTCCATCGACTACGCTTTTCAGCCTCGCCTTAGGGACCGACTAACCCTGCGTCGATTAACGTTGCGCAGGAAACCTTGGTCTTTCGGCGTGCGAGTTTTTCACTCGCATTGTCGTTACTCATGTCAGCATTCGCACTTCTGATACCTCCAGCAAGCTTCTCAACTCACCTTCACAGGCTTACAGAACGCTCCTCTACCGCGTCATCAAAGATGACACCCGTAGCTTCGGTGCATGGTTTGAGCCCCGTTACATCTTCCGCGCAGGCCGACTCGACTAGTGAGCTATTACGCTTTCTTTAAAGGGTGGCTGCTTCTAAGCCAACCTCCTAGCTGTCTAAGCCTTCCCACATCGTTTCCCACTTAACCATGACTTTGGGACCTTAGCTGACGGTCTGGGTTGTTTCCCTTTTCACGACGGACGTTAGCACCCGCCGTGTGTCTCCCATGCTCGGCACTTCCAGGTATTCGGAGTTTGCATCGGTTTGGTAAGTCGGGATGACCCCCTAGCCGAAACAGTGCTCTACCCCCTGGAGTGATACATGAGGCGCTACCTAAATAGCTTTCGAGGAGAACCAGCTATCTCCGAGCTTGATTAGCCTTTCACTCCGATCCACAGGTCATCCGCTAACTTTTCAACGGTAGTCGGTTCGGTCCTCCAGTCAGTGTTACCTAACCTTCAACCTGCCCATGGATAGATCGCCCGGTTTCGGGTCTATACCCAGCGACTAAACGCCCTATTAAGACTCGCTTTCGCTACGCCTCCCCTATTCGGTTAAGCTCGCCACTGAATATAAGTCGCTGACCCATTATACAAAAGGTACGCAGTCACCTAACAAAGTAGGCTCCCACTGCTTGTACGCATACGGTTTCAGGTTCTATTTCACTCCCCTCTCCGGGGTTCTTTTCGCCTTTCCCTCACGGTACTGGTTCACTATCGGTCAGTCAGTAGTATTTAGCCTTGGAGGATGGTCCCCCCATATTCAGACAAAGTTTCTCGTGCTCCGTCCTACTCGATTTCATTGACAAGAGATTTTCGTGTACGGGGCTATCACCCACTATGGCCGCACTTTCCAGAGCGTTCCACTAATCTCAAATCAACTTAAGGGCTGGTCCCCGTTCGCTCGCCACTACTAAGGGAATCTCGGTTGATTTCTTTTCCTCAGGGTACTTAGATGTTTCAGTTCCCCTGGTTCGCCTCTTGCACCTATGTATTCAGTACAAGATACTCAGCTTATGCTGAGTGGGTTCCCCCATTCAGAGATCTCTGGATCACAGTCTGTTTGCCGACTCCCCAAAGCTTATCGCAGGCTACCACGTCTTTCATCGCCTCTGACTGCCAAGGCATCCACCGTATGCGCTTCTTCACTTGACCATATAACCCCAAGCAATCTGGTTATACTGTGAAGACGACATTCGCCGAAAATTCGCATGTTGCTCTTTCGAGCAGAACTCACAAATTTTACCTTAGCCTGATTAACCAGCAGTGAAACTGGCCATCAGTCTATATCTATCACATATCCGAATTTTTAAAGAACGATCTGACAAAAGC
>NZ_JBIWEM010000020.1:0-13982 GCF_044762545.1 Pseudomonas sp. NPDC096925 | reverse complement strand
CACCTGATCCCATCCCGAACTCAGCAGTGAAACGATGCATCGCCGATGGTAGTGTGGGGTTTCCCCATGTGAGAGTAGGTCATCGTCAAGATTCAAATCCAAAGCCCCTGTCTGCGATGCAGACAGGGGCTTTGTCTTTTCCGGGCCATAGCTTCCAGGCTAGCGCTCCTACAGGCACCGGGTCTTAACGGCTGCCATATGCTCAGAACTGATAGCTGACCGTTGCGCTTACATTGCGCTCTTCACCTATGTAGCAATAGTTCAGGCTGGCACATGAGGTGATGTAGCTTTCATTGGTAAGGTTATTGGCGTTCAGGCGTACATCTACCCCCCGGAGGCCGACCTTGCCCAGGTCATAGCCGATCGAGGCGTCTAACAGGGTGTAGGAAGGCACCTTCATGCTGTTTTCCGCATCCACCCAGCTGTACCCCACATACCGCACCCCACCGCCCAAGCGCAGGCCATCCAGTGCCCCCTGGTGGAAGTTGTAGTCGGCCCACAGCGAGAACATCTGTTTCGGAGCCTGGGTTGGCGAATTGCCCTTGTTGTCCAGGTTGCCCGACACCAGGCTGGGCATCGACTTCGCGTACTCGATGTCGGTAAAGGTATAGCCGCCCAGCAGCTTCAAGCTGTCGGTCAGCTGCACATGGGCCTCCAGTTCCAGCCCTTGTGAGCGCACTTGCCCTACAGGGCGATAGAACTCCTCGTCAGGCTGCTTCGAGGCCAGGTTCTCCTGCTCGATACGGAACACCGACGCGGTGAACAGGTTATCGCTACCCGCTGGTTGATACTTGATGCCGGCCTCCCATTGAGTGCCCTCGGTAGGTGCCAGAGGGCGGCCTTCCTGGTCGGACACGGTATTGGGGTTGAACGACTCCGAGTAGCTGACATAAGGCGCAATCCCGTTCTCGAACAGGTAAAGCACCCCGGCGCGGGTAGTGAATCTGGAGCGCTGGTCACGGACGTTGGTGTTGCTGTCGCGATTCTCCTCCGACACCTTCACCCAGTCCTGGCGCAGCCCCAAGGAGAGGCGCCATTGGTCCAGCTCCACCAGGTCCTGCAGGTAGACGCCCGTTTGCTGCAAACGCCGCTGGTAGCGGTTCTCACCCAGCACCTGAAGGTTGCCATTGCCGTACTGTGGATTACCGGCATCCAGCGGGTCGACTGTGCCATAGCGCCACGCCACGTCGGCCTTGCGTCGCTGGTAGTCGGCGCCCAGCAGCAGGGTATGTTTGGCGGCCCCGGTGAAAAACTCCGCCTGCAGCATGTTGTCGATGATGTACGAATGCAGGCGTTCGTCGCCGCCGGTATAGGCGCGGTTGAGGATATTGCTGTCGGCATCCGCCCAGCCGGCGGAATACACCTGGTCCATCGACACATCGGAGTCCTGGTAGCGGAAGTTCTGTCGTGCGGTGAACACATCGTTGAAGCGATGCTCGAACTGGTAGCTGAAGGATTGTTGGGTGCGCTCGTAGTTGTCGATACCCGGCTCGCCTTCAAAGAAGTGGTCCGACAGGCGCAAGCCGTTGCGCTTGTGCAGCATGCCGTCCGCGGGGTTACCGCCGTGGTAGCCGCCGTTGGGGTCGTGTTGCAGGTAGGCCTGCAGGGTGAGAGAGGTGTCTTCGCTGAAGTCGATGCTGACGGCCGGCGCGATGGCGTAGCGTTCTTCCTTGTTGTGGTCGAACTGCGTGTCGGAAGCATCCGCCAGGCCTGTCAGGCGATAAGCGATACGCTTGTCGTCATCCACGGGGCCGCTGAAGTCGAAACCCATGCCACGCTGGCCTTGGGTACCGAGCGTGGCCTGGATTTGATGGTAGGGGGTAAACAGCGGCTTCTTGGTGGTCAGTGCTACCAGGCCTCCTGGCGAACTACGGCCATACAGTACCGAAGAAGGTCCCTTGAGAATATCGATGCGCTCAAGGAAGTACGGGTCCACCTGCATGGTGCTGTAGGTGCCGTTGTCGCCCATCGACTTGAGCCCGTCGACGTAGATGTTATCCACCGAGCCATCATTGAAGCCACGCATGGCCACATAGTCATAACGATGGGTTGCACCGTAGGGGTTGGTCAGCACCCCAGGTGTGTAGCGCATGGCTTGGGCAACGGTTTGCGAGCCTTGGTCGTCCATCTGCTGGCGGGTAACCACCGAGACCGATTGTGATGTCTCTACCAGCGGCATGCTGGTCTTGGTCGCTATCTGGCTATGGGTGGCGTTGTAACCCTCCATGCTGCCCAGTGCATTGCCAAGGGTGAAGCTCCGGACATCGGTGTCTGGCAATGACACGGCGGCGCTCTGGGGTTGTGCCTGCAGCACGTAGCTGCGGCCGTCCTGGCTGAGCGCTTCCAGGCCGCTACCATTGAGCAACTGGCGCAGTGCCTGATCGGTGGGGTACTGTCCCTGCAGGCCGTTTGACTGCAAGCCTTGGGTGAGCTGGGGTGTGCTCGACAGGGTGATGCCAGCCTGGCGGGCGAACTGGTTGAGCACGTCGTCCAGCTGGCCGGCCGGGATCGCATAGTGATGGCTCATCTGGGTCGTTTCAGCTGCCACGGACAGTTGCGGGACGGCTATCAGGCCCAAGGCGGTGCCAAACAGGGTGGCCCGGATGGCTTTGCGCAGAGTCGTTGAGTGCAAGACAGGTCGAAAATCATTCGCGTTGAATGTGTGCGTGTGCACTGGGGCGGTAGGCATGAAGGGTCCGTTGAAGTGTGAGGGCAGGAGGTGTCGCTTACTGTCCTAGCCGGACCGGCAGTCAAAACCCGCCAAAAAAGCTATTGGGGCGCGCAGCGGCCCTGAACGCAATGGCCCTCGTCAGATCAGACTAGCCCCTCCACACGCACCCACCAGCGCGTACGTTGGCGAAGCCGCACGGGCAGTGTCCGGGGCAGCAGCTGCAGCAGTTTTTCCGGGTCTTCGAGGCGGAACACACCCGACAGGCGTACATCGGCAATGTCTTCGCTGCAGCCCAGGTAACCATGGCGATAACGGCTGACCTGCGCGAGGAAGTCGAACAGGCGCATGTTCCGGGTGACGATCAGCCCGTCGGTCCAGGCCATCGCGTCCATGTCCACCTGCTCGAGCCGGTGTGCGCCTTGCGCATCCAGGCGCCAGTTCTGGCCGCTCTCAATCCATTGCAGCTGGCCATTGCCAGGCCGGTGTATCGCCACCCTGCCATGGCTGACACTGACCTGCGTGCAGTCGCTGTCCTGGCGTGCCACAAAGCGCCCTTCGAACCCTTCCAGTAACGCGTCACGCGTCTGTACAAGCAAGGGATGCTGCGGGCTGCAGGTAATCATCAATTCCCCCTGCTTCAGGCGGACCAGGCGCTGCTGGTCATTGAAGGCCAGGTCCACGGCACTGCGGGTGTTGAGTTGCATCAGCGAGCCATCGGGAAGCGCGACGCTGCGTCGTTCACCCGTGCCGGTGGCGTAGTCCGATGCCCAGGCGTTGACTGCATCCAGGTCTTTGCCCAGCCATGTCGCTGTCCCCACCATGGCAACGCCGCCAAGCAGCTTCAGTGCTTGCCGGCGCTGCAGGCGGCGCTGGCTGGTCTCCAGGGTCTGCAAGGCCAGCCCGGCGCCAGGAATGGCGCGCAGATCGAGGTCCTGGTGCAGGTGCATCACCCGTTGCCAGGCCTGTTCATGTTCCTGGCGGGCACTGCGCCATTGCCTGCACTGATGCTGCAGGGCAGGGTCATGCCCGTTCTCGCGCAGCCTGAGCATCCACTGGATGGCCTGCTTGACCGCTGTTGCGCCAGGCTGTGCGGTGGTCATCGCGTCAGCACTCATCGGCGTAGCGCAGCAGGTAGCAATGGTAGAGCGCATCGGCGATGTAGCGCTCCACGGTACGCACCGAGATCCCCATCTGGTCGGCGATGGCCTGGTGCTTCAGCCCCTCGCATTGGGCCAGCAGGAATGCGCGGCGTACTTTGGGCTTGAGGCCGTCGAGCATGCGCGCGATGCGTTCCAGCAATTCCAGCAGCAACTCACGGGTTTCGGCCGACGGGGCTTGTGCTTCTGGCACTTGTGCCAGTGCCTCGAGATAGGCCCTATGCAGTTCCTCACGTCGCCAGTGGTCGATCACCAGCCCACGCGCAACTGTACGCAGGAAGGCCCGTGGTGTGTTCAGTTGCAGGTGTTCGCGCCGCTGCAGCAGGCGCACGAAAGTGTCCTGGGCCAGGTCTGCGGCATCGGCTGCGTTGCCCAGCTTGCTGCGTAGCCAGGCATGCAACCAGCCGTGGTGGTCACTGTAGAGCGTTTGCACGGAATCGTTGCTGGGCATGGGGGAGGGTGCTGCCGTCAATGGACATGAATGATAATTAGTCTCATTGTTGGCGGGGACCGATCAATTTGCAACCTATCCGACAGTACCGTGCGCGCAGTCTCTACCCGCTAGCGCCCCAGTTGCGTATCCAGGTATTTGCGGATTACCCGCGATGCGCTATTCAGGTGCCGTTCCAGCACCGCTACTGCTTCGTCCACCAGCTTGTCGCTAGCTGCATTCACCAGTGCGTTGTGATCGTCCTGGGTGAGCTTGCCCAGGCCCATGGACGAAAGATGAAACCGCAGGAAGCGCTCTTCCTCGTTCAGTTCGTCCTCGATCAGGCGCAGCAGTTTCTTGTTCGGCGCCTTGTTGTACAACGACATGTGGAGCAGACGATTGAGGCGGCCGATTTCGGCGTGGCGGGTTTCGTTCTCCAGTTGCTGGATATACCCGCGGGCGCTGGCGATGTCGCTGGCATCGAGCAGCGGAATGGATTGGCGCAGCGCCTCGGTCTCGAGCAGCACGCGCAGGGCATAGGTGTCCACCGCGTCTTCGCCTATCAATGGCGCGACCACCGCCCCCTTGTGCATCTCCACTTTCAGCAGCGATTGCGCTTCGAGCTGGCGCAGGGCCTCGCGCACGGGCATGCGGCTGACACCGAACAAGGTGGCGAGCTCTTGTTGTCGCACCGCAGTACCTGGGGGCAAGCGGCCATCCAGAATGGCACTGCGCAGGCGTTCTTCGATCAAGCCACGGGCCTGGTGCGGCAACAACTGCTCGCTGGCCAGGACATTGCTCAATTTGATTTTCTCGGGCACGCGACGTCTGCCTCAACGATGACTAAAGTTGGATCCAATGACACTAGTAATAGCTCCCGGGGGTGTCAAACCAGCACCCGCGATGGGACGGGCGCCCCAAAAAGCGCGGCTATGGTGGATGAAGTCGCCGGTCAAAGGAAGCAACCTATAGAAGGTTATAACCATAAAGTGTAGATCGACCGACCAACGGATGCATGATTGCAGGGTGCCATTGTGTTTTACCGTGCCAAGCCGCACCATCGCTGCTTTCGACTGGCCGGAACAGGGCTTCGCAGTGGCGATATCCTGGATGCTCAAAACCGTTGTGCAACGTGTCGGCCTTGCTGCACTGCTGGGCAGCCTGCTGCTGGGCGGTTTGCACGCGGATTGGGACTTTTCCCAGATCAGCCGCAAGTCACAGGCCCTGTATGGCCAGCTGGGCGCCGGGCAGGGCCGTATCGATGCCTGGCAGAACCTGATGACCACGCAGAAGCAGGGTACGGAGCTTGAGCGGTTGCAGGTGGTCAACCGCTTCTTCAACCAGCAATTGCGCTATGTCGAGGACATCGACCTGTGGCATGAGGTCGATTATTGGGCCACGCCGGTGCAGGCGCTGATCAAGGGCGCAGGGGACTGCGAGGACTATGCCATCGCCAAGTATTTCAGCCTGCGGCGCATGGGCATCCCCAGCGAAAAGCTGCGCATCACCTACGTCAAGGCACTGCGGCAGAACCGCGCGCACATGGTCCTGACCTATTATTCAAGCCCACAGGCACAGCCATTGGTACTCGACAGCCTGATGGATGCCATCAAGCCGGCCAGCCAGCGTACCGACCTGCTGCCGGTGTACGCCTTCAATGGTGAGGGGCTGTGGCTGACGGGCGCCGCAGGCAACAAGAAGGTCGGCGATACCAAGCGGCTGTCACGCTGGCAGGATTTGCTGAAGAAGATGCAGGCCGAAGGGTTCCCGGCCGAGCCGGTTTACTGAAGGAGCACAGATGTCACTGTTCAAACAATTGCTGTTGGCCATTTGCCTGTTCCTGGTGGTTGCCTTCAGTGGCAGTTTCATGGTCAGCCTGGAAAGCTCGCGCAGCCAGTACGTCAACCAGTTGCGCTCGCACGCCCAGGATGCGGCGACCGCGCTGGCGCTGTCGCTGACGCCGAATATCGACGATCCGGCAATGGTCGAGCTGATGGTCAGTTCGATCTTCGACAGTGGCTACTACTCAAGCATCAAGGTCGTCGACCTTGGCTCCAATGCCGTGCTGGTGGAGCGCCATGCCGAGCCGGACCCCGGCGGTGTGCCGGGCTGGTTCGTGCACCTGATCGGCCTGGAAGCCGCCGGTGGCGATGCCATCGTCAGCCGCGGCTGGCAGCAGGCCGCACGCGTTGAAGTGATCAGCCACCCGATGTTCGCCATTGCCAAACTCTGGCAGAGCGCCTTGGGCAGCCTGGGCTGGTTGTTGCTGTGTGGCGCGGCCAGTGCCGTACTTGGCGCCTTGCTTTTGCGTCGCCAGTTGCGGCCGCTGGACTACATGGTCGAGCAATCCTATGCCATCGCCCGCCGCGAATTCCTCAGCCTGTCGGAGCTGCCGCGTACGCCGGAGCTGCGCCGGGTGGTGCAGGCGATGAACCAGATGGTCGAGAAGCTCAAGGCACTGTTCACCGAGCAGGCCGAGCGCAGTGAGCGACTGCGTGCCGAGTCCTATCAGGACAGCCTGACCGGCCTGTCCAACCGCCGTTATTTCGAGATGCAGCTGAACACCCGGGTGAGCAACCTGGAAGAAGCGCGCGCCGGCTACCTGTTATTGCTGCGGGTCCAGGGGTTGGCGGGGTTGAACGCCCGCCTTGGCGGCCAGCGCACCGACCAGTTGCTGCAGGCCGTGGGTGAGCAGTTGCGTCGCACCTGTGCCAGCTACCCGGAAACCAACGACCTGATTTCCCGCAGCCGTGGGGGTGAGTTTGCCGTGCTGGCGCCGGGCATGGTGCATGAAGAGGCGGTACAGCTCGCTCAGGCCCTGGAAGCGACCCTGCATAGCCTGCATGAAACCGGCGCCAGTGATATCGACCCGGTGGCCTGCATCGGCCTTGCCCCCTACAGCCCTGGTGACGCACCACAGGCGCTGCTCAAGCTCGCCGACGAAGCCCTGGCCCGCGCCGAGAACCAGCCGACGCCGGGTTGGGTCTGCCTCGAGCAGGGTGTGGCCGCAGTTGCCGCGGACAGCCAGCATGCCTGGCACGAGCGGCTCGACCAAGCGTTTATCGGCGGGCATTTCGAGCTGTTCTTCCAGCCCGTGGTGGATTGCGGCACTGCGCAACGGATACTGCACCGCAAGGTGATTTCGCGCTTGCAGGATGGCCAG
This sequence comes from Pseudomonas sp. NPDC096925, assembly GCF_044762545.1. Lineage (NCBI taxonomy): Bacteria > Pseudomonadati > Pseudomonadota > Gammaproteobacteria > Pseudomonadales > Pseudomonadaceae > Pseudomonas > Pseudomonas sp. NPDC096925. The sequence continues at coordinate 6,561 of NZ_JBIWEM010000020.1, read as the reverse complement.
GGCGAGGCGCTGCCGGCGGGCCGCTTCCTGCCCTGGCTGGAGCGTTTCGGCTGGATGTCGCGGCTGGACCTGCTGGTGCTGGAAAAGGTGCTTGCACACCTGCGCGGGCATGACCAGATACTGGCGCTTAACCTGTCAGCCGCTACCTTGGCCGACCCCAAGGCTCTGCAGCGCGTCTTCGAACTGCTGGGCCAGCATACGGCGCTGGGGCCGCGCCTGATTTTCGAAATTGGCGAAGAGCAACTGCCCGAGCAGTCTGCCCTGGAGCAGCTGACCCGGCGCTTGCATGCGCTTGGCTTCGGCCTGGCGCTGCAACGCTTTGGTGGGCGCTTCAGCATGATTGGCAACCTGGCGCACCTGGGCCTGGCGTACCTGAAGATCGATGGTAGCTACATCCGCAACATTGATCATGAGCAGCACAAGCGGCTGTTCATCGAAGCCGTCCAGCGCGCGGCACACAGCATTGACGTGCCGCTGATTGCTGAACGGGTCGAGACGGAAGGCGAGCGCTTGGTGCTGCGGGAGATGGGCGTGAGCGGGATTCAGGGGCAGTTGGTGGGTGAGCCTGCGCCCTGGCGCTGAGTTTCGGGTTTGCAGTTTGGCCGTATCGCCGGCAAGCCCGCTCCCACAGGTACAGCACAGGGTTCAAGGCATGCACTGTACCTGTGAGAGATTGCCCAGCCCTTTGGGACGCGCTGTCGCACAGATAACTGAATTCGCAAGCGATCCTCGTACCCTGTGGGAGCGGCTTTAGCCGCGAAGCATCCAACGCGGTGCATGGCACCGGCTGCGCCGGTGTTCGCGGCTAAAGCCGCTCCCACAGGTTCCCTGCTAATTCAATGAGTTATGTGCAGTTCTATGAGAGCTGGCTTGCCGGCGATACGGCCAGGGTGGCCACTGAGTAAAGACAGTGGCCAGGATCATCAACGCTCGCGCAACGCTTCCGAACGCGCCTTCATGATCGGCTTGAGCAGATAGCTCATGATGGTCTTCTTGCCGGTCATGATATCGACCGTCGCCACCATCCCCGGAATGATCAGCAGCGGCTTCTCGTCAGTGCCCAGGTGGCTGCGATCGGTGCGCAGCTTGATCAGGTAGTAGGTGGTCTTCTTGTCTTCATCGGTGATGGTGTCGGCACCGATCTGCTCCAGCTTGGCCTTCAGCCCACCGTAGATGGTGTAGTCATAGGCCGTGAACTTGACCGTGGCCTCCTGCCCCGGGTGCAGGAAGGCGATGTCCTTGGGCAGGATCTTCGCCTCGATGACCAGCGTGTCGTCCAGTGGTACTACTTCGAGGATATCGCTGCCAGGCTGGATCACCCCGCCAATGGTGTTCACCAGCAGCTGCTTGACGATACCGCGCACCGGTGAAGTGACCATGGTGCGGTTCACCCGGTCGTCCAATGCCTTGCTGGTAGCCGTGGCCTTGTTCAACTCGGTGCGTGCTTCGTTCAGTTGGGTCAACGCTTCGCTGCGGAATTTGCCGCGGGTCTCTTCGATCTTGCTTTGCACCTCGCGGATGGCCGCCTCGGCACGCGGGATCGCCAGTGCGGTGGAATCCAGCTGGCCGCGGTTCTCCACTTCGGCACGGCGCAAGCGCAACACTTCAACCTGGGAGATCGCGCCGGTGGCCACCAATGGCTCGGACATGTTGATCTCTTTGCGCAGCAGTTCCAGGCTGTTGGCGTACTGGGCGCGTTTTGAACTGTACTCGCGCAGTTCCTGCTGGCGCTGGACCAGCTGCTGTTGCAGGCCACCAATCTCGTCCTGCAGTTGCTGGCGCCGGCTCTGGTACAGCGACTCTTCGCTGGCCGCCTGGCTTGGCGCGGCCTTGCGCAGCGCCTCGTCGATTTTCAGCGGGCTGTCCTCGACCTCGGCACTCAGGCGCTCGACGCGCAAGGCCATGGCCAGGCGGTCGGCCTCGGTTTCACCCACGTTGGAGGCGAAGCGGGTTTCATCCAGGCGCAGCAACGGCTGGCCCACTTCGACGATCTGTCCTTCCTTGGCGAAGATCTCGGCGACGATGCCGCCCTCCAGGTTCTGGATCTTCTGCACCTTGGACGACGGAATGGCCTTGCCTTCGCCCCGCGTAACCTCGTCGATGGGCGCGACGCTGGCCCACACGATCAGGAACACGAAGAACAGGATCACGCCCCAGATGGTCAGCCGCACGACCCGCGGCGCATCCTCGATCAGGGCCTTGTTGACCTCTGGCAGCGGCTGACCGCCCAGTGAATCGGAACCTTTGAAATAGCGCCGCAGGCCGTCCTTGAATTGCCCTACATCCAGCTTATGCAACACTGATCTGCCCCTTCTTCAGCGCATCCATGACCGCGGCTTTCGGGCCGTCGGCGACAATCTGCCCGCGATCGATCACGATCAGCCGGTCCACCAGCGACAGCAGCGAGGCACGGTGCGTGACCAGCAGCACCGTCTTGCCTTCCACCACCGCCTGCAGCCGCTGCTTGAGGCGTTCTTCGCCGGTGTTGTCCATGGCGCTGGTCGGCTCGTCCAGCAGCAGGATCTGCGGGTTGAGCAGCAGCGCGCGGCCCAGGGCGACGTTCTGCCGCTGGCCGCCGGACAGGTTCTGCCCGCGCTCACCCACTTGCAGCTCGTAGCCGTCCGGGTGCAGCCGGGCGAACTCATGCACGCCCGCCAGCTCGGCAGCCTGCAGAATCAACTCATCCTCGACGTAGCGGGCTCCGCTGACCAGGTTATCGCGCAGGGTGCCGGCCAGCAGCTGGATGTCCTGGGGCACGTAGCCGATGTTGTGGCGCAGTTCGCTGACGTCGATCTGGCGAATGTCCACGCCATCGACCAGCAGCGAGCCGCCATCGGCCTCGTACAGGCCGACGATGAGCTTGGCCAGCGAGCTCTTGCCCGAGCCACTGCGGCCGATAATGCCGACCTTCTCGCCAGGGCGGATGGTCAGGTTGATATTCTTCAGGGCCAGGTTCTGTTGGTTCGGGTAGGTGAAATCGACCCCGCGGAACTCGACGCTGCCCTGCAACACCCTGCGGCTCAGCGGGCGTTCTTCAAAGTTGCGCTCTTGCGGCAGCTCCATCATGTGGTCGGTGGAGACCATGGTCACCTTGGCCTGCTGGTAGCGGGCGAGCAGGCCGTTGAGCTGGCCCAGCGGGCCGAGGGCGCGGCCGCTGAGCATGTAGCAGGCCACCAGGCCGCCCATGCTCAGGTTGCCGTCGATGATCAGGTACACGCCGACGCAGATCATTGCCACGCCTGCCAGTTGCTGGATCAGCAGGGTGATGTTCATCGCCAGGCTCGACAGCACCTTCACCCGCAGTTCCAGGCGGCTTAGGGTGCCGAGGGTTTGCTCCCACATGTATTGGCGTTCGCTTTCGGCGTTGTTGACCTTTACCGCATCCAGGCCGGCAAGGGTCTCGATCAGGCTGGACTGGCGCTCCGAAGCCAGGGCCATGGTCCGTTCCATGGTCGCCATCAGCGGCCGTTGCAGGGCATAACCGATGCCCAGGGCCAGTGGGAAGGCGATGATCGGGATCCATACCAGGTGCCCGCCAATGATGGCAATGACGATCAGGATCAGGATGGTGAATGGCAGGTCGATCAGGCTGGTCAGTGTCAGCGAGGCGAGGAAGTCACGCAGGCCCTGGAACTCGTGAATGTTCTGGGCAAAGCTGCCGACCCTGGCCGGGCGGTACTTCATCGACATGCCGACGATACGTTCGAACAGCGTTGCCGAAATGATCAGGTCGGTCTTCTTGCCGGCCAGGTCCAGGCACAAGCCGCGCAGGCCCTTGAGGATCAGGTCGAAGATGTAGGCGCCGGCGATGCCGACGGCCAGCACCCAGAGGGTCGAGGTGGCCTGGTTGGGCACCACCCGGTCATATACGTTCATCACGAACAGCGGTGCGGCCAGGGCGATCAGGTTGATCACCAGGCTGGCGGCAATGGCGTCGATATATAGCCACTTGCTGCGCAGCAAGGTATCGCGGAACCACGACTTCGCCCGCGGGATGAGGTTGCCGTGGTTGACGTCGAACTTGTGCTGCGGCTGGGCGAAGAACACCCGGCCACTGTAATCGCTCTGCAGGGCTTCGCGGCTGACATGCACCTCGCCGCCATCGCTCTCGCTGAGCAGCAGGCGCGCGGTGTCTTCGTTCTCCCAGCCCAGCAAGACGGCGCTGCGGCCTTCCTTGAGCAGCAACATGGCCGGCATGGCGATGCTCGGGATCTGCTCCAGCTTGCGTTGCAGCAGGCGCCCCTGCAGGCCGGCCCGGGCGGCAGCGCGGGGCAGCAGCTCGGGGCTCAGGCGCTGGGCGGGCAGCGGCAGGCCGGTGGTCAGCATGACCCGGCTGGCGGGTTTCTGGTGCAGGACACACAGGCTCAGCAGACTATCCAGCAGGGGATCGTCATGCTGACTGCGTGGATCGTGGCTGAGTTGGACTCGACTGACTTCGGATTCCACGCGGCGCTCTCTTCATCCTTGTGGTGGGTGGGGTGGGTGTACCGCCGTTCTGGCCGGTCACCCTGGCTTCAATGGTGCTGCCAGGCAGTGGTCATGAGGCTACGGCACCCTGACGCTTGGGCAACCGGCCAATGGTCGCCTTGAATCGGTATTGAGTAAACAATTCTACGATCTTCAGTCCTGGCAGACGATGCTGAGTGGTGGATGTTTCATTTCTGATCCAGTCAGCACACAAGCCGCGCTAGTTTGCAGCATAGCCTGCTATCCGGTTGGCGACAGAGGTGTAGTCGGTATCGACTTATACCTTTGTCAGGAAACAGGCGCTGAGTTGTTGACGGTATTTTGCAACTAATTAGTCAAAATTCATCTATTGGAAAGCAGGTGCTGACAGGTTTGGGCTTAACAGTCGGCAATGCTTTCCTACTATTCGGGCTGGCAGTATTTGCGCAGTTGTTCGCTATCTCTTTGATCTACGGCAATCGCTGCGCCGACTTATGCAGCGCTACGGGCTGCTGATGCCGGGAGCTGCAGCGCGGCCAAGACTTTGCTGGGCTTCCCGATCACTGGCTGGCTGTCTTCAGGCAAGGTTTGTGCTTGTAGCCAAGCAGTGGCCTGAGCAAGCGAAAATGACCTGAATATTGACACCTGAACCTTTGACAGCTGCCGATGGACGGTTGTCCTGCCGCATTGTTTATGGCTACCAAAGCGTGGAAAAAGGCACTTTGAGTGACCGGTAAACGCGCTTTCGCTGATGTGCGACATTTGTCCTCAAGAAACGCTTGGCTAAGGTTCAAATATCAATGTGACATTACATTGGTGATTGTTTAGGATGGCATCTATAAGGTCAATAGTTTGGCAGTTAGGCAATTCCAAAAAGTTATAGACGGAATATTGACGTCAAAAAACGTCAAGAGATCATCGACATAGTTCCGCCTGAAGTGGCTTACAAGTGCCGCTCTGGCAGGGAAGTACCCCATCGGGTCACACGGAGAGTCCAATGAGCAGCGTTGTAGCCATCGTCAAAAGTATTGTCGGCCAGGTTATTGCGGTATCCCCAGAGGGCATCCGGCGTGTTCTGATCGAAGGGGACCGCCTGCTGGCCGGTGAGGAAGTGCTCACTGGCCCGGGCGGTGCAGTTACGTTGGAACTGGCCGATGGCCGTTTGCTCGACCTGGGTCGCGACAGCCAGTGGAGCGCTGATGCGCCGGGCAGCAGCACCGACCTGAGTCAGGCGACCGCACAGGCCGCGCCGTCGGTGGAAGAGCTGCAACAGGCGATCGCTGCCGGTGTCGACCCGACTACCGAGCTTGAAGCGACTGCTGCTGGCCCATCGGCAGCAGGCGGTGGTGGCGCGCTGGGTGGTGGTCACAGCTTTGTCATGCTCGAAGAAACAGCGGGCCGGGTCGACCCTACCGTCGGCTTCGCGACTGACGGGCTGGGCTTTGCAGCCGTGCTTGATAGCGAAGAGGTTGGCGTGCTGGATAGCACCAGCAACAACCAGGTGGATACGCCGACGACGGACACCAGCGTCGCTACCGATCTGGTTCTTGGCGCTACCCCTTCCATCAGCGAAGCGGGGGGCGTAATCGTTTATACCGCTACGGTTGGCCAGGCGCCGACCACCAATCTGGTGGTCACCCTGTCCAACGGTGCCGTAATCGTCATTCCGGCCGGGCAGACCACTGGTAGCACCAACGTCGTGGTCCCGGCGAATGATACCCCGTATATCGACGGTGGCCAGATTTCGGCGACTGTAACGGGCACCACCGGGGGCGGCGGGCTAACGGTGACAGTGCCGCAAACACCAGCGGTTACCCAGGTTACCGATACCATTGACACCACTACGGCGACGCTGACTGCTTCGCCAAGCGTCACCGAAGGTGGCGTGATCACCTACACCGTGACCCTGAGCAACCCGGCCCAGACCCCGGTGACCGTGACCCTGTCCAATGGCCAGACCATCACCATTGAGGCCGGTAAGACCCAGGGCAGTGTCGACTTCCAGACGCCGGCCAACGATGTCTACAACAACGGCTCGACCGTTAGCGTGACCATCGAGAACGCCACGGGCGGTAACTTCGAGCAGTTGGTGCCGAACCCGACGCCGGCTCAGAC
>NZ_JBIWEM010000019.1:0-15657 GCF_044762545.1 Pseudomonas sp. NPDC096925 | reverse complement strand
ATGACTGTCACCCTGATCAAGACCATCGCAATGGAAGACGGTCTGCGCTTCGCTATCCGTGAAGGCGGTCGTACCGTCGGCGCCGGCGTCGTAGCAAAAATTATTGAATAAGTAGTTGATTTACTTGATCAGGCCGGTATAATGGCCGGCCTGATACAGCGTTACAGGTCAGTAGCTCAATTGGCAGAGCGACGGTCTCCAAAACCGTAGGTTGGGGGTTCGATTCCCTCCTGACCTGCCATTTCACCTCGGTGTGATGGCTTTCTTCTCACAGGATCCTCCTCGATGACTCCCAAAACTGAAGCCCAAGAATCGCGTTTTGATCTGTTCAAGTGGCTGGCTGTAGTGGCTTTGGTGGTTGTCGGCGTAGTGGGTAATCAGTATTACTCCGCCTCCCCGATCCTGTATCGCGTCCTCGCACTTCTCGTCCTGGCTGCTGTCGCGGGCTTTGTAGCTCTGCAGACTGCGAAGGGCAAGTCGTTCTTTGCGCTGGCGAAGGAAGCTCGTACCGAGATTCGTAAAGTCGTGTGGCCGACCCGCCAGGAAACCACCCAGACCACGCTGATTGTCGTGGCTGTCGTGCTGGTTATGGCACTGCTGCTGTGGGGTCTTGATTCCCTGCTCGGCTGGGCGGTCTCCTTGATCGTTGGCTAAAGGTGTCCCGTGGCTAAGCGTTGGTATGTTGTGCATGCTTACTCGGGTTACGAGAAGCATGTAATGCGCTCCCTGATCGAGCGCGTCAAGCTGGCTGGCATGGAAGACGATTTCGGCGAGATCCTGGTCCCGACCGAAGAAGTCGTCGAAATGCGCAACGGCCAGAAGCGCAAGAGTGAGCGTAAATTCTTCCCTGGCTATGTACTGGTCCAGATGGAGATGAACGAAGGGACTTGGCACTTGGTCAAGGACACCCCTCGTGTGATGGGCTTTATTGGCGGTACTGCAGACAAGCCTGCGCCGATCACCGATAAAGAAGCTGAGGCTATCCTGCGTCGCGTTGCTGACGGTAGCGACAAGCCGAAGCCGAAGACGCTGTTCGAGCCGGGTGAAGTGGTTCGAGTCATTGACGGTCCGTTCGCTGACTTCAATGGTAGTGTCGAAGAGGTTAACTACGAAAAGAGTCGCCTGCAGGTGGCGGTACTCATTTTCGGTCGCTCTACTCCGGTGGAGCTCGAGTTCAGCCAGGTCGAAAAGGTCTAGGCGGACAAAGCATCCCATACCCCGCAGCCCAGTGTGCTGCGGGGTTTTGTCGTCACTGGGATAAAACGCAAGTCATCCGGGGAGCCATCAGGCGTTCGTACCCGATATTGGAGTAGCTCATGGCTAAGAAGATTCAGGCTTACATCAAGCTGCAAGTTAAGGCCGGCCAGGCCAACCCAAGCCCACCCGTTGGTCCAGCACTGGGTCAACACGGTGTGAACATCATGGAATTCTGCAAGGCCTTCAACGCCCGTACCCAGGGTCAAGAAGCCGGTCTGCCGACTCCTGTGATCATCACTGTCTACAGCGACCGTAGCTTCACCTTCGAGACCAAGAGCACCCCTGCCTCGGTTCTGCTGAAGAAAGCTGCTGGCCTGACCAGTGGTTCGGCTCGTCCGAACACCGTTAAAGTCGGTACCGTTACCCGTGCTCAGCTGGAAGACATCGCGAAAGCCAAACAGGCTGACCTGACTGCCGCTGACCTGGACGCTGCTGTACGCACCATCGCTGGCTCTGCCCGCAGCATGGGCCTGAACGTGGAGGGTGTGTAATGGCTAAGCTGACCAAACGCCAAAAGGCAATCGCCGAGAAAATCGAAGCAGGCAAGGCCTACAACTTCGAAGAAGCGGCCACTCTGCTGGCTTCGCTGCCGGCTGCCAAGTTCGTAGAGTCCTACGACATCGCCGTTAACCTCGGTGTTGACCCGCGTAAATCCGACCAGGTCGTACGTAGCGCTACTGTGCTGCCACACGGCACTGGCAAGACCGTTCGCGTTGCCGTCTTCACCCAGGGCCCAGCTGCTGAAGCCGCTCTGGCTGCCGGCGCTGACCGCGTAGGTATGGACGATCTGGCTGCCGAAATGAAAGGCGGCGACCTGAACTATGACGTCGTCATCGCATCGCCTGATGCCATGCGTGTCGTAGGTCAGCTGGGTCAGGTTCTGGGTCCTCGCGGCCTGATGCCTAACCCGAAAGTTGGTACCGTGACCCCAGACGTAGCCGGCGCCGTCAAGAACGCCAAGGCTGGTCAGGTTCGCTACCGTACCGACAAGAACGGTATCATCCACACCTCCGTTGGCAAGGTCGGCTTCGAAGCTGGCAAGCTGAAGGAAAACGTTGAAGCCCTGATCGCTGATCTGAAGCGTATCAAGCCAGCTTCCTCGAAAGGTATCTACGTCAAGCGCGTTACCCTGAGCACCACCATGGGCCCAGGTCTGGTCATCGATCAGAGCTCGCTGAACGTGTAAGAACTTGGTGGCGCGACCTGTCGCGCCACCAGCAAAAATTGGGGTCCCTGCCTGGCGGGGGCTATCCAAGACCGTAGGCGGCGCAAGCCTTAAAACACCAGCCCACGCAGATGGTGCTCCCGATTCGTTACCGAATCAGACACCAAAACGACATCCGGCTTCGGCCAGATGAAACGGTAGAAACCAGGAGTAAACCCGTGGCAATTAAACTCGAAGACAAGAAGGCCATCGTCGCTGAAGTCAACGAGGCTGCCAAAGTCGCTCTGTCCGCTGTCGTGGCTGATGCCCGTGGTGTGACTGTAGGCGCAATGACCGGACTCCGTAAAGAGGCCCGCGAAGCTGGCGTTTACGTACGTGTCGTACGTAACACCCTGCTGAAGCGCGCTGTTGAAGGCACCGAATTCTCGATCCTCAACGACGCGTTCAAAGGCCCGACCCTGATTGCTTTCTCCAACGAACACCCGGGCGCTGCTGCTCGTCTGTTCAAAGAGTTCGCCAAGGGTCAGGACAAGTTCGAGATCAAGGCAGCTGCGTTTGACGGCAAGTTCCTTGCCGCTAACCAGATCGACGTGCTGGCAACCCTGCCAACTCGCGACGAGGCTATCGCACAGCTGATGAGCGTGATCCAAGGTGCAACCAGCAAGCTGGCTCGTACCCTGGCAGCTCTGCGCGACCAGAAAGAAGCTGCTGCTGCCTAAGGCGCGCGCACCTCTTTCAAAATCATACGTTTAATTTGATGGCTGCGTAGGCTGTCACCCCAATACAGGATTTAAGTCATGTCTCTGACTAACGAACAAATCATCGAAGCGATCGGCCAGAAAACTGTTCTGGAAATTGTTGAACTGATCAAAGCGATGGAAGAAACCTTCGGCGTTACCGCTGCTGCCGCTGTTGCCGCTGGCCCAGCTGTTGCTGCCGCTGCTGCTGAAGAGCAGACCGAGTTCAACGTCGTTCTGACCGAAGCTGGCGACAAGAAAGTAAACGTGATCAAGGCCGTTCGTGAACTGACCGGTCTGGGCCTGAAAGAAGCCAAAGAGAAAGTCGACGGCGCTCCTCAGGTTATCGCTGAAGGCGTTTCGAAAGAAGCCGCTGAAGACGCGAAGAAGAAGCTGGAAGAAGCTGGCGCTAAAGTCGAGCTGAAGTAATCTCGACCTTGCGACTCCAGTCCGAGCGTTGAGCGAAGGGCTGATGGCTGGTGGCTTATGCCACCGGCCTTTTTCCGTTATTGGTGGCCGGTCAGGCCGGCCCCGATAACAAGCTGCAAGACACCCATGTGGGTGGCGCAAACCAAGGGGTTTGCACGATTTTCTGGCTGCTCCCGCCGGGAGAAGCCAAACAAGCAGGTGACCAAGCTGGGGAACGCTGATGGCTTACTCATACACTGAGAAAAAACGTATCCGCAAGGACTTTAGCAAGTTGCCGGACGTCATGGATGTGCCTTACCTCCTGGCCATCCAGCTGGATTCGTATCGCGAATTCCTGCAAGCGGGAGCATCCAAGGATCAGTTCCGCGACGTCGGCCTGCACGCGGCCTTCAAATCGGTATTTCCGATCATCAGCTACTCCGGCAATGCTGCCCTGGAGTACGTAGGCTATCGCCTGGGCGAACCCGCCTTCGATGTGAAGGAATGTGTCCTGCGTGGCGTGACCTTCGCGGTCCCACTGCGGGTCAAGGTGCGCCTGATCATCTTCGACAAGGAATCGTCGAACAAAGCGATCAAGGACATCAAAGAGCAAGAAGTCTACATGGGTGAAATCCCCCTGATGACTGAGAACGGTACCTTCGTAATCAACGGTACCGAGCGTGTGATCGTTTCCCAGCTGCACCGTTCGCCTGGTGTGTTCTTCGACCACGACCGTGGCAAGACTCACAGCTCCGGCAAGCTGCTGTACTCCGCTCGCATCATCCCTTACCGCGGTTCGTGGCTGGACTTCGAGTTCGACCCGAAGGACTGCGTGTTCGTACGTATCGACCGTCGCCGCAAACTGCCGGCCTCGGTGCTGCTGCGTGCGCTGGGTTACAGCACTGAAGAAGTGCTGAACACCTTCTACACCACCAACGTCTTCCACATTTCCGGCGAGAAACTCAGCCTGGAACTGGTGCCGCAGCGTCTGCGTGGTGAGGTTGCGGTCATGGATATCCATGACGAAACCGGTAAAGTCATCGTCGAGCAGGGCCGCCGTATTACCGCGCGCCACATCAACCAGCTCGAGAAGGCCGGCGTCAAGCAGCTGGACGTTCCTATGGAATACGTCCTGGGCCGCACTACCGCCAAGGCCATCGTGCATCCGGCTACCGGCGAGATCCTGGCCGAATGCAACACCGAGATGACCACCGAACTGCTGATCAAGGTCGCCAAGGCACAGGTCGTCCGTATCGAGACCCTGTACACCAACGACATCGATTGCGGTCCGTTCATCTCCGATACCCTGAAGATCGACACCACCAGCAACCAGCTGGAAGCCCTGGTCGAGATCTACCGCATGATGCGTCCTGGCGAGCCGCCAACCAAGGATGCTGCCGAGACCCTGTTCAACAACCTGTTCTTCAGCGCCGAGCGTTACGACCTGTCCGCCGTTGGCCGCATGAAGTTCAACCGTCGTATCGGTCGTACCGAGATCGAAGGTTCGGGCGTGCTGAGCAAGGAAGATATCGTCGAGGTTCTGAAGACCCTGGTCGACATCCGTAACGGCAAAGGCATCGTCGACGACATCGACCACCTGGGTAACCGTCGCGTACGTTGCGTCGGCGAGATGGCCGAGAACCAGTTCCGCGTTGGCCTGGTGCGTGTCGAGCGCGCGGTCAAGGAACGCCTGTCGATGGCGGAAAGCGAAGGCCTGATGCCGCAAGACCTGATCAACGCCAAGCCGGTTGCGGCGGCGGTGAAAGAGTTCTTCGGCTCCAGCCAGCTGTCCCAGTTCATGGACCAGAACAACCCGCTCTCCGAGATCACCCACAAGCGCCGCGTCTCCGCACTCGGCCCAGGCGGTCTGACCCGTGAGCGTGCCGGCTTCGAAGTCCGTGACGTACACCCGACCCACTACGGCCGTGTGTGCCCGATCGAGACCCCTGAAGGTCCGAACATCGGTCTGATCAACTCCCTGGCAGCCTATGCCCGCACCAACCAGTACGGCTTCCTGGAAAGCCCGTACCGCGTGGTGAAGGAAGGCGTGGTCAGCGACGACATCGTGTTCCTGTCGGCTATTGAAGAAGCGGATCACGTCATCGCCCAGGCTTCGGCCGCGATGAACGAGAAGAAGCAGCTGATCGATGAGCTGGTAGCTGTTCGTCACCTGAACGAATTCACCGTCAAGGCGCCGGAAGACGTCACCCTGATGGACGTTTCGCCGAAGCAGGTTGTTTCCGTCGCTGCGTCGCTGATTCCGTTCCTCGAGCACGACGACGCCAACCGTGCATTGATGGGTTCGAACATGCAGCGTCAGGCTGTACCGACCCTGCGCGCCGACAAGCCGCTGGTAGGTACCGGCATGGAGCGCAACGTTGCCCGTGACTCCGGTGTCTGCGTGGTTGCTCGCCGCGGTGGTGTGATCGACTCGGTCGACGCCAGCCGTATCGTTGTTCGCGTTGCCGACGACGAAGTGGAAACCGGCGAAGCAGGTGTGGATATCTACAACCTGACCAAGTACACCCGTTCGAACCAGAACACCTGCATCAACCAGCGTCCGCTGGTGAGCAAGGGTGACAAGGTTCAGCGTGGCGACATCATGGCCGACGGCCCGTCCACCGACATGGGTGAACTGGCACTGGGTCAGAACATGCGCATCGCGTTCATGGCGTGGAACGGCTTCAACTTCGAAGACTCCATCTGCCTGTCCGAGCGTGTGGTCCAGGAAGACCGCTTCACCACCATCCACATCCAGGAACTGACCTGTGTGGCGCGTGACACCAAGCTTGGCCCAGAGGAAATCACTGCGGACATCCCGAACGTGGGTGAAGCCGCACTGAACAAGCTGGACGAAGCCGGTATCGTCTACGTGGGTGCCGAAGTCGGCGCTGGCGACATCCTGGTCGGCAAGGTAACGCCAAAAGGCGAAACCCAGCTGACTCCGGAAGAAAAACTGCTGCGCGCAATCTTCGGTGAGAAGGCCAGCGACGTTAAGGACACCTCCCTGCGCGTGCCAACCGGCACCAAGGGTACCGTCATCGACGTACAGGTCTTCACCCGTGATGGCGTCGAGCGCGACAGTCGCGCCCTGGCCATCGAGAAGATGCAGCTGGACGAGATCCGCAAGGACCTCAACGAAGAGTTCCGCATCGTCGAAGGTGCAACCTTCGAGCGTCTGCGTTCTGCCCTGAACGGCCAGGTGGTCGACGGTGGCGCGGGCCTGAAGAAAGGCACCGTGATCACTGACGAAGTGCTGGACGGTCTGGAGCACGGCCAGTGGTTCAAACTGCGCATGGCCGAAGATGCACTGAACGAGCAGCTGGAAAAGGCTCAGCAGTACATCGTCGATCGTCGCCGTCTGCTGGACGACAAGTTCGAAGACAAGAAGCGCAAGCTGCAGCAGGGCGATGACCTGGCACCGGGCGTACTGAAGATCGTCAAGGTCTACCTGGCAATCCGCCGTCGCATCCAGCCGGGTGACAAGATGGCCGGTCGTCACGGTAACAAGGGTGTTGTCTCGGTAATCATGCCGGTCGAAGACATGCCGCACGACGCCAACGGTACTCCGGTCGATGTCGTACTGAACCCGCTGGGTGTACCTTCGCGTATGAACGTCGGTCAGATCCTCGAAACCCACCTGGGCCTGGCGGCCAAGGGCTTGGGCGAGAAGATCGACCGCATGATCGAAGAGCAGCGCAAGGCCGCTGAACTGCGCGTGTTCCTGACCGAGGTCTACAACGAGATCGGCGGTCGCCAGGAAAACCTGGACGAGTTCACCGACGAAGAGATCCTGGCCCTGGCCCACAACCTGAAGAAGGGCGTGCCAATGGCTACCCCGGTCTTCGACGGTGCCAAGGAGCGCGAGATCAAGGCCATGCTGAAGCTGGCCGACCTGCCAGAGAGCGGCCAGATGGTGCTGTTCGATGGCCGTACCGGCAACAAGTTCGAGCGTCCTGTGACCGTTGGTTACATGTACATGCTCAAGCTGAACCACTTGGTGGACGACAAGATGCACGCGCGTTCCACTGGTTCCTACAGCCTGGTTACCCAGCAGCCGCTGGGTGGTAAGGCGCAGTTCGGTGGTCAGCGTTTCGGGGAGATGGAAGTGTGGGCGCTGGAAGCATACGGCGCGGCATACACCCTGCAAGAAATGCTCACAGTGAAGTCGGACGACGTGAACGGCCGTACCAAGATGTACAAGAACATCGTGGATGGCGATCACCGTATGGAGCCGGGCATGCCCGAGTCCTTCAACGTGTTGATCAAAGAGATCCGTTCGCTCGGTATCGATATCGATCTGGAAACCGAATAACACGTGACGCGAAGGGGAGTGGGGCAGGTAATGCCCGCTCCCTGCTCCGCCAGGAGGAAAGGCCTTGAAAGACCTACTGAATTTGCTGAAAAACCAGGGTCAAGTCGAAGAGTTCGACGCCATCCGCATCGGTCTGGCGTCGCCTGAAATGATCCGTTCGTGGTCGTTCGGTGAAGTTAAGAAGCCGGAAACCATCAACTACCGTACGTTCAAGCCTGAGCGTGACGGCCTGTTCTGCGCCAAGATCTTTGGCCCAGTCAAGGACTACGAGTGCCTGTGCGGCAAGTACAAGCGCCTCAAGCACCGCGGCGTGATCTGCGAGAAGTGCGGCGTTGAAGTTGCCCTGGCAAAAGTTCGTCGTGAGCGCATGGCGCACATCGAGCTGGCCTCGCCGGTTGCCCACATCTGGTTCCTGAAATCGCTGCCGTCCCGTATCGGCCTGCTGATGGACATGACCCTGCGTGACATCGAGCGCGTGCTCTACTTCGAGAGCTACGTCGTTATCGATCCGGGCATGACCACCCTGGAAAAGGGCCAGCTGCTGAACGACGAGCAGTACTTCGAAGCGCTGGAAGAGTTCGGTGACGACTTCGACGCCCGCATGGGTGCCGAGGCTGTTCGCGAGCTGCTGCATGCTATCGACCTGGAGCACGAGATCGGTCGCCTGCGCGAAGAAATTCCGCAGACCAACTCGGAAACCAAGATCAAGAAGCTGTCCAAGCGCCTGAAGCTGATGGAAGCGTTCCAGGGCTCGGGCAACCTGCCTGAGTGGATGGTCCTGACCGTCCTGCCAGTGCTGCCGCCGGACCTGCGTCCGCTGGTTCCGCTGGATGGTGGCCGCTTCGCGACCTCCGACCTGAACGACCTGTATCGTCGGGTGATCAACCGTAACAACCGTCTGAAGCGCCTGCTGGATCTGTCGGCGCCGGACATCATCGTGCGCAACGAAAAGCGCATGCTGCAGGAAGCGGTCGACGCCCTGCTGGACAACGGCCGTCGCGGTCGCGCCATCACTGGCTCGAACAAGCGTCCGCTGAAGTCCCTGGCCGACATGATCAAAGGTAAGCAAGGTCGCTTCCGTCAGAACCTGCTCGGTAAGCGTGTGGACTACTCCGGCCGTTCGGTAATTACCGTAGGCCCGACCCTGCGTCTGCACCAGTGCGGTCTGCCGAAGAAGATGGCCCTCGAGCTGTTCAAGCCGTTCATTTTCGGCAAGCTGGAAATGCGTGGTCTGGCGACCACCATCAAGGCTGCCAAGAAGATGGTCGAGCGCGAGCTGCCAGAGGTGTGGGACGTGCTCGCCGAGGTGATCCGCGAACACCCCGTGCTGCTCAACCGTGCACCGACCCTGCACCGTCTGGGTATCCAGGCCTTTGAACCGGTTCTGATCGAAGGTAAGGCTATCCAGCTGCACCCGCTGGTCTGTGCCGCGTACAACGCCGACTTCGACGGTGACCAGATGGCCGTTCACGTGCCGCTGACCCTGGAAGCCCAGCTCGAAGCGCGCGCGCTGATGATGTCGACCAACAACATCCTGTCGCCAGCCAACGGTGAGCCAATCATCGTTCCGTCGCAGGACGTGGTACTGGGTCTGTACTACATGACCCGTGAAGCCATCAACGCCAAGGGCGAAGGTCGCGTGTTCGCCGACCTGCAGGAAGTCGACCGCGTATTCCGCGCCGGCGAGGCTGCCCTGCACGCGAAAATCAAGGTTCGTATCAACGAAACCGTGAAAGAGCGTGACGGTTCCGTGGTCAAGAACACCCGCATCGTCGACACCACCGTCGGCCGTGCGCTGCTGTTCCAGGTTGTACCGGCAGGCCTGCCGTACGACGTGGTCAACCAGCCGATGAAGAAGAAGGCGATCTCCAAGCTGATCAACCAGTGCTACCGCGTGGTTGGTCTGAAAGAGACCGTTATCTTCGCTGACCAGCTGATGTACACCGGTTTCGCTTACTCGACCATTTCCGGCGTTTCCATCGGTGTTAACGACTTCGTTATCCCGGACGAGAAAGCCCGCATCATCGGTACCGCTACCGACGAAGTGAAGGAAATCGAGAGTCAGTACGCCTCCGGCCTGGTAACCCAGGGCGAGAAGTACAACAAGGTCATCGACTTGTGGTCGAAGGCGAACGACGAAGTGTCCAAGGCGATGATGGCCAACCTCTCGAAAGAGAAGGTCATCGACCGCGAAGGCAAGGAAGTCGAGCAAGAGTCCTTCAACTCGATGTACATGATGGCTGACTCTGGTGCGCGTGGTTCGGCAGCCCAGATCCGTCAGCTGGCCGGTATGCGTGGCCTGATGGCCAAGCCGGACGGCTCCATCATCGAGACGCCGATCACCGCGAACTTCCGTGAAGGTCTGAGCGTTCTGCAGTACTTCATTTCGACCCACGGTGCTCGTAAGGGTCTGGCGGATACCGCACTGAAGACTGCGAACTCCGGTTACCTGACTCGTCGTCTGGTAGACGTTGCCCAGGATCTGGTGGTTACCGAGATCGACTGCGGCACCGACCAGGGCCTGCTGATGACCCCGCACATCGAAGGCGGCGACGTTGTAGAGCCGCTGGGTGAGCGTGTACTGGGTCGTGTCATCGCCCGTGACGTGTTCAAGCCAGGCACCGAGGACGTCATCGTTCCGGCCGGTACCCTGGTTGACGAGAAGTGGGTCGAGTTCATCGAGCTGAACAGCATCGACGAAGTGGTCGTGCGTTCGCCGATCAACTGCGAAACCCGCTACGGCATCTGCGCCAAGTGCTACGGTCGTGACCTGGCTCGCGGTCACCAGGTGAACATCGGTGAAGCTGTCGGCGTTATCGCTGCCCAGTCGATCGGTGAGCCGGGTACCCAGCTGACCATGCGTACGTTCCACATCGGTGGTGCTGCGAGCCGTACCTCGGCTGCCGACAGCGTCCAGGTGAAGAACGGCGGTATGGTGCGTCTGCACAACCTGAAGCAGGTAGAGCGTGCTGATGGCAACCTTGTTGCCGTATCGCGTTCGGGCGAGTTGGCCATTGCCGACGAGTTCGGTCGTGAGCGTGAGCGCTACAAGCTGCCTTACGGTGCGGTGATTTCGGTCAAGGAAGGTGACAAGGTCGAAGCTGGCGCCATCGTCGCCAAGTGGGACCCGCACACCCACCCGATCGTTACCGAACTGAAAGGTACCGTGACCTTCGTGGGCATGGAAGAAGGCATCACCATCAAGCGTCAGACCGACGAATTGACCGGTTTGACCAACATTGAAGTTCTGGACGTCAAGGATCGCCCTGCCGCTGGTAAGGAAATCCGTCCGGCGATCAAGATGGTCGACGCTTCTGGCAAGGACCTGTACCTGCCAGGTACCGACGTACCTGCCCAGTACTTCCTGCCGGCCAACGCCCTCGTCGGTGTGGCTGACGGTGCCCAGATCGGTGTTGGTGACGTTATCGCGCGTATCCCGCAAGAAACGTCGAAGACCCGTGACATCACCGGTGGTCTGCCGCGCGTTGCCGACCTGTTCGAAGCGCGCCGTCCGAAAGAAGCCTCGATTCTGGCTGAAGTCAGCGGCACCATCGCGTTCGGTAAGGAGACCAAGGGCAAGCGTCGTCTGGTCATCACCCCGACCGACGGTAGCGATCCGTACGAAGAGCTGATTCCGAAGTGGCGCCACCTGAACGTCTTCGAAGGCGAACAGGTAAACCGCGGCGAAGTTATCTCCGACGGCCCGAGCGATCCGCACGACATCCTGCGTCTGCTGGGTGTGAGCGCGCTGGCGAAGTACATCGTCAACGAGATCCAGGACGTTTACCGTCTGCAAGGCGTTAAGATCAACGACAAGCACATCGAGACCATCCTGCGTCAGATGCTGCGCAAGGTCGAGATCTCCGAGTCGGGCGATTCCAGCTTCATCAAGGGCGACCAGATGGAACTGACCCAGGTACTGGTAGAGAACGAGCGTCTCGCCGCCGAGGACAAGTTCGTCTCCAAGTTCACCCGCGTGCTGCTGGGTATCACCAAGGCGTCGCTGTCGACCGAGTCGTTCATCTCCGCGGCTTCCTTCCAGGAAACCACCCGCGTACTGACCGAAGCGGCGGTAACCGGCAAGCGCGACTACCTGCGCGGCCTGAAAGAGAACGTGGTCGTGGGTCGTCTGATCCCGGCCGGTACTGGTCTGGCCTACCACAGCGAGCGCAAGCGTCGCCGTGATGCCGACAAACCGCTGCGTGTGAGCGCCAGTGAGGTGGAAGCCGCACTGACCGAAGCGCTGAATTCCAGCGGTAACTAAGTACAGGGCAGGGCCCCGGCAAGCCCCGAACGGTCATCGATGACATGAAATGTTGCCGATGATCGGACGGGGAGGGCCGGGGCCTCGTCTTGACTGGGTGCAAGATCCTCTTTAGACTTTTGTACCCTTAAATTTGGTGAGGCTCCGTCTCGCCAATTTTTGGCTTTCTTGCAAGACAATAGAGTCGCAAGACAATCAGTGGAGCTAGTAGATGGCAACTATCAACCAGCTGGTACGTCAGCCGCGTAAGCGTTCGGTCGAGAAGTCCGACGTTCCTGCGCTGCAGAACTGCCCGCAGCGTCGTGGCGTGTGCACCCGCGTGTACACCACCACGCCGAAAAAACCTAACTCGGCACTGCGTAAAGTATGCCGTGTGCGTCTGACCAACGGTTTCGAGGTTTCCTCGTACATCGGTGGTGAAGGCCACAACCTGCAAGAGCACAGCGTCGTCCTGATCCGTGGCGGCCGTGTAAAAGACTTGCCAGGTGTTCGTTACCACACCGTTCGCGGCTCTCTGGATACTTCGGGCGTTAAAGGCCGTAACCAGGGTCGTTCGAAGTACGGTACCAAGCGTCCGAAGTAATCGGTCGTTTGCAGACATCCATTTATTTGAGTCGATAAGAGTAAGGTCGGGCAGGGGTCGAAAGACCTGGTCCCGGGCTAACCTGAAGACCGTTTGAGGGCTTATCATGCCAAGACGTCGTGTAGCAGCAAAACGTGAGATCCTTGACGATCCGAAGTACGGATCCCAGATTCTCGCCAAGTTCATGAACCACGTGATGGAAAGCGGCAAGAAGGCTGTAGCCGAGCGCATCGTTTACGGTGCCCTGGATACCGTCAAAGCACGCAAGAACAGCGACCCCCTGGAAATCTTCGAGAAAGCTCTCGACGCCATCGCTCCGCTGGTCGAAGTTAAGTCCCGTCGTGTCGGCGGTGCCACTTACCAGGTTCCGGTTGAAGTTCGTCCATCCCGTCGTAACGCTCTGGCAATGCGCTGGCTCGTAGACTACGCCCGCAAGCGCGGCGAGAAGTCGATGGCTCTGCGCCTGGCCGGCGAGCTGCTGGATGCTGCTGAAGGCAAGGGTGCTGCAGTCAAGAAGCGTGAAGACGTGCACCGTATGGCCGAGGCCAACAAAGCGTTCTCGCACTACCGCTTCTAATTCAAGCATCAATCATTTTGCGAGGGCTTTATGGCTCGTACTACAGCAATTAACCGCTACCGTAACATCGGTATCTGCGCCCACGTTGACGCGGGCAAGACTACCACTACCGAGCGGATCCTGTTCTACACAGGTCTGAGCCACAAGATGGGCGAGGTGCACGACGGCGCCGCGACCACCGACTGGATGGTGCAGGAGCAGGAGCGCGGTATCACCATTACCTCCGCTGCCGTTACCACCTTCTGGAAAGGTTCCCGTGGTCAGTATGACAACTACCGCGTAAACGTCATCGATACCCCCGGCCACGTTGACTTCACCATTGAAGTAGAGCGTTCGCTGCGTGTACTCGACGGCGCGGTCGTTGTGTTCTGCGGTACCTCCGGCGTTGAGCCGCAGTCCGAAACCGTATGGCGTCAGGCCAACAAGTACGGCGTTCCACGTGTTGTTTACGTGAACAAGATGGACCGTGCTGGTGCCAACTTCCTGCGCGTTGTCGGCCAGATCAAGAACCGCCTGGGTCACACCCCGGTTCCGGTCCAGCTGGCTATCGGTGCAGAAGACGACTTCCAGGGTCAGGTTGACCTGATCAAGATGAAAGCCATCTACTGGAACGAAGACGACAAGGGCACCACCTACCGCGAGGAAGAAATTCCTGCGGATATGGTCGACCTGGCTAACGAATGGCGCAACAACATGGTTGAAGCTGCCGCCGAAGCCAACGAAGAGCTGATGAACAAGTACCTTGAAGAAGGTGACCTGTCCGTCGAAGACATCAAGGCCGGTCTGCGCGCGCGTACCCTGGCCAGCGAGATCGTTCCGGCTGTCTGCGGTTCGTCGTTCAAGAACAAGGGCGTTCCCCTGGTTCTCGACGCCGTTATCGACTTCCTGCCTGCTCCGACCGAGATTCCTGCGATCAAGGGTATCCACCCTGATCTGGCCGAAGTGCCGAAGGATGAAATCACCGAAGCGCAGCAGGACGAGCGTCACGCTGACGACGCAGAGCCGTTCTCGGCCCTGGCGTTCAAGATCGCTACCGACCCGTTCGTAGGTACCCTGACCTTCGTTCGCGTTTACTCGGGCGTTCTGACCTCTGGTGACTCGGTCATCAACTCGGTCAAAGGCAAGAAAGAGCGCGTTGGTCGTATGGTGCAGATGCACGCCAACCAGCGTGAAGAGATCAAGGAAGTGCGCGCTGGCGACATCGCGGCCCTGATCGGCATGAAGGACGTTACCACTGGTGAAACCCTGTGCGACGCTGACAAGCCAATCATCCTTGAGCGCATGGACTTCCCGGAGCCAGTGATTTCGCTGTCTGTCGAGCCGAAGACCAAGCAGGACCAGGAAAAGATGGGTATCGCTCTGGGCAAACTGGCTCAGGAAGACCCGTCGTTCCGCGTCAAGACCGACGAAGAGACTGGCCAGACCATCATCTCCGGTATGGGTGAGCTGCACCTGGACATCATCGTTGACCGCATGAAGCGTGAATTCAACGTTGAGGCCAACATCGGCAAGCCGCAGGTTTCGTACCGCGAGAAGATCACCAAGTCCGGTGTCGAGATCGAAGGCAAGTTCGTTCGCCAGTCGGGCGGTCGTGGTCAGTTCGGTCACTGCTGGATCCGTTTCTCGGAGCCAGAGCAGGACGACAAGGGCAACATCACCGAAGGTCTGGTGTTCTCCAACGAAGTCGTTGGTGGTGTAATTCCTAAGGAATACATCCCTGCGATCCAGAAGGGTATCGAAGAGCAGATGAAAAACGGCGTTGTTGCCGGTTATCCTCTGATCGGCCTGAAGGCCGCGGTATTCGATGGTTCGTACCACGACGTCGACTCCAACGAAATGGCGTTCAAGATCGCCGCTTCGATGGCAACCAAGCAACTGGCCCAGAAGGGCGGTGGCGTGGTTCTCGAGCCGATCATGAAGGTCGAAGTTGTAACCCCGGAAGACTACCTGGGTGACGTGATGGGTGACCTGAACCGTCGTCGTGGTCTGGTCCAGGGTATGGATGAGTCGGTCTCTGGCCGTGTCGTCCGCGCTGAAGTTCCGCTCGGAGAGATGTTCGGTTACGCAACCGACGTTCGTTCCATGTCTCAGGGTCGCGCAAGCTACTCCATGGAATTCTCCAAATACGCCGAAGCTCCGTCGAACATCGTCGAAGCACTCGTTAAAAAACAAGGCTAATCCCCTTTAGGCAAGAGGTTCACTGTCGTGGCTAAAGAAAAATTTGATCGTTCCCTTCCCCACGTTAACGTCGGCACCATCGGCCACGTTGACCACGGTAAGACCACTCTGACCGCAGCTCTGACTCGCGTCTGCTCCGAAGTTTTCGGTTCGGCAGTCGTTGAGTTCGACAA
>NZ_JBIWEM010000018.1:0-23875 GCF_044762545.1 Pseudomonas sp. NPDC096925 | reverse complement strand
GATGGCACGGGCTTCGCCCGTGTTCGCGGGCAAGCCCGCTCCCACAGGGGGCGCGCCAGCTTTTAGAAATTGAGCAAGACAGTTGCTCCCACAGGTACTGCCCATGGCTTGCCGGCGATAGGGCCGTACAGGTTTCACAGGCGCTGCAGGATCAGTTCGCCCGCTGCCCCCGCCAACCCGGGCTGGCCCGGCTGCCCCGGGCGGCCATTGGCACCGGCGTCGGTGCGGTACACCAGGCAGCCCTTGCTCGCCCCGCCTTTACCGGCCTTGCCAGCAGCCCCGGCCTTGCCCGGTGCACCACCGTCCAGGCGCACCACGATGCGCTCCTGCGGGAAGCCCTGCGGCACGCTCAGGCGGATGCGCCCACCCGGCGCGCCATCGTGCCCGTTGCCGCCGTCATCGCCATTGGCACCGCGGCTGGCCTGGCCCCAGGTGCAGCCACCGGCCTGGCCGTTGGCGCCATCGAGCCCCACGTAACCCGGCGCACCGGCACCGCCACGGGCATCGATCGCCAGCCGCTCGGCATCCACTTCAGCCAGTTTCAGGTCCAGGCTGCGACCCGACCGGGCTCCCCGCTGGTAGGTGCCTGCCGCCCCCGGCGCACTGAATTCGCTGCCCTCACCCAGCCGCGCGCTGCGCGCCTCGATCAGCAACGGGCTATCGGACGGTGCAATGGCGATACGCGCATCGCGCCCCAGTTCCAGCTGGTCGACCTTCAGTTCCGCGAGCGAGGCAGGCAGCAGCAGGGTTGCGGCGTCAGCGACACGCAGGTGCGCAAGGTGCACGCTGGCCGACTTGTCGGGCAGGCGCAGCATGGAGTTGGCAGCGACCACCAGGCTTTCGGCCTGGGCCAGGGGAGCGGCCAACATGGCCAGCAACATCAGATTACGCATTTCGCGGCGCCTCCTGCGCACGGGGAATGGACATGACATGGAAGATACCCGTCAACAGGATCTGCAGACGATCGAACCAGCGGTGGCTGCGCCCGCGCAAGCTGCCATTGAAGAACAGCACTTCGAGCAGGTGCAGGCCCAGCAAGGCGATGCCCGCGGCGTTGATCAGCAGGTTGAAGGGCAAAGGTTGTGGCATCAACTGATTGAACAACACCACACCCCAGAAAGCGACTGTCAGGACCTTGCCCAGGCCCAGGATGAACTTCATACCCCGCCCCCATGGATTGTTGTTATGTCCAGACGGCCCGTTCGAGCGGGCCGTGCGACCAACATTAACTGCAATGCCAAGGCAGGCGCCAGCACCGCTCAGTTGAGGTGCAGCTCCACCCGTCGGTTGCGGGCGCGGCCCTCCTCGCTTTCGTTGTCGGTAAGCGGTTCACTCTCGCCGCGCCCCTGACTGGTGACCTTGCCCGGCGCCAGCCCCTGGCCGATCAAGTACTCGGCCACGCTGCCGGCGCGGCGCTCGGAAAGCGCCTGGTTATAGCTGTCGGAGCCTACGTTGTCGGTATGCCCGATCACGCTGACCTTGGTCACCGTCGGTGAATCGAGTTTCGCCACCAGGCCCTGCAGGCGCTGTTGGGCCGCCGGGGTCAGCTCGGCGGAGTCGAAGGCGAACATCACTGCGCCGTTGTCATCCAGGATGATCACCTCTGCCGAGGGTTCAGGTTCAGTGGCAGGCGGCGATGCAGGGTACACTTTCAACGGGCAACCCATGTGGTCGACCGTAGTGTTGGCAGGGGTATCGGGGCAACGATCGCGGCGGTCGAAAATGCCGTCGCCATCTTCGTCACCATCCTGGGCGTAACAGATCAGGCCCCCGGCAATGGCACCAAGGGCACCGCCGCCGGCCGCCCAGCTTGAACTTTCGATGGCCCCCAGGCCACCACCGACCAGGCCGCCGAGCAGGCTGCAGATGGGCCAGGTCCTTTGGTTGAGGGGCGCGCTGCCATCGCTGTGGGTGGCGCAGCCCGTGAGCAGGCTGGCAGCCACCAACAGCGGCAGCGCCGCCTTCGACGTCACACTCATGCTGAATGCTCCTGTGTCATTGGCCACGAACGGCTGACCGCCGTCAAGGCACGCCCGTGCCACTGCTCAAGGCACGGGCGCACGCCGTTCTACCGCTGGATCTTGATCTCGGTACGGCGGTTCATGGCACGCCCGTCGGCCGTGGCGTTGTCGGCCACCGGCTGGGTTTCACCGGCACCGACCACCGACACGAAGCTGCTGCGCGGCACACCGCTCTCGACCAGGTAATCGGTCACCGAGTGGGCACGGCGCTCGGACAGTTTCTGGTTGTAGCTGTCGGAGCCGACGCTGTCGGTATGGCCGCTTACGCTCAGGCGGGCAGACGGCGCTTCCTGCTTCAGGCGCGTGGCAATGGTGTTCAGGCGCTCCTTGTCGCTGGCGGTCAGGCGCGCAGAGTCAAACTCGAAGTGCACATCGCGGATGACGATGACTTCTTCCTTCTGCACCACCACTTCCTCCACCACCGCAGCCGGCTGCGGCGGGCAACCGTTGGCATCCACCTGCACACCACGCGGGGTGCCAGGGCACTTGTCACGGCTGTCCGGCACGCCGTCGCCATCCTCGTCACCATCGCCATGGGCCCAGCAATAGCCCGCCGCCAGGCCACCGCCCAGCAACGCGCCCCAGCCAGCCCAGCTGGAACTCTCGATGGCGCCCAGGGCAGCGCCGCCTACACCCCCGACGGCAGCACATTTCGGCCAGTCGGTCTTTTGCAAACCTGCACAACCAGTCAACACACTGGTGAGCAGGACCAGGGGTATCGCTGTGCGTACTATGCTCATTTCATTGCTTCTCCTAGGGGGAATCGGCATAAGGCCGATCTCTGGGAGTAAAGACCGAGCATTTGATCCCTGCCACCAATAAGCCACGACACGGTCACATGCCTCTTTGCCCGCACGCTGCGGCCCGCTAGTCTTGGACGACTTCAACGAGGATTGCCAATGACCGACGGTTTTTCCCAGCGCACCCCGCAGCAGGCCCTGGCGGCCCTGCTGGAGCGCTTCACCCCGCAACGCCTGCTGCTGGTAGGCACGCGCTTCCCGGCGCTGGACGCTTTCGCCCAGGCGCACCCACAGGTAACCATCGCCACTGCCGCCCCAGGCCCGCTACCGGCCGAACTGGCAGCCCAGCGCTTTGACCTGGCGGTACTGGTGGACTGCCTGGAGCACCTGCCCAAACGCACCGGCCTGGAACTGCTCGGTGGCATTCGCAACCTCAATGCCAGCCGGGTCGCGGTGCTGACCGACCTGGCCGCCTGTGGCTGGCAAGACACCGATTTCTTTGCCCTGGCCCTGTCGGCCAGCGAGAAATTCCGCCGTGACCAGCAGGTGTTGAGCCTGTTCACCTATGATCTACATGACTACAAACAGGTACCGGACTGGCTCAACGCCAAGTTCTGGGCCAACCCTGAAAACTTCGGCAAGTACTGGTGGTGATGATGAGTGTCTCGGTCTGCCCTTGTGGCAGTGGCAACCTGCTCGAAGCCTGCTGCGGGCATTACCATGCCGGCACCCCGGCACCGGATGCCCAGGCCCTGATGCGCTCGCGCTACAGTGCCTACGTGCTGGGCCTGGTCGACTACCTGGTGGCCACCACCCTGCCGGCCCAGCAAGCCGGCCTGGACCGCGCCGCCATGGCCGCCTGGAGTGCCCAGAGCACCTGGCTGGGCCTGGAGGTGGAAAGCGCAGAAGTGCTGGGCGGCCAGCCGGAGCACGGTTTCGTCACCTTTACCGCTCGCTGGCACGACCAGGAGGGCGACCATCAGCACCGCGAGCGCTCGGCATTCGTCCAGCATGCCGGGCGCTGGTACTTCATCGACCCCACGGTCGGGCTCAAGGCCGGGCGCAACGACCCCTGCCCCTGCGCCAGCGGCCAGAAGTTCAAGAAATGCTGCGCCAGTTACGTGGGTAGCTGAACATGATCGCCCGCCCCCGCCCGCTGCTGTTCGCCGCCCTGATGGCATGGCTGGCACTGCTGGCGGGCTGCGCCAGCTGGGGCGGTGATGACTGGCGCGAGCCCGAGGTGCACCTGGTCAAGGTGGAGACAGTCAAGGCCAGGTTGCTGGAGCAGGAGTTCGTGCTGCACCTGCGGGTCGACAACCCCAATGACAGCCGCCTGTTCATCCGCAACCTGTCGTATGCCATACGCCTCAACGACCTGTTGCTGGTGCAGGATGAAACCAGCCTGTGGCGCAGTGTCGGCGGGCATGCCCGGCGCACCTTCAAGATCACCGCGCGGACCAACCTGTGGCAGCACCTGAAACCGCTGGCCAAGCTGCTGAAAAGCGAGCAACCGTTGCATTACAACCTGCAGGGCGAGCTGGCGACCGGGTTGCTCATCCATCGGGACCTGCACTTGTCGCGCAGTGGTGAGATAATCCCCGGCGATTACAACCCGGAGTAACCCTGCAATGTCCCAACAACCCCACGTTCATGGCCCTGACTGCAACCACGATCATGATCACCACCACGATCATGGCCATGTACACGGCCCGCACTGCAACCACGGCCACCAGGAGCCGGTACGCAACGCCCTGAAAGACGTTGGCCGTAACGACCCTTGCCCGTGCGGTAGCCAGAAAAAGTTCAAGAAGTGCCACGGCGCCTGACCTGAACAGCACTTGCGCGTCCCTGCTACGGGCCGCGCTGTGGGTAGTCGGGGCCTTCCTGCCTAGCTGGCCCTTGCAGGCCCGGCTACCTTGCGCTGCAGCACCCCGGCGGTGGCCATGAGCAGCACGATGCACAGGGCCATGCAAATGGCATTGGTGCCGTCCCAGCCGACCGAGCCCAGCAACAGCGACGGGCTGAATGCGCCAATGGTCGCGAACACCGCAATGGCCAGATCGTTTTTCCCCTGCATCTGCATCGCAGCCGGGCTGTTTTGCAGCGTTTGCGCCAACAGCGCCCCTCCACCCACGTAGGTCAGGTTCCAGCCCAGACCGAGGGCTATCAGCGCCAAGGTCATCATCGCGTAGCTGTGCGACCATATGTTCATGGCCGTGCAACCGATCAACAGGCCCAGGCCTAGACAGATGGTGGCCCTGATCCCGAGCTTGTGGATGATGGCGCCAGTGAAGAACGACGGGGCGAACATGGCAATCACATGCCATTGAATCGCCAGGCGAACGTCGGAAAAGTCCTCATGCATGTGTTTCATGTGCATCGACGCCTGGATCATCAGCAAATTCATGATTCCGTAGCCCAGCGCGGCCACTGCCATGGCCAAGGCGACCACCGGGCTCAGCGGCTCAGCGGCTGTACCAGCCGGTTTCGCTGCACGGTCGGTATCGGCGATACCGCTGTCGTCGGGCAGGCAAACCGCTATCAGCAAGGACATCACCGCCAGGCCGACAAAGGCGGCGTAACACAGCGAAAACAACGGATACCCGCCAAGGTCGCGCAGCCATTCGGTGAGCGCCGGCCCGACCACGGCAGCGATCACCCCACCTGCCACGACCAGCGAAAGCGCTCTTGGCTTCAGGTTCTGGGCCAGATTGTCGGTGGCCGCGAAGCGGTTGAAGTTGGCAAACGCAATGTAGATGCCCAATGCCGAATGACTGACCACCAGCGTCGGGAAGTGCTGGTACAGCACGGCCAGATAGCCGGTGATGCCGGACACCGCCAAAGGTATCGAGCCCAGCATGAACGCCCGCTTGCGGCCGATACGGCTCATCAGCCCGGAGACCGGGTAGGTAGCCAGCATCATGCAGAGAAACTGAAAACCGTAAGGCACCGTGGACCACGTGGCGGCAGGTGCCAGTGCCGCCCCGACAATGGCCGCCATGGTCACGGACATGACCGCAGTCGTCAGATTGATCGATTGCGCGGTGAAAAACAGATAAGTGCGCCGCGGTAGTGTGCTCGACATAGCGTGTGCTCACGGTAGGTGGACGGGGTGATTTCGACATCGCGAAAAGTGCCGACAGCTGCATGGTCGCATCTGCCGCGCTCTGAAATGCGAACAGTCGACGCGCTTTCCGGTTAACTGTTAGGCTATTTTTTCTAACAGTTGCAGGACCCGACATGCGCCCGCATAGCCTTCATGACCAGTTGAAACAGCGCCTTGAAGCCGGCGAATGGCTGCCTGGGCAGCGCATGCCGTCCATCCGCAAGCTGAAGGCGGCGGTCAACTGCAGTTACCACGATGTCGTCTCCAGCTATGCCCGGCTGGTCAGCGAAGGTGTGTTGACCGCCATTCCTGGCCGCGGCTACTTCGTCGCCAGCCATACACGGCAAACCGGCACGGTGGATGCGCCCACAGGCATGGCCGGCGACCCATTGTTCAGGCTGCTGCAGGGGGGCCAGCACTACACCAAACTGGGCAGCGGCTGGCTGCCACCCGCCTGGCGTGACACCGAGCTGCTGGCCAAGGCGATTCGGCGCACGGCGCGGCTGGAGCAGAGTTCGCTGGCGGAATATGGCGACATCCAGGGCTACCTGCCCATGCGCAAACAGCTGTGCGTGCACTTGAAACGCCTGACCCGTGTCGATGCCCAGCCAGGCCAGTTGCTGACCACTCTGGGCGCCACGCAAGCGCTGGACCTGGTGGCGCGGTTGCTGATCAAGCCAAGCGATCACGTGTTCGTCGACGAGCCCGGCAATGGCAACCTGATCAAGCTGATCCAGTTGGCCGGTGGCCACGTGGTCGGGGTGCGGCGAACCCAGGACGGACCGAACGTGGAAGACATGAAAGAGCACCTGGCCAGGCACAAGGTCAAGGCGTTCTTCTGCAACAGCACCTTCCACAACCCGACCGGCGGCAATATCAGCCCGCACAATGCCTTCAGCATCTTGCGTCTGGCGGTGGAACACGACTTCTTCGTGGTCGAGGATGATGTCTACGGCGACTTCAGCCCGGGCGTGCGCCAGACCTTTGCCGAACTGGACAACCTTGAGCGGGTCATCTACATCGGCAGCTTCTCCAAATGCCTGTCCGCTTCATTGCGCGTGGGCTACATCGCCTGCTCGACCGACCTGATAGAGCCGCTGACACGCCTGAAACTGCTGACCTGCGTGGCGGTGCCGGCGTTTTGCGAACGCTTCGTCAACACCATCCTGTCCGACGGCACCTATGCCCGGCACATGCAAGACCTGCAGCAGCGCCTGATCCGCCAGCAGGCCCAGACCCAACGGTTGTTAAGGGAACGTGGCTGGCAGTTCGACATAACGCCGCAAGGCGGCATGTTCCTGTGGGTCTACCACCCCGAACTGGCCGACCTGCAGCCCTTCATGCATCGCCTGGAACAGCACAAGGTGCTGTTGATGCCAGGCTCGGCCTTTGCCGTCAGCCGTGACTATCAACGCCATGCGCGCATCAACTGCACGCACTTTTCCGACGCCGTGGCCGAGCATTTCAAGGTTTGAGTGCCTGTCTTGAGTTTTGAGAGGGTGCGTAAATCGAGCGCCGCCCGCGCGGCGCATCGCGAGCGAAGCTCGCTCCTACATCTGTTTCGGGCCAGTATCGCCTGTGCCAGCGCACGCGACCGCCTTGTTTGTACGACGCGATATCGAGCCATGCGCCAAGGCGTTCGCGCGCAAATCCCACAGGAATAATTGGCCCGAAACAAATGTAGGAGCGAGCTTCGCTCGCGATGCGCCGTGCGGGCGGCGCTCGATCCCACAGGCGCCACACACCCCACGCCAAGCACAAAAAATAAAGCGCCCAGGGACCTTGCACGGCGCCTGCGCGCTAACTACCTTAGCGCCTTTCCAAAACCGCCACGCCTTGCAGGAGCCCTTGTCATGGCCGCCCCCGCCTTTCCTCCCTTCCGCCCGCGGTTCGCAACCGCTGCCACGCTGCTCGGCATGCTCGGGCTGGCCGGCTGCCAGACGGGCGGCTACCAGGACAGCGTGCCACAGACCAGCGGCGTGCAGCCGCTCAAGGGCCTGGCGCAGAACGTCTCGGTACGGCGCAACGCCATGGGCGCGCCACTGATCGAAAGCAGCAGCTTCCATGACGCCCTGTTCAGCCTGGGCTATGTGCACGCCGGCGACCGCATCGAGCAGATGGTCGCCATGCGCCTGCTGGCCCAGGGCCGGCTGGCCGAGCTGGCCGGCAGCGACGCGCTGGACATCGACCGCCTGATGCGCGCGGCCAACCTCAAGCAGAGCGCCGCCCAGCAGTACGCCGATGCCTCGCCACGGCTCAAGCGCTTCTTCGAAGTGTATGCACGCGGGGTCAACGCCTACCTGTTCCGCTACCGCGACAAGCTGCCCGCCGGCCTGGCCAGCAGTGGCTACCGCCCCGAGTACTGGAAGCCCGAAGACTCGGCCCTGATCTTCAGCCTGTACGCCTTCAGCCAGTCGGTGAACCTGCAGGAAGAACTGAGCGCCCTGGCCCTGGCGCAGAAAGCCGGCAGCGACAAACTGGCCTGGCTGCTGCCCGGCGCCCCGGACGAGCCGTTGGCCGAAGCCGAAGTGGACAAGCTCAAGGGCCTGAACCTGGCCAGCCAGTTACCGGGCCTGCCGGCCCTGGCGGCTGCCAGCCAGAAGCTCGCCGACCTCGACCTTCTGGGCAGCCCTGGCTCGGCCAACCTGGCCCTGGCGCCGCAGCGCAGCCACAGCGGCAAGAGCCTGCTGGCCAGCGACAGCCGAGCTGCCTGGGCCCTGAGCCCGGTGCAGATCCACACCGGCAAGTACCAGGTCGCCGGCCTGTCGTTGCCCGGCCTGCCGATCGTGCTGGCCGGCTACAACGGCAAGCTGGCCTGGAGCAGCAGCGCGGTCATGGCCGACAACCAGGACCTGTACCTGGAGCAACTGCGCCAGCAGGGCAGCCAGCTGAGCTACCTGGCCGACGGCAAATGGCTGCCGGCCCGCGCCCGTAGCGAAACCTTCTTCGTCCGCGGCCAGCGCCCACTGCGCGAGGTGATGTACGACACCCGCCACGGCACCCTGCTGGCCCAGCCAGGCAATGCCAGCCTCGGCCTGGCGCTGAACCTGCCTCAGTTCAAGGGCGACCGCAGCCTGGATGCACTGTTCGACCTGACCCGGGCCAAGAGCGTGGAGCGAGCCTTCGACAGTACCCGTGAAGTGACCGCCGCCGCCCTCAACTTCATCTTTGCCGAACCCGAGCACATCGGCTGGCAAGTCAGTGGGCGCTACCCCAACCGCCGCGAAGGCCAGGGCCTGCTGCCCTCGCCGGGCTGGGACGGGCGCTACGACTGGGACGGCTATGCCGACCCGATGCTGCACCCTTACGACCAGGACCCGCCCGCCGGCTGGATCGGCCACGCCAACCAGCGCAGCCTGCCGCGTGGCTATGGCATGCAGCTGTCCAGCACCTGGTACTACCCCGAACGCGCCGAACGTCTGGCCCAGCTGGCCGGCAATGGCCGTCACGACAGCCGCAGCCTGATGGCCCTGCAGAACGACCAGACCACCCTGCTGGCCGACAAGCTCAAGCAGATGTTCGACGCCCCCGGCATGGCCCAGCCACTCAAGCAGGCCATCGACGCCCTGCCCGCCGCACAGCGCGACAAGGCGCGGGACGCGCTGGCCCGGCTCAAGGCCTTCGATGGCCGCCTGAGCCCGGTATCGAGCGATGCCGCATTGTACGAACTGTTCCTCCAGGAAGTGGCCCGGCAAACCTTCCTCGACGACCTGGGCCCGGAATCCGGCCCGGCCTGGCAGGCCTTCGTCAGCAATGCGCGGTTGTCGTTCTCGGCACAGGCAGACCACCTGCTGGGCCGCGACGACAGCCCGTTCTGGGATGACCGCAGCACCCCGCAGAAGGAAGACAAGCCGGCCATCCTGGCCCGCAGCCTGGCTGGCGCAGTGGATGCCGGCACTGCGCAACTGGGTGCCGACCGCCGCGCCTGGCAGTGGGGCAAGCTGCACCAGTACCGCTGGCCGGCACCGGCCTACCACGGCCTGGGCGATACCATCAGCCGCTCGCCGCTGGCTGCCGGTGGCGACTTCACCACCCTGGCCCTGACGCCATACGCCTGGGGCAGTGACTTCGACACCCGCCTGCCGGCGTCGGCACGGATGATCGTCGACTTCGGCCAGGCCGAGCCGTTGCAGGTGCTGACCAGCAGCGGACAGTCCGGTAACCCGGCCAGCAAGCATTACAGCGACGGCCTGGACGCCTGGTTCAAGGGGCGCTTCATGAGCCTGCCGCTGCAGCAGCAGAACTTCGGGCGAGCGTATGGCAACCAGCGGCTGACGCTAGTACCGGCTCGCTAAGGGTTAAGGTTCCAACTCCTTATCCTCCATCCAGGTCTTTAACCTCCTCCGGACCGCGTGTGCTGTATCGGAACACGCGGTTTCCATTCATTTAGAGGATGTTCGTCATGACCACTGAAACCCTGAAGATCGAAGTCTCCTGGCCAGAAACGCAAGAAATTCCAGATGGCAGCACCATCGAGTTACAGCTGTGGGCCGGTGATGAAAATGCAAGCTACAGCATGATCGACGTTGAAATTTGCAAACCGGCAGTTACCTCACCGGTCACCTTTGAAGTTCCTGTCAATGTACAGGAACTGCAAATTGAAGACGGTACCTCCAGCTGGGACTACTTCCACACATCTCCCAGGCTGGTGCAGGGAGGGTTGATCAAGAATATCGCCTACGCAGAAAAGACCAGCGTGGCGGAGGCCTTGGCATCCGGCTGGAAAATGTCCTTGCGCTGAGCAGTGACTGACTAGTAATGGCCATCGCCCCTCCCCTGGGTGCGATGGCCGCTGGACAAGCCGGTGCAAGAGGCAGATGACCTGGCGACCTTGGCAGGCATTGCACGCCTGCAGTAGCCAAGTTGCCTGTACCGGCCGAACACATCCGGAATGAGGCAGACGCGGCAAATCTATGCTTCTATCTGTGTGCCGACCCGTGTCGCAGACCGTTTTCGCCACGCAGCCAGGACCACCATGCACCATTCAACCCACGACCTGCTTTCCCCCGTTCCGGGCGTCACGCGCCAACTGCACAGTTTCCACTTCGGCCCCCGCGGTGGCGGCAAGGTCTATATCCAGGCCTCGCTGCATGCCGACGAGCTGCCCGGCATGCTGGTAGCCTGGCACCTCAAGCGCCACCTGGGCGAACTGGAACAGCAAGGCCGCCTGCAGCGCGAGATCATCCTGGTCCCGGTAGCCAACCCGGTTGGCCTGGAACAGGTGCTGCTGGACGCGCCACTGGGGCGTTTCGAGCTGCAAAGCGGAGAAAACTTCAACCGTAATTTCGTCGATCTGTCGGACAACATCGGCGACCAGATCGAACAGCACCTGACCGAGGATCCAGCACACAACCTTGAGCTGATCCGCGAATACCTGCGCCGAGGGCTGGACGCACACCCCGCGCGCACCCCGCTACAGGCTCAGCGCCTGATTCTGCAACGCCTGGCCTGCGATGCCGACATGGTGCTGGACCTGCACTGCGACTTCGAGGCAGTCGAACACCTGTACACCACGCCAGACGCCTGGCCGCAAATCGAACCGCTGGCCCGCTATCTGGGAGCCCAGGCCAGCCTGCTGGCCACCGACTCGGGCGGGCAGTCGTTCGATGAATGCTTCAGCCTGGTCTGGTGGCAGTTGCAGCAACGCTTCGGCAAGCGTTTCCCGATCCCGCTGGGCTGCTGCTCGGTCACCGTGGAGCTGCGTGGCCAGGCAGATGTCAGCCACGACCTGGCCAGCAAGGACTGCCAGGCGATCCTCGACTTCCTGACCCACGCGGGGGTGATTGAAGGTGCCGCAGCCGCCCTGCCCGCCTTGCGCTGCCCGGCCACGCCGCTGGCCGCCGTCGAACCGGTGATAGCGCCACTGGGGGGGCTACTGGTGTACCACGCCAGACCGGGGCAGCATCTTGAGGCCGGCCAGCTGATTGCCGAAGTCATCGACCCACTCAACGACCGGGTGACTGCCGTGCACAACAGCCAGCCCGGCCTGCTGTATGCCCGCAGCGTGCGGCGCATGGCAACTGCCGGCATGGTCATCGCCCATGTCGCCGGCGAGCAGGTATGCCGCAGCGGTTATCTGCTGGGTAACTGACCAGGCAAACCGTTGCCGCGTTGCTCAGGCCACAGGCGCGGGTGGCGGCTCGTCAGGCAGGGTCGGCTCGCCCGGCTCCATAGGTGGCTTTTCACCGGGGTCCGGTGGCTGCGGGTCATCGGGATCTGGCTGGTGAGGTACGCCCCCCGCTTGCATAGGCAACGGGTACGCCAGCAATGACCATGGCAGCAAACCGACGTGGTTGGGCTGCAGGCCAGCCAGCTTGGCACTGATTGCGGGGTGGAGTTTCATTGGCAGCTCCTGGCGAGAGCCGTTGCGCATCATGCGCACCGGCGTTACCCATTGGAGTGCCAAAGGCGCGGGGAAATTCCCCGCGCTCGTCGGCTCAGGTACGCGGCAGGGTGACGCCGCGCTGGCCCTGGTACTTGCCGCCACGGTCCTTGTACGACACTTCGCATTCTTCGTCGGACTGCAGGAACAGCATCTGTGCCACACCTTCGTTGGCGTAGATCTTCGCCGGCAGCGTGGTGGTGTTGGAGAACTCCAGCGTCACGTGGCCTTCCCACTCGGGTTCGAGCGGGGTGACGTTGACGATGATGCCGCAACGGGCGTAGGTGCTCTTGCCCAGGCAGATGGTCAGCACATCGCGCGGAATGCGGAAATACTCGACGGTGCGCGCCAGGGCGAAGGAGTTCGGCGGGATGATGCACACGTCGCTCTTGATGTCGACGAAACTACCGGCATCGAAGTTTTTCGGGTCGACGGTGGCCGAGTTGATGTTGGTAAACACCTTGAATTCATCGGCGCAGCGCACGTCATAGCCGTAGCTGGAGACGCCGAAGGAGATCACCCGGCTGTCCTGTTCGCCGCGCACCTGGCGCTCGACGAACGGTTCGATCATGCCGTGTTCCTGCGCCATGCGGCGAATCCACTTGTCCGATTTGATGCTCATGGCGGGGTGTCCTGAAGAGTTGCGAGGGGAAAAACCAGACGCGCATCTTACCGGTCCCCGCGCCCGGGTTAAAGTTCCTTGCCTCATCCCGCGCCGGGCGGGGGCTGCAGCCGCCGTCGATCCGAATTTGCGTAAAGCGCCTTCTGACCATTGGCAGGTTGCGGAAAGTGGGGTAAGGTGACGCCACTGTGCTGCACGTGACACCGAGAATCTCTAGTTTGATGCACGATCCTGATCGGCCCATCGCTGAATTTTCTGCTCTCTTTGCGCTCAGTCCCGGCCAGGGTTTTTCCTGACCGTTATCAAATTGTCCAAGGAGACAGAAAAATGTCCAACCGTCAATCCGGTGTTGTTAAGTGGTTCAACGATGAGAAAGGCTACGGCTTCATCACCCCTCAGTCGGGCGACGACCTGTTCGTGCACTTCAAAGCCATCCAAGCTGACGGCTTCAAAACCCTGAAAGAAGGCCAGGCTGTTACTTTCGTCGCTACCCGCGGCCAGAAAGGCATGCAGGCTGAAGAAGTTCAGATCGCCTAAGTCGATCGAAGCTTCCTTGCTTTCAAAAAACCCGCCTTCCGGCGGGTTTTTTTATGCCTGGCCGAAAGACCGAGTCGGCCTCTTTGCGGGTAAACCCG
The DNA here is from genome assembly GCF_044762545.1 of Pseudomonas sp. NPDC096925. Lineage (NCBI taxonomy): Bacteria > Pseudomonadati > Pseudomonadota > Gammaproteobacteria > Pseudomonadales > Pseudomonadaceae > Pseudomonas > Pseudomonas sp. NPDC096925. The sequence goes on along the minus strand of NZ_JBIWEM010000018.1, from coordinate 10,369 downwards.
CTCCCACAGGAACAGCGCTGTACCTGTGGGAGCGGGTTTACCCGCGAAGCAGGCGACTCGGTCTGCCAGTCAATCTTCGCTGATGGTAATGCTAGGCATTGCCGGCGCCGCCGCTTCCTGCAGCACGATCCGCGCACCCACCTGACGGGCCAGCTCCTGATAGACCATGGCAATCTGGCTTTCCGGCTCGGCAATCGCCGTCGGCTTGCCGCTATCGGCCTGCTCGCGGATCAGCATCGACAGCGGCAACGACGCCAGCAGGTCGACACCATACTGGCTCGCCAGCTTCTCGCCACCGCCTTCGCCGAACAGGTGCTCGGCATGGCCGCAGTTCGAGCAGATGTGCACAGCCATGTTCTCCACCACGCCCAGCACCGGAATGTTGACCTTGCGGAACATCTCCACGCCCTTCTTGGCGTCCAGCAGGGCCAGGTCCTGCGGGGTGGTGACGATTACCGAGCCGGCCACCGGCACCTTCTGCGCCAGCGTCAGCTGGATGTCACCGGTGCCCGGCGGCATGTCGATCACCAGGTAATCCAGGTCGTCCCAGGCAGTCTGGGTCACCAGCTGCAGCAGCGCGCCGGAAACCATCGGGCCACGCCAGACCATCGGCGTGTTGTCGTCGGTGAGGAACGCCATGGACATGACTTCCACGCCATGGGCCTTGATCGGCACGAACCACTTCTGCTCGCGAATCTGCGGGCGGGTACCTTCGGCGATACCGAACATCACGCCCTGGCTGGGGCCATAGATGTCGGCATCGAGAATGCCCACCCGCGCACCTTCGCGGGCCAGCGCCAGGGCCAGGTTGGCTGCGGTGGTCGACTTGCCCACACCGCCCTTGCCCGAGGCCACGGCGATGATGTTCTTGACGTTGGCCATGGCCGGCACCTGGGCCTGGGCCTTGTGCGCGGCCACCACGCAGTCGATCGACACCTGGGCACTGCTGACGCCCTCGAGGTTGCCGATGGCGGTCTGCAGCACCTGGGCCCAGCCGTTCTTGAACAGCCCTGCGGCATAACCCAGCTGCAACTGCACGCTGACCTGCCCGCCCTGGATATCGATGGCGCGCACGCAGCCGGCGCTGACCGGGTCCTGGTTCAGGTAGGGGTCGGTGTACTGGCGAAGCACGCCTTCGACGGCGGCACGGGTGACGGCACTCATGGAGACTCCCATTGGCAAACTGAATGTAAAACAGACGCCTATCCTAACCCGTCAATCGTCAGCAGATGCTTCTGCTGGGTGAAATATATTCGCCAGCCCTTTATAGTTGCCGATCAACCTCATTTTTACCCCGTCGCCAGATAAGTAGCCGAGCCACCATGTCCGAGCCACGCCAGATTCTCGTCACCAGCGCCCTGCCCTATGCCAATGGATCGATCCATCTTGGCCATATGCTGGAGTACATCCAGACGGACATGTGGGTGCGCTTCCAGAAGCTGCGCGGCAACCAGTGCATCTACGTCTGCGCCGACGACGCCCACGGTTCGGCCATCATGCTGCGCGCCGAGAAGGAAGGCATCACTCCGGAACAGCTGATCGCCAATGTCCAGGCCGAGCACAGCAGCGACTTCGCCGACTTCCTGGTGGATTTCGACAACTTCCACTCCACCCACAGCGAAGAGAACCGCGAGCTGTCGGGCCTGATCTACACGCGCCTGCGTGAAGCCGGGCACATCGCCACCCGTTCGGTGACCCAGTATTTCGACCCGGAAAAGGGCATGTTCCTCGCCGACCGCTTCATCAAGGGCACCTGCCCCAAGTGCGCGGCCGAAGACCAGTACGGCGACAACTGCGAAAAATGCGGCGCTACCTACGCGCCCACCGAGCTGAAGAACCCCAAGTCGGCCATTTCCGGTGCTACCCCGGTACTGCGTGATTCCCAGCACTTCTTCTTCAAGCTGCCGGACTTCCAGGCCATGCTGCAGCAGTGGACCCGTAGCGGCACCCTGCAGGACGCAGTAGCCAACAAGCTGGCCGAATGGCTCGATTCGGGCCTGCAGGAATGGGACATCTCCCGCGACGCGCCATACTTCGGCTTCGAAATCCCGGGCGAGCCAGGCAAGTACTTCTACGTGTGGCTGGATGCGCCGATCGGCTACATGGCCAGCTTCAAGAACCTCTGCGCACGCCGCCCGGAGCTGGACTTCGACGCGTTCTGGAACGAAGGCTCCAAGGCCGAGCTGTACCACTTCATCGGCAAGGACATCGTCAACTTCCACGCCCTGTTCTGGCCAGCCATGCTCGAAGGCGCCGGCTTCCGCAAGCCGAGCGCAGTCAACGTGCACGGCTACCTGACCGTGAACGGCGCCAAGATGTCCAAGTCGCGCGGTACCTTCATCAAGGCCCGCACCTACCTCGACCACCTGCAGCCGGAATACCTGCGTTACTACTACGCGGCCAAGCTGGGCCGTGGCGTCGATGACCTGGACCTGAACCTGGAAGACTTCGTGCAGAAGGTCAACTCCGACCTGGTCGGCAAGGTGGTCAACATCGCCAGCCGTTGCGCCGGGTTCATCCACAAGGGCAACGAAGGCGTGATGGTGGCTGGCGATGCCGCACCGGAGCTGACCGAAGCCTTCCTGGCGGCCGCCCCGTCGATCGCCGATGCCTATGAAGGCCGCGACTTCGGCCGTGCCATGCGCGAAATCATGGCGCTGGCCGACCGCGCCAACGCCTGGATCGCCGACAAGGCTCCATGGTCGCTGGCCAAACAGGAAGGCAAGCAGGATGAAGTGCAGGCCATCTGCGCCCAGGGTATCAACCTGTTCCGCCAGCTGGTGATCTTCCTCAAGCCGGTGCTGCCGGTGCTGGCTGCCGACGCCGAGGCCTTCCTCAACGTGGCCCCGCTGACCTGGAACGACCACCTGTCGCGCCTGGAAAACCACCAGCTGAACCCGTTCAAGGCACTGATGAGCCGCATCGAACCGGCCAAGGTAGAAGCCATGGTCGCCGCCAGCAAGGAAGACCTGCTGGCCGCCGAAGCCAAGGCCCCGGCCGGCAACGGCGAGCTGGCCAAGGACCCACTGTCGGCGGAAATCGAGTTCGACACCTTCGCAGCCGTCGACCTGCGCGTGGCGCTGATCGTCAAGGCCGAAGCCGTACCGGGTGCGGACAAGCTGCTGCAACTGACCCTGGACATCGGTGACGAGCGCCGCAACGTGTTCTCCGGCATCAAGTCGGCCTACCCCGACCCGTCCCAGCTGGAAGGCCGCCTGACCATGATGGTGGCCAACCTCAAGCCACGAAAGATGCGCTTTGGTGTCTCCGAAGGCATGGTCATGGCGGCCGGCCCTGGCGGTGAGGAGATTTACCTGCTGAGCCCGGACAGCGGTGCCAAGCCAGGCCAGCGCATCAAGTAACAAAACCTGCTGGACCTTGTGGGAGCGGGCGTGCCCGCGAAACGGACTGCGCGGTGCATGGCACTGGCGTTGCCGGTGTTCGCTGGCACGCCCGCTCCCACAATGACTCCGGAACCCGGACAATCGCCCCGATTCCCGGCTATCGTCATCTCATGAGCGACTACATCCTGGTCCTGATCAGCGCCGCGCTGGTCAATCACCTGTGCCTGCAACAACAGCCACTCCCCAGGCTGCACCTGCACGTACACGGCCTTGCCTGCGCACTGTGCATCGCCTTGGGCATGTTCGGCGCGCAGCTGCTGTTGCAGGTGGTGCTTGCCCCGCTGCAGGCTCAGGACCTTGCCCTGTTCCTGTTGTTGCCCTGGCTGGCCGTGCTCGCCTGGGGCGTGCCATGGCTGCTGACAAGGTGGCGCCCGACCTGGCCGATGACGGAGTTGCCTGCGTTGCTGTTGAGCAATGCGGCAGTACTGGGGTTGACCCTGCAACAGGCAAGCGACGACAGCACATGGCTCGCCACGCTGCTGCAAGGCCTGCTGGCCGGCGGTGGCTTCTGGCTGGCGTTGGTCTTGTTCGCCGACCTGCGCCAACGCAGCGCCCATGTCGACGTCCCCGGGGCGCTGCGCGGCCTGCCCATCGAACTGCTCGGTGCCGGGGTGATGGCCATGGCGTTTTCCGGCTTCAACGGGCTGTTCGCCCAATGACCGCCAAACCCGACCCGCGGCTACGCACCAGCATGGGCCTGGTGTTGCTGGCCTGCCTGCCTGGCTTGCTGACGCTGTTCTGGCTGCATGGCTGGAGTTTGCTACTGAACCTGTTGCTGTGCGCGAGTGCCGCGCTGCTGTGCGAGGCGTTGCTGCTCACTTTGCGAGCACAACCGCTGCGCATGGCGCTGAACGACGGCAGCGCGCTGGTGACCGCCGTGCTGCTGACCGCCGCCCTGCCCACCCTGGCGCCGTGGTGGTTGCCGGTGGTGGCTGCCAGTGTTGCCATCGGCATCGGCAAACAGGCCTTTGGCGGGGTCGGGCGCAATCTGTTCAACCCGGCCATGGTCGGCTACGCCTTCGCGCTGCTGAGCTTCCCGCTGCAGATGAACCATTGGCCAGGGCCGGCGCCAGGCCTGCTCGACAGCCTGCAGCAGGTGTTCACCGGCAGCGCGCAGATCGATGCCTGGGCCCGGCCGACACTGCTCGACGGCCTGCGCCACAACCGCAGCCTGACCATCGAAGAGCTGTTCGCCAGCCACCCGGGCTTCGGCAGCATCGGTGGGCGGGGCAGCGAATGGGTCAACCTGGCGTTCCTGCTGGGCGGCCTGTTCCTGCTGCAACGCAAGGTGATCACCTGGCATGCGCCGGTTGGTTTGCTGGCAGGGTTGCTCCTGTTCAGCCTGCTGGGCTGGAATGGCTCGGGTTCGGACTCAAACGGCTCACCCCTGCTGCACCTGTTCTCCGGCTCGACCATGATGGCGGCGTTCTTCATTGCCACCGAACCGGTGTCCGGCCCCCGGCAGGAGTGGGCGAAGCTAGGGTTCGGCCTGGGAGCGGGCCTGCTGATCTACCTGATCCGCACCTGGGGCAGCTACCCGGACGGTACCGCGTTTGCCATCCTGCTGATGAACCTCATGACGCCAAGCCTCGAACGCCTGGCCGTGCAGCGCCAGCAGGTTGCCCGATGAAGCGCCTGGTACGTGATGTGGGCCTGCTGCTGCTGACCGCGGCACTGGCGCTGTCGGCCACCCTGGCCTGGCGGCACTGGACCAGCACGGCCATCGCCGACGCCGAGAAACAACTGAATAGCCGCCAGCGGCTGGCGGTGCTGCCAGAAGGCAGTTACGACAACCAGCCACTCGACAATCCGCTGCCCAGGCCCGCCGCACAGCGGCCAAACAGCCGTATCCTGGCAGCTTACCGGGCCACCCTGGCGGGCAAACCGGCCGCCATCATCCTGGTCACCCAGGCCCAGGGCTATGCCGGGCCGATCGTGCTGAGCGTGGCCATTGCCGCGGACGGCCGACTGATCGGCAGCCAGCTGGTCGAGCAACAGGAAAGCCCCGGGCTGGGCGCACGCCTGGGTGATCCGCAGGTGAACTGGTTGGGGCAATTTGCCAACCGTCAGTTGGGCGATCACTGGGCGCTGAAGCGCGACCAGGGCGACTTTGACCAGTTGGCCGGGGCAACCGTTACCTCACGGGCAGTGATCGGCGCACTACAGGAAGCGCTGAGTTACTTCGATCAGCAGCGCAGCGTGCTGCTGGAGGGCCCCACGCATGAATAGGTTCTACCTGCTGGGCGCAAGCCTTGTGCCCCTGCTGGGCGCCACCCGGACACTGAGCGAAGGCGCCACCATCGGCGTGTGCGCGGTGCTGATGAGCAGCCTTCACCAACTGTTGCTGGCCCCCCTTCGCCAGCGGCTCACCACCTGGCCCCGTGTGCTGGCCAGCCTGCTGCTGCTGGCGGCCCTGGCCAGTTGCCTGCAACTGGCCCTGCGTGCCTGGCTGCTGCCAACGGCTCTCGCCCTCGGCCACTATCCCGCACTGCTATGCCTGCAATGCCTGGCCACTGACCACCTGCTGCCCGATCAAGGGCGCTGGCGCCTGCTCACCAGTCACCTGTGCACGCTGTTTGCCAGCTGCCTGCTGCTCGGTGCCAGCCGCCAATGGCTGACCGACGGTGCCAGCCTGCATCTGGCCAGCCTGGCCCCCGGCGCCTTGCTACTGCTCGGACTGCTGTTGGCCTTGTACAATCGCCTGCGTCCGGGCCCTGCCCAACCACGTCGTCAAGGAAAGCGCTGATTTCATGAATGCCGCCAAACGCCTGGAGATCTTTCGCAGGCTGCACGAAGACAATCCCGACCCGAAGACCGAACTGGCCTACACCACGCCGTTCGAACTGCTGGTTGCCGTGACACTGTCCGCGCAGTCCACCGATGTCGGCGTCAACAAGGCCACCGCCCGCCTGTTCCCGGTCGCCAACACCCCCGAGGCCATCTATGCCCTGGGCGTCGAAGGCCTGAGCGAGTACATCAAGACCATTGGTTTGTACAACAGCAAGGCCAAGAACGTCATCGAAGCCTGCCGGCTGCTGATCGAACGCCATGACAGCCAGGTACCGCAAACCCGCGAAGCCCTGGAGGCGCTGCCCGGCGTGGGCCGCAAGACCGCCAACGTAGTGCTCAACACAGCGTTCCGCCAGCCGACCATGGCGGTGGATACCCATATCTTCCGGGTCAGCAACCGCACAGGCATTGCGCCAGGCAAGACGGTGCTGGAAGTGGAGAAGAAGCTGATCAAGTTCGTACCAAAAGATTACCTGCTCGACGCCCACCACTGGCTGATCCTGCACGGGCGCTATGTGTGCCAGGCACGCAAGCCACGGTGCGGCAGTTGCCGGATCGAAGACCTGTGCGAGTACAAGCACAAGACCTCCGACGATTGAGTCGATAGCTGGAAACCACCTGTGACGATTGAAAAAATCTTTTTTACCAGCGTCTGCTTTCTGGTTATAAGGACGGCCAATGGCCCCTTGGCTTGGAGCGACTCATGAGTAGCGATAAAGACGACCTGTCGATCGAAGATGATTTTGTTGCCGCAGAGGATGATGTGGAACCCCAGGTGGAAACCGCAAAAACCAACCTGAGCAAACGCCGCACTATCGACAATATGCTGGAAGAAAGGCGCCTGCAGAAGCAGCTGGCCGACTTCGACTACGATCTGTAGCCCGGGACCAGCAGCCTTGGCAAAGCCTCCAGGCAGGAGGCTTTACGGCCTTGGCGGTCAGTTCAACCCTTGCCGTTGCGCCAGCTCGATCAGGTCGACCAGCGACCGCGCGTTGAGCTTGAGCAACAGACGCGACTTGTAGGTACTGACCGTCTTGTTGCTGAGGAACATGCTGTCGGCAATCTCCTTGTTCGAACGCCCTCGTGCCAGTTGCTGCAACACTGTCATCTCGCGCGCCGAGAGGCGGTTGACCATATCTGTCTCACTCCCGCCTCCCCTGCCACGTGACGGATGCAGAGCCTGGTTGGGGAAGTAGCTGTAGCCCGACAATACGGCCTTGATGGCGCTCAGCAGCTCGGTGAGTTCCTGTTGCTTGCACACATAGCCCGCCGCCCCCGCCTGCATGCAGCGCATCGAGAAGTTGCCTGGGGGCTGCGATGTCAGCACCAGCACCTTGCTGCCCGGGCTGAAGGTCGCCATACGGGCGATCACCTCCAGGCCATCCAGTTTGGGAATACCGATATCGAGCACCACGATATCCGGCAGGTGTTGCCGTGTCAGCTGCAATGCAGCCACCCCGTTGTCGGTCTCCGCCACGACGTCATACCCATGCCGCTCCATCAGCATGCGTACGGCCAAGCGTATGACCGGATGATCATCTACGATAAGCACTTTATTCATGCGATATCCATTCATTGTTTTTGCTTTGGTCCGCCAAGATAACCGACAGAACGCTTGCTGGCGCGGTGATTTACCGGCGAAATACATGAGCAGATAAAACCTACAGCACTTACAGAAAATTCCTACACACAACTACCGTAGTTGTAACAATCAAATTCCTTATTACCGAAATGAACGGTATCACCCACCTGCAAAAGTGCCCAGTTGAAAACTGGCCATTACCTGAGGAATTATCCAATGCGAACACGCTGAACAAACAAGGCTGTCAGGATTTCGGCCGATTATTCCTCACCCGGGAAACAATCCAGTCTTTAGTTGAGCGTTGCTGTAGGGTAATGATGGGCAAAATCGCTGGAGACGGCCCATATGCCCCAAGCACAACCTGTCGCCCCGCTGACGATCATTGCCATCTTCGCGGGGATTATCGAAGCCTCTGCCCTTGCCACACTGCCGTTTCTCAGCGAGTCCAGCCAAAATCTCTATACTTGGTTCCTGGTGGGCTTCCCGTTCTTTCTGACGGCCCTGTTCTTCCTCACGCTCAACTTCAATTACAAGTCCTTCTACAGCCCGTCGCCAAACAGAACGGCAAACGACAACACGCCGACATTGAACGCCCAGGCCAAACCTGCAATGCCCAGTGATGCCAGCGAAGCGCTACAGGGCGAGCCTGTCACGTTCATGTTTTCCGGCCCCGATGCCAATCGCATGATGGAGCAACAAGTGCTGCTCACCCTTGCCCAACCGCCTCTGCCAGCGCGCACCTGGCGCTTTTGCAACCTGGATAAACGCCAATGCGCACAACTGTCGATCAGCGTGCTTGAGGGTCAGATGGCAAACGATGGCCATTGATGCCCAAGGCTTTCCACAGGCAAAAAAAACCCCGGCCTGGGCCGGGGTTTTTACTGCACATGCCAGCGATCAGAGCAGCGAGCGGCCCTTGTTGGCAGCAATGCGCATACGCAGGGCGTTGAGCTTGATGAAGCCGGCAGCGTCCGCCTGGTTGTAGGCGCCGCCATCTTCCTCGAAGGTGGCGATATTGGCATCGAACAGCGAATCGTCCGACTTGCGGCCAACCACGGTGACGTTGCCCTTGTACAGTTTCAGGCGTACCACGCCGTTCACGTTGACCTGCGAAGCGTCGATCATCTGCTGCAGCATCAGACGCTCCGGGCTCCACCAGTAGCCGGTGTAGATCAGGCTGGCATACTTCGGCATCAGCTCATCCTTCAGGTGAGCGACTTCGCGGTCCAGGGTGATCGACTCGATGGCACGGTGGGCCTTGAGCATGATGGTGCCACCAGGGGTCTCGTAGCAACCACGCGACTTCATGCCGACGTAACGGTTCTCGACGATATCCAGACGGCCGATGCCGTTGGCACCACCGATACGGTTCAGGTCGGCCAGGACGGTGGCCGGGGTCTTCTCGACGCCGTCGATGGCAACGATGTCACCGTTGCGGTAGGTCAGCTCGATGTAGGTAGCCTGGTCCGGGGCGTTCTCGGGCGAGACGCTCCAGCGCCACATGTCTTCTTCGTGCTCGGTCCAGGTATCTTCCAGGACACCGCCTTCGTAGGAGATGTGCAGCAGGTTGGCGTCCATCGAGTACGGCGACTTCTTCTTGCCGTGGCGCTCGATCGGGATGCCGTGCTTCTCGGCGTAGTCCATCAGCTTCTCGCGGGACAGCAGGTCCCACTCACGCCATGGGGCGATGACCTTGACGCCTGGTTTCAGGGCGTAGGCGCCCAGTTCGAAACGCACCTGGTCGTTGCCTTTGCCGGTGGCGCCATGGGAAATGGCGTCAGCGCCGGTTTCGTTGGCGATTTCGATCAGGCGCTTGGCGATCAGCGGACGGGCGATGGAGGTACCCAGCAGGTACTCGCCCTCGTAGACGGTGTTGGCGCGGAACATCGGGAACACGAAATCACGTACGAATTCTTCGCGCAGGTCGTCGATGTAGATCTCTTTAACGCCCATTGCCTGGGCCTTGGCACGGGCCGGCTCGACCTCTTCGCCCTGACCCAGGTCAGCGGTGAAGGTCACCACTTCGCAGTTGTAGGTATCCTGCAGCCACTTGAGAATCACCGAAGTATCAAGGCCGCCGGAATACGCCAGTACGACCTTTTTTACGTCCGCCATGCCATCACTCCACGGGGTTGTACGGAAAGGGATCGATTCTAACGACGTTGCAGATAAATTTACAGTGGGGCGACAGCTTCTGACGACAAAGCGACAGGAACTTTCGGAAGGGCGACGGGGGGCGGAGGGGGATTTGATCAGGGGTGCCAGATGCATGCCTCGCCATCTTCAGCGCCTGTGAGATCGAGCGCCGCCCGCGCGGCGCTTCGCGGGACAAGCCCGCTCCCACATCTGTTTCGGGCCAGTCACTCCTGCGAGGGCACCTCTGCCCGCCTTGTTTGTTCCCTTCGATATCGAAGGGGTCAAAGCTGCTCTTCATCCATTTCCAGCCATGCACCAAGACTGCCACCCATCTGGCACAGGAATAATTGGCCCGAAACAGATGTGGGAGCAACTGTCTTGCTCAATTTCTAAAAGCTGGCGCGCCCCCTGTGGGAGCGGGCTTGCCCGCGAACACGGGCGAAGCCCGTGCCATCCT
>NZ_JBIWEM010000017.1:0-26977 GCF_044762545.1 Pseudomonas sp. NPDC096925 | reverse complement strand
TCTGTGGGAGCGGCCTTACACAAGGCCGCTCCCACATCGAGCGCGCCAATTGCGGATCAACGATCAGCGGCGGTAGTAACGATAATCGTCATGGTAGCGGTGGTGCATGGCCCGATCATGGCGGCGCTCCCAGTCGCGGCGGCGTTCCCAGTCTCGCCGGCGTTCCCAATCACGGCGGGCTTGCTCGCGGCGCCACTGTTCGCGGCGCCAGTCGCTGCGGTGGTCATGCCAGCGGTCGTCATCGTGGGCCAGCAGCGTGGCCGGCTGTGCATCGGCCACACTGGCCACCCTGGACCAAGGGTTGCCGGCAGGCTGCAACGGTGATTGAACTGCCGGGGCCGCCGCTACGGGCGCCTTCATTTGTGTTGCCGACGCCGTGCCCATCGCCGCGAACGAGAACAGGCCGAGCAGCATCAACCTTGCGACATGTATTTTCATGAGCGAAGCCAACCTCTGATAACAATTGAGCCATCTGGCCAGCAGGTGGTCGGCGAACCTTGTCTCGCGTCCCGCTACCTTTCTGTGCCTCCCACATAGACCGGTAAACGGGAAAAAGTTCGCAGCGGCAACAAGTTGTACAACTTTTGCGGGGGAGACCAGCCCCATGCTCTCCGGGGGCTGGACCATTTCGATCTTCCTGTGCAAGCTGATGCACAACAGTGATTGCACACAGAAGGTGATCGTTTGTGAACCCCGAATCCATGCTGGCGGCATTGCCAGGCTTCGCCATGGCGGCCGAGTCCATCCAGGTGCTGCCCGATGCCAAGGCCTACCGCGTCTGCCTGCTCGAGCGCATCCGCGCCGCAACCCGGCGCATCGTCATCGTCGCGCTGTACCTGCAGGAAGACGAGGCCGGCCAGGAAGTGCTGGATGCCCTGTACCAGGCCAAGGCCGCGCGGCCGGAGCTGGAAATCACCATCGTGGTCGACTGGTTCCGTGCCCGGCGCGGCCTGCTGGGCGCCGGGCGCCAGCCGGGTAATGCCGCCTGGTACCAGGCCCAGCGCCAGCACCATGGGCTGGACATCGTCATCCACGGCGTACCGGTGCAGACCCGCGAGCTGTTCGGCGTGTTGCACCTTAAGGGCAGTATCATCGACGACTGCGTGATCTACACCGGTGCCAGCCTGAACAACGTGTACCTGCACCGTTTCGACCGCTACCGCCTGGACCGTTACCACCTGTTCCAGTCGCCGGCGCTGGCCGACGCCATGGTCGACCTGGTGCGACGCCTGCTGCACCAAACCGCCACACCGCGCCTCGACCTGCCGGCGCCACCCTCTACCCGCAGCCTGCGCGGCGACATCCGGCGCTTGCGCGCGCGGCTGCGGCGCATGGCCTATGAGGCACCCGCCAGCGTGGCGGGGCAGGGCCTGCGGGTGATCCCGCTGTTGGGTGTGGGCCGTGGCAACCCGCTGAACCGGGCGTTGTGCACCCTGCTGGCGGCGGCGCGTACGCAGGTCATCATCAGCACGCCGTATTTCAACCCGCCCCGGGTGCTGATGCGCGAGCTCGACCATGCGCTGGCGCGTGGCGTGCGGGTGGAGCTGATCGTTGGTGACCGGACGGCCAACGACTTCTATATCGCCCCCGGCGAGCCGTTCAGTGCCAGCGGTGCGCTACCCTACCTGTACGAAGACAATCTGCGCGCCTTCACCCGACGTCGCCACGCCGCGATTGCCAGTGGCCAGCTGCAGGTGCGGATCTGGAACGATCCCGGGCATACCTTCCATGCCAAGGGCGTGTGGATCGACCAGCGTTATTCGCTGCTGACCGGTAACAACCTGAACCCGCGCGGCTTCAACCTGGACCTGGAGAACGGCTTGCTGATCGATGACCCACAGGGGCAATGGCTGGCGCCACGGGAAGCAGAGTTGGCCGAACTGCGCCGGCATGCGCCGAAGATTGGTTCGGCAGAGGCGCTGGGGGTCAGGACCGAGCACCCCAAGGAGGTGCGCAAGTTCCTGCGCCGACTGCGCTATAGCCGGCTGGAGCCGCTGATCAAGCGGGTACTCTGAGGAGTACTGCGCAAGCACAACCTTGATGATGGCTGGTTGTTCGTGATGCGGAAACCGACGGCCCGCCTTTGGCCACCAGGCTCACCACGGTCAGTCGTCGGTTGGACCGATCACCCCCAATCACCACCAGTCAATCCTGTAGACATGGCAAAAGGCGCCCATTGAATGGATGCAAGCTTCGATAGTAATTCGTCGCGCAGTCAGGTGGTTCGGCAGTTGACGCTGGTCTTTTCCAGCCTGCTGTTGGTGATATTACTTCTGGGCCTTGTTTCCTTGTACCGCATCGCCGGGGCGCTGGACGAGCGCGAGCGGTCTCAGAGTCGCTTTCACGCCGAGTCGGCGCTGACCCAGCTGCAGAAGACCGACCGCAACTATCTGGTGGCCTATGCCGTCTGGCAAGCCGCTTATGACCACCTGGCAGGGCTGGTGGACCGACATTGGGCCTATGACGAGGATAACCTCGGCGCTACGCTGTATAGCGCCGATGGCTATGAAGGGGTCTTCGTGCTCGATGACGACGGCACCCACTACGCCATGCTGCAAGGTCGCCTCAGCGAACAAGGCTTTGACCGTCACAGCACCAGCAGCGCCCAGGTACTGCAGCGGGCGCGGCGGGCGGTGCAGCAGGAACAGGCTGCGTCCGGTTACCTGCTGTTCGACGGCCAGCCGGCGCTTTACACCTCGGCCATCATCCGCCCGCCTTCAACCGGGCAACCGCCGCCGACATCCGGTGCGGTACTTGTGTTCGTGCGGGTGCTCAGCCCGGCGGTGCTCGGGCAGTTGCAGCGCACTGCCGGGCTGTCGGGCTTTACTGTCGCGGCGGCTTCCCAGGTGCATGCAGACCAGGGGCGTCTGCCTCTGGAGGAGAGTGGCTACGCGCTGACCTGGCATATCGAGCAGCCAGGAACCGAGCTGCTTCACACGGTCTTGTTTCCCCTGGCCCTGGCGTTGCTGATCATCGCCCTGGTGATGGCCTTGTTTGCCCGCTATGCCATGCGTGCCAGTGCCGGTATCGACCGCAGTCACCGCGAGCTGGCCGTTTCCAAGGTGGCGCTGGAGGCCAGTGAAGCACGCTTCAAGGCTGTCGCCGAGGCAGCGTCGGACTGGATCTGGGAAACTGACGCGCAGCAGCACCTGACCTACCTGTCACCGCGTTTTGCCGAGCTTACCGGGCATGCACCGGAGCGCTGGTTGCAACGCCCTGTCAGCGAACTGTTCGCCTGTGATACCAGTCAGGTCGATACCTGGTTGCATGGCCTTGCCAGCAGCGAGGCGACCGGTACCTTGCGCTGCCAATACCATGATCGACATGAACAACGGCGAGAGTGCCGGGTCGCCGCCAAGGCCATCATCGAACACAAGACCTGCCAGGGGTTCCGGGGTACCTGTACCGATATCACCGACGAAGTGGCCGCCCACGCGCAGATCCAGCACCTGTCGCTGCATGATGCGCTCACCGGCCTGCCCAACCGCAACAAGCTGTTCCGCTTCCTTGAAGACGCCAGGCAAGCGGAACTGGCTTTGCTGATGCTCGACCTGGACAATTTCAAGCCTATCAATGACAGCCTCGGCCACCCGGCCGGGGACGCCGTGCTGATCGAAGTCGCCCATCGGCTTGGGCAAGTGACCCGGGACACCGACCTGGTGGCGAGGTTGGGCGGAGACGAGTTCGTCATCGTGCTGACGCGGCCAGGCAAGCATGACGAGGTGGACCGCTTTTGCGCGCGGGTCATCGAAACCCTGAAGCGCCCGATCACCTTCGAGCAACACAAGGTGCAGGTCGGGGCCAGTCTCGGGGTGGTGTTGTCCGCCGAGTATTCCGGGCTACCCGGTGACCTGATCCGTTATGCCGATGTCGCCTTGTACAGTGCGAAACAGGCCGGCAAGCATACCTGGCGGTACTTCTCGGCACAGCTGAACTCGGCATTGCTGGAAAAGCGCGAACTGGAGCGTGAGCTGCGCGAAGGCATCGCGCGCGGCGAATTGCGCCTGCACTTCCAGCCGCGCTACAAGGTCGATGGCGTGACGGTGGCCTCCGCCGAGGCGCTGGTGCGCTGGCAACATCCACGGCTCGGCCTGCTACGGCCAGACCGCTTCATCGCTCTGGCCGAGGAGTCCGACCTGATAGTGCTGCTGGGCAACTGGGTGCTTCAGGAGGCCTGCCAACTGGCCCGTGGCTGGCCGCTCGAGATCATGGTCTCGGTCAACATGTCCCCGGCGCAGTTCAGCCGCAGCGATGTGGTCTGTGATGTGGCCGACGCACTTCGACAAACCGGTCTGCCTGCCCATCGCCTGGAGCTGGAAATTACCGAGAACGTCATGCTCAACGACGTCGAAGGCGCCCTGCAGACCATGAATGCGCTGAAGGAACTGGGGGTGCGGCTTAACATGGATGACTTCGGTACTGGCTATTCTTCGCTGGGCTACCTGCGCACATACCCGTTCGACAGCATCAAGATCGACAAGCGTTTCGTCCAGTCGCTGGGCATGAGCAGCAGTGATCGCAGCGTGGTGCAGGCTATCATCAACCTGGGCAATGCGATGGGCATGACGGTCACTGCTGAAGGGGTAGAGACCTCGGAGCAGCTGGCCTTGCTCAGCGACGACCAGTGCCATGAGGTGCAGGGCTACCTGCTGAGCAGGCCAGTGGAAAACCAGGTATTGATGCGTCTGATGACCACGGTTGAGGCCGAAGATCGGGGTATGTCCCGGTAAAGCGGGGGATTTTCGGACAAACGTGCATCGTCCCTCTGAAAAGTCATCACAAGCACATACAATCGGGCCGTTTCCTCGTTAACCAGATAGGCCAATCCATATATGGCGCTTGACCCACCCACGATGCTGACTATCTCGATCGCCCTGGCTGCCGCAGCTGCATTGTATCTGGCGATCGAGTGGCGCAGCGTTCGCGAGCCATCGCTGCTGTTCTGGAGCGCAGGCTTTGCCACCATCACGATGGGTTCCACCCTGGCCTTGCTGCGCGGCATCGGCTTGTTGCTGATTGGTATCTGGTTCGCCAACGGCTTGCTGGTGGTGGCGCACTGGTTCTTCCTGGCAGGGGTGTTGCGCTTTACCCAAATGCGGCTGTCGCGTATCTGGTTGTCGGTCGTGCTGGTGTGGTTCGCCTTGCTGCTGTTGCCTGTGGGGCCGCAGTGGTCGAAGGTGATGCTGATGGTCAACTCGTTGCTGGTGGCGCTGTTGACGCTCAAGGCCAGTTGGCTGTTGCGGCCGCATGGCAAGTCGCTGAGTGTTGGCGCTGTGCAGTTGCGCTATGTATTGCTGGTTCACGGCTTGTTCTATGTGGCCAAGGCGATCATTGCGATCACACCAGGTACGCTGATTGACCTGGCCACCTTCGGCGGGCTGATCATTCAGGTGTCCTTGGTCGAAGGCGCGATGGCGATCATGCTGATTGCCTTGTCGATGACCGGCACTGTGCGCTACCGGCGCGAGGTGCGTATTGCCCGGCTGGCAGCCCGTGATCCGTTGACTGCGCTGTACAACCGGCGCGCGCTGGAGGTGCGGGCGGGGCCTTTCTTCAAGGAAGTGAGCCCGGCTCAGCCCGGGGCCTTGCTGCTGATCGACATCGACAATTTCAAGCTGGTCAACGACCTGCACGGGCATGTTGCAGGGGACCGCTTGCTGATTGCCTTGAGCGAGATGATACGCACGGTGCTGCCCGAGCGCTCGCTGGCGGCGCGGCTGGGCGGTGATGAGTTCGTCATTCTGCTGTGTGGTGCGAGCAGCGAGCGGATCATGGAGCTGGGTGGGTTGTTGCGCGAACAGTTCCAGCAGTTTGCCAGCAAGACGGTGCCTACGCCGCAGCCGGTCACCTTGAGTATCGGCGCCAACCTGTTCGACCAGCCGCCGGCGAGCCTGGCGGCGTTGATCGAGCAGGGGGATGTGGCGTTGTACCAGTCCAAGCGCGGAGGGCGCGACAGTATCCGCTTCGTCGAACGGCCGATGGCCGACCTGAGCTAGTAGCAGTTTTGCCTTTGCCTTTGCTTCTGAGCGCTTGAACTGTCGCGCGCTTAGAAGCAAAAGCCGAAGCAACAGCAACAATGGCGAATCAGGTCACCACCTGGTAGCACGGTACATACGCCGCGCCACCAGGCAACTTCATCCGATGCTGGTCGACGAACGCCTGCAACAACCGGCCCAGTGGGTCCAGCACGGCGCTGTCGCCACGGATCTGATACGGCCCGTGTTCCTCGATCAGGCGGATGCCCTTGTCCTTCACGTTGCCGGCGACGATGCCGGAAAACGCCCGGCGCAGGTTGGCGGCCAGTTCGTGGGCCGGCAATTCGCGGCGCAGGTCCAGGTCGGCCATGGCCTGGTGGGTTGGGTCGAACGGGCGCTGGAAGCTCTCCTCGATCTTCAGTAGCCAGTTGAAGTGGAAGGCATCGTTGCGCTCGCGGCGGAACTGCTTCACCGCCTTGAGCCCTTCGACCATGTGCCGGGCGACTTCCGCCGGGTCGTCGATGATGATCTCGTACAGACGGTGCGCCGCTTCACCCAGGGTGGCGCCCACGAAGGCGTGCAACTGTTGCAGGTACGGCTCGGCGCTGCGCGGGCCGGTGAGTATCACCGGGAACGGCAGGTTCTGGTTGTCCGGGTGCATGAGGATACCCAGCAGGTAGAGGAACTCCTCGGCCGTGCCGGCCCCCCCCGGGAAGATGATGATGCCGTGGCCGACACGGACGAAGGCCTCCAGGCGCTTCTCGATGTCCGGCAGGATCACCAGTTCGTTGACGATCGGGTTGGGCGCTTCGGCGGCGATGATGCCCGGCTCGGTCAGGCCCAGGTAGCGGCTGCCGTGCATGCGCTGCTTGGCATGGGCAATGGTGGCGCCCTTCATCGGGCCCTTCATCACGCCCGGGCCGCAGCCGGTGCACACGTCCAGCTTGCGCAGGCCCAGCTCGTGGCCGACCTTCTTGGTGTACTGGTATTCCTCGCTGCTGATCGAATGGCCACCCCAGCACACCACCATCTTCGGCTCCACGCCCGGGCGCAGGGTGCGGGCGTTGCGCAGCAGGTGGAAGACATAGTCGGTGATGCCCTGGGAGCTTTCCAGGTCGATGCGCTGGCTGGCCAGCTCGCTTTCGGTGTAGACGATGTCGCGCAGGGCGCTGAACAGCATTTCACGGGTACTGGCGATCATTTCGCCATCGACGAAGGCGTCGGCCGGGGCATTCAGCAGCTCCAGGCGCACGCCGCGGTCCTGTTGATGAATACGCACCTCGAAGTCCTGATAGGCCTCGAGGATGGTCTTGGCATTATCGACATGGGCGCCGGTGTTGAGGATGGCCAGGGCGCACTGGCGGAACAGGGTGTAAAGGCTACCGGTACCGACTTCACTCAGTTGCTGCACTTCACGTTGTGACAGCGTCTCCAGGCTGCCTTTGGGGCTGACGGATGCATTGATGACATGGCGTTGAGGCATCTAAGTCTTTCCTGTGCGGGTAAAACATCCTTCTTTGACAACACCATACCGAGAAATGCGGGCGGCAACGAGGGGGGAGTGGAAAAAGCTTGAGACCCGGTTGGCTTCTTCGCGGGCTTGCCCGCTCCCACAGGGACCGCGCAGCGCTCAAGGTTTGCGCTGTACCTGTGGGAGCGGGCAAGCCCGCGAAGAAGCCAGCACGGTCTCAAGTCAGCCCAACAGCCTCTGCACGCCAAGGGTAATTGCCACGCCGCCAAACACCAGCCAAAGGTTGAGAATCGCTCCGGTCGCCAGCGCCCGTGGCCCGGCCTGGCGAATCTGGCTGAAGCGCGTCTCCATTCCCAGCGCGGTCATGGCCATGGTCAGGGCAAAGGTATCCAGGCTGTTGACCGCCTGCGTCACGCTACCCGGCAGCACTTGCAGCGAGTTCACCAGCACCAGCGCGAGGAAGCCGAAGGCGAACCAGGGCATGGCGATGCGCCCGTTGCCCTGTGCCTGGCCCGGCTGGCGTGCGCGGCTGATCCAGAGGCCCACCACCAGGAGTACCGGTACCAGCAACATCACCCGGGTCATCTTGACGATGGTGGCTATATGCGTGGCCTCGGGGCTGACGTTGCTGGCCGCACCGACCACCTGGGCCACCTCGTGAATGGTGCCGCCGAGGAACAGCCCGGCGCCCATGGTGTCCAGGTGCAGCCAGCCGGCATTGATCGCCAATGGGTAGAGGAACATCGACAGGGTGCCGAACAGCACCACGCTACCAACCGCCATGGCGCTTTTGTGCGGGGCACTGCGCAGGGCCGATTCGAAGGCCAGTACCGCGGCGGCGCCGCAGATGGCACTGCCGGCCGCGGTCAGAAGGGCGGTATCGCGGTCCAGCTTGAACAGCCTCATGCCGCACCACAGGCCGATCAGCAGGGTGCTGGACACCACCAGTAGCGACACGATGAGCCCGGACCAGCCGACTTCGGCAATTTCCTGCAGGCTTACCCGTAGGCCGAAGAAGGCCACGGCAATGCGCAGCAGGCCGCGAGCGGAAAAGTTGATGCCCGCTGCCCAGCTCGCCGGTACGCCGTCACGCAGCGCATTGCCGTACAGCGCACCGGCGACGATACCGACGATCAGCGGGCTGATGCCCAGGTTGGCGATGGCGGGCAGGGCGGCCAGCTGGGTGACCGCAAGCGCGAAAAGCGCGACGAACAGAATGCCATTGAGCCGCCCTCGGGTGGAGAGGGTAGGTGCAAAGGCGGGGTTGGACGGAACCGTGGCCATGTGAGTCCTCCGGAAAGGTATTTCGACATGACCTACGTTAATCTGGTTATAAGCTTATAAAAAATCGTAATTTAGGATGGCAAATATCCGTATAGCTGATACTTTTCAATCATGACCCCAGAACAACTGATAACGTTCGCCACCGTCGCCGAGCACGGCAACATCAGCCATGCGGCCCAGGCCCTGCACCTGTCGCAGCCAGCGGTGTCTGGCCAGCTCAAGCTGCTGCAGGAGGCCTTTGGTGAGCCCCTCTATCAGCGCGCCGGCCGTGGTGTGCGGCTGACAGCAGCCGGCGAGCAGTTGCTGGCCCATGCCGAGCGCCTGCGCGAAACCTTCCGCCAGGCCCAGGCATTGCGTGAGGCCATGCGCGGGCTGGAGCGCGGTACCTTGCGCATCGGCGCCAGCACCACGCCGGCCAGCTACCTGCTGCCGTACCTGATTGCCGATTTCCATGCCCGCTACCCGGAGGTGCTGGTGAGCACTTCCAATGGCAATACGGCAGAAATCGTCGCCGCGCTGGACAGCGTTGACATCGCCCTGATCGAAGGGCCGCCTGGGCAGGAATTGCCATTGGGCACGGCGGTGACGGCGTGGCGGCAAGACGAGATCGTGGCCATCGTGCCGCGTGGTCATCCGCTGGCTGGCAGTGACCAGCAGACGCTGGCATCGCTGGGGGCCTACCCGTTGGTGCTGCGCGAGAGCGGCTCGGGTGTGCGGCAGATCGTCGAGCGGGCATTTGCCCGCAGTGGTGTGGCGATGCGCGTGGCGCTGGAGATTGCCGGGGTGGAAGGGGTGAAGGAGGCGGTGCGGGCCGGGATGGGGATCGGATTTGTGTCGGCGATGTCGATCCGGCATGAAGATGGGGCGTTGCAACGCTTGCAGGTTGTGCCGCAGGCGTTGGTGCGGCGGTTTTCCATTCTGGTGCCGCATGCCGCTACCCCGTCGCGGGCGGCGGCGCGGTTTCTCGAGTTGTGTGTTGGCCCGCAAGAGGTGGGGTAACTGCACCGGGCTCTTCGCGGGCTCGCCCGCTCTTACAGGTACTGCACCCAAGAACCGTAGAAACCTGTGGGAGCGGGCAAGCCCGCGAAGAGGCCAGAACAGGCACCATCAAGCCACATGAAGACATTGATATGAACGTTGTCAAAAGAGTTTTAATTGTTGTCCTCGCCGGCGTCGGCGTTGTCGGTTCGGTGTTTGCTGATGATTCTCCCAAGGGTGGATTAGTCGACATGGCAGTGAGAGACCTTTCTGCCGTTCACCAACTGATCGTTTCCTCTCACCCAGGCGCCATAGATCAAGAAAATAAAGTTTTTACTGACTGGGTTGAGCGAGGTTATCAGGAGGCCAAACAGTTGGCCTTGCGTGTCCGCTCGGAAAGGGATGCTCAAGCCGTTCTGGGTTTCTATGTTTCAGGGTTCAAGGACGGCCATGTAGGCGTTTATCAATCCAGAAAAGGGGAGTCTTCCTGGGCCGGTTTCATGCTGGATATGCGAGGTGAGGATCTTGTTGTCGGTCGTGTGGCAAAGGCGTGGCCTGTCCCTTTGCCTCCAATCGGTTCGAAAATTATCTCATGTGACGGCAAGACAGTTCGGGAAATATTGGGTAATGAAATATCGCCCTACGTAGATCGCCGGTTGAATCTGAAATCGACCTGGGGGCACTTGGCTAAATATTTGACCGTTGATGATGCGGACTATCCAGTGCTTGCCAGAAAACGGGCAGCCAATTGTCTGGCTGTTTTGCCGGGAGGAGTACAGCAGCATTTTGCTTTGGCATGGCAGGAGGACCGTGGGCAACTAAAGGATTTCCTGACTCGGCCTCAACCACCTCAGGCCCTGAGAAACCTCGGTGGCGGGCGCTATTGGGTGCACGCATCGAATTTCGCACCTTCGACACCCGAGAGCGCGTCCCTCGAAAAAATGCTCGACACGCTCGGGACTCTCGATGATGCCAAGCTGGTTGTACTTGATACACGTGGCAATCGCGGTGGTAACAGCTTGGTCGGGGCCAGGATCCTGTCTGCTTTATTGGGTGAACAGTTTGTTGAAAGCCTGAGTCAGTCCTCACGTTCGTATGCAATGTGGCGGGTCTCTCCTCTTGCGCTTGCAACACTGAATAGCGCTTTGGCCGGCATGGAAAGCGATTACGGAAAACACAGCGAAGCCTACAAATTTGTTGCAGGTATGCGTGAGTCGATGAGCGCTGCGCTTGTGAAACGCGAGGACTGGCTAAGACAGCCAGAGACGTCTTCGATCGATCAAGACCGTTTTAAGGATTCCAGTCCAAAACCATTCAAAGGTCAGCTTGTGCTGGTGACGGACTCATTCTGTTCAAGTGCCTGCCTGGATTTTGCAGATGCAGTTCTGGCCGTTCCTGGAACGACCCATTTCGGGCTGTCAACGAGTGGTGACACCTTGTATATCGATATTGGCTCCCATGTCTTGCCAAGCGGGGCTCAGTTCTGGCTGCCCTTGAAGGTCTGGAGAGGGCGAGTGCGGGGGAATAATCAAAGTTATGACCCGCAATATGTTTTCGATGGCGACATCAATGACACTCCAGCCGTTCAAAAGTGGGTGCTGAGCTACTTTTGAACCGCGAAGAGGCCAGCACAGGCACCCTCAATCCACCTGAAAGACATGCTTCAGATAGGCCACGAAGTTCTCATCCCGGCACTGTGTCTTGCCCGGGCTGTCGGAAATCTTGGCCACCGGTGCGCCATTGCACGCAGTCATCTTGATCACGATGTTCATCGGCTCCACCCCCGGGATATCGCAGGTCAGTCTGGTACCAATGCCAAAGCTCACATTGATCCGCTCATGCAGTGCCCGGTACAGCCCCAGCGACTGTTTCTATTGGGTCTAGACGAAATTGGCGATTCTGTCAAATTAGCGAAATCGTGGGCCATGGTGCCGATCGGCTTGAGCTGGTATTCACGGGCCAGGTGCACGTTGCTGGTACCAACGAATCGGCCCGGGAAGTCACGCTTGAGAATGTGCACCACTTCTTCCTGCACCCGGTAGGAGAAGCGCCGCCGGGTACCGAAGTCGGCCAGTTGGAAACCGGCCAGTTCATCGGCGCTGGCCCCGGCCTTGAGCCAGTCGAGGTTCTGGTACAGGCGCTCGCGGACTTGCTCGATCACCACCTCGCGATAACGGTAGCGGTTGCGCACCTCGCTGATGATCGCCAGCAGCGGGATCTCGTAGAGAATCACGTGCAACCACGGTCCGCGCACGCGAATCGCCAGTTGCCCGGCATCATCCAGGCCTACCTGTACATAACGCAGGTTGAAGCGGAACAGACTGAGAAAACGGATGAAGTCCGGCTTGATGAACGGGATCTTCTCCAGGTAGGCGAGCTGGTCGTGAGTGACGCTGACATCGGCCAGTTGCTCGACCTGATAACGGATTTCCGCCAGGTAAGGTGCAAGGTTCTCGCCGTTACGGCAGCGGAACTCCCACTCCACCTCGGCGTTGGGGTAGTTGTGCAGCACCGCCTGCATCATGGTGATCTTGTAGAAGTCGGTGTCCAGCAGGTTCTGGATGATGCGCGGGCCGAAAACGCTGTCGCTCATGGGCGGTCTTCCTTGATCAGAGAGAGCTGGTGGTCGAGTGCGGCTTCGTCGCCGCAGAGGATCACGCCCTCGGCGGCCAGGGCGCCACACGCCTCGATGGCGCCTGCCTGGGTGAGGGCGCGGCAGGCCGGCAGGTACAACAGCACCTGGAAACCGGCCTGGCGCAATTGGCGGGCGGTGGTCCTGACGCAATAGTCCAGGGCCAGGCCACCGACGATCACTGCGCCCACCTGCTGAACCTTGAGGTACTCGATCACCCCAGTGGAGCGGCGCTCGGCCAGGTCGTGGTAGCAGGCGCCGTAGGGGTGCAGGTCGGGCTCGACGCCTTTCCACACGAAATAGTCGTAGTCGATGGGGGCAGGCAGGCCGGGCAGCAGCTCGAAGCCCAGTGTGCCGGGGACGCAGTGGCTGACCCAGGTCAAGTCTGCATTGGCCAGTTGCAGAGGTTGCAGCATGTGCGTGGGGTCGGCGACCACCCAGGCGGCATTGGCCGGGTGGGCGTCCTTGCTGCCCAGGCGCAGGTCGGCGCGCAACGCCATGGTGTTCAGATCAGCCGCGATTTCGTCGCCTTCGGGGACGGGTAGCTCCTGCGGGGCGTTGGCGGTGAAACCGTTTTGCGCGTCGACATCGAAACTGGCGATCTTCATGGCGGTGCTCCTCGCTGGAATATGTATATAATTCATCTGGTGTATTAAGTGTGTCAAGCTTATTTCTAATATGGATGAAAGGCTTGTGTTACTTAGGAAACCTGGTGAAATATAGGGGCGTTCAAGAACGGAGCCACCCCTGTGAGTACCACCGAAGTCCTGGCCAGCGTCGATATCGTCGCTCTGCGCATGGCCGCCGAAACCCAGCATCTGCAAGTGTTGTTGCACCGCCGTGAGCGTGAGCCACATGCCGGCCAGTGGGCCTTGCCTGGGGTGATCGTCAATGGCCGCACCCCCGACACCAGCCTGGAAGCTGCCGCCGAACGCGCGTTGCGCGAGAAAGCCCAGGTCGTACCGTGCTACATGGAACAGGTGGGCACCGAGGGTAATGCGTTCCGCGACCCGCGTGGATGGTCACTCAGCACCTATTACATGGCATTGCTCGAACCGGGGCAGGTCGTCGAGGACGAGCAACTGGCGTTTTTCGAGTTGGACAGCGTATTGGCGCGCAAGGTGCTGTTGCCCTTTGATCACAACCTGTTGGTGGAGCGTGCCCGTGAGCGGCTGGCGGCGAAGACGGTGTACAGCAGCCTGCCGCTGTACCTGCTGGCGGAGAAGTTCACTGTGCTGGATGCGCTAGGAGCGGTTCAGGCTTGCCTGGGGCAGGCGGTGAACAACACCTCGCTGCGCAAACGCCTGGAGCGTTTGCGCGAATTGGGGTGGGTGAGTGATACCGGAGAGAAAAACCAGCCGAGGCTGGGTAGGCCGCAGCAGTTGTATCGATATACGCCGCAGGGTGAGCGGGCGTTCATGTTTGATCGCAGTCTACTGCCCGAAGGTGCTTGAACTGGAGCGGCCTTGTGTCGCGATGGGCGGCTCCTGTTGGTGCTCGTGCTATTTCAGTTCAGTGCGCGATGCGGGTGAGTGACCTGATAAAAATGCTAGTTATCAAATACACGGTGTTCTATTAATCTGAAGGGGAGAGTTGATGGGACAGCTATAAATGAACAAGTCTGTTGGTATTGCAGCTTCCACGCTTCTGTTTTACGCAGAAAGCAAAATGATCTGCCAGCTTGACGCAAGAAAAATGCGGATGATGTATGCGGGCGATTGTCTCATCGCTCAACTACAAGAGGCGACTATGTTGCTGCAAGTAGAGATAGCAAATACGGTGATTGCAGGCATGGCTGGCGAGGTTGGCCACGGTCAGCAGGGCAAACGCCAGGCCCGAGCCCAGGCCTCAGAGCAGGCCGACGGTGCCTTTGTCGAGCATGGGCAACGCACAGGGCGTTACGGTGGCCGGTGGCAGCACCAGCTACGGGGATTGAAGTCGCGATCATGGCAGCCAAGTCTTCGCAATGTGGCGCGCGCAAACACTCCCGGCTGGCGCGGCGCGGGTCTCTGATACCACGGAGCGGGGCTGGTCGATGTGTGCATTACTTTTGTAGGCACAGCTCGGAAGCCGATCGCGGGCGACGTGTGCTTGTCTGATCGCGACACCGGTTGTTGCCTTGCTGCGCCGCGTCACTCGTCGCCGTAGTTCATGATCGACAACAGGCGGATGGGTACCTGCACCAGTTGCTCGGGGCCGTGCGGGGTCTCGCCGTCGAAGGTCAGGCTGTCGCCGGCCTGCATGTGATAAAGCTGGTTGCCGTGGCGGTACACCAGTTCGCCCTCCAGCAAGTGGAGGAACTCGGTGCCGGGGTGGGCGAAGGTCGGGAACTCTTCACTGGCGTCGTCCATGGTCACCATGTAGGCCTCGAAGTTTTTCTTCGGCCCCCTGGCGTGATTGAGCAGATGGTAGGTGTGGCCTTTCTCGGTACCGCGGCGCACTACCTCCAGCCCTTCACCGGCTTTCACCAGCAAGGCATTGCCGTCGGGCTGGTCATATTGGCTGAACAGCTTGGCCATCGGCATGCCCAGCACGTCGCACAGGCGGCTGAGAGTGTCGAGGCTGGTGGACACCTGGGCGTTCTCGATCTTGCTCAGCATGCCTTGGCTGATGCCGGCGATGCGTGCGACATCAGCGAGCTTGAGGGACTGGGCCTGGCGTTGACGCTTGATCTGCAGACCCAGGTACTGCTCCAGGCGAAGGCGCGGTTCGGTTTCGGTTGGCATCGAATGTCCTGCACGGTTTCAGTTCAAGAATAAATTTTTCGCACTGAGAAAGTGCGAAAGGCAACTGCATTGGCAGCTTCTTTCCTCGGGTGAAAACAAGTTTCCCATAAATGGAGCATGAAAATCTGCCTGGGTTTTGTGCTGCCTGTATCGGCCTCTTCGCGGGCAAGCCCGCTTCCACAGGGCTTTGCGGCGAACCCTGTGGGAGCGGGCATGCCCGCGAAGAGGCCCGCTCAGACACCGCAAGGTTGCACCCTGAACAAAGTTGGCAAGCGCATTGCATTCCTGTGAGGAAAGTAAGTTTCTCATGCGGAATCATTGCCCCTTGCCCAGGAGTGTTCAACCCATGTTGCCAGCAGAAACCCAGCGCACCCTCGATCAGCACGGCATCAAGTACGTGCTGGCACAGTTCGTCGATATCCATGGCTCGGCGAAGACCAAATCGGTGCCGGTATCGGGCCTGAAGATGGTGGCCGAGGAGGGCGCCGGCTTTGCCGGGTTCGCCATCTGCGGCATGGGCATGGAACCGCACGGCCCGGACTTCATGGCCCGCGGCGACCTTTCCACCTTGATCCCGGTCCCGTGGCAGCCGGGCTACGGCCGTGTGGTGTGTGTAGGCCACGTAAACGGCCAACCCTGGCCCTACGACAGCCGCTACGTGTTGCAGCAGCAGGTGCAGCGCCTGGCCGACAAGGGCTGGACCCTGAACACCGGGCTGGAGCCCGAGTTCAGCCTGTTCCGCCGCGACGAGGATGGCAAGCTGCAACTGGTGGACGCCTCCGACAACCTCGACAAGCCGTGCTACGACTACAAGGGCCTGTCGCGCTCGCGGCTGTTCCTCGAGCGCCTGACCGAGGCGCTGCAGCCGGTGGGCTTCGACATCTACCAGATCGACCATGAGGACGCCAACGGCCAGTTCGAGATCAACTACACCTACAGCGACGCCTTGGAGTCGGCCGACCGCTTCACCTTCTTCCGCATGGCCGCCGGCGAGATTGCCAACGACCTGGGCATGATCTGCTCGTTCATGCCCAAGCCCGACCCCAAGCGCGCCGGCAATGGCATGCACTTCCACCTGTCGCTGGCCAGCAGCACCAACAAGAACCTGTTCCATGACCCGTCCGACAGCAGCGGCATGGGCCTGTCGAAGCTGGCCTACCACTTTGCCGCAGGCCTGCTGGCCCATGGCCCGGCGTTGTGCGCCTTCGCCGCGCCCACGGTCAACTCGTACAAGCGCCTGGTGGTCGGCCGTTCGCTGTCCGGCGCGACCTGGGCCCCGGCGTTTGTCGCCTACGGCGCCAACAATCGCTCGGCGATGGTGCGCATCCCCTATGGCCGCCTGGAATTCCGCCTGCCGGATGCCGGCTGCAACCCGTACCTGGTCACCGCCGCGATCATCGCTGCCGGCCTCGATGGCATTGACCGACAGCTGGAGCCGGGCGAGATGTGCAACGAAAACCTTTACAACCTCAGCCTGGAAGAGATCGCCGCACGCGGCATCAAGACCTTGCCACAGTCGCTAAAGGAAGCGGCCGACGCCCTGGAGGCCGACCCGCTGTTCCGCGAGGTGCTGGGCGCCGAAATCGTCGACGAGTTCATCAAGCTAAAGCGCATGGAGTGGGTGGAGTACTGCCGCCACGTCTCCGACTGGGAAATCCAGCGTTACACCGAATTCTTCTGACCGCCCCCCAATCCCTTGGGCGGCCAGCACGAAAGCGGTCGCCCACTGCCTAGTAAGGAGCATCACCATGTGTGGAATCGTAGGTCTGTACCTGAAAAATCCCGAGCTGGAAGCCCAGCTCGGCAAACTCTTCGACCCCATGCTCAAGGCCATGACCGATCGTGGTCCGGACAGCGCCGGTTTTGCCATCTACGGCGATGAAGTGGCTGACGGCTGGGTCAAGCTGACCCTGCAGGCCACCGACATCAACTATCCCTGGACCACCTTGATGGGCCGGCTGGAGGGCAGCCTGGGCTGTTCGCTGGACTGGTTCCAGAACGCCAGCGCCGCCGTGCTCAAGGTGCACTCCGATGAGGCCGCTGTCCGCGCCGCATTGGCCGAGCAGGCGCCCGATGTACGCATCATGAGCGCCGGGCAGAGCATCGAAATTCTCAAGGGCATGGGCCTGCCGGCAGACATTTCCAGCCGCTTCGGCCTGGGCAGCATGAAGGGCAGTCACATCATCGGCCATACCCGCATGGCCACCGAAAGCGCCGTGACCATGGAAGGGAGCCACCCGTTCTCCACCGGTGCCGACCTGTGCCTGGTGCACAACGGCTCACTGTCCAACCACTTCCGCCTGCGCCAGCAACTCAAGCGCGAAGGCATCAGCTTCGAAACCGACAACGACACCGAAGTGGCTGCCGGCTACCTGACCTGGCGCCTGCAGCAGGGCGACAGCCTGGCCCAGGCCCTGGATGGCGCCCTGGAGGACCTCGATGGCTTCTTCACCTTCGCCATCGGCACCCGCAACGGCTTTGCCGTGATCCGCGACCCGATCGCCTGCAAGCCCGCCGTGCTGGCCGAGACCGACGACTACGTGGCCATGGCCTCGGAGTACCAGGCGCTGGCCAGCCTGCCGGGCATCGAAAACGCCAAGGTCTGGGAACCGGCCCCGGCCACCCTGTACGTCTGGGAACGCAAAAGCGCCTGACCTGCCACCGAACCACTGGAGAACCCCATGAAGACGATCGACCTTTCCAGCACCTCGGTGCGTGTCCTCAACCAGTCCTTGCACGGTGAGGTGCAGGACCACGAATGGCGGGTGACCCACCCCGACGGCAAGCACAACCTGGCCGTGGGCATCAACGCCGCCGTGGCCGTGGATATCGAAGGCCACGCCGGCTATTACTGCGCCGGCATGAACCAGCAGGCCAGCGTCACCGTGCATGGCAACGTCGGTGTCGGCGTGGCCGAGAACATGATGTCCGGCTCGGTGCGGGTCAAGGGCAGCGCCTCCCAGGCCGCCGGCGCCACCGCCCATGGCGGGCTGCTGGTGATCGAGGGCGACGCCGGCGCGCGTTGCGGTATTTCCATGAAGGGCGTGGATATCGTCGTCGGCGGCAGCATCGGCCACATGAGCTGCTTCATGGGCCAGGCCGGGCGTTTGGTGGTGTGTGGCGATGCCGGCGATGCGCTGGGCGATTCGCTGTACGAGGTGCGCATCTACGTCAAGGGTTCGGTGCAGTCGCTGGGCTCGGACTGCATCGAGAAAGAGATGCGCGCCGAGCACTTGCAAGAGCTGCAGGAACTGCTGAACAAGGCCGGCCTGGACCACAAGGCCGCCGATTTCAAACGCTACGGCTCGGCTCGCCAGCTGTACAACTTCAAAGTCGACAACGCCAGCGCGTACTGATCCAGGAGCATTCCCATGAGCGAGCAATTCCCCCCGGTACTGCGTGAGTCGGCCACCTTCGATCGCCTGACCATCCAGGAAATCCAGCGTGCCGCTGAAACCGGCATCTACGACATTCGCGGTGGTGGCACCAAGCGCCGCGTGCCGCACTTCGACGACCTGCTGCTGCTCGGTGCCAGCGTGTCGCGCTACCCGCTGGAAGGCTACCGCGAGAAATGCGGCACCGATGTGCTGCTGGGCACCCGCTTCGCCAAGAAGCCGATCCACCTGAAAATCCCGGTGACCATCGCCGGCATGAGCTTCGGCGCGTTGTCGGCCAATGCCAAGGAAGCCCTGGGCCGTGGTGCGACCATCGCCGGCACCAGCACCACCACTGGCGACGGTGGCATGACCCCGGAAGAGCGCGGCCAGTCACAGCACCTGGTGTACCAGTACCTGCCGTCGCGCTACGGCATGAACCCCGACGACCTGCGCAAGGCCGATGCCATCGAGATCGTCCTCGGCCAAGGTGCCAAACCGGGCGGTGGCGGCATGTTGCTGGGCATGAAGGTGACCGAGCGCGTGGCTGGCATGCGTACTTTGCCGATTGGCGTCGACCAGCGCAGCGCCTGCCGCCACCCGGACTGGACCGGCCCGGACGACCTGGCGATCAAGATTGCCGAAATCCGCGAGATTACCGACTGGGAAAAGCCCATCTACGTGAAGATCGGCGCCAGTCGCCCGTATTACGACGTCAAGCTGGCGGTGAAGGCCGGTGCCGATGTGATCGTGCTCGATGGCATGCAGGGTGGTACCGCCGCGACTCAGGAAGTGTTTATCGAGCACGTCGGCATCCCGATCCTGTCGGCCATCCCGCAGGCAGTGCAGGCGCTGCAGGAAATGGGCATGCACCGCAAGGTGCAGTTGATCGTCTCCGGCGGCATTCGCAATGGTGCCGATGTGGCCAAGGCCATGGCCCTGGGGGCTGATGCGGTGGCCATTGGCACTGCGGCGTTGATCGCGCTGGGTGACAACCACCCGCGGCTGGATGCCGAACTGAAGAAGATCGGCTCGGCGGCAGGCTTCTATGACGACTGGCAGAACGGCCGCGACCCGGCCGGCATCACCACCCAGGATCCGGAACTGGCCAAGCGCCTGAACCCGGAGGAGGCGGGGCGCCGGTTGGCCAACTACCTGCGGGTGCTGGTGCTGGAGGCGCAGACCATGGCACGGGCGTGTGGCAAGTCGCACTTGCACAACCTGGACCCGGAAGACCTGGTGGCGTTGACCGTGGAGGCGGCGGCGATGGCGCGGGTGCCATTGGCGGGGACCGCATGGGTGCCGGGGCAGGCGCAATATTGAGTTGACCGTCGGGGGCCGCTTTGCGGCCCTTTCGCGACACAAGGCCGCTCCCACATATAGCCACCGCAACCCCTTGTGGGAGCGGCCTTGTGTCGCGATGGGCTGCAAAGCAGCCCCAGGGCACCCCCACCATTCACACAGGAGTGACTCCATGAAGCAACTCACCCTCGCTGTAATGTTGTTAGCCCTGACTTCCCGGGCCCACGCCGCCGAGCCCACCCTGGACACCGGCAACACCGCCTGGATGATCTGCGCCGCGATGTTCGTGCTGATGATGTGCATCCCGGGCCTGGCGCTGTTCTACGGCGGCATGGTGCGGGCCAAGAACCTCCTTTCGGTGTTCACCCAGCTGTTCGCCGTGGCCGGGGTGATCGGCATCCTCTGGGTGCTGTTCGGCTACAGCCTGGTGGTCGACACCACCGGCATGGTCGAGGGCCAGCTGACCTTCAACAGTTTCATCGGCGGGCTGGGCAAGGCGCTGATGCTGGACATCGGTCATGACAGCCTGGTCGGTACCATCCCGGAAGGGGTGTTCGCGGTGTTCCAGCTGACCTTCGCCATCATCACCCCGGCGCTGATTGCCGGTGGTTTCGCCGAACGGATGAAGTTCAGTGCTTCGTTGCTGTTCATGGCCGCCTGGTTCGTGCTGGTGTACGCGCCGATCGCACATATGGTCTGGGGCGGGCCGGGGGCGTTGATGGTCAACTGGGGCGTGCTGGACTTTGCCGGTGGTACCGCCGTGCATATCAACTCCGGCGTGGCAGCCCTGGCTGCGGCGTTGATGCTGGGCAAGCGCAAGGGCTACCCGCAGGTGGCCATGCCGCCGCACAACCTCGGCTTCACCCTGGTGGGCGCCGGGTTGCTGTGGGTGGGCTGGTTCGGCTTCAACGTCGGCTCGGGGCTGGCGGCCAACCAGGCGGCGGGGGTGGTGATGCTGGCGACCATGGTGGCGGCTTGTGCGGGGATTGTCGGCTGGTTGCTGACCGAGAAGGTGATGCATGGTCGGCCGACGGCCCTGGGTGCGGCTTCAGGGGCTTTGGCAGGTTTGGTCGGGATTACCCCGGCCTGTGCATTTGTCGGGCCGCTGGGCGCGCTGGTGATCGGGCTGTTGACCGGGGCCATCTGCTTCTTTGCCGTGACCCGGTTGAAGCAGGCACTGGGCTATGACGACAGCCTGGACGTGTTCGGCCTGCATGGCGTGGGCGGAATGGTCGGCGCGATACTGACCGGGGTATTTGCCGCGCCTGCGTTGGGCGGCTATGTGGAGGGCGCGTCGCCGATCGGGCAGGCACTGGTGCAGTTGAAGGGAGTGGCGTTCACCTTCGTGTATTGCTTCGTGGTGAGCTGGGCGATTCTCGGGGCGATCAAGCTGACCGTGGGGCTGCGGGCCAGCCGGGAAGAGGAAGAGCAGGGGCTGGACCTGGCGGAGCACAATGAGCGGGCTTATAACCTCTGATTGATGTGTTGCCTGTACCGGCCTCTTCGCGGGCTTGCCCGCTCCCACAGGGACACCACAGCTTTCGAGGCCGGTGACATTCCTGTGGGAGCGGGCAAGCCCGCGAAGAGGCCGGTACAGGTTGAATCAGTGCCCCATGGCCACCTTGGCACTCATCTGCCGGCGACGGTAGGCACTGTCACGGCTGGCCAGCCACCAGTACAGCGGCGAAGTGATCGCCAGCCCCACCAGCCACGACAGGTCAGCGCCGTTGATATGCTCGGAAATCGGCCCGACATACAGCGGCGTGTTCATGAACGGGATCTGCACCACGATGCCCACTGCATAGGCGATCAGCGCCTGCGGGTTGTAACGCCCGTAGATGCCGCCATCGACCTGGAAGATCGACTGGATGTCGTAGTCACCCTTGTGAATGGCATAGAAGTCGATCAGGTTGATCGCCGTCCACGGCACCAGCACCACCAGCAGCACCAGCACCATGTCGACGAAGTGGCCGATGAAGTCCGCCGAGGCGAACACCGCCACCACGCAGCAGGCCGACAGCACGATCAGCGACAGCACGGCACGGCTCTTGGCGGTAGGGATCCAGCGGTAGGCGAAGGTTTGCACCAGGGTGATGATCGACAGCACCGCACCATACAGGTTGAGGGCGTTGTGGCTGATTACGCTGAGCAGGAACAGCACCAGCATGATCGGGCCGAGGGTACCGGTGGCCAGCTTGACGGCGTCCATGGTGTCCATGCCGGCCGGGATCGCCAGCACCGCCACGGCGCCGAAGATGAACGACAGGCTCGAACCCAGGGCCGAGCCCAGGTAGGTAGTCCAGAACGTCGAGCTGACCTTCACGTCCGCCGGCAGGTAACGCGAGTAGTCCGACACATACGGCGCAAAGGCGATCTGCCACAGCGCCGCCAGCGACACGGTGGCCAGCCAGCCGGCCAGGTTGAACCCGCCGCGGGTGAGGAAGTCGTCGCTCTGCACGTGGCTGAAGATGTAGCCGAAGCCGACCACGATACCGATACCCAGCACCCAGGTGCCGATGCGGTTGAGCACGTGGATGAAGCGGTAGCCGATGATGCCGATGATGCCTGAGCCCAGCGCACCGATGACGATGCCCACCGGTACCGGTACGGCATCGACCACACCGTGCAGCGACTTGCCGGCGAGGACGATGTTGGAGGCGAAGAAGCCGATGTACATGACCCCGGCAATCACTACCACCAGCAGTGCACCAAGCGAGCCGAACTGGGCGCGGCTCTGGATCATCTGCGGGATGCCCATCTGCGGGCCTTGGGCCGAGTGCAGCGCCATCAGTACGCCACCGACCAGGTGGCCGACCAGGATGGCGACGATGCCCCATACCAGGTTCAGGTGGAACAGCTGCACACCCAGTGCGCCGGTGACGATGGGCAGCGGCGCGATGTTGCCGCCGAACCACAGTGTGAACAGATCCCTTACCTTTCCATGGCGGTCTTGCGGGGGCACGTAGCCGATCGTGTGTTTTTCTATGAGGGGTGCCGAATTGGCTGCACTGGTCATGACTGACTCCAAGGCAAGGTAGGGCATCGGGAACTGCCCGGGGGCGTGCCGGCGAAGGGCGACGCGTTCTTGTTGGAGCGATGATGCGGGGCGCGGGGATAACGAGAAATTAGTAAATATGTGCCCATAAACCTTAAAAAACCTAAGGCTGACAAAAGGTTAAGCGGGGGACGGTTGCAAGGAGGGTGCCACGGGGCGAGAGGGCTTGGGCTAGAGGGGTTTGGGCCTTGTGGAGGCGAGAAGCGGTGTGCTTTGGTGGGGCGCCGTGCGCGTTTTCAGGGCAGATAAAAAGGTCGCCTGTACCGGCCCTTTCGCGGGTGAACCCGCTCCCACAGGTACTGGCATGACTTGATGTCAATGCGGTCGAGGTGGGAGCGGGTTTACCCGCGAAAGGGCCGGCACTGAGGGAAACACCTACATCGGCAATAACCGATCCTGAATCACCTCTTTCATCACCAGGGTCGAACTCAACCGCTTCACATTGGGAATGCTGGTCAACTGCTCGTCATACAGCTTCTGGAACGCCGGCAAATCCTTGGCCACCACATGCAGCAGGTAATCCGGGTCGCCAAACAGCCGCTGCGCCTCGACGATCTGCGGGATCTCGGCCAGCGCTGCTTCAAAGTCCGCTACCGGCTGGCGGGTGACCTCGCGCAGGGTCACGAAGACCAGCGCGGCAAAGTTCAACCCCAGGGCGCTCGGTGCCAAGCGGGCGTGATAGCCAAGAATCGCGCCGGATTCCTCTAGTGCCTTCAGGCGCCGATGGCAGGGCGACAGGCTGAGCCCCACACGGTCAGCGAGTTCGGTCACCGATAGCCGACCATCTTTTTGCAGCTCGGCAAGGATTTTTCGATCTGTCCTGTCCATTGAAAAGGATCTTCCAGTCATTGAGGGCTGGTGGGGAATATACGAAAGAAAATCCCTCGGCGGAATCCGTAATCTTTCGTCATCGCAAAGCAGTGGAAAAAGGAAGATTCAAGTGGCTCTCAGTGTTCTGACGGCGTTTTGGGCCGTGTCGATGCTGTTCGTGATTACCCCCGGAGCGGACTGGGCCTATGCCATTTCGGCCGGCATGCGCGGGCGCTGGGTAATGCCCGCGGTGGCGGGGATGTTGTCAGGGCATTTCCTCGCGACCCTGGTGGTGGCAGCCGGGGTCGGCAGCCTGCTGGCCGGCCACCCGCTGGCGCTGACCTTGCTGACCCTGGCGGGGTGCAGCTACCTGTTGTGGCTGGGTGGCAACCTGTTGCTGCGCCCGGCATTGCCGGCTGCCGGGCAGGATGGGGCGGGGGAGTCGGGTTCGCGCTGGGCATTCAAGGGTTTTTGCGTCAGCGGCCTGAACCCGAAAGTGTTCCTGCTGTTCCTGGCGCTGTTGCCGCAGTTCACCGACCCGCACTCCAGCTGGCCGGTGCCGTTGCAGATCTTGCTGCTGGGCCTGGTACACCTGTGCAGCTCGCTGGTGATCTACTCGCTGGTCGGCTATGGCGCCAAAGCCGTGCTGAGCACCCGGCCGGGGGCGGCGAAGCTGGTTGGCCGGGTGTCGGGGGTAGCGATGATCACGGTGGCCCTCGGCTTGATAGCCGGCCAAATGGGTTGAATGCATTGGCCTCATCGCCGGCAAGCCAGTACAGACGACAGACCAAGCCTCGGATAAACTCGCACCACTTCAACGCACATCCAGGACGTGCTCCATGCCCGAAACCACGCAACTGCTCACCTTCGCCCTTATCTGCCTCGGCATGGTCCTGACCCCAGGGCCGAACATGATCTACCTGCTCTCCCGTTCGATCTGCCAGGGACGCAAGGCCGGGTTGATTTCGCTGGGTGGCGTGGCCCTGGGTTTCGTCATCTACATGTTCTGCGCCGCGCTGGGCATCACCGCCCTGGTGATGGCTGTGCCCTTTGCCTACGACGTGCTGCGCATCGGTGGCGCGCTGTACCTGTTGTACCTGGCCTGGCAGGCACTGCGACCGGGTGGCCGTTCGCCGTTCCAGGTACGCGACCTGCCGGCCGACAGCCCGCGGCGGCTGTTCACCATGGGCTTTGCCACCAGCCTGCTCAACCCCAAGATCGCCGTCATGTACCTGTCGCTGATGCCGCAGTTCATCGAGCCGGGGCATGGCAGCGTGCTGCTGCAGTCGCTGGTGTTGGGGTCGACGCAGATCGCCATCAGCGTTTCGGTCAATGCACTGATCGCGATCATGGCCGGATCGATCGCCGTGTTCCTGGCTGGTCGCCCTTTGTGGCAGCAAGTTCAGCGCTGGTTGATGGGCACGGTGTTGGCAGGTCTGGCCGTGCGCATGCTGGCCGAAGGGCGGCGCTGACCATCTAGGTCGCAGGCGGCGGTTCCTGGGGCAGGTACAAGGTAAAGGTGGTGCCCTGGCCGACGACACTGCTCACCTGCACATCGCCCCCGGACTGCTTGGCAAACCCGAACACTTGCGACAGCCCGAGCCCGGTGCCTTCACCTGGTGCCTTGGTGGTGAAGAACGGGTCGAAGATGCGCTCGAGCAGTTCGTCGGCAATGCCGACACCGCTGTCGCTCACTGAAATCGCCGCGAACGGGCCCGGCTGTGGTGCCTGGCCGCGCAGGGCAGGCAGCCGCTGGTCGACCTGCAGGCGCAACTGCAAGGTGCCTTCGCCGGCCATTGCATCGCGGCCGTTGAGCATCAGGTTGATTACGGCGGTTTCCAGCTGGTTGAGGTCGGCGCGGATATGGCAAGGCGCCTGTGGCAATTGCAGCTCGACCTGGATCCGCGCACCGGTGGCGGTGTCGAGCATGTCGGCCATGGCCTCCAGCCGTGGCCCTGCCTCGAACACTTGCGGGCTCAGGGCCTGGCGGCGGGCGAAGGCCAGCAACTGGCCGGTCAGCTTGGTACCGCGCTCGACGGTGTCGGACATGGTCTTGAGGTAGCGTTCGCGGCGCTGTGCGTCGAGGTTGGGGCGCTGCAGAAAGTGCAGCGACGAGCGAATGATGGTCAGCAGGTTGTTGAAGTCATGGGCCACGCCGCCGGTCAGCTGGCCGATGGCTTCAAGCTTCTGGGTCTGGCGCAGCACGGCTTCGGTATGCAGCAACTGGGTGGTGCGCTCGTCGACGCGCTGTTCCAGGGTGGCATTCAGCGCCTCCAGTGCCGCCATGGCCGCGCGCACTTCGGCGTGGGCCTGCACCCGCTGGATATGCGCCCAGGAGCGCTCGGTGACTTCGCTGATCAGCGCCTGTTCATAATGGGTCCACTGCCGTGGCACCTTGTCGTGGATGGCCATCAGCGCGGTCAGTCGGCCGCCCTTGATCAGGGGCATGCAAATGGTCGCGGTGATGCCGATGGCCTGGAAGCTGGCGGCTTCCTCAGGGGGCAGCTCGCTCAGGTTGTCATGGATGACCAAGGCCAGGCCACTGCGCAGGCGGCTGAGCGCCAGCTTGCCGAAATCGTGCAGCTGGTATTGGCCTAAAAGATGCGGCGAGCCGGGCGCCACGGCGTCGCCGCAGATGGTGAAGCCGTCTTCGTCGGGCTCCATCACCGCGTAGGCGCAACTCGACAGTTGCAGGTGCTCGACCAGCATGCGCGTGGTAATGGCGAGGATCTGGTCCGGTTCGGTGGCGTCGGCCACGGCACGGCCCAGGTCGTCGAGGAAGTTCAGGCGCTGGTTGGCGAGCACGCTGGCGGTGGTTTCGGTGACCGTGTCGAGCATGCCCAGCACCTTGCCGTCATGGTCGCGGATGGGGCTGTAGCAGAAGGTGAAATAGGCCCGTTCGGGGCCGCCGTTGCGGTCGATGATGAGCGGGAAGTCTTCGATGTACACCGCCTCGCCGGCCAGGGCGCGGTTGGCCATGTGGCCGATGTCGGCCCAGGCTTCCTGCCACACGGCGCGGAAGGGGATGCCCAGGGCCGAGGGCTTTTGCCCGAGAATCTGCGAGAACGCGTCGTTGTGCAGGGTGAGCAGGTCGGGGCCCCAAAGCACGGCTTGTGGGAAGCGCGAGGCCAGGCACAGGGCCAGGCTGGTCTTCAGCGGGTCGGGCCAGTGCTGCAGCGGGCCTAGCGGGGTGGCGGCCCAATCGTGATTGCGGATGCGTTCGGCCATCAGCCCGCCGCCGTCTAGCCATTTTGCCATGTGCTCTGCTGGTCCTTTTGCATAAGGCCTTTAGGGTGCATCCAGAATAGACGTTTGGCGAGCGTTTTGGGTGGCTGTACCGGCCTCTTCGCGGGTAAACCCGCTCCCACAG
>NZ_JBIWEM010000016.1:0-29437 GCF_044762545.1 Pseudomonas sp. NPDC096925 | reverse complement strand
GGCCTGAGTCCCGTGGCATACAGGAATCAGGCCGCAGCAGCCTAATCAAAGATTGTCCAACAAATGGGGCGCACCTCAACCTGTGGGAGCGGGTTTACCCGCGAACACCGGCGTAGCCGGTGCCATCCACCGCGTCGCCTGCTTCGCGGGTGAACCCGCTCCCACAGGGCCCCCACCAGCCGAAGGAGCGCGCCATACCTGTGGGAGCGGGCGCGCCCGCGAACACCGGCGCAGCCGGTGCCATCCACTGCGTCGCCTGCTTCGCGGGTGAACCCGCTCCCACAGGGCCCCCACCAGCTGAAGGAATGCGCCATACCTGTGGGAGCGGGCGTGCCCGCGAACACCGGCGTAGCCGGTGCCATCCACCGCGTCGCCTGCTTCGCGGGCATGCCCGCTCCCACAGGGCCCCCACCAGCTGAAGGAGTGTGTTGTACCTGTGGGAGCGGGTTTACCCGCGAACACCGGCGTAGCCGGTGCCATCCACCGCGGCCTGCTTCGCGGGCATGCCCGCTCCCACAGGGCCCCCACCAGCTGAAGGAATGCGCCATACCTGTGGGAGCGGGTTTACCCGCGAACACCGGCGCAGCCGGTGCCATCCACCGCGTCGCCTGCTCCGCGAGCATGCCGGCTCCCACAGGTGCCCATCAGCCAGTCCTGTCAGCGTTCAGAGAAATGCCTGCCGGATCCGCTTCTTGTCGATCTTGCCAACGCTGGTCTTGGGGATCTCGTCCACGCAACGCAGCTGCCGCGGTATCGCCCATTTGTTCAGGTGCCCGCTGTCGACAAACGGCTGCAGGTGCCCGGCCAATGCCGCCTGATCGAACTGCATGCCGTCACAACGGACCACCAAGGCCAACGGTTGTTCACCCCACTGCGGGTCCGGAATGCCGATCACCGCCACCGACGCGACAGCCGGGTGCTGGCTGATCAGGTTTTCCAGCGCCACCGAGCTGACCCACTCGCCACCGGTCTTGATCACATCCTTGATCCGGTCACGAATACGCACCACACCCGCCGGGTCAATGCAGGCCAGGTCACCGGTGTGCATCCAGCCCCCCAGCCACAACGCGGCGCCCTGCTCCGGTTCGTGCAGGTAGCCCTGGGTCAACCATGGCGCACGCACCACGATTTCACCCAGGCTTTCACCATCGCGGGGCACATCATTGCCTTCAGCGTCGACGATGCGCAGGTCCACCAGGGCAATCGGCACACCGGCATCGATCCGCAGCGGCAACTGTTGCGCCATGGGCAGTGCCAGCAGGTCGGCGCTCAGATGGGTGATGCTGAGCAGCGGGCAGCTTTCCGACATGCCATAGCCACAATGCACACTGATGCCGCGCTCGCTGGCGCGTTGCGCCAGGCCCAGGGTCAGGGCACTGCCGCCCAGCAGCATTTTCCAGCCGGTCAGGTCGGCGCAGCGCCCTTCCTCGCTGTCCAGCATCATCTGCAGCACCGTGGGCACACAATGGGAGAACGTCACGCCCTCGTCGCGGTACAGACGCACCAGGCGATTGGGCTCGTAGCGCCCGGGATAGACCTGCTTGATGCCCAACGCCGTAGCCACATAGGGCACGCCCCAGGCATGCACGTGGAACATCGGCGTGATGGGCATGTAGACGTCGCCGCTGCGCAGCAGCGGCACCTCCCCACAGGCAGCCAGGGTGCCCTGCTCGACCAGGGTATGCAGCACCAGTTGCCGGTGGCTGAAGTACACGCCCTTGGGGTCGCCGGTGGTACCGCTGGTGTAGAACAGCGTGGCCAGAGAGTGCTCGTCGAAATCGGCGAAGTCGAACTGCGGCTCGGCAGCCGCCAGCAGCGCTTCGTACTCGCCCAGCAACGGCACGCCCTGCATCACGGGGCCGCCGTCACCAAGGCGGATGAAGCCCTCGACCGTCGGCAAGTCCTCGCGTAACTGCGCCATCAATGGCAGGAAGTCGTCATGCACCAGCACCAGGCGATCCTCGGCATGGTTCATGGTGTAGCGCACCTGCTCGGTGGACAGCCGTACGTTCACCGTGTGCAGCACCGCACCCAGCATCGGCACGGCAAAGAAGCACTCCAGCGCCCGGTGGCTGTCCCAGTCGAGCAAGGCCACGGTGTCGCCAGGCTTGACCCCGGCGGCGGTCAGCACATTGGCCAGCCGCTGGATGCGTTCGAGCAGCGTGGTGTAGGTGTAGCGCAGTTTGTCGGCGTAGACGATTTCCTGATTGGGCTGGTAGCGCACGCCCGACAGCAGCAGGCGCTTGATCAGCAGCGGATAGGCGTAGGCCTGCTCGGCCGCGGGCATGACGCGAGTGGTGATCATGTCGGCGGCCTTCACAGTTGCCCGGCCTCGAGCAGGTACAGGCTGTCGCTACCGGCCCTGACGCTGGCGCTCAGCGAGTGAATACGTGGCAGCAGGCGGGCAAAGTAGAACCGCGCGGTACCCAGCTTGCTCAGGTGGAACGGCTCGGGGGCCGCATGGTGTTGGCATGCCACGGCCATGCGTGCCCACAGGTAGGCGTAGAAGGTGTAACCAAACACCTGCAGGTACTCCACCGCCGCCGCGCCAAGCTCGCGCGGGTTGCCCTGGGCCCGGTCGAGCAACCAGTCAGTCAGCTCGTCGAGGTTGCGCACGGCGGCCAGCAATGGCGCGCCGAACTCTGCACATGCCGTGGGCAATGCCTCGGCAAAGGTGGTGATTTCGTCGGACACACTGCGATAGGCCTGGCCGCCATCGCCAAACAGCTTGCGCGCCACCAGGTCTAGCGCCTGGATACCATTGGTGCCTTCGTAGATCTGGGTGATGCGGCAGTCGCGGATCAGCTGCTCCTGGCCCCACTCACGGATATAGCCATGACCGCCCAGCACCTGCTGGCCGTGCACGGTGGTCTCCAGCCCCATGTCGGTGAGGAAGGCCTTGGCCACCGGTGTGAGCAGCGCCACCCTGGCTTCGGCCTGCGCGCGCACGACCGGGGCTTCACTGTATCTGGCCAGGTCCAGCTGCAGCGCCACATAGGTGGAAAAGGCCCGCCCGCCTTCGTTCAGCGCTTTCATGGTCAGCAGCATGCGCCGCACGTCCGGGTGGACGATGATCGGGTCAGCGCTTTGCTGCGGTGCTTCGGCGCCGTTCGGTGCACGGCCCTGCTGGCGGTCACGGGCATAGGCGATGGCACCCTGATAGGAGCGTTCGCCCAGGGCCAGGCCCTGGATACCTACGCCCAGGCGCTCGTAGTTCATCATGGTGAACATCGCGTTGAGGCCTTTGTTCGGCTCGCCCACCAGGTAGCCGATTGCACCGTCGAAGTTCATCACGCAGGTGGCCGAGGCCTTGATGCCCATCTTGTGCTCGATCGAACCGCAACTCACCGCATTGGCCTCACCCAGCGCGCCGTCGGCGTCAACCAGCACCTTGGGCACCAGGAACAGCGAGATGCCCTTGGGCCCGGCGGGCGCATCCGGCAGCCGCGCCAGTACCAGGTGGATGATGTTCTCGGTCAGGTCCTGCTCACCGCCAGTGATGAAGATCTTGGTCCCGCTGATGCGATAACGGCCATCGGCAACCGGCTCGGCGCGGGTGCGAATCAGGCCCAGGTCGGTGCCAGCATGCGGCTCGGTCAGGCACATCGAACCGGTCCAGCGCCCTTGGTACATGGGCGGCAGGTACAGCGCCTTCAACGGCTCGCTGGCATGGTTGAGCAGCGCCAGGCAAGCCCCGGCGGTCAGCATCGGGTACAGGCCGAACGACAGATTGGCGGCATTGAGCATTTCTTCGAGCTGGGCGCCGATCACTTTCGGCATGCCCATGCCCCCGTACTCAGGGGCGCCGGCCACGCCCACCCAGCCATCCGCGGCGAATGCCCGGTAGGCGTCAGCGAAGCCGTCGGGGGTACGCACCTGGCCGGCCTCCCAGCGGCAGCCCTGCTCGTCGCCACTGCGGTTGAGCGGCGCCACCACCTCGGCAATCAGCCTGCCGGCCTGTTCCAGCACGGCCCGGGCAGTGTCGCCATCGACCTGCTCGGCCAGGGCGGGCGTTTGTGCCCACCAGGCCGGGATGTCGAACACTTCGTTGAACAGAAAATCCATGTCGCGCAGTGGCGCAAGGTAATCAGACATGAGGCGAGCACTCGGTTTCTTGGGTTTGCGGAAGCGGCGTGGCCTGGGCCTCGGCAGGCGCCGGGGCGGCCTGGCCACGCAGGAGGAAATGCGACAATGCAGGGATCAGCACCAGCGCGCCGAGCATGTTCCACAGGAACATGAAGGTCAGCAGCAGGCCCATGTCGGCCTGGAACTTGATCGGCGACCAGGCCCAGCCGACCACGCCGGCCGCCAGGGTAATGCCGACCAGCCCCACCACCCGGCCGGTGAAGGCCACGGCTTTCCGGTAGGCCTGGGCCAGGCTCAGCCCGGCGCGCTGGTAGTGCAGCTGCACGCTGAGCAGGTACAGCGCGTAGTCCACGCCTATGCCCACGCCCAGGGCGATCACCGGCAAGGTGGCGACCTTGACGCCAATGCCCATGGCCACCATCAGCGCCTCGCACAGCACCGAGGTGAGCATCAGCGGCAGGATCGCCACCAGCGTGGCGCGCCAGCTGCGGAAGGTGAACAGGCAGAACAGCGTGACCGCCAGGTACACCAGCAACAGCATGCGGTGGTTGGCCTCGCGAACCACCACGTTGGTGGCGGCCTCGATACCGGCACTGCCGGCGGCCAGCAGGAACTGCTGTTCGGCGCTGCTGTTGGCCTGGGCAAAGCGCTCGGCCACGGCAGCCACCTGGGCCAGGGTGTCAGCGCGATGGTCCTTGAGGTAGGCGATTACCGGCATCAGCGAGCAGTCGTTGTTGAACAGCTCCGGGGCGTTGACCGAGGCCTGCTGGGCGGCGTAGTTGAGCACATCCTGGTTGCGCTGCAGGCTGTTCAGGCGCGGGTTGCCTTCGTAGGTGCCAGCGGTGATCTGGCGCACTGCGTTGGCCAGCGACACGGTGGTCTGCACACCCGGCAATTGCTGCAGCTGCCAGGCCAGGCGGTCGGCAAGGACCAGCGTCTGGTATTGCAGGCAGCCTTCCGGAGCGGTCTTGACCATGACCGCGAAGGTATCGCTGGACAGCGCGTAGTGCTGGGTGATGTAGGCGTTGTCGAGGTTGTAGCGGGAGTCGGCACGCAGCTCGGGGGCACCGCTGTCGAGGTCGCCGATTTTCAATTGCAGGCTGCCCCAGATGCCGATGGCGCCCAAGGCCAGGGCCACCAGCAGTGCGGCGCTGGCCCATTTGCGTTCGGTGAAGCGGTCGAGCAGGCTCCATGGATTGATTGGGGCTGCGTTGCAGCCCCAACGAGCATCAATTTCCAGTGCCCGCTCGGCAGCCTTGCGGCCAACACCTACATAAGACAGCGCCACCGGCATCAGCAGCAGCGAGGTGAAGATCAGTACCGCCACGCCGATGCTGGCGGTGATCGCCAGGTCCTGGATCACCGGGATGTCGATCAGCATCAACACGGCAAAACCCACCGCATCGGCCAGCAACGCGGTCACCCCGGCCACGAACAGGCGGCGGAAGGTATAGCGCGCCGCCACCTGGCGGTGGGTGCCACGGCCGATGTCCTGGAGGATGCCGTTCATCTTCTGCGCCGCGTGGGATACGCCAATGGCGAAGATCAGGAACGGCACCAGGATCGAATACGGGTCGATGGCGTAGCCCAGCCAGGCGACGATGCCCAGTTGCCACACCACCGCAGTCAGCGAACACAGCACCACCAGCAAGGTGCTGCGCACACAACGGGTATAGCAGTAGATGATCAGCAGGCTGGTCAGCACCGCCAGGGCGAAGAACGCCATCACCTGGATCAGCCCGTCGATCAGGTCACCCATCAGCTTGGCAAAGCCGATGACATGGATGCGGTACTGGCCGCTGGCCTGGTATTGGCTGCGCAGTTGTTCGAGCTTTTGCGAGAAGGCATGGTAGTCGAGGCCTTTGCCAGTGGCCGAGTCCTGGTCGAGCAGCGGCACGATCAGCATGCTCGACTTGAAGTCGCGCGCCACCAGGCTGCCGACGATGTTGGCGCGCTCGATGTTCTGCCGTAATTGTTCGATGTCACCCGCCACGCCCTGGTAACCGTCGGGCATCACCGGGCCGCCCTGGAAGCCCTCCTCGGTCACCTCGGTCCAGCGCACCGCCGGGCTCCACAGCGACTTCACCCAGGCCCGGTCCACGCCCTGGCTGAGGAACAGTTCGTCGTTGATGTGACGCAGGGTCTGCAGATAGCCCGGGTCGAAGATGTCGCCCTGGGTGTTCTCCACCACCACCCGCACTGCGTTGCCCAGGCCACGCAGCGATGGGCGGTTTTCCAGGTAGTTCTGGATGTAGGGATGGCTCTGCGGCAGCATCTTGTCGAAACTGGGGCGCAGCTCCAGGCGGGTCAGCGCCATGTAGCCCAGCACCAAGGTCGCCAGCAGCATGCACAGCAGGAACGGCAGGCGATGGTTGAACACCAGGCGCTCCAGGCCGTTGCCCGAGCGTGGGTCGAAATCGTCGAGATTACGGATTACCGGAAGGGTGTCTTGGCGGGTAGCGGCCATCAGGGTCTTCTCTTGTTATGGGTGCAGCGTGGGGTTACCGGCCTGGTTGCGCACGCCCCGCTCGCCGACCAGTACCAGGCCGTTGCCGGTATCGGTGGCGAGCGCGGTCACCGGGCCACGGGCGCTTTGCGGCACCGGGCGGAAGCTGGCGCCATCGTCCCGGCTGAGCAGCAGGTCGCCGGCCTGGCTGGCCAGCCACAGCTGGCCGTCACGGTCGACACCAGCGGCGGTGAGGCTGGTGTTCACACTGCTGCTGACTGCTTGCCATTGCTGGCCGCCGTCGGTGCTGCGGTAGGCATGCCCACGCAGGCCATAGACCAGCAGTACGCCGGGCTTGCCGACAGCCCCGAACAGCGTGCCGGCGTAGGGTGTTTCGACACGGCTGAAGCGCTCGCCGTCCTGCTTCAGCAGCAGGCCTTGCTCGCCGGTGATGTACAGCTCGTCCCCCACCGCGGCCAGGCTGGTCAGGTGCAGGCCTTGCGGGTTATCGCTGTGGTCGAGCCAGGGCTGCCAGTGCTCGCCGCCGTCAACGGTACGCAACAGCAGGTTGAACACTCCGACCGCATAGCCATTGCGGGCATCGCTGAACCACACGTCGAGCAAGGCATTGTCGCTACCCGTGCCCGGCAGTTGTTCGGCCAGCGCCCGGCCATCCAGCTGCTTCTGCCAGTGCACGCCGCCATCGCGGCTGTGCAGCACCACGCCATCGTGGCCCACTGCCCAGCCCAGTTCGGGCGTGGCGAAGCTCACGGCATTGAGGTCGGCGCTGACCGGCACCTGGGCTTGCTGCCAGTGCGCGCCGTGGTCATCGGAATACACAATGTGCCCACGCGGGCCCACCGCAAC
Organism: Pseudomonas sp. NPDC096925; assembly: GCF_044762545.1. Classification (NCBI taxonomy): domain Bacteria; kingdom Pseudomonadati; phylum Pseudomonadota; class Gammaproteobacteria; order Pseudomonadales; family Pseudomonadaceae; genus Pseudomonas; species Pseudomonas sp. NPDC096925. The sequence goes on along the minus strand of NZ_JBIWEM010000016.1, from coordinate 22,038 downwards.
CAGGCGCTGCCCGGCTTGGGTTACGTCGCGCAAGGCGCTGCTGGCGACCAGGGCACTGGGCATGGCGGGCAGGTCCAGCACATCGGTGAAGGGCGCCGCCTGGGCCGCGCCCTGCAGCGCGGCCAAGGTCAGAACGACCACGCTGCATCGTTTGAAGACAGACATTGCCATCTATGCTCCGTGCGTTCAGCGGATGCCATTGCCGGCCAGCGACTCGGGCGACCACTGGGTTTTCGACAGCGGGTCGATGTAGCGGATGCCGCCGTAGGCTCCGACTACACCATTGAGGTTGTAGGTGCCGCCGATCAGGTCGTAGATCATGAACGGCGTGGCATCCGGGGTCTGTTTGTCGTAGCTCTGGGTGAGGAAGGCGAACGAGCCGCGGTACAGCTGGCCACGGGCGTCGTACTGGTCCGAGGCCAGGGCGATCCAGCTGTCTTCGTCGAGGTAGAAGCGGCGCTTGTGGTAGATATGCCGTGCACCGTCCTTGAGCTTGCCTTCCACCACCCACACCCGGTGTTTCTCCCAGCGCACGAACTGTGGCGCCAGGTGGTTGGGGGTGATCACCTGCTTGACGTCGGTGTTGTAGGTCAGCTGATAGGTGTTGTACGGCACGTACATTTCCTGCTTGCCGACCAGGGTCCAGTCGTAGCGGTCCAGCGCACCGTTGAAGACGAACACGTCATCGTAGGTACCCGAACCCGAGGTACCCGGGTTGGGCGTGTCGTATGCCAGGTTCGGTGCCAGCTTGACCCGGCGCTGGCCCGGCAGGTACTGCCAGGCGCTGCGTGGCTGCACCAGCGGGTTGGCGGCATCGCGCAGCATCATCGCTTCGCCGGCACGGCGTGCGGGCCCGGTGTACACCAGCTTCATCTGGTAGTAGGTGTCCTTGGCACCGATCGGCTTGGCCATGTCCTCGTAGATCGGGTAGCTGATATTGGCCTGGCCGGTGGTCGAGAGTGATGGCTTGCCGGCGGCGTCGACGTTCCACGAGTCGTACTTGGCAGTCATGCTCACGCCCTGGTAGCGCAGCAGGAAGTTCCACATGGCCTCGGCGCCGTTCTGCGGGATCGGGAACGGTATGCCGGGCAGCACGTTGTCTACCGCAGTGCCACCCTCCTTGCTGTTGGCGCCAGTGGCGTTCTTGCGGGTGTTGTCGAGTACCGCTTGCGGCAGCGCCACGCTACGGTGGGTCGGGTACACATCGACGCGGTAGCTGGGGTAGCGCTTGAGCAGTTCCAGGGTGGTGGCGGTCAGCTGGCCCTTGTACTGCTCGGCGTTCTTGCCATCGATGACCAGCAGCGGCTTGTCGCTGGCGAACGGGTCGGGGCGCATGCTGGCGCCGCTCTGGTAGCTGGCCGGCGGCGTCAGCAGGCCGCCCTGGTAGGCCGGGATCGAGCCATCGGCGTTGCCGGCCTTTTCCGCGCCAATGACGGTCAGGCTGGTGCCCAGGCGCGCGGCCTGGTCAGTGGAAACGGCGGCCTGGGCAGCACTCAGGGCGGCCAGTGACAGGCACGAGGCCAGCAGGGTACGTACGAAATTCATGATGGTTGTCTTCCTGTGTAGGCTGTAGGAAACATGACTCAGAAGGTCGTCTTGACGGTCAGGTACAGGGCGCCACGGTCCTCGGTGGTGGCACCACCGCCGGAGAAGGAGGCGTAGCCGCCGCCGTAGCAGGTGTAATCCTGTTCGCCGTCCAGGGCGTTGGGGGTGCTGCCGTCGGTCTGGCCGTCCTTGCAGGCCTTGGTCTCACCGAAACTGTCGACGTACTTGAGGTCGACGAAGTACTGGTTGTAGATCGCGGCGCTCACGCCTACCGCATAGTTGCCGGTGTTCTCGGCGCCACCGCCCTGCACCGGCGACACGCCGTCCAGACCAACGTTGACCGACAGCGGCATGCTCAGGTCCATGCCCGGCAGCACCTGGTACCAGGTAGGGGTAAAATTGACGGCGATGCCCCAGTTGTCGCGGGTGGCCTTGTCGATGCCGCGGTAGCTGCTCTTGCCCTTGTACAAGGCCTCGTTGTGGCTATCGAGCTTGAGCAGGTTGCTGTAGAACAGTTCGCCAAGCAGGGTTGCCGAATCGAACAGCGGCGTGTCACCAATGGTCATCAGGCCGTTCAAGGTCCAGTGCAGGGTGTCACCGGTGGCGCTCAGGCTGTCGCCATCCTTGGGCACGTCGTAGACCACCCCGCTGCCGGGCAGGCGTGCCGGCAGCAGGCCGAAGCCGCCGCCCAGGCCACCCTGGCCGGGGGCGCTGACGATTGCCGGGATGCTCGCCAGCGGCATGTTGTGGCGGATGTTCAGGTCGCTGCCGACACTGATGCCGCCCACATCCCTGGACAGGCTCAGGCCGTAGATGTCGATGTCGTCGGCGTAGGCGAACTGGTAGGTAGTGCTTTGCAGCGAGTTGTACAGGTTGCCGACAGCGCCCTGACGACTGCCCGGTGGGTTGCCGAACGGGCCGTTGGCGACGGTCATGCCACGTGCGTCGAGCCAGGCCTGCGGGAGAATTTCGGAGGTCTTGCGGTAGTAGAAGCCGAGGGTGCCGCCCAGCCACTCGGGCGACCACTTGGCCATGATGCCCCAGTCGCCGCTCTTGCCCGGTTTCAGGTCATGGCCACGGCGGATGGTGGTCAGCGCGCCGCGCACCGGGATCAGCCCCGGGGTGCCGGTGTGGCCGAGCAGGAAGCTTTGGGCGCCCTCGCCTACCACGTCCGAGCCACCATAGTAGGTACCGGCTTCGGGCAGGCGGGCTGCGTCCCAGTCGAAGAAGTACTGGGCGCCCAGGGTCAGTTCGGAGTTGACCAGGAACGAAGTCGACAGCTGGTTGCGCGGTACGAACAGCTCTTTGGCCTCGGTGCCCGGCGAGGCGGCCAGCTTGGCCAGATCGAGGCCGGACTGGCCGTAGCTCAGCGAATGCACCGGGTTGAGCAGGGTTTCACCCCAGAACAGGTTGTGCTGGCCCAGCTTGGCGCTGACCTGCGAGGCCTCGCCGACTTCACGGCTGAAGAACACGAAGGCATCCAGCACTTCACCGGACGGGCCGCTGTAGTAACGCTGGGCGTAGTTGCTCAGGTGCGGGCTGCCCAGCGGCACACCGGTGCCGGGCAAGCCATTGAGGCTGGGGTTGATGCCGGACTGGCCGCCGTTGCCGTTGACGAACGGGTTGCTATTGGAACCGGTGTTGTCATAGGCCTTGTCGTACCAGCTGGCGGTGCTGACGCGGAACCCGGTGTTGCCCTGGTAGACCACGTCCAGTTCGGTCAGCAGGTCGACCCGGTTGGTGATGTTGGTGCCGGCCTTGCGGAAGTTGTAGTCACCGTCGTTGCTGTTCGGCGTGCCCAGCATGCGCTTGTCGGCGCTTTCGGTGCGCACGCCATAGTTGTACTTGACGGTGTTGTCGAAGCGCACGGCCCAGTTTTCATTGCCGGTATCGACTTCGAACGCCTGGGCAGCGGGCAGCGTGAGCAGGCCGATGGCGCAGGCGAGCAGGCAGCGCTGTGGTTTCACAGCACGGTGAATGCGGTGTTCTGGCATTACGATGGCTCCACGTATTGTTATTGTTTTTTGCGCCGCCCGTCTTTTGCGAGCGTGGCTGGGGCGTCCATGCGCTATAGCAGGTTGGGCTGGTCCAGTCGCTGGATGAAGGCCTCGGCCTGCGGCCAGGGGCCGAAGCCGGAGGCCGGATTGAGGTGGCCGACAGCCCCCAGTGCGACCAGTTCGCTACCCCAGCCTTGGGCCAGGGTGCTGGCCGCGCTAAGGCTGGCCAGGTGATCATTGCTGCTGGCCGCGACAATGCTGGGGAATGGCAGCGGCTCAAGGGGTAATGGCGACCAGCCGCGCTCGGCCAGGCTAGTCGGGCTTGGGTAGTGGGCCGGCCATTGCGCGCTCAGGTCAGGTGGCGCCGCCAGCAATGCACCCTTGATCGGCCGCCGGTAGCGCGCCGCCCAGTGGGCGACCATCAGCACGCCAGCACTGTGGGCTACCAGAATCACTTCACCTTCGATCTGGTCCAGCTCGCGCTGGATCGCCTCGACCCGGGCCGTGCAGCACAGGCCATCGACCCGCAGTGGCGGTACGCTGCGCACCTTGGCCAGGCGACCTGCGAGCAGGGTTTGCCAGTGCTCGGCGACATGGTCGCGCAGGCCGGGGACGATCAGCACGGTGGCAGTGGTTTGCAGTTTTTCCACGGTGAACCTCGTGTGCGGTGTAGCTCTTGAGGTTCACAGTAAACAGCCCACCCACTGGGTGCTTCACATTGGGCGTCAGGGGCTTTTCATTTGATGACAATGGCCCATACAAGGCTTTGCTTTTCAATTCATGACACGCAGTCTATAAGACACAAAACGCATGTCGGCATACCCAACAACAAGAAACCGCATGGAAAACAACAAAAGATGCCTGCCCTAGTCCGTGCCGCCAGTTTGACCAATTACCTTGAGGTGTCCCGCCACCTGGGCCTCAATCCCCATGCACTGTTGGCACAGGTTGGCCTCAGCGCCGCGTTGCTCGATGACCCCAACCGGCGGATCCCGGTTGCCAGCGTCATCACCTTGCTGGAGGCCTCCGCCAGCGCCACCCGCTGCGAAAGCTTCGGCCTGCGCATGGCCGAGTTGCGGCAACTGTCGGACTTCGGCGAAATCAGCCTGCTGCTCAGCCACCAACGCACCCTGCGTGATGCGCTGCAGGTGATCGTGCAGTACCGCCACCTGCTCAACGACGCCCTGGCCATCCATATCGAAGAAGCCGGCAAGACCGTGGTCATTCGCGAGGAGGTAGTCAACGAACGCGCGCCCTGCAGTCGCCAGGCCACCGAGCTTGCCATTGGCGTGATGATGCGCCTGTGCGCGGCACTGTTAGGTGCCCACTGGCACCCGGTCAGTGCCAACTTCACCCACGCGGCGCCTGCCGATCTGGCCACTCACCGGCGCATTTTCGGCTGCACGCTGGTGTTCGGCAGCGAGTTCAACGGCATCGTCTGCCCGGCCGCCGACCTCGACAGCGCCAGCCCGCAGGCCAACGATGCCATGGCGCGCCTGGCGCAACGCTATCTGGACAGCCTGCCGGCGGGCGGCACGCCGTCGCTGGAGCTGGAGCTACGCAAGACCATCTACCTGCTGCTGCCCATGGGCCGCGCCACCATCGAGCAGGTGGCACAGACCCAGGGTATGAACGTGCGCACCCTGCAGCGGCGCCTGGAAGAAAGCGGGTTGACCTTCAAGGACCTGATCAACAGCGTGCGCCGTGACCTGGTGATGCGCTACCTGGAAAACCCCGGCTATTCGCTGGGGCGTATCGCCGACATGCTGGGTTATTCGATGCCCAGCTCGTTCACCCGCTGGTTCATCGCCCAGTTCGGCATGCCGCCGGCCAGTTGGCGGGCACACCGGGATGGACAGATTGTGTCAGGGCCACCAGCCGCCTGAGCTGAGATTTTTGGTGATTTTGAGATCGAGCGCCGCGCAGGCGGCGCTCGATCTCACAGGCGCCACAAATCTCAAGCCGTACCCACCCAACGCATCAACGCCAGCACCAAAAGCACCAGAAACACGCTCTCCCCCACCATCAGCGCAATGGGTTTTACCCCGACCGAAGCCAGCGCCTTGAGTTGGGTTTTCATGCCCAGGGCACTGATCGCCACCACCAGGCAGCCACGCGACAGGTCGTTGATACCGCCCTGCACCGCGGCGGGCACCCAGCCTGTGCTGTTGACGCAGGCCAGCAGCAGGAAGCCGGCGGCGAACCATGGCAGCAAGGGCGGCCGCTGGCCACCGGCCTCCAGGCCCTGGCGCCGGGTGATCATGGCCGCGCAGACAATGACCGGCAACAGCATGGCCACCCGCATCAGCTTGACCACCGTGGCAATGTCACCGGTCTCGGTGGACATGCTGTAGCCGGCCCCCACCACCTGCGCCACGTCGTGGATGGTCGCACCGAGGAAGACCCCGGCCTGCGCGGGTGACAGGTGCAACCACTGGGCGATCATCGGGTAGAGGATCATCGCCAGGGTCGACAGCGCCGACACGCCGATCACGGTGAACAGCGTTGCATGCTCTTTGCGCGGGTGCTGGGGCAAGGCCGCTGCCAGTGCCAGCGCCGCCGAGGCACCGCAAATGGCCGTGGCACCGCCGGTGAGCATGCCGAACAGCCGTGAAAAACCCAGCACCTTGGCCACCACCACCGAGGCCAGGATCGTCACCACCACCAGGGTGATGACCAGGACCACGGGTTTCCAGCCCAGGCTGGCGATCTGGTCCAGGGTGATGCGCATGCCAAGCAGCGCCACACCCAGGCGCAGTACCGTGCGGGCGGTAAATTCGATACCGGCCTTGCAGGGGCCGTCGACCGCGAGAAAGTTCAGTGCCATCCCCAGCAGCAGGGCAAACAGCATGACCGGCGCCGCGTAATGCTCGCTGAGGAAACTGGCGGCCGCGCCGACGATAAGGCTGACCACCACTCCCGGGGCGAGGGTGCGGATACGCTGATGGGTAGCGCTCAGTGCCAGTGTATTCATTGCCCCGCTTCCTCACTGTCAAACACGATGTAGACCTGCCCGCCCTGCTGCTCGACCGGGTAGCTGGCAACCTTCAAAGCCCTGGAATTGACCAGGTAGCCGCTGGCCAGGTCAAAGCGCAGGCCATGCGCGCAGCACTGGATGACACGGCCCTCCAGCCGCCCGCCGCACAACGATGCGCCCTGGTGCGGGCAGCTGTCTTCGATGGCATAGAGCGAGTCGGCCACATTGAACAGCGCCACGCTGCGCCCTTCGCAGGCCAGCAGCACGCGGCCGTTACGTTCCGGCACCTGATGGGGGGCCAGTGCAATACGCCGGGTCATACCCGTTCAACCTCTTGCAGCGCTTCGGTCATGGCCGCAAACAGCACCTCGGCAGGCTGCGCGCCAACGATGAGCGGCCCCTGATTGAAGCGGAAACGCGGCACGGCACTGCCTGCGCGCCCTGCCCCATCGAGGAACGGGCTGCCGTCGTCACGCAGGCAGTCGGCAACCTGTACGGCCTCCAGCCCACAACACTGGGCGATGTCGAGCAATGTGCGGCTATCCCCCAGGTCGCGGCCCTGGTGGAAATAGGCGATGAACAGCTGTGCCAGCAGGTTTTCCAGTTGCGATGCATCGAGCAGCCGGGTGGCCCGTTGCAGCAGCCGATGGGCATTGGCGGTGTTGGGCATGCGGCGAATACGCGTGAAGTCGATGTCCTCACCGACCACGCGAGCAGCGGCGCGCACCTGGGCCTGGCGCTCGCGCACCGCCTCCTCGCTGCCCAGGCGCTGCAGATAGAAGGCATGGAACGGCACGCCACCAGCTGGCAAGCCAGGCAACAACTGCACACCTCGCCATTGCAGTTGTACTTGCACTTGCGGATGTTCGCGCTGCAACAGCAACAGGGCGGCCTGCAGGTGCCGCTGGCCAATCAGGCACCACGGGCAGACGAAATCGAAGAACACTTCGACGGACAACAGCTGTTTCACGGTTTCAACTCCCGGGGTACGCCAGCAGCGTTCTGTGCCGGTGCATGCAGACGCTCCATGTCGCGGTGGTAATGACGTTTGGCAAGGAAAAACACGGCCGCCGCGCCGATGCTCATCAGCGGCACCAGCTGGAAGGCGGCATGCAGGCCGATCAGGTCGGAAACGCGCCCAGTGATCAGCGGCCCGGTTGCCAGGCCCAACAGGTTGTTGGCCAGGGTCAGGGTTGCGAACGCGGTGCCGTGCACCGAGGCGTGGGTGAGGTTGGCGACCATGGCACTGGACGGGCCGTTGGTGCCGGCGGCAATCATCATGCCCAGGCAGATAAGCACCAGTTGCGCGGTGCCGGCTGGCAGTGCGAAAGCGATGGACAGCAGCGCACAACTGCCCAGGCAGTAGGCAATTGCCAGGCTGATCTTGCGGTCCGGGCGCTGCCGCCCGAGGCGGTCGCAGAGCATGGCACAGAGGATCATGCCGATGCCGCTGCACAGCACGATGACCGCGGCAATCGCCCCGGCGCGGTCGGTGCCCATGGCGTAATAGCGGTTCAGGTAACTGGGCATCCACACGATCACGGTGCCGCCGACGAACAGCTGCAGCCCACTGCCGACGTAGGCCGCGATGACCGAACGGCTGCTGTACAGGGTGCGCAGCGGGCGACTGGCCTTGCCCTGCAAATGCTGCGCGCACCGAGGCACAATACGCGCCTCCTTGACGATCAGTGGGTACAGCATCGCCAGCACCAGGCCGAACAGCGCCATGCCGGCGAATGCCCAGCGCCAGCCCAGGTGCTGGGCCAGCACACCGCCCAGGGCCATGCCCAGCACCGAGCCGAACATGCCACCGGCCATGAACGCCCCGGCCAGGGTCGAGCGCATGTCGCGAGGGAACACGGCGACCACCACTGCAATGCCGACACTGCCGTAGGCCGCCTCGCCCACCCCGACCAGAAACCGTGCGATGAACATCTGCGGGTAGTTTTCCGCCAGGGCGCAGCCGAGGGTGGCCAGGCTCCACAGTACCGCCATCAGCACCAGGCTGCGTACCCGGCCGAAGCGGTCGGCCAACAGCGACAGCGGAAATGTCAGCAGGCCGACCATCAGCGCGACGATGCCGCTGAGCAAGCCGAGCTGGCTGTCGCTCAATGCCCATTCGCCCTTGAGCAGCGGGAACACCGCGTTGAGCACCTGGCGCGACATGTAGTCGGAGATCAACAGGCCAAAGGTCAGGGCGAAGACCACCCAGGCATAGCGCCGGGGGACGCTGTGGGCGGTGTCGGTGCCGGAATCTTCGGCACTGGCGAGATAGGTGGCCATGTTGCCTCCTTGGGTGTGGGGCGTGAGGTTGTTCTTGTTGTTATGGGTTACAGCCAACATTCATGTTGCTTTTGCGGCCCTCTTCGCGGGCTCGCCCGCTCCCACAGGTACCGCGTCAACCGTTGGGCCAACACCGCACCTGTGGGAGCGGGCATGCCCGCGAAGAGGACGTGCCTGCCGTGTCAGGTACGCTGCGGCACACCCTTCACACCCGGCTGGCGATTCGGCGCCATGCCGTTGGCCTTCAAGGTCTGCTCGATACTGTCGTACTGCTGCCCGATGCGGTAAATGGCGCGTGCTTCCTTGCCGCTGGCTATCTCGCGGCCCAGCTCGTGGGCCACGCGCACGGTCTGCTGGATCTGCTGCACCGAGGTGAAGCGCTTGCCATGCTGGTCGATGATGGTGTCTTCGTTGCCACAGCGCGGGTGCAGGCCCATCGCCAGGGCCATGGTGTTGAACGGCAGCACGTTCTTCAGCAACGATTCCGCGGTCAGGGTGCAACCGTCCGGCGCGCGGTGGATGAAGTTGAAGAAGTTGAACGGGTTGGGGCCGTCGAAGCCGCCGCCGATGCCGATCCAGGTCAGGTTCAGCGGCCCCATGTAGTCACCGCGGCGGACGATGCGCTCGAGCGTCTCCAGGGCATGCATGCCGGTCAGCTGGAAATGCGGCTGGATGTTGCTGGCCTGCAGGCGACGCAGGTGCTCGCGGACCCAGGCCGGGCCGGCCGGCACGGTCATCTCGCTGTAGGCGGCATGAATCGCCGGGCTGGCCAGCGAGGTGCCTTCCAGGTACTCGGGGTACAGCAACTCCATGATGTTCATCTGCGTGGTGTTGATGGCCACGGTCACCTGGTCGGGGCGCGGCGTCAGCTCGGCGAGCATGTGCCGGGTGTCGTCCGACAGCCACTTGGCCGCCTCGCCTTCGCTTTCCGGGGCGAAGGAAATCGACCCGCCAACCTGGATGATCATGTCCGGCACCGCCTCACGCACCCCGGCGATCAGCTCGTTGAACTTGGACAGACGCTTGGAGCCTTTGCCGTCCAGTTCACGCACATGCAGGTGCAACACGGTGGCGCCTGCCTCGTAGCAGTCGACGGCCTTCTGCACCTGCTCGTCCATGGTCAGGGGAATGTCTTCCGGGAAGTCTTCGGGCATCCACTCCGGGCCATAGGGGGCCACGGTGATCACCACCTTTTCCATGTTTTCCGGGTGCAACGAATCGTCGAAGAATTGCATGCTGTAGTCCTCGCTATTGTTATTGTGCGGTTGCCGCCAGCGACGGCGACGAACTCAGAACGTGGGGCTGCCCTTGATCCCGGCGCGCTCCATCTTGCGGTGGCACGGCGGGTAGTCCATGACGGCGTAGTGCTGGGTGCTGCGGTTGTCCCAGATCGCCACGCTGTTGGGCTGCCAGCGCCAGCGCACCTGGTACTCCGGCAGGTAGGCCTGGCTGATCAGGTAGCGCAGCAGGTCGCTGGCACCGGGGTTGGCGTCCTGGCCGAAGCGCACCCGCTGCGGGGTGTGGTAGTTGCTGAAATGGGTGGTGAAGGCGTTGACGAACAGCACCTGCTCGCCGGTTTCCGGGTGCGTGCGCACCACCGGGTGCTCGGCATCGGGGAACTGCGCCTTCAACGCCAGGCGCTTTTCCAGCGGCATGGCGGCGCCAAAGCTGGCCTCGATGCTGTGGCGGGCGCGCAGGCCTTCGATCTTGGCCTTCACATCGCCTGGCAGGTTTTCATAGGCCAGCACCATGTTCGCCCACATCGTGTCGCCGCCCACTGGCGGGCATTCGATGCAGCGCAGCACACAGCCCATCGGCGGGGCCTCGCGCCAGGTGGCGTCGGTGTGCCAGGCATTTTCATAGCGGTCGTTGGGCTGGTCCGGGCGCTTGTAGATCTGCACCAGGCCCGGGTGTTCCGGGTCGCTGCCGGCCACCGGGTGGTCCTCCAGGTCGCCGAAGCGGCGCGCAAAGGCCACGTGTTCGGCGCGGCTGAAGTGCTGGTCGCGCAGGAACAGCACACGGTGCCGGAGCAACTGCGCGCGCAGCTGGGCGAACAGGTCGTCGTCGTGGATCGCGTCGGCCAGGTTGACCCCACTTACCTCGGCCCCGATCGCGCAGGTCAGTTGTTCGATGTGCATGCTGTTGCCCTCTTCAGATGACGAAGATCGACGAGCCGGTGGTCTTGCGCGCTTCCAGGTCGCGGTGGGCCTGGACGGCATCCTGCAGTGCGTAGTGCTGGTTGATCTCGATACGGATGCGCCCGCTGCCGACGTGGTCGAACAGCTCGCCGGCCAGGTCGGCCTTTTCCGCCGGGTCGGCGATGAAGTCGGCCAGTGCCGGGCGGGTGAGCTGCAGCGAGCCCTTGATCGCCAGCAACTGCGGGTCGAACGGCGGGATGGTGCCCGACGCCGTGCCGACGCATACCATCAGGCCGCGGCGCTTGAGCGAATCGAGCGAGCCCATGAAGGTGTTCTTGCCAACGCTGTCGAACACCACATTCACCCCCACCCCGTCGGTCAACTCACGCACGCGCGTGGCCACGTCCTCGACGCTGTAGTTGATGACGTGGTTGCAGCCATGGGCACGCGCCACTTCGGCCTTGGCCTCGGTGGACACCGTGCCGATCACGTTCAGCCCCAGCAGCCGCGCCCACTGCGCGACGATCAGGCCGACCCCGCCAGCAGCGGCATGCAGCAGCACGCTGTCGCCGGGTTTGAAATCATGGAGCCGACGCAGCAGGTAGGCGGAGGTCAGGCCGCGCATGGTCATGGCGGCGGCGGTTTCGAAGGCGATGGTATCTGGCAGCTTGATCAGCGCGGCAGCAGGGATCAGGCGCTCGGTGCAATAAGCGCCCAGGGTGTTGAGGAAACCGGTGTAGGTGACCCGGTCACCGACCGCCACCTGGGTCACGCCCTCACCCACCGCCTCGACCACGCCGGCCGCTTCCACGCCAATGCCGTTGGGCAGCGGGATCGGGTAGGTGCCGTTGCGGAAATAGGTATCGGCGTAGTTCAGGCCCACCGCCACCTGGCGCAAGCGCACCTGCCCCGGGCCGGGCTCGCCGACCTCGGCGTCCTCGTAGCGCAGCACCTCGGGGCCACCGGTCTGATGGAAACGTACGACTTTGGACATGCTTGTCTCTCCAATCATCGATCTGGACGCATGGCGTCAGTTCTGGGTGATTGGACTGTATGCCCTTGGTGGGCGGGGTGCTTCGCATCGGACGACAGCGGGTTTTCATTTGATGACAGTACGGGCGTGGACCTGTCGTTCACGAAAACCGCGTTTTATTCATGAGCCTCCTTGATGCTTACCCATGGTCAGACTAATACTTAAGTCTCTGCCTGGGGAGGCACGAAAAATGCAACCAAGATTCGTTATCGTTCCCGCTGTACCGATCGAAAAGGAGTCGTTCCGCGTGGGTAGCCGCTATTACGCCGCTACCGTTTGTGGGGGGTTCGACATTTACGACAACCAAGCGAAGGAGCGGCTCAAGCCCAGCTATCCAAGCAGGACGGATGCGCAGGTGCAGTGCGAGCAGCTGAACAAGCGCGGTGATGTAGGCTGATAGAGCAAGCAATTGCTTTCTCGACCCCTGTGGGAGATCGCCCAGCCTTTCGGGTTGCGCTGTCATGTAGAGAACTGAGTTCGCAAGCGGTCCGCGTACCCTGTGGGAGCGGCTTTAGCCGCGAAGAATCCAACGCGCTGCATGGCACCGGCTGCGCCGGTGTTCGCGGCTAAAGCCGCTCCCACAGGGGGTCAAGTGTTCGTGATCTCGCCCTGCTGCCAACCGGCAATCAGGCGATTGGCATCCTCTACCGGAGCACTGCCATGAACAAACCCTTTCATGCGCTGATCTTTGCACTGACAGCGCTTTCTGCCTGCTCGTCCAACTCCGCGCTGTACCACGACCAGCCGCTGGTTGCGAAAGTCGACAACGGCATGAGCAAAGACCAGGTCATGCAGATCGGCGGCAAACCCGCTGCCGAGACTGAGCGCACCGTGGTACCCGGCACCTGCTTCGACTACATGCTGACCAAGGCCGACAACCGGCAACCTTACAGCGTCAGCTTCGACGGCACCGGCAAAGTGGACAATACCGCTTTCATGACCTGCGCCGAATGGAGCAATGCCCAGCGCAGGGCCCGCCTGCCCAGCATGGGCGGCTCAAGCGGCTCGGGCTACTGATTCAGTCCAGGCATTCCTTGGCAGCCTGGCGCAATTTGTCACCAGACAGAAAGCTGCCTTTGTAGAACGTCGCGCGGCTACCCTCGCGGGAATCGACTACGTCCAACACGTCATCGGATGCCACAGCGCTGGGGGCCGTCAGCCGGTAGCCGTGGGCGATCGACTTCTGCGTGGCCTGTGGCGCCAGCGCTTGCCACTTGGGCAGTACGCAGGCGGCGTATTGCTGGGGTGATTTGTGGGTCAGTTTGCTGGCAGTGGGTTTGCCAGGGGTTGCGCAGCCGGCAAGGCCGGTGACCAGTACAGCGGCGAGAAAGATACGAAATGTAGACATTTGCATTTGGCCATCAAGAATACGCTGCATTCTAACGAGCGTTGCACTGACTGACTAATCAACCAAGGTCTTGCTACCCAGGCTGCACCTGATATTTCTGCCAGTGGCATGGGCGGGTGGACACTGACAAAGTGCAGCTACCAACAGACACGGGAGCACACGTCATGCCACAGAACACCGTCCGCACGCGCTACTTCTATCAGGATGGAAAACTCGTAACCCTGGAGGCAGGGGAACAAGGCGTCAGTATCTTTCGTACCGCAGATATGCCGATCGCCGAACAACCAATGAAAGGCTCGCAGCCCAGCGGATTGCTGGTGACGGACGACAAGGGGTCAGTGCTGCAAGTGCAGGAAACACCTGATAAAACCTGAGTCTGGCTCTATTAGCCAGCCTGCACCGACAGGCTGAACGGCGCTCCTGACGTTGAACCCAGGTCCAGCTTCAGGAACGCTTCACAGCATCAATCCAGCGCGCCGTTCAATACCTCGTAGATGATCCCCGTAGCGACTGCCACCAGGATCAGGTCCACACCCGCCTGCATCCATTCATAGCCATCATAATGAGGGAGCTGCCCCAGCAGCCTGCCATCCAGCTTCTTGGCGATACCCGGTGGCAGTGGCTTGCCACGGGCCAGGTTCTTCTGGATGCCGGGGGGCAGCGGCGCGCCTGCGCTCCAATAGTTGCGGTGCCCGTCGAGAATGCCAAGCACATCGCCACGGTTTATCGACGGGCCACCATACGCGGCACCGTGACCTTTACTGTGCTGGCCCTTGTCCTTGCCATGGCCCTGCCCTTTACCGTTACCCGGGTCGGCATAAGTGAGCGCAGGTGCCACTGCCAACACGATTGAAGTAACCACGACTGCCCATCGATGCATTGCCATGCTGTTTCCTTACACAAGGGGACGTCCCCGCACTGTAGACCAAAACCCGGTTCAGGGTGAAAGTCCCCAGACGCGGGGTCAGGGCTTGGCCCCCCGATAGAGCACGATGGCTGCCACATCGAGGGCCAGCACGACAACGGCGAAGAGGAACATGACATACAGATCTTCTGGAAACATTGCCGTATCCCCAAATGCACAGGTTTACAGGGGTACAGCAATTCCCGTTCCAACGCCTCGCTGCCCACTGCCGCTCAATAGAGACGGGCCTTGATCAGCGGGCGCAGCAAGTAATTGAGGACGCTGCGCTTGCCACTGAGGATATCCACTTCGGCCACCATGCCGGGGATGATCGGCAGCACCTCCTCGCCGCGCTTGAGCTGGCTGCCGTCAGTGCGGATCAGCACCTGGTAGTACGACTCCTTGCCGTGGGGCGTGTCCTCTTCGATGGTGTCGGCGCTGATTTGCTCCAGGGTGCCCTTGAGGTCGCCATAAATGCTGAAGTCGTAGGCGGTGATCTTCACCTTGGCCGGCATGCCCGGCACCAGGAAGGCCACGTCACGCGGCTTGATCCTGGCCTCTACCAGCAGGCGGTCCTCCACCGGAATCACTTCCATGATCGCCTCGCCGGGCTGGATCACCCCGCCACGGGTATTGATCAGCACGGTGTTGACCCGCCCCCGCACCGGCGAAACGATCCCGGTACGGCGCAACTGGTCCTGGCGCTGCTGTACGATCGGCTCCAGCGCACTGAGGTCGGCCTTGCGCTGTGAGCGCTCGGTGTAGGCATCCTGGAAGTAGCTGCTCTTCAGCTCGGTCAGCTTGCCATTGAGGGTAGCTATGTCCTGGCTCAGCCGCAGCGCCTCCATCTGGCTCACCGCACGCTTGGCCACCAGCGGGCGGACCAGGTCGAGCTGGCTCTGGGCCAGGCTGATCTGCCTCTGGATCGCCTGGCTACCTTCGAGCAGCTTGTCCCGCCGCGACTTGAACAGCTCGCGTTCGGAACGCGCCAGCGGCCCCTGCGGGTCGATATCCGGGGGAAATTCGATGGCCGCCTTGCCCAGCACCTCGGCGTCCAGCCGGGCGATGGCCGCCCGCAGCACGCCAGCCTGGTTGGCCGACTCCTGGAAATTGGTGAGAAAGCGCGTCTCGTCGAGGCGCAACAGCGGCTGGCCAACCTCTACCAGGTCGCCCTCCTGTACCAGCAGACGGTCGAGAATGCCCCCTTCCAGGCTCTGGATCTTCTGGATGCGACTGAACGGCACCACGCGCCCGTCACCGCGCGTCACCTCATCGAGCTCTGCCCAGGCGGCCCAGGCGACGAACAGCACGACGCTGCCGAGCAGGGTCCAGAGCAGCGGGCGATAGACCGGGTGAGTGGTCGCCAGCAAGGGGTCGGCCAGTTGCCGGCGCAACACTACTGAATTTTTTTCAGTTGCCATGGCCAGCTCCTTCGGCGACCTGCGGCGCCTGCACCTGATTGCCCAGCACCACCTGGTTCAGCGGGCCGTCCATGATCACCTGGCCGTTGCGCAGCACCACCGCACGGTCCACCAGCGCCAGCACGCTTTTCTTGTGGGTGGTGATGATCAAGGTGCGCCGGCCAAGCCACTTCTGCAGGTAGTCGATAACCTGTTTCTCGCTGTTTTGGTCGAAGGCCGCGGTCGGCTCGTCGAGCAACAGGATCGGCGGGTCCTGTAGCAGTACCCGGGCCAGCCCGACCGCCTGACGCTGGCCGCCGGAGAGGCTGGCGTTGCCCTGGATCGGCATGTCCAGGCCCAGCGGGTGGGCGCGTACGAAAGTGCCCAGCCCCACGCCATCGAGGGCGTCCAGCAATTCCTCGTCGCCCAACGCAGCGTTCGCCAGGTTGAGGTTTTCGCGCAGGCTGCCGTGGAACAGCGCCACGTCCTGTGGCAAGTAGCCGATGCCGCGCTGGCGGTCGGCCGGGTCGATCTGGCTCAGGGCGATGTCGTCCAGCAACAGCCGGCCGGATTGCGCGTCGAGCAGGCCACTGAGCAGCCGCAACAGGGTCGACTTGCCGGCACCGTTGCCGCCGAGCAGCGCCACCCGCTCGCCGGCCTGGATGCTCAGCGCCTGTACGTCGACCACCGGCTGGCTGTCGCCGTGGGCCAGGCGCAGCGCCTCGAGGCGGTAATGCCCGTGGAGCCGCTCGCGGTGCACGAAGCGCTTGCCGACGGGACGCTCCTGCTCGGCCGACATCAACTGGTCGAGGCCCTCCAGGGCCACCTTGGTGTGCTGCCAGCGGCCGAGGATGGCGGCAGCCTGGGACAAGGGTGCGATGGCCCGCGAGGCAAGGATCGAACAAGCCACCAGGGCACCGACGGTCATCGCCCCGTCGCTTATCCGGTAGACGCCGAACACCACCACCCCGACATAGCACAGCTGCTGGACGATACTGGCCGAGTAGCTGAGGGTCGAGGCCAGGGCATGGGTCTTCATCGCAGTACCGGCCAGTTCCCCGGTGAGCGTCTCCCACTGCTGGCGGCAGCGGCCTTCGGCACGCGCGGCCTTGACCGTCTCCAGGTGTTCGAAGGCTTCCAGCAGCACGCTGTTCTTCATCGCCCCCTCGCGCAGGTTCTGCCGCGACAGGTGCCCCAGCAGGCGCTGGGTCAGCAACCCCGGCAGCAGCATCAACACGCAGGCCACCAGCGGAACCCAGACCACATGGCCACCGATCACGGCGATGATCAACAGGAAGATCACCACGAACGGCAGGTCGCTGATCAGCGCGGCACTGGACGAGGTGAAGAACTCGCGGACCGACTCGAACTCACGCACCTGGGTGCTGAACGCCCCCATCGACGCCGGTTTGGCGGCGATCCGGGTGCTCAGCACACGTGAGAACAGCAGGCTCGACAATTGCAGGTCCAGGCGCTTGCCAAGTACGTTCAGCAGGTGCCCGCGAAGGATCCGCAATACCCCGTCGACGATGATTGCCAGGGCCACGCCGCTGGCGAGTATCCACAGGGTATCGAAGGCCGCGTTGGGCACCACGCGGTCGTACACCTGCATGGCGAACAGCGCCGAGGCGACGGCCAGGACGTTGGCCACCAGGGCCGCCGCCGTGACTTCCGCGTAGGAGCGCCAGAGCCGCTTGAGCGGCCCGAAGAACCAGTGTTCCGGCAGGCCGCTGGCGTAGTCGCCAACCCGCCCGTCGGGGCGGTAGCGGCACTTGGCAAACACCGCCGTGCCGCTGTAAAGCGCCTCCAGCGCGGGCAGCGCCATGCACTCACGGCCGCCGTCGCTCTGCGGCACCAGCACCTCGTACTGCTCACCCTCGATGCCAACCAGCAGCAGGCTGCGGCCATCGTCGAGCAACAGCAGGGCCGGCAGCAGGTAGGCGTCCATCTGCCGCAACGGCAGCTCCGCGACCCTGGCAGTGATGTCGGCGCGACGCAGGGCGCGGGCGACCAGGCGCAACGGCAGGCGTCCATGCTCCAGCGCCAGGCCGTCGACCAGCTCGGCGTCGCCCAGCGGCCGGCCCAGTTGCCGGCACAGCAGCAGCAGGCCCTGGCGCAGCGGGTCGTCGTGGTTCAGGGTCACGACATTATCCGGGGATTGTTCAACTTCCATGATTCAACCGATTCTCCAGTAATGCCCCCAACAGCCCGACTTGCGCGGCCGCCCGGTACTCGATGCGCTTGCGCTCGATGTGCAGATTGATCAATTGTCGCTCGGCCTCGAAACGTTCGCGCTGCACGTTGAGCAAGTCGATCACGTCGCGCCGGCCGACCTCGAACTGCTCGCGGTACAGCTCGCCGACCTGTTCCGACTCCGTCACCTGCTGGCTCAGCGACTGTTCCCGCCAGCGCAGCGTGTCACCGTTGTCGAACAGCGTCTGCAGCTGCCGGCGGATGTCACGCTGCATCGCATCGGCCGTCCATTGCGCCGACTCCAGGCGCTGTTGCGCAGCCGTCGGCCGACGGAAGTTGGAAAGCCCCTGGAAGGTGTCCATGCGAAAGCGCAGCGACATCACCGAGTCGCTTTCCGGGCGACCACCGATCTCCCGGCGCAGCGCGGAGGCCTCCAGGTTCAATTGCGGCAGCAGCGAAGCCTTGGCCTCGCGGACTTGCGCCTCGGCGACATTGGCGTCCTCCAACGCCTTGCGCTGCAACGGCGACTCGCGGATCACCCGCGCCACGTCGCTGGCAGCCAGGTAGCGCTGCAGCGACATCGGCTCGGGCTCGACCAGTTCGGAGGGGTCCTGGCCAACCAGGATCGCGTACTGGTTGCGCGCGTCCTGCAGGTTGCCCTTCTCCAGCGACAACTGTTCCTGGGCACGCGCCAGTTCGAGGTTGGCGCGGTCCAGTTCGCTGCGGTCGGCGTAACCGTCGCTACCGCGCGCCTGGGTCATCTCGCGGATGCCGTCGAGGCGCTGGATGTGCTGGCGCACCGTCTCCACCCGGCGCTCCGAGGCAAGCACGTCGAGATAGGTCTCTACGATATCCAGCGCCGCATCGTCGCGCGCCACCAGCACCGCCTCGGACAGCTTGCGCCGGGTTGCGCTGGCGCTGTCGACCTTGCTCGTCACCCGTCCCCAGTCATACAGCATCTGCGATACGGTGACGTCGTAGACAACCTCGCCAACGTCGAACTCCTGCGGCCCCCCGGACATAGTGACGGAGGGGTAATAGCCACCCTTGGCGATCTCCACCTCGGTGCCCGCACGATCCGCCTCAGCCATCGCCGAACGCACCTGGGGGTGAATCGCCAACCCCGCCCGCACCGCCTGGTCGAGAGGAATGGCCGGGGCGGACAACGGCAGCCCGAGGCACAGGAGCCACAGGGCTCCCGCGCTGCGGCGCCTTCCCTTGAGCACGGACAGGCCGCGCATCAGACCACGACCTGTACCGTGTTGTCCTCGATCAGCAGGGTACTGCTGCCAAAGTTGTAGACATCGTAAGTAATGCCGTTGACCTGCTGGGTGGTCCCGGTGTTCACGGCACCCACCACGTTGAGGGTGTCGTTGTTCTCGCCGGTGATCTGCAGGATGTTGTTGCCATCGGTGATGGCGTCCACCTCTGCCGCAGTCAGGGTCAGCACGCTCCCCGAGTCGCCCTTGCCGAGGTCGATACGCTCGATGTTGGAGAGCGTGCCAACGCCGACGGCGTTGTAGTCGAGGTCGATGCCGTCGGCCAGGATCAGGGTGTCGAAGCCCCCACCGCCGTCGATGCTGATGAAGTCGGTCGCAGTGATCTGGATGGCATCGTTGCCGTTGCCGGCCACTACGTGATCGCCGGTCCCCACGTTGAAGATCAGGTCGTTGCCATCACCTCCGTTGATGTGCTCCGAACTGCCGCTCGCCCCGGACATGACATCGTCCCCGGCAGTACCGTTGACATCGATCTGGCCGATATTCAGCGACAGCCCGTTAGGGGTCAGGGTGATGCCGTATGCCGAGCTGTCGTTGCCGTTGGTGTCGGTGGCGACGATGTTGAACGAGATCTGCGAACCGAGGTTGAGGATATCGGTGATGTTCAGCCCCAGCTGGGTGAGGACGGTCGGGCTCAGCAGGTTAAGCGAGAAGTTACCGGCGCTGTCTGCCTGGATCGGCAGTAACTCAACGTTCAGCGCCGGGGTGATGACACGGATCACCACGCTGGAGTCCGGTTCGGTAGTGCCGCTGAAACCGAACCTCGGGTTCAGCGGGTTGAGGCTGACATCGACGCCGAAGTTGCCGATGGTCACTGGCTGCTCGATGCTGCTGCCGACGCCGATGGTCGCCACATTGCTCGGGTTGCCGGCCGGGTCCTCACCGATCACGGAGACTTGGGCATTGAGCAGTTGGTCCAGGGTAAGGTCGATGTCCAGGTCGGTGAGCAGGTTCAGCGAAGCCAGCCCGCTGTTGTCGGCAGTTACCGTGGCGGTGGCGGTGACCCCGCCGACGTCCACGGTGACCGTCAGCTCGGTGCCCGGATCGGTGGAGATGGTCAGGATGCTGCCCACCAGCGACAGCACCGGTGTTGCAGGCGGAATGGTGTCGACGGTGAACGGCACCGGGTTCGACGCGGTACCGCCATTGATATCGGCGGTGACGGTCGAGGCGCCCTCCGGGAACGGCCCCATGCCATCGCCAGGGGGTATGGTCACGGTGACGCTGCCGGCCAGGATGTCGCCGGCAGTGATGGTGTGCGTTACCTGCGTCTCATAACCATTCTGCCCGGCGAACGCGACGGTGATCACCTGGCCGACCTGCAGGGTCGGACGGATCGCCACATCGACCTGAATGCCGTCGCTGATCTCGGCAGCGTTGATCCAGGTATCAGCGGCCTCCGGTACGCTGATGGTCGGCGGCGCCAGGTCTGGCGCGTTGATCGTCGCCGGGCCGCTGAGGTTGCCGGCAGCATCCACCGCGACCCCGGCGATCAGCTCGCCGGTGATCAGGGGTGGCGCAAACGGCAGGCTGAAGCTGCCGCTGCCGTCGACATTCACCGTGATCGGGTTGGCGGTATCGCCGTCGACCACGATGCGCACCTGGCTGTTCGGCTCGGCGGTACCGGTGAGCAGCGCACCGTCGGCACTGATGCTCAGCAGCGGCGCCGATGGTGCCACCGAGTCGACCGTGGTACTCGCCGGGCCACTGGTATTGCCGGCGGCGTCCTCGGCCACGGCGTTGACCACCGTGCCGTTGGCCAGCGGAGTAACCGGGGTGAAGCTCCAGTCGCCACTGCCGTCGGCGGTCGTCTGGCCGATCGGGTTGCCGCCACCGTCAGTGAGGATGACGGTGGCGCCAGGCTCAGCGGTACCCGTGAGGACTGCACCATTGCTCGGCTCGATAGTCGGCGCGGCCGGGGCGACGGCGTCAACGGTGGCGCTGGTCGGCCCGCTGGTATTGCCGGCCGGGTCCTGGGCCACGGCATTGATCACCGTGCCATTGGCCAGCGGGGTCGCAGGCGTGAAGGCCCAGTTGCCGCTGCCATCGGCGATGGTCTGGCCGATCGGGTTGCCGCTGCCGTCGGTGAGGATCACCCTGGCGCCCGCTTCAGCGGTACCGCTGATCTCGGTGCCGTTGCTCGGGTCGACCACCGGCGCAGCCGGGGCCACCGAGTCCACCGTGGTGCTGGTCGGCCCGCTGGTATTGCCGGCCGCGTCCTGGGCCACGGCGTTGATCACCGTGCCGTTGGCCAGCGGCGTGCCGGGGGTGAAACTCCAGTTGCCGCTGCCATCGGCGGTGATCTGGCCGATCGGGTTGCCGCTGCCATCGGTCAGGGTCACGGTGGCGCCCGCTTCAGCCGTACCACTGATCACCAACCCGTTGCTCGGGTCGATGATGGGGGCGGCCGGGGCGATGGCGTCAACGGTGACGCTGGTCGGCCCGCTGGTATTGCTGGCCGCGTCCTGGGCCACGGCGTTGATCACCGTGCCGTTAGCCAGCGGAGTAACCGGGGTGAAGCTCCAGTCGCCACTGCCGTCGGCGGTCGTCTGGCCGATCGGGTTGCCGCCACCGTCAGTGAGGATGACGGTGGCGCCGGGCTCAGCGGTACCCGTGAGGACTGCACCATTGCTCGGCTCGATAGTCGGCGCGGCCGGGGCGACGGCGTCAACGGTGGCGCTGGTCGGCCCGCTGGTATTGCCGGCCGGGTCCTGGGCCACGGCATTGATCACCGTGCCATTGGCCAGCGGGGTCGAAGGCGTGAAGGCCCAGTTGCCGCTGCCGTCGGCGATGGTCTGGCCGATCGGGTTGCCGCTGCCGTCGGTGAGAATCACCCTGACGCCGGCTTCAGCGGTACCGCTGATCTCGGTGCCGTTGCTCGGGTCGACCACCGGCGCGGCCGGGGCCACCGAGTCCACCGTGGTGCTCGACGGCGCGCTG
>NZ_JBIWEM010000015.1:0-38451 GCF_044762545.1 Pseudomonas sp. NPDC096925 | reverse complement strand
GCTTGTGCTCCCACACGTGCTCAAGGCACCTCTGGCATTCAGCTTGCCATTCACCGCTCTCACTCCAGATTCTAATCCCCTCTCAAGACACAAGCTGGCTTGCCGGCGATAGGGCCGGTGCAGGCAGCATCAGATCATCAGGCGCGAACTGGCCACTGCGACCACGGCCAGGCCCAGCAGCAGGTTGATCCCGACCATCCGCCGAATCCGCCCCAGCACCGCCGCACCCGCCGGCCAGTCCTCGGCCTGCACCGCCGCCTTCAGTTCCGGCAACAGCAATGCCTGGATGCGCATGAACAGGGCAAACATGGCGATGCCCCCACCGATCATCACCTGCACATACTTCGGTGCAGTCTCGAAGCCGCTGAAGCGCATGTGCAACATGCCGATACCACTTATCGCCAAAATCGCCACGGCCAGCCAGACCCAGCCGAAGAAGCGTCGGAAAACTTCCACCCACAAGCGCAGCCGGGCAGGCCCTTCAAGGGCTGCAACCGTTGCCGGGCGCAGCACCAGCCAGGCGAAGAACATGCCGCCGACCCACACCAGGGCGGCCAGTACATGCAGTGTGTAGGGCAGGGCAAAGGCAAGCATCCGGATCTCCATGCGGCATAAAGGGCAATAGCGGGGTATGATAGCCGCCCCATGCGAAACACTGAAAATATATCCAGCCCTCCGGGCGCCTGCAGACCATGATCAGCAACGAACTCAAAGCCACCATCCAGGGCGCCTATACGCGTTTTCTCGAAGCCAAGAGCCTCAAGCCACGCTATGGCCAGCGTCTGATGATCGCCGAAGTGGCCAAGGTGCTCGGCGACATCGCCTGTGACGAAGAAGGCCGCCGTGCTGGCGAGCCTGCCGTGGTGGCAGTGGAGGCAGGCACCGGTACCGGCAAGACGGTAGCCTACAGCCTGGCTGCCATTCCGGCCGCCAAGGCTGCCGGCAAGCGCCTGGTGATCGCCACCGCCACCGTGGCGCTGCAGGAGCAGATCGTCTTCAAGGACCTGCCCGACCTGATGCGCAGCAGCGGGCTGAACTTCAGCTTCGCCCTGGCCAAGGGCCGTGGCCGTTACCTGTGCCTGTCCAAGCTCGACATCCTGCTGCAGGAGGGCCACGCCCAGTCGGCCACCGCCCAGCTGTTCGAGGAAGAAGGCTTCCGCATCGAAGTCGACGAGCGCAGCCAGAAGCTGTTCAACAGCATGATCGAGAAGCTTGCCGGCAACCGCTGGGACGGTGACCGCGACAGCTGGCCCGAAGCCCTGGAAGACCAGGACTGGGCGCGCCTGACCACCGACCACAGCCAGTGCACCGGCCGTCATTGCCCGAACTTCCAGCAGTGCGTGTTCTACAAGGCCCGCGAAGGCATGGGCAAGGTCGACGTGATCGTCACCAACCACGACATGGTGCTGGCCGACCTGGCCCTGGGCGGCGGTGCGGTATTGCCCGACCCGCGCGACACCATGTACGTGTTCGACGAAGGCCACCACCTGCCAGACAAGGCCATCGGCCATTTCGCCCACTATTCGCGCCTGCGCTCCACTGCCGACTGGCTGGAGCAGACCGCCAAGAATCTTACCAAGCTGCTGGCCCAGCACCCGCTGCCCGGTGACCTGGGCAAGTACATCGAGCAGGTGCCAGAGCTTGCGCGGGAAGTGCGCACGCAGCAGCAGTTCATGTTCACCCTGTGCGAGCAGGTTGCCGACTTCCGCCCCAGCGAGGACAACGAAGGCCGTGAGCGCCCCCGCTACCGCTTCGAAGGCGGCGTGGTGCCGGAGCAGATCCGCGAAGTGGGCATCGAGCTGAAAAAGGGCTTTGCCCGCCTCAACGACCTGTTCACCCGCCTGGCCGACCTGCTCAAGGAAGGCATGGACGGCGAGGTCAGCATCGGCATCGCCAGCCACCAGGCCGAGGAGTGGTACCCGCTGTTCGGTAGCCTGGTCACCCGCGCCCAGGGCAACTGGGAGCTGTGGACGGCCTTTACCGCCGAAGACCCGGAAGACAGCCCGCCCATGGCCCGCTGGCTGACCCTGGCCGAGAGCGGTGCGCTGTTCGACATCGAAGTCAACGCCAGCCCCATCCTGGCCGCCGAAATGCTTCGCCGCAGCCTGTGGAGCGTGGCCCATGGCGCGCTGGTGACGTCGGCGACGCTGACCGCGCTGGGCAAGTTCGACCGCTTCCGCATGCGCTCGGGGTTACCGCGTGACGCGGTCACCTGCGTGGTGCCCAGCCCGTTCGTGCATGGCGATGCCGGCCTGCTACGGGTCCCCGACCTTAAGGCTGACCCGCGCGATGCGGCGGCGCATACCGCGGCGATCATCCGCGAGCTGCCGAACATCGTCGAGGACGCCCGCGGCGCGCTGGTGCTGTTCTCCTCGCGCAAGCAGATGCAGGACGTGTTCGATGGCCTGGACCGTGACTGGCGCAAGCTGGTGCTGATCCAGGGCAACCTGTCCAAGCAGGAAACCCTGAACAAGCACAAGGCGCGGGTCGACGATGGCCAGCACAGCGTACTGTTCGGCCTGGCCAGCTTTGCCGAGGGTGTCGACCTGCCGGGCGCCTACTGCGAACACGTGGTAATCGCCAAGATTCCCTTTGCCGTGCCCGACGACCCGGTCGAAGCGGCGCTGGCGGAGTGGATCGAGGCCCGTGGCGGCAACCCGTTCATGGAAATTGCCGTGCCTGACGCTTCGCTGCGGTTGATCCAGGCCTGCGGCCGCCTGCTGCGAACCGAACAGGATCGCGGTGTCATCACCTTGCTTGACCGGCGCCTGGTCACCCAGCGCTACGGCAAGGCTATTCTCAATGCGCTGCCGCCGTTCCGGCGGGAAATTTCCTGACCGCCGGAGCACTTGCTCCGGCGCGTTGTCCATTACTCAGTCTTGGGCCATGAGGGCCCTGAAGGAGAGCCCCAGCCTTATGGTCCGCCGCACCCTGCCCGCCGTTTTCGCCCTGTTGTTCAGCTCGCCCTTGCTGGCTGGGCAGCAGACGCTGTTCAGCTTCGTGCGCCCGGCCTCGGTGGTCAATGTGGCGACCGAGGATGCCGGCATGCCGCAGTACAACGCGGAGCAGACGGCCGAAGGCGAGGTGTTGCGGCGCGTGGTGTTCAACCCGGCCCAGCGGCCGACCCTGCGCCTGAGCCCGCAAAGCGGTGTGTGGGACTGGTCCAGCGGGCAATTCCTGACCTTGCGCCTGCAAAGCGCGATGGATTGGGCGCTGACCGTGGATGTCATGGTGCAGGGCAGTGATGGCCGCACGTTGACCAGCCGCATCGACCTGCCTGCCGGTCCTGCACAAACCGTGATGGTACCGCTGACGGCCAGCTCGCCGCTGAGCCAGGGCATGCGCGCCGGCCCGCCCATGCCCTGGAGCCATGGCGGCCAGCGCCTGCTGCTGACCAGCAGCACCGGCGCGGTCGACCTCAAGCAGGTGGCCTCGGTCAGCCTGAGCATCCCCAACCCCAAGGTGGCGCAGAACCTGCTGATCGAACGGGTGGGCATCCAGGATGACGACCAGGCCTACAAGGCGGCCTACCACGAGCTGATCGATGCCTATGGCCAGTCCACCCGCGGCCATTGGCCAGAGAAGGTTGCCAATGACGAGCAGCTCAAGGCGGCCGATGTGCGCGAGCAGCAACAGCTCAAAGGCTGGCTGGCAGAGCGTGGCAAGCAGCAACTGGACGCGTACGGTGGCCTGCTGGCGGGACCAGCGTTCGAGGCCAAAGGCTTCTTCCGCACGGAAAAACGTGACGGCCGCTGGTACCTGGTAACACCCGAGGGGCACCCGTTCTATTCCCTGGGGGTGAATGCCGTGGCCGCGGATGGCGGGCGAACCTACGTTGCCGGGCGTGAGGGGATGTTCAAGGCGTTGCCGGGCGAGGGCGATGCACTGGCCGCATTCTATGGCGAGGGCAACAACGACGACGGCAACGCTTCGTCGCAAGGGCGCAACTTCAAACAGGGGCGCTGGTTCGATTTCTATGCCGCCAACCTGCAGCGCACCTATGGCAAACCCTGCCCGCCCGCGGCAGAGGGGCAGCCGGCCAACTGCCCGCCGTTGGCGCTGGATGCCGCCCGCTGGCAGGCGCATGCACTCGACCGCCTGCAGGCCTGGGGTTTCAACACGATCGGCAACTGGAGCGAGCCGGCCCTGGGCCAGGCCAAGCGCATGCCGTACACCTTGCCGCTGTCGATCGTGGGGGATTACGCCAGCATCAGCACCGGTATGGACTGGTGGGGCAGCATGCCCGACCCGTTCGACCCGCGTTTTGCCATGGCCACCGAGCGCGCCGTGGCCATTGCCGCCCGCGATCACCGTGACGACCCCTGGCTGATCGGTTATTTCGCCGACAACGAACTGGCCTGGGCCGCCCCCGGTAGCGACCCCAAGGCGCGTTACGGCCTGGCCTATGGAACCTTGCGCCTGACCACCGACGTGCCGGCCAAGCGCGCCTTCCTCAAGCAGTTGCGCGACAAGTACCGCAACCAGGAAGGGCTGTCCAAGGCCTGGGGCATCGAGCTGACCGCCTGGGAGCTGATGGAGGACCCGGGCTTCGAGGCACCGTTGCCCGACCCGGAGCACCCGGAAATCGAGCGTGACTACCAGCACTTCCAGCAGGTGTTTGCAGAAACCTACTTCAGGACCATTGCCGACTCGTTGAAGTGGCATGCGCCCAATCACCTGTTGCTGGGGGGGCGCTATGCGGTCAGCACGCCTGAGGCGGTCAAGGCCTGTGCCGAGTTCTGCGATGTGCTCAGCTTCAACTTCTATACCCTCAAGCCGCAGGATGGCTACGACTTCGCCAGCCTGGCCGAGCTGGACAAGCCGGTGTTGGTGTCCGAGTTCCAGTTCGGCTCGCGCGATCGCGGGCCGTTCTGGCCGGGGCCGCTGGAATTGGCGCGTGAAGAAGACCGCGGCCCGGCCTACGGCAACTTCCTCAAGGCGGCCCTGGCGCAGCCAATGATCGTTGGCGCGCACTGGTTCCAGTACCTCGACCAGCCGGCCAGCGGGCGCCTGCTCGATGGCGAGAACGGCCACCTGGGGTTGGTGGCGATCACCGATATGCCTTACCCCGGGTTTGTCGATGCCGTGCGCAAGAGCAACTTGCAGGCAATGAGCCAGCTACGTACTCAGTTGGAAAAACCGATTCCCTGACTAGTGCAAATGGATGTGGGGGGCGGGCGTGCCCGCGAATCAGGCGACCGGGTGGATGGCACCGGCCATGCCGGTGTTCGCGGGCACGCCCGCTCCCACATTAAGTCCAGCTTGGCTACCGTTCATCGTAACCACCCAGCCCAAGCCAGTTTGCAAAACGCCAAACTACTGAAACAATGCACACCATTTTCGGAATTGGTCGTACGGAGAACAGCGGGTGCAGATCCAGGGTCACTATGAGCTGAAGTTCGAAGCAGTGCGCGAAGCCTTTGCCGCGCTGTTCGATGATCCCCAGGAGCGTGGCGCCGCGCTGTGCATCCAGGTCGGTGGCGAAACCGTGGTCGACCTGTGGGCCGGCAGTGCCGACAAGGATGGCCAGCAGGCCTGGCACAGCGACACCATCGCCAACCTGTTCTCCTGCACCAAGACCTTCACCGCCGTCACCGCCCTGCAACTGGTCGGCGAAGGCAAGCTGGCCCTCGATGCCCCGGTAGCCAACTATTGGCCCGAGTTCGCCCAGGCCGGTAAACAGGCGATCACCCTGCGCCAGTTGCTCAGCCACCGTGCCGGCTTGCCGGCCATCCGTGAGCTGCTGCCGGCCGAAGCGCTGTATGACTGGCAGGCCATGGTCGATGCGCTGGCTGCCGAAACGCCCTGGTGGACACCCGGCACCGAGCACGGCTATGCCGCCATCACCTACGGCTGGCTGATCGGCGAGCTGATCCGCCGTGCCGATGGCCGTGGCCCCGGCGACTCGATCGTCGCCCGTACCGCGAGGCCGTTGGGGCTGGATTTTCATGTCGGCCTGGCGGACGACGAGTTCCATCGCGTGGCGCATATCGCCCGTGGCAAGGGCAACGCCGGGGATGCTGCGGCGCAGCGCCTGCTGCAGGTGACCATGCGCGAACCCGAGGCCCTGTCGACCCGGGCCTTCACCAATCCGCCGGCGATCCTGACCAGCACCAACAAGCCGGAATGGCGGCGCATGCAGCAGCCAGCGGCCAATGGCCATGGCAATGCGCGCAGCCTGGCGGGCTTCTATGCCGGGTTGCTGGACGGCAGCCTGCTCGAATCCGAACTGCTCGACGAACTGACCCGTGAGCACAGCCTCGGCCAGGACCGTACCTTGCTCACCCAGACCCGTTTTGGCCTGGGCTGCATGCTCGACCAGCCCGACGTGGCCAATGCCACCTTCGGCCTCGGTGCCCGCGCCTTTGGCCACCCCGGTGCCGGTGGTTCGGTCGGTTTCGCCGACCCGGAGTACGACGTGGCCTTCGGTTTCGTGGTCAATACCCTTGGCCCTTATGTGCTCATGGACCCGCGAGCCCAGAACCTGGTACGTGTCCTTGCCAGTTGCCTTTGATCGGGTAATGCGGGTATTGCCCCACCCCTTTGACTATCCTCAATGCCAACGCCTGAAGGGCGTAGACAAAATTTCTTTCTATTTCATGGTGTATCGCTGATGTCTTCACACAAAACCTTAGCACTCGCCCTGTGCCTGACCGCCGTTACCGGCTGTGCCAGTCACCCCCAGGACGGCTCGAAGGACAGCGCCTCGAGCTGGTGGCCCTTCGGTTCGGACAAGGTTGCCGAGCAGGAAGTGAAGCAAGCCGTCACTGAAAACGTGGCCAAGGCCGACGCCAAGTCCGAGAATGCCAGCCGTTGGTGGTGGCCGTTCGGCGCTGACGAGAAGCAGGCCAAGGGGCCGGTGGTACCGAAGATCGACCAGAAGGCCACCCAGGCCTGGCTGGACGAGTACGAGCCCAAGCTGCGTGAGGCGATCAAGGGCAGCAAGCTGGAGCTCGAGCGCCGCGACAATGTGCTGGCCGTAACCATTCCGGTGGACGGCTCGTACAACCCTGACCGTCCGAACATGCTGCTGCCGATGACCCTGGGCCCGATTACCCGTGTGGCCAAGACCGTCGAAGGCGATGCCAAGACCGCCGTGCTGGTGCTTGGCCATGCCGACAACAGCGGTGTCGCTGCCGCCAACCAGAAGCTCAGCCTGGAACGTGCCGCTTCGGTGTCGGCCATCTTCCGCCTCAGCGGCCTGCAGCGCGACCGCCTGACCCTCAAGGGCATGGGCTCGGAAATGCCGCGCGCCGCCAACGACAGCGCCGAAGGCCGTGCCCTGAACCGCCGCGTGGAAATGCTGCTGACCCCGCAGAACACCATGGTCGCCCTGTTGGCCAAGTACCAGCAAGCCGCCCCGGCGCGGGCCCCGATGGTGGCGGTACAGGATGTAAAAGCGCCTGCCGCCAAGGCTGCCGACAGCAAGCCTGCCGCCAAGGCTGCGGCGAAGAAGCCTGTAGCCAAAGCCAAGGCCAAGTCGCCAGCCAAGACCACGGCCAAGAAAAAAGCCGCGCCGGCCAAGCCCGTCGCCAAGAAAGCTACCGCTGACAAGAAAGTAGCTGCCAACAGCCCTGCGAAGACCAACTGATCGTCAAGGAACGCAGCAATGACCCAATCCCTGGCCGATATGCGCCGCGACTACACCCGTGATGGCCTGGCTGAAGCCCAGGCCCCGGGGGAGCCGTTCGCCCTGTTTCACCAGTGGTTCGCCGATGCGGTGAAAACCGAGCAGGTACCGGTGGAAGCCAACGCCATGACCCTGGCCACTGTCGATGGTGAAGGCCGCCCTCACTGCCGCATCTTGCTGCTTAAGGGGCTCGATGAGCGTGGTTTCACCTTCTTCACCAACTACGACAGTGCCAAGGGCCAGCAACTGCTGGTTAACCCCTTCGCCGCCATGACGTTCTTCTGGCCAGCGCTGGAGCGCCAGGTACGTATCGAAGGGCGGGTGGAAAAGGTCACGGCCCAGGAGTCGGACGCCTACTACCAGGTACGCCCGCTGGGCAGCCGCCTGGGGGCCTGGGCTTCACCGCAGAGCCAGGTGATTGCCGGCCGCGAGGAGCTGGAGGCGCTGGTCAAGGCCACCGAGGCGCGTTTCTCCGACACCCAGCCGCATTGCCCGGAGCATTGGGGGGGGTATCGTTTGCTGCCTGAACGCATCGAGTTCTGGCAGGGGCGGGCTAGCCGCCTGCATGACCGGCTGAACTACCGGCTGGTGGACGGGCAATGGCTGCGGGAGAGGCTGGCGCCCTGAGGTTCCGGGGCTGCTGCGCAGCCCATCGCGACGCAAGGCAGCTCCCACGGGTACAGCGCAGACCCAATCCGTGGGAGCGGCCTTGTGTCGCGAAAGGGCCGCAAAGCGGCCCCAGCAATTACCAAGGCTACCCCGGATACCCCGCAGCCTCCCGCTCCAACCACCCCGCCAACTGCTTGCGCCCCACCTTCTCCATCCGCGCCTGCTCCAGCCTTTGCAGCATATACGCGCGTTTTCCAGAGTCCGACCCGGCCAGCGACAACGCCAGGTCACGGTCCATCCAGCGGCGCATGCGCACATACAGCCACCAGTGGAAATACAGCCCCGCAACGGTGGTGACCACGACGATGAAGTAATCCATGGCTATCCTTGGTCTCACTTGAAAAGGCCTCGACACAGCCACGCAGGCTGTACCTCGGCTGAATGAAAACAATTTTATTGCGTTTGTACCGTGACAGCCGTCAACGTGCAGCGTCTAATGAGCACCTGACTTATGGAGACCTTACCCATGCGTAAATCCGCTTTGCTGGTGGCAACCTTTACCACCCTGTCGCTGTTGCTGGGTGGCTGTGCCTCGAGCCTGACCGGTGACAGCTACTCCCGTGATGAGGCCCGCCGCGTGCAAACCGTGCGTATGGGCACCATCGAATCCCTGCGCCCGGTCAAGATCGAAGGTACCAAGACCCCGATCGGCGGTGGTGCTGGCGCCATCGTCGGTGGCGTGGCCGGCAGCGCCGTGGGCGGTGGTCGTGGCAGCATCGTCGCCGCCGTGATCGGTGCCGTTGCTGGTGGCCTGGCGGGTTCTGCCGCCGAAGAAGGCCTGACTCGCACCCAGGGTGTCGAAATCACCGTGCGTGAGGACGATGGCAGCATGCGTGCCTATGTGCAGGCTGTGCAGCAGAACGAGATCTTCCGCGTTGGCGACCGCGTGCGCATCATGACCGTCGACGGTACCAGCCGCGTCTCGCACTGACCGTAGCGCAATAAAACAAAACCCCGACATGGCGCTCGCCAGTCGGGGTTTTTTCATGCTGTGGCCAAGTCAGTCGTTGCTGGGCTTGCGGCTGGCCATGGCGGTTACCGCATAGCCGATCACGGCGGCGAAGAACGAACCGGTGAGAATACCCATGCGGTCCATCCCGGCGAAATCACTGCTGCCCGGCACAAAGGCGAGTGAGCCAACGAACAGGCTCATGGTGAAGCCGATACCGCAGAGTATCGCCACACCCAGCAATTGCCCCCAACTGGCACCGACAGGCAGTGCGGCCAGGCGCAGTTTGACCGCGATCCAGGTCAGGCCGAAGACACCCACGGTCTTGCCCAGCAGCAGCCCGACGGCGATGCCCAGCGGCACCGGGTGGGTGAAGCTTTCTACGGTCATGCCTGCGAGCGATACACCGGCATTGGCGAAAGCGAACAGCGGCAGGATGGCGTAGGCGACCCACGGATGCAGGGCGTGTTCCAGGGCGAGCGACGGCGAGCGCTCGGCATGGCGTGTGCGCAGCGGGATGCACAGCGCCAGGGCAACGCCAGCGAGGGTGGCATGCACGCCGCTCTTGAGCACGCAGACCCACAGGATCAGGCCAACGACCATGTACGGCCCAAGCTTGACCACGCCAAGCCGGTTCATGGCCACCAGCACGACCAGGCAGGTGGCGGCCAGCAGCAGTGACACGCTCGACAGGGTACCCGAGTAGAACAGGGCAATGACGATGATCGCACCCAGGTCGTCGATGATCGCCAGGGTCATCAGGAACAGTTTCAGTGACACCGGCACGCGCTTGCCCAGCAGGGCCAGCACACCGAGGGCGAAGGCGATGTCAGTGGCGGTCGGGATCGCCCAGCCGGCCACGGCCGCGGGGTTGTCACGGTTGATGAACCAGTAGATCAGTGCCGGTATCACCATGCCGCCCACTGCGGCGGTGGCAGGCAGGATTACCTGGGAGGGCTTGGACAGGTGGCCGTCGACCACTTCGCGCTTGACCTCCAGGCCGATGAGCAGGAAGAACAGGGCCATCAGGCCGTCGTTGATCCACAGCAGCAACGGTTTGGCGATGTGCAGTGCGCCGACCTGGACGGCGACGGGAACGTCGAGCAGGCCGCTGTACAGGTACGACAGCGGTGAATTGTTGATGACCAGGGCCAGGATGGCCGCAGCAATCAGTAGCAGGCCGCTGGCGGCTTCGAGCTGGATGAAACGGGTTAACAGGCTACGCACGGGCTATAGGCTCTCCATGAGCAGTTTACGATTGGAGCGGGCTTACACCCTAGCCTGTGACGATATGCTTTAAAACAAAAACTATATTCGTTTTTGTTATATGTTGTTGCCGGCTGGGCTGAGGCAAGCCTAGATGTAGTTGGGGAAGGATGGGGGAGGGGAAGTCTGACGTTGGTTGTGGATTTTTCTGATGCCTGTCAGGGCCCTTTCGCGGGCACGCCCGCGAAAGGGTCGATGCAAAATTACAGGCCGAGCATATCCCGCGCCACCGCCTCGGCAATGCGAATCCCATCGACACCGGCGGACAGGATCCCGCCCGCATACCCGGCCCCTTCACCCGCCGGGAACAGACCCTTCAGGTTCAGGCTCTGGAAGTCCTCGCCGCGGGTTATGCGCAGCGGCGACGACGTACGGGTCTCGATCCCGGTCAACACCGCATCATGCAGGTTGTAGCCCTTGATCTGCCGGTCGAACGCCGGCAGCGCTTCGCGAATGGCCTCGATGGCGAAGTCCGGCAGGCTCGGCGCCAGGTCACCCAGGGTCACGCCCGGTTTGTAGGAGGGCTCGACACTGCCCAGCGCAGTCGACGGCCGGCCGGCGACGAAGTCACCCACCAGCTGCGCCGGGGCCTGGTAGTTGCTGCCGCCCATCACGTAGGCGTGGGCTTCCAGGCGTTCCTGCAGCTCGATGCCGGCCAGCGGGCCGCCCGGGTAATCGCGCTCGGGGTCGATACCCACGACGATGCCGGAGTTGGCGTTGCGCTCGTTACGCGAGTACTGGCTCATGCCATTGGTAACCACCCGGCCCGGCTCGCTGGTGGCGGCGACCACGGTGCCGCCCGGGCACATGCAGAAGCTGTACACCGAACGGCCGTTCTTGGCGTGGTACACCAGCTTGTAGTCGGCGGCACCGAGTTTCGGGTGGCCGGCGTACTTGCCCAGGCGCGCCTTGTCGATCAGTGTTTGCGGGTGCTCGATACGGAAGCCCACCGAGAACGGCTTGGCTTCCATGTACACGCCCTTGGCGTGCAGCATGCGGAAGGTGTCGCGGGCACTGTGGCCCAGGGCCAGAACCACATGGCGCGAGTGCAGCTGTTCGCCGCTCTCCAGCACCACGCCGGTCAGCTGGCCATCCTCGATCAGCAGGTCGGTGACCTTCTGCTGGAAGCGCACTTCGGCACCGAGGGCGATCATGTCCTGACGCATCTGCTCGACCATGCCGGTGAGGCGGAAGGTACCGATGTGCGGCTTGTTGATGTACAGGATCTCGTCCGGCGCACCGGCCTTGACGAATTCTTCCAGCACTTTGCGGCCGTGGTGCTGCGGGTCCTTGATCTGGCTGTACAGCTTGCCGTCGGAGAAGGTGCCGGCGCCGCCTTCGCCGAACTGCACGTTGGACTCGGGGTTGAGCACGCTCTTGCGCCACAGGCCCCAGGTGTCCTTGGTACGCTGGCGTACTTCCTTGCCGCGCTCGAGAATGATCGGCTTGAAGCCCATCTGTGCCAGCAACAGGCCGGCGAAGATGCCGCACGGGCCGAAGCCGACCACGATCGGGCGCTCCTGCAGATCGGCCGGGGCCTTGCCGACGAACTTGTAGGTTACGTCTGGTGCCGGGCCGATGTTGCGATCGTCGGCGAACTTGCTGAGCAGCTCGGCTTCGTTGCTGGCTTCCAGGTCGATGGTGTAGATGAACAGCAGTTCGCTGTTCTTCTTGCGCGCATCGTAGCTGCGCTTGAACAGGTTGAAGCTGAGCAGTTGCTCGTCACGGATGCCCAGGCGCTGGACGATGGCTTCACGCAGGGCTTCGTCGGGATGGTCCAGGGGCAGCTTCAGTTCGGTGATTCGTAGCATGGCAGGGTCCAGTATCCCGGCCATGGGCGGCCGGCGGCTTTACACAAACCGCCAAGTATAAGCTGTTAGCCGCCTCGACTGGCAGGATAAAAGCGCCCGGCGATCAGTTGTCGCGCGCACCGCCGTAGTAACCGCAGCCCTGCAGGGTCTTGCCGTCGATGCGCAGTTCGGCGCGCAGGTGGTGGATGGCACCGGTGGCGGTGTCTACGCAGCGTTGTGGCGCAACCCACAGCTCCACGTGCTGGCCGTTGGCTTCGCTGGTCAGGGTCAGGCCGCCGCCGGGCACTTGTTCTTCCAGGAAGGGCAGGGGCAGGGGTTCCTGGCCGACGCGGTTGAGCACCATGCCTTTGCCGCTGGCCTTGATGTCCCAGTCTGGCTCGTGGCCGTTGGCACGCAGGGTCAGCTGCTTGAAGTTGGGGTCTTCGCAAGCGCGGGTGGAAGGTTCCAGGCGGTACAGGCGACGAACTTCCAGCTGGCCGTCGTTGTTGGCCTGCTTGCTGCCGGTGAGGCGGCCACGGACGTCGGCGAACAGCTTGTCGTTGGCGTCCTTGGCGAGGTTGGCGGCTTCCTGCAGGATGCCGGTAGCGGCGACGTCGTTGATCACGAAAGTGCGGTTTTCACTGCACGGCTTGAACAGCAGCTGGCCACCGGCAGCACGCAGCTCGCCCTGCATGCGCGTGGTGCCGATGT
This sequence comes from Pseudomonas sp. NPDC096925, assembly GCF_044762545.1. Lineage (NCBI taxonomy): Bacteria > Pseudomonadati > Pseudomonadota > Gammaproteobacteria > Pseudomonadales > Pseudomonadaceae > Pseudomonas > Pseudomonas sp. NPDC096925. The sequence goes on along the minus strand of NZ_JBIWEM010000015.1, from coordinate 25,436 downwards.
TCGGGTCGCTGGGGGCGTCAGCCATGAGCTGGCAGCCGGCGAACAGGGGCAGCAGGGCGGTGAGCAGCAGGGTGGGGGTGAGGCGCATGAGGCGGGCTCCGGGGGATCTTTGCCAAAGAGCTGGCCACGTTACTCAGGCTCGGCGGGGATCACAAGCCTTTGGTAAACCTGTGCCGGCCTCTTCGCGGGCTTGCCCGCTCCCACAAGTTCGGCACAGGCTTCGAATACTGTGCGATACCTGTGGGAGCGGGCAAGCCCGCGAAGAGGCCGATACAGGCGATACAAAATCCGGCAGGCAGAAAAAAGGGCCCGAAGGCCCTTTTCCCGATCAACCCCCCAGGTACGCGTCGCGTACCTTCGGGTCAGTCAGCAGTGCCTCACCGGTACCCTGCATCACCACCCGGCCGTTCTCCAGCACATAGGCCCGGTCTGCGATCTTCAGCGCCTGGTTGGCGTTCTGCTCCACCAGGAACACCGTCACGCCATCACGACGCAGCTGTTCGATGATGTCGAAGATCTGCTGGATGATGATCGGCGCCAGACCCAGCGAGGGCTCGTCGAGCAGCAGCAGTTTGGGCTTGCTCATCAACGCCCGGCCAATCGCGAGCATCTGCTGCTCGCCACCGGACATGGTGCCGCCACGCTGGATATAACGCTCCTTCAGGCGCGGGAACAGTTGCAGTACCTTGTCCAGCTGCTCCTGGTAATCGCCCTTGTCGGTAAAGAAGCCACCCATCGCCAGGTTTTCCTCGACGGTCAGGCGGGAGAACACACGGCGCCCTTCCGGCACCACCGCGATGCTCTTGCGCATGATGTGCGAAGACGGCTGGCCGACCAGTTCTTCACCCAGGTACTTGATGCTGCCGCTGTGCGCCTGCGGCGAGCCGCACAGGGTCATCAGCAAGGTCGACTTGCCGGCACCGTTGGCGCCGATCAGGGTAACGATCTCGCCCTGGTTGATCTCCACATTGACGCTGTGCAGCGCCTGGATCTTGCCGTAGAAGGTGGAAACGTTCTCGAACTTCAGCATTTACGCTTCCCCCAGGTAGGCTTTGATCACGTCAGGGTTGTCGCGGATCTCTTCCGGCGTACCGTGGGCCAGGGGGGTACCCTGGTTGATCACCACGATATGGTCGGAAATGCTCATCACCAGCTTCATGTCGTGCTCGATCAGCAGCACGGTGACGTTGTGCGACTCACGCAGGTAGGCAATCAGCGCCTTGAGGTCTTCGGTCTCCTTCGGGTTCAGGCCCGCTGCCGGTTCGTCGAGCATGATGATGCGCGGCTGGGTCATCATGCAGCGGGCGATTTCCAGGCGGCGCTGCTGGCCGTAGGCGAGGGTGCCGGCGGTACGGTTGGCGAACTCGGTCAGGTGGACCTTCTCCAGCCAGTACTGCGCGCGTTCCATGGCCTCCTTCTCGCTGCGGCGGAAGTTCGGGGTCTTGAACAGGCCGGCGAAGAAGTTGGTATTCAGGTGGCGGTGCTGGGCGATCAGCAGGTTTTCCAGTGCGGTCATTTCCTTGAACAGGCGCACGTTCTGGAAGGTCCGCACCACGCCCTTGCGGGCGATCTGGTGCCCGGCCAGGCCCTGGATCGGCTGGCCATCGAGCAGGATGGTGCCGCCGCTGGGCTTGTAGAAGCCGGTCAGGCAGTTGAACACGGTGGTCTTGCCGGCACCGTTCGGGCCGATCAATGCCACCACCTGTTTTTCCTTGACGGTCAGGCCCACGCCGTTGACCGCCAACAAGCCGCCGAAGCGCATGCTCAGGCCGCTGACTTGCAAAATTTCGCGGCTCATCGACGCAGCTCCATGTGTGGACGTTGCATAGGCAGCAGGCCTTGCGGACGCCAGATCATCATCAACACCATCAGCGCACCGAACATCAGCATCCGGTATTCGCTGAACTCACGCATCAGCTCGGGCAGCAGGATCATCACGATGGCCGCGAGGATCACGCCCAGTTGTGAGCCCATGCCGCCGAGCACGACGATGGCGAGGATGATCGCCGACTCGATGAAGGTGAACGACTCCGGCGTCACCAGCCCCTGGCGCGCAGCGAAGAAGCTGCCGGCGAAACCGGCGAAGCAGGCGCCCAGGGTGAATGCCGACAGCTTGATCACGGTCGGGTTCAGGCCCAGTGCGCGGCAGGCGATTTCGTCTTCGCGCAGGGCTTCCCAGGCGCGACCAATCGGCATGCGCAGCAGGCGGTTGATCACGAACAGCGCCAGCAGGGCCAGCAGCAGGGCCACCAGGTAGAGGAAGATGACCTTGTTGATCGAGTTGTATTCCAGCCCGAAGAACTCATGGAAGGTCTGCATGCCCTCGGCGGCACGGCGTTCGAAGGTCAGGCCGAAGAACTCCGGCTTGGGGATGTTGCTGATGCCGTTGGGGCCGCCGGTCCAGTCGGTGAGGTTGCGCAGGAACAGGCGGATGATCTCGCCGAAGCCAAGGGTCACGATCGCCAGGTAGTCACCGCGCAGGCGCAACACCGGGAAGCCGAGCAGGAAGCCGAAGGTAGCGGCCATCAGGCCGGCGATCGGCAGGCAAACCCAGAAGCTCCAGCCCAGGTAGTGCGAGAGCATGGCATAGCTGTAGGCGCCGACGGCATAGAAGCCGACGTAACCCAGGTCGAGCAGGCCCGCCAGGCCGACCACGATGTTCAGGCCCAGGCCCAGCAACACGTAGATCAGGATCAGCGTGGCAATGTCGACCGCACCGCGCGAGCCGAAGAACGGCCACACCAGTGCCGCGACGATCAGGCCCATGATCACGTAGCGTTGGGTCTTCGGCAGGGTCAGGTAGTTGCTGACGGCCGGCGGGATCAGCTTGCGATCCGAACGGCGGCCCATTACCGAACTCCACTGCTTGTCGAACAGCACGCGCAGGAACATCAGCACCGAGCACAGGGCAATGATGCTGAGGTTGAACGAACCCTGGCTGTGCACGGACAGGCTGATGCCGTCGATGCTCAGTTTCAGGCCCAGTACCGGGAAGGCCACGGCCCATACCAGCAAGGCGCTGAAGAACGCCTGTTTGAGATTTCTGTTCATACTTTTTCAACCTCCGGGCGGCCCAGGATGCCGGTCGGCCGGAATAGCAGGACAAGAACCAACAAGCCGAATGCCACTACGTCCTTGTACTGGTCGCCGAAGATGTCGGCACCGAACGCTTCGGCCACGCCGAGCACCAGCCCGCCGAGCATGGCGCCCGGGATGCTGCCGATGCCACCCAGCACCGCCGCGGTGAAGGCCTTCAGGCCCACCAGGAAACCGGCGTTGGGGTTGATCACCCCGTACTGCATGCTCAGCAGCACGGCCGCCACTGCCGCCAAAGCGGCACCGATGACGAAGGTGAGGGCGATGATGTTGTTGGTGTTGATGCCCAGCAGGTTGGCCATCTTGATGTCCTCGGCGCAGGCGCGGCAGGCGCGGCCCAGGCGGGAACGGGAGATGAACAGGGTGAGGCAGGTCATGGCTATCAGGGTGACCACGAACACCAGGATCTGCATGTAGCTGATCAGTACTTCTTCAGCACCGCCCGGCCCGAACGAGAAGCTGCCGGGGATCAGGTTGGGGATGGACTTGTCCTTGGAGTCTTGCGACAGCAAGACGGTGTTCTGCAGGAAGATCGACATGCCGATGGCGGAAATCAGCGGGATCAGGCGGTTGCTGTTGCGCAGGGGGCGGTAGGCAACCCGTTCGATGCTGTAGCCATAGGCACTGGTGACGAAGATCGTCGCGACGAAGGCGACGGTCATCAGGATCGGCAGCGAATGGATGCCCATCATGGCCAGGCCCGCCAGGGCGATGAAGGCCACGTAGGAACCGATCATGTACACCTCGCCGTGGGCGAAGTTGATCATGCCAATGATGCCGTACACCATCGTGTAGCCGATGGCGATCAAGGCATAGGTACTGCCGATGGTCAATCCATTAACCAGTTGTTGGAAGAAATGGTAGATCTCAGGCATTACAGCGCTCCTAAAAACCTGATTTGCATTTCGCTGGCGGGGGTAGGCCAGGAAACCGCGGGTGACGGTTTTAAGATTTTCAGGTGAGCCGGCCCCCGGATCGCGGGGATCAGGCCCATGAACCTCGTAAAACAAAGCCCACTGCTCGCACAGTGGGCTCCTAGGTCAGCTATTAGTCACGCAGTTACTGAGGGGAGACTTCGGTCTTCGGCTTGCCGAAGTGCCATTCGTAGACCACGAACTTGAAGTCTTTCAGGTCGCCTTTGGCGTCGTAGGACAGTTCGCCCGTCGGAGTCTTGAAGGTGCCGGCGTGGATGGCCTCGGCCACCTTCTCGGCGTCTTCGGACTTGGCTGCCTTGATGCCCTGGGCGATCAGCTCGACAGCCGAGTAGGCCGGGAACACGAACGGGCCGCTTGGGTCCTTGCCGTCAGCCTTGATGGCGTCGACGATCTTCTTGTTCGCAGGGTCGGCGTCGAACGACTTTGGCAGGGTTACCAGCAGGCCTTCGGAGGCGTTCTGGGCGATCTGCGAGATGGAGTCGTTACCCACGCCTTCCGGGCCCATGAACTTGGCTTTCAGGCCTTTTTCCTGAGCCTGGCGCAGGATCAGACCCAGTTCTGGGTGGTAGCCGCCGTAGTAGACGAAGTCGACGTTGTTCTGCTTGAGCTTCTGGATGATCGAGGAGAAGTCCTTGTCACCGGCGTTCAGGCCTTCGAACACGGCAACCTTGGTGCCTTTGCCTTCCAGGGTCTGCTTGACCGCGGTGGCGATGCCTTCACCGTACTGCTGCTTGTCGTGCAGGACGGCGACCACCTTCGGCTTGACGTGGTCGGCGATGTAGTTGCCGGCGGCCGGGCCCTGGGCGCTGTCCAGGCCGATGGTACGGAAGATCAGCTTGTAGCCACGGGCGGTGATTTCCGGGGAGGTGGCAGCCGGGGTGATCATGATCACGCCTTCGTCTTCGTAGATGTCGGACGCAGGCTGGGTGGAGCTGGAGCACAGGTGGCCGATGACGAACTTGACGCCGTCGTTGACCACTTTGTTGGCGACTGCTACGGCCTGTTTAGGGTCGCAGGCGTCGTCGTATTCCTTGGCTTCGAGCATCTTGCCATCTACGCCGCCCGCGGCGTTGATATCCTTGATGGCTTGCTTGGCGCCGATGAACTGCATGTCGCCGTATTGGGTCACAGGGCCGGTCTTGGGGCCCGCGATCCCGATCTTGATGGTATCGGCGGCAAACGAATGGCTGGCTACCCCGGCCAGAACCATTGCGGCGAACAGCTTGGAAATCTTGATCATAGTGCTCCACTCATTCTGTTGTAATTCTTATAGTCCTGGCGGCCAGGGCTACAGACCGGGCGGGATTTGCGGCGTGGCCATGCCAACGCGCAAGCCCACCGTCCCCCGGAACATGTCCCGGAACTGTACCGGTACAGTGTAGAGCGCTGTTCGAGCGCTTGAAAAGCGGTCGAAAAGTGCCTGCTTCCTGGGTTGTCGCTTGGTCGACACAAAAGTACAGAAAGGCGCCATCAAACTGCCTGCATCTGCGACTCCATCCCGCAACTTCGGGATGATTCGACCAAATTACATATTTGAAACCGGGTTTTTCTGCAAAAATGCCGGCCTTTTCATTGGCCGATTTTTGTGGATACCACCCATGAGTGATCAAACAAGCACCCTCTATGCCAAATTGCTTGGCGAGACGGCAATCATCGAGTGGAAAGCGCTGGAGCGTTTCTGGGCCAAGGGTGACCTGATTTGGGTCGACCCAACCCTCGACCTGATCGCCGTTGCCGAGGCGATGGCCGAGAATCACAGCGAGATCTTCGCCAAGTGGCGTAGTGATGGCACCGTTGGGCCGGTGACTGCCGAGCAGGCCCAGGATCTGCAAAGCCGCGATCCAGAGATCTGGGCGGTGGTGGTTTCGCCGTTTATCGTGATCCAGGTGAAGCGCACCGCAGAGGCATGATCGTTTTTGGTGCGCGAAAATGCGCAACAGTCCCATTTTGGTGCTTGATGGCGCTCAAGGTGGGTAGAGGGAAGTAACAATTCGGCGTGGCGGTAACAGTTTACGGGATGCGTAATGCCCCACCGTCTTCCAGGCGACGCGAAACCCTGTGGGAGCGGCCTTGTGGTCTGCCTGGAAAATGTTCGAACCAGTCAGGAGTAATCGATGAGCACTGCACTACCTTCGCTTGGATTTGCCGGCATCGGCCTGATGGGCCTGCCCATGTGCCGGCGCCTGCTGGCAGCGGGCTACCCGCTGACCGTGTGGAACCGCAGCCCGGACAAGTGCGCTGCGCTGGTCGCCGCCGGCGCGCGACTGGCCAGCAGCCCTGCCGAACTGTGCCGCGACAGCGACATGCTGCTGCTGTGCCTGGCCGACACGGCCGTGGTGCGCGAGGTGGTATTCGGCGAGCAAGGCATTGCCCAGGGCGGCCGCAGCGGCCAGTTGCTGATCGATTTTTCCAGTCTCGAACCCACCGCCACCCGTGAAATGGCTGCCGAGCTGGCGGCACTGTGCGGCATGGCCTGGCTGGATGCGCCAGTGTCCGGTGGCACACCCGGGGCCGAAGCCGGCACCCTGGCGATCATGGTCGGTGGCGAGGCGGCCGACCTGCAGCGCGCCCGCCCGGTGCTGCAGGTACTTGGCCAGCGTGTGACGCACATGGGGGCGGTAGGCGCGGGCCAGGTGACCAAGGCCTGCAACCAGATGATCGTGGCCTGCAATGCCTTGGTGATCGCCGAAGTGGTGGCCTTGGCTGAACAGTCCGGTGTCGATGCGACGCTGATCGCCGAAGCGCTGGCTGGCGGCTTTGCCGACTCCAGGCCGTTGCAGATCCTCGCGCCGCAAATGGCCGAGAGCCGCTTCGAACCGATCAAGTGGCACGTGCGCACGCTGCTCAAGGATCTCGATGGCGCGGTCAAGTTGTCCCGCGAGCAAGGCTCGGCGACGCCGCTCAGTGGCCTCGCTGCGCAATTGATGCGCCTGCACGCAAGCCAGGGGTACCTGCAAAAAGATCCGGCGACCCTGGTTGAACTGTACCGCAGCAAGGGTTGAACACACCGCTCTGGTGCTGCAGCCGCTCCAGCAGCGGCCGCAGTTCGGCCAGCGGCTCCGGGCGGCCCAGCAGGTAGCCTTGCAGGTAGTCGCAGCCGTGAGCTTCGAGGAATGCCAGCTGTTTGGTAGTCTCCACGCCCTCGCTGATCACCTGTAAATGCAGGGTATGCGCCATGACGATGATCGCCTGGACGATCTCGCGGTCCTTCTGGCTAGCCGGTACATCCTGCAGGAAGCTGCGGTCGATCTTCAGCACGTCGAGCGGCAGGCGCTTGAGGTAGGCCAGTGACGAGTAGCCGGTGCCGAAGTCATCGATTGACAGTGCCACGCCCAGAGCGCGCACGCGCTTGAGCAGGTTGACCGTGCGCTGGATGTCACCCATCAGGGCGTTCTCGGTCACTTCCAGTTCGAGCTGCCAGGGCGCGAGCCCGGCGTGGAACAGTGCCTTCTCCACTTCATTGGGCAGTTCGTCGTGGCTGAGGGTGACGGCCGAACAATTGACCGTGACCTTGAGGCTGCCATAGCCGTGCCGCTGCAGGTAGGCCAGGTCGGCGCAGGCGTGGCGCAGCACCCACAGGTCGAGGTCGATGATCAGGCCATTGGCTTCGGCGATCGCGACAAAACGCTCGGGCCCGAGCAGGCCGTGTTGCGGGTGTTGCCAGCGCACCAGGGCTTCCAGTTTGGCCACTTGCCTGCTGCGCAGGTCGAAGATTGGCTGGTAGTGCACACACAGCCCATGCTCCTCGAGCAGGGCCAGGCGCAGTTCTTCTTCCAGTTGCAAGGCAATCGAGGCCCGGGTCTTCAGGCTGTCGTTGAAGAAGTTCAGGCTGTTGCGTCCGCCGCCCTTGGACTGGTACAGGGCGAGGTCGGCATGCTTTAGCAGCTCTTCGGCGGTGGTGCCGTCGTCGGGGAAGACGCTGATGCCGATGCTGGTGGTCATGACCATGCGTCGGCCACCCAGGTCGATGGGCTCTTTCATCCTTTGCATGATGCGCTGGGCCAGGTGGCGGGCTTCGTCGCGGCTGTTGAGGCTGGTGACCACGCAGAACTCGTCGCCACCAAAGCGCGCGACCAGGTCGTGGTTGCGGGTGGCGGCCTTGATGTGGCTGGCGATCACTTTGAGCAGTTCGTCACCGGCGTCGTGGCCGAGGCTGTCGTTGATGCGTTTGAAATGGTCGATGTCGAGAAACATTACCGCCAGGCGGCTCTCTGTGGCCTGGTGTTCGGCCAGGCGTTCGGCGAACACCTGGTTGAAACCGCGGCGGTTGACCAGGTTGGTCAGGGCATCGTAGTGCGCGGCCTGCTGCAGCGACGCGCGGGCCTGGTCCAGCTGGCTGAGCAGCACGCTGACCCGGCGCAGGTCGTGCTCCTTGCTTTGCAGCTTCTTATCGGCCAGCGCGCTACTGATGCTGGCACCACTGATCAGCAGGGTGATGAAGCCGATGCCCAGCCCCAGTTGCAGGCTGTTGTCGCCAGAGGGCAGGCGCAGGGCGGTGTCGGCCGGGATGACCAGGGTCATGGCGGACATCGCGGTGAAGTGGGTGGCGACGATGCCGCCGGCCATCAGCAGGCTGGCGCCGTATTTCATGGCCTGGTGAAGGGTACCGCTGCCATGACGGAAGTAGCGGGCCAGGCAAAGCGCCGCCAGGCTGGTGAGCATGGCAATGGCGGCAGAGGCCAGCAGCAGGCCGGTCTGGTAGTACTGGCGGGCGCCGGTTTCCAGGGCGGCCATGCCGACGTAGTGCATCAGAATGATCCCCAGGCCGATCAGCACTGCACTTGGCAGGTAATGGTGTGCGCGCATATGCCTGCGGTCGAGGCTGTGCATGGCCAGCCAGGCGACGGCAAGGGCGATGAGCAGCGAAAGGATGGTCAGGGACGCGTCGTAGTGCACTTCCACTGGTGCCTGGAAGGCCAGCATGCTGATGAAGTGCATGGCCCAGATACCACCGGCCAGGCAGCAGGCACCGAGCATGTTCCATTGTCGGTGGGCGGTGGGGTCTTCGCTGTGGGATTGGCGCTCGGCCATGTCCAGTGTGGCGAAGCAGGCCGCACAGGCGACGAAGTAGGCGAGCAGAACCAGGAACGGGTCATGTCGGCAATCGATGACGATGCGCCCGGTTGCCGGCAGGTCGGCGAACAGTTGCAGCCCCAGCCATTCCATGGAATGCCTCATGATCGAGTTTTCACTCGTCTGCGCTACAACCCTGTGCAGACTGTCCAGAGGCAGTATAGGAAGAGGTGTTTAAGCCTTCCTGACTAATAGCACATTGATTTCTACGATTTGGTTATGAACCTGATCGCAGCCTGGAATATGTACGTGGGTTCTGAAAATTGGCCCCCTGTGGGAGCGGCCTTGTGTCGCGAAAGGGCTGCAAAGCAGCCCCGGCAATTTCAACTATTGCGCTTCAATTCTGGGGCCGCGTTGCGGCCCTTTCGCGACACAAGGCCGCTTCCACAAAGGCGGCGGTTTCTGAACTGTATTAGCCAGCCACCAGCACGCGAATGGCTTCCAGGCGCAGTGCGGCCTTGTCCAGCATCGCCAGGCCCTCTTCGCGCTGCTTGCGCAACGCTTCGATCTCGCTGTCGCGCACGCTCGGGTTGACCGCTTGCAGCGCGACCAGACGGGCCAGTTCTTCGTCGGCTTCCGCTGTCAGGCGGCGCTGGGCTTCGGCCACGCGCTCGACGTGGGCCGGCATGACCTTGGCCTCGCCACTGCCAATGCGCTGGGCCAGCACGTCACGCTGGGCCTGGACGAACTTGTTGGCGCTGGCGCGCGGCACGCTTTCCAGCTGGTCGTTGAGGGTTTCGAAGGCCACGCGGGATGCCAGGTCGTTGCCGTTGGCATCGAGCAGGCAGCGCAGTGCCGCCGGTGGCAGGTAACGGCCCAGCTGCAGGCTACGCGGTGCCACCACCTCGCTGACGAACAGCAGTTCAAGCAGCACGGTGCCGGGTTTGAGCGCCTTGTTCTTGATCAGCGCCACGGCGGTGTTGCCCATCGAGCCGGACAGCACCAGGTCCATGCCGCCTTGCACCATCGGGTGTTCCCAGGTGAGGAACTGCATGTCCTCGCGCGACAGCGCCTGGCCACGGTCGTAGGTGATGGTCACGCCTTCGTCGTCGCCCAGCGGGAAGCTGGCGTCGAGCATCTTCTCGCTTGGTTTGAGGATCAGGGCGTTCTCGGAATGGTCTTCGCTGTCGATGCCGAAGGCGTCGAACAGGGTTTCCATGTAGATCGGCAGGGCGAACTGGTCGTCCTGTTCGAGAATGTCCTCGACCAACGCCTGGCCTTCGCCGGCACCGCCGGAGTTGAGCTCCAGCAGGCGGTCACGGCCAGTATGCAGTTCGGCTTCCAGGCGTTCGCGCTCGCTGCGGGCGTCGGCCACCAGGGCTTCCCAGGCCTTGCTTTCGCCACCTTCGAGCAGCGGCAGCAGGCGCGGGCCGAACTGGTGCTGCAGGGCGTTGCCGGTAGGGCAGGTATTGAGGAAGGCGTTGAGGCCTTCGTGGTACCACTGGAACAGGCGTTCTTGCGGGCTGTCCTGCAGGTACGGGATATGCAGCTGGATGGTGTGCTTCTGGCCGATACGGTCGAGGCGGCCGATGCGCTGTTCGAGCAGGTCCGGGTGCGCCGGCAGGTCGAACATCACCAGATGGTGGGCAAACTGGAAGTTGCGGCCTTCGCTGCCGATCTCGGAACAGATCAGCACCTGCGCACCGAACTCTTCGTCGGCGAAATAGGCGGCGGCGCGGTCGCGCTCAAGGATGCTCATGCCTTCATGGAATACCGAGGCCGGGATGCCGGAGCGCACGCGCAGGGCATCTTCCAGGTCCATCGCGGTTTCGGCATGGGCGCAGATCACCAGCACCTTGGTGCGCTTGAGCATCTTCAGGGTGTCGATCAGCCAGTCGACGCGCGGGTCGAAACGCCACCAGCGCTCGTCCTCGGCCACCTCGCCCTGGGCCTGGAAGGCAACTTCCGGGTACAACTCGGCATGTTCGCCTGCTGGCAGGTCGCGGTACTGCTCGGGCATGGCCAGTGGGTAAGGGTGCAGCTGGCGCTCAGGGAAACCCTGGATCGCCGCGCGGGTGTTACGGAACAGCACGCGGCCGGTGCCGTGGCGGTCGAGCAGTTCACGGATCAGGCGCGCGCTGGCCTGGGTATCGCCGTCGTTGACCGCGGCCAGCAGGGCTTCGCCTTCGGCACCCAGGAAGCCCTGGATGGTGGCGTGGGCCTTGGGCGACAGGCGGCCTTCGTCGAGCAGTTCCTGTACGGCTTCGGCCACCGGGCGATAGTGTTCGCTTTCGGCGCGGAAGGCGGCAAGGTCGTGGAAACGGTTGGGATCGAGCAGGCGCAGGCGGGCGAAGTGGCTGTCCTGGCCGAGCTGTTCGGGGGTGGCCGTGAGCAGCAGCACGCCCGGGATCACCTGGGCCAGCTGTTCGACCAGGCCGTATTCGGCGCTGACCTGGTCTTCGTGCCAGACCAGGTGGTGGGCTTCGTCCACCACCATCAGGTCCCAGCCGGCGGCGAACAGCGCGTCCTGGGCCTTTTCGTCGTCGACCAGCCACTCCAGGGCCACCAACGCCAGCTGGGCATCCTCGAACGGGTTGCTGGCGTCGCTTTCGATGAAGCGTTCGGCGTCGAACAGGGCCACCTGCAGGTTGAAGCGGCGGCGCATTTCCACCAGCCACTGGTGCTGGAGGTTTTCCGGCACCAGGATCAGTACGCGGCTGGCGCGGCCAGACAGCAGTTGGCGGTGGATCACCAGGCCGGCCTCGATGGTTTTACCCAGGCCCACTTCGTCGGCCAGCAAAACGCGCGGCGCGCTGCGGTCGGCGACTTCGCGGGCGATGTGCAGTTGGTGGGCGATGGGTTGGGCACGGCAGCCGCCCAGGCCCCACAGCGCCGACTGCATCTGCTTGCTGTTGTGCTGCAGGGTGTTGTAGCGCAGGCTGAACCACGACAGCGGGTCGATCTGCCCGGCGAACAGGCGGTCGCTGGCCAGGCGGAACTGGATGAAGTTCGACAGCTGGGTTTCTGGCAGGGTGCGCGGCTGGTTTTGCCCGTCCAGGCCGTGGTAGACCATCAGCCCGTCGATGTCCTCGACCTCGCGCACGGTCAGCTTCCAGCCTTCGAAGTGGGTGATCTGGTCACCTGGCGAGAAGCGCACGCGGGTCAGCGGCGCATTGCGCAGGGAATACTGGCGGGTGTCGCCAGTGGCCGGGTAGAGCACGGTCAACAGGCGGCCATCCTGCGCCAGGATGGTACCCAGGCCGAGCTCGGCTTCGCTGTCGCTGATCCAGCGTTGCCCCGGTTGATACTGCTGCGCCATACTGCCTGAACTCCCGCGATGAAAAAGCCGATTATGTTAACGGATCGGCCGGTCAGACCAAAGTGCCGAGCGCATCGAAAGGTGCCGAAGTGCGAAAGCTAGTGCAACAGTCTAGCCGCTTCATCGCCCCCCACCGTGCTGCCGACGAGGGCCCCGGATCAACATGTCTGCCAAGCACCGCTGGATCAGCACTTCGATGGCCGTGGGCAGCCTGTTGCTGCTGGCCGCCTGCGAGCAGAAAAACTTCGAGACCTTGCCCGCCATCCCGATGGAGCAGCTTGAGGTACTGGGCGTGCAGACGCCGATCAAGAGCGTGCACTTTCGTGACCGCGATGGTGAAGGCTTGCTGGTATTGAGCCGCAGCGATGGCCAGGCCAGCGACCCGGAAAGCGAGCAGGAAGTGGACAAGGTGGTACTCAAGGCCACGCTGTACGGGCGCACCGCCGAAAGCGACGCGTTCAAGGCGCGCTGGCAGATCGAGCAGGAAACCACCTGCCCGGGCCTGGACCTGGATGTGGACTTCTATAACGACGTCAGCGATGTCGGCGACCTGAACAAGGATGGCGTCGCCGAGGTGACGGTTGCCAGCCACGCCTTCTGCGGCGGCGGTATCGACCCGCACGACATCGTCATCGAGATGCGCGAAGGGCAGGCCAGCTACAGCATCACCGGCCAGTCGCTGATTACCCCGGCAGGTGAAGAGCCGATCGGTGGTGAGCGCGAGGACAGTGCCTCGCTCAAAGGCGCGCCGCAGGTGCTGCGCGAGCACATGGACGCGGTCTGGCAGCAGGTGTACAAGCGGCCCTGGAGCGAAGCCAGCCCGCCAAGCGACGACGACCCTGACGAAGAAGCCGAATAAGTGTCGTGCGTACCATCAAGGTAAACCCGCGCCTGCCGATACAGGGGGCATAGGAGAACGTCCATGCTGCCGCCGATCATTCCGCTCAGTGCCGCCCCGGTGACTTCGCAACAGGACCCGGTCAAACCGACCCCCGACATCAAGCCGGTGGTGCCGACGCAGCCTGCATCCGGTGAAAGTGCCATCGACCTCAAGCACCAGCGTGACCCGCAGGAGCAGACGTTGCTGCTGCGCGATGAGCAGCGCCGCCAGCAGCAACGCCGGCAGAAGGGCGACGACGAACGCTACACGGCGATGCCGGGTGACGAGGTCAACGCCGACAACACCGTGCCGGTGGCACCGTTGATGGGCGAGCATGTCCGCCAGGGGCTGCTGGTAGACATCGAAGTCTGACGCGGGGCTGGTCAGCGCCTGCGCCTGGCTTCATCATGCAAGTCTCAGTTGATCGTCGAGCCCACCCATGAGCCAAGACAACCTCATCGATTTCGATGCTGAACGCGCCAAGCGCGTCCATGACCTCAAGGAAAAGCGCCTGAACGAAATGCGTAATGCGTTCGAGCAGGCCCTGCCGTTGAACACCGCCAAGAAAAAGAAGCCCAAGGGCAAGCCGAAGAAGCGCTGAAATTTGACGCAGGTCAACCCTGCACCCGCCTCGCGTGCCCGGCCCCGGGCACCATTGACACCGATCAATTTTTCCCGCCCCCACATTGGTTAACTTGCACCCATCGGACAACGGCAAACGAATGGGGAGGCCAGCATGTTCTTCGACAACGTGGTTATCGCCGGAGTGGTAACGGTCGGGTTGATGGTCGCCTTCTTTGCCGGTCTGGGCATTTTCATCTGGAAGGACTCGAACAAGCGCAAGCCGCGCTGACCTTCCGGGTACACGAGCACGCAAGGCATTTAGGGCGACTTCGGTCGCCCATTTTTTTTGCCTGAAATTCTTGTGTTGCCTGTAGCGACCCCACAGGGTTCGGATTTTGCGCGATCGCTTGCAGGAGCGGGGGGGCCCGCGAAGAGGTCCGCACAGGAGGACCTGTCGATCATAAAGATGATTAGCTAGCTAATTAATCGTCTCTGCTTTATCCTTCCCATCATTGTCTATCTTTTCTACAAGAACATCCCCGCAAGGTCCGCCTCGTGCCCATCACCCTCCAGGCCCTGTTCGCCCCCAGCAGCCTCGCCCTCAAGTTCGCCATCAAGACCCTGCTCGGTGGTGGCCTGGCGCTGTGGCTGGCGATGCGCTGGGGCCTGGAGCAACCGTCCTGGGCACTGATGACCGCTTTCATCGTCGCCCAGCCACTGTCGGGCATGGTGGTGCAGAAGGGCTTGGCGCGGCTGGCCGGCACCCTGGTCGGTACGTTTGCGTCGGTGCTGTTCATCGGCCTGTTCGCCCAGACCCCATGGCTGTTCCTGCTTACCTTGGCCCTGTGGCTGGCCCTGTGTACCGCCGCCTCCACCCAGCTGCGCAGCGCCTGGGCCTATGCCTTCGTGCTGGCTGGCTACACCGCGGCGATCATCGCCCTGCCGGCTATCAACCACCCTTTGCAGGTGTTCGACCAGGCTGTGGCGCGCTGTACCGAGATCTGCCTGGGTATCTTCTGTGCCACCGCCAGCAGTGCCTTGCTCTGGCCCATGCGGGTAGAGCAGCAACTGGGTGGGCAGGCCCGCCAGGCCTGGCAGAACGGCCTGCAGGCCGCCAGTGCCATGTTGGGCGGCGAAGACGAGGCGCGCAAAGGCTTGCTGGAGAGCCTGGGGCGTATCGTTGCCATCGACAGCCAGCGCGAACACGCCTGGTTCGAAGGCACCCGCGGGCGCCAGCGTGCCCGCGCCATTCGTGGCCTGAGCCAGAAACTGATGGTGCTGCTGCGCATCTCCCGCTCGGTGCGCCGGCAATGGCGGCAACTTGATGAGCGCGAAGCCGAACGCCTGGCGCCCTGGCTGGAGGAGGTGCGGGCCCTGCTGGGCAAGCCCGACCAGCCCAGCCTGTTGCTGTTGCGCCAGCGCATCTGGGATGCCGCCCACGATGAACAGATCAGCCCGGCGGAGCACTTCTGCCTGGCGCGCATGGCACTGCTGCTGGATTACGCCATGGCCGCCAGCCAGGCGCTGGAGGATGTGGAAGCGGGCAGGGCGCCCAAGGATGTGTCCCAGGGCCTGGCCGCGCACCGCGACTGGTCGCTGGCCTTGCTGTTCGGCTCACGCAGTGCGCTGGCCTTTCTGGTAATGAGCGGCTTCTGGCTGGCCACCGCCTGGCCTTCGGCACCGGGGGGCCTGGTGCTGACCTGCGTGGTCTGCAGCCTGTTCGCCAGCCGCGAGAACGGTGCGCAGATCGGCCTGAGCTTTTTGCGCGGGATCTGCCTGGCGATACCCGCGGCGTTTCTGGTCGGGCAGATACTGCTGCCGCAATGGAGCAGCTTTGCCATGCTCTGCCTGGGCATGGGCGTGCCGCTGTTTTTTGGGGCACTGGGCATGGCTCACCCACGGACCGGGGCCACGGCCACCTCCTATTGCCTGCACTTCATCGTGCTGGTGTCGCCGCTCAACGCCATGCAGTTCGGCGTGGCCAGCATGCTCAACAGTGCCTTGGCCATGCTGGTGGGAGTGTCGGCGGCGGTGATGGCCTTCCGTTTGTTGGTGTTTCGCCACCCGGCCTGGCTGGGCCGGCGCCTGCGCGCGGCGACCCAGAGCGACCTGGTGCGCCTGACCCGGCGCGACCTGCGCGGGGCCGACAGCTGGTTTGGCGGGCGCATGGCCGACCGCCTGATGCAACTGGCGCGGCATGCCGGCGAGCTACCCGAGAGCGAGCGCCAGCGCTGGGACGATGGCCTGCACGGCCTGGATATCGGCGATGAACTGGTGCACCTGCGCATGTGCCTGGCGGTTGCCCAGGCCCCGTTGGGGCGGGCCGAGCGCGAGTACCTGCAGCAGGTAGAGGCAGTGCTGGCCAAGGGGCCGGCGCCCGGGCGTGGTCAGCGCCTGGATGCTGCCAGCGAACAGTTCATTGGCGCCTTGCGCCGGCTACCCTCAAGCGATCCGCTGCGGTTGGCCGAAGGGGCGGTGCTGCAATTGCAGAAAAGCTGGGGCAAGTGGTGCCGCTGGCAGGAGGAAGCCCATGGGGTTGCGTGAGTGGGAAGTGGGCGGCGTGCTGTTCAGTCCCTTTCTGGTTTATGTGTTGCTGGCGCTGGTGCTCACCGGGTTGCTGCGTCTGCTGGTGCAGGCCACGCCGTTGGGGCGCTGGATCTGGCATGAGGCGCTGTTCGACGCGGCGCTGTTCGTTTGTGTGTTGTTCCTGGTGGTGCGACTGTTGGGAACCTTATGAAGGAGTGTTTCGATGCGTGCGGCCGTACGTACCCTGATCACCTTGTGTGTGGTGGCCCTTGCCGTGTTCGCCGGCTATCAGCTGTGGCAGTACTACATGCTCACCCCCTGGACCCGCGATGCCCGTGTGCGCGCCGATGTGGTGGTGATCGCCCCCGATGTGTCTGGCTGGGTGCGCGAGCTGAAGGCCCGTGACAACCAGCAGGTCAAGGCCGGCGACCTGCTGATGAGCATCGATCGCGAGCGTTTCCAGGCGGCCTTCGAACAGGCCAGCGCCGTGACCGAGACCCGCACCCAGCAACTGCACCTGCGCGAGCGTGAAGCGGCCCGGCGTACCGCCCTGGGGCCGGAGGCGATCAGTGCCGAATTGCGGGAAAATGCACAGATCAATGCGGCCATAGCCCGCGGTGAGCTGCACGAGGCCCAGGCGCAGTTGCAGGTTGCCAGGATCAACCTGGCGCGCAGTGAAGTGCGGGCACCGCGCAGCGGGCATATCACCAACCTGCGCCTGGCCGAGGGCAACTATGTGAACACCGGGGAGTCGGTGATGGCCTTGGTGGACGATTCAACCTTCTATATCCAGGCCTATTTCGAGGAAACCAAGCTGCCGCGCATTCGCGTGGGGGATGCGGTGAAAGTCTGGCTGATGGGCGCGGGCGAGCCGATGCAAGGGCATGTTGAGAGCATCAGCCGCGGTATCACCGACCGCAACAGCAACCCGGACAGCCAGTTGCTGCCGGAGGTTGAGCCAACCTTCAACTGGGTGCGTCTGGCGCAGCGCATACCGGTGAGGATTCGCCTGGACCAGGTGCCGGAGGGGGTGACCCTGAGTGCGGGGATGACCGCCAGTGTGCAGGTGCATGAGCAATGAGGCAGGGGGCCACTCCGTGGCCCGATCGCCGGCAAGCCAGGCTCATGCGATGGGCCGCAAAGCGGCCCCAGATTCTCGATTTCAGAGGAACATCCCGCCCGAAACCTCCAGCCGTTGCCCGTTGATCCAGCCATTGCCATCTTCCAGCAACAGCGCAATCGCTGCCCCGATATCATCCGGCAAGCCCACGCGCCCCAGCGCCGTGTTGCCGGCAATGTATTCATTCACCTGGTGGTTGTCCCGCACCACGCCGCCGCCAAAGTCCGTCTCGATCGCCCCCGGCGCCAGAATGTTCACGCGAATACCACGCGCCCCCAGTTCCTTGGCCTGGTAGCGGGTCAGCACCTCCATCGCCCCCTTCATCGCGGCATAGGCGGCATACCCCGGCAGCGCAAAGCGCGCCAGGCCAGTGGAAATGTTGACGATGCGGCCATTGTCGACCAGCAGCGGCAGCAGGCGCTGGGTGAGGAAGAACGGTCCTTTCAGCTGGATGTTCAGCAACTGGTCGAACTGCGCTTCGCTGGTTTCGGTGTATGGCACGTTCAAGCCGATCCCGGCATTGTTCACCAGAAAGTCGAAACGCTCGCGACCGAAGTGTTGCTGCAAGGTTGCCCCCAGGCGTTCGGCGAAGCCGGCAAAGCTGGTGCTGTCGCTGACGTCCAGTTGCAGCATGGCGGCCTTGACCCCCGCCTGCTCCAGCCGCGCGGCCACGGCCTGGGCTTCCTCGGCCTTGCTGTGGTAAGTGCCGATGACATCGATGCCGCGTGCGGCCAGGTGTTCGGCAGTGTTGCGGCCCAGGCCGCGGCTGGCGCCAGTGATCAGGGCAATCTTGCGGGTCATGGTGAAAACCTCATGGTGGGCTGATGAGCACAGGTTATTGGTCGGTGTTGTGCTGATAAATCCAGAAAATATGGAAATACTGTTCTGTAAAACCGGATAGACGAGGTTCAAGTGAACAAGCTGGAGTTGTTGCGCACCTTTGTGCGGGTGAGCGAGGTCAGCAGTTTCACCCTGGCTGCCGAGAGCCTGGGGCTGCCCCGTTCGACCGTGTCGGAGCAGGTCAGGGCGCTGGAGCGTTTGCTGGGTACACAGCTGTTCAACCGCACCACCCGCCGGGTGCAGGCAACCCAGGATGGCGCCTTGCTGTACGAGCGCAGCAAGGACCTGCTGTCGGGCATGGACGAGATCGAGAGCCTGTTCTGCGCCGACGATGCCGAGCTGGCCGGGCGCCTGCGGGTCGACTTGCCGACCATGATGGCCCGCCGGGTCATCATCCCGGCGCTGCCGCAGTTTCTGCAGCGCTTCCCGCGCCTGGAGGTGGAGCTCAGTTGCACCGACCGCCAGGTCGACCTGCTGCGTGAAGGCTTCGATTGTGTGATGCGCATTGGTGCCCTGCATGACCTGGACGTGGTGGCGCGCCCGGTCGGGCAACTGAGCATGCGCAACTGTGCCAGCCCTGGCTACCTGGCCCGCCATGGCGTGCCGTGCACGCTGCAGGACCTGGCCGAGCACCACCTGGTGCATTACGTGCGCACCCTGGGGGGGCGCAGTGCCGGTTTCGAATACCTGCAGGGCGGTGAACTGCGCTTCCAGGCCATGGCCGGTGTGGTCACGGTCAACAATGCCGAGGCCTACTCGGCGGCCTGCCTGGCCGGGCTGGGGCTGATCCAGGTGCCGGCGGTGGGCGTGGCCGAGCACCTGCAGCGCGGCGAGCTGGTTTCGGTACTGGAAGGCTGGCAGGCCCCGGCCATGCCCGTGTCACTGCTGTATGCCCGGCAACGGCACGTGCCACGCCGGGTGCAGGCCTTCATGCAGTGGCTGGGCGAGGTGCTGCATTCGCAGGTTGACGGTGGCCGCTGATCGATGAAAAGCGTGGCACCTGTGCGACGGCTTGCGTTAGGCTGCCAGTCACGAGTTGCCCGGTAGAGGCAACCACCCCCGCCTGGCGTGCGTATCTTCCGATTTCATTGCGAGGTTACGTCATGGCCATCACTTCCCAGGACATCTGCAACGCTGCCGACCAGCTCAAGGGCTTTGTCGGTTTTCATGGCAAGCGCGGTGTGCATATCGTGCGTTTTTCCGAAGATTCGTTCGGCATGGACGTGGCCGACGCCAGCATTACGCCCTGCAGCGAGTTTGTCTGGCGGCCCGAGCAAGGGCAGCGCATGGCCCTGTGCCGTGAACGGCTGGCGCTGTTGCTGGAGCAGCATGTGGATGACCGTTTGAACATCGGTGAACCGCTACGCACCTACCTGCGCCGGCGCGACCTGCCGGAAATCGTGGCTGAGCGCAGCTTGCGGCAGCTGTGCTGAAAATCCCTGTGGGAGCGGGCGTGCCCGCGAAGAATGCAACTCGGTGGATGGCACCGGCTTCGCCGGTGTTCGCGGCGGTTCGACGCCTCGACGCGCCCGCTCCCACAGGGCCTGCGCAAGCCTTCAAACTACGCTACGGGTAGGGTGCCGAGCGCTGGGCTGCCTGCTGCAACAACGCCTCCAGCCCGGCACTGTCCAGCGGTCGGCTCATGTAATAGCCCTGCACTTCGTGGCAACGGTCCTTCGCCAGCGCCCTGAGCTGCTGCTCGCTCTCCACCCCTTCGGCCGTCACCGTAAGCCCCATTGCTTCGCCCAGGTTGATGATGGCCTGGACCACGGCGCGGTCGCTGCCACCGGTGTTGTTCAGTCCGCCGATGAAGCGTTTGTCGATCTTGATGCTGTCGAACGGGTAGGTGCGCAGGTAGCCAAGCGACGAGTAGCCGGTGCCGAAGTCGTCCATGTTCAGGCGTACGCCCAGCTCCTTGAGCGACAGCATGGTACCCAGCGCACCTTCAATATCGTTGAGCATCACGTTTTCGGTAATTTCCAGCTCCAGACGCTGGGCTGGGAAGGCGGTTTCCAGCAGGATCTCGCGTACATCAGCCACTACATCGCTGCGCAGGAATTGCGCAGGTGAGAGGTTCACCGAAACCAGCATGTCGGCAGGCCAGTCGTGGGCGGTGCGGCAGGCTTCACGCAACACCCAGCGGCCCAGTGCGACAATGATGTCGCTCTGCTCGGCCAACGGGATGAAGGTGTCCGGCCCAAGCAACCCCTCCTGCGGATGCTGCCAGCGCAGCAAGGCCTCGACCGCGACGATGCGCAGGTCGCTGAGGCGGTAGCGCGGCTGGTAATACAGCTCGAACTCCTGGTTGCGCAGGGCCCGCCGCATGTCGTTCTCCAGCTGGCGGCGGTACTGGATCTGCTGGTTCATTTCGGCAGCGAAATAGCGCCAGGTGTTCTTGCCGTCGGCCTTGGCCTGGTACAGGGCGATGTCGGCGCAGCGGATCAGCTCGCCGGCATCGAAGCCCTGGGTGCGGGTCTGGGCGACCCCGATGCTGGCGCCAACGTGCAAGGGCTGGCTATCGAAGACTATCGGTTGCTGCAGCAGGCTGATCAGGCGCGCACAGAAGCGGTCGATCTCACTGCGGTTGTCCATGCCGCTGAGCACCAGGAGGAACTCGTCGCCGCCCAGGCGCGCGACCATGTCGCCATCGCGGGTACTGTCGCGCAGGCGCGTTGCTACCTCCTGCAGCACGGCGTCACCGGCGGCATGGCCGAGGGAGTCGTTGATCGGCTTGAAGTTGTCCAGGTCCAGCAGCAGCAAGGTCAGTGGCGGCGAATCGCTGCCGCGCAATAGTGCCTGCTCGAGATGCCGGGCGAGTTTGTTGCGGTTGGCCAGCCCGGTCAGCGGGTCGTGCAGCGAAAGGTGCTGGATGCGGGCATGGGCGTCGACCTCGTCGGTGATGTCGCTGGCGGTGCCGCGATAACCGACGGGCTTGCCGTCGTACCAGATGGCGCGGGCCGAAATCCGGCAGTAGCGGTTCTGGCCATTCTGGTCGCGGTAGGTGCAGCGCAGGTTGGCCAGTTGTTGCGGGTCGGCCGCGGCCAGGGCATCCAGCCACGGCGAGAGCGGCGTGGTATCGCAGGCCAGTAACTGATTGAGCGGTTGACCGAGCCAGTCGTCCACCGGGTAGCCGGTGACGTTGACAAAGCGTTGCGACAGGTAGGTCAGGCGTTGGTGCCGGTCGGTTTCCCAGATCCAGTCGGAGGCCGACTCGGCCACTGCGCGAAAACGCTGCTCGCTGGCCTCCAGGGCCTGGTTGCTCTGCTGCAGATGGGCGAGCGTGAGGTCGATCGCCCGCGAACTGCGCAAGGCATGACGGAACAGGTACAGCATGATCAGGCCGAGTATCAGCAAGGCACCAGCCAGTGGCGGCAACACTGCCCGCAACAACTGGTGCCCAGGCAGCGGGCTGCTCCAGGACAGGTGGTAGCCGGTATCGCCGAGGTCGATGCGCAAGTGGTCGTGCTCACCCACATCATTGTTTTCCACGTGCATGCCGGTCAGGCCGGCAGCGCTGCTCAGCTGTGCCAGCTTTTCCTCGGTGAGCTGGTCGACGAACAGCATCACCGGCGCCTGGCTCACCTCGCTATCGGTGACATCCCGGTCCGGGCGCACCGCCGCGGCACTGAGCACGGCCGGCCAACCGTTGAACAGGACGAAACGGGTAATCTGTTCACGTGGGACGGCCGCCGCCCGGGCCTGGTCGATGATTGGCTGAAGCGCCGCATTGATATAGGTATTGGCCGCTGCCTGGGTAGGCTGGCCTTTGAACAAGGCATAGGTGGTGCGTGCGTCCTCCACTACGAACACCCCTTCATAGCCGCTGGCGCTGTACAGCGACTCGCCCACGTTCTTTTCTTCGTAGGCCCATTTCCAGTCGGCCTGGCCTGCCAGATGCTCGAAGGCCGCATCCCAAACGGCGTAGCTGGACAGGAACTGGCGCGAGGCGAGCAGCCTTTGTTCCAGCGCCTTGGTCGCCTGCAAGGCACTGCGCTGGCGCTCCTGGTGGTCAAGAGTGCCCGCGATATTGAACAGGGCGCCGAGGATGACCAGACAGACCAGGCCGAAAACTGCGCTGAAGCCGGCAATGAGGCGACGCACCTGGAAACGCGGTGTAGGGCTAGCGGGTGGAGGGTTGGCGGTCCTGGCCATGCGCGAGCGGCTCCTTCAGGCAGCCTCCCGCCAGGTAGTCAGGAAGGAGGTTCAATCAGGATAGGCCAGCCTGAGCGCCGCGGCGTCGCTGTGGGCAAAAATTGACCTGGTCGCGGCCAGCATGCTTGGCGGTGTATAGCGCCTTGTCCGCCTGTTCGAGCCAGTGCTCGGGTGACGCCAGGTCGGCCTCGAATGCCGACAGGCCGATGCTCAGGCTGATGCGCAGGTGTGGCAACTGCGGGTTGCGGTAGCTGGCGACCCGCTCGCGCAGGCGCTCCATGGCCTGGCAGGCCTGGGCCTCGCTGGTGTCCGGCAGGATCACGCAAAATTCGTCACCGCCGTAGCGCCCGGCCTGGTCGCCTTCGCGCAGGTTGCGCCGCAGCTCGGCGCTGAGCTGGCGCAACACGCAGTCGCCGACCACGTGGCCGAAGGTGTCGTTGATGGTCTTGAAGTGGTCGATGTCGATCAGGGCAATCACCGCGTGCCCTTGTTGCTGCTGGCAGGCCTGGAACTTCAGCAGCAGCAGGTCTTTCCAGGCGCCATGGTTGAGCAAGCCGGTCAGGCTGTCGGTGAGGCTCAGGGCGCTCAGGCGGCGCTTGTGGTCGGCGAGCTTGATCGCCAGCTGGTAGCAGACCCAGCCCAGCGCCAGCGGGTAGAGCGTCAGCATCGGCAGGCAGGCATAGACCTGCAGAGGTGTGGCGTTCAGTTGCAGGCCGGGGCCGAGCAGCAGGATGGCGACGAGCATGCCGGCCAGCTGGGCCAGCACCCCGCGAAAGACCATGCGTCTGCCGCCGGCGGCAACGTTGTTCATGGTCATCATCGACAGCACGGTCACGCTGGGCAATGGGTTGAAGTGCATGGCGGCGGTCCAGAACCCACCCATCAGTGAGTCGAGCACCAGGTTGCGCTGTTCTGCATGGTAGGGTGCGGCCGAACGAGAGGCCCACAGGTAGGCCACATGCGGCCACAGCAGGCCGTTGAACAGCACCAGCAGCCACGCCCAGGTAGGCGGTGACAGCGGGGCCATGGCGGCCATGACGCTGAACAGGCCGATCCCCAGGCCGATGACACGCGGCAGGTAGATGCGTTTGACGAATGAAAGGCCTTTGCCGCTGCGTTTATCCATCTTGGTCATCGTTCTTCTGCCGGAGCGCCGTTTATCGCATAACTCGCATGAATATTGTTGAACAGTGTTTCATCGACGACAAATGACCTTACAAGCCAATTCACGGTTGATCCGATCACTGTGGGGTAACATGAAGGCTTTCCTGTTGCTCGGAGTGTTGCTGATGGTCCCTTTGGCCAACCCCGCAGGCGAGCCGGCGCCCCAGCGGGAAGGACGTTTTCACAACCAGGCGTTGTTGCCACAGGATGGCGTATTGAAGAAGCTGCGCATCGGGCTCAAGTACCTGTTCCTGCGCAAGCCGCCGGAAACCCGGCCGGCCACACCGGTGAGCCTCCAGCCCATGACCCGCCAACAGGTGCTCGACGCACCTGATCGTAGCCTGTGGCGCCTGGGGCACTCCACGGTATTGCTCAAGTTGCGCGGGCGTTTCTTCATTACCGACCCGGTGTTCGCCGAGCGCGCCTCGCCGGTGCAGTGGGCCGGTCCGCTGCGTTTCCATGCGCCGCCTCTGGCGCTGGACCAGTTGCCGCCGTTGGCTGCGGTGGTATTGTCCCACGATCACTTCGACCATCTGGACGAACAGGCCATTCGCCAACTGGCACCACGCACGGGCGTGTTCCTGGCGCCGTTGGGCGTAGGCAACCGGCTGATGACCTGGGGCGTAGCATCGGCGAAGGTGCGGCAGCTGGACTGGTGGCAGGAAAGCGAGGTCGAGGGCGTACGCTTCGTTGCCACCCCGGCGCAGCACTTTTCCGGGCGCGGGCTGCTGGACAGCAACCGGACCTTGTGGGCGTCATGGGTGATCGTCGACGAGGATGTGCGGGTATTCTTCAGTGGTGATACCGGCTACTTCGATGGGTTCAAGCAGATTGGCGAGCGCTTCGGGCCATTCGACCTGACCCTGATCGAGACCGGAGCCTACAACGTCGCCTGGCCCGATGTGCACATGCAACCGGAGCAGAGCCTGCAGGCCCATCTGGATTTGCGCGGGCGCTGGCTGTTGCCGATTCACAACGGTACATTCGACTTGTCCATCCATGGCTGGCAGGAGCCGTTCGAACGCATCCTGGCACTGGCCAATCAGGCGCAGGTGCGCTTGAGCACGCCGCAGATGGGGGAACGGGTCAGCCTTGTCTCTCCGCACGCCGGGCAGAACTGGTGGCAGCCGCGGCCCGTGCGTCAGCGGGGGCAGGCGAATGAGCGCGTGGTAGCGACGCGCTGAGGGTCAGCGGTTGTGAAAGGTGCCTGCCTTTGTTCTTCTGGCGCCTGTGAGATCGAGCGCCGCCTGCGCGGCGCTTCGCGAGTGTTCGCCTTGACGCTTTCTGCGCCTAAGAAATCGAGCGCCGCCCGCGCGGCGCTTCGCGGGACAAGCCCGCTCCCACATTTGTTGCAACGTGGCCATGTCTGTTAGGCCATGGATGTCAGCCTTGTTGGTCTGACTCAATTTCTCGGCTGGCGCTGCCGCCGCCTCACCAGTCTTAAGACATGCACCAAGGCAGGCAACCATGGCCTGACAGGTTCGGCACGTTGCAACAAATGTGGGAGCGGGCTTGTCCCGCGAAGCGCCGCGCGGGCGGCGCTCGATCTCATAGGCGCAGAAGGTGTTGTGGCGAGCACCTGGTGGCCTTGATACGGTCTTTCACTCTTATATTTCAATTTCTTGAAATTAAAGGTTGACGCCCCTTCGAATCCCCTTATAATGCGCCCACTTCCAGCGGCAACGGAACGACAAACTCCTTGAAATTCAACGAGTTAGACGATTCGGAAGGCGCTGAAAGGGCTTCGATCAAATGATCGATGGCGGTTGAGATGAAGGTTGACAGCGGTTTTAAACGCTGTATTATTCGCCTCCCGCTACGAGAGAT
>NZ_JBIWEM010000014.1:0-57326 GCF_044762545.1 Pseudomonas sp. NPDC096925 | reverse complement strand
CTTCTTCGCGGGTAAACCCGCTCCCACAGGTCCAGCGGTGACTTTCAGCTTTGCGCAATACCTGTGGGAGCGGCTTTAGCCGCGAACACCGGCGAAGCCGGTGCCAGGCACCGCGTCGCCTGCTTCGCGGGCACGCCCGCTCCCACAGGTTCCGTTTAGCCTTTGAGGTGCAATCAGCGCACGCCCGGCGAAACGATGATTTTCACGTTCTCCTCCTTGTTGTTGACCAACTCCTCGAAGCCCAGCTCGACAATCTGCTCCAGTCCGATCCGCCCGGTCACCAGCGGGCGAATATCCAGCCTGCCGTCAGCGATGAAGGCAATCACATCGGCAAACTCGCCGTTATAGGCCAACGCCCCCAGCACCTGCTTTTCAGTGGACACCAGTTCGAAGAAGTTGAACTCGCTCGGCTCCTCGAATATCCCCACCAACACGCACTTGCCCGCCTTGCGGATGGTGTCGATGGCCAGCTTGGCCGTGTGCTTGTTGCCGATGCATTCAAAACTCACATCCGCTCCCAGCCCGGCAGTCAGCTTGCGGATTTCCGCCAAGGCGTCGCACTGGCTGGGGTCCAGCACTACGCTGGCGCCAACTTCTTTAGCCTTGGCCTTGCGCGCCGAGGACATTTCCAGGGCGATCACCTGCGCCGCCCCCGCTGCCTTGGCACACATGATGGTGCACAGGCCGATGGTGCCGGCGCCGACCACCACCACGGTCTGGCCCAGCAGGCTACCGGCCTTTTTCACCGCATGCATGCCCACCGCCAGCGGCTCGATCAGCGCCCCGGCCTCCGACGGGAAACCCTGCGGGAGCCGGTACAGCAGGTTGGCGGGCACGTTGACAAGCTCGGCGAAGGCGCCGTTGTTCATCAGGCCGGTGAAGGCCAGACGCTCGCAGATGTTGTACAGGCCATGGGTGCAGTAGTAGCAGGTGCCGCAATGCTGGCAGGCGTCCGCAGCCACCGGGTCGCCGACGGCAAAACCTTCCACGCCTTCACCCAGCTTGGCAATCTGGCCGCAGAACTCGTGGCCGAGGATGCACTGGCCCTGGATGCCGGTCAGCGGGTGCGGTGCCTCCACCGGGATGAATACCGGGCCGGCGACGTATTCGTGCAGGTCGGAGCCGCAGATGCCGCACCAGTCCACCTTGATCTGCACCCATCCGGGCGCAGGGTCGGCCGGCAGGGGCACCTGTTCGACGCGAATGTCATTGCGGCCATGCCAGACGGCGGCGCGCATGTGGGTGTGGCTCAGGTCGTTCATGGGTTTTCTCCAGGCTCACGGAAAGGGCTTAGTGCTTGCGCAGGAATGCGAGCAGTTGCTGGTTGACCTGTTCGGCCGCTTCCATCTGCACCATGTGCCCAGCCTCAGGCAGCACCAGCACTTCAGCCTCCAGCCCTTCGGCATGGCTGGCCGGGATGATCGCGTCCTTGCCGCCCCACACCACCAGGGCCGGGTGTTGCCCCAGCACCCCGCGCAGGTCGTGGCGCTGCCGGTCGCCGTCGGCGATGGCCGATGCCAGCAGGCGCAACGCGTCGTCCACCCCTTCCAGGCGCTTGAACTTGAGCATGTCCTCCAGCATCTGCCGGGTGACCAGTGCCGGGTCGGCAAACAGCTGCACCATCTGCGGCTTGAGGGCATTGCGGTTGGCGGCAGCGACGAAGCCTTGCAGGTACTGCCCGTTGATCGCCTCGCCCAGCCCGGCGCTGGCCACCAGGCTCAGGCTGGCCACCCGCTGCGGTGCCAGGCGCGCCACGTTCAGGCTGACTGCGCCGCCCATGGAGTGGCCGGCCAGGTGGGCCTTGGTGATGTCCAGGTGGTCGAGCAGGGCCAGCACGGTTTCGCTCAGTTCATCCAGGTCGCCGCGTTGCAGGGCCTTGCCCGACTCACCATGCCCCGGCAGGTCGAGGGCGATCACCCGCCGCTCGGCTGCCAGCGCCGGGTGGTTGAACAGCCAGTTGTTGAGGTCGCCGCCAAAGCCGTGCACCAGCACCAGCGGCGTGCCGCCATCGCCCAGCTCGAACCAGCGCAGCAGGCGACCGCCCACTTCCGCCTTCTGTGGCACTGGCCCCTGGGCCTGGTCAGCGCCACCTTCGGCGACGAACTCGGCCTGGAAGCGCTGCACCACGGCATCGATTTCAGCCTCTTCGGCTTCCCCTTCCACCACCACTGCCAGCAGCGCACCGACCGGCAGGGTTTCATCCGGCCTGGCCACCTGGCGACGCAGTACGCCGCTGAACGGGGCTTCGACGCTGCTGCTGATCTTGTCGGTCTCGACGTCCAGCACCTCGTCGCCCTTGTTGATTTCATCACCTTCCTGCTTCAGCCAGGTGTCCACCCGGCCCTCGGTCATCGACAGGCCCCACTTGGGCATGGTCAGGGTATGGATCTGGCTCATGCGGCACTCCTTGCGGCTTCGATCACTTTGCGTACCGCAGCCTCGATCTTCGCCGCGTCAGGGATGTACAGGTCTTCCAGTGCATCGGAGAACGGCACAGGAGTATGCGGGGCGGTGACCATCTCGATCGGGCCCTTGAGCGCGCCGAAGGCCTTCTGCGCCACCAGTGCGCTGATGTCGGTGGCCATGGAGCAGCGTGGGTTGGCTTCGTCGATCACCACCAGGCGGCCGGTCTTTTCCACGCTTTCCAGAATGCTGTCTTCGTCCAGCGGGCTGGTGGTGCGCAGGTCCAGCACCTCGCAGTCGATACCCTGGCGGGCCAGGTTGTTGGCGGCCTCCAGCGCCACATGCACCATGCGGCCATAGGTCACCAGGGTCACATCGTCGCCATCACGCAGGAAGTTGGCTTCGCCGAACGGCACGGTGTAGACCTCTTCCGGCACCTCGCCTTGCATGCTGTACAGCAGCTTGTGCTCGCAGAAGATCACCGGGTCGTTGTCGCGGATCGCCTGTATCAACAGGCCCTTGGCATCGTACGGCGAGGACGGGCAGACCACCTTCAGGCCGGGGATATGCGTCCATAGCGAGGTGAGCATCTGCGAGTGCTGGGCCGCTGCGCGCAGGCCGGCGCCGTACATGGTGCGCATCACCAGCGGGGTGACCGCCTTGCCGCCGAACATGTAGCGGAACTTGGCGGCCTGGTTGAGGATCTGGTCCAGGCAGCAGCCGGCGAAGTCGACGAACATCAGCTCGCACACCGGGCGCAGGCCCTGGGTGGCGGCACCGACCGCGGCGCCGACGTAGCCGATTTCCGACAGCGGCGCGTCGAGCACGCGCCCCGGGAACTGGTGGTACAGGCCCTTGGTCACGCCCAGCACGCCACCCCAGGCGTCATCCTCGCCGGGGGCACCGGCGCCGCCGGCGACGTCTTCGCCAATGATGAACACCGTGTTGTCGCGGCGCATTTCCTGGGCCAGGGCTTCGTTGATGGCCTGCTGGTAGCTGATCTTTCTTGCCATGGTGATTCTCCTGTTGTTCTTGTAATCCGCGGCTCAGGGGTAGGCGACGTAGACGTCGGTGAGCAGGTCGGCGGGCTGTGGCTTGGGATCGGACTTGGCGCGGCGCACAGCGTCTTCGATCAGGTCTTCGACGCGGGCGTCGATGGCGTCCAGTTGCGCAGCCGTGAGCAGGCCGGCGCGGGTGGTCTTGTTGCGGAACTGCATGAGGCAGTCGCGGGATTCGCGCAGGTTCTTCACTTCATCGGGGGCGCGGTAGGTTTGTGCATCGCCTTCGAAATGGCCGTAGTAGCGGCTGAGCTTGACCTCGATCAGCGATGGGCCTTGCCCGGAACGTGCGCGCTCGATGGCAGCACCGGCGGCCTCGTACACGGCAAAGAAGTCGAAACCGTCGATGGTGACGCCGGGCATGCCGAAACCGGCAGCGCGGTCGGCGATGTGGTCGCAGGCCACCGACCAGGTCGAGGCGGTGGCTTCGGCGTAGCCGTTGTTCTCGGCCACGAAGATGCACGGCAGGTTCATGATCGATGCCATGTTCATGGCCTCGAACACGGCACCTTCGTTGGAAGCGCCATCGCCGAAGAATGCCACCGACACATCGTCGTTGCCCTTGATCTTGGCCGCCAACGCGGCGCCGGCCACCAAGGGGGCACCTGCACCGACGATGCCGTTGGCGCCGAGCATGCCTTTTTCCAGGTCGGCGATATGCATCGAGCCGCCTTTACCGCCGCAAACGCCGGTCTTCTTGCCGTAGATCTCGGCCATCATGCCGTACACGTCGACCCCCTTGGCGATGCAGTGGCCATGGCCGCGGTGGGTCGAGGCGATGCAGTCGCTGTCGCGCAGGTGGGCCATGACCCCGGCAGCGGAAGCCTCTTCGCCGGCATACAGATGGACGAAGCCGGGGATCTCGCCGGTGGCGAACTCCACGTGCAGGCGCTCCTCGAAGGCGCGGATGGTGCGCATCACTTCATAGGCATGCAGCAATTGTTCGGTACTGAGTTGATTGGACATCTTGTTGTTCTCCAGGGTTGTCTCAACACGGGTTTGCAGGGTGCAACCGGTGGCCGCGCGGTACGGCCAGCAGGTGATGGCGGGCGGCATGCGCCAGCACGGCCTCGACGTCCACGCTCAATGGGCCTTGGTGGTCGAGGGTGATAGTGGGGGTATCGCGCTCGGCGAATTCGATTTCGCGTTCGCCGTCCAGCGCCAGCGTGCCGCTGGCCAGGCTCAGGCGGTGGGCGACGCCGGGCGTCAGTGGGCCGCTGGCGGTGATGCCGCAGCCTTGCAGCAGGCCGGGTGCCAGCGGCGCGAGCAGCGCTTGTTCGGCGCCGGGGTTCAGGCGTACCCAGGCGCCGTGCGGGTCCTGGCGCGAGACCGGGCACCACAGGCCGCACAGGGCCGAGAGGCCGATGGCATGGGGTTCGGCGAAACAGGCGAAGACTTCGCAAAGGTCCTCGCTGCGGCTCAGTGCCCGAGCGCCGATGAAACGCTGGGGCGACACCGCCACCTCCACCAGGGCCCATTCGGCAAGCTGCTGCTCGGGCACCTTCACCAGCAGGCGCTTGTTGCGGCGCAGGCCGATGCTGGCCGGTACCCGGCCGCTGGCAAGCAGGCCGCCGGCCAGGCCGGCGCTGGTGGCCTCGCGCAGTTCGGGGAAAGCATTGTTGGTGCCGGTGGACAAGGTCAGCAGCGGTACGTCACCGGCCTCGGCGGCCACTGCCTTGTGGGTGCCGTCGCCGCCGAGCACGGCGATCATCGCCACGCCTCGCTCGACCATGCGGCGGGTGGCCAGGCGGGTATCGGCAACGGTCTGGGTCAGCGGCAGGTCGAGTATTTCGAGGGCCGGCCAGTGCTGGTCACGGGCTGCCGGGCCCCGGCTGGCCTTGAGCACGGCGGCGGCGATGCCGGTCATGTCGCTGGGCAACAACACCTGGCCGATGCCGGTGGCACCAAAAGCAGCGAGCAGGCGCTGGATTGCCGAGGCCTTGTCGGTGCTCGAATAGAGCCCGGCGTTGGCGGTCAGGCGGCGCAGGTCGCGGCCAGAGGCAGGGTTGGCAATGATCCCGACGGTCGGGGCGGGTAGCGGCATGGCGCACCTCGTATTCTTGTTTGTCAGGGCAGGAGCAAGCGCGGTGCCAGCTTCTTTTGAATTGGCTGAAGTGCCTGCAATAGAGCGGTTTCATTGCGCCCCGTCAGGTGCTGATGGTTCTGCTGGCGAGACGCCCGGTGCCAGCGCTGGGCCGACCTTGCCGAGACGCTGAGACGCTGCGTCTCAAGCCGCCCGGTAATCACGCAGTGCTTGTCGGGGCATGCCCGGAAGCGCTTAATGGCCGGACAACGATAAAAACAGCAACGAGAACCGGAGGGCCTGAATGCTTGCCGCGAACTCCCGAGCCCATGTCGACTGCGTCAGCAGGGTGTTGAAGAATGCCGACCGCCTGCCGCAGGCGCCGGTGCCACCGCTGATTCTCGATTCATGGCGCCGCTCCATGGAGCTGTACCGCCTCGATCCCGGGTCCCAGCAGGGGCCGCGCATCCTGTCCCAAAGCCTGCTCAACGAATGCCGCGAACGCGCCGAACTGTTCCTGCGCATTGCCAGCGATGCCGTGGCCCGCTTGCATGAGCGGGTACGCGGTGCCGACTACTGCGTGTTGCTCACCGATGCCCTGGGGCGCACCATCGATTACCGGGTCGAGTCGGCCATCCGCAACGACTGCCGCAAGGCCGGGCTGTACCTGGGCACCTGCTGGTCGGAGGGCGAGGAGGGCACCTGCGGCGTGGCGGCGGTGTTGACCAGCAAGGCCCCGGTCACGGTGCACAAGCGCGACCACTTCCGCGCTGCGTTCATTGGCCTGACCTGTACGGCGGCGCCGGTGTTCGACCCGCTGGGCGAGTTGCTGGGCGTCGTGGATGTCTCGGCCCTGCAGTCGCCGGACGACCGCCGCAGCCAGCACCTGATCCGCCAACTGGTCGAGCAGACCGCCCGCGAGATCGAAAATGCCTTCTTCATGCACAGCGCCCAGGGCCATTGGGTGATGCGCGCCCATGGCACGCCGGGCTATGTGGAAAGCCAGCCCGACTACTTGTTGGCCTGGGATGCCGATGGCCGCCTGCAGGCGATCAACAGCCTGGCGCGTCAGCGGCTGGTGGCGCACCTGGGGCGTTTGCCCGAGCACATTGGCGAGCTGTTCGACATGGACCAGCTGCGCCGCGTGAACGCATCGTCCGCTCAACGCCTGCCGGGCCTGGGTGGGCTCTACGGCCGGGTCAGCGCACCCCGCCAGCGCCAGCCTGCGCAGCCGTTGCGTCAGGCCCAGGACGCCCGCATCGAGCAGCACCTGCGGTTGGCCACACGGGTCAAGGACTGCAACCTGGCGGTGCTGGTACAAGGCGAGACCGGGGCTGGCAAAGAGGTGTTCGCCCGCCAGCTGCACCAGCAAAGCCTGCGTCGCGATGGCCCGTTCGTCACCCTGAACTGCGCGGCCATTCCGGAAAGCCTGATCGAGAGCGAGCTGTTCGGCTATGTGGCCGGGGCCTTCACCGGTGCTTCCAGCAAAGGCATGCAGGGGCTTTTGCAGCAGGCCGATGGCGGCACGCTGTTCCTCGACGAAATCGGTGACATGCCGCTGAACCTGCAAACCCGGTTGCTGCGCGTGCTGGCCGAGGGTGAAGTGGCGCCGCTGGGCGCGGCGCGGCGGGAGCGGGTGGATATCCAGGTGATTTGCGCGACCCATCGTGATTTGGCGGCGATGGTGGAGGAGGGGCGTTTTCGTGAGGATTTGTACTTCCGCCTGGCCAATGCCCGGTTCGAGTTGCCGCCGCTGCGCGAGCGTGAGGACCGCCTGGGGCTGATTCACCAGTTGCTGGCCGAGGAGGCCGAGGCCTGTGGGGTTGAGGTGGTGCTGGCGGATGATGCGCTGCAGGCGCTGCTGGTTTACCGCTGGCCGGGGAATTTGCGCCAGCTGCGTCAGGTGTTGCGCTATGCCTGTGCGGTGAGTGAGGGCGGGCGGGTGCAGTTGCAGGACCTGCCGCAGGAGGTGCGGGGTGAAGCGGTTGGCTCGGCTGAAAGCGGGGTGTCGTGCCCGGCGCGGCAGTTGTTGCTGGATGCGCTGATCCGCCATCGCTGGAAGCCGGCCGATGCGGCGCGGGCACTGGGAATATCGCGGGCGACCTTGTACCGGCGGGTTCATGAGCATCACATCGAGATGCCGCGGATGAAGGTGTAGGGTCCTCGGGGCACGTTGCGCCCCTTTCGCGACACAAGGCCGCTCCCACAGGTACAGCGTCAACCTTGAGACCTTGCGAAACCCTGTGGGAGCGGCTTTGTGTCGCGATGGGCCGCAAAGCGGCCCCAGGATCCCCCAGGCAATAAAAAACCCCGGCACAAGTCCGGGGTTTCGGTACATCACACTACGTGATCACTCCTGGCTAGCCAGTTTGTGCTCGAGGTAGTGAATGTTGACGCCGCCTTTGCAGAAACCTTCATCACGCACCAGGTCGCGGTGCAGCGGGATGTTGGTCTTGATGCCGTCGACGACGATCTCGTCCAGGGCATTGCGCATGCGCGCCATGGCTTCGTCGCGGTCCTTGCCGTAGGTGATCAGCTTGCCGATCAGCGAGTCGTAGTTCGGCGGAACCGAGTAACCGCTGTACAGGTGCGAGTCCACACGCACGCCGTTGCCGCCCGGGGCGTGGAAGTGCTTCACCTTGCCTGGGCTCGGGATGAACTTCTTCGGGTCTTCGGCGTTGATACGGCATTCCAGCGCATGGCCACGGATCACCACGTCTTCCTGGCGGAACGACAGCTTGTTGCCAGCGGCGATGCTCAGCATCTCCTTGACGATGTCGATACCAGTGACCATCTCCGAAACCGGGTGCTCAACCTGCACGCGGGTGTTCATCTCGATGAAGTAGAAGCGGCCGTTCTCGTACAGGAACTCGAAAGTACCCGCACCACGGTAGCCGATCTCGATGCACGCATCGACGCAGCGCTTGAACACTTCCTGACGGGCTTTTTCATCGATGCCCGGGGCTGGCGCTTCTTCCAGCACCTTCTGGTGGCGGCGCTGCAGCGAGCAGTCACGGTCACCCAGGTGGATGGCGTTGCCCTGGCCGTCGGACAGTACCTGTACTTCCACGTGGCGTGGGTTGGTCAGGAACTTCTCCAGATAGACCATCGGGTTGCCGAAGGCGGCACCGGCTTCGGTACGGGTGAGCTTGGCCGAGGCAATCAGGTCCTCTTCCTTGTGCACCACGCGCATGCCGCGACCACCACCGCCACCGGCGGCCTTGATGATCACCGGGTAGCCGACGTCACGAGCGATCGCCAGGGCGACCTCTTCGTCTTCCGGCAGCGGGCCATCGGAGCCCGGCACGGTCGGTACGCCCGACTTGATCATCGCGTCCTTGGCCGAAACCTTGTCGCCCATCAGGCGAATGGTGTCGGCTTTCGGGCCGATGAAGGCGAAACCGGATTTTTCCACCTGCTCGGCGAAGTCGGCGTTTTCCGCCAGGAAGCCGTAGCCCGGGTGGATCGCGGTGGCGCCGGTCACTTCGGCGGCAGCGATGATCGCCGGGATATGCAGGTAGGAATCCTTGGACGATGCAGGGCCGATGCAGACCGACTCGTCTGCCAGGCCCAGGTGCATCAGTTCACGGTCGGCGGTGGAGTGCACGGCGACGGTCTTGATACCCAGCTCTTTGCAGGCACGCAGGATCCGCAGGGCAATTTCCCCGCGGTTGGCGATCAGGACTTTTTCGAGCTTCCCAGACATCGTTGGCTCTCCGCGATTCAAACGATGGTGAACAGCGGCTGGTCGAATTCAACCGGCTGGCCGTCTTCTACCAGGATGGCGTCGATGACACCGCCAACATCGGCTTCGATGTGGTTCATCATCTTCATGGCTTCAACGATGCACAGGGTGTCGCCTTTCTTCACGGTCTGGCCAACTTCAGCGAAGTTCGGCGAGGTCGGCGAAGGCTTGCGGTAGAAGGTACCTACCATCGGCGAGCGGATCACGGTGCCTTTCAGGGCCGGGGCGGCGGCAGCGGCTTCAGCGGCCGGAGCGGCAGCGGCGGCGACCGGGGCAGCAACAGGGGCAGCGGCTACCGGAGCCGGTGCGAAGTACTGCTGGGCAGCTGGGGTCTTGCTGTGACGGCTGATACGGACCGACTCTTCGCCTTCCTTGATCTCCAGTTCGTCGATGCCAGACTCTTCCAGCAGCTCGATCAGTTTCTTGACTTTACGGATATCCATTAATCATCAACTCCCAAAGGTTCGGTCAGGGGGCGAAATACAAAAAAACGTATCTGAAACGTTTCTCTCGAACCCTGGCCCACTGAGGCCAGGGTTTTCATCATTTGGGCTGTGCGTTGGCAGCCAGTTGTTCCAGCGCGGACTCCAGGGCCAGGCGATAACCGCTGGCGCCCAGGCCGCAGATCACCCCTACGGCAACATCGGAAAAGTAGGAGTGGTGGCGGAACGGTTCGCGTTTGTGCACGTTGGACAGGTGCACTTCGATGAATGGGATGCTCACCGCAAGCAATGCGTCACGTAATGCGACGCTTGTGTGGGTGAAAGCAGCCGGATTGATCAGGATGAAGTCCACACCCTCGTTGCGTGCGGCGTGAATGCGGTCGATCAGTTCGTATTCAGCATTGCTCTGCAGGTACTGCAGATGGTGGCCTGCGGCGCGGGCACGTTGCTCCAGGTCCTGGTTGATCTGGGCCAGGGTCACGGCGCCGTAGTGGCCAGGCTCGCGGGTACCGAGCAGGTTGAGGTTGGGGCCGTGAAGCACCAGTAGCGTTGCCATCTGCGGATTCCTTGGATTTGTAGGGCAATTCGACACAGCGCGGCGAGTGTGCCGTAAAGCGACGGCAAGTGTCCAGTTCCCGGCAATAGCCAGCACGATGTCCGAGGTTCGCGCGAAGTATGTGACCAAATGATTAGGTTTGGTCACTGATTTCAGGATTTTTCACAGCTCGGGGGAAGTTATAGACCGACTTTGTCGCGTACGCGTGTCAGAATTTGCGCAAATTCACCGGCATTTATCTCGCCAATGACCCGATCAGCGGTTATTTCGCTACCGTTCGCGGCAAAGAACAACAGGGCAGGAGGGCCGAACAGCTGGTAGCGGTCGAGCAGGCTGCGTTGGTCGGCATTGCTTTCGGTGATGTCGAAACGCAGCAGTTTGAAGCCGGCCAGCTGTGCTTGCACCTGCGGCGCGGTCAACACCTCGCGTTCGATCACCTTGCAGCTGATGCACCAGTCGGCGTACCAGTCCAGCAGTACCGGCTGGCCGGCCGCCTTGGCCTGGGCCAGTGCGGCGTCCAGTGCGGCGGGGGTAGTGATGGTCTGCCAGCTATCCGCCTGCACCGCCGGGCTGTTGCCGGTGGCCACAAGGGTTGCCGGCGGTAGCGGGCGCAGCGGGTCGCCCTGGCCGCTGAGGGCACCGTACCAGCAGGCCAGGGCGTACACCAGCAAGGCCAGGCCAAGCAGTTGGGCCAGGCGCTGGCGTGCGGTCTTGACGACGAACTCGAGGGCGCCGAGGAACAGTGCCACGCCAGCGGCGAGGAACCCGACCAGCAGCAAGGTCATCGGGCCCGGCAACACACGGCTGAGCAAGCCGATGGCCAGGCCCAGCAGCAGGACGCCGATGGCGTTTTTCACCGTGTTCAGCCAAGGGCCGCTTTTCGGCAGCCAGGCCGCGCCACCGGTGGCCACCAGCAGCAAGGGTGCGCCCATGCCCAGGCCCAGGGCGAACAGCTTGAGTGCGCCACCCAGGGCATCGCCGCTGGCGCTGATGTACAGCAACGCACCGGCCAGGGGCGCCGACACACATGGCGAAACCAGCAGGCTGGAGAGCACGCCGAGTATTGCCGCGCCCAGCAGCGAGCCGCCCCGGGTGTGGCTGGCGACATTGTTCAGACGGTTGCTCAAGGCCTGAGGCAGTTTCAGCTCGAACAGGCCGAACATGGCCAGGGCAAACACCACGAAGAACAGCGCGAAAGGCACCAGCACCCAGGCCGACTGCAGGCGTGCCTGCAGGTTCAGGCCGGCGCCGAACAGCCCCATGAGGGCACCGAGTACCGCGAAGCTGGCCGCCATCGGCAGCACGTAGGCCAGCGACAGCGCCAGCCCGCGCAGGCCACCGGCCTGGCCTCGCAGCACCACGCCGGAGAGGATCGGCAGCATCGGCAGCACGCAGGGGGTGAAGGTCAGGCCGACCCCGGCGAGGAAGAACAGCAGCAGCGACTTCCAGGTCCAGGCGTGTTCAGCGGTGGCCGGGGTGCTTGCGCCGCCTTCGCCATCGATGCTCAGGCGTGCGGTTTCCGGTGGGTAGCACAGGCCTTTGTCGGCGCAGCCCTGATAGCCCACCAGCAGGGTGAAGGCACGCGGATCGTTGCGCGGCAGCTCGATATCGAGCACGCCGTGGTACACCTCGACATCGCCGAAGAATTCATCGTGCTTGGCCTCGCCCTTGGGGATGTTCGGTGTGCCCAGGGCAATGTCGGCCGGTTCGGTGCGGAACTGGAAGCGGTGGCGGTAGAGGTAGTAGCCATCGGTGGCGACGAAGCGCAGCTTGATGGTTTGCGCATCGGCCTGCACCAGGTTGAGCTTGAAGGCCTCGTGTACCGGCAGGAAGTCGGCGTTGTTGGCCAGTGACGCGGCGCCGAGGGTGGCACTGGGGCGGTTGTCGAGCAGGCCTGTGGCGAAGGCAGGGCTGGCCAGCAGCAGGAACAGCAGAAAAAACAGGCGGCGCATGGCGGACTCGCGAGGTGGAACGTGCTGGGCATGATAGCGGAGTTGGTGCAGGTTGGGGCCATGCTGGCGGAAGGGGCGACACATGGCCGCTGGCTCATGTGCTGCCTGTGCCGGCCTCTTCGCGGGTAAACCCGCTCCCACCTCGAGCGCATAGGCTATCCCTGTGGGAGCGGGTTTACCCGCGAAGAGGCCAGTACAGGCCAACCTAGACTCTGAAGGCCCGCACCGCCCGGTTCAGTTCGCCCCCCAAACTCAGCAACTGCTCGCCTTGCTCACGCCCCTCGCCAATGCGCTGCAGGTTGTCCTCACCCAACTCATGTATCCGCTCGCTGTGGTCGCGAATCTCGCTCACGGCACCGCTCTGCTGCGCCGTGACATCGGCAATCCGCACCGCAGTGTCCGAAATGGTGCGAATGGCACAGACAATCTCGTCCAGCGCCCCATCCGCCGCCTGGGCCTGGTTGGCCGTGGCCTCGGCATGTTCGAGCTGCGCGCGCATCCCGGCCACCGAACTTCTGGCTGCCTGCTGCAAGCGGTCGATCAAGGCCTGAATCTCGCCGGTAGCCCCGGTGGTGCGCTGCGCCAGCGAACGCACCTCATCGGCCACCACGGCAAATCCACGGCCCATCTCACCGGCCCGGGCCGCTTCGATCGCGGCATTCAGCGCCAGCAGGTTGGTCTGCTCGGCAATCGAGCGGATCACTGTCAGCACGCCGCCGATGGTGGCCGACTCTTCCGCCAGTTGTTCGATCATGCGGGCGTTGCCCTGCACTTCATCGACCAGCTCACGCAAGCCCGACAGGCTCTGGCCAATCACCGCCTGGCCTTGCTCCACTGCACGCCCGGCATCGCGGCTGGCGTCGGCGGCGGCGCTGGCGTCGCCGGCCACTTGCTGGATGGTCGCTTCCAGTTCGCCCAGGGCATCGCGGATCTGCCCGGTGTCGCCGGCCTGGCGCTCGGCGCCGTCATGCAGGGCGGCGCTCATGCCGGCCAGGGCGTGGCTGCTGCCAGCCACCTGCTCGGCGTTGTGGCGGATGGTGCCGACCAGCTCCACCAGGTACTGGCGCAGGCGGTTGAGCGATTCCTGGATGTCGCGCAGTTCGCGGTTGGTCTTGCCCAGGGCGATGGCCTTGGCGAAGTCGCCCTCGGCCCAGCGTGACAGGGCCGGGGCCAGGCCGGTCAGGGTGCGCGCCAGGCGCCGTTGCAAGGTGTCGATCAGCAGGGCGATAAGCAGGATCAGGCCGATCATCAGGCCCTGGATGATGCGCACTTCGGCGGCAATTTTCGCGTGCTGGCCGCGTACCTCGGGCTCCAGCGCCGCGATGGCCTGCTGTACGGCCTCCAGGCGCTGGCTGGTGCTGGCGGCCAGGGCGACGCGGCGCTCGATCTGTTCGCGGGTGCGCTGCAGTTCGGCCGGGTAGCGGCTGAGCAGGCTCTGCAGTTCGCGTTTGAGGCCAACGGCAATGTCTTCCTGCTGGGCGCTGGCCTGGGTTTCCAGGCCCATCATCGCGGCGAAGTCGTTGG
Source organism: Pseudomonas sp. NPDC096925 (assembly GCF_044762545.1). NCBI lineage: Bacteria > Pseudomonadati > Pseudomonadota > Gammaproteobacteria > Pseudomonadales > Pseudomonadaceae > Pseudomonas > Pseudomonas sp. NPDC096925. Next base: position 43,622 of record NZ_JBIWEM010000014.1, on the reverse strand, counting down.
CACCGGATTCGGCGGTACGGGTTACGCCCAGCAAGGGCAAGGCGTCGATCGCCTGGGCCTGGGCGCGGATCAGTTGCAGCTCGCGCTCCACTTCGTCGGCCAGTTCCGGGCGGCCGCTGCTGACCAGCTTGTCCCGGGCCAGCGACAGGCGGCCGAGGTGCACGGTGGCGTCGAGCAATGGCACCAGGTAGCGGTTGGCGTCGGCGCTGCCGCTGTCACGGGCGTAGCCGGCCAGTTGTTCGAAGTTGGCTCCCAGTTCCCGCTCGGCCTGCAGCAGCAGGGCTTGCGGGTCGCCAGCCAGCTTGCCGGCGGCCAGCAGCTCCTCGGCGGTAAAGGCCTGCAGGCTGTCCAGGCTGGGGCGCAGTTTGTCGGCCAGTGCGCCAGGCCACTCGGCCAGCGCGGCCTGCAGTTTCTGGTTGGCCTCCATGGCTGCGGCATGGCGCAGGGCATCGCCGCTGCCCAGGTAGGCCTGGATGTTGCGGGCCGCCTGGTTCTGGAACTGCTGGGACAGGCCCAGGTAGCGCTCCATCAACTGGTAGGGGCGCTCCAGGGCACGCTGCGACCACCACAAGGTGGCGCCCAGGGCAATACACACGGTTACCAGCAACAGGGTGTTGAAATTGGTCAGCCACTTCAGGCGCATAGCCGCGAGCTTCCTGCGGGGAGGGGGAGAGGTCGGTGGCTGAAGTTATTGCGATTTTGTGACGGGGTGATGACGACAGGCGGTTGGCGTCATAAAAAAGTGGCACAGTGCCTGTATTTGCATTGCCTGTACTGGCCTCTTCGCGGGCTTGCCCGCTCCCACAGGATATCTACCAGACCTGAATGCAGGCGCAATCCCTGTGGGAGCGGGCAAGCCCGCGAAGAGGCCGGTACAGGCGATGAAGAACTCAGGGCTCTACACGCACCACGCAATTACGCCCCGCATGCTTGGCCCGGTACAGCGCCTCGTCCGCCGCACTGGCCATGGTCAGCGCATCCAGCCCCTCATCCAGCTGCACCACGCCTGCACTGAAGGTGCACTGCAAGTCCCGAGGCTGCGCCGGGTAGAGAATCTCGGCAAAGCGCCGGCGGATCTCGTCCAGCACCTTGTGCGCCGCGTCCAGCGCGGTATTGGGCATGACAACGGCGAACTCTTCGCCACCATAACGGCCAATGAAATCGGTCTTGCGCAAGCGCTGCTTGAGAAACAGCGCCAGGCTCTTGATCACCCGGTCGCCCATGGGGTGGCCGTGGCGGTCGTTGATCTTCTTGAAGTGGTCGATGTCGAGCATGGCAAAGCTCAACGGCTGCTGCTCACGACGGGCGCGGAAGCTGCAGTCTTCCAGCAGTTGCAGGATGTGGGTGTGGTTGTACAACCCGGTCAGGCTGTCGCGCACCATGCGCGCCTTCAGGTGCCGGGCACGGGCGGCGCGGTTGCGCACGGTGGTGATCAGGTGGCGTGAGCGAAACGGTTTGGTCAGGAAGTCATCACCGCCTTCGCTCATGGCATCCAGCTGCTTGTCCAGGTCGTCCTCGGCAGACAGGTAGATGATCGGCACACTCACATAACGGTCGCTGTGGCGGATCACCTTGGCCAGCTCAGGGCCGGTGCAGGCCGGCATGTACAGGTCGAGGATGATCAGGTCGGGCTGGAACTCGGCCAGCTCGGCCATGGTGCGGATCGGGTCGGTCAGGCTGCGGGTGATCATGCCGGCGCTGGCCAGCACACGTTCGGTGTACAGGGCCTGGGTGCGCGAGTCGTCGATGATCAACACGCGCAACGGGTCGTGCTGGGCGGCATTGGTCAGCAGTTCGACCTTTTCCAGCAGGCTGGAGGCTTCCAGGGTGCCAGTGAGGAAGTCCTGGCCACCGGCGCGCACGGCGGCCAGGCGGGTCGGGGTGTCGGTTTCGTGGTGGCTGAAGAACAGCAGCGGGATGTGTCGGGCCAGCCCCTGCTGCACCTGGGCAGCCAGCAGCAGGCCTTGGCCGGTGCCGCTGAAGTCGACATCCATGATGATGGCCGAAGGCGGGTATTCGTCGATCGAGGCGTGAAACGCCGCAGGGCTGGCCAGCGCCTGCACCACCAGGCCAAAGAACTCCAGTTGCTGGGCCAGGCGCTGGGCACGTTCGTGGTCCTGCAGCAGGATGTACACCGGCTTGCGCAGGGGCGGCAGCAGCACCTGATCGAGCGGGTCGTCCTTGCGCAGGCCGCTACGCGTCTGCTGTTGGGCGGGGCACTGCGGGCTCGGCTCGACTGCTTGGCTCATGTCCTGGCTACTTTAGGTTGGGATGTGCAGGGGCAATGATGGCTCTATGCTAGCAGCTCTTGCCGGATGCGTGAGTGCCCTGCATCAACAAAGCGGGTAGAACGAATATTCAGTTGCTGACTGATTGGTCGCTTATGCGTAAGGCGGTGTCTGCTTTATAGTGCTGCCACGCGGGCTTGCCGTGGCACCCTGGCGCAGGCCTGTGGTCCAAGCCCCTGAACCGTCGTGACTGATAAGGACAAAGCCATGCTGGACTGGAAAAACCGCGAGGCCAAAGCCGAGCCCCGCGAGCGTGTCGACGGCCGTGGCGCCGCCGCCCGTAGCTACCTTGGCGGCCTCTGGAGCCGTGCCCTGGGGACCCTGATCGGGTTGTACCTGCTGGTGTGTATCGGCCTGGGCTGGTACTGGAGCCAGGAGCCGGACCTGTTCCCGGTGCAGCAGAACGCCCAGGCCGCCGCCGAGCGCACTGGCCAGCAGATGGTGGTGGGTTACACCACTATCGAAACCCTCAAGACCGTGGCCGGCACCTTGCTGAACAAGCCGGGTGGCTACATTTCCAACGACCGCTTCCCGCCGGGGCTGTGGATGGACAACATGCCGAGTTGGGAATATGGCGTGCTGGTCCAGGTGCGCGACCTGTCCCGTGCCCTGCGCAAGGACTTCGCCCGTTCGCAGTCGCAGTCCACCGAAGACGCCGACCTGGCCAAGGCCGAGCCGCGTTTCAACTTCGACAACAAGAGCTGGATCTTGCCGTCGAGCGAGTCGGAGTTCGAAGAGGGCATCAAGTCGCTGACCCGCTACCAGACCCGTCTGGCTGCCGGCGACAAGGGCGCGATCTTCTACACCCGTGCCGACAACCTGAACAACTGGCTGGGTGACGTGGCCACCCGCCTGGGCTCGCTGTCGCAGCGGCTGTCGGCCAGCGTTGGCCGGGTCAAGCTCAACACCACGCTGAAGACCGAGTCGGTGGTCGCCGGCCAGGCGCCGCAGGTGGACGAGGAGCTGGTGGAAACCCCGTGGCTGCAGATCGACAACGTGTTCTACGAAGCCCGTGGCCAGGCCTGGGCACTGTCGCATCTGCTGCGCGCCATCGAGGTGGACTTTGCCGACGTGCTGGCGAAGAAGAACGCCACGGTCAGCGTGCGCCAGATCATCCGTGAGCTGGAAGCCTCGCAAGAAGCGCTGTGGAGCCCGATGGTGCTCAACGGCAGCGGCTTCGGCATGTGGGCCAACCACTCGCTGGTCATGGCCAACTACATTTCCCGGGCCAACGCCGCGGTCATCGACCTGCGTCAGCTGCTGTCGCAGGGTTGATGATGGCTATCAGCCCAAACGAGGCCGCCCACCGGGCGGCTTCCGACCGCGAGCTGGTCACCTGGGTGGACGAAGCCGACCAGGTGCTGGGGGCCTTGCCCCGCGCCGAACTGCGCGAGCGCGGCCTGATCGGGCGTTGCACGTTCATTTTGCTGTTCAACAGCGCCGGTGAGCTGTGCGTGCACCGGCGCACCCTGAGCAAGGCGCTGTACCCGGGGTACTGGGATGTGGCGGCAGGCGGCATGGTGACGGCCGGGGAGGCGTATGCCGATTCGGCTGCGCGGGAGCTGGCCGAGGAGCTGGGGATCGACGGTGTGGAGCTGCGCTTTCATGAGCGGTTCTACTTCGACCAGCCGGATAACCGCTTGTGGTGTGCGGTGTATTCGGCGGTTTCGGATGCGCCGTTGCGGCTGCAGCCGGAAGAGGTGATCGAGGCGCGCTTCATTGGCCTGGAACAGGCTGAAGAGGAGAGCCTGACGAAGCCGTATTGCCCGGACTCGTTGGCGGCGTTGCAGCGCTATAAAGCAAGCCTCAAATAGATGCGTGGGCCATGCCGGCCCCTTCGCGGTTAAACCCGCTCCCACAGGGATTTCACAGGCCGTGAAACCTGCGCAGTACCTGTGGGAGCGGGTTTACCCGCGAAGGGGTCGCAAAACATTCGCAAAATGCCGCAATCCAGTACTTAGCAACAGCCGGATTTATCGTTAAACTGCGCGCCCTTTTCGGGCTGCCGCAGGTCTTGCGGTGGTAGCGCCGCCCCTGCCAGAGTGGGGCTTCGCGGTCGGGCTCAACCCCCTGGGGCCGACCAGTTTTTGTCCTCAGCACAGAGGAACAAAAGTGGCCAAGAAAGCTTCTTCCTTCGCCGCCCTTGGCGGTCTCGTTTACTCCACCGACGCTGGTCGGCACTGCCCCGACTGTGGCCAGCCGGTGGATGCCTGTACCTGCAAGCAGCAAATCATCCCCGAAGGCGATGGCATTGCCCGTGTGCGCCGCGAAAGCAAAGGGCGCGGCGGCAAGACCGTGACCACCGTCACCGGCGTGCCGCTGCCGCTCGACCAGCTCAAGGAGCTGGCCTCTACCCTCAAGCGCCGCTGCGGTACCGGTGGCGCCCTGAAGGATGGGGTCATCGAAATCCAGGGCGACCATGTCGAGCTGCTGATCGGTGAGCTGACCAAGCAGGGTTTCAAGGCGAAAAAGTCCGGCGGCTGATGCGGCCACGCGATTTTTTGCCCAGTGCTTTCTAAACTCGTTGCCGTGACCAGGGTCTATCCCAGGGCACGGACGAATCGTCATTTTTGGCTTTTACACTGCGCCCGCCTCCTTGCGGGGCAGTGTCTTCGACTTATCTATAGGGGACTTGAATGTCCGTACGACGCACACGCAAAGACGATGGTAGCCAATGGACCGTGGCCGACAGCCGCAGTGTTTATGGCATCCGCCATTGGGGCGCTGGTTATTTCGCCATCAATGAAGCCGGGCGCGTCGAAGTACGCCCCAACGGCCCGAAAAGCGCACCGATCGACCTGTTCGAACAGGTCGACGAACTGCGCCAGAGCGGCCTGTCGCTGCCATTGCTGGTGCGCTTCCCCGACATTCTGCAGGACCGCGTGCGCCAACTGACCGGCGCCTTCGACGCCAACATCGCGCGCCTGGAATACCAGAGCAAGTACACCGCGCTGTACCCGATCAAGGTCAACCAGCAGGAAGCGGTGGTGGAGAACATCATCGCCACGCAGAACGTCTCCATTGGCCTGGAAGCCGGCTCCAAGCCTGAGCTGCTGGCAGTGCTGGCGCTGGCGCCGAAAGGCGGCACCATCGTCTGCAACGGCTACAAGGACCGCGAGTTCATCCGCCTGGCGCTGATGGGCCAGAAGCTCGGCCACAATGTGTTCATCGTCATCGAGAAAGAGTCGGAAGTGGCCCTGGTGATCGACGAGGCTGCCGAGCTCAAGGTCAAGCCGCAGGTCGGCCTGCGCGTGCGCCTGTCGTCGCTGGCCTCGAGCAAGTGGGCCGACACCGGTGGCGAAAAGTCCAAGTTCGGCTTGTCTGCCGCCCAGCTGATCTCGGTGGTGCAGCGCTTCCGCGATGCCGGCCTGGACCAGGGTATCCGCCTGCTGCACTTCCACATGGGCTCGCAGATCGCCAACCTGGCCGACTACCAGCACGGCTTCAAGGAAGCCATCCGTTACTACGGTGAGCTGCGTGCGCTGGGCCTGCCGGTCGACCACATCGACGTTGGCGGTGGCCTGGGTGTGGACTACGACGGTACCCACTCGCGCAATGCCAGCTCGATCAACTACGACATGGACGACTACGCCGGCGTGGTGGTGGGCATGCTCAAGGAGTTCTGCGACGCGCAGGGCCTGCCGCACCCGCACATTTTCTCCGAGAGTGGCCGTTCGCTGACCGCGCACCACGCCATGCTGGTGATCCAGGTGACCGACGTCGAGAAGCACAACGACGACGTGCCGACCATCGAGAACAAGGAAGCCCTGCCCGAGACCGTGCAGTGGCTGGTCGACCTGCTCGGCCCGACCGACATCGAGATGGTCACCGAGACCTACTGGCGCGCTACCCACTACCTGGGTGACGTGGCTGCGCAGTATGCCGATGGCAAGATCAGCCTGGCCGAGAAGGCCCTGGCCGAACAGTGCTACTTCGCCGTGTGCCGCCGCCTGCACAACTCGCTGAAAGCCCGCCAGCGCTCGCACCGTCAGGTGCTGGACGAGCTGAACGACAAGCTGGCCGACAAGTACATCTGCAACTTCTCGGTGTTCCAGAGCCTGCCGGATACCTGGGCCATCGGCCAGGTACTGCCGATCATTCCGTTGCACCGCCTGGACGAAGAGCCGATGCGTCGTGCCGTGCTGCAGGACCTGACCTGCGACTCCGACGGCAAGATCAACCAGTACGTCGACGAGCAGAGCATCGAGACCAGCATGCCGGTGCATGCGGTGAAGGAGGGCGAGGACTACCTGCTGGGTGTGTTCCTGGTCGGTGCCTACCAGGAAATCCTCGGTGACATGCACAACCTGTTCGGTGACACCGATTCGGTGAACATCTACCAGAACGCCGACGGTAGCGTGTACCACGCCGGTATCGAGACCCACGACACCATCGAAGACATGCTGCGCTACGTGCACCTGTCGCCGGAGGAGTTGATGACCCACTACCGTGACAAGGTGGCCAGCGCCAAGATCACTGCGCGTGAGCGGACCCAGTATCTGGATGCCTTGCGCCTGGGGTTGACCCGGTCTTCGTACCTGTCGTCGTAACCGCCAGGCCGCTCCTGCCTTTTTTGTGGGAGCGGCCTTGCGTCGCGATATGAGGGCGAAGCCCTCACCGCGTCATACCTGGTAATGGTCCAGTCCTCGCCTGTCACATCAGCGCCGCTACCTTTGAATGCAATGTTCAAAGGAGGATGACATGGAAAGTCCCGGCTCCCATCGTTTACGTAGTGGCCGAGTGTCCGAACCAGGGCGTCTCTACCTGCTCACCACAACCACTCGCAACCGAACACCGTTGTTCAAAGACTTTTTGTTCGCCAGAACAGTTATCCAGCAATTACGGCTCAGCGAAGAGTGCAAGGCGTGTCGATCTCTGGCGTGGGTCTTGATGCCGGATCATCTTCACTGGCTTGTTGAGCTTGGGCCGTCGAGCCTGAGTAGGCTGATGTGCGAGTTCAAGTCCAGAAGCAGTTGTGCGCTGTACAAGGTAGGGGCCGACAGGCGGCATATCTGGCAGACCAGCTTTCATGACCGGGCTTTGCGCCGCGAGGAGGATGTGAGGGCCGTCGCCCGCTACATCATTGCAAACCCGATTCGGGCTGGCCTGGTAAAGCGGGCTGGCGAGTATCCACATTGGGATTGTGTGTGGCTGTGAGTCAGCAGGTGAGGGCTTCGCCCTCATTTCGCGACACAAGGCCGCTCCCACAAAGTCCTGCGTCCGCCGATCAATGTGGGAGCGGCCTTGCGTCGCGATGGGCCGCAAAGCGGCCGCGGCATTACTGAATCCACTCACCTTTCTCCTGCAACCGCCACCCCACCCACCCCAACGTCACCGCCCGTAACGCCATGAATCCGAGAAAGGCCAACCACAACCCATGGTTGCCAAATCCGCTCATGACCACCCCAAGGGGCAGCGCAATCAGCACCGACAGCAACATCGCATTGCGCATCTCCCGCGCCCGGGTCGCACCAATGAACAGCCCATCCAGCAAGTAACTCCACACCGCAATCAACGGCAGCAATGCCAGGTACGGCAGGTACGGATAAGCCGCTGCCCGCACACTCTCGATGTCGGTCTGCAAATCGATGAACAGGTGCCCTCCCAGCAGGAACAAGCCGGCAAACCCCAGGCTGGTGATCAGCGACCAGCCACAGGCCACCACCAGCGAGCGGCGCAATGTGTCGCGGTCGCGGGCGCCAATGGCATGGCCGCACAGGGCCTCCACCGCATGTGCCAACCCGTCAAGCGCATAAGCGGTCAGCAGCAGGCCGTTGAGCAGCAGGGCATTGGCCGCCACGGTGGCTTCGCCCAGGCGTGCGCCCTGCACGGTGATCAGCAGGAACACCAGTTGCAGCGCCAGGCTGCGCAGGAAGATGTCGCGGTTCACCGCCAGCAGCGGCCTCCAGGCCTGCCAGCGCTTGAGCGCCGCCCACACGATCTGCCCCGGGTAGGCGCGCAAGGCCGGGCGGGTAAGGGCCAGGCCGAGCAGGGCGGCGCTCCATTCGGCAATCACCGACGCCCGCGCCGAACCCAGCACGCCCCAGTTCAGGCCAAGCACGAACCACAGGTTCAAGGCGATGTTCAGCAGGTTGGTGGTCAGCAGGATGGCCAGTGGCGCCCTGGCGTTCTGCGTGCCGAGGAACCAGCCGACCAGCGCGTAGCTGGCCAGTGCCGCAGGCAGGCCGAGCAGGCGGGTGTGGAAGAAGTCTTCGGTGGCTTGCTGCAGGGCCGTGCTGGGTTGCATCGCGTGCAGCGCCAACTGGCTGAAGGGCAGGGCCAGCAGGCCGATCAGCAGGGCGAAACCGACCGCCAGCAGCAGCCCTTGCACCAGCACCTGGCGCAACGCAGCACCATCGCCACGGCCGGCGGCCTGGGCGGCGAAGCCGGTGGAACCCATGCGCAGGAAACCCATCAGGCCGACCATGAAGGTGAACAGCGTGGCCCCCACGGCCACGGCGCCAAGCTGGTGGGCGTGGGGGAGGTGGCCGATGACGGTGCTGTCGACCAGGGCTACCAGCGGCACGGAGATGTTGGACAGGATCATCGGCGCGGCCAGGGCCCAGACCTTGTGGTGGGTGGGGCGGTGCTGCCAGTCGGTGGTCAGTGAGGTCATCGGGTGTCCTGGGAAATCCTGGGGCTGCTGCGCAGCCCTTTCGCGACACAAGGCCGCTCCCACAGGGGGCGCCCAAACCGGAAGCCTGTGCAGTACCTGTGGGAGCGGCCTTGCATCGCGAAAGGGGCGCAAAGCGCCCCCGCTTTTATAAATTGCCAGCAGTGTACCGGCCATGTAGCCAATTCGCGCGACCATAGTTGCGCTATAGTTGCTGCCCTCAACGTACATGCTGCCAAAGAGTTCTACTCCATGTTCAACAAAGGATTGTTGCTGGCCTGCGCGCTGGCTTTGCTCAGTGCCTGTGACTCTTCGACGCCTGACAAACCGGCGCCAGCCGAAAAGCCGGCGGCCACTGCGCCCGCCGCCACCCCGGCGCCCGAGCGCGAAGACCCGGCCGTACTCGCCAAGCGCTACGAGGGCCGCGAGCTCACCGTGCTGGATGTTTCCGAAGTGCAGCTCGATGGCGCTGCAACGCTGTCGATCAGCTTCTCCGCACCGCTGGATGCCAAGCAGGACTTCGCCAGCAAAGTGCACCTGGTCGACACGGTCAAAGGCAAGCTCGACGGCGCCTGGGAACTCTCCGACAACCAGATGGAGCTGCGCCTGCGCCATCTGGAGCCGCAGCGCAAGCTGGTACTGACCGTCGACAAGGGCCTGCAGGCAGTCAACGGCAAGCAGCTGGACAGCGAGTCGGTCAGCCGCCTGGAAACCCGCGACATGCAGCCGACCATCGGCTTCGCCAGCCGTGGATCGCTGTTGCCCACGCGCCTGGCCGAGGGCCTGCCGGTGATTGCCCTCAACGTCGACAAGGTCGATGTCGAGTTCTTCCGCGTGAAGCCGGACATGCTCTCGACCTTCCTGGTCAACTGGGGGCGCAACAGCAGCCTGTACTACTACCAGTCCAAGGAAACCCTGGAGATGGCCGAGCTGGTCTACAGCGGCCGCTTCGATCTCAACCCCGCACGCAATACCCGCGAAACCGTGCTGCTGCCAATCGCCGGCATCAAGCCGCTGCAGGAGCCAGGCGTGTACCTGGCAGTGATGCGTGCCTCGGGCACCTACGATTACTCGCAGCCAGCGACCCTGTTCACCCTCAGCGACATCGGTGTGTCCGCGCATCGCTACCGCGACCGCCTGGATGTGTTCGCCCAGGCCCTGGAGGGCGGCAAGGCGATGAACGGCGTCAACCTGGAAATCCATGACGACAAGGGCAAGCTGCTGGCCCAGGCCAGCACCGATAGCGATGGCCACGCCCAGCTGCCGATCACGCCCAAGGCCGACACCCTGATCGCCACCCAGGGTGTGCACACCACCTTGCTGCGCCTGAGCAGCGCGGCACTGGACCTGGCCGAGTTCGACATCACCGGCCCGCAGGCCAACCCACTGCAGTTCTTCATCTTCGGCCCGCGTGACCTGTATCGCCCAGGCGAAACGGTGTTGCTCAACGGCCTGCTGCGCGACCAGGACGGCAAGCCGGTCAAGGCTCAGCCGGTGAGCGTGGAAGTGCGCCGCCCGGATGAGCAGGTCAACCGCAAGTTCGTCTGGGAAGCCGACAGCAACGGCCTGTACCAGTACCAGCTGCAGCTGGCCAGCGAGGCCCCGACCGGCCGCTGGCAACTGCTGCTCGACCTGGGCGGCGGGCGCAAGCAGGTGTATGAATTCCTCGTCGAAGACTTCCTGCCCGAGCGCCTGGCGCTGGAACTCAAGGGCAGCAGCAAACCGTTGGCTCCGGATCAGGATGCGCGCATCCAGGTCAATGGCCGTTACCTCTACGGCGCCCCGGCTGCCGGCAACCGCCTGAGCGGCCAGGCCTATGTTCGCCCGCTGCGCGAGGCGGTGCCGGCGCTGCCGGGCTACCAGTTCGGCTCGGTCACCGAAACCGAGCTGAACCAGGACCTGGAGCTGGACGAAGTCACCCTGGACCAGGCCGGCAAGGCCGTGGTCGATATCGAAAGCCGCTGGGCCGAAGCCCGCTCGCCGCTGCAACTGACCGTACAGGCCAGCCTGCAGGAGTCCGGTGGCCGGCCGATCACCCGGCGCCTGGAACAACCCATCTGGCCGGCCGAGCGCCTGCCAGGCCTGCGCGGCCTGTTCGACGGTGAGGAAACCGACAGTGACGGGCCGGTGGAGTTCGAGTTCCTGGTGGCCGACCGCGATGGCAACAAGCTGGCGGCCAACGACCTCAAGGTGCGCCTGGTACGCGAACGTCGCGACTACTACTGGAACTACTCGCAGAGCGATGGCTGGAGCTACGCCTACAACGAGAAGTTCCTCACCCAGAGCGAGGAGACTGTCAGCGTCAAGGCCGGCTCCACCGCCAAGCTGAGCTTCCAGGTGGAATGGGGCCCGTACCGTGTCGAGGTGGAAGACCCACAGACTGGCCTGGTGTCCAGCGCGCGCTTCTGGGCCGGCTACCGCGCCCAGGACAACGCCGAAGGCGGTGCGGTGCGGCCGGACCAGGTCAAGCTGGCGCTGGACAAACCGGCCTACGCCGACGGCGCTACCGCCAAGGTCACCGTCACCCCGCCCGCAGCCGGCAGTGGCTACCTGATGATCGAGTCCAGCGATGGCCCGCTGTGGTGGCAGGAGATCGACGTGCCCGCCGAGGGCAAGACGTTCGACGTGCAGCTGGACAAGCAGTGGGCGCGCCACGACCTGTACATCAGCGCGCTGGTGATCCGCCCCGGCGAGCGCAAGGCCAACGCCACGCCGAAACGTGCGGTGGGCGTACTGCACCTGCCGCTGGACCGCGCCGAGCGCAAGCTGGCGGTGAGCCTGCAGGCGCCGGAGAAAATGCGCCCGAAACAGCCGCTGACCGTGAAGGTCAAGGCTGCAAATGCCGATGGCAGCGTGCCCAAGCAGGTGCATGTGTTGTTGTCGGCGGTGGACGTGGGCATCCTCAACATTACCGACTTCAAGACCCCCGATCCGTTCGCCAGCCTGTTCGGGCGCAAGGCCTACGGTGCTGACCAGCTGGATATCTACGGCCAGTTGATCGAAGCCGGCCAGGGCCGCCTGGCCAGCCTGGCGTTCGGCGGTGACGCGGCGATGGCCAAGGGTGGCAAGCGCCCCAATACCACGGTGACCATCGTCGCCCAGCAAAGCCTGCCGGTGACCCTGGACGACAAGGGCGAGGGCCAGGCCACGGTCGATATCCCCGACTTCAATGGCGAACTGCGGCTGATGGCCCAGGCCTGGACCGAGGAACACTTCGGCATGGCCGAAGGCAAGACCGTGGTCGCTGCGCCGTTGATTGCCGAGCTCTCGGCGCCGCGCTTCCTGGCCGGTGGCGACCGCACCAGCCTGGCGCTGGACCTGGCCAACCTGTCGGGCCGTGCCCAGCAGCTGAACGTTGAAATCAGCACCGAAGGGCAGCTGAGCCTGGCGGCCAACGCCGTGCAGAACGTTGCCCTGGCTGAAGGTCAGCGCTCGACGCTGATGATCCCGGTACAGGCCCAGGGTGGCCTGGGGCAGGGCAAGGTGCATGTGCGGGTCACTGGTCTGCAGCTGCCGAACGAGCCGACCGGCGCGTTCGAGCGTGAGTGGACGCTGGGCGTGCGCCCGGCCTACCCGGCGATGCTCAAGCATTACCGCGTGGCCTTGAAGGACCAGCCTTGGACCCTGCCTGAAGCAGACCTGGCCGCCTTTGAACCCGCTGGCCTGGAAGCCAGCCTGGCCTTGTCGAGCCGGCCACCGCTGAACCTGGCCGAGCAGATCCGTGCCCTCGAAGCCTACCCCTACGGTTGCCTGGAACAGACCACCAGCGGCCTCTACCCGTCGCTGTACGCCGATGCCGACAGCCTCAAGCGCCTGGGCATCAAGGGCGAGCCGGCCGATGTACGCAAGCGCAAGATCGAGATGGGCATCGAGCACCTGCTGGGCATGCAGCGCTACAACGGCAGCTTCGGCCTGTGGAGCTCGGACAGCGAAGAAGAGTACTGGCTGACCGCTTATGTTACCGACTTCCTGCTGCGTGCTCGTGACCAAGGCTATGGTGTGCCGGCCGAAGCGCTGAAGAAGGCCAGCGAACGCCTGCTGCGCTACCTGCAGGAGCGCAACCTGATCGAGGTCGACTACAGCGAGAACGCCGAACACACCCGCTTCGCCGTGCAGGCCTACGCGGCGTTGGTACTGTCGCGCAGCCAGCAGGCGCCGCTGGGTGCCCTGCGTGGCCTGTTCGAACGCCGCGCCGACGCCCGCTCTGGCCTGCCGCTGGTACAACTGGCGGTGGCGCTGGACAAGATGGGCGACAAGCCGCGTGCCGAGCAGGCCCTGCAGGCGGGCCTGGGCATCAGCCGCGGTAAAGGCTGGATGGCCGACTATGGCAGCGCCCTGCGCGACCAGGCACTGATCCTGGCGCTGCTGCAGGAAAGCAACCTGGCCAGCCGCCAGGTCGACCAGCGTCTGTTCGCCCTGGCGGATGAGCTGGCGGCCAATCGCTGGCTGTCGACCCAGGAGCGCAATGCGCTGTTCCTGGCCGGCCGTGGCCTGTTGGGCAAGCCGGAAGGCCAGTGGCAGGCGCGCCTGGACAGCGCGGGCGAAGTGCGCGAGTTCAACAATGCCGAGTCCGGCATGAAGCTCGAAGGCCCGTTGCTGGCCTCGCCGCTGAGTGTGCAGAACCAGGGCAGCGAGACGCTGTACCAGCAACTGACCCTGTCGGGTTACCCTCGCCAGGCGCCTGCGGCCGGTGGCAACGGCATGCAGATCCGCCGTGAGTACCTGGGCATGAATGGCCAGCCGCTGGACCTGCACAACCTGCGCAGTGGCGACCTGGTGCTGGTGCACCTGGCGCTCAAGGCTGAAGACCGGGTGCCGGATGCGCTGGTGGTGGATTTGCTACCGGCAGGTCTGGAGCTGGAAAACCAGAACCTGGCGCAGAGTGCCGCCAGCCTGGACAACGCCAGCAGTGCGGTGAAGGAATGGCGCGAGTCGATGCAGAACGCCAGTGTGGTGCACCAGGAGTACCGCGATGACCGTTACGTCGCCGCGCTCAAGCTGGACAGCTACGGCACCACCCACCTGCTGTACCTGGCGCGGGCGGTGACCCCGGGCACCTACCGCGTGCCGCCGCCGCAAGTCGAATCGATGTACCGGCCGAACCTGCAGGCCGTGGGGGATGGGCAAGGGGAGATGACCGTAAGAGCCCGCTAAGCGCCTGTCAGGCGCGGGCTATGTGGGAGCGGCCTTGTGTCGCGCAAGGGCCGCAAAGCGGCCCCGGCAACTCAAGCGGCGGAGCTGAAAATCTGGGGCTGCTGCGCAGCCCTTTCGCGACACAAGGCCGCTCCCACAGGTCCGCGCCGGGCAGTTCAATGTCAGTGTATTACCCAGCTCATCACCCACAACCCCAGCAGCAGCCAGATGATCCCGAGGATGATCGAGGCACGCATGAACGCGCGGATTGCCGAGTACAGCAGCACCAGCCCGATGATCAGGGCGAGGATGCTGAGCAGCGAGGTTTCCATGCCCAACGTGCGCGCCAGGCCATCGATGAAATTGCCACCGGCACTGGCCAGCAGGTTGAACAGCCCGCTCAATGCGTCGACGATGAAGCGGATCAACGACCCCAGCGCCTGGCCCAGCCACTCGAAAAAACCTTCTACATGCATAGTTGCTTCCTGATGAACGAATCGGCGAGGTTGCCGTTCCCAAGCCTTTGGCCATCACCTGGCCAGGTCGGTTCCCGATGCCAAGCTTAACGCGGCCGCGTACCCGTGCGGGCAGGCTGTTGCGTGCCACTATGATCGGCATGCTCGTGTTGTTCGGCTTGTTGTGGCTGGCCGACCGCCTCTGGCCGCTGCCCATGCCCGGCGACGACCTGGCCCGGGTGGTGCTGGCCGAGGACGGCACGCCGTTGTGGCGCTTTGCCGATGCCGATGGCGTTTGGCGCTACCCGGTCAGCCCCGACGAGGTTTCGCCGCTGTATCTGCAGGCACTGCTGACCTACGAGGACCGCTGGTTCTACAGCCACCCCGGGGTCAACCCGCTGGCCCTGGCCCGCGCTGCCTGGCTGAACCTGCACGGCGGGCGTGTGGTGTCGGGCGGCAGCACGCTGTCGATGCAGGTCGCGCGCCTGCTCGACCCGCATGAGCGCACCCTGGCCGGCAAACTGCGCCAGCTGTGGCGCACGGCGCAGCTGGAGTGGCATTTTTCCAAGCGCGAAATCCTGCAGATCTACCTGGACCGCGCGCCCTTCGGCGGCACCCTGCAGGGCGTGGCAGCCGCCAGCTGGGCCTACCTGGGCAAGTCGCCCATGCACCTGACCCCGGCCGAAGCGGCGCTGCTGGCCGTACTGCCCCAGGCGCCCAGCCGCCTGCGTCCGGACCGCCACCCCGAACGTGCCCAGCGCGCCCGGGACAAGGTGCTGCAACGCCTGGCCGAATACCAGGTGTGGCCGGCACAGCAAATCCGTGAGGCAGCCGAAGAACCGCTGCTGCTGGCGCCACGTCAGGAACCGGCCCTGGCGCCGCTGCTGGCCCGGCGCCTGAACAGCAGCGACAGCCCGCCGCTGATCCGCACCACGCTCGACGCCGCGCTGCAGCGGCGCCTCGAAGACCTGCTGCTGGGCTGGCGCGCACGGCTGCCGGAGCGCACCTCCGCCGCCATCCTGGTGGTCGAGGCGCAAACCATGGCGGTGCGTGCCTACCTGGGCTCGATCGACCTGGCCGACGAGCGCCGCTTCGGGCATGTCGACATGGTGCGTTCGTTGCGCTCGCCCGGCTCCACGCTCAAGCCGTTCCTCTACGGCATGGCGCTGGATGACGGCCTGATCCATTCCGAGTCGCTGCTGCAGGATGTGCCGCGACGCTATGGCGACTACCGCCCCGGTAACTTCTCCATGGGCTTCAGCGGGCCGGTATCGGCCAGTTCGGCGCTGGCGCTGTCACTCAACCTGCCGGCGGTGCAGCTGCTGGAGGCCTACGGCCCGAAACGCTTTGCCGCGCAACTGCGCATGGCGGGCATGCCGTTGATACTGCCGCCCCTGGCCGAGCCCAACCTGTCGTTGATCCTGGGGGGCGCGGGCAGTCGCCTGGAGGACTTGGTGGGTGGCTACGCTGCGCTGGCGCGGGGTGGCAACAGTGCGCGAGTGCGCCTGCAACCGCAGGACCCGTTACTGGAACGGCGCCTGCTGTCACCGGGGGCGGCGTGGATCATCCGGCGCATCCTCAGCGGCCAGGCACGTCCCGACCGCGACCCGCATGCCGAACTGGTGCAGCGCCCGCAACTGGCCTGGAAAACCGGCACCAGCTATGGCTTTCGCGATGCCTGGTCGATTGGTGTGGGCCCGCGCTACCTGATCGGCGTATGGATCGGCCGCCCCGACGGCACGCCGGTCCCCGGGCAATTCGGGCTGGCTTCGGCAGCGCCGCTGATGCTGCAGGTGCACGACCTGTTGAGCAACCGTGACAGCCAGCGTGGCATCAGCGTGCCGGTGGAGCGGGTGCCGGCGAATGTCGGCGTGGCGGCAATCTGTTGGCCGCTGGGCCAGCCGATGAACAAGCAGGATCCCAACTGCCGGCGTCAGCGTTTCGCCTGGACCCTGGATGGCACCACGCCGCCAACCCTGCAGGCCGCCGACCAGCCACTCGGCCTGGGCCTGCGCGAAAGCGTGTGGGTCAACGACCAGGGGCTGCGCGTCGATGGCAGTTGCCCGGGCGCCAAGGCCCGCGACATCGCCCTCTGGCCGGCCCCGCTGGAGCCTTGGCTGCCACGCGTCGAGCGGCGTGTGGCGCGCCTGCCGGCCATCGACCCGGCCTGTCCGCCGCAGCTGTCGGCCAGCGCGCCACCGCTGTCGATCGTGGGCGTGCGCCCGGGCGACAACCTGCGCCGCCCGGCCACCAGCAGCGAACCGTTGCAACTGCATGTGTCGGCGCTGGGTGGTGGAGGGCGGCGCTGGTGGTTCCTCAACGGTCAGCCATTGGGCGAAACCCAAGGTCAGGACAGCCTGCTGGTGCGTTTCCAGCAGGTAGGCCAGGCTGAAATCAGCGCGCTGGATGAAAGCGGCGAGACGGCGCGCGTGGCGTTCCAGGTCAGCGAGTAGCCGTTCGACGAGGACCGAGGCAGCACCTACGCTTGCAGGTAACGGGTGTGACCGGCTGGCGCCCCGCAACCCAAGGGAACATGGAGCGCCCTATGCGTCCTCTGGCCGTGCCCCTGTTGTTGCTGCCTTGGGCGCTTGCGGCCCATGCCGAACCTTTGCCGGGTTTTCTCGACAGCCATGAGTACGAACGTCGCCTGCCCGGCGCCAACCTGCCGATAGATGCCTACCGCCCGGTCAGCGCTCACCTGCAGCTGGGCGTGGCGGATGGCGACAGCCCCACGTGGGCGCCTGCGAATACCCCGTTGGTGCTGCATAAAGTGCGCTTCGAAGGTGGCACGGTGTTCCCCTTGAGCGACCTGCGCGAACACTATCAGCCGCTGATCGGGCGTCAGACCACGTTGGGCGAACTGCAGCAATACACCGCGCGCCTGACCCAGCGCTATCGGCAGGAAGGCTACCTGTTGTCGTACGCCTACCTGCCGCCGCAGGAGGTGGCCGATGGCCGGGTCAATGTGGTGCTGGTCGAAGGCTATATCCGTGATTACCGCGTGGATGGCGATATTGGCCCGGCCAGTACCTATCTGCACCAGTTGCTGGAGCGGCTTGCCGCCGAGCGACCGCTGACCCGGGAAACGCTGGAGCGCTACCTGGGCCTGGCCGAGCGCCTGCCGGGGGTGACGATAGAGCCGCAGCTGGCGGTGGCGCAAACCGCTGATGGCGCCGCTCGGTTGACCGTGCATGCGCGGCGCAAGCCGTTCAGCGCTGCGGTTACCGTGGTCGATGGCAACCGCGACGACGCGCAGGCGCTGTTGACGGCAACCAGCCACGCCCAGACCCGCTTTGCCGAACAGATCGAGGCCAGCCTGTTGCTGCCACCGGGGGATGACCAGGTGCATTACCAGCGTCTGGCCTACAGCCAGTATCTGGACGCGGGCGGCAGCCAGTTGCTGCTGTCGGCTTCGCGCTACCGCAGCGAACCCGGCACGCGTATTCGTCTGGACGATGGCCGCGATATCACCCGTAAGCGCGACAGCGACCGCTATGCGATCGGCCTGCGCCAGCCGGTGATCGTCAGGTCGGATGAACGGATGGTGGTGCAGGGGCAGGTGTATTCGGTCAGTGAGCACTTCGAAGACCGGGTGGATGGGTTGCCATTGGCCCGGGACTACGACACCTATGTGCGTGCGCTGTCATTCGAGGGCGACTGGCGCAAGGTGGAAGCGGGGCGTTTGCGTATCGCCAGTGTCGGGGTCTATCAGGGGCTGGATTACCTGGGGGCGCGCAGCGACGCCGGCTACGATCTGGATTTTCTGCGGTTGCGGCTTTCAGGGTTGCAGAGTGATGCGTTGCTCGATAGCTGGCAGGGAGTGGTGTCCGGGGCGTTGTACTGGAGTGATGACCGCTTGCCCGACAGCGAGCGTGCGGGGTTTGGCGGGCAGAACTTCGGCCGTGGCTACCCGCGTGACCAGGCGGACGGGGACAAGGGCTGGGGTGTGGCTTACGAGTTGAACTACAGCGTTCGTGATAGCTGGCTGGCGCTGGTGCAGCCCTATGTGGTGTTGGATACGGCGCAGGCCTGGCACAACCGCGGGCCGGTGGAGGACGCCCATCTGGCCTCGGCGGCGCTTGGTGTGCGGTTGGGCGATGGGCGCTTGTTCAATGTGGCGCTGGAGGTGGCCAAGCCTCTGGCGGATGTGGCATTGGATAGCCTGGACCGTAGGCCGCGGCTGACTCTGACTGTTGGCGTTCAGTTGTAAGGGGGCGCTGTGGGCGCGGGCATGCCCGCGAAGAGTCCAACGCGGTGCACGGCACCGGCTGTGCCGGTGTTCGCGGGCGCGCCCGCTCCCACAGGTGTCGTGATTGGCTGCAAGGCACTCAATGGGTGGTAAATCGCTGATGCATCGGCGAAGAGCTGGGCGTCAGCGCCAGTGCCAGCTGGGTGCGGTTGTGCATGTGGGTCAGGCGCAGCACCTGCGACACATACAGTTTCACGGTGTTCTCGGTAATGCCCAGCTCACAGGCGATCTGGTAGTTGGTCTTGCCCTTGCTCACCAGGCGCGCCACTTCCAGCTGGCGTGGCGACAGCTTCTCGAACGCCGCTGGCAGCTCGCTTTCGCTTTCTTCCACATCTGTGGCACGCCGGTGAGTACCTTGGCCCCGGGCTCTTTCCAGATCCTGGTAGAGCTCGTCAATCGACTCGGCCAGTTCCTGCAGGCGCTGATTCAATCCGCCAAGGTCGCGGAAGTTGCGCTGGCGCTCCAGCAACGCCTCTTCCTGCCGACGTACGCCTTCCAGCAGTTCATCGAGGTCCATCGGTTTCTGGTAGTAGTCGGCAAAGCCTTCGCGTAACGCGCGGATCACGTCCTGTTTCTCGGCACGCCCAGTCAACATGATGGCTTCGAACATGCGCTGGCTGCGGTCGACCCCTTTCAAGGCTCGCACCAGTTCGATGCCATCTCGTTCCGGCATATGCAGGTCACAGATGAGCAGGCCGATGGCCGGGTCTGCCGCATAGCGCTCGATGGCTTCGTCAGTTGAATGGGCTGGTACGCAGACATAGCCCTTGGTTTCGAGGAATTCACACAGTTGTTCGACAATGACCGGTTGGTCATCTACCACTAGAATCTTCAATTCACTCACTGGTCTGGTCACGATCCACTCCCTGTTCGTATACGGCCCTGCTCCCGGGGCCAGACGCTCTGGCAGCTTAAAAATAGCCGCACCACGCGAATATGTACAAGGTATGTACAAGGCATCGGACCACAGGCAAATTCATTGGATCCAGACAGCTGTCAAAAGAAAGCCGGTCAGCACATAGGGGACAAAGGCCTGCTTGTCGCCCATTTCCTCGGTCAGGGCCTGCAAACGTTTTTTCACCTTTGGGTTGAGCAAGGTCCACAGACGCCGGCGGGTGAGCAGCCACAGCAGCACGCTGACACCGGCGCCAATAAAGGTACCAAGCACGTATTGCGGGCTGGTGGCCAAGGCCAGTGCGCCCATCAGCTTGACGTCATCGGCACCGAAACGTCCAAGCATGTAGCCAGGCAGGGTCAGTAACATGACGATGGCCAGCGCCCAGCCGGCATCGCTGGCATCGGCGCCGATCCAGCTGTGGCCGGTGGCGAACAGCCAGATCAGGGCGCAGGTAGCCACGCCAAGGGTGAGCATGTTGGATATCTGGCGTTGACGCACGTCCTGTTCGGAGCACAAGGCAAGCCACATCAGGAGAACAATGCTTTGCATTGGCAGGTCGTCCTTCCCAAATGTTGAACACATCTACCCGGTCAGTCAGGTTTCCTTAAGTGAAGATAGACGGGAACCTGCGGGGGAGTGGGGCGGGACAGGCAAAAAGGCGTGGCCGGGATGGATTTTGTCGTAGCTGACACAGGTCTGGCAGGTACAGCTGTCTTGCCCGGAATCGTGTCCCTGTGGGAGCGGGCGTGCCCGCGAACACCGGCAACGCCGGTGCCATGCACCGCGTCGTTTTCTTCGCGGGCACGCCCGCTCCCACAGGGGTTACTTCCTGCTGCCCGGCGGGTAGTTGGCCAATACCTTGGTCACGGTGTTGTGGATTGCGCTGTTGCGTTCCTCGGGGCTCGGCGGGTAGTTGTTCATGATCTGCTCGGCACTGCCGCGCCACACCAGCTTGCTGTCATGCCCATCGAACAGGTCGATCTGGATGGTGGCGACCTTGTAGTCGACGCTGCGGGTTTCGTTGTACATCGGGCCACCCCAGTAACCGCCCCAGTAGCCCCCCCAGCCACCGCCGTAGTGGGTGGTGATCTGTTGCTGACGCTGCTCGACGATCAGGTAGGCGCGCACTGTCAGGTCGGGCCGCGCACCACCTTGTACCGGGCGCAGGCCGCGCTGGTCGAGTTGGTCGGCGACCGCCTGGCGAATGCGCTGCTCGGTCAGGTCGCTCTTGATTCGCGGGTCGTCCGGGCGGTACTGCAGCCCCGGCTCCTGCCATGCCCAGCTGCGGTAGGCGGCAAAATCACGGCTGGCATCGAAATCCTGCTGGACGTTATTGCTGGAGCAGGCGGCGAGCAATAACGCGAATGACAGTAGAAGGAGACGGCGCAACATGATGGTTCTCCGTTAGATATCAACTGGGAGGATAGCCGCTGAGCGCCTTGTGCACGGAATCGCGCAAGGCACTTTCGCGTTCACGCGGCGAGTCCTTGTCGCTGCCGCTTTCGGCGCTGGCACTCCATACCGGCTGGCCGCTGCGGGCGTCGTACAGGTCGATACGCACCACCATCACCTGCACCTCGTAGGTGCGCACGACGGGCACGCTGGCATAGGCCCCATAGCCATGGCGGTAGCCGCCATAGCCGACACCCCCGTAGGGGTACGGGCCGTAGTAGGGGTCGTAGGCATCGTAGTCACGTACCTGGCGCAAGCGCTTTTCCAGGCGTATGTCGGCGCTGACCAGCAAGTCGCCGGGGCTGCCCCGGGCGGGGCGCAGGCCGTGTTGGTCGAGCGCGCCGCTGACGGCATCGGCCAGTTGCGCCGGGTCGGTATCGACCGAGCCGCTGGGCAACTGGCCATTGCGCCAGCTCCAGCTGCGATAGTGGCCGTAATCACGGGTGGGTGCCGGATAGGCACTGGCATCGAAGGTAGTGGCCGCCTGGGCAGGGGCCGGTGGCAACGGGCGGCTGCTGGCCACATACGGGTTGCTGCCCTGGCAGCCAGCCAGGGCAAGCGGCAGCACGACCAGGCACAACAGACGGTACGGCATGTATTCCTCCCGGCGGGTGGTTCAGCGAGGGCGGCAGACCCAGTGCAGGTAGCGGCCGAGCCCGGCGAAGCTGGGGTGGCGACGGTAGGCCAGTTCCATTTCCAGCAGGTCGAGCAGCTCGGCCTTGCCCTGGAATTCCTTGGGCATGTAGTCGTGGAACACCCGCACGCCACTTTCGCTTTCAACCTGCCACATAGGCTCAAGTTGCGCCCTGAGTTCGCGTGGATCAAGCGGTTTTTGTGGGGTCAGGCTCTGCTTTTCACCTTCCAGCCGATTGCTGCGCAACTTGCGGAAATGGCCCTTGAGCAGGTTGCGATAGACCAGTGCGTCGCGGTTGTAGAAGGCCAGGGACAGCCACCCGGAGGGGGCGGTGAGCTGGTGCAGCACTGGCAGGATGCTTTCGGGCTCGGCCAGCCATTCAAGGACGGCGTGGCATAGCACCAGGTCGTAGGGTTCGGTCAGCTGGCCGAGCAGGTCTTGCCAGGGGGCCTGGATGAAGGTGGCCGGTTGGCCGGCTTCGGCAAAGCGCGCCCGTGCGCCGTCGAGCATCGGCGCGGCGGGTTCGGCCAGGGTCAGCTGGTGGCCGCGCTGGGCCAGCCACAAGGCCATGTGGCCCAACCCGGCACCGATGTCGAGAATGCGCAGCGGGCGGTCGGGCAGGGCTTCGGCCAGGTCGGCCTGCAACACGGCCAGGCGGATCGCGCCCTTGGCACCGCCGTAGATCTTCTCGGCAAAGCGGGTGGCCAGCTCATCGAAGTGACGGTCGTTCATCGGGCGAAGCGCCTCTCGCTGTCGGCCAGCTTGGCCCGCACCACCTGGTCCATGTCCAGGCCCAGCTCGCTGCACAGCAGCAACAGGTACAGCACCACATCGCCGATTTCCTGGCCGGCGTGGGCCAGCTGGTCGGCGGGCAACTGGCGCGATTGGTCCTCGCTCAGCCACTGGAAGATTTCCACCAGCTCGGCCATTTCGACGCTGGCGGCCATGGCCAGGTTCTTCGGGCTGTGGAAGCGGCGCCAGTCGTTGTTGTCGCGGATCTGGTGCAGGCGTTGGGTGAGTTCTTGCAGGTTCATCGGGGGTCTCCTAATGCTGCATAGCTTCTGCGCAGGCCCGATGCAAAGCAAGGGGCCTAAAGCCGAGCCCAGCGCCCGACCATATGCAGCACCCCTCCATGCCCATCCAGCCGCAGCTCACCCGCAGCCCCCGCCTCACTGGCACCTAGCACCACCTCCGACGGCAAGCGCACCGGTTTGCGGAAATCCACCTCGAAGGCATAGCCACTGTGCGGCAGGTGCCCGCGCAGTGCTGCCAGGGCCATGGCCTTGCTCCACATGCCATGGGCAATCGCCGTGGGGAAGCCGAACAGCCGAGCACTGGCGGCGCTGAGGTGGATCGGGTTGTAGTCCCCGCAGACCTTGGCATAACGCCGGCCGATATCCTTGTCGGCGTACCAGCGGCTCGCCTCTGGTAATGCTTGTGGCTCGTCCTCGGCAGGTTCGCCTGCCTCGCTTTCCAGCTTCAGCCCGCGCACCAGCATACGGCTGGTCTCGCGCCAGATCAGGCCGATGCCGTCTTCGGCTTCGGTAACCAGGTCGAAGGTGCCGCCCTTGGCATGTGCTTGCAGATTGGCCGCATACACCGCAAAGCGCAGCCCTTCGATACCGCCCAGTGGGCGCACCACTTCGATGCGGTTGTGCAGGTGCACCAGGCCGAGCAGCGGGAAGGGGAAGTCTGGCGCGGTCATCAATTGCAACTGCAGCGTGAATGCCATGACATGGGGATAAGTCCCCGGTAGCCGGCCATCGTCGGTGAAGTGGCACAACCGTCGATAGGCGGCCAGGTTGCCCGGCTGGACGCGGATGAAACAGCGCAGGCCGTCGTCCGGCAGATGAGCGCCGCTGATGGTGCGCTTGCTGACCGCGCGCAGGTACAGGTTGGCGCGCGAAGCCGGGCTGTGCAGGTCGTGCCAGTGTCGGCTCATGTTCAAGCCCCCATCAAGGCCTGGCCGCATACCCGCAGCACCTGGCCGTTGACTGCCCCGGAGCCCGGCTGGCTGAGCCAGGCGATGGCTTCGGCGACATCCTGCGGGCGGCCGCCCTGGCCCAGCGAACTCAAGCGTCGCCCGGCCTCGCGCAGGCCCATGGGCATGGCGGCGGTCATGTGGGTTTCGATGAAGCCGGGGGCCACGGCATTGATGCTGCCGCCGCGCTCGGCGAGCCGGGGCGCCCACGCCTGGGCCAGGCCGATCAGCCCGGCCTTGCTCGCGGCATAGTTGGCCTGCCCGCGGTTGCCGGCGATGCCGCTGACCGAGGCCAGCAGCGTGATGCGCGCGTTTTCACCCAGGGCGCCGTTGTCGTACAGCGCCTGGGTCAGCAGCTGCGGTGCCTTGAGGTTGACCGCCAGCACCGCGTCCCAGTATTCCGGGGTCATGTTGGCCAGGGTCTTGTCACGGGTGATGCCGGCGTTGTGCACCACGATGTCGATGCCGTCGGGCAGGGCCGCGAGCAGTTGCGTTGCCGCGTCGCTGGCGCAGATGTCCAGGGGCAGCGCCTTGCCGCCCAGGCGCGCGGCCAGGGCATCGAGGTCCTGGCTGGCCTGCGGCACATCGAGCAGCAGTACGTCGGCGCCGTCCCGCGCCAGGGTTTCGGCTATGGCGGCACCAATGCCGCGCGCGGCGCCCGTCACCAGGGCGCGGCGGCCAGCCAGAGGCCGTGTCCAGTCCTTGACCTGGCTGGCGCAGGCTTGCAGGCGTAGCACCTGGCCGGAGATGAAGGCGCTTTTGGGCGAGAGGAAGAAGCGCAGGGCGCCTTCCAGCTGGTCTTCCGCGCCGGGGCCGACATATAGCAACTGCGCGGTCGCACCGTTGCGCAGTTCCTTGGCCAGCGAGCGGCCGAAGCCTTCCAGGGCCCGTTGGGCGATACTGGCCAACGGGTTGTCGAGGCTTTCTGGCGCACGGCCCAGCAGCACCACATGGGCGCACGGCGCCAGGCTGCGCAGCAGTGGCTGGAAAAATTCGCGCAACTGCTTCAACGCGTCGCTGTCGGACAGGTGACTGGCATCGAATACCACGGCCTTGATCTTCGGTCCCAGGCCAGCTACCCATGCCTCGGCCTTGAGGTTGTCGGTATTGAAGCTGTAAAGGGTGTCGGTCAGGCACGGGGCAATGGCTTCGACCTGGCTCGCCAGTGCCCCGCCACCCAGTACCAGAGCACCTTCGACCGGGCGCAGGCGGCCTGTCTGCCAGCGCTCCAGCGGCGCCGGGCGTGGCAGGCCAAGGGCATCCACAAGACGGCGGCCGAGGTTGGAGTTGGCAAAGCCGAGGTAGCGATCGCTCATGAGTGGGTCTCCCGGAAGGCAAGCTTGAAAGTGTGGACCAACTTTGTGGCAAGGTCGTTCGAATGCGGTAAAAACACCTAGGCTGTACGGATCAAATTGTTTCAGGAGGAACAAGCGCATGCGTTCACTTCGCCGGGTCGCGATCCTGGGCGGCAACCGAATTCCCTTCGCCCGCTCCAATGGTGCCTATGCCACGGCCAGCAACCAGGCGATGCTCACTGTCGCCCTTGAAGGGCTGATCGAACGCTACCGCTTGCATGGGGTGCGCATGGGGGAGGTGGTGGCCGGTACGGTGCTCAAGCACTCGCGTGACATGAACCTGACCCGTGAGTGCGTGTTAGGCTCGCGCCTGTCGCCGCAGACGCCGGCCTATGACATCCAGCAAGCCTGCGGCACCGGGCTGGAGGCGGCGCTGCTGGTGGCCAACAAGATTGCCCTGGGGCAGATCGACTGTGGCATTGCCGGCGGCGTGGACACCACCTCCGATGCGCCGATTGCGGTCAACGAAGGCTTGCGCCACATCCTGCTGCAAGCCAACCGTGGCAAAAGCCTGGGCGAGCGGCTCAAGCCGTTCCTCAAGCTGCGCCCCCACCACCTGAAACCCGAATTGCCGCGTAACGGTGAACCGCGCACCGGGATGTCGATGGGCGAGCATTGCGAACGCATGGCCCAGGCCTGGCGCATTGGCCGTGCCGAACAGGACGAGCTGGCGCTGCTCAGCCACCAGGCGCTGGCTGCCGCGTACGCCGAAGGTTGGCAGGATGACCTGCTGACGCCGTTTCTGTCGTTGACCCGTGATAACAACCTGCGCCCCGACCTGAACCTGGAGCAACTGGCCCGGCTCAAGCCGGCCTTCGATCGCAGCGGGCAGGGCACGCTGACGGCGGGCAATTCCACACCGCTGACCGATGGCGCTTCGCTGGTCTTGCTGGGCAGCGAGAAATGGGCCGAGCAGCAGGGGCTGCCGGTGCTGGCGTATCTGGTCGATGGCGAAACCGCTGCGGTGGATTTCGTTACGGGACGCGAAGGGCTATTGATGGCGCCAGTGTATGCGGTGCCGCGGCTGCTGGCGCGCAATGGCCTGACGCTGCAGGACTTTGACTATTACGAGATTCACGAAGCCTTTGCTGCCCAGGTGCTATGCACGCTCAAGGCCTGGGAAGATGCCGATTATTGCCGCGAACGGTTGGGGCTGGATGCGCCGCTCGGGGCGATCGACCGCAGCAAGCTCAACGTCAAGGGCAGTTCGCTGGCGGCCGGGCACCCGTTTGCCGCCACCGGGGGGCGGATATTGGCCAACCTGGCCAAGTTGCTGGCGAGGGCGGGGAAGGGGCGAGGGCTGATTTCGATCTGCGCGGCGGGTGGGCAGGGGGTGACGGTTATCGTAGAGCGCTGAGGCAAACCCTGTGGGAGCGCGCCTGACTTGACCATGAATCAACTGTTAGGCTTGTCTGATCAGAACTACAAGAAGCCGCCATGCCGATCATCGGACACCCCCGCGCCATCCCGGCGCTGGACCACCTGCCCAGGCCGCTCTATGCCCGTGCCGAAAGCCTCGGCGCCGGCTCCTGGACCACCCGCCACCAGCACGACTGGGTGCAGTTCTCCTACGCGATCAGCGGCGTCCTCGGGGTGTATACCCACGAGGGCAGCTACTTCGCTCCGCCTCAGTGGGGCGTGTGGATACCAGCCGATGCCGAACATGAGGTGGTCACCTCGATGCAGGCCGAAATGCGCAGCCTGTACGTGCGCCGGGATGCCTGCCCATGGGCACCGGAACAGTGCCGTGTGCTGGAAGTGACCCCGCTGGCGCGCGAACTGATCAAGCAGTTCTGCCTGTTCCCGGCAGACTACCCGGAGGGTGACAGCGCCGAGGCGCGGCTGGTGGCGGTGCTGCTCGACCAGTTGCGCACGCTGCCCGAGGTCGGTTTTTCGCTGCCACTGCCACGGCACCCGGGGTTGCTGGCGCTGTGCAATGGCCTGATCGCTGCACCGGACCAGCCGCAGACCTTGCAGCAGTGGGCGCGGGAGTTGGGGTGTTCGGAGAAGACGCTGATGCGGCTGTTCCAGCGGGAGACGGGTTTGAGCTTTCGCAACTGGCGGCAGCGTATGCGGCTGTTGTCATCGCTGGCGCTGCTGGAGGCGGGGGAGAGTGTGACCGAGGCGGCGTTGGGGTGTGGGTATGACTCCACCTCGGCTTACATTGCGGCGTTCAAGCAATTGTTTGGCGCGACGCCGGGAGAATTGAAGCTTTAGTGATTGGTCGCCTGTGCCGGCCTCTTCGCGGGCATGCCCGCGAAGAGGCCGGCACAGGCAACACATCAGGTACGGAACCTGCGCACCAGTGCATCCAGCTCATTGGACAACCCGGCCAGGCTCTCCGAATCCACCCGCGCCGCCTGGGCAAGTTCCGCCACCAGCTGCGCATCGCCGTGAATCTGGCTGATGTGCCGGTTGATGTCCTCGGCCACCTGGTGCTGCTCTTCGGCCGCCGTGGCGATCTGGGTGTTCATGTCGCGGATCACATCCACCGACTCGCGGATCTGCCCGAAGCTGTCACGGGCCAGGCCGATGCGGCTCACCGACTGCTGCGAAACCTCCAGGCTGGCGTGCATCTGTGCGGCCACTTCGGCGGTGCGGCTGGCCAGGTTGCCCAGCAGGCCGTCGATCTCGGCGGTGGAGTCGGCAGTCCGCTTGGCCAGCGCACGCACTTCGTCGGCGACCACGGCAAAGCCACGGCCCTGCTCGCCGGCACGGGCCGCTTCAATGGCGGCGTTGAGCGCCAGCAGGTTGGTCTGCTCGGCAATCGAGCGGATGGTGCCTAGGATCGACTGGATGGCGTTGCTGTCACGCTCCAACTGCTGGATCGACTGCGCCGACTGTTCGATCTCCTGGCTCAGGCGGTCGACGCTGTGTACTGCGGCATCGATCTGCTGCTGCCCTTCGCGTGCCTGTTGCTGGCCGCTGTCGGCCGACTGCGCCGCCTGGCTGCAGGAGCGAGCCACTTCGTTGGCGGTGGCGACCATTTCGTGGAAGGCGGTGGAGACCATGTCCACTGCTTCGCGCTGGCGGCCTGCGGCTTCGGCCATGTCGCTGGAAACCCTGGTCGAGCTGCTGGAGGTGCTGAGGATCTTGCTGGCGGCAGTACCGATGTGCTGGATCAGGCTGCGAATGGCGCCGAGGAACTGGTTGAACCAGTTGGCCAGTTGCGCGGTTTCGTCACGGCCACGGATTTCCAGGTTGCGGGTCAGGTCGCCTTCGCCCTGGGCGATATCTTCCAGGCCGCTGGTGACGCTGTTGATCGGACGCACGATCAGCTTGGCGAAGGTGGCGCCAACCACGGCGAACAGCGCAGCCAGCACCACGGCCACGATGCCGATCAGCCAGGTCAGGCGGGTGGTGGTCTGCATCACTTCGCTTTGCTCGATCAGGCCGATCAAGGTCCAGCCCAGCTGTTCATCCGGGTAGATGTTGGCCATGTAGCGCACGCCATTGAGCTCCACTTCGGCCAGCCCCTTGCCGTGCTTGGCCAGCTCGGCGTACCCGTCGCCAAAGCTCGCCAGTTGCTTGAAGTTGTGCTTGGCGTCACGGGGGTCGACCAGTACGTTGCCGTTGTTTTCCACCAGCAGCAAGTAGCCGCTTTCGCCCAGCTTGATCTGCTGGACGATCTCGGTGAGGCCTTTGAGCGACACGTCGACGTTGACCACGCCCCCAGGGTTGCCCAGCTGGTTGGCGACGGTGCGCACGGTACTGACCAGCACGGCGTCGTCGGCAGCCCAGTAGTAGGCGCCGGTACGCAAGGTCTTGCCAGGGTTGGCCATGGCCAATTGGTACCAGGGGCGGGTGCGCGGGTCGTAATTGACGAACTTCTGCCCGGCCGGCCAGCCGACGTAACCACCGTCATTCACCCCGTAGGACAGGTACGCATAGCTGGGGTGCGTGGTGGCCAGACGAGTCATGAACTCCAGCACTTTGCTGGCATGGTCGCCCAGTTCATAGGACGGGGTTGCGCTCATGTACTTGTTCAGTTCGCTGCCCGTGGCGGCGACCAGGGGCTGCGAGGCCATGTACTCGACGTTCTGGTTGATGCCCTGGAAGAAGATGTTCATTGCGTTGCTGACCTGGCGGATTTCCCGGCTGCTGCCATCGAGGAATCCGTCGCGGGCTTCGCCACGCAGGTTGAGGACCACCAGGGTGGCCACAAGGACGATGGGCAAGCCGGCGATGACCGCGAATGCCCAGGTCAGTTTCTGTTTGATGCTCATCGACGCTCCCGGATTTTTATTTTCGATACACGAGGCAGGTAACAACTGCATCGGCAGCATCCGGGTTTAATGTAGGAAAACGCCCGTATTTATTGGACAAAGTCGCAGTTGGTGACTATTCGGTCGTGTTTGGACGTATATGGCATACCAAAGGATTGCGGGGCGCCTCAGTGACAGCAGCCGCCCGCAGCGCCGTTGGCCAGGTCCTTGAGGATCGGGCAGTCCGGGCGCTCGTCCCCCTGGCAGTGCGAGACCAGTTCGCCGAGGGTGTCGCGCAGGCTCACCAGCTCTTCGATGCGCCGGTTCAGTTCATCGATATGTTGCATGGCCAGCGCTTTCACATCAGCGCTGGCGCGTTGGCGGTCCTGCCACAGGGTCAGCAGCTTGCCGACCTCCTCGAGGGAAAAGCCCAGGTCGCGGGAACGCTTGATGAAGGCCAGGCTGTGCAAGTCTTCCGCCTGGTACAGGCGGTAGCCGCTGTCGCTGCGCGTGGCGGGCTTGAGCAGGCCGATGGACTCGTAGTAACGGATCATCTTGGTGCTGAGCCCGCTGCGGCGGGCGGCCTGGCCGATGTTCATGGGGCCTCCTGAGTGTTGCTGGTGGGTTTCCAGGCCTTGAGCCACAGCGCGTTGCTCACCACGCTGACGCTGGACAGGGCCATGGCGGCGCCGGCCAGTACCGGGTTGAGGTAACCCAGCGCAGCCAGCGGGATGCCGATCAGGTTATAGATGAACGCCCAGAACAGGTTCTGGCGGATCTTCGCATAGGTCTTGCGGCTGATCTCCAGGGCGGCCGGTACCAGGCGTGGGTCACCGCGCATCAGGGTGATGCCGGCGGCCTGCATGGCCACGTCGGTACCGCCACCCATGGCGATGCCGATATCGGCTGCAGCCAGCGCCGGAGCATCGTTGATGCCATCACCGACCATGGCAACCACGCCATCCTGCTTCAGTGCGGCCACGGTCGCGGCCTTGTCGGCCGGCAGCACTTCGGCATGCACGTCGTCGATGCCCAGGGCGTCGGCCACCACTTTGGCGCTGCCGCAGTTGTCGCCGGTCAGCAGGTGGCTGCTGATGCGTTGCGCGTGCAGGGTATCGATCGCCTGCGCGGCGCCGGGCTTGAGGCTGTCACCGAAGGCGAACAGGCCCAGCACCCGCGGCTGTGCGCCGCGTTCGATCAGCCATGACAGGGTGCGCCCCTCGGCTTCCCAGGCCTGGGCCTTCGCGGCCAGGTCTCCGGGTGGCAGGGCGCTTTCGTCGAGCAGCCGGCGGTTGCCCAAGGCCAGCTCGCGGCCCTCCACGCGCCCGGCGATACCACGCCCGGTCAGCGACTGGCTGTCGGCAACAGCAGGCACGTCCAGGCCCTGTTCGGCACAGGCATCCAGTACCGCCTTGGCCAGCGGGTGTTCGCTGCCGCGCTGCAGGGCGCCGGCCAGGCGGTGCAGGTCGGCGCTGCTGCCCACCTGCGCTTGGCTGTGGACAACGCGCGGGCTGCCGGAGGTGAGGGTGCCGGTCTTGTCGAACACCACACGGTTGACCGCATGGGCTCGCTCCAGGGCTTCTGCGTCCTTGATCAGGATGCCATGGCGGGCGGCGACCCCGGTGCCGGCCATGATCGCTGCGGGTGTGGCCAGGCCGAGGGCGCAGGGGCAGGCGATGACCAGCACGGCGACGGCGTTGATCAGCGCGGTTTCCAGCGGTGCGCCAGCCAGCCACCAGCCGACCAGGGTGATCAGCGCCAGTACCAGCACGGCCGGGACGAATACCTGGCTGACCCGGTCGACCAGCTTCTGGATTGGCGCCTTGGCCGCCTGGGCGTCTTCCACCAGGCGGATGATGCGCGCCAGCACGGTTTCGGTACCCAGTGCCTGGGTACGGACCAGCAGCCGGCCTTCGCCATTGATGGCGCCACCGGTGACGCTGTCCCCGGGTTGCTTGGGCACCGGCAGGCTCTCGCCGCTGATCAGGGCTTCATCGGCATGGCTGCTGCCGTCTTCGACCAAGCCATCGACCGGGAAGCGCTCGCCGGGTTTGACCAGTACCAGGTCGCCAAGGCGCAGTTGGGCAATGGCCACGTCTTCTTCCTGGCCATCGACCAGGCGCACGGCATGTTCCGGGCGCAAGGCTTCGAGGGCCCGGATGGCGCTGGCGGTCTGGCGTTTGGCACGGCTTTCCAGGTACTTGCCCAGCAGCACCAGGGCAATCACCACGGCCGAGGCTTCGAAGTACAGGTGCGGGGCCATGCCGGCGGGGGCTTGCGCCCACTGGTACAGGCTCAAGCCGTAACCGGCGCTGGTGCCCAGGGCCACCAGCAGGTCCATGTTGCCGGCACCGGCGCGCACGGCTTTCCAGGCGGCCACGTAGAAACGCGCGCCGAGAATGAACTGCACCGGCGTGGCCAGCAGGAACTGCACCCACGCTGGCAACATCCAGTGCAGGCCAAACGGCTGCACTACCATTGGCACCACCAGCGGCAGGGCGAGCAGCAACGCTGCAGCGACCGCCAGGCGTTCGTTACGCAGGCGGCGTTGGGTAGCAGGCTGGTCGGCCTTGGCGGCTTGCGGCAGGCTGGCGCTGTAGCCGGCCTTTTGCACGGCGTCGATCAGCAGGTTGTCGTCGAGGGCCGCGAGCACTTCGAGGTGTGCGCGTTCGCTGGCCAGGTTGACGCTGACCTGCTCAACTCCCGGCAGCTTGCCGAGGGCGCGCTCTACGCGGCCGACGCAACTGGCGCAGGTCATGCCGCCAATCTGCAGTTCGACGGTGCGGGTGGGCACGCCATAGCCGGCTTCGCGTACGGCGTCGACGAGGGCGGGCAGGCTGTTGGCCGGGGCCTGGACCCGGGCCTGTTCGGTGGCGAGGTTGACGCTGACCTGTTCAGCGCCGGTGACCTTGCGCAGGGCGCGCTCGACCCGGCCGGCACAGCTGGCGCAGGTCATGCCGGAGATCGGCAGGTCGTATGTGGTGGATGCGGGCATGGCTCTCCTCCTTGGACAGGCCTCCAGCATCAACCTTGCCACGCAGGTAAGGTCAATAGCCCAGGCCGGCTCGCTTCAACTCCAGACCATAGTGCCCCATGGCGATGCGGTATTTGTTGATCTGGCCCGCCTGCAGGTTCAATCGTGTGCTGCGCTGGTCCTCGACACCCGCGGCGCAGCCGGGCATTTGCCCGGGCAGCAGGCGCAGGCGCACGTCTACCGGGCCGGGCGGCAGGTTGAACGAGGTGGACTGCTCCTGGAATACGCGCCCGGAGAGCTGGTCGTTGAGGTAGATGCCGATTTCGCAACTGGTGGCCACTTCCAGGCGCTCCCGGGAAATGATCAGCACGCTGTAGTCCGAGTTGCCCTCGGCGCTGGCCGGTGGCACTGCAGCCAGCGTGCTCAACAGCCCGACGACGCCCAATGCTGCCCTGAACATGAAAAATCTCCTGCTTGCCTGATCATCAAAGGCGCAGCTTGGCCGACGCGCGCGCGG
Source organism: Pseudomonas sp. NPDC096925 (assembly GCF_044762545.1). Lineage (NCBI taxonomy): Bacteria > Pseudomonadati > Pseudomonadota > Gammaproteobacteria > Pseudomonadales > Pseudomonadaceae > Pseudomonas > Pseudomonas sp. NPDC096925. The sequence goes on along the minus strand of NZ_JBIWEM010000014.1, from coordinate 10,868 downwards.
ATTTCCACCCCGGCTGTTGTCGGCAGGACTTGACCTTGCCCCGATGGCAAGCTTGAGACTCGTGGAAAACCTGAAGGAGGTAACTCCATGCAAGTGTTCAATGTACAAGGCATGACCTGTGGCCATTGCGTGAAAGCCGTGACCCGGGCGGTGCAGGAGCAGGATGCCGCGGCCAAGGTGGAGGTCGACCTGGCGGCCAGGCAGGTACGGGTACAGAGTGAGTTGGCGCAGGAGCAGATTCTCACGGCCATTCGCGATGAAGGTTATCAGGCCGAGGCGGCCTGAATACTGACCTGTGGGAGCGGGCGTGCCCGCGAACACCGGCGCAACCGGTGCCATCCACCGCGCCGCCTGATTCACGGGCACGCCCGCTCCTACAGGGGCCGCACCAGGCCCAGTATTGTTGCAAATGTTTTCATGTCGATAGGGTCCACAGCAGGTAGAATCAAGCACTTGCTTAGCCTGCTATGGATTCCTGATGAACCTGCGAATGGTGCTCATCCTGGGCGCACTCAGTGCGTTCGGGCCCTTGGCGATCGACTTCTACCTGCCCGCCTTCCCGGCCATGGCGCAGGCGTTCGCCACCGATGAAAAACACGTCCAGGCCACCTTGGCCGCCTACTTCCTTGGCCTGTCCATCGGGCAACTGGCCTACGGGCCGGTGGCTGACCGCTTTGGCCGACGCAAGCCGCTGATGTTCGGGGTGACCCTGTTCACCCTGGCGTCACTGGCCTGTGCCTATGCCCCCAACCTCGACACCCTGGTGCTGGCGCGTTTCGTCCAGGCGCTGGGCGGTTGCGCCGGGATGGTGCTGTCGCGGGCCATTGTCAGTGACAAGTGCGACCCGGTGGCCTCGGCCAAGGTGTTCTCGCAACTGATGCTGGTCATGGGGCTGGCGCCAATCCTGGCACCGATGCTGGGCGGGGTGTTGGTGAACCTGGCCGGCTGGCAATCGATCTTCCTCGCCCTTAGCCTGTTCAGTGCAGGTTGCCTGCTGGCGGTCAGCCTGGGCCTGCCGGAAAGCCTGCCCGAGCACATACCGCGGCAACCGCTGGCTGGCGCCTTGCGTCAGTACATGCGTCTGCTCGCTGACCGGGTGTTCATCGGCCATGCCTTGACCGGTGGTATCGCCATTGCCGGCATGTTTGCCTACATCGCCGGTTCACCTTTCGTGTTCATCAAGCTCTACGGCGTGCCGGCCGAGCATTACGGCTGGTTATTCGGCACCAATGCTGCCGGCTTTATCCTGGTGGCGCAGGTGAATGCACGCTTGCTGGCCAAGCGTGGGCCGGCGTTCCTGCTGGCGCGTGCGGTGTGGTTGTACCTGGCTGCGGGCCTGACGTTGCTGGGCGTGGCGGCATTGCGACCAACACAGCTGTGGCCATTGCTGGTACCGCTGTTCGTCTGCATTTCCAGCCTCGGTTGCATCATCCCCAACGCCTCTGCCTGTGCCATGAGCGGGCAGGGCACGCGGGCCGGGAGTGCCTCGGCGCTGATGGGCTGCCTGCAGTTCAGTGTCGCCGCCGGCGCAGCGGCGCTGGTCGGGCTGCTGCATGATGGTAGTGCGGTGCCGATGGCGCTGGTGATCAGCTTGTGCGGGGCACTGGTGGTCAGTGTCGCGCTGCTGACCCGACGTTTGCCGGCCAAGGTTCCCGCATAAGCGGGTGAGGTGCCTGCAGGCGGGTTTCCAGCGTGGCGACGAAGGCACGCGCCTCGGCCTCGCTGCGGAAACTGACCACGTGTTGATCGAGCTGAACCTGCCAGGGGCAGGCGGGGTTTCGGCTCGACGCGCTGACGACAATTTTCATCGCGGCATACCTCCAAAGGGGGGAGAGCGGATGAAGTGTAGCGCTACCCCTTCTTCCTGCCATGACCTGCTTCAGTGTCCTGACTGACGGTCGACTGGAAACTTTTCTGCACGCTTTTGCCTGCTTGGGGCGCAATGCCCGCAAGCACGTGGAACCTTCGCTTTGGCTTGCGCTACTTGTGGAAATCAGGTGTCGGCCGCGTCCGAAGTTGCATTCGGTGTTTTTTCCGCCTGTCGTTCCCGTGCCCCTGCCAGGGTGTGCCGGGCTGCTTGCCCGTGCGGTCCGGGCAGGTTTCACGCACCGTTTCACTGCTTGCCTTGGGTAGGCATACCCAGTGGTTTTTTTGCCTGCGGCACCACTGCGCGGGGCTGCCTGAATGGCGTTTTTTGCGGCTTATACTGGCGAACCAGGCCAGTGCCAGCGAGAGGCGCTTCCCTGCCAGGGTTGGCCATCGCATCCACACAGTGAACTTGCAGGGAGTTACAGGGACATGAACGCAGCCAGCAGTATCAGCCAGATCGCCAGCCTGATGGCCGACCCCAAACGCAGTGCCATGTTGTGGGCATTGATCGATGGCACGCCGCGGCTGGCCAACGAGCTCGCGGTAATGACCGGCCTGACCTCGTCCTCGGCCTGCGCTCACCTTTCGCTGTTGTCGTCGGCCGGTTTGCTCCGGCACGAAGCGCGGGGCCGCAAGCGCTACTTCCGCCTTGCCACCCCGCAAGTCGGGGCGGCGGTGGAGGCCCTGGCCAGTGTCCAGCTGGAGAGTACCAAGGGGGAGCGGGCCAAGGCGCCGGTATCATCGCTGCCCATGTCGATACGCAGGGCGCGTCGCTGTGGCGATCACCTGGGTGGGGAACTGGCCGGTGAGCTGTATCACCGTCTGGTGGTGGCCGGCTGGCTGGAGGGTAGCGGTCGCCAGCTGATGGTGAGCGAGGAGGGGCGGGCGCAGTTGGCTTTGGTCGGGGTCTACATCGATGCCTTGGCACCGCATCAGCAACGTGGCTGTGTGATCTGCCGCTGCACCGAGTGGAGCGATGAGGGGCCGCACCTGGGCGGGGTACTGGGGCAGGCGTTGTTCCGGCTGTTCCTGCAATCGGGGTGGATGCGCGAGGCCGAGGACTCGCGGGCATTGCATATCTCTGCACTGGGTGTTCAGCAGATCAATCGCATTGCCCGCGTGCCAACCTGGCAGGTCGGTTGACCGCGACACTGTCATGTCGCCGTCATGTCATTCAGACCAGCCGGGCATCCAGGCTGTTCTGGGCCAGCCGACGGGCCTGGTCTTCGGTCATGCCCAGGTGGGTGTACAGGGCGTGGAAGTTCTCGGTGACGTAGCCACCGAAGTAGGCCGGGTCGTCCGAATTGACCGTGACCTTCACGCCGCGCTCGAGCATGTCGAGGATGTTGTGCTGGCTCATGTGGTCGAATACGCAGAGCTTGGTGTTCGACAGCGGGCACACCGTGAGCGGGATCTGCTCGTCGATGATGCGCTGCATCAGGCGCTCGTCCTCGATGGCGCGCACACCGTGGTCGATACGCTTGACCTTCAGCAGGTCCAGGGCTTCCCAGATGTACTCGGGCGGGCCTTCCTCGCCGGCATGGGCAACGGCGACCAAGCCTTCGCTGCGGGCGCGGTCGAACACGCGCTGGAACTTGCTTGGTGGGTGGCCCATTTCCGAGCTGTCCAGGCCAACGGCGATGAAGGCATCGCGGAACGGCAGGGCCTGGTCGAGGGTTTTCTGTGCTTCATCTTCGCTGAGGTGGCGCAGGAAGCTGAGGATCAGGCCGCTGCTGATGCCCAGTTGCTCGCGACCGTCCTTGAGTGCCTGGTTGATGCCGTTGAGCACCACTTCGAAGGGGATGCCGCGGTCGGTGTGGGTCTGTGGGTCGAAGAACGGTTCGGTGTGGATCACGTTCTGCGCCTTGCAGCGTTGCAGGTAGGCCCAGGTCAGGTCGTAGAAGTCCTGCTCGGTGCGCAGCACGTCGGCGCCCTGGTAATACAGGTCGAGGAACTCCTGCAGGTTGTTGAAGGCATAGGCACCGCGCAAGGTCTCCACATCGGCCCAGGGCAGGGCGATCTTGTTGCGCTCGGCCAGGGCGAACAGCAGCTCGGGCTCCAGCGAGCCTTCCAGGTGCAGGTGCAGTTCGGCCTTGGGCAGGGCGTTCAACCAATCATACATAGTGGGTCATCTCGATCAGGTACGGTTGCCGCCATTCTACAGAGGCTGGCCGGGCAATGCGCCCGGCCAGGCTGTGACCCGGTGAATCACCAGACCAAGGGTTCGCCCTTGTAGTTGATGAAGCGCAGGCCGCCGTTGCCGCTTTGTGCCTTGATCTGTTCGAGCATGCCGCGGGTACTGGTCAGCACATCGATCTCGGCGTTTTCGCCGCCCATGTCGGTTTTCACCCAGCCCGGGTGCATGGCCAGCACGCACAGGTCGGGGCGTTGCTGCTCGACGACGAAGCTGTTGATCATCGAGTTCAGGGCCGCCTTGCTGGCCTTGTACAGGCAGACTTCGCCGCCGTCGGGGATGGTCACGCTGCCCAGGATCGAGCTCATGAAGGCCAGCACGCCGCTGCCTTCGCGTACCTGGCCGACCAGGCGGCGGGCCACGCGGATGGGTGCCACGGCGTTGGTCATGAACAGGTCGCCGATGTCCTTGTTCTGCACCGCCTCCAGGTCTTGCGGCAGGGGGCCCATGACGCCGGCGTTGACGAATACCAGGTCGAACACTTGACCTTGCAGGCGTTGCTTCAGGCCATCGAGTTGAGCCGTATCGTTCATTTCCAGCTGCTCGATGCGCACGCCAGGTACATCGGCCAGGGCGCCGGGCTGCTGCGGGTTGCGCACGGTGGCGGTGATGTTCCAGCCGTCTTCGTGCAGGCGCTGCACCAGGCCCAGGCCCAGCCCGCGCGAGGCGCCGATGATAAGTGCAGTTTTTGCGTTAGCCATGTGTACGCACTCCGTGATCAGTTTGCAGGGAAGGTATTGAGGATAATGCACTGGGGCCAATTTGCGGCCCTTCATTCAAAAGCGGTGCAGTACCTGTGGGAGCGGCCTTGTGTCGCGATGGGCTGCGAAGCAGCACCAGGATTTCAGCAACACCCCATGAATTGCCGGGGCCGCTTTGCGGCCCTATCGCGACGCAAGGCCGCTCCCACAAAGGATCGCGTTCTCCTGTGGGTAATTCGGCGTGCGAGCTGGCTAAAAAACGACCAGTCGCGCCGCGCCCTTGTCTGGGCGGGCACTTCGCCTGTTGGCGCACGGGTTATCCACAGGCTGTTCCACAGTTATTGTGTGCAAACCGAGAGGCTGCAGGCTGGCGCCTCTGGCCTCGTGCTGGGGATAACTTCTGGGCTTTCAGCAGTTTGTCGCTGTCATCAAACGGTGATCAAAATATGATCAAAGCTCTGTAGGCCTTGAAAACATTGACCTGCAAGCGAATGCCCCAAGCTTATCCACAGGCCGGCCCACAGTTGTTGTGGGCAATGTTCAGCGTGCTTCGAGCAGAATGCGTCCGCGGCTCAAGTCGGCCAACTGCTGCTGCAGTGGGGCCAGGTGGACGTCACCGAGTGCAATCAGCAGGTCCACGCCATTGGCGGTGAACTGCTCATCCAGGACCAGGCCGTCAACCTCCGCCAGGCGCAACTTCACCAGCGCCAGTTCGCTGAAACTGCAACTGCAGGTGAATTCGCTGCGCTGCACCAGCAGCCGCTTGGGTGCCTGTTGCAGGCACTTGTTGGCGCCGCCGCCGTAGGCCCTGGCCAGGCCACCGGTGCCCAGCTGGATGCCGCCGTACCAGCGGATTACCAGCACCACCACCTGGTCGCAGTCCTGCGCTTCGATGGCCGCGAGGATTGGCCGCCCCGCGGTACCGCCAGGTTCGCCGTCATCGCTGCTGCGGTACTGGGCGCCGAGCTTCCAGGCCCAGCAGTTGTGGGTCGCCGCCAGGTCGCTATGGCGTTCGATGAAACTCATCGCTTCGGCGGCACTGCTGATCGGCCCGGCGAGGGTGATGAAGCGGCTTTTGCGGATTTCCTCGCGGTATTCGCAGAGGTCGAGCAGGGTAGAAGGCATAAATGACGGTCAGGCAGCCGGCTTGATGCCGCAGCCTTTCAGGATGATGTGGATAAGGTTGTTGCTCGCGTCTTCCATGTCCTGCTTGGTCAGGCGGCTGCGGCCGGTAACCTGGCAGATCTGGGTGGCGAAGTCGGCGTAGTGCTGGGTGCTGCCCCACAGCAGGAAGATCAGGTGCACCGGATCGACCGGGTCCATCTTGCCGGCTTCGATCCAGGCCTGGAACACCGCGGCCCGGCCCCGGAACCATTCGCGGTAGTCGGCACTGAAATATTCCGTAAGGCAGGTGCCGCCGCTGATCACTTCCATGGCGAAAATCCGCGAGGCTTGCGGGTTGCGCCGGGAGAACTCCATCTTGGTGCGAATGTACTGGCTCAGGGCTTCGCCCGGGTCATCCTCGACGCTCAAGGCGTTGAAGGTGCTGTCCCACAACTCGATGATGTTGCTGAGCACGGCAATGTACAGGCCCAGCTTGTTGGTGAAGTAGTAATGCAGGTTGGCTTTGGGCAACCCCGCCTTGAGGGCGATGGTGTTCATGCTGGTGCCCTTGAAACCATGGCGGGCAAACTCGTCTTCGGCGGCCTGGATAATGGCCTGTTCGTTCTTCTGGCGGATGCGGCCCGCGGGCTTGCCCGAGGCGGAGAGGCGATGCGCAGGGACTTCTAGGGTCATGGACGATTCCGTACGGGTCAGTGGCTGCGGCTGTCGGACAAGATTACCTGCCTGTGCCGAAGTGACAAGCGTTTGCGGCACAGACTGGCATCAGCGTGTCGCAGCCAGGCTTTCGAGGAAGCTTTCCAGCACCAGGTTAGGCCGTCGGCCTTTGCGCGTTACCCAGCTGAGGCTCAGGTCATAGAAGCGTTGTTGGGGCTTGAGGGCGCGCAAGCGGCCTTGCTGCACCCAGAACGTGGCGTAGTGGTCCGGCAGGTAGCCGATGTAGCGCCCGGTAAGGATGAGAAACGCCATGCCTTCACGGTCCGAAGCACTGGCCGTGCAGTTCAGCGCCTGGTAATGCGCCTGGATTTCGGCCGGCAGGCGGAAGGTGGGGGTGATGGCTTCCTGGCTGTTGAGGCGGTCGTCGTCGATCTGCTGGTCATCGGCATAGAACAGCGGGTGGCCGACCGCGCAGTACAGCAGTGAGCGCTCGCTGTACAACGGCTGGTACTCGAGGCCCGACAGCGGGCTGGTCTGCGGCACCACGCCGACGTGCAGGCTGCCGTCGAGCACGCCGTGCTCGACCTGGCTGGGGGCGATCATGCGGATCTGGATGCGCACGTCGGGGCCGCGGTCCTTGAGCTCGGCCAAGGCATGGGTGATGCGCATGTGCGGCAGGGTCACCAGGTTGTCGGTCAGGCCGATGTTCAGCTCGCCCCGCAAATGCTGGTGCAGGCCGTTGACTTCGGTGCGGAAGCTTTCCAGGGCGCTGAGCAGTTGCAGGGCCGAATGGTAGACCTCGCGGCCTTCCTCTGTCAGTGAGAACCCGGCACGGCCGCGTTGGCACAGGCGCAGGCCGAGGCGTTGCTCGAGGTCGTTCATCTGTTGGCTGATGGCCGAACGGCCGATGCCCAGCACGTTTTCGGCGGCCGAGAAGCCGCCGCACTCGACGACACTGCGGTAGATCTTCAGCAGACGTATGTCGAAATCGCTGACTTGGGCGAGTGGATCGGGGCGTCGGCTCATTAGTTTAGTCAGGGCCTGTCTGAAGATTAGAAATGTTGGCTTTTTCAGACTTTATCGCCGTGCCAAGTTAGCTGCAACAACATCCATCGTTGCCTGATCGTCTTCCGAGGAACCGCCGATGAACATGCCCGAAACCGCCTCCGCCGGTATCGCCAGCCAGCTGAAGCTGGACGCCCACTGGATGCCTTACACCGCCAACCGCAACTTCCAGCGCGACCCACGCCTGATCGTGGCCGCCGAAGGCAACTACCTGTTCGACGACCAGGGGCGCAAGATCTTCGATGCCCTGTCGGGCTTGTGGACCTGCGGCGCCGGGCACACCCGCAAGGAAATCACCGAGGCGGTGGCTCGGCAGATCGGCACCCTGGACTACTCCCCGGCCTTCCAGTTCGGCCACCCGCTGTCGTTCCAGCTGGCCGAGAAGATCACCGAGCTGACCCCGGGCGACCTGAACCATGTGTTCTATACCAACTCCGGTTCCGAGTGTGCCGACACCGCGCTGAAGATGGTGCGTGCCTATTGGCGCCTGAAAGGCCAGGCGACCAAGACCAAGATCATCGGCCGTGCCCGTGGCTACCACGGTGTGAACATCGCCGGCACCAGCCTGGGTGGCGTCAACGGTAACCGCAAGCTGTTCGGTCAGCTGCTGGATGTCGACCACCTGCCTCACACCGTGCTGCCGGTGAACGCCTTCTCCAAAGGCATGCCGGAAGAGGGCGGTATCGCCCTGGCTGACGAAATGCTCAAGCTGATCGAGCTGCACGACGCCTCCAACATCGCTGCCGTGATCGTCGAGCCGCTGGCGGGTTCGGCTGGCGTACTGCCGCCGCCGAAGGGTTACCTGAAGCGCCTGCGTGAAATCTGCACCCAGCACAACATCCTGCTGATTTTCGACGAAGTGATCACCGGCTTTGGCCGCATGGGCGCGATGACCGGTTCTGAAGCCTTCGGCGTGACCCCGGACCTGATGTGCATCGCCAAGCAGGTCACCAACGGCGCCATCCCGATGGGTGCGGTGATCGCCAGCAGCGAGATCTACCAGACCTTCATGAACCAGCCGACCCCGGAGTACGCCGTGGAATTCCCGCACGGCTACACCTACTCGGCCCACCCGGTAGCCTGTGCCGCCGGTATCGCCGCGCTGGACCTGCTGCAGAAGGAAAACCTGGTGCAGGCAGCCGCCGAGCTGGCGCCGCACTTCGAGAAGCTGCTGCATGGCGTGAAGGGCACCAAGAACATCGTCGATATCCGCAACTACGGCCTGGCCGGCGCGATCCAGATCGCTGCCCGCGACGGTGATGCCATCGTGCGTCCATACGAAGCGGCGATGAAACTGTGGAAGGCAGGCTTCTATGTACGCTTCGGTGGCGACACCCTGCAGTTCGGCCCAACCTTCAACACCACGCCGCAGGAGCTGGACCGCCTGTTCGACGCTGTGGGCGAAACCCTGAACCTGATCGACTGATCGTTCTGATTCTGATGCCAGGCGCGTGAACACATCGCGCGCCTGCCTCTACCTTCTTTATCTGGAGTTTTGCATGAGCATTGTTCAGCACCTGATCCACGGCGAACTGGTTACCAAGGGTGAGCGCACCGCCGATGTCTTCAACCCGTCCACCGGCCAGGCCGTGCGCAAGGTCGAACTGGCCAGCCGCGCGACCGTGCAGGAGGCTATCGACTCGGCCAAGGCGGCTTTCCCGGCCTGGCGCAACACCCCACCGGCCAAGCGCGCCCAGGTGATGTTCCGCTTCAAGCAACTGCTGGAGCAGAACGAAGCGCGTATCGCGCAGATGATCAGCGAAGAGCACGGCAAGACCCTCGAGGATGCCGCCGGCGAACTGAAGCGTGGCATCGAGAACGTCGAATTCGCCTGCGCAGCGCCGGAAGTGCTGAAAGGCGAGTACAGCCGCAACGTCGGCCCGAACATCGATGCCTGGTCCGACTTCCAGCCGCTGGGCGTGGTTGCCGGTATCACCCCGTTCAACTTCCCGGCCATGGTGCCACTGTGGATGTACCCACTGGCCATCGCCTGCGGTAACGCCTTCATCCTCAAACCTTCCGAGCGCGACCCGAGCTCGACCCTGTTCATCGCCCAGCTGCTGCTGGAAGCCGGCCTGCCGAAGGGCATCCTCAACGTGGTGCATGGCGACAAGGAAGCGGTGGATGCGCTGATCGAAGCGCCGGAAGTGAAGGCCCTGAGCTTCGTCGGTTCGACGCCGATCGCCGAGTACATCTACGCCGAAGGCACCAAGCGCGGCAAGCGCGTACAAGCCCTGGGTGGTGCGAAGAACCACGCGGTGCTGATGCCGGATGCCGACCTGGACAACGCCGTGAGCGCACTGATGGGTGCGGCCTACGGTTCGTGCGGCGAGCGTTGCATGGCCATTTCGGTGGCGGTGTGCGTGGGTGACCAGGTGGCCGACGCCCTGATTGCCAAGTTGGAACCACAGATCAAGGCACTGAAGATTGGTGCCGGCACCTCGTGCGGCCTGGACATGGGCCCGCTGGTGACGGCTGCTGCCCGTGACAAGGTGGTGGGCTATATTGATGACGGTGTTGCTGCTGGCGCCAAGCTGGTGGTGGATGGCCGTGGCTTCCGTGTGGCCGGTAATGAGGATGGCTACTTCGTCGGTGGCACCCTGTTCGACAAGGTGACCCCGGAGATGCGCATCTATAAGGAAGAGATCTTCGGCCCGGTGCTGTGCGTAGTGCGTGTGAACAGCCTGGAGCAGGCCATGCAACTGATCAATGATCACGAGTATGGCAATGGCACCTGCATCTTCACCCGTGACGGTGAAGCGGCGCGCCTGTTCTGCGATGAGATCGAAGTGGGCATGGTCGGTGTGAACGTACCGCTGCCGGTGCCGGTGGCCTACCACAGCTTTGGTGGCTGGAAGCGCTCGCTGTTCGGTGACCTGCATGCCTATGGCCCGGACGGGGTGCGCTTCTATACCCGCCGCAAGGCTATCACCCAGCGCTGGCCGCAGCGGGCCAGCCATGAGGCTTCGCAGTTTGCGTTCCCTAGTTTGTAAGGGATGAAGCAGAAGCGGGGAGGCCGGTAGGCCTCCCCGCTTTGTTTTTCAGCGATATTAAAGTTTCTTGAAATTAAAGGTTGACGCCCCTTCGAATCCCCTTATAATGCGCCCCACTTCCAGCGACAACGGAACGACAAACTCCTTGAAATTCAACGAGTTAGGCGATTCTGAAGGTGCTGAAAGGGCTTCGATCAAATGATCGATGGCGGTTGAGATGAAGGTTGACAGCGGTTTTAAACGCTGTATTATTCGCCTCCCGCTACG
>NZ_JBIWEM010000013.1:24038-81641 GCF_044762545.1 Pseudomonas sp. NPDC096925 | reverse complement strand
GTGGCGCAAAAACTCCCGGGCATACGCGCCCCCTGTGGGAGCGGGTTCACCCGCGAACACCGGCAAAGCCGGTGCCATCCTCCGCGTCGCCTGCTTTGCGGCTAAAGCCGCTCCCACAGGGCCCGCGTAGCTCCCGGAGGCATTCATGAAATGTGCGTCATTTATGCCTGACGAATCACAGGTCAATGCTACGCTCGCGGAAATACTCAGCACGGATACTCATCATGGAAATGAACTGGCACCAGGCCCTGCAAGAGAGCCTGAGCTGGCTGGCAATCGCCTCGTTCATCACCCTTGTCTGCTTCACTGCAGCCGCCACACTGGCCGTACGTTGTACGCGCTGGGGTAGCCAGTTCTGGCAGCTTGCCGGGCCCTATTTCAGTTTCAGGCGTAGTTGGCGGCCGTTACTGGTGTTCGCCCTGCTGCTGGTACTGACGCTATTCTCGGTGCGCCTGAACGTGCTGTTCTCGTTCTGGTACAACGGCTTCTACAGCGCCTTGCAGGGCCTTGATCAAGCCGCATTCTGGTACCTGCTCGGCGTCTTCGCGGTATTGGCCACCATCCACGTGTTGCGTTCGCTGTTCACCTTCTATGTAAGCCAGGCCTTCAGCATCCAGTGGCGGGTCTGGCTGACCGAGCGCCTGACCCACGACTGGATGCACGGCGATGCCTACTACCGTGGCCAGTTCCTCGCCGAGCCGGTGGACAACCCCGACCAACGTATCGAACTGGACGTCAACGCCTTTGTCAGCAACTCGGTGACCCTCGCCCTGGGTGCAGTCAGCGCGCTGGTGTCGCTGGTGGCGTTCACCGGTATCCTCTGGGGGCTGTCGGCACCGCTGGCTGTCGCCGGTGTGGAGATACCCCGGGCGATGGTGTTTGCCGTGTACCTGTATGTCATCGTCGCCACCTGGATCGCCTTCCGCCTCGGGCGACCGCTGATCCGCCTGAACTTCCTCAACGAAAAGCTCACCGCCAACTTCCGTTACGCGCTGATGCGCCTGCGCGAGAACGCCGAGAACATTGCCTTCTACCAAGGCACGCAGGTCGAGCGGAGCACCTTGCTGGGTCGCTTTGGTGCCTTGATCGTAAATGCCTGGGCGCTGGTGTACCGAAACCTGAAATTCAGTGGTTTCAACCTGGGCGTGAGCCAGGTTGCGGTGGTGTTCCCGTTCATTCTCCAGGCGCCGCGCTTCTTCAGTGGGGCGATCAAGCTGGGCGATGTCATGCAGACTTCCCAGGCCTTTGGCCAGGTGCAGGATTCGTTGTCGTTCTTCCGCGAGTCGTATGATGCGTTTGCCCAGTACCGGGCCACCCTCGACCGTCTGACCGGGTTCCTCGATGCCAACGAGCAGGCGAGCGCTTTGCCGCGTGTCATCACCGAGGACCAGGCGCATGCCTTGGCGATCAGCCGCCTGCAGGTGCTGCGCCCGGACGGGCATGCGCTTATCGCCGACCTGGACCTTGACCTGCACGCCGGCCAGGCGCTGTTGATCAAGGGCCCGTCGGGCAGCGGCAAAACCACGCTGCTGCGCGCGCTGGCGGGCCTCTGGCCGTATGCCGAGGGTGAGGTCAGGCGGCCGCTGGGCCACCAGGCGCTGTTCCTGTCGCAGCGGCCGTACCTGCCGCTGGGCGATCTGCGCACCGTCATCGCCTACCCGGCGGCGAGCAAGCCTGAGGACGAAACGCGGATGCAGCAGGCCTTGCGCCAGGTCAACCTGGCCCACCTGGCCGAGCGGCTGGACGTCAGTTGTGACTGGTCACACATTCTCTCGGTCGGTGAACAGCAGCGCCTGGCATTTGCCCGGGTGCTGTTCAACCGGCCTCAGGTGGTGTTTCTTGACGAGTCCACCTCGGCCATGGACGAAGGGCTGGAGCATGCTCTGTATTCGCTGTTGCGCACGGAAATGCCGGGTGCGCTGCTGGTCAGTGTCGGGCACCGCAGCACGCTGGCAGGGTTCCATACCCACCGGCTGGAGGTGGATGGGCATGGCGGCTGGTCGTTACTGGAACAGCAGCCAGCGCTGGTCTAGTTCGGCTTGCCGGTGGTCGGGCCTGATCTGAGCAATGCGACCCCGACCAAGGTGCCGCCGGCACATGCTGCGCCAAGCAGGAATGTCGCCTGAAAACCGGCCCCGTCCCACAGCAGCCCGGCCACCACGCTGGCCACCAGCAGCGCCACCCCGGTCAGCAGGTTGAACAGGCCGAAGGCCGTACCGCGCAGGTCGACGGGGGCGCTGTCGGCGATCATGGCGGCAAAGATGCCTTGGCTGAAGCCCAGGTGCAGGCCCCAGGCGGCCACCCCCATGGCCAGCCCGGCCCAGCCCGGCAGCAGGGCCAGCAGCAGGTCGGCGGTGACCAGCAACCCCAGCCCGGTCATCAGCACGCCACGGCGGCCTACGCGGTCCGACAGCGCCCCGGCGGGGTAGGCTGACAGCGAGTAGGCCAAGGCCATGAGCACCAGCACTGCCGGCGCCCACAGCGGCGCCAGGCCCATGTCCTGGGCGCGTAACAGCAGAAACGCCTCGCTGAAGCGGGCGAGGGTGAACAGCGTGGCCAGGCCGATCAACCGCCAGTAGGCCGGGCCCAGGCGAGCCAGTTCGTGTACTGCCAACGGTGAGCGTACCGGCCGGGCGGTGGCCGGCGTTTCAGGTTCGCGCACGAAGGCGATGAGGATGTACACCGCCACGAACGCCGGGATCACCGCCACCCAGAACACCGTCTGGAAATGGCTTGAGGTCAGCCACATCAACAGGATCGCCAGCAACGGCCCAAGGAAGGCGCCCACGGTGTCCAGCGCCTGGCGCAGGCCGAAGGCTGCACCACGCAGTTCAGCGGGCGTGACATCCGCCACCAGTGCGTCGCGCGGCGCCCCACGAATACCCTTGCCGACCCGGTCGACGAAGCGTGCCGCGGTCAGCCATTCCAGCCCGGAGGCCATGGGGAACACGGGTTTGCTCAGCGCCCCCAGGCCATAGCCCAGAACCGTAAGCAGCTTGCGCTTGCCCAGACGGTCGCTGAGGGCGCCGGAGAAAACCTTGGTGATCGAGGCAGTCGCCTCGGCGATGCCTTCGATAAAGCCCACCGCCACTACCGAGGTGCCGAGCACGGTGACCATGTACAGCGGTAGCAGGGCGTGAATCATTTCCGAGGAAATGTCCATAAACATCGACACGAAGCCCAACGCCCAGACGCTGCGAGGGATCTTCACCACGGGCCTGGTGGTGTTCGTGGGGCGGCATTCTTCGTGGCTGCGCATCAGGGGGGACTCGGCAGAGGGCTACCTTCGAAACTGTAGGAGATTGCCCAGCCCTTTGGGCTGCGCTGTCGCGTAGAGAACTGAATTCGCAAGCGGCCCGCTCCCACAGGGGGCCCGCTGATTCAAGGGGCTATGTGTCAGCAACGCAATCTTGTCGGCAAAGTTCCGTTACAAACATGTAAACTTCGTAAATAAGATTCAAACTCATTTAGGAATCTCTATATTTACCATCCCTGTTGGCCACCAAACTGTGTTTGCGAGGCCGGTGGGCGAGGGCCCCCGGTTTCCGACAGGGATGTGCCGTTTCGCTCATGAATCGCAGGAGATGTACCCATGCAGTGCAAGACTTCACCCAACAGCCTGGCCCTGGCGTTCGTCGCGCTGGCGTCACCGGTCATGGTGGCCAGCGCGGCTCAGGCAGAAGAAAAGCGCACGGGTGAGGTGCTGGAGATGCCGGTTGCCGACAACGCGCTGGTGATCGAGGACACCTTGGTCACCGCCGAGCGGGAGGCACGCCAGGCCCTGGGCACGTCGATCATCACCGCCGAAGACATCAAGCGCCACCCGCCGGCCAATGACCTGTCCGACATCATTCGCCGCGAACCCGGGGTCAACCTGACCGGCAACAGCGCCAGCGGCGCGCGGGGCAACAACCGGCAGATCGACCTGCGCGGCATGGGTCCGGAAAACACCCTGATCCTCATCGACGGCAAGCCATCCAGCGCACGCAATGCCGTGCGCTATGGCTGGAACGGCGACCGCGATACCCGCGGTGAAACCAACTGGGTACCGGCCGAAGCGGTCGAGCGCATCGAGATCCTGCGTGGCCCGGCGGCCGCACGCTACGGCTCCGGCGCCATGGGCGGGGTGGTCAACATCATCACCAAGCGCCCCACCGACGCACTCAAGGGTAGCGTCAGCCTGTACACCCAGTTGCCGGAAGACAGCGCCGAGGGCGCCAGCCGCCGGGCCAACTTCAACCTGGGTGGCGGCCTGACCGATAACCTCGGTTTCCGCCTGTACGGCGGCCTGGCCAAGACCGATGCCGACGACCTGGACATCAACGCCGGGCATGCCACCAGCGCGCTGGTGGCGGGCCGCGAAGGGGTGCGCAACAAGGACATCAATGGCCTGCTGAGCTGGAAGCTGAACGACGAGCACCGCCTCGAGGCCAGCGTCGGCTACAGCCGCCAGGGCAATATCTTTGCTGGCGACACCATGAACAGTAACGGCGGTGGCGACGTCGAGTTCGTGTCCAGCCTGTATGGCCATGAAACCAATGTGATGCAGCGCAGTACCTACGACCTGACCCATCTGGGCGATTTCACCTGGGGTACCAGCAAGACCGTGCTGGCCTACGAGTACGTGCGTAACTGGCGCCTCAACGAGGGCCTGGCAGGCCGCACCGAAGGTGCCCCCAACGCCGAAGGCGCCGCGATGTCGCGCTTGCGCAACACACGCCTGAGCAGTGAGGTGAACCTGCCATTCGCCGTGGGCAGCACCGAGCATGTGCTGACCCTGGGTGGCGAATACCTGTACGAGGCGCTCAATGACCAGGGCTCGCTGCGCCCGCAAAGCTCGGACCCCACGGGTAATGACGGGCTGGTCGGTTTCGACCGCAGCAGCTCGAAGACGACCGCCCGCAGCTATGCGCTGTTCGTCGAGGACAACATCATAGTCGGTGACACCACCATTACCCCGGGCCTGCGCTTTGATCACCACGAAACCTTCGGCGACAACTTCAGCCCCAGCCTTAACCTGTCGCACAAGCTGACCGAAGCGCTGTCGGTCAAAGGCGGCATCGCGCGCGCCTACAAAACCCCGAACCTGTACCAGTCCAACCCCAACTACTTGCTGTACAGCCGTGGCAACGGTTGCAGTGTGCAGCAGGCCAACAACGGTGGCTGCTACCTGCAGGGCAACGCCGACCTCAAGCCCGAGATCAGCGTCAACAAGGAAATCGGCCTGCTCTACGACCGTGGTACCTGGCGCACCAGTGCCACGTACTTTCGCAACGACTACAAGAACAAGATCATCGGTGATACCGATGTGCTGTACACCATCGGCACTGGCAGCCGCGTGACCCAGTGGGACAACGCCGGCAAGGCGCGGGTGGAAGGCATCGAAGGCAACCTGTTCATCGAGCTGACACCGGCCCTGGACTGGAACACCAACCTGACCTGGATGCTCGACAACGACAACCGCGAGACCGGCGAGCCGCTGTCGGTGATCCCGGAATACACTGTCAACACCACCCTCGACTGGCGCGCTACCGACAAGCTGTCGTTCCAGGTGGCGGGTACTTACTTCGGCAAGCAGAAGTCGCCGACCTACAACGACCGTACCCAGCAAGCCTACGACAAGGCGGCGCAACAGGATGTGGAAGCCTACGGGCTGGTGGATGTGAGCGCCGGGTACAAGTTCAACGCCAACTACGACGTGCGGGTGGGGGTGAACAACGTGTTCGACAAGCAGATCTTGCGTGGCGGCAACGCCAGTACTTCGGGCGCAAATACCTATAACCAGCCGGGCCGGGCGGTGTTCGCTGCGCTGAACATCAACTTCTGACACCACGGGCCGCTGTGCGGCCCATTCGCCGGCAAGCTCCACCTCGAGCGCATCGGCCTCAAGCCATGCGCTATCCCTGTGGGAGCGGGCTTGCCTGCGAACAGCGGCGCAGCCGGTGCCATAATGTTGCGGCAAAAATTGCCACAGCATGCTAAACCATGCGCCCCAGCCCGCTGCGAGATAAACCCGGTGAAAGCCGCCCGCCTGACCCTGATCTGCCACGCCCTGACCCAGGCCCAGAAGACCGGGCGCCTGCACCGTGCGGACGACGGCATCCTGCCGTTGCTCCAACAGCCTTTCGCCGACCTTTCAGGTGTGCAGGTGCTGACTGCGCCAGAGCGACGAGCCTGTGAGACGGCGGCGTGGTTTTCGGGGCAGGCTCAGGTCGAGCCGGCCCTGGCCGATTGCGACCTGGGGCGTTGGCAAGGGCTGACGCTCAAGCAATTGCAGGCCGAGCAACCGCAGGCATTGACCGAATGGCTGCAGGACCCGGCCAGTGAGGTGCACGGCGGCGAGTCGTTCGCTGTGCTTTGCCAGCGCATGGCCGCCTGGTTGGCGGCCTTCGACAGGCCGGGTGAATGGCTGGCGGTTACCCACCCGATGGTCATGCGCGCCGTGCTGGTGCAGGTGCTTGGCTGCCCGATGAGTGCCAGCCAGCGGATCGACGTGTTGCCGCTGTCGCGTCTGCAGCTGAGCCTGACCGGGCAGTGGCGCCTGCGCCTGGGCTGAAGGTCAGAACGCCAGCTTGTAGCCGATCAGCAGCAGCATCGCCGCCAGGCACGGGCGCAGTACGCGGTCGGAAATCCGCCCGGTAAGGTGGCTGCCCAGGTAGATGCCTGGCAGTGAGCCCAGCAGCAGGTAGCCCAGCAGCGACCAGTCCATGTTGCCCATGCCCGCATGGCCCAGGCCCGCTACCAGGGTCAGTGGCACGGCATGGGCGATTTCGGTACCGACCAGGCGGCGGGTGACCAGGAAGGGGTACAGCAGGAACAACGCCACGGTACCCAGTGCGCCAGCGCCAATCGAGGTGAGGGTGACCATCACCCCCAGCACCACGCCGGTGAGCACGGTGAGGGTGTTCAGGCTGCGGTCGCTGAGGTGGTAGTGGTCACCGGCGTGGCGGCTGGCGAAGGCCTGAAGACGCGATTTGAACAGGATGGCCAGCGCGGTCAGGATAAGCACCACCGCCAGGCCTTGCTTGATGACGGCGTTGAGTGCCGAGGTGTCGGTGTGCAGGGTGCTGAGGAACCACAGGGTCAGTGCCGCCGCGGGCACGCTGCCCAGGCTGAGCAGGCCGGTGATCTTCCAGTCGACGTTCTTGTTGCGCGCATGCACCCAGACGCCACTGGCCTTGGTGATGGCGGCATAGAGCAGGTCGGTGCCGACGGCCGTTGCCGGGCTGATGCCGAACCACAACAGGATCGGGGTCATCAACGAGCCGCCACCGACGCCGGTCATGCCGACGATGAAACCTACGATCAGGCCTGCAATGGTGAAACCGAAAGAACCTACATCCATACGCTACTCGACTGCCCAACTTTGCCCGTTATCGGATGCAGCCAGCATATAGATTTTTTTATAGCCAAATAGACTTGTTCGTTATTAGGTTATAACCGAGTCAGGGGCTGAATAGGTTCCCTGTGGGAGCGGGTTTACCCGCGAAGCAGGCGCCGCGGTGGATGGCACGGGCTTCGCCCGTGTTCGCGGGTAAACCCGCTCCCGCAGGGGATCGCGCCGGTTTTCGGATTTTTAGCAAGGCAGTTGCTTCATGAGGGCCTGTCAGCGATCAGTCATCACCACCATCACATGTGCATCTGCGCCATCGTCACTTTCCGACAGGTAGATATGCCCCACCTGGCTGTCGAAATATGCCGTCTCCTGCGGCCCGATGCTCACCGCTTCGCCGGTTTCGAACTCGATACGAACGCGCCCGCTCAGCACCAACGCGAACTCTTGCCCAGGGTGGCGGATAAAATCGTCGAACTGGCCGCGTTCACGGGCAATGATGCGGGCATAGGCGGGTGTCATGCGCCGTTCGGGGAAGTCGCCGGCGATCGGGTGATATTCATAGGTGCCGGTCGAGTAGCCCGCCGCGCCCGGCAGCGACTCGACCACCACGGTCACCGGTACCGGCGCCGTGACCGTGCCGCTGGCGCGCAACAGCTGGGTAATGTCGACATTCAGCGCCCGGGCGGCGGCGGCGAGTTTTTCGTAGCTGACCGAGACCTGCGCCAGCTCCATTTTCGACAAGGTAGACAGCGGGACGCCACTGGCTTCGGACAATTGCTTGAGGGTCATCTGGCGCGCCTTGCGCACCTGGCGCAGGCGCTGGCCGACTACGGCACGGTCCAGCAGGGGTAGGGCAGCGGGCATTCGGGGATCTCGGCATGCAGCGTTGGTCGGGCATCTTACCTTGGACCCTTGCGTATTCGTAAATTCTCATATATTAGAATTCTCACAAATGATAATTTGCCGGGCAGGAATGAGCATGACCCCGATCTACGACACCCTGATCATCGGCGCCGGCATTGCCGGTGCATCGCTGGGCTATCGCCTGGCCGGCCAGCAGAAGGTGCTGCTGCTCGAGCGCGAGGCACAGCCTGGCTACCATTCCACCGGGCGTTCGGCAGCCATGTTCATGGAGGCCTACGGCACCCCGCAGATCCAGGCGCTGACCCGCGCCAGCCGGGCCTTCTACGAAGCTCCACCGCAGGGCTTCTGCGAGCACCCGCTGCTGGAACCGCGCGGCTGCCTGTACGTCGCCAGCCTGGAACAGCGCGCGCTGCTTGAGCAGACCTATGCGCAGAACCTGGCCAATGGCACCGAGGTCAGCCTGCTTGACCGCGACGCCGCCCTGGCCCTGGTGCCGAGCCTGCGTGGCGAGACCCTGGCCGGCGCGGTGCTCGAAGCGGGCGCCATGGACCTGGACGTACATGCCCTGCACCAGGGCTTCCTGCGCGGCTATCGCGCCTCTGGCGGTGAACTGCGCTGCAACGCCGAGCTGATCCAGGCCTGGTACCTGGATAACCTGTGGCAGGTGGAGCTGGGCGATGGCAGTCGCGTGCATGCGCGCCAGCTGGTCAATGCCGCAGGCGCCTGGGCCGACCGCGTGGCCGAGCAGTGCGGTGTGGCGCGTATCGGCCTGCAACCCTGCCGACGCAGTGCCTTTACCTTCCCCGGCCCGGCAGATCAGGACTTCGCCCGCTGGCCGGCGGTGATCGGCGTTGACGAAAGCTTCTACTTCAAGCCAGACGCCGGCCAGTTGCTGGGTTCGCCGGCCAATGCCGACCCGGTCGAACCCCAGGACGCCGCGCCCGAGGAGTTCGACGTGGCGTTGGGCATCTACAACATCGAAACCATGACCACCCTGGCGATCCGCCGGCCGAGCCACACCTGGGCCGGGCTGCGCTCGTTCGTCGCCGACGGCGACCTGGTGATCGGTTTCGATGCGCATGCACCCGCATTCTTCTGGCTGGCGGCACAAGGTGGCTATGGCATCCAGTCGGCTGCGGGCGCCTCGCGCCTGGCCGCCGACCTGCTGCTGCGGCAACCCCTGTGTCCCGGTCTTGTCAGCCAGGGGGTGGTGCCCGAGCGCCTGTCCCCGGCCCGTTTCCAACAACCCTGAAAGGAGCATTCCATGAGCAATGATATCCAGCGTTTCCCCAGCAGCCTTCCGTTCCCGTTTTCCCGTGCGGTGAAAGCCGGCGGTTTCCTGTTCCTCTCCGGCCAGGTGCCGATGAGTGCCGGCGGCGAAGTGGTGCGCGGGGACATCCAGACCCAGACCCGCGCCGCCTGCGAGCGCATCGCCGAAAGCCTGGCGGCCTGTGGCGCGCGTTTCGACCAGGTGGTCAAGGCCACGGTATGGCTGTCGGACATGAGCCACTTCGCCGGCTTCAACGAGGTGTACAAGGAATTCTTCGGCGCAGCGCTGCCGGTGCGCTCGACCGTAGCCTCGGCATTGGCGCTGGGGGTGGATGTGGAGATCGAAGTGCAGGCGTTTGTCGGCGATTCGTGACCGAACAAATAGCCCCAAAAAGCGATGCGGTGGCAGTAAGACAACAACAATAAATCCAGAGGTGCACATGCAAGAGCAGCTGAAGATCGCCGGCGCATTTGTCGGCGTGATCGTGGGGGCAGGGTTCGCTTCGGGGCGGGAACTGTTGTTGTTCTTTGTCGATTTCGGTGTGTGGGGGCTGGCCGGTACGCTGGTCAGCGCGGCCTTGTTCACCTTCCTCGGCATGGCCCTGGCGGGACTGGGCAATCGCCAGCAGGCCACCTCGCACAAGGATGTGATCCAGGCCATCTGCGGCCGTCACCTGGGCCTGTTCGTCGACTGGCTGATCACCTTTTTCATGTTCGCCGTCACCGTGGTCATGCTGGCCGGCGGTGGCGCCTTGCTGGAGCAGCAGTTCGGCATCCCGGCACTGACCGGCAGCGTGCTGGTGACGCTTGTGGTGGTGGGCATCGTGTGCCTGGACGTGCGCAAGGTGATCCTCGCCATTGGCGCCATCACGCCGTTGCTGATCCTGGTGGCGTCGGCGATTGCGCTGTACGCAGTATTCACCCGTGAGCAGAGTTTCGCCCAGCTTGACCTGCTGGCCAGCCAGCAACAGGCCGGCACCCGTCACTGGCTGCTGGGGGCGTTCTTGTACGTGTCCTACAACATCGTTGCCGGCGCGCCGATCCTGGCCATTCTGGGCGGCTCGGCCAAGGGCGAGAAAACCGCGGTTTGGGGTGGACTGCTCGGTGGTGCAGCACTGGGCGGCCTGATGCTGGTGATGAGTGCCGGGCTGTTGTCGCGCCTGGACAGCGTGGCTGACCTGCCGATGCCAATGCTGTCGATTGCCAACGAAGTGTCACCGCTGCTGGGGCTGGTGATGTGCCTGATCATCTTCGGCATGATCGTCAACACCGCGGTGGGTACGTTGTTTTCGTTCCTTTCGCGGCTGTTGCCGGTGGGCACGGCGACGTTCCGCTGGGGGTCGGTGGTGACTGGGGTGGTGGCGTTGGGCTGCAGCCTGGTGGGGTTCATCAGCCTGGTGGGCGAGGTGTACCCGTTGTTCGGCTACCTGGGCTTTGTGCTGATGGCTGCGGTGCTGCTGGCCTGGGTGCGGCGGAGCAAAGTGGTCAAAGCGGCGGTGGCGTAGGGGGCTGCTGCGCAGCCCAATCGCGACACAAGGCCGCTCCCACAAGGACCGCATGGCACCTGTGGGGGCGGCCTTGCGTCGCGATTGGGGCGCAGAGCGCCCCCTTGGTCCATCAGATCCTGAAACTGCCTACCAATTGCTTCAGGCGCCCGGCCTGCTGGGCCAGTTGGTCGCAATGGCGCAGGGTCTCGTTGAGGTTCTCCACCCCTTGCTGGTTCAGGGCGTTGATCTGGGTGATGTCCAGGTTGAGGCTCTCGACCACGGCGGTCTGCTCTTCGGTAGCCGTAGCCACCGACTGGTTCATGCCATCGATCTCGCCAATGCGCTGGGTCACGCTGGCCAGGCGTTCGCCAGCCTGGTTGGCTACCTGCACGGTCTGCTCGCTGGAAACCTGGCTGGTGTTCATGGTGTGCACCGCTTCGCGCGAGCCTACCTGCAGGCTGGTGATCATGCGGTGGATTTCTTCCGCCGATTCCTGGGTGCGGTGCGCCAGGTTGCGGACCTCGTCGGCCACCACGGCAAAGCCGCGGCCGGCTTCACCGGCACGGGCCGCTTCAATGGCGGCGTTCAGCGCCAGCAGGTTGGTCTGCTGCGAGATGCCCTTGATCACGTCGAGGATCTTGCCGATTTCGTCCGTGCTGGCGTTGAGCGTTTCGATTTGTGCGCAGGACTCGCTGATGCGCTGCGACAGGGCGGTCATGGCGCTGATCGCTTCTTCGACCACTTCACGGCCACCGTGGGCCTGTTCGCTGGCACCGCTGGCATGCTGCGAGGCATCGGCGGCGTTGCGGGCGATTTCCTGGGTGGCGGCACCCAGCTCGTTGATCGCTGCGGCCACGCTGTTGGTGCGCATGCTTTGCTCTTCGGAGCCGATGATCGATGCATTGGAGGCATTGACCACCTTCTCCGACAGGTCGTGCACCAGGCGGGTGGCCGAGGACACTTCGCTGATCGAGGCATGAATGCGCTCGACAAAGCGGTTGAACGATGTGGCCAGTTCGCCGAATTCGTCCTTGTTCTGTACGGTCAGGCGGCGGGTAAGGTCACCTTCGCCCTCGGCGATGTCGCGCATGGCGCGGCCCATGGTGGTCAGCGGGTTCATCAGCACCGGGATCAGCAGGCCAAGCAGGCCGGCGATGGCGGCCACGGCAATCAGCATGGCGATGATCGCCGAGGTGCGGAACTGGCTGAGCGCGGCGTAGGCCTTGTCCTTGTCGATCGACAGGCCGATGTACCACTGTGCCGAAGGCAGGCCGGCCACCGGGGCGAAGGAGATGATGCGGTCCTGGCCATTGAGGGTGACATCCTGCATGCCGGCGGCGACCCGCAGGTTGCTGCCGGGGTAGATGTCCTTGAGGTTCTTCATCACCTGGTCTTTGTCGGGGCTGACGATCACCTGGCCATTGCTGTCGGCCAGGAAGGCGTGGCCGATGCCGCCGAAATCGACCGAGTTGATGATCTCGACCAGGGTGTCGAGGGTGACGTCACCGCCGACCACACCCATCAGTTCGCCATTGCCCTTGCTTTTCACAGGCGTGGCGATGGTTACCATCAGGCCGCCGACAGCGCCTTGGTACGGGGCAGTCAGCACGGACTGCCCGGCGCTGGCAGCGGCGCCGTACCACGGGCGCTGACGTGGGTCGTAACCGGCGGGCATCTGCGCATTGGGGCGCTGAGTGAACGCACCGTTGGCCTGGCCCAGGTAGGTGAACAGGAAATTGCGCGTATAGGACGGCTGCTCGATCAGCCCGTCCAGGGTGTCGCCAGCGCCTTGCTGGGCGATGTCCTGGGCCAGGTTTTCCAGGACCAGGATGCGCCCGCTCATCCAGTTCTGCACACTGCTGGCGGTCAGTGCGCCCGACTGCTGCACCGAAGCTTCGATGTTCTGGCGGATGGTATTGCGTTGCAGGTAGTCGTTGTAGAGCGTGAACAGGGCAAATGCCAGGACCACGACGCCGCAGGCGCTGAGCAGGATCTTGTGGCGAAATTTCAGGTTCATGTTTCGAGACCTTGGGCCAGTGAGGGGAGGGCGCAGCGCGCTCATGACGCATTGCGGAACCTATCGACCGGGATATCGGCTCAAGGGGTAAAAGATTGATGCTCTTACAGAAAATTCTTACGGTCGTTTCGACAGACGGTATTCACGGGCTACACAACTGCTCTATCAACAGACGTGCAGCCTGCTGCAACGGTTGTTGCTTGCGCCACAAGATGTGTACCGGCAACTGCAGTTCGTTGCGGGTGTTGCGAAAGTCCAGGCGCACCAGGCGCCCGCTGGCCAGCAGTGGCGCGACCCGTGACAGCGGCAAGTCACCCCAGCCCAGGCCGGCTTCCACCATCTGCAGGGCGAGGTCGAAGCTGTCGGTGGACCAGTGCGTGGCGCCTATCAGCGGGCGTGGGTCGGCCAGCGGCAAGTCCCGGCTGCGTACCAGTATCTGGCGCACCCGGGTCAGGTCCTCGAGGTAGTGGATACGCCCTTCGCGCAAGGCCGGGTGGGCGGGGGACAGGGTGGCTATCAGCGACTCCATGCCGATGTGCTGGAAGCCACGACGGGCATCGACCTGCAGCCCGGCAAAGGCGATGCAGAGGTCGGCGCGGCCGCTGTCCAGCAGGTGCAAGGCTTCTTCCTGCGGGGCACTGAGCAGGGCGATGTCCAGTAGCGGGTGGCGCTCACCCAGGCGAGCGATGGCCGCCAGCAGCGGGCGGTGGTCGATGTCCGGCACCACGGCCAGGGTCAGGCTGCTCTCCAGCCCCTGGGACAGCTCTAGGGCATGCACCTGCAGTAGCCCCAGTTGCTCGGCGATCAGCCGGGCATGGGGTTCCAGCGCGATGGCCTGCGCGGTCGGGCGGACTTCGCGCGGGCCGCGTTCGAACAAGGTGTAGCCCAGTTCGGCCTCAAGGTTGCCGACGGCCATGCTCACGGCCGAAGGTACCCGCTGCAGGGCGCGCGCGGCGGCGGAAAACGATCCGCGGTCGAGCACGGCGAGAAACAGCTGGATGTTGTCGCTGGAAAAGTTCATGGCAGCCTCCTGTCAGAAAATCTGACAGCTGCTGACTTTTGCTGTCAAGCATGATGAAGCACGATCGCGCCCCATCGCTTTTGTCATTGGAGGTACTCCCGGGTGCAGGGACTCAAACGCAAACTGGTCTACGTGACTTTTTATGAACTGATCGGGTTGTGCATGTCGACCCTCGGACTGGCCTACCTGTCGGACAGCCAAGCGTCCCATACCGGGCCTTTGGCGGTGATGATCACCACCATCGCCATGCTCTGGAACCTGATCTACAACACCCTGTTCGAGTGGTGGGAGAGCCGTCAGGCAAAGCGCGGGCGTAGCGTGGCGCGGCGGGTGGCGCATGCCATCGGCTTCCAGCTGACCCTGGTGGTGTACCTGATTCCGCTGATTGCCTGGTGGCTGGACATGACTTTGCTGGAGGCGTTGCTGGTGGACATGGCGTTCATCGTGCTGGTGCCGTGCTACACCTTTGCCTACAACTGGGCGTTCGACCGGGTGTTCGGGTTGCCCAGTTCGGCAATGGCGACAGCCTGATTCAGCCTGAGCCGCCCTGTTCGCGGGCACGCCCGCTCCCACAGGATTTCCACAATTCTCAAGACCTGTGATACCCCTGTGGGAGCGGGCGAGCCCGCGAAGAGGCCAGTACAGACAATGGCTAAGGCGGCAGGCGAATGATCAAAGGCTCCTGCTGTTGCTTCACCTGCTGCTCAACCGGTTGTTCAGCCGGCCGCGGCGCACTGGCCAGCAAACTGTCCTCGACCTGCCCCGACAGGTAATACACCCCTGCCATGGCCCCGCTCTGGCGGTTCTCCATCAGTTCCTGCCATTCCTGGCTCAGCGCCACGTTGAGGATCACCCGCAGCTGCTCGACCATCTGCGGGTGTTCGCGGTCATGGGTCATGATTCCGTAGCCGGCTGCCGCAATCGAAATCATCGCCCCCGCCACCTTGCCCACCGCTGACGCCACGGCGCTGGCGATGCCGCGCGGGGCCAGGGTGGCGCCGAGTTTTTCGCTGGCCTGGTTGGCTACCGAGTTCAGCCCGACATCGGTCTTCCCGGGGCCCTTGCTGGCCTGCTGGTGGAGGTGTTGGCGCATGGCTTGCCAGGCCGGTTGCTGGGCCAGCGACTTGGCCCGCAGCAGTTGATACAGGCTGGCATTACGCGCATCTGGCGGCCCCAGGGCGATGGCGGGAATGCGGTTGAGGCGCTGGCTGAACTGCTCGGGGGGCGCGTTGTAGCGGCTGATGATGGCCGGCAGCTGCTGGCCGAGCAGTTGCAGGTACAGCTCGCAGGCACGGTCGCGGATGCCTTCGGGGTTGATCTGCTCGGCCACCGGTTCGATCACCCGCTTGTGGTACTGCTCCTGCAGGTACAGCGCCAGACGTTTTTCTGCCGGCTCCCGGCCTTCGCCGCTGTCGATCTTGTACCAGGCCACCTTGAGGGTCAGCCACTGCTGGGTCCAGTAGCCGGTGAACCAGGGGATGAAGTCGCTTTCGGTGCGCCGCTGTACCTGTTCCTTCCACACCCGCATGGAGCGCCGGGCATAGTCGTTGGCCGAGCTGGCGGCGCCGACCGAGGCGTCGATCAGTTCCTGGTCGATGCGTTGCCAGGTGGCGGGGGTGACCACCACGGGTGGCGGCGGGGCAGATGGAGGCTTGCCTGCGCAGCCGGCCAGGGCCAGCAGCAGGCACAGCAGCAGGAGGACTCGAGTGCTCACGCAACCGCCTCCCTGATAGAGGCTGGGGTGGTTCTCGGAGTATAGGGTGGGGTTGAGGGGGCTGCCGTGCAGCCCATCGCCGGCAGCGGCCCGGGTCAATCCAGGTCGAGCTTTTCTTCCAGGCGGTCGAGGTGCTTGTGCATCAGCCCTAGCGCCGCCTCGGCATCACCGTGCTCCACGGCATCGATGATCGCCGCATGTTCCTCCCACGCGCAGTGGTCGCAGCACGGCGACTCGTAGCGGGCGATGATCAGCGAGGTCATCGGCACCAGGCCATTGAGAAACCGCGCCAGTGGCGCATTGGCGGCCACTTGCGCCAGTTTCAGGTGAAACTCGCCGCCCAGGCGAATCGCCGCACAACGCTCGCCGTTTTCATGGTGCTGGCGCTCGCGTTCCACCAGTTGCCGCAGCTGGCGAATCTGCACTGGCCGGGCGCGTTGCGCGGCCAGGGTGATCAGCGTGGTTTCGGCCAGGCGCCGGGCGCTGAGCACCTGGCGTGCCTGCTCCGGGTCGGGCGCGGCCAAATGCGCAGTGTGGCTGGGGCGCTGCACCACCACCTGCTGGTCGGACAGGCGCCCGAGCACGCGGCGGATCACTGTACGGCTGACACCAAAGGCATGGCCCAGCGCCTGTTCGGGCAACAGGCTGCCAGGTGGCAGGCGCTGTTCGAGGATGGCATCGAACAGCCGCGGGTAGATCTGCTCGGCCGACAGGCGGGTTTCGCCAGCCGCGAGCAGGGTCGGCAAGTGGGGGGCGGCGTTCATGGTCGCTCTCCTTGGGTCATGGATGCGGGTGTTCGTCCGGGATGTTCAACGGGATGCCCATGCGCAGCCCTTCGGCCAGGATGTGCTGGCGCATCTGGGCACTGGCCTGGGCGCTGCTGCGTTCACGTATGGCACGCACCACCGCTTCGTTCTCCTTCAGCCGTGCGGCCAGGTGCTCTGGCGAATTGCGCAGCATGTCGGCGCTCTGCTTGAGGGCATTGCCGGTCTGTTGCACCACGCTCTGGAAGATCGGGTTGGTGGTCAGGGCGAACAGCGCTTCATGGAAAGCGATATAGGCGCGGACTCCGGCTTCGCTGTCATCGGCCTCCAGCGCTTCACGCATGTCCATCAGGGTCAGGCGCAGCTGGCCGATGTCCTGGCTGTTGGCCGACTGCGCCACCAGGCCGACGATGAAGGGTTCAAGGGTGTAGCGCAGCTCCAGCACGTCGGCCAGGCTGGCTGCGGTGCTGGTGTCCAGGCTCGGTTCCTGGCCTGCAGCGTCGGCATCCAGCACCAGCACGCCCTTGCCTGGCAGCGAGCGCACCAGGCCCAGGGTTTCCAGCACGGTCACCGCTTCGCGCAGGCTGGGGCGGCTGATGCCCAGTTGTTCGGCCAGCTCGCGCTGGCCTGGCAGCATGTCGCCGGTACGCCATTGGCCGCGGGCGAGGGCCTGGCGCAGTTTTTCCACCACTGAGTTGACGACGGTCGATGAGCTGATCACGGTTCGCTCCTGGAAGGGCCGGCGTCGGTGCCGGCCACGTTCGCTCAGAATTCCTGTTGATGGGGGTTGGGCTGCTTGCGTGGCGTGGGGGCGAAGCCGGGTTTGCCGTCGAGCACGTTGTGCGCACGCTCCAGGTCGATGTCCTTCTCCCAGCGGGCAATGGCCACGGTGGCCACGCAGTTGCCGATCAGGTTGGTCAGTGCCCGGCCGATGCCCATGAACCAGTCCACCGCCAATACCAGCACCAGGCCGACCACCGGGATCGCCGGCACGGCGGTCAGGGTAGCGGCGAGGATCACCAGCGCCGAGCCTGGGATGCCGTGAGCGCCCTTGGAAGTCACCAGCGACACCAGCAGGATGGTCAACAGGTCGGTCATTGCCAGTGGCGTGCCGGTGGCGTTGGCAATGAACACGATGGCCAGGGTCAGGTAGATGGAGAAGCCATCGAGGTTGAACGAATAGCCGGTGGGGATCACCAGGCCGACGGTGGAACTGCCGATGCCCAGGTGCTCCAGCTTGCGCATGATCTGTGGCAGTACGGCGTCGGACGAGGCGGTGCCCAGCACGATGGTCAGCTCTTCACGCAGGTACTTGATCAGCGGCAGCAGCTTCAGGCCCGACAGGCGCATGACCGTGCCCAGCACGATCAGTACGAAGCCGGCGCAAGTCAGGTAGAACAGCGCCACCAGCCCGCCCAGGTGTTGCAGCGATTCCAGGCCGTACTTGCTGGTGGTGAAGGCGATGGCGCCGAACACGCCGATGGGGGCCAGGCGCACGATCATGCCCATGATGCGGAAGATCACGTGGCTCAGCTCGTTGATCAGCCGCGAGATGCCGGCTGCGGAATCGCCCACCAGGTTCAGTGCGCTGCCGAACAGTACCGAGAACAGCAGCACCTGGAGAATGTTGTTGTCGGCGAAGGCGCCGATCACCGAGGTGGGGATCAGGTCCATGAAGAACGCCGTCGCGCCATGGATGTGCTGGCCGCGCTCGGCCAGGCTGCTGGCGTCGGCGCTGGACAGTTGGTCCAGGTGGATGTTGGCGCCGCTGCCGATGCCGCTGGTGAAGGCGAACACCAGGCCGATCACCAGTGCCAGGGTGGTCAGCACTTCGAAGTAGATCACCGACTTCAGGCCGATGCGCCCGACCTTTTTCAGGTCGCCGGCACCCGAGATGCCGCTGACCACCACGCAGAACACGATCAGGCCGATGAGCATCTTGATCAGCTTGATGAAGCCGTCGCCAAGGGGTTTGAGTTGCAGGGAGAGGTCGGGGAAGCTGAGACCGCAGGCGATGCCGAGGGCAAGGCCGAGCACGACTTGCAGGAAGATCGAACGCGAGCACCATTTGAGCATGGGAGGGATCTCTGATCGGTGTCCTTGCTTCGGTAGCCGCACGGGGCGAAAGAGCGCAGGACTTAATTATTGTGGTCTTACCGGTTTGTTCAGCGCGAAGCCATGAAAGCGCGAAAAATCCTACATTGCAAGGATTTTTGGCCTTACCGGTCTGACCAGTTATGGGGCAATCCGGCCTGCCGGGCTCTGGTTCGGTGCATGGGGTTGGATCGGCAGTTCGCAGGCGAACCGCCGATCCCACAGGGACTGCGCACATGAATCAGATCAGGCTTTGGCCAGTGCCTGTGCACGGCTGCAATCAGCTTGCCAAGCGCCACGCCGACTTCAAAATTTTTGATAACGCTATGATTCGTAAGGTTTATTTGCATTATGTGGCTGACCTCGTAGAATCCGCGCCCGACCGGGAAGTCACTAAAGGGCCGATTACGGGGTATTCATCCTGGTAATCGCCCGCGAGCAGGCTCCTGGCGTTTAAATGAATGGAGTCTCATTGTGCGTCTCAACCTTCCGGTCACCCCGGTCGAGCAACGTTTCCCACCTGATCAACGGCTGATTTCCGCTACTGACACCGCCAGCCTGATCACTTACTGCAACCCCGAATTCGCCGCCATCAGCGGGTACAGCGAGGCCGAACTGATCGGCAGCCCGCACAACCTGGTGCGCCACCCGGACATGCCGCCGGCGGTGTACGCGTTGATGTGGCGCTACCTGAAGGCCGGCAAGAGCTGGATGGGCATCGTCAAGAACCGCTGCCGCAATGGTGACTACTACTGGGTCAATGCCTATGTCACACCCATCCTCGAAGCCGGGCGGGTGGTTGGCTATGAGTCGGTGCGGGTCTGCCCCACGCGTGAGCAGGTGGCCCGTGCCGAGGCCCTGTATGCGCGCTTGCGCAATGGCCAGGCGGTGTTGTCGTGGCCACGTCGGCTGACGTTGCTGGCGCAGGCCCTGGCCCTGCCGCTGGCGAGCGGGCTGCTGGCGCTGGGCGCCAACCAGCTGTGGCCAGGCCTGGTGGGGCAGGGGCTGACCGTAGGGCTGTTGGTGGCCTATGGCCTGTGGGCGCGCGATGCCGTCGGGCGGCAGATGCAGCAGGTTGTGCAGGGGGCCGCCGGTACTTTCGCCGACCCGATCGCGGCCTTGACCTACAGCGACCTGCCCGGTGCCGCCGGGCAACTGGAATTGATGCTGATCAGTGAGGAGGCACGGCTGAAAACCGCGCTGACCCGGTTGAGCGACCTCGCGGCGCAAATGGCCGTGGCTGCCCATGATGCCGGGCAGTTGTCCCGCAGTACCGAGTCGGCCTTGCTGGAGCAGCGTGCGGAAACCGACCTGAGCGCCACCGCCATGAACCAGATGGCAGCGTCCATCGGTGAAGTGGCCAGGCATGTGCAGCTGACCGCCGCCGAGGCCCACACCGCGCATCTGCTGGCCGAGCAGGGCAGCCAGGTGGCCGATGCCAGTGGCGCGGCGATTCGCACCCTGGCCGGTACCGTGGCCCAGATCAACCAGGCGGTCAGCCACCTGGCTGGTCAGACCGGTGCAATCGCCGAGGCCACCGGGATGATCCGCGGCATTGCCGAGCAGACCAACCTGCTGGCCCTCAACGCAGCCATCGAAGCGGCCCGTGCGGGCGAGCAGGGCCGCGGCTTTGCCGTGGTCGCCGACGAAGTGCGGGCACTGGCCGACAAGACCCGGCAGTCTACCTTGCACATCCAGGCCATCATCGATGCCCTGCGCAGTGGCGCCGAGGAAGCCGTGGCGATCGCCAGCCAGGGCATCGACGGTGCCGAGCAGGGCGTTGCCCAGGTGCAGGAAGCCCGGCAGGCGCTGCATGGCATTCGTGACGCGGTGCAGCGCATCAGCGACATGAGCCAGCAGATGGCCACGGCGTCGCAGCAGCAGTCGGCAGTGGCCGCAGACGTTTCACGGCAGATCAATGGCGTGGCCGGCATTGCCCAGCACAGCGCCCACAGCGCCAACGCTGCCGCTTCGCGCGGCGCCGAACTGGAAGAGGTGTGCGCCGGATTGCGCGCCCTCGTGGAGCGCTTCAACCGCTAAGGCAGGATGCTTTATGGATGACATCTATCGTGCGGCCGTGGACGCGGCCGCGATTTTTTCCGAAACCGACCTGCGTGGGACCATCACCTACGTCAACCAGCAGTTCTGCAGCATCTCGGGCTACAGCCACGAGGAGCTGCTGGGCGCCAATCACCGCATTCTCAACTCCGGCCTGCACGAGCCGGAGTTCTTCGTCGGCATGTGGCGGGCGTTGGCCGCCGGCCGGGTATGGAAGGGCGAGATCTGCAACCGCGCCAAGGATGGCTCGCTGTACTGGGTCGACAGCACCATGGTGCCGCTGGTCGACCCGCTAACCGGCCTGGTGCGCAAGTACGTGTCGATCCGTTTCGACGTCACCGAGAAGCGCCAGCTGCTGCATGCCTTGCAATGGCGGGTGGGCCACGACGTGCTCACCGGCCTGCCCAACCGCGCTTACCTGTCCGACCTGCTGAACCAGGCCCTGGCCTACTCGCGCCGTGAAGACATTCCGCTGGCGGTGTGCATGCTCGACCTGGATGGCTTCAAGGCGGTCAACGACGGCTACGGGCATGCCATTGGCGACCTGCTGCTGGTCGAGGTGGCGCAGCGGCTGAAGCACATACTGCGCGGTGGCGACGCGGTGGCCCGGCTCTCGGGAGACGAGTTCGTGCTGATCCTGCGCGACGTCGACGAAGACCGCCAGCTGCATGCGGCGCTGCGTCGGGTGCTGCAGGCACTGGCGGCGCCCTATGTGGTGCGCGAGCACCGCCTGTCGCTTAGCGCCAGTATTGGCGTGACCCTGTACCCGCAGGACGACGAGGACGCCGACACCTTGGTGCGCCATGCCGACCAGGCCATGTACGTTGCCAAGCAGCGTGGGCGCAACCGCTATCACCTGTTCGACGTGTCCCAGGAACAGGAGCTCAAGGCTACCCATCAGACCGTGGCGCGGGTGCGCCGGGCCCTGCACAACGGCGAGCTGTGCCTGTATTACCAGCCCAAGGTCAACTTGCGCAGCGGCCAGGTGCTGGGTTTCGAGGGCTTGTTGCGCTGGCAGCGGCCAGGCCGTGGCCTGGTACCGCCTGGCGATTTCCTGCCTTGGGTGGAGCAGACCGACCTGATCGTGGAAATCGGCGAGTGGGTGCTCGTCCAGGCGCTGAACCAGCTACAGGTGTGGCAGCGCCAGGGGCGGCCCTGGTCACTGAGCGTGAATATCGCCGCGCGGCATTTGCAGCGCAGTGACTTTGCCGAACGCCTGCAGCAGTTGCTGGCGGCGCACCCGGAGGTGGACCCGGCGCGGCTGGACCTGGAAATCGTCGAGTCGGTGGCCATCGACAACCTGCAGCATGTCAGCCGCTGCCTCGATGCCTGCCGCGCGCAGGGTGTGCGTTTCTCCCTGGACGACTTCGGCACCGGCTATTCATCGCTGAGTTACCTGAAGCGCTTGCCGACCCAGACGATCAAGATCGACCAGTCGTTCGTGCGCGACATCCTGCATGACCAGGACGACCTGGCGCTGACCAGGGCGGTGATCGGCCTGGCGCGGGCGTTTGGCCGTGAGGTGATTGCCGAAGGGCTGGAGAGCGTCGAGCACGGCCGGGTACTGATGGGCCTGGGCTGCGAGCTGGCGCAGGGTTACTGCATCGCCCGGCCGATGCCGGCCAGTGCGGTGCAAGCCTGGGCGCAGGCCTATCGGCAGCCGGCGCAATGGCGCGATCCTTGATTACACGTCAGCGGGTTGGAGAGGGGAGCTTTGCCCATACCGGCTTTTACAGAATTGCTCATTGAATTGGCAGGGACCCTGTGAGAGCGGCTTTAGCCGCGAACACCGGCGCAGCCGGTGCCATGCACCGCGTTGGGTTGTGTGCGGCCAAAGCTGCCCCCAAAGGGATATCCCGGACGTTGAGACGGGGGCTTGCCTGAGCCGGCGATGAGGCCGGTACAGACCAGGGCGATCATCGCTCACGCAACCGCTTGTACAGCGTGGTGCGGCTGATGCCAAGCCTGCGCGCCACCGCTGAAAGGTTGCCGTTGGCTTGCGCCACCAGCGCGTGCAGGTCCGCCTCTTCGGTCGCGACCGGCACAGGCACTTGCGACTCGGCGAGAAATCCCGCAGGCAAGTGTTCCAGGCCGACCGGCCCGTTACCCGCCAAGGCCAGTGCCACCTGCAGCACACTCACCAGTTCGCGCACGTTACCTGGCCAGGGGTGCCGATCGAACAGCTCGATAATGGCCGCAGGCAGCCGCGCGGGTTGCCCGGGGTCGCGGTAGCGCGCATGCACCTGCTCGATCAGCTGTCGGCGGTCACTGCGCTCGCGCAGCGGCGGCAACACCACCGCCAGCCCGGCGATGCGGTAATACAGGTCCTGGCGAAAGCGCCCGGCGCGCACCTCTTCGGCCAGGTCGCGGTTGCTCGCCGACACCACGCGGATATCCACTGCCACCGGTTCGCCGCTGCCCAATGGCTGGATGCTGCGCGACTGCAGCACGCGCAGCAGGCGGGCCTGGGTGGGCAACGGCATGTCGCCGATTTCATCGAGGAACAGGATGCCGTGGTGGGCCTTGCGGATCAGCCCCGGGTTGCCCTTCTGGTGGGCGCCGGTGAACGCGCCCTTGTCGTAGCCGAACAGCTCCGATTCCACCAGCTCGGCCGGGATCGCCGCGCAGTTGACCGCGACCAGCGGCTGGCTGGCGCGGCTGCTGGCCCGGTGCAGGGTGTCGACGAATACCTCCTTGCCGACGCCCGTTTCACCCTGTACCAGCACCGGGATGTCCTTTTCCAACAGCAGGCAGGCCTGTGCCAGAGCCTTCTCCAGGCGTGGCTCAGCGTTGCTGGCGGCGGGGCGGCTGGGGGCCGCGCGCGGCGGCTGCCACTGGCAGTGAAAGCGGTTGCGCCCGATGGCTTGCAGGGCGAAGGGCTGTTGCCGGGGATGGCTGAGCAGCTGTTGCAGGGGCAACTGGAACAGTTGTGCGATGTTCTGCTGCAGCGGGTTGCCGCCGAGCAGGGTGTCGGCCCGGTGATTGGCAGCCAGCACCTGCCCGTGCTCATCGAACACCAGCAGGCCGGCCCAGGGGCTGTCGAGGTTGTCGGAGGCGCTGTTGAAGATCAGTTGCGCGTGCTGGTCGGCATGCTCGGCGAGGATCAGGCGGTTCTCCAGGCTCTGGCCCATCATGCGTACCAGGCCCAGCGTCTGGCTGGCTGGCAGATAGCCGTCGCTGGCCACATCGAGCACCCCGACCAGTTGCCGCGCAGCGTCGAACAGCGGCGCGGCGGCGCTGGACATATAGCGGTTCTGGCGCAGGAAGTGCTCGTCCTGACCGACATGGATCGCCTCGGCGCAGACCAGTGCGGTACCAAGGGCATTGGTGCCGACGCCGCGCTCGTGCCAGTGGGCACCGGCGCTGAAGCCATGTTGCTGGCGCGGCTCGATGAAACGCCGCGAGCCCCAGCTGTCGAGCAGGCAGCCGCTGGCATCGGCCAGCATCACCAGGTAGCTGGCATTGCCCAGCAGGTGCGCATACTGCGGCAGCACCGCTTCCCGGGTCAGGCGCAGCAGGGCCTGGCGCCGCTCCAGCAGGGCACTCAGCTCGGCGTGGGTCAGGCAGTCGAAGTCCGGGGCGTGCTGGGGTTGCAAACCGTGGTCGCGGCAGCGGGCCCAGGAGGCCTGGATCAGTTGGGCATGGGGTGAAGCGGATGCGGCCATGGGCCTGTCCTGTGTGATTGTTGTCATGGGGCCGACCGCTGTTCAGTGTTGTGCACGGTTGTTCAATGTCAAACCGGCAAGTGTTCAGTTGTTCAGTGCTTGTGTTCATTTGTGAACCTGCGATTGGCCGGGGCTTGCCTGGCAGGCCCCGGGTCAGACGGTCGCGGTGCAACTGGCACGAAACTGGCTGTGCCCGGCAGACAATAACCACAAGAAGGCCACGCCATGTCTCTGGTGCTGGAACAGGTCAGCCGCAGCGTCGACAACCAGGCCTGGATCGTCGATGCCTCACTGCGTTTCGAGCCCGGCTCGTTCAACGTGCTGCTGGGCCGCACCCTGGCCGGCAAGACCAGCCTGATGCGCCTGATGGCCGGGCTCGACCGCCCGGACCGGGGGCGGGTGCTGATGGATGGCCAGGACGTGACTGGCGTGCCGGTGCGCCAGCGCAATGTGTCGATGGTGTATCAGCAGTTCATCAATTACCCGACCCTCAACGTGTACGAGAATATTGCGTCACCGCTGCGCCAGGCACGCATGGCCGAGCCCGAGATTCGCCGGCGGGTGCAGGAAACCGCCGAGATGCTGCGCATCGAAGCCTACCTGCAGCGCCTGCCGCTGGAGCTGTCCGGTGGCCAGCAGCAACGCACGGCGATGGCTCGGGCGCTGGTCAAGGATGCCTCGCTGATCCTGTTCGACGAGCCGCTGGTCAACCTCGACTACAAGCTGCGCGAGGGTCTGCGCCAGGAACTGCGCGAACTGTTCGCGGCGCGCCACTGCATTGCCGTGTATGCCACCACCGAGCCCAACGAGGCGCTGGCACTGGGCGGCACCACCACCCTGGTGCATGAGGGCCGTATCGTCCAGAGCGGGCCTACCGCCGAGGTCTACCAGCGCCCGGGCAGCGTGCTGGCTGCCGAGCTGTTTTCCGAACCACCGATCAACCTGGTGCCTGGCCGTATCAGCGGCAACGATGTGAGCCTGGCCCAGGCCGTGCACTTTGCCCGCAATGCCGACTTGCGGCCGCTTGCCGAGGGTGACTACCGCTTTGGCGTACGGCCCAGCCACATCAGCCTGGTGCCGGCTCACGACGACGACCTGGAATTGTCGGTGCTGGTGGAGCTGGCCGAGATCAGTGGTTCAGAAACCTTCCTGCATGTGCGCAACGAACATTGGCGCATGATCCTGCACCTGCCAGGGGTGCACGAATACCAGGTGGATACGCCGATCCGCGTGTTCATCCCTACCCACAAGCTGTTCGTGTTCGACAGCGCCGGGGCGCTGGTGCAGGCCCCGGGGCTGCGCCAGGCAAGGAGAGGGTGATGGCCGAAATTCGCCTGCGCCAACTGGCGCACAGCTACAGCCGCCAGCCCGCCAGCGAGGCGGACTATGCCCTGCATGCGCTGGAGCATGTGTGGGAGCAGGGCGGTGCCTACGCCTTGCTCGGGCCGTCGGGCTGCGGCAAGTCGACCTTGCTCAACATCATTTCCGGGCTGCTGACACCGTCCCACGGCGAGGTGCTGTTCGACGGCAAGCCGGTCAACCAGCTGTCACCGCAGGCACGCAACATCGCCCAGGTGTTCCAGTTCCCGGTGGTGTACGACACCATGACGGTGTTCGACAACCTGGCGTTTCCCTTGCGCAACCAGGGGCTGGACGCAGCCCGGGTGCAGGCCCGGGTGGAGGAGATTGCCGAGGTGCTTGATCTGTCGGCCGTGCTGCGCAAGAAGGCGCGCAACCTCAGTGCCGACGAAAAGCAGAAGGTCTCCATGGGCCGTGGGCTGGTGCGCGATGACGTGTCGGCGATCCTGTTCGACGAGCCGCTGACGGTGATCGACCCGCACCTGAAGTGGAAGCTGCGGCGCAAACTCAAGCAGATCCACGAGCAGTTCAACATCACCATGATCTACGTCACCCACGACCAGTTGGAGGCCTCGACGTTCGCCGACAAGATCGCGGTGATGCATGGCGGGCGCATTGTCCAGTTCGGTACCCCGCGCGAACTGTTCGAACGACCGCGGCATACCTTCGTCGGTTACTTCATCGGCAGCCCGGGGATGAACCTGATCGAGGTGCGCGCCGAAGCGGACGGGGTGGTGTTCGGCGATATTCACCTGGAGCTGCCCGACGGCTTGCGCGAGCGCCTGGCAGCGACGGCGGGCGGGCGCCTGCAGGTGGGCATCCGCCCGGAATTCGTGCAGCTGTGGGACAGCCCGTTCGATGACGCCTACCCGGCACGGGTGCTGGACATCGAGGACCTGGGCACCTACCGCATCGTCACCCTTGAACTGGGCGGTGTGGCGCTCAAGGCGCGCCTGGGCGAGGACCGCCCGCTGCCGGTGGACCAGGCCTGGGTCAGCCTGCCGGCGCAGTGGCTGATGCTGTACCTGGACGATGTGCTGCTGGAGGCCGGGCCATGAACAAGGTGCCGAACAACAAGGCCTGGTGGCTGGTGCTGCCGGTGTTCCTGCTGGTGGCATTCAGTGCGGTGGTGCCGATGATGACGGTGGTCAACTACTCGGTGCAGGACATCTTCGACCAGTCCAACCGCTACTTCGTCGGCGCCGACTGGTACCGCCAGGTGCTGCGCGACCCGGCGCTGCACGATGCACTGCTGCGCCAGTTCATCTATTCCGCCTGCGTGCTGCTGATCGAGATCCCGCTGGGCATCGCCATTGCCCTGACCATGCCGACCAAGGGGCGCATGGCTTCGGTGTGCCTGATCGTCATGGCCATCCCGTTACTGATCCCGTGGAACGTGGTCGGCACCATCTGGCAGATTTTCGGCCGTGCCGATATCGGCCTGCTCGGCGCCACCCTGGCCAAACTCGGGGTCAGCTACAACTACGCCGGCGACCCGTTCGACGCTTGGCTGACCGTGCTGGTGATGGATGTGTGGCACTGGACGTCGCTGGTGGCGTTGCTCTGTTACTCAGGGCTGCGCGCCATTCCCGATGTGTACTACCAGGCCGCGCGCATCGACCGCGCCTCGGGCTGGGCGGTGTTCCGCCATATCCAGTTGCCCAAGCTGAAGAACGTGCTGCTGATCGCGGTGATGCTGCGCTTCATGGACAGCTTCATGATCTACACCGAGCCCTTCGTGCTGACCGGTGGCGGGCCCGGCAACGCCACCACCTTCCTCAGCCAGACCCTCACGCGCATGGCTGTCGGGCAGTTCGACCTGGGCCCGGCGGCGGCGTTCTCGCTGGTGTACTTCCTGATCATCCTGCTGGTGTCGTGGCTGTTCTACACAGCCATGACCCATGCCGACAAGGACTAGGCCATGAGCACACGCAAATCGCTGGCCCTGCTGCTGTACTTCTTCTTCCTGCTGGTGCCGATCTACTGGCTGCTGAACATGTCGTTCAAGAGCAACACCGAGATCCTCGGCGGCCTGACCCTGTGGCCACAGGCGTTCACCCTCGACAACTACCGGGTGATCTTCACCGATGCCAGCTGGTACAGCGGCTACATCAATTCGCTGTACTACGTGTGCCTGAACACGCTGATTTCACTGCTGGTGGCGCTGCCTGCGGCGTATGCCTTCTCGCGCTACCGCTTCCTTGGTGACCGGCACCTGTTCTTCTGGCTGCTGACCAACCGCATGGCGCCACCGGCGGTGTTCCTGCTGCCGTTCTTCCAGCTGTATTCGTCGATCGGCCTGTTCGATACCCATATCGCCGTGGCCCTGGCCCACTGCCTGTTCAATGTGCCGCTGGCGGTGTGGATCCTTGAGGGGTTCATGTCCGGTGTGCCGAAGGAAATCGACGAAACGGCCTACATCGATGGCTACAGCTTCCCGCGCTTCTTCGTGAAAATCTTCATTCCGCTGATTGGCTCCGGCATCGGCGTGACGGCGTTTTTCTGTTTCATGTTTTCCTGGGTCGAGCTGCTGCTGGCGCGCACCCTGACCTCGGTGAATGCCAAGCCGATCGCCGCGGTGATGACCCGAACCGTGTCGGCCTCGGGCATCGATTGGGGTGTGCTGGCGGCGGCGGGGGTACTGACCATCTTGCCGGGCATGCTGGTGATCTGGTTCGTGCGCAACCATGTGGCCAAGGGCTTCGCCCTGGGCCGGGTGTGAGGAGGGCAAGGCATGGAGTGGATGGCCTGGACCTTGCCGACGGCGCTGTTCTTCGCCGCCGTCGGCGTGCTGCTGCTGGGCATGACGCTGCTGGAATTGCGCCGCCCCTGCGTGGAGCGGCGTGGCTTCCTGCCGCTGGTCACCAGCCGTGGCGACCGCTTGTTCATCGGCCTGCTGGCCAGCGCCTACCTGCATTTGCTGGTGGTTGGCGTCAGCGAGTGGCCATTGTGGGTGGCCTCGCTGCTGTCGCTGGCGTGGCTGGTGGTGGTGCTGCGCTGGGGCTGAGCGAGCGGCCCTGTGGGATAACTGAAACGGGAGATCACAATGTTCGACAACAAGTACAACAGGCGACATTTGACCCTGGCCGCGTTGCTGGTACTGGCCAGCGTGCAGGGCACAGCCTGGGCAGACCAGTACGAGGACGCGGCCAAGAAGTGGCTCGGCAGCGAGTTCAAGCCTTCGACCCTTACCCCTGAACAGCAGCTGGCCGAGTTGAAGTGGTTCATAAAGGCTGCCGAGCCGTTCCGTGGCATGAAGATCAACGTGGTGTCGGAAACCATCACCACCCATGAATACGAGTCCAAGGTGTTGGCCAAGGCCTTCAGCGAGATCACCGGTATCCAGCTGACCCACGATTTGCTGCAGGAAGGCGACGTGGTGGAAAAGCTGCAGACACAGATGCAGTCGGACAAGAACATCTATGACGGCTGGGTCAACGACTCCGACCTGATCGGTACGCACTTTCGCTACGGCAAGGTGGAATCGATCACCGACCTGATGGCCAACGAAGGCAAGGACTACACCTCGCCGACCCTGGACCTGAAGGACTTCATCGGCATTTCCTTCACCACCGCGCCGGATGGCAAGGTCTACCAACTGCCCGATCAGCAGTTCGCCAACCTCTACTGGTTCCGTGCCGACTGGTTCGAACGGCCCGAGCTGAAGGCCAGGTTCAAGGAAAAGTACGGCTACGAGCTTGGCGTACCGGTGAACTGGTCGGCCTACGAGGACATTGCCAGGTTCTTCACCGAAGACGTCAAGGAAATCGACGGCAAGCGCGTCTATGGCCACATGGACTACGGCAAGAAAGACCCGTCGCTGGGTTGGCGTTTCACCGATGCCTGGTTCTCGATGGCGGGTGGCGGCGACAAAGGCCTGCCCAATGGTTTGCCGGTGGACGAATGGGGCATCCGCGTGGAGGACTGCCACCCGGTGGGTTCCAGCGTGACCCGAGGCGGCGACACCAACGGCCCGGCCGCCGTCTATGCCACACAGAAATACGTGGACTGGATGCGTGCCTATGCGCCCAAGGAAGCCCAGGGCATGACCTTCTCCGAAGCCGGCCCGGTGCCGGCCCAGGGCAACATTGCCCAGCAGATCTTCTGGTACACCGCGTTTACCGCCGACATGACCAAGCCCGGGTTGCCGGTGGTGAATGCCGATGGCACGCCGAAGTGGCGCATGGCGCCTTCGCCGAAGGGGCCGTACTGGGAGGAGGGCATGAAGCTGGGCTACCAGGACACTGGCTCGTGGACCTTCTTCAAATCCACTCCCGAGAAGCAACGCCTGGCGGCGTGGCTGTACGCCCAGTTCGTCACTTCCAAGACCGTGTCGCTGAAAAAGACCATCGTTGGCCTCACGCCGATTCGCGAATCGGACATCAACTCCCAGGCCATGACCGAGCTGGCGCCCAAGCTGGGCGGGCTGGTGGAGTTCTACCGCAGCCCGGCGCGGGTACAGTGGACGCCAACCGGTACCAATGTGCCGGATTACCCGCGCTTGGCGCAGTTGTGGTGGAGCCACATCGCCGAGGTGGCCAGTGGCGAGAAGACCCCGCAGGAAGCGCTGGACGGCCTGGCCCGCGACCAGGACCGGATGATGGAGCGCTTGCAGCGGTCCAACGCTCAGGCCACGTGCGCACCGAAGCTGAACCCGGAGAAGGATGCCCAGTACTGGTTCGACCAGCCCGGTGCGCCGAAACCGAAGCTGGCCAACGAAAAGCCCAAGGGCGAGACGGTCAGCTACAGCGAACTGCTGAAGTCGTGGGAGGCGGCCAGGAAGTGATCGGCTGAATACCGCGCGGGCCTCTTCGCGGGTAAACCCGCTCCCACAGGGACCGTGCAGTCCACGAAGGCTGTGATGTCCCCCTGTGGGAGCGGGTTTATCCGCGAAGAGGACGGTGCAGCCATCAAGAAACTTCAGCCAAAAAAAACGGCACCTGCCAGAGGTGCCGTTTTCATTCACGCGGTATTACTTGTGCAGCTCTTCCGCCGCATACAGCGTGTTTTCCAGCAGGCATGCCCGGGTCATCGGCCCGACGCCACCTGGCACCGGCGTGATCCAGCCGGCGCGCGGCAGGGCGGTCTCGTAGACTACGTCGCCGACCAGCTTGCCGTCTTCCTGGCGGTTGATGCCCACGTCGATGACAATGGCGCCTTCCTTGATCCATTCACCCTTGACCAGGCCCGGCTTGCCTGCAGCCACGACCACCAGGTCGGCGCGGCCGACGTGGCCGGCCAGGTCCTTGGTAAAGCGGTGGCAGACGGTCACGGTGCAGCCGGCCAGCAGCAGTTCCATGGCCATCGGGCGGCCAACGATGTTGGACGCACCGACGATGACCGCGTTCATGCCGTACAGGTCCTGGCCGGTGCTTTCCAGCAGGGTCATGATGCCCTTCGGCGTGCACGGGCGCAGCAGCGGGATGCGCTGGGCCAGGCGGCCGATGTTGTAAGGGTGGAAGCCGTCCACGTCCTTGTCCGGGCGGATGCGCTCGAGCAGCAGCGAGGCGTCCAGGTGCGCCGGCAGCGGCAGCTG
Organism: Pseudomonas sp. NPDC096925; assembly: GCF_044762545.1. NCBI lineage: Bacteria > Pseudomonadati > Pseudomonadota > Gammaproteobacteria > Pseudomonadales > Pseudomonadaceae > Pseudomonas > Pseudomonas sp. NPDC096925. The sequence continues at coordinate 50,457 of NZ_JBIWEM010000013.1, read as the reverse complement.
CAGCAGGATGCCGTCGACGGCCGGATCGTCATTGAGGCGGTCGATCAGCTCGGTCAGGGCCTGCTGCGAGGTTTCGCTAGGCAGGTCGAACGCCTGCGAAATGAAGCCGACCTCTTCGCAGTCCTTGCGCTTGTGCGAGACATAGACTTGGGAGGCGGGGTCGGTGCCGACCAGGATCACCGCCAGGCCCGGAGTGCGCAGGCCTTGCTGGCGACGCTCCACGACACGTTGAGCGATCTGCTGGCGCAGGCTGGCGGCGATCGCCTTGCCATCGATTAGGTGTGCAGTCATAGACGCGTGATTAACCATCGAGAAGGAAACAATTAAAGAGGGCGCATTCTCGCACGACACGGGCCAAGGGCAAAGGCGGGTGGTCGGGCAAATCCCCTAAGCCCTTAAATAATTTAAATTTTTTTTAGAAAGGTGTTGACGACTTTCAGGCTCGCCTATAAGATTCGCCGCACTTGTCGGGCACAGCCTAGCACTGGTTGGCGAAGTCGGGCAGAATGAGTGGTTTAGCAGTTATCTGTTAATGTCTCGTTCGGTTAGGCTTCAAGCTTAAGCGCCCGTAGCTCAGCTGGATAGAGCATCCGCCTTCTAAGCGGATGGTCGCAGGTTCGAGTCCTGCCGGGTGCGCCATTAGGCAGCTTTGGCAAGCAAGTAGGCTGTAATGCAATATGGTGGGCGTAGCTCAGTTGGTAGAGCGCTGGATTGTGATTCCAGTTGTCGTGGGTTCGATTCCCATCGTCCACCCCATATTCTTCAAAGGCGCCTCGATAGCATCTGGCGCCTTTGTTTTAAGCGTTACGCGGACGTGGTGAAATTGGTAGACACACTGGATTTAGGTTCCAGCGGCGCAAGCTGTAAGAGTTCGAGTCTCTTCGTCCGCACCATGCTTCTGTAAGGCTGTACCGCAACATCGCAAGACCGCAATATGGTGGGCGTAGCTCAGTTGGTAGAGCGCTGGATTGTGATTCCAGTTGTCGTGGGTTCGATTCCCATCGTCCACCCCATATTCTTGAAAGGCGCCTTGATCGTGAGATCGGGCGCCTTTTTGTTTTGGGGTTGTGTGGCTGCGGTGTGCATGTCTTGAGTGTTCTGGCGCCTGTGAGATCGAGCGCCACAAACCTCATGCCAGAAACTAGCGACCGCGACGCAATTCCCCCTTGCAATCCTCTGGTGACACCCCAATAAAAGCTGTTAGATTTCAGCCGGTTGAAACACCGGCCCAATTGGCCGGCAGAGGAACAACCCGATGATCGCAAAAGAAGCCCGTCAGGCCCTGGCGCTACAGCGCTTTGCCGAGGCCAATCCGCAGCTGCTCGAGGAGATCCGCGAGCTGGATCCGCGCGAGCAGGCCCAGCAGATCGAATGGGCATTCGAGGATGCGGCCGAGGAGCAGGGTATCCAGCCTTGGGAGCTGGCCCTGCAACTGATCGCCGAAACCCCGGAGCAACTGCAGGCCATGCGCCTGGAGACGCACCGCGAGGTCGCCGAGGCGCTGGGGATGGAGTGGGAGGAGTACTGCCAGTTCAATGAAATCGACCCTGCATAAGGAAGCGAATTCGTTGGTGGCAGTTGTTTGACAAGGTATTTCGGCTGCAGGTCGCCCCGGGCGTCGTGCGGCCCCCATTGAAGCAGGTCCGGCGCTATGTCGTGCGGGCCTTGAAAGTTAATCGACCGGCGTGGTTTCCCGTCGTCCCGAGTGGGGTGACTTCTGCTGCGCGACTCACTAGAATACTTGCCCTTGATTCTGGAGTCGGGCAAACGCCGGCTAACGTCTGTGCAACGAGGAATATCCATGCAAGTTTCTGTTGAAAACACTTCCGCTCTCGAGCGCCGCATGACCATCGCCGTTCCGGCCGAGCGCGTCGAGAACGAAGTCAACAAGCGTCTGCAGCAGACTGCCAAGCGCGCCAAGGTTGCCGGCTTCCGCCCAGGCAAAGTGCCGATGAGCGTGATCCGTCAGCGTTTCGAAGCCGATGCTCGCCAAGAGGCTTTCGGTGACCTGGTCCAGGCTTCCTTCTACGAAGCCATCGTCGAGCAGAAGCTGAACCCGGCTGGCGCCCCTGCAGTAGAGCCCAAGTCCTTCGAAAAGGGCAAGGACCTGGAATTCGTCGCCATCTTCGAAGTGTTCCCGGAATTCACCGTTGGCGGCCTCGAGTCGATCAGCGTCGAGCGCCTGAGCGCCGAAGTGGCTGACGCCGACCTGGACAACATGCTGGAAGTGCTGCGCAAGCAGAACACCCGCTTCGAGGCCGTCGAGCGCGCTGCGCAGAATGACGACCAGGTCAACATCGACTTCGTCGGCAAGGTCGACGGTGAAGTGTTCGCCGGTGGTTCGGCCAAGGGCACCCAGCTGGTACTGGGCTCCGGCCGCATGATCCCTGGCTTCGAAGGCGGCCTGGTTGGCGCCAAGGCTGGTGAAGAGCGCGTTGTCAACGTGACCTTCCCTGAGGACTACCAGAACCTGGACCTGGCTGGCAAAGCCGCCGAGTTCACCATCACCGTCAACAGCGTTGCCGCTCCTGTGCTGCCAGAGCTGAACGAAGAGTTCTTCGCCCAGTTCGGCATCAAGGAATCGACCCTGGAAGGCTTCCGCACCGAAGTTCGCAAGAACATGGAGCGTGAACTGCGCCAGGCCATCAAGGCCAAGGTGAAGAACCAGGTCATGGACGGTCTGCTGGCTGCCAACCCGATCGAAGTGCCGAAAGCCCTGCTGGAAAACGAAGTCAACCGTCTGCGCGTGCAGGCTGTTCAGCAGTTCGGTGGCAACATCAAGCCTGAGCAACTGCCGGCCGAGCTGTTCGAAGAACAAGCCAAGCGCCGTGTGGTCCTGGGCCTGATCGTCGCCGAAGTGGTCAAGCAGTTCGAACTGAAGCCGGACGAAGGCAAGGTTCGCGAAATGATCGAGGAAATGGCTTCGGCTTACCAAGAGCCTGAGCAGGTCATCGCCTGGTACTACAAGAACGACCAGCAACTGAACGAAGTCCGTTCGGTTGTGCTGGAAGAACAAGTTGTAGATACTGTTCTGCAGAAAGCGACTGTGACCGACAAGTCGGTCTCGTACGAAGATGCCGTTAAACCAGCACAGGCTCCAGCCGCCGCTGAGTAACAGGCTTCTCTCGTAGGAAACCCCCACAAGCCAGCCTTCGCGCTGGCTTGTGCGTATTCAAGCCATGACTATTTGGGAGTGAGCGCAGGACATGTCCCGCAATTCTTATATTCAGCAGAGCTCTGACATCCAGGCCGCAGGCGGCCTGGTCCCGATGGTTATCGAGCAGTCCGCCCGTGGCGAACGCGCTTACGACATCTACTCGCGCCTGTTGAAGGAGCGTGTGATCTTCCTGGTTGGCCCGGTAGAGGACTACATGGCCAACCTCGTCGTGGCGCAACTGCTGTTCCTTGAAGCGGAAAACCCGGACAAGGATATCCATCTCTACATCAACTCGCCGGGCGGTTCCGTCACCGCCGGCATGTCGATCTACGACACCATGCAGTTCATCAAGCCGGACGTCTCGACCATCTGCATCGGCCAGGCCTGCAGCATGGGTGCCTTCCTGCTGGCTGCAGGTGCCAAGGGCAAGCGTCACTGCCTGCCGAACTCGCGCGTGATGATCCACCAGCCGCTGGGCGGCTTCCAGGGCCAGGCCACCGATATCGAGATCCACGCCCAGGAAATCCTCAATATCAAGGCCCGTCTCAACGAACTGCTGGCCTACCACACCGGCCAGGAGCTCGAGACCATCAAGCGCGACACCGAACGTGACAACTTCATGAGCGCCTCGCGCGCGGCCGAGTACGGCCTGATCGACTCGGTCTACGACAAGCGGCAACTGGCCTCCTGAACCGGGGTGCCAGAGCAGGTGGGCGCGGAAAGCGCCTACCTGCGGACTTGAAAAAGCCCGCAATTGCCTTCATCTTGTGTTGCAAGCCTACCGGATTGGATCGATCGAATGACTGACACCCGTAACGGCGAGGACAGCGGCAAATTGCTTTATTGCTCCTTCTGCGGCAAAAGCCAGCACGAAGTGCGCAAACTGATTGCCGGGCCCTCGGTATTTATCTGCGACGAGTGCGTCGACCTGTGCAATGACATCATCCGTGAGGAGGTGCAGGAAGCCCAGGCCGAGAGCAGCGCGCACAAATTGCCTTCGCCGAAAGAAATCAGCGGTATCCTGGACCAGTACGTCATTGGTCAGGAGCGCGCGAAGAAGGTGCTTGCCGTAGCGGTGTACAACCACTACAAGCGCCTGAACCAGCGTGACAAGAAGGGTGACGAAGTCGAACTCGGCAAGAGCAACATCCTGCTCATCGGGCCGACCGGCTCGGGCAAGACCCTGCTCGCCGAAACCCTTGCACGCCTGTTGAACGTACCGTTCACCATTGCTGACGCCACCACCCTGACCGAAGCCGGTTACGTGGGTGAGGACGTCGAGAACATCATCCAGAAGCTGTTGCAGAAGTGCGACTACGACGTGGAGAAGGCCCAGATGGGCATTGTCTACATCGACGAGATCGACAAGATCTCGCGCAAGTCGGACAACCCGTCCATCACCCGTGACGTCTCGGGCGAGGGCGTGCAGCAGGCATTGCTGAAGCTGATCGAAGGCACCGTGGCTTCGGTTCCGCCGCAAGGCGGCCGCAAGCACCCGCAACAGGAATTCCTGCAGGTCGACACCCGCAACATCCTGTTCATCTGCGGTGGCGCCTTCTCGGGCCTGGAAAAGGTCATCCAGAACCGCTCCACCAAGGGTGGCATCGGTTTTGGCGCCGAAGTACGCAGCAAGGAAGAGGGCAAGAAGGTTGGCGAGTCCCTGCGTGAGGTCGAGCCGGACGATCTGGTCAAGTTTGGCCTGATCCCGGAATTCGTCGGCCGTCTGCCGGTACTGGCAACCCTCGACGAACTGGACGAGGCTGCGTTGATGCAGATCCTCACCGAGCCGAAGAACGCCCTGACCAAGCAGTATGCCAAGCTGTTCGAGATGGAAAGCGTCGACCTCGAGTTCCGCAGCGATGCGCTCAAGGCCGTAGCGCGCAAGGCCCTGGAGCGCAAGACTGGCGCCCGTGGCCTGCGTTCGATCCTCGAAGGCGTGCTGCTCGACACCATGTACGAGATTCCTTCGAAGAAGGATGTCAGCAAGGTGGTGATCGACGAGAGCGTCATCGATGGCACCTCGCAGCCGCTGATGATCTACGAGAACAGCGAGCCGCAAGCCAAGGCCGCGCCGGACGCCTGATCCAGGCAATGGCCGGTTGACGGTTGCAAGCAAGAAGGGGGCCTACGGGCCCCTTTCTGCTTTTCCTGCGCTAGCGCTTGTAATTTCCCAAGCGTGCCCCCACATTAGGTCCAAGCATCATTTCCACCGGTTTCCGGCCATAAGGCCGCTGTAGAGGCGAAATCATGAAGACCACCCTCGACTTGCCTCTTTTGCCATTGCGCGATGTCGTTGTTTACCCGCATATGGTCATCCCGCTGTTCGTGGGGCGCGAAAAGTCCATCGAAGCCCTTGAGGCGGCGATGACGGGCGAAAAGCAGATCCTCCTGCTGGCCCAGAAAAACCCGGCCGACGATGATCCGGGCGAGGACGCCCTGTACCGCGTCGGTACCGTTGCCACCGTGCTGCAATTGCTGAAACTGCCCGATGGCACCGTCAAGGTGCTGGTCGAGGGCGAGCAGCGCGGCGCTGTCGAGCGTTTCAGCGAAGTAGAAGGGCACATCCGTGCCGAAGTTTCCCTGATCGACGAAGTCGACGCCGCCGAGCGCGAGTCGGAAGTGTTCGTGCGCACGCTGCTGTCGCAGTTCGAGCAGTACGTGCAGCTGGGCAAGAAAGTCCCGGCCGAAGTGCTGTCTTCGCTGAACAGCATCGAAGAGCCAGGGCGCCTGGTCGATACCATGGCCGCGCACATGGCCCTGCAGATCGAGCAGAAACAGGAAATTCTCGAAATCGTCGACCTGCCGACCCGTGTCGAGCACGTACTGGCGCTGCTGGATGCCGAAATCGACTTGCTGCAGGTCGAAAAGCGCATTCGCGGCCGGGTCAAGAAGCAGATGGAGCGCAGCCAGCGCGAGTACTACCTGAATGAGCAGATGAAGGCCATTCAGAAAGAACTCGGCGATGGCGACGAAGGCCACAACGAAGTCGAAGAGCTGAAAAAGCGCATCGAAGCCGCTGGCCTGCCCAAGGACGCGTTGGCCAAGGCCCAGGCCGAGCTGAACAAGCTCAAGCAGATGTCGCCGATGTCGGCCGAGGCCACCGTGGTGCGTTCCTACCTCGACTGGTTGGTGCAGGTGCCGTGGAAGGCCCAGAGCAAGGTGCGCCTGGACCTGGCCAAGGCCGAGGAAATCCTCGATGCCGACCACTATGGCCTGGAAGAGGTCAAGGAACGCATCCTCGAGTACCTTGCCGTGCAGAAGCGCGTCAAGAAAATCCGCGGCCCGGTGCTGTGCCTGGTCGGCCCGCCCGGCGTCGGCAAGACCTCGCTGGCCGAGTCGATTGCCGCTGCCACCAACCGCAAGTTCGTGCGCATGGCCCTCGGTGGGGTGCGTGACGAGGCCGAGATTCGTGGCCATCGCCGTACCTACATCGGTTCCATGCCTGGCCGTCTGATCCAGAAGATGACCAAGGTAGGGGTGCGTAACCCGCTGTTCCTGCTGGACGAAATCGACAAGATGGGCAGCGACATGCGTGGCGACCCGGCGTCGGCATTGCTTGAGGTGCTTGACCCGGAGCAGAACCACAACTTCAACGACCACTACCTGGAGGTCGACTACGACCTCTCGGACGTGATGTTCCTGTGCACCTCGAACTCGATGAACATCCCGCCGGCGTTGCTCGACCGGATGGAAGTCATTCGCCTGCCGGGCTACACCGAAGACGAGAAGATCAACATCGCGGTCAAGTACCTGGTGCCCAAGCAGGTCAAGGCCAACGGTTTGAAGAAGGACGAGTTGGAAGTCGACGTCTCGGCGATCCGTGACATCATCCGCTTCTACACCCGCGAAGCCGGTGTGCGTGGCCTGGAGCGGCAAATCGCCAAGGTCTGCCGCAAGGTGGTCAAGGAACATACCGGGCAGAAGCAGGTCAAGGTCAAGGTGGCCAGCGAGCAGCTGGAGCACCTGCTGGGCGTGCGCAAGTTCCGCTACGGCCTGGCCGAGCAGCAGGACCAGATCGGCCAGGTTACCGGCCTGGCCTGGACCCAGGTGGGCGGCGAATTGCTGACCATCGAAGCCGTGGTCATCCCTGGCAAGGGCCAGCTGATCAAGACCGGCTCGCTGGGCGATGTCATGGTCGAGTCGATCACTGCCGCGCAGACCGTGGTGCGCAGCCGCGCCCGCAGCCTGGGGATTGCCGCCGACTTCCATGAGAAGCACGACGTGCATATCCACATGCCTGAAGGCGCCACGCCGAAGGACGGCCCAAGTGCCGGTATCGGCATGTGCACCGCGCTGGTGTCGGCGCTGACGCAGATTCCGGTACGTGCCGACGTGGCCATGACCGGCGAAATCACCCTGCGTGGCCAGGTGCTGGCCATTGGCGGGTTGAAGGAAAAACTGCTGGCGGCACACCGTGGCGGGATCAAGACGGTGATCATTCCCGAGGAGAATGTTCGCGATCTGAAGGAGATTCCGGAAAATATCAAACAGGATCTGCAGATCAAACCAGTCAAATGGATTGACGAAGTCCTGCAAATTGCGCTGCAATACGCCCCGGAGCCCTTGCCAGATGTGGCTCCGGAGATTGTCGCGAAAGATGAAAAGCGCGACGGCGATGCTAAGGAAAGAATCAGCACGCATTAGTAGTTTTTGGCTGGGGGGCTTTCCTTGACAGTTTTTTCGGGGCCTTGCTATAAAGCGGCACGCTATTGTCATCAGGCCACCCAGCGCACGTTTCATAAGCTTTTCATTACATACTTAGAAACAAACTCAATTGAGAAATAAGGGGACTTAGAGTGAACAAGTCGGAACTGATTGACGCTATCGCCGCATCTGCTGACATCCCGAAAGCTGTAGCCGGCCGTGCGCTGGACGCAGTCATCGAATCCGTCACCGGCGCCCTGAAGCAAGGTGACGATGTGGTACTGGTTGGCTTCGGTACCTTCTCGGTCAAGGAGCGTGCAGAGCGCACCGGCCGCAACCCGCAAACCGGTAACGCGATCAAGATCGCTGCCGCCAAGGTTCCAGGCTTCAAGGCTGGCAAAGGCCTGAAAGACGCCGTCAACTAAGTCGTCTCTTTCAGCCGGACCTGGCCTTGCCAGGTCCGAGCACGGTGATGGCGGGGCGCAAACGTTCCCGCCTGACACGTTTGCTAAGAAAAGGCGCATCCTCGGATGCGCCTTTCTTTTATCAGGTTTCTACCCACGCTCCGCGGTTGTCGACGCAGTGGTACAGCCGTTTCTGGGGGACGCATGCTGCAAAATATCAGGGACAATTCACAAGGTTGGATTGCCAAGACCATCATCGGCCTTATCGTCGTGTTGATGGCGTTGACCGGCTTCGAAGCCATTTTCCAGGCCGCCACCCATAGCCAGGACGCCGCCAAGGTGAACGGCCAGACCATCAGCCAGAACGAGCTGAGCCAGGCAGCCGACATGCAGCGCCGTCAGCTGATGCAACAGTTGGGCAAGGATTTCGACCCGGCGCTGCTGGATGACAAATTGTTGCGCGAAGAGGCACTGAAGGGCCTGATCAGCCGCAAGCTGCTGCTGCAAGGCGCCGAGGATGCCAGGTTTGCCTTCTCCGAGGCCGCGCTGGACCAGGTGATCCTGCAGACGCCGGAATTCCAGGTGGACGGCAAGTTCAGTGCCGACCGTTTCGACCAGGTCATTCGCCAGATGGGCTATGGCCGCATGCAGTTCCGCGACATGCTCGCCGAGGAAATGCTCATTGGCCAGCTGCGCACCGGCCTGGCCGGCAGCAGCTTCGTCACCGACCAGCAGGTCGATGCCTTTGCCCGCCTGGAGAAGCAGACCCGTGACTTCGCCTCCCTGACCTTCAAGGCCGACCCGGCCGCAGTCAAGGTCAGCGATGAAGAGGTCAAGGCGCACTACGACCAGCACGCCAAGGAGTTCATGTCGCCTGACCAGGTGGTGATCGACTATGTCGAGCTGAAGAAGTCGGCGTTCTTCGACCAGGTCAAGGTGACCGACGAAGAACTCAAGGCCCAGTACGAGAAGGAAATCGCCAACCTCGCCGAGCAGCGCCATGCCGCGCACATCCTCATCGAGGTCAACGACAAGGTCACCGACGCCCAGGCCAAGGCCCGCGCCGAAGAGATCGAACAGCGCCTGGCCAAGGGTGAAGACTTCGCCGCGCTGGCCAAGGAATTCTCCCAGGACCCGGGTTCTGCCAATAGCGGTGGTGACCTTGGCTTCGCCGGCCCGGGCGTTTACGACCCGGCGTTCGAGGATGCGCTGTACAAGCTGCAGGATGGCCAGGTCTCGGCGCCGGTGCGCACCGAGTTCGGCTACCACCTGATCAAGCTGCTGGGCGTGCAGGCGCCAGAAGTGCCGAGCTTCGCCAGCCTGAAGGACAAGCTGACCCGTGACCTGAAGATCCCGCTGGTCGAGCAGCGTTACGTCGATGCCAGCAAGCAGCTGCAAGATGCCGCCTACGAGGCTTCCGACCTGGCCCAGCCGGCCCAGGACCTGAACCTGAAGGTGCAAACGTCTGCAGCCTTCGGCCGCGAGGGTGGCGAAGGCATCACTGCCAACCGTTCGGTAGTGCAGGCCGCATTCTCCGAAGAAGTGCTGGAGGAGGGTGCCAACAGCACCGCCATCGAGCTCGACCCGGAAACCACCGTGGTGCTGCGCGTCAAGGAGCACCGCAAGCCGGAGCAACTGCCGCTGGAAGCCGTGGCCAAGAACATCAGCGAACACCTGGCCAAGGAGAAGGCAACTGCCGAACTCAAGGCCAAGGCGGACAAGCTGATTGCCAGCCTGCGTGACGGTTCCGTCGCTGCGGGCAGCGTGCACGAAGGGCAGGGCTGGAAGGCCTATGAAGCAGTCACCCGTGGTGAGGACGGTATCGACCCGGCCGAGCTGCAGGCGCTGTTCCGCCTGGGCAAGCCGCAGGCCAAGGACAAGCCGGTATATGGCAGCGTGGTGCTGCGTGACGGTAGCCTGGTGGTACTGCAGCTCAAGGGTGTCAACGAAGGCGCTGCTGCCACCGACGAAGAGAAGCAGCAGATCCGCCGCTACCTCGCGTCGCGTGCTGGCCAGCAGGACTTTGCGGCGTACCGCAAGCAGCTGGAAGCCAAGGCGGACATCACCCGTTACTAAGGTGATGGATGCATGAACGAGCAGGCCGCCCAGTGCGGCCTGTTTCGTTTCTGTTGTCTGTACCGGCTTCTTCGCGGGTACCGCGCTGACCTTGAACGCGGCGCAATACCTGTGGGAGCGGGTTTGCCCGCGAAGAGGCCGGCACAGGCAGCACAGGGCCTAGCGCTTCACCCCTTCATAGTTATCCAGCGTATCCCGCGCAATCTCCCGCCCCAAAGCAATCAGCTCCGGCGCCTTGTAGAACTCGAAAAACCGGCACACCCGTTTGGGCACGTTGATCAGCACATCCGGTGGATAGCCGGCGATCTTGTACTGCGCCAGCGAGGTTTGCATGACCTCGAAACTCTGGTTGATCAAATCCAGCAGCGAAGCGGGCCCCACGTTGTCGATGATGAACGAGCCAGTGGCCGACTTCGGCGCGCCCTCGCGCTCCGGCGCCGCCGCCGGTTGCTGGCCTTCCGGGGCGGCGGCATCGGCCAGCCACGGGTTCGGCGGCGCCAGCCCTTCGGCGACGATTTCCTGCTCGATGCGGATCAGTTCCTCCGCCGGCTTGCGCCGGAACGGCAAGCGCGAGCCCAGCGAGCTGAGCAAGGCATCGAAACGCATCTTGAACGCCGCCGGGCGTTCGATCACCGGTAACTGGTACTGCTTCTGGTTGGTGGCGTTGAGGTTGACCGCGATGATCAGGTCGCAGTGGCTGGACACCACCGGTACGATCGGCAGCGGGTTGAGGATGCCGCCGTCGACCAGCATGCGGTTGCCTTGCATCACCGGGGTGAACAGGCTGGGGATGGCTGCCGAGGCGCGCATGGCCTGGTGCAGGCAGCCCTCCTGGAACCAGATTTCCTGCTGGTTGGTGAGGTCGGCTGCAACCGCCGTGTAGGGGATGCGCAATTGCTCGATGTTGATCTCGCCGACGATCTTGCGGATTTGCCCGAATACCTTGTCGCCGCGAATTGCGCCGAGGCGAAAGCTGACATCGACCAGGCGCAACACATCCAGGTAGTCGAGGCTCTCGATCCAGTTGCGGTAGTCTTCCAGCTTGCCGGCGGCATAGATGCCGCCAATCACCGCGCCCATGGAGCAGCCGGCGATGCAGGCAATGTCGTAGCCGCGGCGCTCGATTTCCTCGATCACGCCGATGTGTGCATACCCCCGGGCTCCGCCCGATCCCAGTACCAGTGCCACGCGTTTGCTCATGAACATTCCCCGGCCAGTGCAACCATGGTCCTACAATGCACCCATCGCTGCCTGTGCTTCAATGTACATCGCACTGAGCTACTGTAATAAAACTGGCTAGGCAAAGCTGGCTGGGCAGGGCACTTTTCAGCTGCCAGGGCGTCGAACAGCCACCGATTTTTCCATTGAGGTATTACTGATGAAAGCCTGGATCTGCCTTCCACTGATTGCCTTGGCCCTTGCTGGCTGCGCGGGCAAGACGGCCTACCGCGAGAGTTGTGCGACCCAACTGGATGCCGCCTGGAAGGAGCTGGATCTGGCCAAGGCCGAAGGCTTTGCCGGTGCCGTGAGTTACTCCAAGGCCTTGTCGCTGCTGACCGGGGCCAAGACCCAGCAGCAGTTCGAAGGTTATGAAAGCTGTACCAGAAAAGCCGAAAAGGCCCGTTTCTACATTCGTGAATCGCGCGCTGGGCGCTGACCAGGGAGCGTCTCTCAATGTCTGCCATGCTCGATCATGTGGTTGCCCAGATCGTGGCCTTGCAGGTGCGTCTGCTGGCCTGCCGCGAGCGCCTGGCTGCCGATACCGACAGTGAGGCCTTGCATGACCTGCGCACCACCCTGCGGCGCCTGCGCAGCCTGCTACGGCCGCTACGTGGGCTGCCGGGGGTGGAGCAGCTGGAGGACGCCGCCAAGTCGTTGGGTGCCCTCACCACGCCGTTGCGTGACCGTGAGGTACTGGCAGCCGAACTGATCGGGCGTGGTTTTACCGAGGCTGGGCAGTGGCGCCTGGAAGGGCGTGGCCGGACCTTCGCCAGTGTTGCCGCCAGCCCGCAGCTGACGCGGGTGCTGGCGATTGTCGACGCGTTTCCGCTGTTCCTGCGTGCAGCCGGCCGTGAGGGCTTGGTCAAAGGGTTGGAAAAGCGTATCGACAAACGCCTGGTCAAACAGTGGCACAAATTGCACAAAGCGCTGCAGGACCCTGCCCACGACCGCCACCGCCTGCGTTTGCTGATCAAGCGTGCGCGCTATGGCGATGAGGCCTATCCGCAGCTCGACCATGCGAGCAAGCATTTGCGGCGCTTGCTGAAGCAGGCCCAGAGCGACCTGGGTGACTGGCATGATCGCCTGCAATGGCTGCTGCAGGCTCGCGACCATGCCGACCTGGCACCCTGCAAAGTTGCCTGGGAGCAGGAATTGCACGAGGCCGAGCGCCATTCGGACGACACGCTGGATGCCCTGCAGCAGGCGGTGGCGCGGCGAAAGCCCGAGAAATGACCGATATGCGGGCTGATCGGCAAGGGTTTGCTGGCTAGGATGGGCAGACCATTTTCGCTGCAGGCAGGAGCCGGCCAATGAATTTCAACCAACTGCTCGACGCCGTGCGGGTCAACCCCGAAGCGGTGAGTATCCCGCCCAGCTGGGCCCAGGGGCGCGCCGCCTTTGGCGGGTTGATGGCGGCCATGGTGTATGAAGCCATGCGCCAGAAAATCTCCGATGACCGCCCCGTGCGTTCGTTGGCCATCAGCTTTGTGGCGCCGGCCGCGGCGGATGTGCCAATCCGCTTCGACGTGGAGGTGCTGCGTGAAGGCAAGGCAGTCACCACCTTGCTGGGCCGCGCCGTTCAGGACGGCCAGGTAGTGACCCTGGTGCAGGGCAATTTCGGCGCAGGGCGGCCGTCAGTGGTTGATGTACCGGCGTTGCCGGCCACGGAAATGAAAGCGCTCGAAGATGCGGCCCCCGAGCTGCCCCATATCAAAGGCGTTACCCCGGAGTTCATGCAGCATGTGGCCTTGCGCTGGGCGGTAGGTGGGTTGCCGTTCAGCGGCAATCAGTCGCGCCAGATGGGCGGCTGGGTACGTTTGCGCGGGGTGGCCGAAGAACCGGTCAACGAGACGCACCTGCTGGCGTTGGTCGATGCCTGGCCACCGAGCCTGATGCCGTTTCTCAAGCAGCCCGCTGCCGGCAGTACGTTGACCTGGACCATCGAATTCATGCAGCCCACCCCGCAGTTGTCGACCCTGGACTGGTGCCGTTACTGTGTGGAAACCGAATATGCGCGGGATGGTTATGGGCATGCCGCTGCTACCTTGAGGACGGCGCAGGGCGAGTTGCTGGCCTTGAGCCGGCAGACGGTGACCGTATTTGCCTGACCGAGCAGTGGGAGCGCGTGGCGCTCCTTTCGCGACACAAGGCCGCTCCCACAGCGATCGCGTAAATTTAAGGCCATGCGCGATTTTGTGGGAGCGGCCTTGTGTCGCGATTGGGCTGCAGAGCAGCCCCAATGGCATCAGCGCCGATGTTTATGCCGTTCCCGCCAGGCCTTCCACCAGGCACCGCTCAGCACGAAGCGCGGAAAGGTGATGAACTGCTCGGTCAGCAGGCGCTGCACGGCATCCTTGCGGTTGGCGAATGGCTCGGGTTGCTCGGCTTCAAGGCGATGGCCCTGGCGCTGCAGGCCCAGGCCGGCGATCAAGGCAATGATGCCAACGGCAATCTGGCCCAGATCCAGGCCGAACAGGCCGGACAGAATCAGCAACGCGCCAAGAATGAACAGCGGCACGGCGATCAGGTGCAGCACCAGGTTGGTCGGGTGGCGGTGGTTATGGTGGTAGCCGCGCCATTGCCAGGTGGGCAGGTTGGGCAGACGTTTGCTCATGGGCATTTCCTCTCGGTCATGCCCAAAGCTTAGTGCGGCCCCCGGGTGGGGGCCAATCGAGGCTGGCTATGGTGACTATAGCTTGAGCTGGCCAATGGCCTTGTTCAGTTCGCCGGCCAGGGTCGCCAGTTCGCTGCTGGTGGTCGCCGAGCCCACGGTCTGCTGCACGGTCTGTTCAGTGACATCGCGAATGCTCACCACGGCGCGGTTCATTTCTTCGGCCACCTGGCTTTGCTGCTCGGCGGCCACGGCAATCTGGGTGTTGCTTTCGCGCATCTGCGCCACGGCACCGGTAATTTCGGCCAGTGCTTCGCCGGCCTCCTGGGCCTGCCTGACGCAGTCGTCGGCCTTGTACGAGCTTTCCTGCATGAACTCCACTGCATCGCGGGTGCCCGACTGCAGGGCCGAGACCATGGTGGTGATCTCGTCGGTGGAGGTTTGCACGCGCTTGGCCAGGTTGCGCACTTCATCGGCCACCACCGCAAAGCCGCGGCCCAGGTCGCCGGCGCGCGCTGCTTCGATGGCGGCATTGAGGGCTAGCAGGTTGGTCTGCTCGGCGATGCTGTGGATCACATTGACCACGCCGTTGATCTTCTGGCTGTCTTCGGCCAGCTGGCGAATCATCTCGGCGGTTTGCTGCACACCGCTGGACAGCCCGGAGATCGAATCCTGAACCCGGCTGACCACCTCCTGGCCGCTGCCGGCCAGGGTATCGGCTGTTTGTGACAGGTCACGGGTGGCGCCGGCATGCTGGGCAATGTGGTGCACCGTCGCCGACATTTCGTTGATGGCGGTAGCGGCCTGGTCGGTCTCGCTCTGCTGGCCGAGCATGCCGTGGCGTACGTCGCTCATGCTCGCTGCCAGGCGCGCGGCACCGGAGTCCAGTTGTGCGGCGGTGTGGGCGACGGTGCTGACCACGCGGTGATAGGTCGCCTGCATGGCGTTGAAAGCCCCGGCCATCTGGCCGACCTCGTCGCCACAGGCCAGCGGTACGCGGGCCGACAGGTCGCCGGTTTTTTCCACGTGTAGCATCACGTCCTTGAGGGTGTTGAGCTGGCTGAGCAGGAAGCGGATCAGTAGTTGCGAGGCGCCGAGCATGGCCAGCATCAGGACCAGTACGCACACCGCGTAGTTGCTGAAACGGTCGAAGAACACCTGGCGAAGGCTCGGCGACTGGGCCAGCACGGCCATTTGCTGATCGCCGTTGCGCAGCACCTGCGCACCCTGTAACGGGTTGTTGCCGAAGAGCCGGGCGGCGGGCAGTTCGACCCAGCCTTGGGCGTTGCGCAGGGCCTCGAGGGGCTCACCCGCGAAGGTAGGCGTTTGCCCGGCCGACCAGCTGATGAGATTGGCCGCGCGGGGTAGCGGCTGCCCGGCTGGCCAGGCAGCCAGCAGTTGGGCTTGCGCGGCCGCCTGGGCTTGCGCGGCCTCGGCGCGGGCGCGCTGCTCCAGGTGCACGGCATAGAGCACCAGCATCAAGGTCGTGACAAAGGCCACCGCGTTGACGGCCCAGAACTTGTACTTCAGGGAAACATTGCTAAGCCAGGCACCCATGGGCAGGTCTTCTCTGAGTTGAGCGGGAACAATATTGGCAAGGTGCCATCATTGTGCCTGCATCCGTCAGGGCCTTTCTTGATGTGTATCAAGAAAATTCCGCCGCAGGTGTTGACGCGCTCCTACAGAGGCCGCGTCAGGTTCAGGGGAGTTGGAAAAAAGCCCGCGCCGTTGCCGTGGTATGCGCCGCCGTATGCTCGACCGACTCACCCCGGTGCAAGGCCACTTCGCGCAACACCTCCGGCAGGAACGCCGGCTCGTTGCGCCCGTTCTTCGGCTTGGGCCGCAAGCTGCGCGGCAGCAGGTAAGGCGCATCGCTCTCCAGCATCAGCCGCCCCTCGGCAATGTTGCCCACCAGCGGATGCAGGTGGGTACCGCGGCGTTCGTCGCAGATCCAGCCGGTAATGCCGATGTGCAGGTCCATGTCCAGGTAGGCGAACAACGCGTCGCGCTCGCCGGTAAAGCAATGCACCACCGCGCCGGCCAGGTGGTCGCGGTAATCCTTGAGGATCGCCAGCAGGCGTTCGCTGGCGTCGCGTTCGTGCAGGAACACTGGCAGGCGCAACTCGGCAGCCAATGCCAGCTGGGCCTCCAGGGCTTTCTCCTGCAGCGGGCGAGGGGAGAAGTCGCGGTTGAAGTCCAGGCCGCATTCGCCCACGGCACGCACCCGCGGTTCATTCAGCAGCTGGCGCAACTGGCGCTCGCTGCCGGCATCCCAGGTCTTGGCATCATGGGGGTGTACGCCTGCCGTGGCGAACAGGTGTGCGCCGCTCGCGTCCAGTTGCTGGCACAACTCCAGTGCTTGTTCGCTGACCGCCAGGCTGGTGCCCGTCAGCACCATCTGCGTGACCCCCGCCTCAAGGGCGCGCTCGACGATTGCCGCCTGCTGGTCGTGGAAACTGCTGTTGGTCAGGTTGACGCCGATATCGATCAGTTGCATGGTGCTACCTCGTGCCGCGGGGCGGCCAGCATAGCAAAAACCGCGTTTTTCTGAAAAAACCAAGAACTTCATGCTGTTGCCGTGGTCTTTTACCGTCATTTCTCTCTTGGCGGTGCAACCCCATGGATGCCGCCCACCGACCACGGATACGTTTTCGCATGCTGCGATGCTGGCTCATTTTCCTGCTGACGCTTGGGCTGACCCTGACCGGGCCTGCCCACGCGCGCGCGCCAGGGCCGCAGCAGAACATCCCGTCGGCCAAGGTCCGTGACCTGCAACAGATTCGCTCCAGCCAGGTGCTGCGGGTGCTGGTGAACCAGAGCCGCAACAGCTCTGGTGAGGTCAAGGGCGAGCCGGTCGGCATCGAATACTATCGCCTGCGTGCCCTGGAGCATTACCTCAATGCCCGCGCTGCCGACGGCCAAGAGATCCAACTCAAACTGATTCCACGGGCCAAGGAGCAGCTGCTGGGCGCCTTGGCCCGTGGCGAGGGTGACCTGGCCGCGCCGGGCGAGCTGCTCGACCCCGGCATGGTGCGCGGGGTCAGCAGCACCGCGCCGGTGCTCGACCAGGTGCCGCTGCTGCTGGTGGGGCGCAAGGGTGAACGCAGCTTCAGCCATGTCGAGCAGTTGTCCGGGCGTACCGTGGCCTTGACCAGCGCCAGTGCCGCCGGCCCGTTGATCCAGCAGGTCAACCAGCAACTGGCGCTGCGCAAGCGCGCGCCGATCAAGGTGGAGTGGGTCGACTCGACCCTGGCGGTGGAGGATGTGCTGGAAATGGTCCAGGCTGGTATTTATCACCTGACCGTGGTCGAGCAGCCGATCGCCCGGCGCTGGGCCCGGGTGATGCCGCGCCTGCGCCTGGACAGCCGCGTGCAACTGGGGGCGCCGCAAGCCATGCGCTGGTATGTGGGGCGCGATGCGCCGCAGTTGCTGGCCACGGTCGATCGCTTTCTGCAGGGCTACCGCGCGCCGGACAACCAGGATGCCGCGTTCGAGCGCATCTACCGCCGCCAGTATCGGGTGCACGACCCGTTGGCCAGCAAGAATCGCCAGCGCCTGACCGCGCTGCGGGCGGTGCTGCAGAAACACGGTGAAGCGCAGCAGATCGACTGGCTCAACCTGGCCGCGCTGGCTTTCAAGGAATCGACGCTCAACCCGACAGCGCGCGGTACCGGCGGGGCCCATGGCCTGATGCAGATCACCCCTTCGGCAGCGCAGCGCGTAGGGGTGAGCAACACCGCCACGGTGGATGGCAATGTCCAGGCCAGCGCCCGCTACCTGGCGCTGATCCGACGCAAGTTCTTTGCCAGCGCCAAGATCAACGACCGCGAGCGCATGGCCTTCGTGCTGGCGGCCTACAACCTGGGGCCCGAGCGGGTCCAGGCCATGCGCGCAGAGGCGCGGCGGCGTGGGTTGAATGGCGATCAGTGGTTCTTTCAGACCGAACGCATCGCCATGGAGCAGGTGGGCATGGGGCCAGTCAACTTCGTCAACAGCGTCAACAAGTATTTTGTAGCGTTCAACCGGGAGCGTGCCGCACTGGAGCGTGTGGCGAAGCGTTAATAAATCGATTTTATCGATTGTTGTGTTGGGTTTTTTGCGATTTTCATATCTATTGAATTGATTATGATGGCGCCCATCCCAACACAACTTCCCCGCTTCAAGGAAACCAAGACATGAACAACGCTACCCTCAACGCCCTGTTCTCTACCCGCGCCGGCGCTGGCCTGAGCGTCATCCGTATCCTGGTCGGCATCATCTTCATCGCGCATGGCGCGCAAAAACTGTTCGGCATGTTCGGTGGCTATGGCCTGGAAGGCACCGGCCAGTGGATGGAGAGCATCGGCCTGGCCCCGGGTTACCTGATGGCGCTGCTGTCCGGCAGCGCCGAGTTCTTCGGCGGCCTGGCCCTGGTGATCGGCCTGCTGGCCCGCCCGGCGGCCTTGGTGCTGGCCGTAACCCTGGTAGTGGCGATCCTCTCGGTACACATCGGCAACGGGCTGTTCATGTCCAACAACGGCTATGAGTTCGGTCTGGCCCTGCTGGCCGGCACCGTCGCGGTGCTGATCGAAGGCGCTGGCCGCTTCTCGCTGGACCGCCTGATCGCCCGCTGATACACCGCAAACAGCAAGATACAAGCCTCAGGCCGATCACTTTCGGCCTGAGGCTTGTATCTTGCCGCTTGTAGCTCTAGCATACCGTCTGCGCCGATTTAAACAGCTACTTGCGGGGCGCAGGAAAGCCCCTCTGCGGGTCATCCGAAATACCGCTAAAGCGCTGGTTCGGTGACGCCTCCCACCGCTGCCCAGCGGGATTCGCGAGGCGGAGAGAAGCTCCATGAGTTGCCCACGTACCAGTGTCTGTTTGAGCCCTTTGCCTGCCAATCAGGCGTCCCGCACACCGCGCATCCTGCTCGGCGGCCAGCATCAGCCCACTCTTTTACGTCACCTCGAAGGCCTGTCCCGGCGCAAGGGCCAGGCGCGTGCCTTTCTGATCCAGTTTGCCGATACCGGCTGCCACCTCGCGCAGTATGGCAATGACCGTTTCGACCTGGCCGTGATCCAGGCCCCGGCGCCGGACGAGGCCGCCGAAATCATCGGCCACATCACCCGCATTGCGCGCCAGGGCCTGATTACCCGCCGCTGAGGAGCGCGCTGTTGAGTACCAACATCATCACCACGGAAGGCCATGAGGCGCTGAAGAAAGAACTGGACCACCTGTGGCGGGTGTATCGCCCGGAGATTACCCAGAAGGTTACCTGGGCGGCGTCGCTGGGCGACCGTAGCGAGAACGCCGACTACCAGTACAACAAGAAGCTGCTGCGCGAGATCGACCGTCGGGTGCGTTACCTGCGCAAGCGTCTTGAAGATGTAAAGGTGGTGGCTTACTCGCCGCAGCAGGAGGGCAAGGTGTTTTTCGGTGCCTGGGTAGAGATCGAGAACGACGAGGGCGAGACCATGAAGTTTCGCATTGTCGGTTATGACGAGATCTATGGGCGCAATGATTACATTTCGATCGACTCGCCCATGGCCCGCGCCTTGCTGAAGAAGGAGGAGGGTGACGAGGTGGTGGTGCACACACCTACCGGTGAAGCGACCTGGTACGTGAACAGCATCACTTACGGCCAGTGAGTTGATATTGACTGTGCCGGCCTCTTCGCGGGTAAACCCGCTCCCACAGGTTCACCACATGACTTGAAACCTGTGCCGGACCTGTGGGAGCGGGTTTACCCGCGAAGAGGCCGGCACAGGCTGTCATCAACTCTCGCGTAAAACCGCCAGCGGGCTGGCATTCAACGCCCGCCGCGTCCCCAGCACCCCCGCACCGCCCACCAGTAGCGCCCCTGCCAGCGGCAATACCAGCAACCACGGATGTGGGCTCCATTGCAGGTCGAAGGCATAGCGGTACAGCACCAGGGTAATCAGCTCACACCCGACCGCCGCCAGCAAGCCGCTCGCCGCCCCGAGCAAGCCGAACTCGATCCGCCGCGCCCTGACCAGCAATGGCCGCGCCGCGCCCAGCGCACGCAGCAAGGCGCCCTGGCGGATGCGCTCGTCCAGTGTCGCCTGCAAGCCGGCGAACAGCACTGCCAGCCCGGCTGCCAGCACGAACAGCAACACATACTCCACCGCCAGGGTCACCTGGGCGAGGATGCTGCGCAGCTGTTCGAGCAAGGCGTCCACCTGGAGGATGGTCACCGCCGGGAATGCCCGTGATAGCGCCACCACATCCAGGTCATGACCCGGTGCCAGGTAGAAGCTGGTCAGGTAGGTGGTCGGCAGTCCCTGCAGCGTGCCGGGCTGGAAGATCATGTAGAAGTTCGGCTGGAAGCTGTCCCAGTGCACGCTGCGCAGGTTGCTTACCCGCGCCTGGCGCTGCTGGCCGCCGATGTCGAAGGTCAGCAGGTCACCCAGTTGCAGCTTCAGGCTGTTGGCCAGTTCCGCCTCCACCGACACACCGGGGATTTCATCTTCGGCTGGCAACGCCTGCCACCAGTTGCCGGCCGTCAGTGCATTGCCTTCGGGCAGTTCGGCCGCCCAGGTCAGGCTGAGGTCGCGCTGCACGGCGCGCTCGCCTGCCGAGTCTTTGCTGACCACCTGCTGCACCGGTTGCTCATTGATTCGCACCAGGCGGCCGGGGGTCACCGGGTACAGCGGCGCCGAGGTGGCGTTGACCTGCTGCAGGCGTTGGGTGAAGGGCTCACGGTCATCCGGCAGGATGTTCAGGGCGAAATGGTTGGGCGCATCCTTGGGCAGCTGCGCTTGCCAGGTATCGAGCAGTTCCGCGCGCAGCAGGGCAACCAGGGCCATGGCCAGCAGGATCAGGCCAAAGGCCAGGGCCTGGCCGGCGGCGGCCATGGGGTGACGCAGCAGTTGGCCCAGGCCCAGGCGCCAGGTCAGTGGGGCCCCGGCCAGCAACTGGCGCAGGCTGCGCAAACCGAGCAGCAGCAGGCCACCGAGCAGCAGCGCGGCGACCAGGCCGCCACCGAGCAGGGCGAAGGTGAGCAGCAGGTCGAGGCTCAGGCGCCACATGATCAGGCCCAGGGCGAACAACGCCGCGCCGTACACCAGCCAACTGCTGGGCGGTATCGGCAGCAGGTCGCGGCGTAGCACGCGCAGCGGCGGCACCTGGCCCAGGGCGGCAATTGGCGGCAGGGCAAAGCCGGCCAGGGCCACAAGCCCGGTAGCGATGCCGGCCAGGGCCGGGACGATGCCGCCTGCGGGCACCACGCTTGGCAGCAGGCCATGCAGCAGGCGGAACAGGCCCAGCTGGGCCAGCCAGCCGAGCAGGGCGCCGGCCAGCGCGGCGGCCAGGCCGAGCATGGCCAATTGCAGGCAGTACAGGCCCAGTGCCTGGCGGCGTGAAAGGCCCAGGCAGCGCAGCAGGGCGCTGGCGTCCAGGCGGCGTGCGGCATAGCGGCTGGCCGACAGGGCCACGGCGACGCCTGCCAGCAGCACCGCCACCAGGCTGGCCATGTTCAGGTAGCGTTCGGCCTTGCCCAGGGCGCCGCCGATCTGCTGGTTGCCATCGCGGGTGTCGCGCAGGCGCTGGTTGGCGGCCAGGTCTTTTTTCAGTGCCTCGCGGTACTGGACCAGCGCTTCGGCATCGCCGCGCCACAGGTCGCGGTAGGTGACCCGGCTACCCGGCTGGACCACGCCGGTGGCTTGCAGGTCGGCCAGGTTCATCATTACCCGCGGGGTAAGGCTGTAGAAGTTGTTGGCGCGGTCCGGTTCGTAGGTCAGCACGCGGCTCATGCGCAGGGTTTTCATGCCCACGTCGATGCTGTCGCCAACCTTCAGCCCCAGTGCCGCCAGCAGGCGCGGTTCGACCCATGCCTCGCCAGGTGCCGGGCCGCCGCCCGGGGTTTCGGCGGCATAGGGCGCCGCGGCACTGCGCACTTGCCCGCGCAACGGGTAGGCGCCATCGGCAGCCTTGACGCTGGACAGCTGGATGCCGTTGTCGCCGCCGACCACACTGGTGAATTCGACCACCTGGGCGTGGCGCAAGCCAAGCGCCTTGCCAGCCTCAATCTGCGGGTCGCGGGCCGGGGCGCTGCCCTGCAGCACCAGGTCGGCACCGAGAAACTCGCTGGCGCGCAGTTGCATGGCGCCGTTGAGGCGGGCACCGAAATAGCCGATGGCAGTGCTGGCCGCGACTGCCACCAGCAGGGCGAAGAACAGCACGCGCACTTCGCTGGCGCGAATGTCGCGCAGCAGCTGGCGCAGGGCCAGGCCGCACAGGCGGGACAGCGGCATGTGGGTCATCAGGCCTCCACCGGGGCCACCAGGCGGCCCGCATCCAGGCGGATCTGGCGGCGGCAGCGCCGTGCCAGGCGCTCATCATGGGTAACCAGCACCAGGGTGGTGCCGCGCTCCTTGTTCAGTTCGAACAACAGGTCACTGATGCGCTCGCCGGTGTGGCTGTCGAGGTTGCCGGTGGGCTCGTCGGCGAACAGCACTGCCGGTTGCGCGGCGAAGGCACGGGCAATGGCCACCCGTTGCTGTTCGCCGCCCGACAGCTGGCGCGGGGTGTGGCTCAGGCGCTTGCCCAGGCCAACCCGTTCAAGCAGGGTGCGCGCGTGTTCGCGGGCGTCGCGACGGCCGTCCAGCTCCAGCGGCAGCATGACGTTTTCCAGGGCGTTGAGGCTGTCGAGCAGCTGGAACGACTGGAACACGAAGCCCACATGTTCGGCGCGTACCCGCGCGCGCTGGTCTTCATCCAGTGGCCCCAGGTCGTGGCCAGCGAGGATGACCTTACCGGCACTGGGCTGGTCTAGCCCGGCGAGCAGGCCGAGCAGGGTCGACTTGCCCGAGCCCGAGGCGCCGACGATGGCCAGGCTGTCGCCCTGGGCCAGGTCGAGGGACAACGCGTGCAGGATGGTCAGGTCACCTTCCGCGCTGGGGACCACTTTGCTAAGGTTCTGCGCAACGAGAATGCTGGGGCCCATGGAGAATCCGATGCGAGTGTGGTGGTTGAGTGCCGGTCTGGCCCTGTATTGCCTGGCGCAGAGCGCGGCGGCGGGAACACTGCTGATTGTCGGCGATAGTATCAGCGCCGGTTTTGGCCTGGATACCCGCCATGGTTGGGTGTCCCTGTTGCAGACCCGCCTGCGGGACGAAGGTTTCGACGACAAAGTGGTCAATGCATCGATCAGTGGCGACACCAGTGCAGGTGGTCAGGCGCGGCTGCCGGCGCTGCTTGCAGTGCACAAGCCGAGCCTGGTGGTGCTGGAATTGGGTGGCAACGATGGCCTGCGCGGGCAGCCGCCCGCGCAATTGCAACAAAATCTTGCTTCGATGATCGAGAGTGCGCGCAAGGCCGGTGCCAAGGTGGTGCTGCTGGGTATGCGCCTGCCACCCAATTATGGCGTGCGCTACACCACCGCCTTCGCCCAGGTGTATGAACAGCTGGCGGCAGAAAAACAGGTGCCGTTGGTGCCGTTTTTCCTCGAGGGGGTAGGGGGCGTGCCTGAGTTGATGCAGGCCGATGGCATTCACCCGGCCCAGGCCGCCCAGCAACGCCTGCTGGAAAATGCCTGGCCGGCGATAAAACCCTTGCTGTGACGCTTTTAACGGCGCCGGCTTTCGGCTAATGTTGCGCCCCCCGTTTCGAGTGCCACCGATGCCGCGCCCTGCCTGGTCCCTGTATGCCTACCAACTGATCGAGCCCGATGAGCAGCTCGACCTGTTCGCCTGCCAGGAAATCCGCGTCCATCTGGTGGCCCGCCAGCTCGAGCTGGGCGTGCCGGTCGACCGTACCCTGTGCGGTGGCCTGCTGCCGGCGCAACCGCGCTGGTCGGGGGTGCCGCGCTCGATCTACCGCGACGGCCGCCTGTGCGACCTGTGCCGCGCCATCCTCGATGCCCAGCGGCGCGGCATGCGCCCGGTGTGGCCGGAGCTGCAGGGCGGCTGAACGCCACGCCTTTCATCATCTGAAACGCTTGCATGGCGCCAATGCCTCCCGCTTGCATCGGCGCGGGTGTACAATCGATTCTCTTGACCCACCTTTCGAAGGATTTACCGGATGTTGCCGCGCTTTCCTGCCGTCACCCGTAGCCTGTCCCTGGCCGCCCTGCTGGTAGCAGGCCCCGCTGCTGCGCTGGAGCTGCCACTGCCACCCCCCGGTGAAGACATCATCGGCCAGGTGCAGGTGATCAAGGCAAAGTACGAGGACACGTTCGCCGATATCGGCACTGCCAACGACCTCGGCTACCTGGAAATGATCGCCGCCAACCCGGGCGTAGACCCATGGCTGCCAGGTGCGGGCACCGAGATTGTCCTGCCGACCCGCTATATCCTGCCGCCGGGCCCGCGTGAGGGCATCGTCATCAACCTGGCCGAATACCGCATGTACTACTTCCCGAAAGGGCAGAACGTGGTGCATACCTTCCCGCTGGGCATTGGCCGTGAAGGCTGGGGTTCGCCGATCGCCAACACCAAGATTACCGCCAAGACGCCGAACCCGACCTGGACCCCGCCAGCGTCGATCCGCAAAGAGCATGCGGCGGACGGTGACATCCTGCCGAGCGTGGTGCCGGCCGGGCCGGACAACCCGCTGGGGCCGTTCAAGTTCACTCTCGGGGTGCCGGGCTACCTGATCCACGGCTCGAACAAAAAGTTCGGCATCGGCATGCGTACCAGCCACGGTTGCTTCCGCATGCTCAACAACAACGTGCTGGAGCTGTCGAAGATGGTGCCGGTGGGTACGCCGGTGCGCATCATCAACGAGCCCTACAAGTTCGGTATCAGTGGCGGCAAGGTCTATCTGGAGGCGCACACGCCGCTGGACGACCAGGGTAATCCGTCAGTGGTCGACAAACATACCGCTGTTATCAACGCCTTGCTCAAACGTGAAGACCTGGCCAATAACCTACGCATGAACTGGGATATGGTGCGTGACGTGGTTGCGGCAGAAGATGGCATGCCGGTGGAAATTGCCGTGCCGACCGCAAGCCAGGGTGGCGCACCGATGGTTTCGAGCATTCCGCCCGAACTGCAGTAGGGTTTTTGCGACGCATCAGGGCCTGCCTTAGTGCAGGCCTTTTTGTTTCTGTCTGGCGTGTTTGCCTTGTGCGCGGGCAATAAAAAAGCCGACCCACAAGTGGGTCGGCTCCATAACAATCCGTGAGGACTATTACTTGCGGCTGGCTTTGTCCAGCATACGCAGAGCGCGCTCGTTGGCTTCGTCAGCGGTCTGCTGAGCCTTCTGAGCGGCTGCCAGTGCGTCATCAGCCTTACGGTAGGCTTCGTCAGCACGAGCTTGAGCGCGAGCTGCTGCGTCTTCAGTCGCAGTCAGACGAGCTTCGGTTTCTTTGGATACGCTGCTGCAACCGGTAGCCAGAACTGCGGCCAGAGCCAGAGCAGAGAATTTCAGAACGTTGTTCATCGTGTTCCCCTTCAAGGACTTTCTATTAAATAGCCATCTCTCGGAAAAGAGAAACTGGCCGGCGTACATAGTACCCATTACTTGTAGTAAGTAAACTGACTAAGCGCAAGAACTGCAAAAAAAATGTTGCTTGACGCCTTTCCGACAAGATTTGCGACACGTCTGTGAAAAAAACGTACAGGGATCGCAAGCGATTGTAGTACAGGAACTTTTTTGCTGAACTAACGGTGACTTTAACTGTCCTTCAGCGTCTTAGCCCTAGTACATCCGGTGGCTGCTTGCGTGCAAGCAAGAGTCGCTCTGGCTGCGTTTCCGCCCTTTTTAACCGCCACCACCTTGAGCAATCCCGCCTGCGGCGCCTACTATCTTGTGAGTGCCAGA
Organism: Pseudomonas sp. NPDC096925; assembly: GCF_044762545.1. Classification (NCBI taxonomy): domain Bacteria; kingdom Pseudomonadati; phylum Pseudomonadota; class Gammaproteobacteria; order Pseudomonadales; family Pseudomonadaceae; genus Pseudomonas; species Pseudomonas sp. NPDC096925. Next base: position 24,578 of record NZ_JBIWEM010000013.1, on the reverse strand, counting down.
GGATCCGAACGATTGCAATCGTCCAGTGGTCGAAGGGGGCAACAGGTGGCGTAGAGGATTCTGTGCCGGATAAACCACCATCGGTTAAGGTATGGGTCTGCCGAGAAGACCTGCGAGGAGTAGTGATGAGCGAAGCGCTGACCATCCACCATGACCAGGCCGGTCATCAGTTCGAGACCAACGTGGACGGTCATCGTGCCTATCTGACGTATATGGATCTGGGTAAGCAGACGCTGGACATCTATCGCACCTTCGTACCCAACGCCCTGCGAGGCCGCGGGATTGCTGCCGCCCTGACCGAGCGGGCCCTGGAGTACGCAGAGCAGATGGGCTACACGGTGATTCCGTCCTGCTCGTATGTGGAGCGCTACATGGAGCGCCAGCAGCGGCATTCGAGCAAGGTTTGATTCTGTAAAAAAAGCGGGGCCGCGGGGGGGGGCCCCCCCCCCGGGGCGGCGGGGGGGGGGCGGCGACCGCCCCCCCGGGGTTGTAAAAGCCCCGGGGGGGGGGGGCGCCCCCACGAAACCCGGGGGGCGCGGG
>NZ_JBIWEM010000013.1:0-24028 GCF_044762545.1 Pseudomonas sp. NPDC096925 | reverse complement strand
TTTTGGGGGCGCGCCGTGGGCGCCCCCCCCGGGCTACTGCTGCTTTTTTTGTATCTAAAACACAGGGGGGCCCGCCGGCCCCCCCCGGGCGGGGGGGGGGGGGGGGGGCCCCCCCCGCGGCCCCGCTTTCTTGTATCAGCCGCGCTTGCGCTGCGGCAGCACATCCTTCAGCTTGGCGCGCATGCTGCGCAGGGTCTTCTCGGTAGCCGACCAGTCGATGCAGGCATCGGTGATCGACACGCCATACTGCAGCTCGTCCAGATTCTTCGGAATCGACTGGCAGCCCCAGTTCAGGTGGCTTTCGACCATCAGGCCGATGATCGACTGGTTGCCTTCGAGGATCTGGTTGGCGACGTTCTCCATTACCAGCGGTTGCAGGGCCGGGTCCTTGTTGGAGTTGGCGTGGCTGCAGTCGACCATGATGTTGGCCTTGATCCTGGCCTTGGCCAGGTCCTGTTCACAGAGGGCGACGCTGACCGAGTCGTAGTTCGGCTTGCCGTTGCCGCCGCGCAGTACCACGTGGCCGTACGGGTTGCCCTTGGTGGTGACGATCGACACGCCGCCTTCCTGGTTGATGCCGAGGAAGCGGTGCGGCTTGGACACCGACTGCAGGGCGTTGATGGCAACGGTCAGGCCGCCGTCGGTGCCGTTCTTGAAGCCGACTGCCGAGGACAGGCCCGAAGCCATCTCGCGGTGGGTCTGCGATTCGGTGGTGCGGGCGCCGATGGCCGACCAGCTGATCAGGTCTTGCAGGTACTGCGGGGAAATCGGGTCGAGCGCTTCGGTGGCGGTCGGCAGGCCCATTTCGGCCAGGTCCAGCAGCAACTTGCGGCCGATGTGCAGGCCATCCTGGATCTTGAACGAGTCATCCAGGTACGGGTCGTTGATCAGGCCTTTCCAGCCGACGGTGGTGCGCGGTTTTTCGAAATACACGCGCATGACCAGGTACAGCGTGTCGGACACTTCCTCGGCCAGCACTTTCAGGCGCTCGGCGTACTCGTGGGCGGCCTTGATGTCGTGGATCGAGCAAGGGCCGACCACGACGAACAGGCGATGGTCCTTGCCGTCGAGAATATTGCGCACCACTTCACGGCCGGCAGTCACGGTCTGCAGGGCCTTGGCGCTGAGGGGGATTTCCTTCTTGAGCTGATCGGGGGTGATCAGGGTCTCGTTGGAGGCAACGTTCAAGTCATCGATCGGTAAATCAGCCATCGTGTTACTCGTCAGGTCACGGGTGCCGGCCGCCAACTATCCCCGTGCGGCCCAGCAGCAAGAATAATCGCAGCGGGGAGCCGAACCTTAGCGCGTTACAGGTGGCGCGACAATGGGCCAGGCCCAGTCCGTGTGGGGTTTTTCCGAGATGGCAGGTGTTTGCCGCGCATGGGCTGCCCAGCGCTGCACAACCTGTGTAAAAAGAGGGCTGACTTTTACCTGGAGATCGGCATGCATCCGCACACACCACGTATCGGCATCATTGGCAGTGGCGCCATCGGCGGCTTCTATGGGTTGATGCTGGCCCGGGCCGGCTTCGATGTGCATTTCCTGTTGCGCAGCGAGTACGAGGTTGTCCGCGAGCAAGGGTTGGCGCTGGACAGTGCCGTTCACGGCACCTTGCAAATGAAGGTGCAGGCCTATGCCAGTGCCGCCGACATGCCGCCCTGCGACTGGCTGCTGGTAGGGGCCAAGGCTACCAGCAATGACCAGTTGGCGCCGCTGATCGTGCAGGTGGCCGCGCCGGGCGCCAAGGTGGTACTGCTGCAGAACGGCCTGGGCGTGGAGGAGCAGTTGCGCCCCGCCTTGCGCAGTGACATGCACCTGCTTGGCGGCCTGTGTTTCATCTGCGTCAACCGCCAGGCGCCCGGCGTGATCCGCCACCAGGCCCTGGGCGCGGTCAACCTCGGTTACCACAGCGGGCCGGCCAGCGATGGCGGTGTCGCGCTGGTCAATGAAGGCGCGGGGTTGTTCCAGGCCGCGGGCATCGACTCGCAGGCCATGCCCGACCTGGCCCAGGCACGCTGGCAGAAGCTGGTGTGGAACGTGCCCTACAACGGCCTGTCGGTGCTGCTCGGCGCCAGTACCACGCCGCTGATGGCCGACAGCCATAGTCGCGCCCTTGTCCAGGCCTTGATGGCCGAGGTGGTGCAGGGCGCGGCGGCGTGTGGCCATGTGTTGGCCGAGGGGTATGCCGAGCACCTGTTCCAGGTGACCGAGCGCATGCCCGACTACTGGCCCAGCATGTACCACGACCATGTCCACAAGCGCCCGCTGGAGCTGCAGGCCATCTATGCCGAGCCGTTGGCGCAGGCGCGTGCGGCAGGCTGCCACTTGCCGCGAATGGAAATGCTGTACCAGGCGCTGGCCTTTATCGACCGCGGCAAGCAGCCCCGCTAAGGGGGGGCGTTGGCCTCGCCGGGGCTCTGCAGCCCGCGGCAGCAGCACGCCGGACGGCAAAGCGCGTGTCCGGCGCGCTGCTAAGCTGAAGCTTGCTCTGCCGCAGTGGCAGTCGAGGAGGTCGAATGATCCACTCCATGCTGTACGCCACCGACCTCGGTGTCTACGCCCCTTTTGTCATGCAACACGCGCTGGCGCTGGCGCGCACATTCGGCGCCGAGTTGTATGTGATCCACGCGGTAGAACCCATGGGGCAGTTCGCTGAATCCCTCCTGCAAAGCTACCTTGATGAACAGACGCTCGACCAGCTGCACAGCCAAGGGGTGAACACGGTGATGGCCAATATCGAGCAGCGCGTGCTGGAAAACTTTCGAGACGAGCTGGGCGAGGAGGCCGACCTGGCGGTGATCAGGGCCGTGCGGGTGCGTCAGGGCGACCCGGCTCAGGTGATCCTCGAGCAGGCGCAGCGGCTGAGTGTCGACTTGCTGATTTTCGGTAGCCACAGTGCCGGCGCCGGCGTGGATGTGCCATTGGGGCGCACGGCGGTGCGGCTGCTGCAGCTGTCGCCGGTGCCGGTGTACATGGTGCCGCTGGCGCAGCATTTGGGGCGTAGGAAAGCATGAAGATAGCCGTAGGCTATTTCCGGGGGTATGTAACAAAATAGTTCTAGATTTATTTCCAGAACCACTAATATAGTTATATATCGTCGCTGCCTGCTGCCGCGGACTCATCGCTGAACCGAGGGGAACCTATGAAGCTTCAACAACTGCGCTACATCTGGGAAGTGGCGCACCATGACCTCAACGTCTCCGCGACGGCGCAGAGCCTGTATACCTCCCAGCCAGGTATCAGCAAGCAGATCCGCCTGCTCGAGGATGAACTGGGTGTTGAAGTCTTTGCCCGCAGCGGCAAGCACCTGACCCGCGTCACCCCGGCAGGTGAGCGCATCATCAATACCGCCGGCGAAATCCTGCGCAAGGTCGAAAGCATCAAGCAGATTGCCCAGGAGTTCTCCAACGAGAAGAAGGGCACGCTGTCCATCGCCACCACTCACACCCAGGCGCGTTATGCCTTGCCGCCGGTGATCAGCAGCTTCATCAAGCAGTACCCGGAAGTGTCCTTGCACATGCACCAGGGTTCGCCCATGCAGATTGCCGAGATGGCCGCGGATGGTACCGTCGACTTCGCCATCGCCACCGAGGCGCTGGAACTGTTCGGCGACCTGATCATGATGCCGTGCTACAAGTGGAACCGCTGCGTGGTGGTGCCGCAAGGTCACCCGCTGGCCAAGCTGCCGAAGCTGACCCTGGAAGCCGTCGCCGAATACCCGATTGTCACCTATGTATTCGGGTTCACCGGGCGCTCCAAGCTGGACGAGGCCTTCAACCACCGTGGTCTCACGCCGAAGGTGGTGTTCACTGCGGCAGACGCCGACGTGATCAAGACTTATGTGCGCCTGGGGTTGGGCGTGGGTATCGTCGCTGGCATGGCCGTGGACGCCAAGCTGGACAGCGACCTGGTGGCCCTGGATGCCAGCGAGCTGTTCGAAGCCAGTATCACCAAGATCGGCTTCCGCCGTGGCACCTTCCTGCGTGGCTTCATGTGCGACTTCATCGAGAAGTTCGCCCCGCACCTGACCCGTGAAGTGATGGCCAAGGCCATTCAGTGCCATAACAAGCAAGAGCTGGAAGAGCTGTTCGAAGGCGTCGAACTGCCGGTGCACTGATCAAGAAATATTGGGGGCCTCACGGCCCCTGTGGGAGCGGGTGAACCCGCTCCTACAACGGCCCCAGTCGTTTATGCCTTGCTGATCAGGTTGCCAGCGTGCAACCCGCATTCCTTCTGCGTCGACTCTTCCCACCACCAGCGCCCTTCACGCTCATGCTGGTTTGGCAGCACCGGGCGGGTGCAGGGCTCGCAGCCAATGCTGATGAAGCCGCGCTCATGCAGGCTGTTGTACGGCAGCTCCAGCATGCGGATATAACCCCACACTTCCTCGCTGGTCATCTGCGCCAGCGGGTTGAACTTGTACAGGGTGCGCTCGGGGGTGGAGAAGGCGCTGTCGATTTCCAGGGCCGCCACCTGGCTGCGGGTACCCGGGCTCTGGTCGCGGCGCTGGCCGGTGGCCCAGGCGCTTACGGTGGCCAGCTTGCGGCGCAGCGGCTCGATCTTGCGGATGCCGCAGCATTCGCCGTGGCCGTCCTTGTAGAAGCTGAACAAGCCCTTTTCCTTGACGAACGGGTCGAGCTTGGCGCGGTCGGGGCTGAGGATTTCGATCGGCAGGTTGTACTGCTCGCGCACCTGGTCGATGAACCGGTAGGTCTCCGGGTGCAGGCGGCCGGTGTCGAGGCTGAACACCTTGACCTGCTTGTTCAGCTTCCAGGCCATGTCCACCAGCACCACGTCCTCGGCGCCGCTGAAGGAGATCCACAGGTCATCACCAAAGTGCTCGAAGGCAAGCTTGAGGATGTCCTGCGGGGACTTGTTGGCATAGGTCGCGGCCAGGGCGGCGACGTCGAAGGGTTGGCTCATCAGGCGGTTTCCATCGTGGCTGTGGCGCTGTGCGCTCGTAGTAAGGTGATGGTAACAAAAAATGGCGGGGTAGACGGACTTGGAGTCGGTGGTGGCTGCTTCGCGGGCTCGCCCGCTCCCACAGGATACGTGCAAGCATGACAGATGTGCGCTGTACCCTGTGGGAGCGGGTGTGCCCGCGAAGAATTCACCACCGATCACAAGCCTTGCAGGGTCTCCATCAACACCCGCACCTTGGCAATCGACTCTTCATACTCGGCCTGCCACTCGGAGTCGGCCACCACCGCGCCGCCGCCCCAGCAGCTGACCTGTCCGCCCTTGACCAGCAGGCTGCGAATGGCAATCGAGCTGTCCATCTCGCCGCGCACGTCCACGTAAAGCAGTGAGCCGCAGTACAGCGCCCGGCGCGCCGGCTCCAGTTCGTCGATGATCTGCATGGCGCGGATTTTCGGGGCGCCGGTGATCGAGCCACCGGGGAAACTGTCGCCGATCAGGTCCAGGGCGTCCTTGTCGCTGGCCAGTTGGCCGGTAATGCTGCTGACCAGGTGGTGCACGTTGGGGTAGCTCTCCAGGCTGAACAGCTCCGGCACCTTCACCGAACCGATCTCGCAGGTGCGTCCCAGGTCGTTGCGCAGCAGGTCGACGATCATCAGGTTTTCCGAGCGATCCTTGGGGCTATGCAGCAGCTCCTCGGCATTGCGCGCGTCCTCGGCCGGGTTGCTGGCGCGTGGGCGGGTGCCCTTGATCGGCCGGGTTTCCACCTGGCGCTGGCTGACGCGGATGAAGCGCTCGGGCGAAAAACTCAGCAGGGCGCTGCCGTCGGCCAGTTGCTGGTAGCCGGAGAAGGGTGTGGGGCAGGCTTTGCGCAGGGCCTGGTAAGCGTGCCACGGGTCGCCCTGGCAGGGCGCGCGGAAGCGCTGGGTAAGGTTGATCTGATAGCAGTCGCCGGCCTGGATATAACGCTGCACCTGGTCAAAGGCAGCCTTGTACTGCTCGGGCTGCAGGTCGCCGGCCATCGGCGCAAGTAGCTGGAAGCTGCCGCTTTCAGCGTTGTCGACAGCTTCGAACAGGGCAATCAGGCGTTCGCATTCGCTGCCCGACAGGCTCGGGTGGAATACCAGCTGGCTGGTCGCGCACTGGTGGTCGGTGACCAGCGCCCAGGCATACAGGCCCAGTTGCGCGTCTGGCAGGCCGAGGTCGTCCACGGCCAGGCTGGGCAGGTGTTCCAGGCGGCGGCCGAAGTCATAGCTCAGATAGCCGATCAGGCCGCCGGCGAATGGCAGCTCACTGCCTGCGGGCAGCTGTGCGTGGCCCAGTTGCGCCAGGCCGTCGCGCAGGCGCTGGAGGAAGGCGCGGCCATCTTCGTCGGGCTGCGCCTGCAAGTGTTGCAGCGGCCAGGCGCTGAGCAGGTCGAAGCGGCCGCGCTCGGCGCCGGGGCGGGCGCTGTCCAGCAGGATCGCACCGGGGGCCTGGCGCAGGCGGGCGAAATAGGCGGCAGGGTCGGGCTGGTAGGGCAGGGGGTGGAGCGTACAGGTCGGCATCAGTGTGGACGGCGATGTAAAAGCGAGGAGGGCGATTGTAGACCTGTGCAGGAAATGCGCCTAGCTTTGTGGCGACATTCAAACACTGTGTTTCGCCCTTGCGGCCCTATCGCGACACAAGGCCGCTCCTACAGGAGATTGCGTGATCCTGTAGGAGCGGCCTTGTGTTGCGATGGGCTGCGCAGCAGCCCCGGCGATTTCAGCGCGGGTGCACGTGCCCGAACAAGCCTTGCGATACCCGCACGCGCTGTTCGGCATCTTCGCTGATGCCATCCTTGGCCAGTGCTTCGATGTGCGCCTCGATGGCATGGGTACGCTGGGTCAGGCCGCAGTCGTTGGCGATCTGGATGTTCAGGCCCGGGCGGGCGTTGAGCTCGAGAATCAGCGGCCCCTTGTCCTGGTCCAGCACCATGTCGACACCGATGTAGCCCAGGCCGCACAGCTCGTAGCAGCCGGCGGCCAGCTTCATGAAGCCGTCCCAGTTCGGCAGTTGCACGCCATCCACCGCGTTGGTGGTGTCCGGGTGCTTGCTGATGATGTTGTTCAGCCAGGTGCCGCGCAGGGTCACGCCGGTGGCCAGGTCGACACCGACGCCGATGGCGCCCTGGTGCAGGTTGGCCTTGCCGCCGGACTGGCGGGTCGGCAGGCGCAGCATGGCCATCACCGGGTAGCCCATCAACACGATGATACGGATGTCCGGCACGCCTTCGTAGCTGATGCTCTTGAAGATCTGGTCGGGGGTTACCCGGTACTCGATCAGCGCGCGGTCGCGGTGGCCGCCCAGCGAGTACAGGCCGGTGAGGATGCTCGAGATCTGGTGCTCGATTTCCTCGTGGCTGATGATCTTGCCCGACACCGTGCGGTAGCGGTCCTCGAAGCGGTCGGCGATCACCAGAATGCCGTCACCGCCGGCGCCCTGCGCCGGCTTGATGACGAAATCGCTGCGCCCACCGATGATCTGGTGGAGTTTCTCGATCTCTTTTTCGGTCTCGATGATGCCGTACATTTCCGGCACATGGATACCGGCCGCCAGGGCACGCTCCTTGGTGATGATCTTGTCGTCGACGATCGGGTACAGGTGGCGCTTGTTGTACTTCAACACGTAGTCCGCGTTGCGCCGGTTGATACCCATGATGCCCCGGGCCTCCAGGGCTTTCCATGTCTTGATCAGACCAAACATCAGGCGTCAGCCTTCTTCAGGAATGCCTTGAAGCGCACGAGCTCGGTCAGGCGGTAGCCGCGGTAGCGACCCATCGCCAGCATGAAGCCCACCAGGATCAACAGCACGGCAGGGAAGGTGAACACGAAGTACACCAGCTCCGGCACCATCATCAACAGGTGCGCCAGGGAAGCGGCGAACAGGGTGCCGATGGCCACTTTCATGGCATGGCCGCCGCCACGCTCTTCCCAGGTAATGGACAGGCGCTCGATGGTCATGGTCAGGATCACCATCGGGAACAGTGCTACCGACAGCCCGCGCTCCAGGCCCAGCTTGTGGCTGAACAGGCTGATGGCTGCGATCAGCACCACGACGAAGGTCAGTACCACCGACAGGCGTGGCAGCATTTGCAGCTTCAGGTGTTCCAGGTACGAGCGCAGCGACAGGCCCAGCGCGGTAATTACCGTGAACAGCATGATACCGAAGCCCAACTGCGTCTCGCGGAAGGCCAGGGCGATCAGCACCGGGGTGAAGGTACCCAGGGTCTGCAGGCCGATCAGGTTGCGCAGCACCAGGATCACCAGCACGCCGATCGGGATCATCACCATGATCATGAAGGTTTGCTGGGTTTGCAGCGGCAGGCCGTACAGCGAATATTCGAGGAAGTCGGCGTCGGTATTCTCGTCGGTCAGCTTGGCCAGGCGGATGGCGTTCATCTCGCTGTTGTTCATGCTGAAGGTAACGTTGGCCTTTTTGCCGCCATCGACGGTGATCAGGTTGTCGTCACCGGTCCACCACAGCAGGCGATCGCTGGGCAGGCCCTGCTCGCCGGTGTCCGGGTTGAAGTACAGCCAGTCGGTACCGTTGAAGCTGCGCAGCCACAGTTCCGGGGTTTGCGGGGTGTCGGCCACCAGGCGGATGGTGTGCACCTTCTCCATCGGTACGTGGGCGATCGACAGCAGCAGGTCGATGACCTGGGCCTTCTTCATGGTCGTGGTGTCGCCGGCCAGCAGCAGCTTGACGTTGTCGTCGTTGAGGTTGTTGACCCGCTTGATGGTCTCGCTGACGAAGGTCTCGACGTCGGCCGAGTGCTGGCGGATCGGCGCCATCAGGGCCTCGGCGGCGATCTTCTCGGGGCCTTCCACTGCCAGGCTGTCACGGAAGGTCGGGCCTTTGACCGTGGTCTTCTCGTTGCTGTAGCGCTTGGTCAGCACCAGGCGGTAGTAGAGGGTCTGGTTGCCGCTGGCGCGGCGGGCCGACCAGGTGACCTTGCGGTTGCCGTCGGCACGGTTGACGCTCACCCCGTAGTTGTTGGAGATGAAGCTCTCGTTGAGGCTGACGTAGTCGCGGTTCAGCGGTGGCACGAACATCTGCACCTTGACCGGGTCCTTGGTGCTGGCCACGAACTCGACCTTGGCGTCGATGTTCCACAGGTCGTCGGTTTCATCCTCGGTTACCGGGATGCCGAGTACGAAGATCTGATAAGCCGTGACCGCCACGCCCAACAGCACCAGCACGGTGATCAGGACTTTCAGATGGAGGGTAAGAGAGCGCATCGGGATTACTCTGCTTTGGGAGCTTCGGTGGCACAGGCAGGTTTGCCGGCCGCGTATTTAAGGCTTGGGTCGACCAGCGCGTCGAAGTGCTTGAGCGCCTCGGAGCCGATCAGCAGCGGGAACTGGAAGGCGCTGCGGTCGGTGAGGTTGACTTCGATGGTGCGCACGGCCTGGCCCATGCAGATTTCAAGTTCGATGACCGGGCGTGCGGTGTAGGCCTTGCCCGATTCAGCATCATAGTCGCCGGCCCGGCGCTTGATCTTGCTTACACGTGCCAGCGGGCGTTCGATGGGGTGCGAATGGGCGGCGTCGATGGCCAGGTAGAAGCGCACCCAGCTTTCGCCATTGCGCTTGAAACGCTTGATGTCGCGGGCGCTGAGCGACGCGGTCTTGGCGCCGGTGTCGAGCTTGGCGGCCACTTCCAGGTCCAGGTCGCCCAGGCGTGCATATTCGTTGAGACCGTACACGGTCTTGCCTGCAGCCTGGCCAAGGGCCGGCAGCAGGGTGAGGCAGAGCAGCAATAATGCGGGTGTAAGTCTCATATTCCTGGCGCGGTGCAGTGCAAGGTTCGGGGCTGTTTTCAAAGCCATGTTCAGAGCCGTGTTCAGGGCAAGGCGACTGGCAGCGACTGCGCAAGCTTCCTCGTTCATCTGTCAACAGCATGAATGTATGACAGACAGGCTATCCATACTCCATCGGAGGCGCGGCATTCTATCACGCCGGCGCCTTGACGCCAGCGGTGCGCGATCAGACAGCACCGGGGCGGCGTTAGTTCGTTCTTAGACGATTGTCGACAATGTTCATTTTGTCTTTGACTGCTTCGGTCGAATTAGCTAATTTCTGGCAAAGAGATTTGCAAGGTGTCGACAATATGCAGGACCTCTCCACCCCCAGCCCGGTGCTGGCTGACGAAACGGAAACCTTGTCCGAAAACGTCTTCCGGCGCATCCAGGCGGCCATCGTCAAGGGCGATATCGCCCCCGGCAGCAAGATTTCCGAGCCGGAGCTGGCGCGTACCTACGGCATCAGCCGCGGGCCGCTGCGCGAGGCCATCCACCGCCTCGAAGGCCAGCGCCTGCTGGTGCGCGTGCCGCATGTGGGGGCGCGGGTGGTGTCGCTCAACCACGCCGAACTGATCGAGCTGTACGAAATTCGCGAATCGCTGGAAGGCATGGCCTGCCGCCTGGCCGCCGAACGCATGAGCCAGGCCGACATCGACGAACTGCGCCGTGTGCTCGACACCCACGAGCGCGATGCCGCGTTCCAGGCCGGCCTGGGCTATTACCAGCAGGAAGGCGACTACGACTTCCATTACCGGATCATCCAGGGCAGCGGTAACCAGACCCTGGTCAAGATGCTCTGCGGCGAGCTGTACCAGCTGGTGCGCATGTACCGCATCCAGTTTTCCGCCACGCCCAATCGGCCACGCCAGGCCTTTGCCGAACACCACCGCATTCTCGATGCCATCGCCGACCGTGACGGCGAGCTGGCCGAACTCCTGATGCGCCGCCACATCGGCGCGTCCAAGCGCAATATCGAGCGTCACTACCTGGACGCCCACAACAACAGCCCACGAGGTGAGAAATGACTGTGAAGAGCACCCCCGGTCAGCGTTTCCGCGACGCCGTTGCCGCTGAACATCCGCTGCAGGTGGTTGGCGCCATCAACGCCAACCATGCCCTGCTGGCCAAGCGCGCCGGCTTCAAGGCCATCTACCTGTCCGGTGGCGGCGTCGCCGCCGGTTCACTGGGCCTGCCGGACCTGGGCATCAGTGGCCTGGACGACGTACTCACCGACGTGCGCCGCATCACCGACGTGTGCGACCTGCCGCTGCTGGTGGATGTCGACACCGGTTTCGGTGCCTCGGCCTTCAACGTCGCCCGTACCGTGCGCTCGATGAGCAAGTTCGGCGCTGCCGCCATCCATATCGAGGATCAGGTTGGCGCCAAGCGCTGCGGCCACCGCCCGAACAAGGAAATCGTCAGCCAGCAGGAAATGGTCGACCGCATCAAGGCCGCAGTCGATGCCCGTACCGATGACAGTTTCGTGATCATGGCGCGTACCGACGCCCTGGCCGTCGAGGGCTTGAACGCCGCCCTGGACCGCGCCGCCGCCTGCGTCGAGGCTGGCGCCGACATGATCTTCCCGGAAGCCATCACCGAACTGCAGATGTACAAGACCTTTGCCGACCGGGTGAAGGCACCGATCCTGGCCAACATCACCGAGTTTGGCGCGACGCCGTTGTATACCACCGAAGAGCTGGCCTCGGTCGACGTGTCGCTGGTGCTGTACCCGCTGTCGGCGTTCCGCGCCATGAACAAGGCGGCCGAGAACGTGTACACCGCGCTGCGCCGTGACGGTACGCAGAAGAACGTGATCGACACCATGCAGACCCGCATGGAACTCTACGATGCCATTGGTTATCACGCCTTCGAGCAGAGCCTCGATGCGTTGTTTGCCCAGAAGAAGGGCTGAAGGTCAAAGATTTGCATTGGAGCGGCTGGCCTCTTCGCGGGTGAACCCGCTCCCACAAGTACGGCGTGATGCTCGATGCCTGTGGAACCCTGTGGGAGCGGGTTTACCCGCGAAGGGGCCGGCACAGGTTTCAACGATTAGCCAGACTTCCATAACAAGTTCAAGAAAGGAGAAACACCATGGCCGAAGCAAAAGTACTCAGTGGCGCAGGCCTGCGCGGCCAGGTGGCCGGCCAGACCGCGCTGTCGACCGTGGGCCAGGCCGGTGCCGGGCTGACCTACCGTGGTTACGACGTGCGTGACCTGGCCGCCGGTGCCGAGTTCGAGGAGGTCGCCTACCTGCTGCTGTACGGTGAGCTGCCGAGCAAGGCCGAGCTGGCCGACTACAAGCGCAAGCTCAAGGGCCTGCGTGACCTGCCTCAAGCCCTGAAGGAAGTGCTCGAGCGCATCCCGCGTGACGCCCACCCGATGGACGTGATGCGCACGGGTTGCTCGGTGCTGGGCACCCTGGAGCCCGAACTGACCTTCGAGGCCCAGCGCGACAAGACCGACCGCCTGCTGGCGCTGTTCCCGGCGGTGATGTGCTATTGGTACCGCTTCACCCACGACGGCGTGCGCATCGACTGCACCAGTGACGAAGACACCCTCGGTGGCCACTTCCTGCACTTGCTGCACGGCAAGAAGCCGAGCGAGTTGCACGTCAAGGTCATGAACGTGTCGCTGATTCTCTACGCCGAGCACGAGTTCAACGCCTCGACCTTCACCGCCCGCGTCTGCGCCTCGACCCTGTCCGACCTGTACTCCTGCGTCACCGCGGCCATCGGTTCGCTGCGCGGCCCGCTGCACGGTGGTGCCAACGAGGCAGCGATGGAGCTGATCGAGCGCTTCCAGAGCCCGCAGGAAGCCACTGCCGAGCTGCTGCGCATGCTCGAGCGCAAGGACAAGATCATGGGCTTTGGCCATGCCATCTATAAAGAGTCCGACCCGCGCAACGAGGTGATCAAGGGCTGGTCGAAGCAACTGGCTGACGAAGTGGGCGACAAGGTGCTGTACCCGGTTTCCGAAGCCATCGACAAGACCATGTGGGAGCAGAAGCGCCTGTTCCCCAACGCCGACTTCTACCATGCCTCGGCGTACCACTTCATGGGCATCCCGACCAAGCTGTTCACCCCGATCTTCGTCTGCTCGCGCCTGACTGGCTGGGCGGCGCACGTCTTCGAGCAGCGTGCCAACAACCGCATCATCCGCCCGAGCGCCGAGTATGTCGGCGTCGAGCAGCGCCAGTTCGTACCGATCGAACAGCGCTGAGTCATAGATCGCTGGGGCTGCTGTGCAGCCCTTTCGCGACACAAGGCCGCTCCCACAGGGACGGCGCAGTACCAGTGGGAGCGGCCTTGTGTCGCGAAAGGGGCGCGTAGCGCCCCCGAGGCCTGAGCCGCACCTGCCCCCGAATACCGTGACCGAGCCTGATAACGATATGAACACTGCATTCCGCAAGCACCTGCCAGGCACCGACCTGGACTACTTCGATGCCCGCGCGGCGGTCGAGGCCATCAAGCCCGGCGCCTACGACGGCCTGCCTTACACTTCCCGCGTACTCGCCGAAAACCTGGTGCGCCGCTGCGACCCGGCTACCCTCGACGCCTCGCTGGGCCAGCTGATCGAGCGCAAGCGCGACCTCGACTTCCCGTGGTTCCCGGCGCGTGTGGTGTGCCATGACATTCTCGGCCAGACTGCGCTGGTCGACCTCGCCGGCCTGCGTGACGCCATTGCCGACAAAGGCGGCGACCCGGCCCAGGTCAACCCGGTGGTACCGGTACAGCTGATCGTCGACCACTCGCTGGCCGTCGAGTGCGGTGGTTTCGACCCGCAGGCCTTCGAAAAGAACCGCGCCATCGAAGACCGCCGCAACGAAGACCGCTTCCATTTCATCAACTGGACCAAGAAGGCGTTCAAGAACGTCGACGTGATCCAGCCGGGCAACGGCATCATGCACCAGATCAACCTGGAGAAGATGTCGCCGGTGATCCACAACGACCGTGGCGTGGCCTACCCGGACACCTGCGTCGGCACCGACAGCCACACCCCGCATGTCGACGCCCTGGGCGTGATCGCTATTGGCGTGGGCGGCCTGGAGGCCGAGAACGTGATGCTCGGCCGTGCCTCATGGATGCGCCTGCCGGAAATCGTCGGCGTCGAGCTGACCGGCAAGCTGGCGCCGAACATCACCGCCACCGACCTGGTGCTGGCCCTGACCGAATTCCTGCGCAAGCAGAAAGTCGTCGGCGCCTACCTGGAGTTCCACGGCGAGGGTGCCCGTGCCCTGACCCTGGGCGACCGTGCCACCATCTCCAACATGGCCCCGGAATATGGCGCTACCGCGGCGATGTTCGCCATCGACCAGCAGACCATCGACTACCTGCGCCTGACCGGTCGCGAAGAACAGCAGGTCAAGCTGGTGGAAACCTATGCCAAGGCCACCGGCCTGTGGGCCGACAGCCTGGGCGGCGCCATCTACGAGCGCACCCTGAGCTTCGATCTGTCGAGCGTGGTGCGCAACATGGCCGGCCCGTCCAACCCGCATGCCCGCGTCGCCACCAGCGACCTGGCGGCCAAAGGCATCGCCGGTAGCTGGGAAGAAGTGCCGGGGCAAATGCCTGACGGCGCGGTGATCATTGCCGCCATCACCAGCTGCACCAACACCAGCAACCCGCGCAACGTGATTGCCGCAGGCCTGCTGGCGCGCAATGCCAACAAGCTGGGCCTGGTCCGCAAGCCGTGGGTCAAGTCGTCGCTGGCACCTGGCTCCAAGGCCGTGCAGCTGTACCTGGAAGAGGCTGGGCTGGAGAAGGAACTGGAACAGCTCGGCTTTGGCATCGTCGCCTTCGCCTGCACCACCTGCAACGGCATGTCCGGCGCCCTGGACCCGGTGATCCAGCAAGAGATCATCGACCGTGACCTTTACGCCACTGCCGTGCTGTCGGGCAACCGCAACTTCGACGGGCGTATCCACCCGTATGCCAAGCAGGCCTTCCTCGCCTCGCCGCCGCTGGTGGTAGCCTACGCCATTGCCGGTACCATCCGCTTCGACATCGAGAAGGATGTGCTGGGCGTGGTCGATGGCAAGGAAATCCGCCTCAAGGACATCTGGCCCAGCGACGAAGAGATCGACGCCGTGGTGCGTGCCGCGGTCAAGCCGGAGCAGTTCCGCAAGGTGTACATCCCGATGTTCGCCATCGAGGAAGACCGTGGGCCGAAAGTGGCGCCGCTGTACGACTGGCGCCCGATGAGCACCTACATCCGCCGTCCGCCTTACTGGGAAGGGGCCTTGGCCGGCGAACGTACCCTGCGCGGCATGCGCCCGCTGGCGGTGCTGCCGGACAACATCACCACCGACCATCTGTCGCCGTCCAACGCCATCATGCTCGACAGTGCTGCCGGTGAGTACCTGGCGAAGATGGGCCTGCCGGAAGAGGACTTCAACTCCTA
This sequence comes from Pseudomonas sp. NPDC096925, assembly GCF_044762545.1. NCBI lineage: Bacteria > Pseudomonadati > Pseudomonadota > Gammaproteobacteria > Pseudomonadales > Pseudomonadaceae > Pseudomonas > Pseudomonas sp. NPDC096925. The sequence continues at coordinate 8,886 of NZ_JBIWEM010000013.1, read as the reverse complement.
TGCTACCCACCGTGGCGACCACCTGACCGCCCAGCGCGCCACCTTCGCCAACCCCAAGCTGTTCAACGAAATGGTGCGCAAGGAAGACGGTAGCGTGAAGCAGGGCTCGCTGGCGCGTATCGAGCCGGAAGGCAAGGTCACCCGCATGTGGGAGGCCATCGAGACCTACATGGATCGCAAGCAGCCACTGATCATCGTCGCCGGTGCCGACTACGGCCAGGGTTCGTCCCGTGACTGGGCGGCCAAGGGTGTGCGCCTGGCCGGTGTCGAGGCGATCGTCGCCGAAGGCTTCGAGCGTATTCACCGTACCAACCTGGTGGGCATGGGCGTACTGCCACTGGAGTTCAAGCCGGGCACCGACCGCAAGACGCTCGGCCTGGACGGCAGCGAGACCTATGACGTGCTGGGCGCGCGTACGCCGCGGGCCACGCTGACCCTGGTGGTTACCCGTGCCAACGGCGAGCGCCTGGAGGTACCGGTGACCTGCCGCCTGGACACCGCCGAGGAAGTGTCGATCTACGAGGCCGGCGGGGTGCTGCAGCGCTTTGCCCAGGACTTCCTCGAAGCGACCGCCTAATCAAGAGCAGCGCGGTCCTCTGTGGGAGCGGGTTTACCCGAGAATGCGTCAGCAGATACAACATTGTTTTCTGATCGGACGCTTTCGCCGGTGAACCCGCTTCCACAGGGGGCTGCGCAAGACAGGAATTGAACATGGCTCATGTACCGCAAGTAAAAATCCCCGCCACCTACATCCGTGGCGGCACCAGCAAAGGCGTGTTCTTCCGCCTGCAAGACCTGCCCGAGCAGGCGCAAATCCCCGGCCCGGCCCGCGATGCACTGCTGCTGCGGGTGATCGGTAGCCCCGACCCGTACGGCAAGCAGATCGACGGCATGGGCGGCGCCACTTCGAGCACCAGCAAGACCGTGATCCTGTCGCAAAGCATCAAGCCTGAACACGATGTCGACTACCTGTTCGGCCAGGTCAGCATCGACAAGGCCTTCGTCGACTGGAGCGGCAACTGCGGCAACCTTTCCGCCGCGGTCGGTTCGTTCGCCATCAGCAGCGGCCTGGTCGACCCCGCACGCATTCCGCGCAACGGCATCGCCACCGTGCGCATCTGGCAGGCCAACATTGGCAAGACCATCATCGCCCATGTGCCGATCACCGAAGGTGAAGTGCAGGAAACCGGCGACTTCGAGCTGGACGGGGTAACCTTCCCGGCCGCCGAGGTGCAACTGGAGTTCCTCGACCCGGCGGCCGACGAAGATGGCGACGGCGGGGCTATGTTCCCCACCGGCAACCTGGTCGATGACCTCGAAGTGCCGGGTGTCGGTACCTTCAAGGCGACCCTGATCAATGCCGGTATCCCGACCATTTTCGTCAATGCGGCGGATATCGGCTACACCGGTACCGAGCTGCAGGACGCCATCAACGGCGACCCGCAGGCGCTGCTGCGCTTCGAGACGATTCGCGCCTACGGCGCCGTGCGCATGGGGCTGATCGACAACGTCGACCAGGCTGCCGGGCGTCAGCACACGCCGAAAGTGGCTTTCGTCGCGCCACCGAACACCTACACTGCGTCCAGTGGCAAAGCGGTGCAGGCGGGTGATATCGACCTGCTGGTACGGGCCTTGTCGATGGGCAAGTTGCACCATGCAATGATGGGTACGGCCGCGGTGGCCATCGGTACCGCGGCAGCCATTCCCGGCACGCTGGTCAACCTCGCAGCTGGCGGAGGCGAGCGCAGCGCCGTGCGTTTCGGCCACCCCTCGGGCACCCTGCGGGTGGGGGCCGAGGCACGTCAGGTGAATGGTGAGTGGACAGTGACCAAGGCAATCATGAGCCGCAGTGCTCGCGTGCTGATGGAAGGCTGGGTTCGCGTGCCTGGCGATAGCTTCTAACGCACCATTGGCGCTCGGCTTCGAGAGAGGGCTGCTGTGCAGCCCCAATTCACAGGAGCTGCATATGAGCGCCAACGTAGACTTCAACGCCCGCCCGGACTATGACCGGGTGCTGCAAACCCTCGCCGATTACGCCCTCACGTACCGGGTCGAATCCGCCGAAGCCCTGGACACCGCGCGCAACTGCCTGATGGATACCCTCGGCTGCGGCCTGCTGGCCTTGCGCTTTCCCGAATGCACCAAACTCCTCGGCCCTCAGGTAGAAGGCACCGTGGTGCCCAACGGCGCGCGAGTCCCCGGCACCGCCTACCGCCTCGACCCGGTCAAGGCCGCCTGGGACATCGGCTGCACCGTGCGCTGGCTGGACTACAACGACACTTGGCTGGCGGCCGAATGGGCCCACCCTTCGGACAACCTCGGCGGTATCCTGGCCGTTGCCGATCACCTGTCGCAGAAACGCGTGGCTGGTGGTGAGGCGCCGTTGCTCATGCGTGACGTGCTCGAAGCCATGGTCATGGCCCATGAGATCCAGGGTGTGCTGGCACTGGAAAACGCCTTCAACCGTGTTGGCCTCGATCACGTGATACTGGTCAAGGTAGCCTCCACGGCCGTGTGTGCCAGGCTGATGGGGGCCAACCGCGAGCAGATGCTGTCAGCCTTGTCCCACGCCTTCGTCGATGGCCAGGCGCTGCGCACCTACCGCCACGCGCCCAACGCCGGTTCGCGCAAGTCGTGGGCCGCTGGCGATGCTTCCAGCCGTGGCGTGCGCCTGGCCGATATCGCCCTGCGTGGCGAGATGGGCGTGCCGGGCGTGCTCACGGCGCCGCAGTGGGGCTTCTACGACGTGCTGTTCAGCCACACCAACAAGGACCTGGCACTCAAGCCTTCCGAGCAGCAAGCGTTGCAGGTGCCGCAAGCCTTGGGTAGCTACGTGATGGAAAACGTGCTGTTCAAGGTGAGTTTCCCGGCCGAGTTCCACGCCCAGACCGCCTGCGAGGCGGCGGTAACCCTGCATCCACTGGTGCGTAACCGCCTGCACGAAATCGACCGTATCGTCATCACCACCCAGGAGTCGGCGATCCGCATCATTTCCAAGAGCGGCCCGCTGGCCAATGCCGCCGACCGCGACCACTGCCTGCAGTACATGGTGGCGGTGCCGCTGATTTTCGGTCACCTGGTGGCCGAGCACTATGAAGACGCCTTCCATGCCAACCACCCAAGCATCGACCGCCTGCGCGAGAAGATGGAGGTGGTGGAGGACCCGCGCTTCAGCCGTGAGTACCTGGAGCCGGACAAGCGCTCGATCGCCAATGCGCTGCAGGTGTTCTTCAAGGACGGCAGCAATACTGAGCAGGTGGTGGTGGAATACCCGATCGGGCATCGCCGGCGGCGAGGGGAGGGCATACCGTTGCTGGAGGCCAAGTTCAGGGACAACCTGGCGACGCGCTTTGCACGGCAGAGGTGTGGGGAGATTCTTGAGGTGTGCAAGGACCAGCAGAAGCTGGAACAGATGGCGGTGCACAGGTTTGTGGATTTGTTTGTGATCTGAGGTTGCCTGGGCTGGCCTCTTCGCGGCTAAAGCCGCTCCCACAAGGCACTGCACAGCCCTGGAAAACTGTGGGGGGCCTGTGGGAGCGGCTTTAGCCGCGAAAAGGCGGTACAGGTTGAAACAAGAAAGCCCCGGCATTTCTGCCGGGGCTTTCTTTTACATCTTACAACTCAGCTTACGCCTGAACCACCGGGATCTTGGCGTTTTCTGCCGCTTCGCGGAACTCGGCGATCTGGTCGAAGCTCAGGTAGCGGTAAACGTCGGCAGCCATGCTGTCGATGTCTTTCGCGTACTGCATGTACTCTTCGACGGTCGGCAGCTTGCCGATGATCGAAGCGACAGCAGCCAGCTCGGCCGATGCCAGGTACACGTTGGTGGCGTCGCCCAGACGGTTCGGGAAGTTGCGGGTCGAGGTGGAGACCACGGTCGAACCGGTCTGCACGCGTGCCTGGTTACCCATGCACAGCGAGCAGCCTGGCATTTCCATGCGCGCGCCGGCCTTGCCGTAGATGCCGTAGTAGCCTTCTTCGGTCAGCTGGTGAGCGTCCATCTTGGTTGGCGGAGCCAGCCACAGACGGGTCGGGATACCGCCCTTGACCTTGTCCAGCAGCTTGCCGGCAGCACGGAAGTGGCCGATGTTGGTCATGCACGAACCGATGAACACTTCGTCGATCTTCTCGCCCTGTACCGAGGACAGCAGGCGGGCATCGTCCGGGTCGTTCGGCGCGCAGAGCACAGGCTCTTTCACGTCGGCCAGGTCGATTTCGATGATTTCGGCGTATTCGGCATCGGCGTCGGCCGACAGCAGCTCAGGCTTGGCCAGCCAGGCTTCCATGGCCTGGGCACGGCGCTCCAGGGTGCGGGCATCGCCGTAGCCTTCGCCGATCATCCAGCGCAGCAGGGTGATGTTGGACTGCAGGTACTCGGCGATGGCCTTCTCTGGCAGCTTGATGGTGCAACCGGCAGCGGAACGCTCGGCCGAGGCGTCGGACAGCTCGAAGGCTTGCTCGACGGTCAGCTCGTTCAGGCCTTCGATCTCGAGGATGCGGCCGGAGAAGATGTTCTTCTTGCCCTTCTTCTCGACGGTCAGCAGGCCCTTCTGGATGGCGTAGTAAGGGATGGCGTGGACCAGGTCACGCAGGGTGATGCCTGGCTGCAGTTTGCCCTTGAAGCGCACCAGCACGGATTCTGGCATGTCCAGCGGCATGACGCCGGTGGCGGCGGCGAAGGCCACCAGGCCGGAGCCGGCCGGGAACGAGATGCCGATCGGGAAGCGGGTGTGCGAGTCGCCACCGGTACCCACGGTGTCAGGCATCAGCATGCGGTTCAGCCAGCTGTGGATGATACCGTCGCCCGGGCGCAGCGACACGCCGCCACGGGTGCGGATGAAGTCTGGCAGGGTGTGGTGGGTGGTGACGTCGATCGGCTTCGGATAGGCCGCGGTGTGGCAGAACGACTGCATCACCAGGTCGGCGGAGAAGCCCAGGCACGCCAGGTCTTTCAGCTCGTCGCGGGTCATCGGGCCAGTGGTGTCCTGGGAACCGACGGTGGTCATCTTCGGCTCACAGTAGGCACCTGGGCGCACGCCCTGGCCTTCCGGCAGGCCGCAGGCACGGCCGACCATTTTCTGTGCCAGGGTGAAGCCCTTGCCCGAATCGGCAGGCTGCTCTGGCTTCTTGAACAGGTCGGAGCTACCCAGGCCCAGCTCGGCGCGGGCTTTTTCGGTCAGGCCACGGCCGACGATCAGCGGGATACGGCCGCCAGCGCGGACTTCATCCAGCAGCACTTCGGTTTTCAGCTCGAAGTTGGTAACCAGCTCGTCGCTACCGTGACGGCGTACTTCGCCCTTGAACGGGTAAACGTCGATGACGTCGCCCATGGCCAGGTTGGTGCAGTCGAATTCGATCGGCAGGGCGCCGGCGTCTTCCATGGTGTTGTAGAAGATCGGGGCGATCTTGGTGCCGAAGCAGAAGCCACCGGCGCGCTTGTTCGGTACGTACGGGATGTCGTCGCCGAAGAACCACAGCACCGAGTTGGTGGCGGATTTACGCGAGGAACCGGTACCGACCACGTCACCGACGTAGGCAACCGGGAAACCCTTGGCCTTGACCGCTTCGATCTGGGCCAGCGGGCCGACCGAACCAGGCTGCTGCGGCTCGATGCCGTCACGGGCCATTTTCAGCATGGCCAGGGCGTGCAGCGGGATGTCAGGGCGCGACCAGGCGTCCGGGGCAGGGGACAGGTCGTCGGTGTTGGTTTCGCCAGGCACCTTGAACACGGTCAGGGTGTACTTGTCGGCGATGGCCGGACGCGAAGTGAACCACTCGCCGGCAGCCCAGGACTCCAGCACGGCCTTGGCGTGAACATTGCCGGCCTTGGCCTTTTCGGCCACGTCGTGGAAGGCATCGAACATCAGCAGGGTGTGCTTGAGCTGTTCGGCCGCGACGGCGCCCAGTTCGGCGTCATCCAGCAGTGCGACCAGCGTTTCGATGTTGTAGCCGCCCTGCATGGTACCCAGCAGTTCGGTGGCGTGCTTGCGGTCGATCAGAGGCGACTTGGCTTCGCCCTTGGCAACGGCGGAGAGGAAAGCGGCCTTGACGTAGGCAGCTTCGTCGACCCCTGGTGGTACGCGGTGGGTGATCAGGTCTACGAGGAAGGCTTCTTCGCCGGCCGGCGGGTTTTTCAGCAGCTCGACCAGGCCTGCAGTTTGTTCGGCGTTCAGCGGCTGGGGCACGATACCCAGGGCGGCACGCTCTTCGATGTGTTTGCGGTAGGCTTCAAGCACAGTTATTACCCTCATCAGTGGTCCCTAAAGGGAGTCCGGGACGCTCATCCAGCATTCGATGCACCCATGCGCTGCCACGGCTTTGTGGGCCGCCCAGCCAGAGTCGCAAAGAATCCTTACAGAAGCTGCTTTCAAAGTTTTACGCCAGCAGAACGGGAGCTGATGAGGGCTGGCACGGGCATGCGAGGGATGCATGGCCCGGGCCAACGCCGTTCTACCGGATGAACTGTGCTCGTGACGCTTTGAAAACAGCTTCCAACGGACATTGTTGCCTTGAAAAGGCGGGATGATTCTACGGTAAAAAAAGCCTGAAGGTAAGGCGGTGAAGATGACTTTAACGAGTGACCCTGGTTAGACAAAGGGCTAACATGGGCCCGTGTTCCACCGCCAAGCTGTTGTTTTTCATGTCCAACAAGTCCATCAAGACCCCTTGCGTCGGCCTGTGCTCCACGGTGTACGGAGACACGGTGTGCCGTGGCTGCAAGCGGTTCCACCACGAAGTGATCCACTGGAACGGCTACGACGATGCGCAGAAGCGCGCCGTGTGGCTGCGCCTGGAGCAACTGCTGGTGCAGGTGATGATGGCCAAGCTGGAAGTGTTCGACAAAGGCCTGCTGCGCCAGCAACTGGAGCAGCGCTCCATCCGCTTTGTCGAGCAGCAGTCGGAATATTGCTGGGCGTACCAGCTGATTGCCCGCGGGGCGCGGATGATCCGTGACCTGGAGGCCTACGGCATGGTGCTGCTGCCGGAATTTCGCGATTGGGAGCTGCCGCAGCTGCGCGATGCCATCGACCGCGAGTTCTTCCTGCTTTCAGAAGCGCATTACCAGCGCTATATCGCCCCCGGCTTCCTGCGCGATGCCTTGGAGGCGGGGCAAGGCTGAAGCCTTGTAATGACTCTGCCGACCTCTTCGCGGGTAAACCCGCTCCCACAGGTACAGCACTGCGCTCGAGTGCAGTGGGAAACTGTGGGAGCGGGTTTACCCGCGAAGAAACCGGCAAATGACTTGAATCAGTCGCCGGTATATTCACACCCGCTGGTGCAGGTTTCGTGAATGCGCACCTTCGACAGCTCCGGCAGCAGCGGCTTGACCTGGTCCCAGATCCACTTGGCGATCACTTCGCTGGTGGGGTTTTCCAGGCCCGGGATGTCGTTCAGGTAGTTGTGGTCCAGCTGCTCGTAGATCGGCTTGAAGATCGCCTTGATCTCGGCGAAGTCGCGGATCCAGCCGGTGTGCGGGTCGAGCGGGCCGGTCAGGTGCAGGCCGACCTTGAACGAGTGGCCGTGCAGGCGGCCGCATTTGTGCCCGGCTGGGACGTGAGGCAGGCGGTGGGCCGATTCGAATGTGAATTCCTTGAAGATTTCCACGCTGTCATAACTCTATGTGAATCAAGAATGCGCGCAGTCTACCAGCATGGCCGCTACAAGGCTTGCAGGCGTTCATGCAACCGCCCGGTGGCAATCAGCTCCAGCAGCTCGTCGCCCAGCCGCTGGCTCTCGGCAATGGCCTTGTACCAGTAGCGCCTGCGGCCAGGCGCATCGCCCATGAAGCGCTTGAAGTCGTTGCGGTCGGGCAGCTTGCCGTAGGGCAGGGCCGCCAGGTACTGCGGCGAGGGGGTCATCAGCAGCACGTTCTGCAGGCGGGTAGCATCGCCCTTGCGCCATGGCAGGGCCTTGTCGAACCAGCCGGGTACGACCTTGTCGGTGAAGTGCGGGTACAGCACCAGGTCGTCGCCGCGGTAGGGCAGGTCGAGGTGGTAGTCGAGCAGGCCGCCGTCGCGGTAGGTGCCTGCACCTGCACCGGGGATGTCTTTCACACCTTCCATGACCATAGGGATGGAACCGGAGGCGAGCAGGGCGTGGCGCAGGTTGGCCAGGTCCAGCGGCAGGCAGCGCGAGGGGAAGTCGGTCAGCGTGTCGAGCGGCGGCGCGGCGCGGTCGTCGTGCAGGATGATGCGCTCGAAGTGCCGGGCCAGGCGCGAACGGCCGAGCAGGTTGCTGGCGATCACCGAACCCAGGCCGAGGCCCAGGCGGCCGCGATGGTCGTGAGCAAGCTGGCCATGGCTCTTCACCACCAGGATGTTCAGGCGATAGTGTGGGTTGGCCAGCAACTGGCCGTCACGACCTTGCAGCAGGTCATCGAGCATGTGTTGGCAGCTGCGGCTGATTTCGGCAGGGGTGACGCCCTTGGCGAAATCCTGCTCGGTGTACAGCTCGCCCAGGCGACGGATGCCTGCAACCGGGTCTTCCAGGCAGGCACTGGCGAAGCGCCAGGCGCCGATCGAGGCACCGATCAGCGCACGCTGGCGTGGTGCCGACGGCAGCCATTCACCGAACAGCGCCAGGTCCAGGCCCTGGATGCCCAGCGGTTTCGGCCCGCCTGCCGCACCCGGCAGTACACCGACATCGGCCGCCTGCAGGCCGCGCTCGCGGATCTGCCGCATGGCTCGCTGGCCAGCCTTGAAGGTGAGGGCGGGGTATTTGATGTGAATGGCGCTCATGGCGGGACTCTTGGACGACAGACGGGTCATTATAGGGCTTCAGGCGAATACCCTGTGGGAGCAACTGTCTTGCTCAATTTCTAAAAGCTGGCGCGCCCCCTGTGGGAGCGGGCTTGCCCGCGAACACGGGCGAAGCCCGTGCCATCCT
>NZ_JBIWEM010000012.1:0-91764 GCF_044762545.1 Pseudomonas sp. NPDC096925 | reverse complement strand
ATGACTGTCACCCTGATCAAGACCATCGCAATGGAAGACGGTCTGCGCTTCGCTATCCGTGAAGGCGGTCGTACCGTCGGCGCCGGCGTCGTAGCCAAAATCATCGAGTAATCACTCGACCGATTGAAAAAACCCCCGCTCAGCGGGGGTTTTTTTTATTGGGTTGACACTAAATGGGGGCGTCTATAGAATCACGCCTCCTTTTAGCGGGCGTAGTGCGTCCGTTGGGAACAGCCTGGAGTCTGAAATCCAATGCAAAATCAGCAAATCCGTATCAGGTTGAAGGCTTTCGACCATCGCCTGATCGACCAATCCACCCAGGAAATCGTGGAAACCGCGAAACGTACTGGTGCACAAGTGCGTGGTCCAATTCCACTGCCTACCCGCAAAGAGCGTTTCACCGTTCTGGTTTCCCCGCACGTCAACAAAGACGCGCGTGACCAGTACGAGATCCGCACTCATAAGCGTGTTCTGGACATCGTCCAGCCAACGGATAAAACCGTTGATGCGCTGATGAAGCTTGATCTGGCGGCAGGTGTGGAAGTACAGATCAGCCTCGGCTAAGACTTCGGTCTAGTCGTGTAACGCTCTGAAATGGGCGGCCATAGCGGGTGAAAGCCCCGTACACTCATGAGGTTTACAACATGACTATTGGTGTAATCGGTCGCAAATGCGGTATGACCCGCATTTTCACCGAAGAAGGTGTCTCCATTCCGGTCACGGTCATCGAGATCGAGCCGAATCGCGTCACCCAGTTCAAAACTGAAGAAACCGATGGCTACCGTGCAGTGCAAGTCACTGTCGGCGAGCGTCGTGCTTCGCGTGTGACTGCCGCTCAGGCAGGTCACTTCGCCAAGGCCAACGTTGCCGCTGGTCGCGGTGTCTGGGAGTTCCGTCTTGAAGAGGGCGATTTCCAGGCTGGCGATCTGATCAAAGCTGAACTCTTCACTGCAGGCCAGCTGGTAGACGTTACTGGTCAGTCCAAAGGTAAAGGCTTCGCCGGTACCATCAAGCGCTGGAACTTCCGTGGCCAGGACAACACCCACGGTAACTCCGTGTCGCACCGTGTCCCAGGTTCCATCGGCCAGTGCCAGACTCCTGGTCGTGTGTTCAAGGGCAAGAAAATGTCCGGTCACATGGGCGCCGAGCGCGTGACTGTTCAGTCCCTGGAAGTAGTTCGCGTAGACGCTGAACGCAACCTGCTGCTGGTCAAGGGTGCCGTTCCAGGCGCTACTGGCGGCGACGTGGTTGTACGTCCAGCTGTCAAGGCTCGCGGTTAAGGGGAAACTGACATGCAACTCAATGTAAATGACGCTCAGGCGATCGAAGTTTCCGAACTGACTTTCGGTGGCGAATTCAACGAGACGCTGGTACACCAAGCAGTCGTGGCCTACATGGCCGGCGGCCGTCAGGGCACCAAGCAGCAGAAGACCCGTTCCGACGTGGCTGGTGGCGGTAAGCGCCCATGGCGTCAGAAGGGTACTGGCCGTGCTCGTGCTGGTACCACTCGTGGTCCGATCTGGCGTGGCGGTGGTGTAACCTTCGCAGCTCGCCCTCAAGATCACTCGCAGAAGCTCAACAAGAAGATGTACCGCGCAGCCCTGCGCTCCATCCTCGCTGAGCTGGTGCGTAGCGACCGTCTGGTCGTGGTTCAGGACTTCGCTGTTGAAGCGCCGAAAACCAAAGATCTGCTGAACAAGCTGAACGGCATGGGTCTGAACGACGTACTGATCGTTTCCGACGCTGTTGATCAGAACCTGTACCTGGCTGCTCGCAACCTGCCGCACGTCGATGTACGTGACGTACAAGGTTCCGACCCGGTCAGTCTGATCGCATACGAGAAAGTGTTGATCACTGTCTCGGCCGTGAAGAAATTCGAGGAGCTGCTGGGATGAACCAGGAACGCGTATTCAAAGTCCTCCTTGGCCCGCACGTTTCCGAGAAGGCTACCGTTCTGGCTGAGAAAAAAGGCCAGTTCGTATTCAAGGTTGCTACCGATGCAACCAAGCTGGAAATCAAGAAAGCTGTCGAAGGCCTGTTCAACGTAAAAGTTGAAAACGTGTCGACTGTTAACGTTCTGGGTAAAACCAAGCGTACCGCACGTGGTCTGGGCAAGCGTAATGACTGGAAGAAGGCGATCGTCTCCCTTCAGCCAGGCCAAGATCTCGATTTCAGCAGCAGTGCTGAGTAAGGAAGGGGTGCATCATGGCAATCGTTAAATGCAAACCGACTTCCCCTGGCCGCCGTTTCGTGGTCAAGGTGGTCAACCAGGAGCTGCACAAAGGCGCTCCTCACGCACCGCTGATCGAGAAAAAATCGAAGTCTGGTGGTCGTAACAACAATGGCCGCATTACCACTCGTCACGTTGGTGGTGGTCACAAGCAGCATTACCGTCTGGTCGACTTCCGTCGCAACGACAAAGATGGCATCCCAGCCACTGTCGAGCGTATCGAATACGACCCGAACCGTACTGCTCACATCGCCCTGCTGTGCTACGCAGACGGTGAGCGTCGCTACATCATCGCCCCTAAAGGCGTGAGCGCTGGCGACCAGCTGATCGCAGGTGCCCTGGCCCCAATCAAGGCCGGTAACTCCCTGCAGCTGCGCAACATTCCAGTAGGTAGCACCATTCACGGCATCGAACTGAAGCCGGGTAAAGGTGCTCAGATCGCTCGTTCCGCTGGTGCTTCGGCTCAGCTGATCGCTCGCGAAGGTGTCTACGTGACCCTGCGTCTGCGCTCTGGTGAAATGCGTAAAGTCCTGGCTGAGTGCCGTGCGACCCTGGGCGAAGTCTCGAACTCCGAGCACAGCCTGCGTTCGCTGGGTAAAGCTGGTGCCAAACGCTGGCGCGGCGTTCGCCCAACCGTTCGTGGTGTTGCCATGAACCCGGTTGACCACCCACATGGTGGTGGTGAAGGTCGTACCTCCGGTGGTCGTCATCCGGTATCGCCATGGGGCTTCCCAACCAAGGGTGCGAAGACCCGTGGTAATAAGCGTACCGACAACATGATCGTCCGTCGTCGCAAGTAACTAGAGGGATACGACAGTGCCACGTTCTCTGAAAAAAGGTCCTTTTATCGATCTTCACCTGTTGAAGAAGGTCGAAGTGGCGGTGGAGAAGAACGATCGCAAGCCAGTTAAAACCTGGTCGCGCCGTTCGATGATCCTGCCACAAATGGTCGGTCTGACCATCGCGGTACACAACGGTCGTCAACATGTCCCAGTTCTGGTGAACGAAGACATGGTCGGCCACAAACTGGGCGAGTTCGCCGGTACCCGCACCTACCGCGGGCACGTGGCTGACAAGAAAGCCAAGCGTTAAGGGGTAAGGAAATGGAAGTAGCCGCTAAGTTGTCGGGCGCTCGCATCTCCGCCCAGAAAGCCCGCTTGGTCGCCGACCAGATCCGCGGGAAGAAGGTGGGCGAAGCGCTCAACCTGTTGGCCTTCAGCAGCAAAAAAGCCGCTGAAATCATGAAGAAAGTCCTCGAGTCGGCCGTAGCCAACGCCGAACACAACGAAGGCGCAGACGTTGATGACCTGAAGGTCTCCACCGTCTTCGTCAACGAAGGGCGTTCGCTGAAGCGCATCATGCCACGTGCCAAAGGCCGTGCTGATCGCATCGTCAAGCGGTCTTGCCATATCACTGTCAAGGTTGCGGACAAGTAACGGAGTCGATCAGATGGGTCAGAAAGTACATCCCACTGGCATTCGCCTGGGAATCGTCAAGGAGCACACCTCCGTCTGGTACGCAGACGGTGCTACTTACGCAGATTACCTGTTGAAGGATCTGAAAACGCGTGAGTACCTCCAGGACAAACTAAAAAGCGCGTCCGTAAGCCGTATCGATATTCATCGTCCGGCTCAAACTGCACGCATCACCATCCACACCGCTCGTCCAGGTATCGTTATCGGGAAGAAAGGTGAAGATGTCGAGAAGCTGCGTCAGGACCTGACCAAGCAGATGGGTGTGCCTGTGCACATCAACATCGAAGAGATCCGCAAGCCGGAACTCGACGCTATGCTGGTTGCGCAGAGCGTAGCTCAGCAGCTGGAACGCCGCGTAATGTTCCGTCGCGCCATGAAGCGCGCCGTGCAGAACGCCATGCGTATTGGTGCCAAGGGCATCAAGATCCAGGTGAGCGGTCGTCTCGGCGGTGCTGAGATTGCTCGTACCGAGTGGTATCGCGAAGGTCGTGTGCCTCTGCACACCCTGCGTGCCGATATCGACTACAACACCTACGAAGCTCACACCACTTACGGTGTGATCGGTGTGAAGGTTTGGATCTTCAAAGGCGAAGTAATTGGTGGTCGCCAAGAAGAGCTGAAACCACAAGCACCAGCGCCTCGTAAAAAAGCTGCTAAGTAAGGGGTACGCCAAATGTTGCAACCAAAGCGTACAAAATTCCGCAAGCAGATGACCGGCCACAACCGTGGTCTGGCACTGCGCGGTAGCAAAGTCAGCTTCGGCGAATTCGCCCTGAAAGCTGTTGCTCGCGGTCGCCTCACCGCTCGCCAGATCGAGTCCGCACGTCGTGCGCTGACCCGTCACGTAAAACGTGGCGGCAAGATCTGGATCCGTGTGTTCCCGGACAAGCCGATCTCCAAGAAGCCTCTCGAGGTTCGTATGGGTAAAGGTAAGGGTTCCGTGGAATACTGGGTTGCCCAGATTCAGCCAGGCAAAGTCCTGTATGAAATCGAGGGTGTTTCTGAAGAGCTGGCGCGCGAAGCTTTCGCCCTGGCTGCTGCAAAGCTGCCTCTCGCCACCTCCTTTGTTAAGCGGACGGTGATGTGATGAAAGCGAATGAACTTCGTGAAAAATCGGCACAGCAACTGAATGAGCAACTGCTCGGCTTGCTGCGCGACCAGTTCAATCTGCGTATGCAGAAAGCAACTGGCCAGTTGGGGCAGTCGCACCTGCTCTCGCAAGTTAAGCGTGACATCGCTCGCGTGAAAACTGTGCTCAACCAGCAGGCAGGTAAGTGATCATGGCTGAAGCTGAAAAAACCGTCCGTACGCTGACTGGCCGTGTCGTCAGCGACAAAATGGACAAGACCATCACCGTTCTGATCGAGCGTCGCGTCAAGCACCCGATCTACGGTAAATACGTTAAGCGTTCGACTAAGCTGCACGCGCACGACGAAGCCAACCAGTGCAAGATCGGCGACAAGGTTTCCATCCGTGAAACCCGTCCGCTGGCCAAGACCAAGTCCTGGGCACTGGTTGAAGTCCTCGAACGCGCTGTTGAAGTCTAAGGGCGAAGGGTCGGAGAAATTTTATGATTCAGACTCAATCCATGCTCGATGTGGCCGATAACAGCGGCGCTCGTCGCGTCATGTGCATCAAGGTTCTCGGCGGTTCGCACCGCCGTTACGCCGGCATCGGTGACATCATCAAGGTAACCGTCAAGGAAGCAATTCCGCGCGGTAAGGTCAAGAAAGGCCAAGTGATGACTGCTGTTGTCGTGCGTACCCGTCACGGTGTTCGTCGCGCTGACGGTTCCATCATTCGTTTCGACGGCAACGCTGCTGTTCTGCTGAACAACAAGCAAGAGCCGATCGGCACTCGCATCTTCGGGCCAGTGACCCGTGAACTTCGTACCGAGAAGTTCATGAAGATCGTCTCGCTCGCCCCTGAAGTGCTGTAAGGAGATCCGACATGCAAAAGATTCGTCGTGACGACGAGATCATCGTGATCGCCGGCAAAGACAAAGGTAAGCGCGGTAAGGTGCTGAAGGTTCTGGCTGATAACCGTCTGGTTGTTGGTGGCGTGAACCTGGTCAAGCGTCATACCAAGCCTAACCCGATGGCGGGCGTACAGGGCGGTATCGTCGAAAAAGAAGCGCCTCTGCACGCTTCCAACGTTGCCATCTTCAACGGCGAAACCAACAAGGCTGACCGCGTTGGTTTCAAAGTAGAAGACGGTAAAAAAATTCGTGTCTTCAAGTCGACCCAAAAAGCGGTTGATGCTTGAACACTGCTAGGTAGAAGACCATGGCACGACTGAAAGAGATTTACCGGAACGAAATCGCTCCTAAGCTTAAGGAAGAACTTAAGCTGTCGAACGTGATGGAAGTTCCGCGCGTTACCAAGATCACCCTGAACATGGGTCTGGGCGAAGCGATCGGCGACAAGAAAGTCATCGAGCACGCTGTTGCCGACCTGGAAAAGATCACCGGTCAAAAGCCGGTCGTGACTTTCGCTCGTAAATCCATCGCGGGCTTCAAAGTCCGTGAAGGCTGGCCGATCGGCGTCAAGGTGACCCTGCGTCGCGACAAGATGTACGAATTCCTGGACCGCCTGCTGGCGATCTCCCTGCCTCGGGTTCGCGACTTCCGCGGCCTGAATGCCAAGTCCTTCGATGGCCGTGGCAACTACAGCATGGGCGTGAAAGAGCAGATCATCTTCCCGGAAATCGACTACGACAAGATCGATGCTCTGCGCGGTTTGGACATCACCCTGACCACCACTGCTCGTTCGGACGACGAAGGCCGCGCTCTGCTGCGTGCTTTCAAGTTCCCGTTCCGCAACTGATTGGAGTAGGAAAATGGCCAAGAAGAGCATGAAAAACCGCGAGCTGAAGCGTCAGCTCACGGTAGCCAAGTACGCCAAAAAGCGTGCCGAGCTGAAAGCGACCATCGTCAACCTGAACGCCTCTCCTGAAGAGCGTTTCGCTGCCGTTGTCGCCCTGCAGAAGCAGCCACGTGATGCCAGCGCCTCGCGTCTGCGCAACCGTTGCCGCCTGACCGGTCGTCCTCACGGTGTATACCGTAAGTTCGGCCTGGGCCGTAACATGCTGCGTCAAGCTGCAATGCGCGGTGACGTACCAGGTCTGGTCAAGGCCTCCTGGTAATCGCTGCAGGCAGGATCCCGGCGGAAGGGGAGCAATCTTCCGACCGCCGGTGACTTCGCCAACAAACAAGCCCCTATATGGGGCTTGTTTCGTTTCTGCCTTGTGTCTAGAATGACCGGCTCACCTGAGCCTGGGTTTTTTGCCCTGTCCGCTCGGGTGGTTGTGATAGCCGCAAGGCTAATAATTCTTGTATCAGGAGCATCTAGCCCATGAGTATGCAGGACCCGTTAGCGGACATGCTAACTCGCATCCGTAATGCCCAGATGGCTGAAAAGTCCGTCGTAAGCATGCCTTCCTCCACCCTGAAGGTCGCGGTTGCCAAAGTTCTGAAAGACGAAGGTTACATCGCCGGCTACCAGGTAACTGGTGAGGCCAAGCCTTCCCTGTCGATCGAACTGAAGTACTTCGAAGGCCGTCCGGTCATCGAGGAACTGAAGCGCTCCAGCCGTCCAGGCCTGCGCCAGTACAAGTCCGTCGCAGAACTGCCGAAAGTACGTGGCGGTCTGGGCGTGTCTATCGTCTCCACCAACAAAGGTGTGATGACTGATCGCGCTGCGCGCGCTGCCGGTGTCGGCGGCGAAGTTCTGTGCACAGTGTTCTAAGGGGAGATAGGCATGTCTCGCGTCGCTAAGAACCCCGTTAAGCTGCCAGCAGGTGTCGAAGTCAAATTCGCCGGCCAGCAGCTTTCGGTGAAGGGTGCCAAAGGCACTCTCGAACTGAACGTTCACTCGTCTGTTGAAGTTACCGAAGAGTCTGGCGAGCTGCGTTTCGTCGCTCGTAACGGTGACCAGCAAGCTCGCGCCATGGCCGGTACCACCCGCGCTCTGGTGAACAACATGGTCCAGGGCGTAAGCCAAGGCTTCGAGCGCAAGCTCCAGCTGGTCGGTGTTGGTTACAAGGCACAGGCCAAGGGCACCGTCCTGAACCTGGCCCTGGGCTTCTCGCACCCAGTGGACTACGAACTGCCAGCCGGTATCACCGCTGAAACCCCAAGCCAGACCGACATCCTGATCAAGGGTATCGACAAGCAGCTGGTGGGTCAGGTGGCCGCTGAAATCCGCGACTTCCGTCCGCCAGAGCCTTACAAAGGCAAGGGTGTGCGTTACGCGGACGAAGTAGTCCGTCGTAAAGAAGCCAAGAAGAAGTAGGGCCTAGCAAATGACCGACAAAAAAGTTACTCGACTGCGTCGCGCTCGCAAAGCACGTCTCAAGATGCACGAACTCGAAGTCGTGCGCCTGTGCGTGTTCCGCTCCTCGCAGCACATCTACGCCCAGGTCATTTCGGCCGACGGCAGCAAGGTTCTGGCAAGCGCCTCGACCTTGGACAAAGAACTGCGTGATGGCGCCACTGGCAACATCGACGCGGCCACTAAGGTTGGCAAGCTGGTAGCTGAGCGTGCGAAAGCCGCCGGTGTATCTCAAGTTGCCTTTGACCGTTCCGGCTTCAAGTACCATGGCCGCGTCAAAGCGCTGGCTGATGCTGCTCGTGAAGGCGGGCTGGAGTTCTAAGTTATGGCAAATAACGATCAAAAGCGCGACGAAGGCTACATCGAGAAGCTGGTTCAAGTTAACCGCGTTGCCAAAACCGTAAAAGGCGGCCGTATCTTCACCTTCACCGCGCTGACCGTGGTAGGTGATGGTAAAGGTCGTGTTGGCTTCGGCCGTGGCAAGTCGCGCGAAGTACCTGCCGCGATCCAGAAGGCCATGGAAGCTGCTCGCCGCAACATGATCCAGGTTGACCTGAAGGGCACCACCCTGCAGTACGCCACCAAGGCTGCCCACGGCGCCTCGAAGGTTTACATGCAGCCTGCCTCGGAAGGTACCGGTATCATCGCCGGTGGCGCAATGCGTGCTGTCCTGGAAGTTGCTGGTGTTCAGAACGTTCTGGCCAAGTGCTACGGTTCGACCAACCCAGTGAACGTGGTTTACGCCACCTTCAAGGGTCTGAAAGCCATGCAATCTCCTGAATCCATTGCTGCCAAGCGCGGCAAGAGCGTCGAGGAGATCTTCTGATCATGGCAACCGTAAAAGTAACGCTGATCAAGAGCGTCTCGGGCCGTCTGCCTAACCACAAGCTGTGCGTTAAAGGCCTGGGTCTGCGTCGCATCGGTCACACTGTAGAAGTCCAGGATACTCCCGAAAACCGCGGGATGATCAACAAGGCTTACTACATGCTGAAGGTCGAGGGTTAATCGATGAAACTCAATGATCTGAGTCCAGCGCCGGGTTCCCGTCGCGAGAAGCATCGTCCAGGTCGTGGTATCGGTAGCGGTCTGGGTAAGACCGGCGGCCGTGGCCACAAAGGTCAGACTTCCCGTTCGGGTGGTTCGATCGCTCCTGGCTTCGAAGGCGGTCAACAGCCGCTGCACCGTCGTCTGCCGAAGTTCGGCTTCGTTTCCCTGAAAGCCATGGACCGCGCCGAAGTGCGTCTGTCCGAGCTGGCCAAGGTGGAAGGCGACGTGATCTCCGTGCAATCCCTGAAGGATGCCAACGTGATCGGCCAGAACGTACAGCGCGTGAAAATCATGCTGTCTGGCGAAGTCACTCGCGCAGTCACCATCAAGGGTATCGCAGCCACCAAGGGTGCGCGTGCGGCTATCGAAGCAGCTGGCGGCAAGTTCGAGGAATAAATGGCTAAGCAAGGTGCTCTCTCTTCGCTCGGTAAGGGCGGGATGTCGGAACTCTGGGCTCGTCTGCGCTTTCTGTTCATGGCGATCATCGTCTATCGGATAGGTGCGCATATCCCGGTTCCTGGCATCAATCCGGACCGTCTGGCGGATCTGTTTCGGCAGAATGAGGGGACCATTCTTAGCTTGTTCAACATGTTTTCCGGTGGCGCGCTCGAGCGCATGAGCATCTTTGCACTGGGGATCATGCCGTACATCTCGGCATCGATCATCATGCAGCTGATGACGGCGGTCAGCCCGCAACTGGAGCAGTTGAAGAAGGAAGGTGAAGCTGGCCGTCGCAAGATCAGCCAGTACACCCGCTACGGCACCGTTATCCTGGCACTGGTTCAAGCCATTGGCATGTCCATTGGCCTGGCCAACCAGGGCGTGGCGTTTTCTGTAGGTCTGGGCTTCCATGTCGTCGCCGTCTCCACCTTCGTGGCAGGCGCGATGTTCATGATGTGGCTGGGCGAGCAGATCACCGAGCGCGGTGTGGGCAACGGTATCTCGATGTTGATCTTCGCAGGTATCGTTGCCGGTCTTCCGAGAGCAATCGGGCAGTCTTTCGAGTCTGCGCGCACAGGCGATATCAATATTTTCGCCCTGGTCGCTATCGGTTTGCTGGCAGTAGCGATTATCGGCTTCGTGGTGTTCATTGAGCGTGGTCAGCGTCGTATCGCCGTTCACTACGCCAAGCGTCAGCAGGGCCGCAAGGTCTTCGCTGCGCAGACCAGCCACTTGCCGCTGAAAGTGAACATGGCGGGGGTCATCCCGGCCATTTTCGCGAGCAGCATTCTGCTGTTCCCGGCTTCGCTGGGTGCCTGGTTCGGTCAGTCCGAAGGTATGGGCTGGCTGCAGGACATCTCGCAGTCGATCGCTCCTGGTCAGCCGTTGAACATTCTGCTGTTTAGTGCAGGGATCATTTTCTTCTGCTTCTTCTACACAGCGCTGATGTTCAATCCGAAAGACGTAGCGGAAAACCTGAAGAAGTCCGGTGCCTTTATTCCGGGTATCCGTCCTGGTGAGCAGTCGGCACGCTACATTGATGGCGTTCTGACCCGTCTGACCATGTTCGGTGCTCTTTACATGATGGCCGTCTGCCTTCTGCCCCAGTTCCTGGTGGTGGCAGCAAATGTGCCGTTCTACCTTGGCGGGACCTCGTTGCTGATTGTGGTAGTGGTTGTGATGGACTTCATGTCCCAAGTACAATCGCACCTCGTTTCGCACCAGTACGAATCCCTGATGAAGAAAGCCAACCTGAAAGGCTACGGTGGCAGCGGTCTGCTGCGCTGATACGCCCCTAAGGTTCGAGGAGTCGGTAATGAAAGTTCGTGCATCGGTGAAAAAGCTGTGCCGTAACTGCAAGATCATCCGTCGCGAAGGCGTCGTACGAGTGATCTGCAGCGCGGAACCGCGTCACAAACAGCGCCAAGGCTGAGTGTGATCTGCGCTTCAAACCCAGCAGCTAGTGTGCTGCTGGGTTGATTATTCGTTTCTACAGCGATATTATCTCGCGCCCTATTTCTTGGCTTCCGGGGCGTAGGTAGCTGTCAATTGGAGTCCCACTGAATGGCCCGTATTGCAGGCGTCAACATTCCAGATAACAAGCATGCTGTTATCTCGCTGACCTACATCTATGGTGTCGGTCGCACTACTGCACAGAAGATCTGTGCAGACGCTGGTGTAAACCCAGCCGCTAAGATCAAGGATCTGAGCGACGAGCAAATCGAAACCCTGCGTGGCGAAGTCGCGAAGTTCACCACCGAAGGTGACCTGCGTCGTGACATCAACATGAAGATCAAGCGCTTGATGGACCTGGGTTGCTACCGCGGCCTGCGTCATCGTAAAGGTCTGCCGGTTCGCGGTCAGCGCACCAAGACCAACGCACGCACCCGTAAGGGCCCGCGTAAGCCGATCCGCAAGTAATCGCCCAGGAATATAGACATGGCAAAACCTGCTGCTCGTCCTCGTAAGAAAGTCAAAAAGACAGTGGTTGATGGCATCGCCCACATCCATGCCTCTTTCAACAACACCATCGTGACCATCACCGACCGTCAGGGCAACGCTTTGTCCTGGGCGACCTCCGGTGGTTCGGGTTTCCGTGGTTCGCGCAAATCCACCCCGTTCGCAGCCCAGATCGCTGCTGAGCGTGCTGGTCAAGCTGCGCTGGAATACGGTCTGAAGAACCTCGACGTAAACGTCAAGGGTCCAGGTCCAGGTCGTGAGTCCGCCGTTCGTGCACTGAACAGCTGCGGCTACAAGATCGCCAGCATCACCGACGTGACGCCAATCCCGCACAACGGGTGCCGTCCGCCGAAGAAGCGTCGCGTGTAATCAGGAGACAGATAAATGGCACGTTACATTGGTCCAAAATGCAAACTGTCTCGTCGTGAAGGCACTGACCTGTTCCTGAAGAGCGGCGTTCGCGCTCTGGAATCGAAGTGCAACATCGAAGCAGCCCCAGGTATCCACGGCCAGCGCCGTGGCCGTCAGTCCGACTACGGCACCCAGCTGCGCGAGAAGCAAAAAGTTCGTCGTATCTACGGTGTTCTGGAGCGTCAGTTCCGCGGTTACTACCAGGCTGCAGCCTCGAAAAAAGGCGCAACCGGTGAAAACCTGCTGCAACTGCTCGAGTGCCGTCTGGATAACGTCGTCTACCGTATGGGCTTCGGCTCGACTCGTTCCGAGTCCCGTCAGCTGGTTTCGCACAAAGCGATCAGCGTCAACGGTAAGACTGTAAACATTCCATCCTACCAAGTTCGTCCGGGTGACGTGGTCGCGGTTCGCGAGAAGTCGCTGAACCAGCTGCGCATTGTTCAAGCCCTTGAACTGTGCGCCCAGCGTGGCCGCGTTGAGTGGGTTGATGTGGATGCTGCTAAAAAGTCGGGCGTTTTCAAGAACGTTCCTGCTCGCAGCGACCTGTCTGCCGACATCAACGAGAACCTGATTGTCGAGCTCTACTCCAAGTAAGGGCTAGAAAATAGGTGCATCCATGCAGATTTCGGTAAATGAGTTCCTGACTCCCCGCCACATTGATGTGCAGGTAGTCAGTCCGACCCGCGCCAAGATCACGCTCGAGCCTCTCGAGCGTGGCTTCGGCCATACCCTGGGCAACGCGCTGCGCCGCATCCTGTTGTCCTCCATGCCTGGCTGTGCAGTAGTCGAGGCCGAGATCGACGGCGTACTCCACGAGTACTCCGCGATCGAAGGTGTTCAGGAAGACGTAATTGAAATCCTGTTGAACCTGAAAGGCCTGGCTATCAAACTGCACGGTCGTGACGAAGTTACGCTGACCTTGTCGAAAAAGGGTTCGGGGGTGGTTACCGCTGCCGATATTCAGCTGGATCACGATGTCGAGATCGTCAACCCCGATCACGTAATCGCGAACCTGGCGTCGAACGGCGCCCTGAACATGAAGCTCACTGTAGCTCGTGGTCGTGGTTACGAGCCGGCCGACTCCCGTCAAACCGACGAAGACGAAAGCCGTAGCATTGGCCGTCTGCAGCTGGACGCTTCGTTCAGCCCGGTGCGTCGTATCGCCTATGTGGTCGAGAACGCCCGTGTTGAACAGCGTACCAACCTGGACAAGCTGGTCATTGATCTGGAAACCAACGGCACCCTGGATCCTGAAGAGGCTATCCGCCGCGCTGCGACCATCCTGCAACAGCAGCTGGCCGCGTTCGTCGACCTCAAAGGTGACAGCGAGCCTGTCGTAGTCGAGCAGGAAGACGAGATCGATCCGATCCTGCTGCGTCCGGTTGACGACCTGGAACTGACTGTACGTTCGGCCAACTGCCTCAAGGCGGAGAACATCTACTACATCGGCGACCTGATTCAGCGTACCGAAGTAGAGCTGTTGAAGACTCCTAACCTGGGCAAGAAGTCCCTGACTGAAATCAAGGACGTCCTGGCCTCTCGTGGTCTGTCTCTCGGCATGCGCCTCGACAACTGGCCGCCTGCAAGTCTTAAGAAAGACGACAAGGCGACCGCCTGATCGTCGTAATCACCGAACGTAGTGTTTGGTAAGGAATGAATCATGCGTCATCGTAAAAGTGGACGTCACCTGAGCCGTACCAGCTCTCACCGCAAGGCTATGTTCCAGAACATGGCAGTGTCGCTGATCGAGCACGAGCTGATCAAAACCACCCTGCCGAAAGCCAAGGAACTGCGCCGCGTTGCCGAGCCGCTGATCACCCTGGCCAAGGAAGACAGCGTAGCTAACCGCCGTCTGGCCTTCGACCGTACCCGTTCGAAGTCCGCTGTTGGCAAGCTGTTCAACGACCTGGGCAAGCGTTACGCCACCCGTCAGGGCGGCTACCTGCGCATCCTGAAGTGCGGTTTCCGCGCTGGCGACAACGCCCCTATGGCGTACGTCGAGCTGGTTGATCGTCCGGTCGGCGGTGCTGTAGAAGCTGCTGAGTAAGACGTTCTGTCTGCTACAAAGAACCGGGCCTAGTGCCCGGTTTTTTGTTGCTACATGCATTGTTTATTTCTATTGATATAAGTCATGTAATGAATTTGTTCTTGTAACCTTGCTCGTCAATACTCTCTCCAAAGCCGATTAGCCGGCGCTTGTAGACCGATAAGGAGAGCCCATGAGCAAGATTCTCACCACCGCCAGCGGTGCACCTGTAGCCGACAACCAGAATTCCCGTTCCGCCGGCCCGCGCGGCCCGCTGCTGCTCGACGACTTCCACCTGATCGAGAAGCTTGCCCATTTCAACCGCGAGAACATTCCTGAGCGCCGCGTGCACGCCAAGGGCTCGGGCGCCTACGGTACCTTTACCGTCACCCGCGATATCACCGGTTACACCAGTGCCAAGCTGTTTGAACAGGTTGGCAAGCAGACCGAAACTTTCCTGCGCTTCTCTACCGTTGGTGGCGAGCGTGGCTCCGCTGATACCGAGCGCGACCCGCGTGGTTTCGCCGTTAAGTTCTACACCGAGGAAGGCAACTGGGACATCGTCGGCAATAACACGCCGGTATTCTTCATTCGCGACCCGCTGAAGTTCCCGGACTTTATCCACACCCAGAAGCGTCACCCGCAATCCAACCTGAAGAACGCCCAGATGATGTGGGACTTCTGGTCGCACTCCCCCGAGGCGTTGCACCAGGTCACCATTCTGTTCTCCGATCGCGGCATTCCGGACGGCTACCGCCACATGCACGGTTTCGGCAGTCACACTTACAGCCTGATCAATGCCGAGGGTGAGCGCACTTGGGTCAAATGGCACTTCAAGACCCAGCAAGGTATCAGGAACCTCGCCCCGGCAGATGCCGCGCGCCTGGCAGGTACTGACCCGGACTACGCGCAGCGCGACCTGTTCGAAGCCATTGAGCGAGGCGACTACCCGCGCTGGACCGTATGCATCCAGGTGATGAGCGAAGCCGAGGCTGCCAGCCGCGACGAGAACCCCTTTGACGTGACCAAGACCTGGTCGCAGAAGGATTACCCGTTGATCGAGGTGGGCGTGCTGGAGCTCAACCGTAACCCGCTCAACTACTTTGCCGAGGTCGAGCAGGCTGCCTTTGGTCCGAGCAACATGGTGCCGGGTGTCGGCCTGTCGCCAGACCGCATGCTGCAAGGGCGTGTATTCGCCTACGCTGACGCGCACCGCTACCGGGTGGGCACCAACCACCAGCAACTGCCGGTGAACGCACCACGCTGCCCGGTTAACAGCTATCAGCGTGATGGTTCCATGGCTGCTGGCAGTTACGGCAGTGCACCGAACTATGAGCCCAACAGCTACAGCGATGCACCGAAGCAGTCGCCGCGCCATGCCGAGCCTGCACTGGCCCTGAATGGTTCGGCTGACCGCTACGATCACCGTGAAGACACCGACTACTACAGCCACGCCGGCGCGCTATTCCGCCTGATGAGCGATGAGCAGAAAGCCCTGCTGATCAACAACATTGCCGGCACCATGGCAGGCGTCAGCCAAGACGTGGTCCAGCGCCAGCTGCAGTACTTCTTCAAGGCCGATCCGGCCTACGGCGAAGGGGTCGCCAAGGCCCTGGGCGTCAATCTCGCTTAAGTCGAAGTGATAAGAAGAACCGCCCTCATTTGGGCGGTTTTTCAATGAATATCACTACTGTTTGACCGATTTTTTGCTTCTGATTGCGCGTTTTTCAGTGACCGCTGGCAAAAGCTGGTTCACACTATGTGGCATAGACGTTTTCACATGGAGAAGCAGGGCGATGCAAGGTCACCCGGACGTAATCAACTACCTCGTTACGCTGCTGAAGGGCGAACTGGCGGCGCGCGACCAGTACTTCATTCACTCGCGGATGTACGAAGACTGGGGCCTGTCCAAGCTCTACGAGCGCATCAACCACGAAATGGAAGAAGAGACGCAGCACGCCGATGCCCTGATGCGTCGCATCCTCATGCTCGAAGGCACCCCTGACATGCGCGCGGACGACCTGGAAGTGGGCAGCACCGTGCCGGAAATGATCGAGGCTGACCTCAAGCTCGAGTACAAGGTGCGCGGCGCGCTATGCAAAGGCATCGAGCTGTGCGAACTGCACAAGGACTACATCAGCCGCGACATCCTGCGTGCCCAACTGGCTGACACCGAAGAAGATCACACCTACTGGCTGGAGAAGCAGCAGGGGCTGATCAAGGCCATCGGCCTGGAAAACTACCTGCAATCGCAGATGTAAAAGCTGGGGGCTGCTTTGCAGCCCTGTCGCGACACAAGGCCGCTCCCACAGGCAAATGCACTCCTCCTGTGGGAGCGGCCTTGCCTCGCAACAGGGGCGCAAAGCGCCCCCGAGGCCTCACGCCCGATCCCGCTCCAGCAGCGGTTTCAGATAACGCCCGGTATACGACTGCTTCATCTCGCTCAGCTCTTCCGGCGTACCGCAGGCAATGATCTGCCCACCTTTCGAGCCACCCTCCGGCCCCAGATCCACCAGCCAGTCCGCGGTCTTGATCACATCCAGGTTGTGCTCGATCACCACCACGGTATTGCCGTGGTCACGCAGGCGATGCAGCACGTCCAGCAACTGCTGGATATCGGCAAAGTGCAGGCCCGTGGTCGGCTCGTCGAGGATATACAGGGTCTTGCCGGTGTCACGCTTGGACAGTTCGCGCGACAGCTTCACCCGCTGTGCCTCGCCGCCCGACAGCGTGGTCGCCGACTGCCCCAGCTTGATGTACGACAGCCCCACATCCATCAGCGTCTGCAGCTTGCGCGCCAGCGCCGGCACTGCATCGAAGAACTCGCGGGCATCCTCGATGGTCATCTCCAGCACCTCGTGGATGTTCTTGCCCTTGTACTTGATCTCCAGGGTTTCGCGGTTGTAGCGCTTGCTCTTGCACACGTCGCACGGCACGTAGATGTCCGGCAAAAAGTGCATCTCCACCTTGATCAGGCCATCGCCCTGGCAGGCCTCGCAACGGCCACCCTTGACGTTGAACGAGAAGCGCCCCGGACCATAACCGCGCGAACGTGATTCCGGCACACCGGAGAACAGCTCGCGGATCGGCGTGAAGATGCCGGTGTAGGTCGCCGGGTTCGAGCGAGGGGTGCGGCCGATCGGGCTCTGGTCGATATCCACTACCTTGTCCAGGTGCTGCAGGCCATCCATGCTGGCATGCGGCGCCGCTTCAAGGCTGCTTGCACCATTCAGGGCGGTGGCGGCCAGTGGGAACAGGGTGTTGTTGATCAGCGTCGACTTGCCAGAGCCGGATACACCGGTCACGCAGGTCAGCAGGCCGATCGGGACTTCCAGGTCGACGTTTTGCAGGTTGTTGCCACGCGCGCCCTTGAGCTTGAGTTGCAGCTTCTTGTTGCGCGGCGTGCGCTTGGCCGGGACGACGATCTTCTTGCGCCCGGAAAGGTACTTGCCGGTCAGCGAGTCGGGGTGGGCCATGACTTCCTGCGGCGAGCCCTCGGCGACGATCTGCCCGCCGTGTACACCGGCCCCCGGGCCGATGTCCACCACATAGTCGGCCAGGCGGATGGCGTCTTCGTCGTGTTCCACCACGATTACCGTGTTGCCCAGGTCGCGCAGGTGGTTGAGGGTGGCCAGCAGGCGGTCGTTGTCGCGCTGATGAAGGCCGATGGACGGCTCATCGAGGATGTACATCACCCCTACCAGGCCAGCGCCGATCTGGCTGGCCAGGCGGATACGCTGCGCTTCGCCACCGGACAGGGTATCGGCGCTGCGGTCGAGGGTGAGGTAGTCGAGACCGACATTGACCAGGAACTGCAGGCGCTCGCAGATTTCCTTGAGGATCTTCGCCGCAATTTCGCCACGGCGGCCGGTCAGGGTCAGTTCGCCGAAGTAGTTACTGGCTTCACCAATCGGCAGGTTGGTCACCGCCGGCAGGGTCTTTTCACCCACCCACACATGCCGTGCCTCACGGCGCAGGCGGGTGCCGCGGCAGTCCGGGCAGGGCTGGGTGCCAAGGAACTTGGCCAGTTCTTCACGCACGGTGGCCGACTCGGTCTCGCGGTAGCGACGCTCCAGGTTCGGCACGATGCCTTCGAACGGGTGCGAGCGCTTGACGATGTCGCCACGGTCGTTGAGGTACTTGAAGTCGATACTCTGTTTGCCGCTACCCTGCAGGATCACTTTCTGGTGCTCGGCCGACAGCTGGCCGAACGGCTCCTCCAGGCTGAAGCCGTAATGCGCGGCCAGCGAGCCGAGCATCTGGAAGTAGTACACGTTACGCCGGTCCCAGCCGCGGATCGCGCCTTCGGCCAAGGTGAGTTCGGCATTGACCAGGCGCTTGGTGTCGAAGAACTGCTTCACCCCCAGGCCATCGCAGGTCGGGCAGGCGCCGGCGGGGTTGTTGAAGGAGAACAGCTTCGGCTCCAGCTCGCTGATGGCATGGCCACAGACCGGGCAGGCGAAGCGCGCGGAGAAGATCGTCTCTTCGCCTTGTTCATCATCCATCGGTGCCACCAGGGCGATGCCGTCGGCCAGCTTGAGCGCGGTCTCGAACGATTCGGCCAGGCGCTGTTGCAGGTCGGCGCGGACCTTGAAGCGGTCCACCACCACATCGATGCTGTGCTTTTTCTGCTTGTCCAGCTTGGGCAGTTCGTCGAGCTCGTAGAGCTTGCC
This sequence comes from Pseudomonas sp. NPDC096925, assembly GCF_044762545.1. Lineage (NCBI taxonomy): Bacteria > Pseudomonadati > Pseudomonadota > Gammaproteobacteria > Pseudomonadales > Pseudomonadaceae > Pseudomonas > Pseudomonas sp. NPDC096925. The sequence goes on along the minus strand of NZ_JBIWEM010000012.1, from coordinate 73,171 downwards.
GTTGACCCGGGCACGCACAAAGCCTTGGGCACGCAATTCGTCGAACACCGCCAGGTGCTCGCCCTTGCGCTCGCGCACCACTGGCGCCAGCAGCATCAGTTTGCTGCCTTCCGGGCGCTCCAGCACCAGGTCGACCATCTGGCTGATCGTTTGCGCCTCCAGCGGGATATCGTGGTCCGGGCAGCGTGGGGTACCGACGCGGGCGTACAGCAGGCGCAGGTAGTCGTAGATTTCGGTGATGGTGCCGACCGTGGAGCGGGGGTTGTGCGAGGTCGACTTCTGCTCGATGGAAATGGCCGGCGACAGGCCTTCGATGGTGTCGACGTCAGGCTTTTCCATCATCGACAGGAACTGCCGGGCGTAGGCCGACAGCGATTCGACATAGCGGCGCTGGCCTTCAGCGTACAGGGTGTCGAACGCCAGGGACGACTTGCCGGAACCGGACAGGCCGGTGATCACGATCAGCTTGTCCCGGGGCAGGGTCAGGTCGATGTTCTTCAGGTTGTGGGTGCGTGCCCCACGAATCAGGATCTTGTCCACTGCGGCCTCGCTCGGCGGGCATAAACAAGGAAGTATACGGCGCCCTGCCAGTACGCGGCAAAGCGTCGCGTAGATGCCGTCACGCTGTCGGACTGATAGAATCGCCGCCGGTTCACACGAGGTTAATCCATGCACGACACCCACAACGAGCGCATGAGTGGCGGCGAAACCCGCGCCGCTGGCGGCCTGGCCCTGGTCTTTGCCTTTCGTATGCTGGGCATGTTCATGGTCTTGCCGGTGCTGGCCACCTACGGCATGGACCTGGCCGGTGCCACACCTGCGCTGATTGGCCTGGCCATTGGTGCCTATGGCCTGACCCAGGCCGTTTTGCAGATCCCGTTCGGGATGATTTCCGACCGCATCGGCCGCCGGCCGGTGATTTACCTGGGGCTGGTGATCTTTGCCCTGGGCAGTGTATTGGCGGCCCAGGCCGACTCCATCTGGGGTGTGATCGCCGGGCGTATCCTGCAGGGGGCCGGGGCGATTTCCGCTGCGGTCATGGCGCTGCTGTCCGACCTCACCCGCGAGCAGCACCGGACCAAGGCCATGGCCATGATCGGCATGAGCATCGGCCTGTCGTTTGCCGTCGCCATGGTCGTCGGCCCATTGCTGACTCGTGCCTTTGGCTTGTCAGGATTGTTCCTCGCCACGGCAGGACTTGCCCTGGTCGGCATCCTGCTGATCGCCTTTGTCGTGCCCAATACCCACAGCATCCTGCAGCACCGTGAGTCGGGTGTGGCGCGCCAGGCCATCGGCCCGACCCTGCGCCATCCGGACCTTCTGCGCCTGGACGCGGGCATCTTCATCCTCCACGCCATCCTCATGGCCAGCTTCGTCGCGCTGCCACTGGCCTTCGTCGAGCGCGGCGGTCTGCCGAAGGAGCAGCACTGGTGGGTATACCTGACCGCATTGTTCATCTCATTTTTTGCAATGGTCCCGTTCATCATCTACGGCGAGAAAAAGCGCAAGATGAAACGCGTGCTGGCCGGGGCGGTCAGTGTGTTGCTGCTGGTGGAGGTGTTCTTCTGGCAGTGGGCTGACGGTTTGCGCGGACTGGTGATCGGCACCGTGGTATTCTTTACTGCATTCAACCTGCTGGAGGCATCGCTGCCTTCGCTGGTGAGCAAGGTGTCGCCTGCAGGTGGCAAGGGGACGGCAATGGGGGTTTACTCCACCAGCCAGTTCCTCGGTGCTGCCCTGGGAGGAATCCTCGGTGGCTGGTTGTTCCAGCACGGCGGGCTGAACATGGTGTTCCTCGGTTGTGCGGTACTGTGTGCCATCTGGTTGGTCGTTGCCTTGCGCATGAACGAGCCGCCCTATGTGACCAGCCTGCGCATGCCGCTGACGCCAGAGGCAGTCCGGGAAGCCGGCCTGACCGAGCGCCTGATGGCCGTGCCGGGTGTGACCGACGCCGTCGTGGTGGCGGAAGAAGCCGCCATCTATATCAAACTGGATACGAAAATTTTGGACCGTACGACCCTCGAGCGCCTGGTGAACCCGGCCTCTTCGGCGTGCGAAGCCTAGGAGAACGTTATGGCCCGTGGGGTTAACAAAGTCATTCTGGTTGGTACCTGTGGCCAGGATCCCGAAGTCCGCTACCTGCCCAACGGTAACGCCGTGACCAACCTGAGCCTGGCTACCAGCGAGCAGTGGACCGACAAGCAGTCGGGCCAGAAGGTCGAGCGTACCGAGTGGCACCGTGTGTCGCTGTTCGGCAAGGTTGCCGAAATCGCCGGCGAATACCTGCGCAAGGGTTCGCAGTGCTACATCGAAGGCAAGCTGCAGACCCGCGAGTGGGAAAAAGACGGCATCAAGCGCTACACCACCGAGATCATCGTCGACATCAACGGCACCATGCAGCTGCTCGGCGGCCGTCCGCAGGGCCAGCAGCAGGGCGGTGACCCGTACAACCAGGGTGGCGGCAACTACGGTGGCGGCCAGCCGCAACAGTACAACCAGGCTCCGCGCCAGCAGGCCCCGCGCCCGCAACAGGCTCCTCAGCGCCCGGCACCGCAGCAGCCAGCCCCGCAGCCAGCGGCTGACTTCGACAGCTTCGATGACGATATTCCGTTCTGATCGGAGCGGTCAGGCGTCTAGCAAGACCAGAAGCCCAGGGCAGTTGCCCTGGGTTTTTTTATGGGCAGTGCGGTGCCATTCTGCTGCACCTGTTTGGCTGATCCCGATAAGCTCAGGTGCTGGTGCGAACGAGTTCGCAAGCGATCCGCTTATCCTGTGGGAGCGGCTTTAGCCGCGAAGAATCCAGCGCGGTGCATGGCACCGGCTGTGCCGGTGTTCGCGGCTAAAGCCGCTCCCACAGGGTCCCTGCTAATTCACAGGGTTAGGTGAGAGCGGGTTCAATAAGGCAGCGCTTCAATAGAACAACCGCGGCTCCGGCGAGTCCAGCAGGCTGACCAGCTTGGTCAGGGCAAAGCCCAGTTCCTGGCGGCTGGGCGCCATCAGGGCGATGCGCACGCCGCAGGTTGCGTGGCTGCGTTCCGGCAGGAACTGGCTGCCACTGACTACCGTGACGCCGTTGTTGCGCGCCAGGTTGGCGAATTCGTCGCTGGTCCACGGCTCCGGCAACTCCAGCCAGATGTGGAAGCTATTGGGCTGGCTGCGGATCTTGTACCTGCCAAGGATCTCCCGGGCCATTTGCTGGCGCGCGGCCGCCTCGTCCTGCTGTACCCGCACCAACTGGTCGGCCATGCCGCTGTTGATCAGGTTGCTGGCCAGTTGCGCCATCAATGGTGACGGCATCCAGACGCTGCTGCGTACCATCGACGATAACCGCGAGAGGGTTTGCGGTGGCGCGTACAGGTAACCGATGCGCAGCGCTGGCAGCACGCTCTTGGACAGGCTGGTGAGGTACACCGAGCGTTCGGGCGCATACGCGGTCAGTGGCTGGTAATCCGCTGCGGGTTCGAGAAAACCGTAGATATCGTCATCGACGATGAACAGGTCGAACTCGCGGGCGATCTCTGCAATGGCCTGGCGCCGTGCGTGGGGCATGATCGAGTTGGTCGGGTTCTGGTGGGTGGTGACGCACACCAGCAGGGAAGGGCGGTGCTCCAGGCAGGCCGCGCGCAATGCCTCCGGAATAAGGCCGTGCTCGTCCATGGCCACGCCGCGCAGGCGGCGGCCCATGCTGTGGGCCAGGGAGATGATGCCTGGGTAGCAGAACGATTCGCACAGCACCACATCGTCGCTCTTCGACAGGCTGCTGATGGCCACCAATAGTCCATGCTGGGCGCCAGAGGTCAGTACAACCTGTTGCCAGCGAGCATCAGGCAGCCAGCGCTGAATCCAGGCTGCCCCTGCTTGTTTGTGGGAGGTGTGACCACCCTCTGTCACATAGTCGAGTACCTGCCCCAGGTCCGGAGAAGTGGCCAGCTCGCTGATCGCCGCACCCAGCCACTCACTCATGTGGGCGTCGTTGGGTTTGATGATCGAGAGATCGATCTGGCTGCTTTCGCCAGTAACGGGTGCAGGCACCGACGGGGTGGATAACCGCTGTCGCAACTGCCTGACAAATGTGCCACGGCCCACCTCTCCAACCACCAGGCCGCGTTTGGCGGCTTCGTCGTAGGCTCTTCCAACGGTGCCGGGGGTTACATTGAGTGCCTCGGCAAGGTCTTTGAGGGTGGGCAAACGATCGCCTGCTGCAAGCCGACCACTTTCGATGTCCTGTTCAAGGGCATTAGCGATCATCAGGTAAACCGGCTGGGTTTGATCGCCGTATTGAGGGACCCACATGGAAATGACACCAGATTCTGCAATTGCGCGCAGCCTAACATGAAAGCCAAGATGCGGGTAATGAGGGCAATTGTTGCCATTGAGTCGATTTAATTTGATATTGCATCGATTCAATTTTTGTAATTACAATCATCGCGCTGATTGGGACATGCACACTTGCGTTGTGCTTGGCAGGACACTCCACTGGATGGACTTCGCTATGGAAATTCTGGGCGCTTTCTGGGCGGAACACTGGTTGCTGGCGGTGCTCATGCTTGGGGCTATCGCTTTCGTTGCCGGCTTCGTAGACAGCATTGCCGGTGGCGGCGGGTTGTTCCTGGTGCCGGGCTTTCTGCTGGTCGGCATGCCACCGCAGGTTGCCCTCGGTCAGGAAAAACTGGTCAGTACCCTTGGCACACTGGCAGCCATTCGCAACTTCCTGGCCAACAGCAAGATGGTCTGGCAGGTGGCGCTGGTCGGCGTGCCGTTCTCGTTGCTCGGTGCCTACCTGGGGGCACACCTGATCGTGTCGATCTCCCAGGAAACCGTGGGCAAGATCATCCTGGCGCTGATCCCCCTCGGCATCCTCATCTTCCTCACCCCCAAGGACCGCCCGGTCGAAGAGCGCGAACTGTCATCGCGCATGCTGTTCACCGTGGTCCCGCTGACCTGCCTGGCCATCGGCTTCTATGACGGCTTCTTCGGCCCCGGTACCGGCAGCATGTTCATCATCGCGTTCCATTACCTGCTGCGCATGGACCTGGTCTCCAGCTCGGCCAACTCCAAAACCTTCAATTTCGCGTCCAACATCGGCGCCCTGGTGGCCTTCGTCATTGCCGGCAAGGTCGTCTACCTGCTGGCGTTGCCGCTGGTGGCCTGCAACATCCTCGGTAACCACCTGGGCAGCGCGCTGGCCCTGCGCAAGGGCAACGAAGTGGTGCGCAAGGCGCTGGTGTTTTCGATGCTCTGCCTGTTCACCAGCCTGGGCGTGAAGTACCTGGCCTGACCCTTCCATAGGAGACAACTGATGAAAACCGCATTCGTAACCGGCGCCTCCTCGGGCTTTGGCCGCGCCATCTGCCGTACCTTGATCGGCAAAGGCTACCGCGTGATCGGTGGCGCCCGGCGCATGGACAAGCTGCAAGCGCTGGAAGCCGAACTGGGCGCCAACTTCACTGCGCTGGCGCTGGATGTCACCGACCCGGTGTCGCTCGAGACGGCGGTCGAGAAGATTCGTGATGCTTCGCTGCAGATCGACCTGCTGGTCAACAATGCCGGGCTGGCGCTGGGCGTGGACCGTGCCCAGGTCAGCAGTGCGGAAAACTGGCAGCGGATGATCGACACCAACATCACCGGCCTGGCCATGGTCACCCACAAGATACTGCCGCAGATGGTGGAAGCTGACAGCGGCATGATCATCAACATCGGCTCGATCGCCGGCACCTACCCCTACCCGGGCGGTAACGTGTATGGCGCCAGCAAGGCCTTCGTCCGCCAGTTCAGCCTCAACCTGCGCGCCGACCTGGCGGGCACCCGCGTGCGAGTGAGCAACATCGAGCCTGGGCTGTGCTCGGGTACCGATTTCTCGGTGGTGCGCCTGAACGGTGACCTGGATGCCGTGCAGGCGCTGTATCGGGATGTGGAGGCCATTCTGCCCGAGGACATCGCGGCCACGGTGGCCTGGATTGCCGAGCAGCCGGCGCATGTGAACATCAATACCATCGAGATCATGCCGGTGGCGCAGAGCAGCGCGGCGCTGAACGTGGTGCGCAACCTGCCGCTTTGCTGATCGGCCGGTGGTGGATGGCACCGGCGTTGCCGGTGTTCGCGGGCACGCCCGCTCCCACATTCGGGCAGGTGCAGTACCTGTGGGAGCGGGTTCACCCGCGAATCAGGCAACACAGCGCCTTCAGCTGACCCATGTCATCGCACCTTCGCGATTCTTGGCTAGTCTTACCTGTTGGCGGCCATCAATTGGCCGCCACCGTGACTACCAAGAGGCGCCGGCCATGTTCCGTGCGTCCACCACCTGATCAGGAGTGCACGATGGACCTGAACCGTCGGCAGTTCTTCAAGGTCGCCGCCGTCGGCCTTGGAGGCTCGAGCCTTGCGGCGTTGGGCATGGCCCCGACACCCGCATTCGCCGAGCAGGTGCGTCACTTCAAGCTGGCGCATACCAAAGAAACCCGTAACACCTGCCCCTACTGCTCGGTCGGCTGCGGCCTGATCATGTACAGCCAGGGCGATGCGGGCAAGAACGTCAAACAGAACATCATCCATATCGAAGGTGACGCCGACCACCCGGTCAACCGCGGCACCCTCTGCCCGAAAGGTGCCGGCCTGCTGGACTTCATCCACAGCCCGAGCCGCCTGCAGTACCCCGAGGTACGCAAGCCGGGCAGCAAGGAGTGGGTGCGAGTCAGCTGGGACGAGGCGCTCGATCGCGTCGCCGACCTGATGAAGCAGGACCGCGACGCCAACTTCATCGAAAAGAACGCCCAGGGGCAAACGGTCAACCGCTGGCTAACCACCGGTTTTCTCGCTGCTTCCGCCGCCTCCAGCGAGGCCGGCTACCTGACCCACAAGGTCATCCGCGCAACAGGCATGCTGGGGTTCGATAACCAGGCTCGTGTCTGACATGGCCCGACGGTGGCAAGTCTTGCCCCGACGTACGGCCGTGGCGCCATGACCAACCACTGGTCCGATATCGCCAACGCGAATCTGGTCCTGGTGATGGGTGGCAACGCAGCAGAAGCGCATCCGTGCGGCTTCAAGTGGGTGACCGAGGCCAAGGCGCACAACAAGGCGCGGCTGATCGTGGTCGACCCGCGGTTTACCCGTACCGCTTCGGTGGCGGACTACTACGCACCGATTCGTACCGGTACCGACATCGCCTTCATGGGCGGGCTGATCAATTACCTGCTGAGCAACGACAAGATCCAGCACGAGTACGTGCGCAACTACACCGACGTGTCGTTCATCGTCAAAGAGAACTATGGCTTCGAGGATGGCCTGTTCAGCGGCTATGACGAGGCCAAGCGTGTGTATGCCGACAAGTCCGGCTGGGGTTATGAACTGGGTGAGGACGGTTTTGCCAAGGTCGACCCGACCTTGCAGCACCCGCGCTGCGTGTTCCAGCTGATGAAGCAGCACTACAGCCGCTATACCCCGGAACTGGCGAGCATGACCTGTGGCATGCCGCAGGACGCCATGCTGAAGATCTGGGAAGAGATCGCCACCTGCTCGGTACCGGGCAAGACCATGACGATCCTCTACGCGCTCGGCTGGACGCAGCACTCGATCGGCGCACAGATCATCCGCAGTGCGGCCATGGTCCAGTTGCTGCTGGGCAACGTCGGCATGCCCGGTGGCGGGGTCAACGCCTTGCGCGGGCACTCCAACATCCAGGGCCTGACCGACCTCGGCCTGCTGTCCAACTCGCTACCGGGTTACCTGACCTTGGCTGGCGATGCCGAGCAGGACTACGCCGCCTACATCGACAAGCGCGCCTCCAAACCGCTGCGCCCAGGGCAACTGTCGTACTGGCAGAACTACGGCAAGTTCCACGTCAGCCTGATGAAGGCCTGGTATGGCGCCAACGCTACGGCAGAAAACAACTGGGGCTACGACTGGCTGCCCAAGCTCGACGTGCCGGCCTACGACGTGCTGCGCATGTTCGAGATGATGGGCCAGGGCAAGGTCAACGGCTACATGTGCCAGGGCTTCAACCCGATTGCCGCGCTGCCGGACAAGAACCGCGTCACCGCAGCCCTGGGCAAGCTCAAGTGGCTGGTGATCATGGACCCGCTGGCCACCGAGACCTCGGAGTTCTGGCGCAACGTCGGGCCGTTCAACGATGTCGACACGGCCAACATCCAGACCGAAGTGATCCGCCTGCCCACCACCTGCTTCGCCGAGGAAGACGGCTCGCTGGTCAACAGCAGCCGCTGGCTGCAGTGGCACTGGAAGGGCGCCGACGGCCCGGGTGAGACCCGCACCGACGTGCACATCATGAGCGAGCTGTTCCTGCGCCTGCGCCGACGCTACCAGGCCGAGGGCGGTGCCTACCCAGACGCGCTGATGAACATCAACTGGCCATACAAGATCCCTGAAGAGCCATCCCCGGAGGAACTGGCCAAGGAAATGAACGGCTGGGCGGTGACCGACCTCACCGACCCGACTGGCGCAGTGCTCAAGGCCGGCCAGCAACTGGCGGGCTTTGGCCAGCTCAAGGACGATGGCAGCACCGCGTCCGGCTGCTGGATCTTCGCCGGCAGCTGGACCGAGCAGGGCAACCAGATGGCCCGCCGCGACAACAGCGACCCATACGGCATGCACCAGGTGCAGAACTGGGCCTGGGCCTGGCCGGCCAACCGCCGCATCCTCTACAACCGTGCTTCCAGCGACCCGCAAGGCAAACCCTGGGACCCGGAGAAGAAGCGCCTGGTATGGTGGAACGGCAAGGCCTGGACCGGTACCGACGTGCCCGACTTCAAGGTCGACTCGCCACCCGAGGCGGGGATGAACCCGTTCATCATGAACCCCGAAGGCGTGGCGCGGTTCTTCGCCATCGACAAGATGGCCGAAGGCCCGTTCCCCGAGCACTACGAGCCGTTCGAGACGCCGATTGGCATCAACCCGCTGCACCCGCAGAACAAGAAGGCCACCAGCAACCCGGCCGGGCGGGTCTTCGACTCGGTGTGGGACACCCTGGGCAAGCACGACGAGTTCCCGTATGCGGCGACCACGTACCGGCTGACCGAGCACTTCCACTTCTGGAGCAAGCATTGCCGCCTCAACGCCATTGCCCAGCCCGAGCAGTTCGTCGAAATCGGCGAGGTGCTGGCCAACGAGAAGGGTATCAAGGCCGGTGACCGGGTGCGGGTGTCGAGCAAGCGCGGGCACATCGAGGCGGTGGCGGTGGTGACCAAGCGGATTCGCCCGCTCAAGGTCAACAACCAGACCGTGCACCAGATCGGCATCCCGCTGCACTGGGGCTTCACCGGGGCTACGCGGCATGGCTACCTGACCAACACCCTGGTGCCTTTCCTGGGTGACGGCAATACCCAGACGCCAGAGTCCAAGTCGTTCCTCGTCAAAGTGGAGAAACTCTGATGGCCAGCCAAGACATCATCGCCCGCTCGGCCACCACCACCGTACCGCCTTCGGTACGCCAGCAGCAGGAAGTCGCCAAGCTGATCGACACCACCAAGTGCATCGGCTGCAAGGCCTGCCAGGTGGCGTGTTCGGAGTGGAACGAACTGCGTGACGAGGTCGGCCACAACCACGGCACCTATGACAACCCCCAGGACCTCACCGCCGAGACCTGGACCCTGATGCGCTTCACCGAGCATGAGCGCGACGACGGCAACCTGGAGTGGCTGATTCGCAAGGACGGCTGCATGCACTGCGCCGAGCCAGGTTGCCTGAAGGCCTGCCCGAGCCCGGGGGCGATCATCAAGCACGCCAACGGCATCGTCGACTTCAACCAGGACCACTGTATCGGTTGCGGCTACTGCATCACCGGCTGCCCGTTCAACATCCCGCGCATCTCGCAGAAGGACCACAAGGCGTACAAGTGCACCCTGTGTTCCGACCGCGTGACCGTGGGCCTGGAGCCGGCCTGCGTGAAAACCTGCCCGACCGGGGCGATCGTGTTCGGCAGCAAGGACGAGATGAAAGTGCATGCCGCCGAGCGCATCGTCGACCTCAAGTCGCGCGGCTATGACAACGCCGGGCTGTACGACCCGGACGGCGTCGGTGGCACCCATGTGATGTATGTGCTGCACCATGCCGACACGCCGAAACTGTACGCCGGCCTGCCGGATCAGCCGGTGATCAGCCCGCTGGTGGGGCTGTGGAAAGGCTTCACCAAGCCGCTGGCGCTGCTGGCCATGGGCGCGGCGGTGCTGGCCGGGTTCTTCCACTATGTGCGGGTCGGGCCACAGCGGGTGGAGGAGGACGAACGCCCGACACCGCCGGATGAAAGCGTGCATCAGGTGGACCCGTCGGTCCATGTCTATGATCCGGCCAAGCCCGGTGGGCAAGGGGAGCAGCGACCATGAACGACAACAAACCCATCCTGCGTTACAACGCCAACGAGCGCAGCAACCACTGGGTCGTCGCGATCCTGTTCATCCTGGCTGGCCTGTCGGGGCTGGCGCTGTTCCATCCGGCGCTGTTCTGGCTCAGCAACCTGTTCGGCGGTGGGCCGTGGACACGCATCCTGCACCCCTTCATCGGGGTGGCGATGTTCGTGTTCTTCCTCGGCCTGGTGCTGCGTTTCTGGCGCGCCAACTTCATCACCGCCAACGACCGCCTGTGGCTGCGCCGCGTGGACCGGGTGATGCTCAACAAGGAGGAGGGTGTGCCGCCGATTGGCAAGTACAACGCCGGGCAGAAGCTGTTGTTCTGGACCCTGCTGGCGTGCATGCTGGTTCTGCTGGTCAGCGGTGTGGTGATCTGGCGCGCCTACTTCAGCCATTGGTTCGGCATCGAGGTCATTCGCCTGTCCGCGCTGCTCCACGCCCTGGCGGCGTTCGTGCTGATCCTCAGCATCATCGTGCACATCTACGCCGGCATCTGGATCAAGGGCTCGATCGGCGCCATGCTGCATGGCTGGGTCAGCCGCGCCTGGGCGCGCAAGCACCATGAGTTGTGGTACCGCGAAGTGACCGGTGACAAGACGCCGGGCAATCACGGACGAAAAGAAGGATGAGCGCTTGAGCACGATACTCGAACCCGGGCAGATCGAAGCGTCGGCGGTGATGCCGCCGTTTCTGCACCTGCCCCCCGCCAACCTGTTCGAACTGCGGGCCGCGCGCCTGGAGCAGCTGGCCGAGGGCAATGCCCTTGGCGAATACCTGAAGCTGGTGGCCCGCTTGTGCCGCATCCAGCAGCAGCTTGTGGATAACCCGCCCGCTGGCATGCCTGTGGCCGAGGAGCGTCAACGCCTGTGCATAAGTCATGGTTTGCCGCCGCTGGCGGCGGATAGCCTGGTGCGTGAAGGGCCGTGGCTGGTCTGGTTGCAGGCCTTGCTCGAGCACTTCAGCGCGCAAACCAGCGGTCCGTTGGGTGAGGCACTGCAAGCCCTGCGTGGCAGCGACGACAATCAGCGCAAGGGCTGGGGCATTGCCTTGCTCGCCGGCCAGTACGATGCAGTGCCCGCAGCGCTGGTGCCGTTCATTGGGGCGGCCTTGCAGGCGGCCTGGTCCAGTTGGTTGCTGGCGCTGCCCGCGCCAGAGCTCAAGCCCGCCGGCAGCCTGGCCCAGTGCCCGGCCTGCGGCTCGCCGGCGATGGCCGGGGTGGTGCGCAACCGTGGCAAGCACAATGGCCTGCGCTACCTGGCCTGTTCGCTGTGTGCCTGTGAATGGCATGTAGTGCGGGTCAAGTGCGTCTACTGCGAGTCGAGCAAGGACCTGCGCTACACCAGCCTCGACGATGACCGCCATGCGCCGGGCAAGGCGCCGCTGCGTGCCGAGTGCTGCCCGGCGTGCGAAAGCTACCTGAAGCAGAACTACCTGGAAAACGATGCGGCGGCCGAGCCGCTGGCCGACGACCTGGCCAGCCTGGCGCTGGACATTCGCCTGGACGAGGAGGGCTTCCATCGGTTGGCACCGAACCTGATGCTTGCGCCCGGGTAGTGGGTGAGTGTCTACACTGTAAGACCGAGTCGCCTTCTTCGCGGGTAAACCCGCTCCCACAGGTACCGCGCAAGCTTCAAAAGCTGCGCGGGCCTTGTGGGAGCGGGTTCCCCCGCGAAGAGGCCAGTACAGACAACGGATCAGTCCAAGGTAGTACCGCATGTCCTCCAGCCTAGCCAGCGACACCCCACGCCTGCCCTCCATCGACACCCTTTTGCGCCACCCGGCCTGCCTCCCGCTGATCGACCGCCATGGCCGCGACGCGGTCCTTGCCACCTTGCGCCAACTGCTCGACGACCTGCGCGACCCCGCCCGTACCGGCCAACTCAGCGCCGCCGAACTTGCCGCTGAAGTCCTGCTGGGCCGCACCGGCGAACGCCTGGCCACCCAGCAACGCAGCCATGTCCGCCGCGTGTTCAACCTCACCGGCACCGTCCTGCACACCAACCTTGGCCGCGCCCTGTTGCCAGAGGAGGCCATCGAGGCCATGCAGACCGCCGCCCGCTACCCGCTCAACCTGGAATTCGACCTGGCCACCGGCAAGCGTGGCGACCGTGACGACCTGATCGAAGGCCTGATCCGCGAGCTGACCGGCGCCGAAGCCGTCACCGTGGTCAACAACAACGCTGCCGCCGTGCTGCTGGCGCTCAACAGCCTGGGCGCGCGCAAGGAGGGCATCATCTCCCGCGGTGAACTGATCGAGATCGGCGGTGCCTTCCGCATTCCCGACATCATGGCCCGCGCTGGCGTGAAGCTGCACGAAGTCGGCACCACCAACCGCACCCACGCCCGCGACTACGAGGCCGCCATCGGCCCACGCACCGGCCTGCTGATGCGCGTGCATTGCAGCAACTACAGTATCCAGGGTTTCACTACCCAGGTGCCCACCGCCGAGCTGGCGCGCATCGCCCACCAACATGACTTACCGCTGCTTGAGGACCTTGGCAGCGGTAGCCTGCTTGACCTCACCCGCTGGGGCCTGCCCGCCGAGCCGACCGTGCGCCAGGCCCTGGCTGACGGCGCCGATATCGTCACCTTCAGTGGCGACAAACTGCTGGGCGGGCCGCAAGCCGGGATCATCGTCGGGCGCAAGGACCTGATCGCCAGGATCAAGAAGAACCCGCTCAAGCGCGCGTTGCGGGTCGACAAGATCACCCTCGCCGCACTCGAAGCGGTGCTGGCGCTGTACCGCAACCCCGACCGCCTGGCCGAGCGCCTGCCCAGCCTGCGTCTGCTGACCCGCAGTCAGGCCGAAATCCAGGCCCAGGCCGAGCGCCTGGCCCCTGAGCTCAAGGCCCGCCTCGGCGAGCAATGGGCGGTCAGTGTGGAGCCGGCGTTGGGCATGATCGGCAGTGGCAGCCAACCGGTCGCCCGCCTGCCGAGCGCGGCGTTGTGCCTGCGCCCGCAGGTGTCGAAGAAGTTGCGCGGGCGCAGCCTGCATGTGCTGGAGCGGGCCTTGCGAGACCTGCCGGTGCCGGTGCTCGGCCGCATCGCCGACGACGCCCTGTGGCTGGACCTGCGCCAGCTGGATGACGAAGCCCAGTGGCTGGCGCAGTTGCCCGCCCTGCAGTTGGGGCCGGTACAGTGATCGTTGGTACCGCCGGCCATATCGACCACGGCAAGACCGCACTGCTCCAGGCCCTGACCGGCCAGGCCGGCGACCAGCGCCAGGAGGAGCGCGCCCGTGGCATGACCATCGACCTGGGCTACCGCTATGCGGCGTTGACCGAGGGGGCGGCCCTGACCGGCTTCATCGACGTACCGGGCCATGAGCGCTTTATCCACAACATGCTGGCCGGCGCCCACGGCATCGACCTGGTGCTGCTGGTGGTGGCGGCCGACGACGGGGTGATGCCACAAACCCGCGAGCACCTGGCAATCATCGAGCTGCTCGGCATTCCCCAGGCCCTGGTGGCAATCAGCAAATGCGACCGGGTAGAGCCGGCACGCCTGGCCGAAGTGCAGGCACAAGTCAGCGAATTGCTGGCGCCGGGCCCTTATGCCGGTGCACGGCAGTTTCCGTTGTCGAGTGTGACCGGCGAGGGTATCGATGCCCTGCGCCAGGCGTTGCTGGCGGCGGAGCAGCGCGTGCGCCAGCGCAGCGTGCGCGGCGGTTTCCGCCTGGCCGTCGACCGTGCTTTCGCCGTTACCGGGGCGGGTGTGGTGGTCACGGGCACGGCGCTGGCCGGGCGGGTCAGTGCCGGCGACACCTTGTTGCTGGGCAAGGCCGGCAAACTGGTACGGGTGCGTGGCCTGCATGCGCAGAACCAGGCCGCCCTGGTGGCCGAGGCGGGCCAGCGTGTGGCGCTGAACATCGCTGCCGAACGCCTGGCGGCGGAACAGGTGCATCGGGGTGACTGGCTGGTGGCCGAGTGGCTGCATGCCCCCAGCGTGCGGGTGGATATCGAACTGAAACTTTTGCCGGGCGAGACCCGGACTTTCGAACATTTCAGCGCCGTGCACGTGCACCTCGGCACCCAGGACGTAACGGCCCGGGTGGCCTTGCTCGAAGGAGAAACCCTGACGGCGGGCCAGCGCATGTTCGCCCAGTTGCTGCTCAACGCACCGCTGCAGGCGGTACACGGCGACCGCCTGGTGCTGCGCGACCAGCGTGCCCAGCGCACCCTGGGGGGCGGCAAGGTGCTCGACCCGTTTGCGCCAAGCCGTCAGCGGCGCAGCGATGAGCGCCTGCGCCAGTTGCAGGTGCTGCGTGATACCGAGGACCTGGAGCAGGCCCTGCCGGCGCTGCTCGCCAGCGCACCCGGGGGTGTCGACCCGCAGCGCCTGGAGCGGCAGTTCAATCGCCTGCGCGAAACCTGGCAGTTGCCGGAAGATGTGCTGGTGGTGGCAACACGGCAGGGCCAACTGTTGTTTGCCCGTGCCCAGTGGCAGGCGCTCAAGCGCCTGGTGCCGGAGCAGTTGGCGCGGTTCCATGAGCAGGAGCCTGACCAGCTCGGCCCGGACCGCGACCGCCTGCGCCGCTTTGCTGCCTTGCCGCTGGAGCGGCCCGCTTTTGTCAGCCTGCTGGATGAGTTGCTCGATGACCGTGCCATTGCCAGTAGCGGGCCTTGGCTGCACCTGCCCGATCACAAGGTGCAGTTGAGTGAAGCCGACAGCGCGCTATGGGCGAGTCTGCAACCGAAGTTGCTGGCGGGGCAATACGATCCGCCCTGGGTCAGGACGCTGGCGAGTGAGGAAAACCGTGCCGAAGCCGATGTGCGCCTGTTGCTGCGCAAGCTGGCCCGGTTGGGCCTGGTGCACCAGGTGGTGCGCGACCTGTTCTACCCTGAGGCGACGCTACAGCGCATGGCAGAGCTGCTGCTGGGGCAGGCCAGTGAAACGCCGATAGTGCAGGTTGCCGCGTTTCGCGATATGTTGGGCATCGGTCGCAAGCGCAGTGTGCAGATACTGGAATACTTCGACCGCATCGGTCTGACCCGGAGGGTGGCCGATCAGCGTCACATTCGCGCCGACAGCGCCCTGGCCCAGCAGCAAGCCAGGCACTGAGTTCAAGGAAGGCAATCGCGCCCGGTGGCGCGGCCGGGCTTCAAACCCGGTTGGGGACGGCAGCCGTTCCCGGGCAGGTTCGACTCCCGCTGCCTTCCGCCATTTTTTACTGGCCCATTCGCGGGCAAGCCCGCTCCCACAGGACTTCACAGCCTTCAAGGGCAGTGCTGTACCTGTGGGAGCGGGCTTGCCCGCGAATAGGCCCTGATGGGTGAAAGCTAGGCCCGCTCCCCACACAGATCCAGGGCAAACCACTGCTCAGCTGCATCCACATCCAGCCCGGCCCCCAGCAGCGCAACCATCTTGGCCAGCGCCGCCTCACGGGTCATGCCCCCACCACTGACCAGCCCGGCCCCGCGCAAGCGGTTACCCGCCGCATAGGTATCGAACACCACCGACCCCTCAGGGCACTGGCTGATAGCTGCCAGCATCACACCGCGCTGGCGCGCTGCGCTCAGCACATCCAGCAATGCCTGGTCATCCGACGGCCCGGTACCGCTGCCGTAGCACTCCAGCAGCAACCCCTGCACGCCACTGCCCAGCAGTGCCTGCAAGTGCCCGGCCTGCAGGCCCGGGAACACCGGCACTACCGCCAGGTTGACCGGCTGGCGCGGGTGCTTGTAGCCAAGCTCGGCAGGGATCGCCGTGGCGCGCTCACTGTCACGATGACGTGGCAGCGCGACAAAGGCATCGAACGCCTCGCTGCGCAGCTTCGACGCCCGGCAGCCATGCAGCAGCTGGCCATGGAAGTACAGCTGCACGCCGTCTTCCAGCCCTTGTTCGAACTGGCGCAGCGCGCCGCACAGGTTGCCCCAGGCATCGCTGTCTGCGGCACCCGCCGGCAGCATCGAGCCGGTCAGCAGCACCGGCACCGGCAGGCCCAGCAGCAGGAACGACAATGCCGCGGCGCTGTAGGCCAGGCTGTCGGTACCATGCAGCACCAGCACGCCATCATGGCCAGCAACCTCTACCGCTGCGACGATGGCATCGCGCATCGCCAGCCAGTTGTGCTGTTGCATGTTGGCGCTGTCCAGCAGCGGGTCCAGTTCCTGCAGGGTCCATCGCAGTTGTGGCGCATCGGGCATGTGGGCGAAGTGTTCGCGCATGCGCGCTTCGAAACCACCGGCCGGCGCCAGGCCTTCGGGGGTTTCGAGCATGCCGATGGTGCCCCCGGTATAGAGAACGAGGAGATTGTTTACTGCTCGCATGGGAAGCATCCGTAGCGGTGAGCGGAGAAAAGGTAAGCCGCCCACGGACGGGGCGGCTGGAAGGGAGAATATCAGCGCTGCGTCTGGACTTCGCCGACTGCTTTGTCAGTGGCTGTTTCCGCCTGCGGATTGGCAGGCCAGGCATTGCGGTCCAGGTCCAGGTCGGCGAACTTGGCCGAGTCGAACACCGGCTGGTCGACGCCCGCCTTGCGCTGCTCGTCGTAGTCGCGCATTACCCGCAGGCCGACCTTGAACAGCAGGGCCAGAGCCACCAGGTTGACGAAGGCCAGGCAGGTCATGGTGATATCGGCAAAGGCGAACACGGTCGACAGGTCCTGCAGCGAACCCCATACCACCAGCGCCAGTACCAAGCCACGGAACACCATCAGTACCACGCGATTGCGGCTGAGGAACTGCAGGCTGTTCTCGCCCAGGTAGTAGTTGTAGAGGATGCAGGTGAACACGAACAGCGACAGCGCGACGCTGACGAACACGCGGCCCCAGTCACCAACCACGGCGGCCAGCGAGTTCTGGGTCAGGACGATACCGTCACCTTCGAAGCCCGGGGTGTAGAAGCCCGACAGCAGGATCAGCAGCGCGGTGCAGGTGCAGATCACGAAGGTGTCGAGGAACACGCTGAAGGCCTGGACCACGCCCTGGGCACCCGGGTGTTTCACGGCGGCCACGGCGGCGACGTTCGGCGCGCTACCCAGGCCTGCTTCGTTGGCGAACACGCCACGCTTCACGCCCATGACGATGGCGCTGCCGAGCAGGCCGGCAAACGCCGGGTCGAGGCCGAAGGCGCTCTTGAAGATGGTTTCCAGCATGGCTGGCACGTGTTCGATCTGGGTGCCGATCACGTACAGGGTCACGCCGATGTAGGCCAGGGTCTTGACCGGTACCAGCAGGTCCGACACCGCGGCGATGCGCTTGATGCCGCCGATGAAGGTGATGGCCAGCAGCACGGCGAGGACGATGCCGGTGTGCTTGGGGTCGAAGGCGAAGGCGTTCTGCAGCGAGTGGGTCACGGTGTACGACTGCAGGCCGATGAAGGCGAAGCCGTAGGTGACCAGCAGCAGGACCGAGAACACGATGGCCATGCTTTTCAGCTTCAGGCCGTGCTGGATGTAGTAGGCCGGGCCGCCACGGTACAGGCCGTCGCCATCGGCGCGCTTGTAGACCTGGGCCAGGGTGCATTCGAAGAAGCTGCTGGACATGCCCACCAGTGCGGTGACCCACATCCAGAATACGGCGCCTGGGCCACCCAGGGTCACGGCAATGCCGACACCGGCGATGTTACCGGCGCCCACACGGCCGGCCAGGCTCAGCATCAGGGCCTGGAAGGAGCTCAGCTGGCCAGCCTGGCCACGCAGCGACTCCTTGAACACACCGAACATGTGGCCAAAGTGGCGGAACTGGACGAAACGGGAGCGGATGGTGAAGTAGCTACCCAGCCCTACGATCAGCACAATGAGAAGTTTCCCCGAGAGGAAATCGTTGAGTACTTCGAGCATTGGAAAATGACCTCGATTCTTATTGTTCGTGTGGAAAGACCAGCGGACGGCGGGCGCACCGCTATTCGTTGGGGCGCATGGTTGGCTATGACAAGGCCGGTTACAATTTCGCGGATTGCTCTGATTTGGTGCAACCTGATGCTATACTTGCGTCATTCGCGTCACCCGAGCCCTGTGTCATGAGCGTTCATTTCGCTACCAATCTCAAACTGGCCTGCAGCCACTACCGCTCTATCTCCGAAGTTTGCCGCAAGCTCGCGATCAATCGCGCACAGTTCAACAAGTACCTGAGCGGGCAGAGCCGTCCGACGGCATTCAATCTCAAGCGCATCAGCGATTTCTTCGGTGTCGAGGATTACGAGCTGAATTTGCCGCCCGAGCAGTTCAGCCACCTGATCGGTGCGCGTGTGTCGACCTTGGCCGAGCAACCTGGCGACCCGATCAGCGAGTTGTTTCGCCCGTTGCACGAACATGCCGGCAATCTGTCGCGTTATTGCGGCTATTACCTGGAGTATTCCAACTGCATGTCGGTGCCGGGCACGATCCTGGTGTCGCTGGTGCACCTGTGGGAAGAGCGCGGGCAGTTTCTGTTCGAGCGCCAGGAACGCCAGGAGCGCTCCAGTGCCACTGACCACCATGCCGAGGTGCGTTGCCGTTACCTGGGGGCGGCGTTCCAGTTGCAGGACCGGATGTTCCTGGTCGACTACGAGTCGCTGACTTTCAACGAGATGAGCCAGACCATCCTCATCCCCAGCTTCAAAAGCCGCATTACCCGCCTGAACGGCCTCAAGGCCGGCGTTTCCAGCGGTGACCAGCGCTACCCGGCCTGTACCCGGGTGGTGTGGGATTACCTGGGAGAGGAGATCAATCGCATCAACGCCTATCGCCAGGTAAAACTGTACCAGCCGGATGATCCCCGTATAGATGACGACATACGCGAGCGCTTGAGTGTGAGGCCGCTTAGTAACGGATTGTTTGAAATCAAGTAGTGGTCAACGCGTCAGGCGTTGTCGAGGATGAAGTTTTCCACGGCGCTCGCAACCTGATCGGCAATCGCTGGCGTACTGCGTAAGTGGGCGGCGATGCCATGGTCGCAGTCTGTAAGAAACAGGCATTGCAAACGCGACGCTGAAACTGATTGCATCAGGGCCTGGGTAACTTCTTCAGGAATCGGGCTGTAGCGCTCGGCGCCGGCCAGCCACAGGTTACCTGCGCTAGTGCCCGGATCTTTGCCAAATCGTTGTGAGTTCAGCCCGTCATACTCGCCAATTACCATCAGAACTCTGCCTTGGAACCGCTTGAGGAAGGCGTAACTGTCACAATCGAGAAAACCATAGGGTTCTCTGATCGCGGCCGTGAATGCCGGGCCGAACGGTACCTTGTGAGCACGGTCTGGATAGACCGCCGGGCAGATCAGCACGATGCTGTCCACTTGCGGCAACTGTGCTGCAAGTTTCAGCGTTATAGCCGCGCCCAGGCTGTGGCCTATTATCGTCCGACAGCGAAGCGCGATATGCGCGTGGAAACGCCGTGCTTCATCAAGGTTGGTAGCCAGTGAGGGTGACACTGCGCCTGGCTCACTGGCGAGGCTATGACCTGACAGATTGGCAGTGAGGGAACCAATGCCTGCGGCCTGCAGGCGATAGAGCAGGGGATTGAGCCGGGTAAAGTCGGAGCGCGCGCCCCCCAGGACGAATGCCGGCGCTGCGCGTTCGATATCGGGGACCAGCAAGCGGGCTTGTTGCTGGTAGTTTCCAAATACTTCGTCGATGAACAGTTCTTTGCCTGGGGCGAGTTCGTCAAACTGCCATTTCAGGCGCTGAGAAGATTCCGTTTGCAAGTGCATGGGGCCTCTGGAGGAATTGCTTGAGCCATTCGCCGAGTGGAGTTCCCGTATCGAGTAGCAGTTTGATTGCCATGATGATGCAGATACTGACCAGCAGCGGCTTTATGAGACCAGAGCCGAAACGAACGGTACAGCGCAGGCCAGCATGAACAACCAGCCGGCTCCAGGGCCGAAGTTGTCATCATAAAACCCGATGCCTGGAGCAACCTCCACACAGAACAGGTCAGTCCTTTGCCTCCGGGCGGCCCAAGTCTGCAATGGTTTGGCTTGCAATGGCTATGGCCCACGTTGGACTTCCCCGCCCAGAAACCGCAAAATGAGCCCTTTCCTTCAATCAACCTCTCCGGATCTGCTGACTCTATGCGTATGCGCCTAATGCTGTTGGGTGGTGGCAATGCCCTCGGGCAAGCGCTGATTCGTCTTGGGGCCGAGGAGGACATCGCATTCCTGGCGCCGCGCCCGCCCGAGAACGGCTGGACGCCGGCCAGCCTCACCCAGCTGCTCGACGATCATCGCCCCGATGCCCTGGTCAACCTGGCCTATTACTTCGACTGGTTCCAGGCCGAGTCGGTCAGCGAGCAACGCCTGGCTCAACAGGAGCGAGCGGTGGAGCGGTTGGCGGAGCTGTGCCAGCACCACCAGATCACCCTGGTGCAGCCCTCCAGCTACCGGGTGTTCGATGGTTCGCGGGCCACGGCCTATAGCGAAAAGGACGAGCCGGTGCCGCTGGGCCTGCGTGGCCAGGCCCTGTGGCGCATCGAGCAGAGCGTGCGCGCGGCTTGCCCGCAACACGTGCTGCTACGCTTTGGCTGGCTGCTCGACGAAAGCATCGATGGGTCGCTGGGGCGCTTCCTGACCCGTGCCGAGCAACCCCAGGAGCTGCTGCTGGCCGATGACCGGCGCGGCAACCCGACGCCGGTCGACGACGCCGCCCGGGTGATACTGTCGGTGCTCAAGCAACTCGATTGCAGCGCGCCGCTGTGGGGCACCTACCATTACGCCGGCAACGAGGCGACCACGCCGCTGGCGCTAGGCCAGGCGATCCTCGCCGAGGCCGGCCAATACCGTCAGCTGGCCGTGCAGGCACCGACGCCGCAGGCCCATGCCGCGCGCCCGGATGCCAGCGAAGAGCCGCAGCACGCGGTACTGGCCTGCAAGAAAATCCTTCATACCTTCGGCATCAAGCCGCGCGCCTGGCGCGCCGGCCTGCCGCCCCTACTGGACCGGTTCTACCGCCATGGCTGACGCCCCCATCCTGATCACCGGCGGTGCCGGCTTCATTGGCTCCCACCTGTGCGATGCGTTGTTGGACAAAGGCTACGCAGTACGCATTCTCGACGACTTCTCCACTGGCCAGCGGGGCAACCTGCAGGTCGGCCACCCACGGCTGGAACTGGTTGAAGGCGATGTCGCCGATGCCGGGCTGGTCACGCAGGTTGCGGCTGGTTGCAGTGCTGTGGTGCACCTGGCGGCGGTGGCCTCGGTGCAGGCCTCGGTCGAGGACCCGGTGCGGACCCACCAGAGCAATTTCATCGGCACCCTCAATGTGTGCGAAGCCATGCGCGTGCATGGCCTGCGCCGGGTGTTGTTCGCCTCCAGTGCTGCGGTGTACGGCAACAATGGCGAAGGCGAGTCGATTGCCGAAGACACCCCCAAGGCGCCGCTGACCCCCTATGCCGTGGACAAGCTGGCCAGTGAGCAGTACCTGGACTTCTACCGTCGCCAGCATGGCCTGGAGCCTGTGGTGTTCCGCTTCTTCAATATCTTCGGGCCGCGCCAGGACCCGTCTTCGCCGTATTCCGGGGTGATCAGCATCTTCTCCGAGCGTGCTGTGCAGGGTTTGCCGATTACGGTGTTCGGCGATGGCGAGCAGACCCGGGACTTCCTCTACGTGGGCGACCTGGTACAGGTGATGGTGCAGGCGCTGGAGCAGCCGCAGGTCGAAGAGGGCGCGGTGAATATCGGCCTCAACCAGGCCACGTCGCTTAACCAGCTGCTGGCGGCGCTGGAGAAAGTGGTGGGTAGCTTGCCGGCGGTCAGCTATGTGCCGGCACGCTCGGGTGACATTCGCCATTCGCGGGCGGATAACCAGCGTTTGCTGGCGCGGTTCGAGTTTCCGCAGGCGACGCCGATTGTCGAGGGCCTGGCGCGGCTTCTGGGCAAGGGCTGAAATCCTTGGGGGCGCTTTGCGCCCCCTATCGCGACACAAGGCCGCTCCTACAGAGATCGCGTAAAGCCAAACATGTCCGGTCCATGTGGGGGCGGCCTTGCGTCGCGAAAGGGCCGCACAGCGGCCCCGGAATCATCGATGCCGCACCACTTTTCGCAGGCAATCCCCGGCCGCCAGCACCCGCCCATCCCGGGCCCGCACCTGCAGTGTTTCCAGCGCCTGCCCGGTATCGCCATCCACCAACTCCGAACGCACTTCACCTGCCTCGAACAGAAACCGCTCCCCCCACTGCCTCAAGCCAACCACCACCGGGAACACCGATCGTCCTTTCTCGGTCAGCACATATTCCTTGTAGGCACTGCCATCCGACGCAGGCTGCAGCGTCAGCAGCCCGCTTTCCACCAGCCACTTGAGCCGAGAGGCGAGGATATTCTTCGCCAGCCCCAGGTTCTTCTGGAATTCACTGAAGCGCCGCAGGCCATCGAAGGCATCGCGCAGGATCATTAACGCCCAACGGTCTCCCAGCACCTCCAGGGCCCGGGCCACGGGGCATTGCGCATTGTTTTCATCGAGCATGGACGGGGCCTTTCATGATCATCTGGTTGCAGGTTAAAACCACATTTGCTAAATAGCCAGCATGTAGTTTCAATTCGAAACCAGATTGACGAGGCCAGCCCGATGACCCCTACGCTGACACGCTGGATAACCCTGTTGCTGGCCACCACCAGCGCCATGGCCGTGGCGACCGTGTATTTCGCCCAGCCTTTGCTCGAATCGATGGCCGCCGACCTGGGCGTGGCGCAGCAGCGGATCGGCTGGGTAGTTGGCGCGACCCAGGCGGGCTATGCGCTGGGGTTGTTGCTGATCGTGCCGCTGGGGGACCTGATCGACCGCAAGCGCCTGTTGCTCGGGCAGTTGCTGTTCTCGACCCTGGCGCTGGTTGGTGTTGGCATGGCGCCGACCTGGGCGCTACTGCTGCTGGCCCTGGCCATCACCGGGCTGATGGCGGTCATGGTGCAGGTGATGGTGGCGCATGCAGCGAGCCTTGCCGCCCCCGGGCAGCAAGGGCAGGCCGTGGGCAGCATCACCAGCGGCGTGGTGCTGGGCATTCTGCTGGCGCGTCTGGTCTCGGGCGGGCTTGCCGACCTGGCCGGCTGGCGCAGCGTGTACCTGTTTGCCGCAGGGCTGCTGATGCTACTGGCCCTGGTGCTATGGCGCAGCCTGCCCACGGGGCAGCCGGTGACGCTGCGGTCTGGCTACCGGGCGCTGATCGTTGCCCAGTTCAGGCTGTATCAGCACGATCGGTTGCTGCGTCAGCGTGGGCTGTTCGGCGTATTGATCTTCGCCGCGTTCAGCGTGCTGTGGAGTGCCATGGTCATGCCCCTGAGTGCCGCGCCATTGGCGCTGAGCCATACCGAGATCGGTCTGTTCGGCCTGGCGGGTGTTGCCGGCACATTGGCGGCAGCGCGCGCCGGTCGCCTGGCCGACCAGGGGTTGGCGGAGCGCACCACCGGGTTGGCGCTGGTTCTGCTGGTGCTGTCATGGCTGCCTACGGCTTTCGTCGGGCATTCACTGCTGGCCTTCGGGCTGGGTGTGCTGATGCTGGACTTTGCCGTGCAGGCGGTGCATGTCACCAACCAGAGCCTGTTGCTGGCCGGGCGTGGCGCAATGGCCAGCCGGTTGATCGGCGCCTACATGTGCTGCTATTCGCTTGGCAGTGGGCTTGGGGCGGTACTGGCGAGCTGGGTGTATGCCCATTGGGGTTGGGCAGCGGTGTGTGGGCTTGGGATGGGCATCAGCGCGGTCGCGCTGGGGTATTGGCTAGGGTTGCAACGAGCGAGGGCGGCCGAAGCCGCCCTGCAGTGTTCGGGTCAGAACTTGTAGCCAAGGCCGACCATGTACACCCACGGGTCGACTTCGACGTCGACCTTGGTCTTGCTGTAGCCCAGTGCGGACGGGCCGTTGACGCTGGCCTTGGTGTCGATGTCGACGTACCAGACCGAGGCGTTGACCAGCAGATTGTCGGTAATCATGTAGTCCATGCCCAGCTGGCCGGCGATGCCGACCGAGTCCTGCAGCTTCAGGTTGCTGAAGCCCTGCTGCTTGCGTGCACTACTGAGGTCTTCATCGAAGAACAGGGTGTAGTTGATGCCGACGCCGGCATACGGCTGGAACCTGGAAGTCGGCTCCATCGGGTAGTACTGCAGCGACAGGGTCGGTGGCAGTTGCTTGATGTCGGCCAGCTTGCCGTCCAGGCCGCCGCCCAGGCCTTTGACGCCGACGGTGTGCTTGAACGGGGTGGCTGCCAGCAGTTCCAGGCCGATGTGGTCGGTGAGCATGTAGGCGAAGGTCAGGCCCAGCTGGGTGTCGCTGTCCAGGGTCGCCTTGGTGCCCGAGACTTTGTTGCCGTCGAATTTCAGGTCGCCGCTGCTTTCGTTGGGAGCGGTGGTGATGGCACCGGCACGGACGATGACATCGCCTGCCTGGTGGGCGTGGGCGACAGGGGCAGCGAGCGCCAGGGCCGCGAGGGCGGCGCTGAGCAAGGACTTGTTCATGGAAGCTCCCAAAGGACGTGAGTAATCGAGTAGTCCAATGGTACGGATGCGGTTAAACAGAAAGTTTGACCCAGCTCAAAGAAGCGTCTTCACGAATTCGAAACAGATCTCACTTCAGCTCGTAAGCGTATATTTTCTCGGCTTCCATCTGGTATCCAGCGTCGGCCAGTTCGCTGCTGGATGCTCTAACCTGCAGCTTTCCCTCGATCCAGTAGGGTTGGTAGAGGTCTTCGATGCGCACGCCCATCTCGCTGAAAATGTGCACGATCTGGTTCGAGGGCGGTGGTGGCACGTGGATGCACGCGCCGTAGTAGGGGACCAGCAGGAATTCGGTGGTGCGGCCTTCTTCGCTCACTTCCAGCGGCACGATGTAGCCGGGTAGTTTGATCTGCTGGCCATCGAGGCTTTTCACCACCGGGGCGGCGGGGGCCTGCTGGCGCGCCGGTGGGGCGGATTCGGCGGACAGGGCGTTGCTGAGCTGCGACATGTCGTGCAGCGGCGCGAGTTGGGGCGGGATGATCGGGGCGCCTTCGGGGATAAGGGCGGGCCAGTCCAGTTCGCGGGGTTCCGAGGCCCACAGAGGCATCGCTACTGTCAGCAGCAGGATCAGCAGCGTGTGCAGTGCTGGCCTTTTCGCGGGCGCGCCCGCTCCCACAGGTTCTTCACACGGTTCCAAGCCTGCGGCGAACCCTGTGGGAGCGGGCATGCCCGCGAAGAAGGCAGTGAGGTACTGGATCATTGCACGCCCTCAGAGGTGAATGGACAAGCCATCGGCCAGCGACTGCCGATAGGCCCGCCACGCCGGCACGCTGCCCATCAGCAGAGCAGCCCCCAGGATAATAGCCAGCAACATCCATTCATGAGCGCTTGGCATGGCCAGCGGCAAATACAAACCATAGTTGGCCTGTACATACCCCTGGGCCAGCGCGATACCCGCATACAGCAAGCCAAGCCCGGCGCCGATCCCGACCGCCGCCAGCGACAGCGCCTCCAGCACCAGCAGCCCTGCGATATGCCATGGCCTGGCGCCAACCGAGCGCAGTATCGCCATCTCCCGGCGGCGTTCGTTGAGGCTGGTGAGAATCGCCGTGAGCATGCCGATCAGGCCGGTCAGCACCACGAACAGCGAAACCACGAACAACGCCTGTTCCGCAGTGCCCATCAGGCTCCACAGCTCCTGCAGGGCTACCCCGGGCAGGATCGCCAGCAACGGCTCGCTGCGGTATTCATTGATCTCCCGCTGCAGGCTGAATGTCGCGATCTTGCTGTTCAGGCCGAGCATGAATGCAGTAATGGCGGCAGGTTGCAGGTCCATGCTCCGTGCCTGCTCGGCGCTGATACGCCCGGCGCCGCGGGCCGGCGCGCCGTTGTGCCAGTCGACGTGGATGGCCTCCATGCCGCCCAGGCTGATATGCAGCGTGCGGTCGACCGGCGTGCCGGTGCGCTTGAGCACACCGACCACGGTGAATGGCTTGTCATCGTGCTTGACCAGGCTGATCGCGGCGACGCCATGTGCCAGCACCAGCTTGTCGCCCAGCTTGTAGTGCAACGCCTCGGCCACTTCGGCACCGAGCACCACCTCGAACGGATCATCGGCAAACGCGCGACCCTGGCTCAATTCCAGGTGCTGGCGGCGACCGTACTGGTAATGGCTGAAGTAGTCGCCGGTAGTGCCCATCACCCGATAACCGCGGTGCGAGTCGCCCAGCGAGATGGGGATGGCCCATTTTACCCGCGGGTCCTTGGCGTAGTGCTCATAGCTGTCCCAGCGGATGTTGTTGGTGGCGTTGCCGATACGGAATACCGAGTACAGCAGCAGGTTCACCGAGCCGGAGCGGGCACCGACGATCAGGTCGGTACCGCTGATGGTGCTGGCGAAGCTGGCCCGGGCCTCGGTACGGACCCGTTCCACGGCCAGCAGCAGGCACACCGACAGGGCAATGGCAAAGGCGGTGAGGAATGCGGTGAAACGGCGGTTGGCCAGGCTGGCCAGGGCAAGGCGGAGCAGGTACATCAGGCCTCCCGGGGCTTGGCGGCACGGTTGAGTTCGACCAGCGACAGGTGGCGGTCGAACAGCGGCGCCAGGCTCTGGTCGTGGCTGACGAACAGCAGGCTGGCACCGGCGGCGCGGCATTCATCGAACAGCAGGCGGATGAACGCTTCGCGGGCGTCGGTATCCAGCGCCGAGGTTGGTTCGTCGGCGATCACCAGTTCGGGCTGGCCGATCAGTGCGCGGGCGGCGGCAACCCGTTGTTGCTGGCCGATCGACAGGCTGTCGGCGCGGCGGGCGAGCAGGGCGGGGTCGCCCAGCCCCAGGTGGGCCAGCAGCGTGCTGGCCGCCTGGTCGACGCTGCCATGGCGCTGCTCGGCGCGGGCTTTGCGGCTGCGCGAGAAACGGCAGGGCAGCTCGACGTTTTCGCGTACCGAGAGGAACGGCAGCAGGTTGAACTGCTGGAAGATGTAACCGGTGTGGTCGACCCGGAATCGGTCACGGGCGCCTTGGCCCAGGCGGCCGAGGTCCTGGCCGAGCAACTGGATACGGCCCTGGCCCGGCACGTTCACCCCGCCCAGCAGGCCCAGCAACGTGGTCTTGCCACTGCCGCTGGGGCCCTTGAGAAACAGGGCCTCGCCAGCCTCAAGGCGAAATGCCGGAATGTCCAGCAGCGCGGGCTGGCCTGGCCAGGCGAACACCAGGTCATGCAGTTCGATCAACGGCTGGCGCATTCAGAACGCGACCGCGGCCTTGGCCGGCGTGGTTTCCACACCTTTCTGGCCATTGGGGCCGATTAGTTGCACGTTGATTTTCTGGGTGGCCGGGAAGGCCTTGAACAGCGGCGCGAGGTCCACCTGTACCAGTTTGTCTGGGTTGGCGCAGGTCAGCTGGTAGTGGGCGCCGATGTCGCTGTGCGGGTGGCTGTGCTCGTGCTCGTCACCGTCGTCGTCGGTTTTCGGGGCGTCACCGAACAGCGGGCTTTCCAGTTCCTGCTGGTCTTCCTTGCAGCCGGCGGCAGCGGGCAGGCCGAACAGCTTCAGTGGTTGCTCGAGCTGCTGGCGCACCGCCGCGACCTTGGCCTTGTCGGCGTCGCTGTTGGCGGCGTGTTCGAAGCCGACCAGGTTCATGGCCGGGCTGTCCAGCTCCAGCTCCAGGGTGTTGCCATCGAGCACTGCGTTGAGCTTGGCCACGCCATGCTCGTGGGCACCGAGGGTGCCATGGGCGTGGTCATGATCATGGTCATCAGCGTGGGCATGGGCCAGGGGTAGCAAGGCGATGGGCAGGGCGAGCAACAGGCGACGCATGGACGACTCCGGAGCGGGCGGGAAGATTGGGTTATGTTATAACAACTTTTCCGCGTGCTGCCAGTCTGCGTGGCTCAGGTTTCATGTTGGGGTAGCATGGTGGCATTGACTTGGGTTCAAGGTATGCAGCATGAGAATTCGTGGACAGATTGGTGATTGGCCTGTGGATCTGACCATCGAGCTGGCGCCGGAAGAGTGGGTGCAACTGGGGCGGCAGATCGAATTGCCTGCGGTGGCGCAGACCGCAGCAGCGGAACCCTTGGCGACAACTCGTCAGGATGATGGGCAATGGACTGCGGCTCGTGAGGTGTTGCGCCTGGCAGGGCAGATGAGCGGGCCGGAATTGCTGGATCGGTTGGAGGGGCTGGCGGGGAGTACGGCGGCGGGTAAACGGCTGTTGGTGCGGTTGCGGCACAGCAGTGATGTGAAGGTGGAAAGCGGCGTGGACGCGCCGGTGTATCACTGGGTGGGATAGATCTCTATTGCCTGTGCTGGCCTCATTCGCGGGCATGCCCGCTACCACAGTGAGTACAGTGCGTACCCTGTGGGAGCGGGCGTGCCCTCGCAGATAACTTCAGGTCAGAACATCGCCGCCGACAACTTGCGACGATACACGCTGACCAGCGGGTGATCCCCACCCAGCAACTCGAACACTTGCAGCAACGCCTTTTGCGGCAACCCGTTCTCATAACCACGGTTACGCTGGAACAGCTTCAGCAACCCCTCCAGCGCCGCCTCATACTGCTGGCGAGCCAGTTGCTGGATGCTCAGCTGATAGGCCGCCTCGTCATCCTGCGGGTTCTGCGCCAGTCGGCTTTTCAGGTCGGCCACTTCTGGCAGGCTGGCGGCCTGGCGCAGGAAGGTCAGCTGAGCCTTGGCCCCGGCCAACGCAGCCTTGTGCTCGTCGGTCTTGACCGCATCCAGCACCACCTGGGCTTCACCCAACTCCCCGCGCTCGGCCAGGCAGCGGGCGTACAGGATCAGCGCCTCGGCATTGCTGTTGTCCTCACCCAGCAGCGCCTGCAGCAGCGCTTCGGCCTCGGCAAAACGGCTTTCGGCAAACAGCGCCTTGGCTTGTTCCAGCGGCGAAGCAACGGGGGCGGCAGGCAGTTGCACGTGCGGTTCGAGCATGGCGCGGATCGCC
Organism: Pseudomonas sp. NPDC096925; assembly: GCF_044762545.1. Taxonomy (NCBI): domain Bacteria; kingdom Pseudomonadati; phylum Pseudomonadota; class Gammaproteobacteria; order Pseudomonadales; family Pseudomonadaceae; genus Pseudomonas; species Pseudomonas sp. NPDC096925. The sequence continues at coordinate 44,015 of NZ_JBIWEM010000012.1, read as the reverse complement.
GACTCCGGCTGTGCACCGGCAAAGCCGTCCACCGGTTGACCGTCCTTGAACAGCACCACGGTCGGCAGGCTGCGGATGCCGAACTGGGCAACCACCTGTTGCTCCACGTCGCAGTTGATCTTGGCCAGCAGCAGCTCGCCCTGGTAACCCTCGGCGATCTTCGCCAGCAGTGGCATCAGTGCCTTGCACGGCGCACACCACTCGGCCCAGAAGTCCACCAGCACCGGCTTGTGGAAGGAGTTCTCGATTACCAGTTGCTGGAAGGTGGCATCGGTGGCGTCGAAAATGTAAGGCGTGTCTTGGGTCATCGCGACTCTCGCAAACTGGTGAATTGCACCACTATAAGGTGTCGCGACTGGCGTGGTACAGGCTGACCCGGCGGAATTCGTGCGGCTCGGCCAGGTCCGGCAGGGTCAGCGCTTCCAGCACGCCCAACGGCTGGTACAGCGGGTGGCTGAAGTCGCGTACCCGCGAGTCGGCCACCAGCGCCTGGCGCCCGCGCCCGAGAAAGGCATCCAGCAGCGGCAGGTTGGCGCGGTCGTACAGCACATCGGCAACCAGGATCAGGTCGAAGCGGTCGTCTTCGGCGAAGAAGTCATGGCTGTAACCCAGTTCTACCCCGTTCAGCGCGGCGTTCGCGCGGCAGGCATCGAGGGCCAGCGGGTCGAGGTCACAGGCCACCACTTCCAGCGCACCGGCGCGGGCGGCGGCAATGCCGGCGATACCGGAGCCGGCGCCAAAGTCCAGCACGCGCTTGCCGGATACCCACTCCGGGCGCTCGGCCAGGTAGCGCGCCATGGCCAGGCCGCTGGCCCAGCAGAAGCTCCAGTAGGGCGGGTCTTCAAGAATGCGCCGGGTCTCCTCGCTGCTGAAAGCACGGTCCATGTTCTGGTCGTCGATCAGCCACAGCTTCAGGTCGCAGCCGGGCAGTTCGCTGATGACCAGGCGCGCTTCGCCGATCAGGCCGCTGAGGGCCTGTTGCAGGGCTAGCGGCGCCACTTACGGCGCCTTCTCGAAACGCAGCGGGCCGATGGCCTGGGTCTGGGCCTGGGTAATGCGCACCGGCGGCAGGTGCATGATCAGCTGGCCGGAGCGGCTGGCGCGGCCACGCAGCTCGACCCGGGCACCGGCGGGGAAGGCCTCGGGGTTGAAGCGCAAGTGGTAGGGCAGGGCCTGGCCAGTGCCGGTCAGGTTGCTGCTGGCCAGCAGGCGTTGTGGGCGGTCGCGTTCGTCGATGACCAGCAAGGCCAGCTCCACGTCGGCACCGGCCGGGATCTCCAGCAAGGTGCCGCTCAGCTCGCGCTGGTAGGCCGGCAGCGGGCCCAGTACTTCGGCCGGCTTGGCCGCGCGGGCGGGCGTGGGGGCCGGAGGGGTGTCGGGCTTTGGCCTGTCGCTGCCGCAGGCGGCGAGCAGGGCGGCGCAGCACAGCACGACGAGCGCTCGGTAGTGCATGGGGTAGTCCTTCACGGGCAGATTTCCCATGGATGTTAACCCCTTTGGCTTGTCTTGCCAGTGGGATGCGCTACCATGGCCCTCCCTTTTTTTGTTGCCTGCCACCATGCACTGTCCCTTTTGCGGTGCCAACGACACCAAGGTCATCGACTCTCGCCTCGTCGCCGAGGGCGAGCAGGTGCGCCGCCGCCGCGAATGCGTCGCCTGCGGTGAGCGCTTCACCACCTTCGAAACCGCTGAGCTGGTGCTGCCCCGGCTGATCAAGCAGGACGGCACGCGCCAACCCTTCGACGAAGATAAGCTGCGTGCCGGCATGCAGCGGGCACTGGAAAAGCGCCCGGTCAGCGTCGAGCGCCTGGAAGCGGCGTTGGCGCATATCAAGAGCCGCCTGCGTGCCACCGGTGAGCGCGAAGTCAAATCGCTGGTGGTGGGTGAAATGGTCATGGCCGAGCTGCGCAAACTCGACGAAGTGGCCTATATCCGTTTTGCCTCGGTTTACCGGCGCTTCCAGGACCTCGACGAGTTCCGCGAAGAAATCGACCGCCTGGCCCGCGAGCCGGCTAAAGAGTGAACATGCCCAGCCAAGCTGCCATCCTCGACGCCCACTACATGGCCCGCGCGCTGGAGCTGGCGCGCAAGGGCCTGTACACCACCCACCCGAACCCGCGCGTAGGCTGCGTGATCGTGCGCGATGGCGAGGTGGTCGGCGAAGGCTGGCATGTGCGCGCCGGCGAGCCGCATGCCGAGGTGCATGCCCTGCGCCAGGCCGGTGAGCGTGCTCGTGGCGCCTGTGCCTATGTCACCCTTGAGCCCTGCAGCCACCATGGCCGCACGCCGCCGTGCGCCGAAGCGCTGGTCAAGGCCGGCGTGGCGCGGGTGGTGGCCGCCATGCAGGACCCTAACCCGCAAGTGGCGGGGCAGGGCCTGCGGCGCCTGGCCGAGGCCGGCATCGAAGTGGCCAGCGGCGTGCTCGAGGCCGAGGCCCGGGCACTCAACCCCGGTTTCCTCAAGCGCATGGAACATGGCCTGCCATTCGTTCGCGCCAAGCTGGCCATGAGCCTGGATGGCCGCACCGCCATGGCCAGTGGCGAAAGCCAGTGGATCACCGGCCCGGCCGCCCGCTCGGCGGTGCAGCGCCTGCGCGCCCGTTCCAGCGTGGTGCTGACCAGCGCCGCCAGCGTGTTGGCCGATAACGCGCGGATGACCGTACGTGGTGCCGAACTGGGCCTGGATGCCGAAACCACCGCACTGGCACTCAGCCGCACACCGCTGCGCGTGCTGGTCGATGGCCGCCTGCGCGTGCCGCTGGATGCACCATTCTTCCAGGCCGGCCCGGCCCTGGTGGTGACCGCTGTCGCAGATGACCCGCGCTATGCCGCTGCCGGCCACGAACTGCTCAGCCTGCCGGGCGACAATGGGCAGGTAGACCTGCCGGCGCTGCTGCAGGCCCTGGCGGCCCGTGGCGTCAACGAAATCCTGCTGGAAGCCGGTGCCGGCCTGGCCGGCGCCTTTGCCCGGCAAGGCCTGGTCGACGAGTACCAGTTGTTCGTCGCCGGCACCTTCCTCGGTTCCCGGGCCCGCCCGCTGCTGGACTGGCCACTGGACAGGATGAGCGAAGCGCCGCGACTGAAAATTACCGAAATGCGCGCAGTGGGCGATGACTGGCGGGTCACGGCCATCCCCCTGCCGGCGCCCGGCGTATAATGCCAGGCTTGCCCCGCGCAAACCGTTTTTGAGGAAGACCCCATGTTCACCGGCATCATCGAATCCATCGGCACCATCCGCAGCCTGACCCCCAAGGGTGGCGACGTGCGCGTCTACGTCGAAACCGGCAAGCTCGACCTGGGTGACGTCAAGCTCGGCGACAGCATCGCCGTCAACGGCGTGTGCCTGACCGCCGTCGAACTGCCGGGTGACGGCTTCTGGGCCGACGTCAGTGTCGAAACCCTCAAGCGAACCGCCTTCATCGACCTCAAGAGTGGCAGCAAGGTCAACCTGGAAAAAGCCCTGACCCCCACCACCCGGCTGGGCGGGCACCTGGTCAGCGGCCACGTCGACGGGGTCGGCGAAATCATCTCGCGCAGCGATAACGCCCGCGCCATCCAGTTCCGCGTGCGTGCACCGAAGGAGCTGGCCAAGTACATCGCCCACAAGGGTTCGATCACCGTCGACGGCACCAGCCTGACGGTCAACGAGGTCAATGGCGCCGAGTTCGAGCTGACCATTGTCCCGCACACCCTGTCCGAAACCATCATGGCCGACTACCGTGCAGGGCGTCGGGTGAACCTTGAGGTCGACCTGCTGGCCCGTTACCTGGAGCGTTTGCTGCTGGGTGACAAGGCCGCCGAACCGAGCAAGGGCAGTGGCATTACCGAAAGCTTCCTGGCCGCCAACGGCTTCTTGAAATCCTGATTGAGAAGGGGGTGCCGCGTGGCGCTCAACAGCATCGAAGAACTGGTCGAAGACATCCGCCAGGGCAAAATGGTCATCCTCATGGATGACGAAGACCGCGAAAACGAAGGCGACATCATCATGGCAGCCGAGTGCTGCCTGCCCGAGCACATCAACTTCATGGCCAAGCATGCCCGTGGCCTGATCTGCATGCCGATGACCCGCGAGCGTTGCGAAACGCTGAAGTTGCCGCTGATGGCGCCGCGCAACGGCTCGGGCTTCGGCACCAAGTTCACCGTGTCGATCGAAGCCGCCGAAGGTGTCACCACCGGCATCTCCGCCGCTGACCGCGCGCGCACCGTGCAGGCGGCCGCCGCCAAGGATGCCAAGGCCGAAGACATCGTCAGCCCTGGCCACATCTTCCCGCTGATGGCCCAGCCTGGCGGTACCCTGGCCCGTGCCGGCCACACCGAAGCCGCCTGCGACCTGGCGCGCATGGCCGGGTTCGAGCCGAGCGGCGTGATCTGCGAAGTGATGAACGACGACGGCACCATGTCGCGCCGTGCCGAGCTGGAAGTGTTCGCCGCCGAGCACGGCCTGAAGATCGGCACCATCGCCGACCTGATCCACTACCGCATGATCCACGAGCGCACCGTGCAGCGCGTCTCCGAGCAACCGGTGGAGAGCGAGCTGGGCGAGTTCAACCTGGTCACCTACCGCGACGCGGTGGAAGGCGACGTGCACATGGCCCTGACCCTGGGCAAGATCTGCGCCGAAGAGCCGACCCTGGTGCGCGTGCACAACATGGACCCGCTGCGCGACCTGCTGCTGGTCAAGCAACCGGGCCGCTGGAGCCTGCGCGCGGCCATGGCCGCCGTGGCCGAGGCCGGCAGCGGCGTGGTATTGCTGCTGGGCCACCCGCTGGACGGCGACGTGCTGCTGGCGCACATCCGCGAAAGCGCCGGCGATGCACCGGCCAAGGCACCGACCACCTACAGCACCGTGGGTGCCGGTTCGCAGATCCTGCGTGACCTCGGCGTGCGCAAGATGCGCCTGATGAGTTCGCCGATGAAGTTCAACGCGATATCCGGATTCGATCTGGAAGTTGTAGAATACGTGCCCTCCGAGTGACTTGAGGCGGCAGTGACGCCCTCCAGCTCGAGTCCATACCCCTGTCGAGGCCGCCAGCATGCGGCCTCGCTCTTGAAGATGAGAATATCGGAATGACCCTGAAGACCATCGAAGGTACCTTCATCGCCCCCAAAGGTCGCTATGCTTTGGTGGTTGGCCGCTTCAACAGCTTCGTCGTCGAAAGCCTGGTAAGCGGTGCCGTTGATGCCCTGGTACGCCACGGTGTCAGCGAAAGCGACATCACCATCATCCGTGCCCCGGGTGCATTCGAAATCCCGCTGGTGGCACAGAAGGTCGCCCAGCAAGGCGCCTACGACGCGATCATCGCCCTGGGCGCGGTGATTCGTGGCGGTACCCCGCACTTCGAATACGTGGCGGGCGAATGCACCAAGGGCCTGGCCCAGGTGTCCATGGAGTTCGGTGTTCCGGTGGCCTTCGGCGTACTGACCGTCGACTCCATCGAGCAAGCCATCGAGCGTTCCGGCACCAAGGCCGGCAACAAAGGTGCTGAAGCTGCCCTGTCCGCTCTGGAAATGGTCAGCCTGCTGGCGCAGTTGGAGGCCAAGTGATTAGCGACGAAAGCGATCGTTTCAACCCGCGCGATCCAAAACCTGCGGATGCCGGCAAGCCCTCGAAGAGCGCCAAGCGCCGCGAAGCCCGCAAGCTCGCGACCCAGGCGCTGTACCAGTGGCACATGGCGCAGCATTCGCTGAACGAGATCGAAGCGCAGTTCCGGGTCGATAACGATTTCTCCGATGTCGACGGCGCTTATTTCCGCGAGATCCTGCACGGGGTCCCGGCGATCAAGAGCGAAATCGACAGCGCCCTGAAGCCATGCCTGGACCTGGCACTGGAAGAGCTCGACCCGGTCGAGCTGGCCGTGCTGCGTCTGTCCACCTGGGAGTTCATCAAGCGCGTCGACGTACCGTACCGCGTGGTGATCAACGAAGGTGTCGAGCTGGCCAAGGTCTTCGGTGCCACCGACGGCCACAAGTTCGTCAACGGCGTACTGGACAAGCTGGCCCCGAACCTGCGCGAAGCAGAAGTCAAGGCGAACAAGCGCTGATCCTGGCGCTTGCGGACCATGGGTGAGTTCGAGCTGATCAGCCATTACTTCGCCGCCGCGCCTTGTGCGCAGGGCGGTGAAGGTGTGGCCCTGGGCATCGGCGACGACTGCGCCCTGCTGAGCCTTCCCGCCGGCGAGCAACTGGCGGTGTCTACTGACACCCTGGTCGCCGGGGTGCATTTTCCGGCTGTGTGCGACCCGTGGTTGCTCGGCCAGCGCTCGCTGGCCGTGGCGGCCAGCGACCTGGCGGCCATGGGCGCCACCCCCATCGGTTTCACCCTTGCCCTGACCTTGCCCGAGGTCAGCGCCGACTGGCTGCAAGCCTACGCCAGCGGCCTGAACCGCATGGCCGGCCATTGCCAGCTGAGCCTGATCGGTGGCGACACCACCCGTGGCCCCCTGAGCATCACCATGACCGTATTCGGCCGGGTGCCGGCGGGGCAGGCGTTGCGCCGTGACGGCGCTCGCCCGGGCGACCTGCTGTGCGTGGGGGGGGAGCTGGGTAACGCGGCAGGGGCCTTGCCGCTGGTACTGGGCCAGCGCCAGGCCGATGCCGCGCTGGCGCAACCGTTGCTCGACCATTACTGGTCGCCGTCGCCGCAGTTCGCCCTGGGGCAGCTGCTGCGCGGGTGTGCCACCTCGGCACTGGATATTTCCGACGGCCTGCTGGCCGACTGCGGGCATATCGCCAAGGCCTCCCGCGTGGCGCTCGAGGTGAACCTGGAGCAGGTGCCGGTGTCATCCGCCTTGCAGGGTTTCCTCGGCGCCGAGGCGGCCGTACAGGCGGCGCTGACCGGTGGCGACGACTATGTGCTGGCGTTCACCTTGCCGCCAGGCGAGCTTTCATCCCTGCAGGCACAAGGCCTGGCGGCATTCCACGTCATCGGGCGGGTGCTCGAAGGGCAGGGGGTCAGCCTGCGCGACCGGCAGGGCCAGGACATCACCCCGCGGCAACGCGGCTATCAACATTTTAGGGAGACACCGTGACCGATCACCCCAACCAGGTGCCTGCGGAGTTCGTTCCGCCTTCGGTCTGGCGCAACCCGTGGCACTTCATCGCCTTCGGCTTCGGCTCCGGTACCTTGCCCAAGGCGCCGGGCACCTGGGGCTCGCTGGTGGCCATACCGTTCATCCCGCTGTGGCAGATGCTGCCCGACTGGGGCTACTGGCTGTTGCTGGGCGTGAGCATGCTGTTCGGTTTCTGGCTCTGTGGCAAGGTCGCCAATGATTTGCGCGTGCATGACCACGAAGGCATTGTCTGGGACGAGATCGTCGGCATGTGGATAACCCTCTGGCTGGTGCCGGAAGGCTGGCAATGGCTGCTGGCGGGGTTCCTGATGTTCCGCTTCTTCGACATCCTCAAACCGTGGCCGATCCGCTGGGTCGACCGCCATGTGCATGGGGGCGTCGGGATCATGCTCGACGATATCCTGGCCGGCGTGTTTGCCTGGTTGGGCATGCAGGTTCTGGTGTGGGCGGTTGCCTGATACAGGGAGTGCGTAAATGGCCATGAGGGCGATGCTGCTGGCAATGCTGCTGAGCCTTGCCCCTTGGGCGGCGGCTGCCGAGGGTGTGCCGAAGCAGGTCCACCTGGTCAGCGAGGAGTGGCTCGACTACACCAACGCCGACGGGACCGGGGTGGCCTGGGACGTGCTGCGCAAGGTGTTCGAGCCGGCCGGGGTCAAGGTGGTGATCCAGAGCGCGCCCTACAGCCGTGCCATCGGACTGGTGAAGCGTGGCGAGGCTGATGCCTGGGTAGGCTCGTACAAGGAAGAGAACGACGACAACCTGTACCCGCGCTGGCACTTCGACATGGACCATATCTACGCCCTGGGGCTGGCCAGCAAGCCCGTGCCTACCCTGGAGAGCGTGGGCAAGTACCGCCTGGCCTGGGTGCGTGGCTACGACTACGGCAGCTACCTGCCGAACGTGCACGAGTTCCGTGAAGTCCAGCGTCGTGAGGGCATCTTGCCGATGCTCGAGCATGACCGTGTGGACTTCTACATCGACGCCCTGACCGAGGTCGACTACGTGCTCGGCCAGACCTCCCAACCCGAGCGCTTCCGCCGCACCCACGTAGTCGACCTGCCGCTGTACCTGGCCTTTGCCCGCAACGACCAGGCCCGGGCCCTGCGCGACCTGTTCGACAAGCGCATGGCCGAACTGGTGCGCAGTGGCGAGCTGAAGGCGATTTTCCAGCGCTGGCAGCAGCCTTATCCGTTCAGTCCGGACAGCAAACCGCATTGAACAACCCGTTTCATGGGCTCCCACAGGATTGAGTACAGACCTCTGCTAAGCATCGAACTTTTCGATCTTAAGCCACGGTATTCAGCCAGCCCACATCCCCCAACCTGCTGATACAATCGGCCCACGAGAAATTTTCAACTTATTCCAGGAGCACAACGTGCCCGTCGTCTTTGTTGCCGCCTCTAAACTCCCGACTCCCTTCGCGACCTTCACCATGCATGGCTTCCTTGACGAAGCCACTGGCCGTGAGCATGTGGTGCTCAGCCTGGGTGACATCGCGGACGGCCAGCCGGTGCTGGGGCGCCTGCACTCCGAGTGCCTGACCGGCGATGCCCTGTTCAGCCAGCGCTGCGACTGCGGCTCGCAGTTGGAAGCCGCGCTGCAAGCCATCGCCCGTGAAGGCCGTGGCGTGCTGCTGTACCTGCGCCAGGAAGGCCGTGGCATCGGCCTGCTGAACAAGATTCGCGCCTACGAGTTGCAGGATGGTGGCGCCGACACTGTCGAGGCCAACGAGCGCCTGGGCTTCGCCGCCGATCAGCGCGACTACGCCATGTGCCTGCCGATGCTGGAGCACCTGGGCGTGAAGTCGCTGCGCCTGATGACCAACAACCCGCGCAAGGTCAAAGCCCTGACCGACATGAACATCGTTGTCGCCGAGCGCGTACCGCTGCACACCGGGCACAACCCGCACAACCGCTACTACCTGGCGACCAAGGCCGGCAAGCTGGGCCACATGCTGGGTAACGAGCACCAGGGCGAGGTGCCCCAGGCGTGACCCGCGCCGAGGTCAAGCGGCGCCTGGCGCTGGCCTGGTGGCAGTACCTGGCGGTGGGCCTGGTGCCGCTGCCGGTGATGGCCTGGGCCTTCGGTGGCGGTGATGCGCTGGCCTCGGTGCTGGCCATGCCACTGTTCATTGCCGGCGCGGCGACCATGTTCCTTAGCTTGCCGCGCTTCGGTGCCTACAAGCACGCCCTCATTGCCACCTCCAAGGTGCTCGGCACTGGCGAAGAGCCAGCCGCCTGGATCGAACTGGCGCGGGTGCGGCGCCTGGCCATGCTGTATGCCTGCTTCCCGGCCTGGGTCGCCGCCCTGTCGGTGCTGGTCGGCCTGGAGGTGGTGCCGCAGATCCTGCTGGCGTTGTCCTCCGTGGTGGTGCTGTACCTCTATCGCATTCCCCGCCAGCTCGGCTGATGCGCCTGCTGCCCGGCCTGCTGGCGCTGTTCGCCTGCTCCGCACTGGCCGGTGAACCCCTGCGGGTGGTCAGCCTGGCCCCATCGATGAGCGAGATCATGCTCGAACTGCAGGCCGATGATCTGCTGGTAGGTGTGCTCGACGGTGGCGAACGGCCGGCGGCGCTGCGCGGGTTGCCCTCGGTGGGGCGCCAGGGGCAACTGGACCTGGAGCGCCTGCTCAGCCTGCGCCCCGACCTGTTGCTGCTGTGGCCGGGCAGCGTGCCACCGGCCCAACGCGACCAGCTCAAGCGCCTGGGCATCGCCACCTTCAGCGCCGAACCCCATGATATCGACCAGCTGATCGAGCAGATCGAAGCCATCGCCGGGCGTATCGGCCGTGCCGACCAAGGCCATCGGTATGCCCAGGCCCTGCGTGACCGGCTGCGGCAGCTGCGCCAGCAGTATCGACGTGACGAGCCTTTGCAGGTGTTCTACCAGGTATGGGACCGACCGCTGTATACGCTCGGTGGCCGGCAGGTGGTCAGCGATGCCCTGGCCGTGTGCGGGGCGCGTAACGTCTTCGCCGATCTCACCCAGCCGGCGCCGCAGGTCAATGTGGAATCTGTGCTGCTGCGCAACCCGCAGGTCATTCTGGCGGGTGATGAAGCGCAGCTGGCGAGCTGGAAGGCCTGGCCGCAATTGCGTGCGGTTGCCGATGATCGTTTGCTGGTGGTGCCCGACAAAGGCCTGGAGCGGCCCAGTGGGCAGATGATCGAAGCTACGGCGCGCTTGTGTGCGCTGCTCGAGGCTAAAGCGCCAACGTCCAAGTGAGCTTTTGCGAGGGCTGCGCCCTCGATCGCGACGCAAGGCCGCTCCCACAGGGACTGCTTGCACGACCTTTGTGGGAGCGGCCTTGTGTCGCGAAAGGGCCGCAAAGCGGCCCCAGGGATTACAACCCGAGCCTGGCCATCCGAGCCTTCACCGAAGCCTCGATCCCGGCCGCATCCAGCCCACACTCAGCCAGCATCTGCGCAGGTTTGGCGTGCTCGACATAGATGTCCGGCAACCCCAGGTGCAGCAGCGGTTTCACGATCGCCTGGCTGGCCAGGAACTCACCAACAGCCGCACCGGCACCGCCCATGATGGCGTTCTCTTCGATGGTCACCAGTAGCTCATGGCTTGCGGCCAGCTCCAGCACCAGTGCCTCGTCCAGCGGTTTGACGAAACGCATGTCGACCACGGTAGCGTTGATCTGCTCAGCTACCTGCATGGCCTCGGCCAGTTGCACGCCGAACACCAGCAAGGCGACTTTCTCGCCCTGGCGACGGACCAAGCCCTTGCCGATTTCCAGCGGCTGCAGGTCACCGCTGATCGGCGCGTTCGGGCCGGTGCCACGTGGGTAGCGCACAGCCGCCGGGCCGTTGTACAGGTGGCCGGTGCTGAGCATCTTGCGCAGCTCGTTTTCGTCGCTTGGGGTCATCACCAGCATGCCCGGGATGCAGCGCAGGTACGACAGGTCGTAGCTGCCCGCGTGGGTCGGGCCGTCTTCGCCGACCAGGCCGGCGCGGTCGATGGCGAACAGCACGTCGAGGTTCTGTACTGCCACGTCGTGGATCAGCTGGTCGTAGGCGCGCTGCAGGAAGGTGGAGTAGATCGCCACCACCGGCTTGCTACCCTCGCAGGCCATGCCGGCCGCCAGGGTCACGGCATGCTGCTCGGCGATGGCCACATCGAAGTAACGCTCCGGGTAGCGCTCGCTGAAATCGACCAGGTCGGAGCCTTCCTTCATTGCCGGGGTAATGCCCACCAGGCGGTTGTCGGCGGCGGCCATGTCGCACAGCCACTGGCCGAACACCGCAGAGTATTTCGGGCCGCTGGCTTTCTTCGGTGCGGCGGGCTTGTCGGCCGGCTCCAGCTTGGTGATGGCGTGGTAGCCGATCGGGTCGAGCTCGGCCGGGGCGAAGCCCTTGCCCTTCTTGGTCACCACGTGCAGGAACTGCGGGCCCTTGAGGTCACGCATGTTGCGCAGGGTGGCGATCATGGTCGGCAGGTCGTGGCCGTCGATCGGGCCAATGTAGTTCCAGCCCAGTTCTTCGAACAGGGTGCCCGGCACCAGCATGCCTTTGGCGTACTCTTCGGTGCGGCGGGCGATTTCCCAGGCGCCCGGCAGGCGCGACAGCACTTTCTTGCTGCCTTCGCGCATGCTCGCGTAGGTGCGGCTGGAGAGGATCTTGGCCAGGTAGTTGGACAGGCCACCGACATTGCGCGAAATCGACATGTCGTTGTCGTTGAGGATCACCAGCATGTCGGCGTTGACTTCCTGGGCGTGGTTCAACGCCTCGAAGGCCATGCCGGCGGTCAGTGCGCCGTCGCCGATCACCGCGATCGACTTGCGAGCGCTGTTCTGCAGGCGGGCGGCAATGGCCATGCCCAGCGCGGCGCTGATCGAGGTGCTGGAGTGGCCGACGCCGAAGGTGTCGTACTCGCTCTCGCTGCGGCGCGGGAAGGCGGCGATGCCGTCCTTCTGGCGCAGGCTGAGCATGCGGTTACGGCGCCCGGTGAGGATCTTGTGCGGGTAGGCCTGGTGACCCACGTCCCACACCAGCCGGTCGTCGGGGGTGTCGAAGACGTAGTGCAGGGCGATGGTCAGCTCGATGACGCCCAGGCCGGCACCAAAATGCCCACCGGTCTGACCCACGGTGTAGAGCAGTTCCTGGCGCAGTTCGTCGGCCAGGGTCTCCAGGTCGGCTTCGGCCAGCCGGCGCAGGCCGGCAGGCGTGTCAGCGCGGTCGAGCAACGGCGTGACCGGGCGTTCGCGGGGGATCTCTTGAAACGTCGTGGGCATCAGGCGAGTCGTTATAGGTGTGTGAAGAGGCTGCAGTTTACCCCATTGTAGGAAATACTGCCCATTCAACCACGGGTTACGCGGCCCCTGTGGGAGCGGGTTTACCCGCGAATGCGGCGGTAAACTCAACATCGCATTCGCGGGTAAACCCGCTCCTACAGGGATTGGTGTCGTTGCTTAATTGCGGCGTTCGACGATGTAGCGTGCCAGCGCCCGCAGCGGCTCGGCCTTGTCGCCGAACCCACTCAGTGCGACCAGCGCCTGGTCGCGCAGTTCGATTGCATAGGCCTTGGCCGCTTCCAGGCCCAGCAGCGCCGGGTAGGTCGGTTTGTCACGGGCGATATCAGCCCCCTGGCGTTTGCCCAGGGTGGCGGTGTCGCTTTCCACATCAAGGATGTCGTCCTGCACCTGAAACGCCAGGCCGATGGCTTGCGCGTAGGTCTGCAGGGCATCCAGTTGCGCCTGTTCGGCGCGGGCGCTGGCCAGGGCACCGAGGCGCACGCTGGCTTCGATCAGCGCACCGGTCTTGTGCCGGTGCATGAACTCCAGCGCCTGCTGGTCCAGCTTCAGGCCCACCGAGCCCAGGTCGATGGCCTGGCCACCGACCATGCCTGCCGGGCCGGCCGCCTTGGCCAGGGCCTGGACCATGGCCAGGCGAATGCTGTCGGCCTGCGGGCTCAGGCGCGGGTCGAGCAGGGCGCTGAAGGCCAGGCTCTGCAAACCGTCGCCGGCGAGGATCGCGCAGGCTTCGTCGAAGGCTTTGTGGGTGGTCGGCTGGCCGCGGCGCAGGTCGTCGTCGTCCATGGCCGGCAGGTCGTCATGCACCAGCGAGTAGGCGTGGATCAGTTCCACCGCACAGGCTGCGCCGTTGGCCTGTTCGGCCGGGGCGCCCAAGGCTTCGCAGGCCGCGTAGGCCAGCAGCGGGCGGACGCGTTTGCCACCGTTCATCACGCTGTAGCGCATGGCGGCGTAAAGGCGTTCGAGTTCCTTGGTCGGGGCGACGAACAACGGTTCGAGGGCGGCGTCGACCCGTGCCTGGCAGCTGGCCTGGTAGGTGCCGATCATGCTTCCGGCTCCGCGTCGAAGGGCTGGGCAGCCAGTTCGCCATCGCGTTCCAGCAGGATCTGCACCTTCTGTTCGGCCTGGGCCAGGGCGCCCTGGCAATCACGGGTCAGGGCGATGCCTTGCTCGAAGGCGGCCAGCGACTCTTCCAGCGACAACTCGCCGTTCTCCAGGCGCTCGACCAGTGCTTGCAGGTCTGCGAGGGATTGCTCGAAATCGAGGGAGGCTTTTTTGCGGGCCATGGCGACTGTCTCGGTGGCATTCAGAACGGCGCGACACTAGCAGAGCGGGGCGGGGGGAGCAAACTTCCGGCAGCCTGAGGTTGGACTTGCCGGCCTCTTCGCGGGTAAACCCGCTCCCACAGGTACTGCACCGGTTCCGAGTCTGCGCGGTCCCTGTGGGAGCGGGTTTACCCGCGAATGGGCCGCAAAGCGGCCCCGTGCGGTGGATCAGGCTGGCTCTGCTTCCCGCTCCAGCATGGCCTCACGGTACCGCGCCAGTTCCTCAATGGTCAGCACCGGCAAATTGTACTGCCGCGCATACACCGCCACCTGCTCGCCACGGGCCATCGTGCCATCGGGGTTCATCAGTTCGCACAGCACCGCCGCCGGGCGCAACCCGGCCAGGCGCGCCAGGTCCACCGAGCCTTCGGTGTGGCCACGGCGGGTCAGCACCCCGCCATTGCGGGCGCGCAGCGGGAACACATGCCCCGGGCTGACGATATGGCGCTGCTCCGCGGTGGAGCGCAGTGCCGCGCTTATGGTAGTGATGCGGTCCTGGGCGGAAACCCCGGTAGTGATACCTTCCGCCGCCTCGATGGTGACGGTGAAGCCGGTGCCATGGCGGGCCTGGTTGTTCTGCACCATGGGTGCCAGTTGCAGTTCGTCGACGGTGGCCTCGTCCAGGCACAGGCAGACGATGCCGCTGCAATCGCGAATCATCATGGCCATGGTCTGCAGCGAGATGTTCTCGGCGGCGGCGATGATGTCCGCTTCGTCCTCGCGGTCGTCGTCGTCGAGCAGCAACACAGGGCGCCCGGCCTTGAAGGCGGCGATGGCGGCGCTGACATTGGGGAATTGCGGGTGGTGCATGGTGGACATGAAACGCTCCTCGTGAATGATCGATGAACGTCTCGGGGCGAACAAAATGCGCGCGCAGGGGCGCCCGGATGGCCCCTGCCTGACGCCTTCTTTCATCCGGACTATGACCGTCGGCTCTGGAGTCTCACCAGATCTGCTGACCCCCGGCATGGCCGGGGCGCTCGCGGGCTCATCTTTCGATTTACCGCCGGTGGGGACTTTCACCCCGCCCTGAAGACCGGCCAAGCATACAGCACATTGCCACCCCACTGGCAACCCGCGGCCCTACGACCTTCGGCGGTATCATGCCGGTATGCATTCGAGGAACAGCCCCATGAACATTCTCCAGGTCGCCGGCGGCAAGCCGGTCAAGTTGTGGACCGATGGCGTACCTGTCGAAGACGACGCCCGCAAGCAACTGCTCAACACGGCCAGGATGCCGTTCATCTTCAAGCACCTGGCAGTGATGCCCGACGTGCACCTGGGCAAGGGCTCGACCATCGGCAGCGTCATTCCCACCGTTGGCGCGATCATCCCCGCCGCGGTCGGTGTGGACATCGGCTGCGGCATGATCGCCGCGCGCACGTCGCTGCACGCCCGCGACCTGCCGGACAACCTGCATGGCCTGCGCAGTGCCATCGAACACGCCGTGCCACACGGCAAGACCTTCGGCAAACGTGACCAAGGCGCCTGGGCCGATGTGCCAGCCAAGGCGGACAAGGCCTGGGGGCAACTGGCCGGGCGCTTCAAGGCCATCACCGACAAGTACCCGCGGCTGGAGAAGACCAATAACCGCCATCACCTGGGGACGCTGGGCGGTGGCAACCATTTCATCGAGGTGTGCCTGGACGAGGCCGACCGCGTCTGGTTCATGTTGCACAGCGGCTCCCGGGGCGTGGGCAATGCCATTGGCAACCTGTTCATCGAACTGGCCCAGGCCGACATGCGCCAGCACCTGGCCAACCTGCCGGACAAGGACCTGGCGTACTTCGAGGAAGGCAGCCGCCATTTCGCCGACTATGTCGAAGCGGTGGAGTGGGCGCAGGACTACGCCAGGCAGAACCGCGAGCTGATGATGCTGGCGGTGGTCGGTGCGGCGCGCAAGGCGCTGGGCAAACCGTTCGAGGCCAGCCTGGAAGCGGTGAACTGCCACCACAACTATGTGCAGCGCGAGCAGCATTTTGGCCGAGAGGTGCTGGTGACGCGCAAGGGCGCGGTGTCGGCGCAGAAGGGGCAGCTGGGCATCATTCCAGGTTCCATGGGGGCCAAGAGCTTCATCGTACGGGGGCTGGGCAACGAGGAAGCGTTCTGTTCCTGCAGCCATGGTGCCGGCCGGCTGATGAGCCGGACCAAGGCCAAGAGCCGCTTCACCGTGGAAGACCAGCGGCGGGCCACGGCGCATGTGGAATGCCGCAAGGACAAGGAGGTAATCGACGAGATACCCATGGCCTACAAGGACATCGATGCGGTGATGCGCGCGCAGCAGGAACTGGTGGAGGTGGTGCACACCTTGCGGCAGGTGGTGTGTGTGAAGGGCTGACAGGTTTACCGCGACATCCCCTCAATCGCGCCGGTAATAATCAGATTTTTCCCGTTGCGCGTAGGCCATTTCTGAAATAGCTTCCTAGCGCCCTTGAGCCATTGCGGTGGTGTTCCTGGCGGCCTAGTGTGGCCCTGTCGTTGCCAAATCAGCGACCGGGCCTGCAAGCCCGCTCAGAGAACGATTACCGATCACCAATAGCCAATGGCATGCCATTGCGCGCGCTTGATGGTGGCTGCGTACGGGAGGTTTTCGAACCTGCCGGTTTCGTTCTCTGCCGGTCTTGCAGACCTGTACGTGGCCGCCACCCATCACACTGCAGGTCATGAGTGGCGGTTCTAGCCAGTCAATTCAGAACCTCACCATGCTTAAGATTGTTCCCGATCCACCCCACGTTATTCATTCCCTTGAAGACACCCTGATCCAGGCCACGGACTATGCGCTGTGTGTTGCGACCGTTGTGCCTCAGGCCATTGAGACTCGGACTTTGCACTGAGGCTTGAGTGATGTGTTGTCTGGGCGGGCCTCTTCGCGGGTAAACCCGCTCCCACAGGTTCATTACAAGCTTCAAGACTTGCACAGCTCCTGTGGGAGCGGGTTCACCCGCGAAAGGGCCGGCCCAGGCACTCGAGAAATTTCAGGGGGATTCAACAATGACCACAGAAGACACCCAGTTCACCGTCGGCAAAACCACCTTCTACCAGGGCGAAAACGGCACCCACCCGCTGTTCCGCATCGAGCCCGGCATCCCCTGCCGCGATGCCCGCGAGCAGTCCTCAGAGTTGATGGGCTATGTCCGCGAACTGACCATCACCGGCCTGATGGATGAGAAGCCGATGATGATCTGGGCTGCGCACTACCTGAGTGCGATGGCCAAGGCGCTGATGGATGATGCCGAGCTGGGCATGGGGCAGTGAGCGTTTGCCTTCAAGGTTGTGTGAAGGCCGCAAGGTGTTCGCCTTAGCAATTTCAGCGCCTATGGGACCGAGCGCCGCCCGCGCGGCGCATCGCGAGCGAAGCTCGCTCCTACATCTGTTTCGGGCCAGTAACGCCTGCACCAGCGCGCGCGACCGCCTCGTTGTTCCCACACGATATCAAGGCGGATGCCAAGGGGCCGCGCGCCTCTGCATCAGGAATAATTGGCCCGAAACAGATGTAGGAGCGAGCTTCGCTCGCGATGCGCCGCGCGGGCGGCGCTCGGTCTGATAGGCGCTGCAAACCTGTCGGTATACACCTGCTGGCCCGCTTGATTAGAGTGGCGCCTGGGGGGAGACAGGCCAATCAAGCCTTTCGACAAGCGAGGTACAGGTGAGCGTTGATATCGAGTGTGTGGTGGTCGGGGCCGGTGTGGTCGGCCTGGCTGTGGCGCGTGCCTTGGCCCAGGCTGGCCATGAAGTGCTGGTGGTGGAGGCGGGCGAGGGCATCGGCGTCGGGGTCAGCTCACGCAACTCCGAGGTGATCCACGCCGGCCTGTATTACCCCGATGGCAGCCTCAAGGCGCAGTTGTGTGTCGAGGGCAAGCAACGCCTGTATGCCTATTGCGACAGTCGGGGTGTTGAATACCAACGCCTCGGCAAACTGATCGTCGCCAGCGATGCGGCCCAGGTCGAAGGCTTGCAGCGCCTGCTGGAGCAGGGCCGGCGCAATGGCGTTGACGACCTGCAATGGCTCGACGCCGAGCAGGCGCGTGCGCTGGAGCCGGCGCTGTCATGCGTCGCTGCACTGTGGTCGCCGTCCACCGGCATCATCGACTCCCACGGTTTGATGCTCGCCCTGCTGGGGGACGCCGAGGCTGCGGGGGCGACCTTGGTTCTGCATACCCCACTGCTGGCCGCGCGGGTGATCGAGGCCGGTTTCAGCCTGGATATGGGCGGTGCCGAGCCGATGAGCCTGACCTGCCAGCGGTTGATCAACTGCGCCGGGTTATCGGCGGTTGAAGTCGCTCGCCATATCACAGGCCTCGACCCTGTCCATGTGCCCAAGGCCTATCTATGCAAAGGCAGCTACTTCAGCCTGAGCGGTCGTGCGCCATTTCGGCACCTGGTGTACCCGGCACCGGAGCACGCCGGCCTGGGTGTGCACATGACCCTCGACCTCGGTGGCCAGGCGCGCTTCGGCCCGGATGTGGAGTGGGTGGAACAGATCGACTACCCGGTAGACCCTCGACGCGGCGACAGTTTCTACGCCGCGGTACGGCGCTATTGGCCCGACCTGCCCGACGCCAGCCTGCAACCGGCCTACAGCGGCATCCGCCCGAAAATCAGCGGCCCGCTGGACCCGGCGGCGGACTTTGTCATCAGTACGCCTGCCGAGCATGGCGTGCCGGGGCTGGTGAACCTGTTTGGCATCGAGTCACCGGGTTTGACCAGTTGCCTGGCGTTGGCGGACCGCGTGCTATGTACTCTGCGTGACAACTGAAGGTAGTGCGAAGCTGCCTTCAGTCTTTATGCATGTGCTGCTTGCCATCGCGATGAGTATGCGCCTTTGAATGCCCCTCATCACGATGGCCTGCGCCCGAGGCCTGCTCACCATGGTGGTCAGGCACGTTGTCGCCGTGCTGGCCTTCATGGTTGTGCATTTCACTTTCGCCACCACCATGCTGGTGGCCGCCACTGGCCGTGACCATTGTCTTGTACTGTTGGGCGTTCAACTGGGGTAGCTGATCCAGGAAGGCGACGATGCCCCAGATGTATTCATCACCCATGCTTTTGCCCCAGGCCGGCATGCCGGAGGCCTTGATGCCGTGCTTGATGATCCAGAACGCAGCCGCAGGGTCGCCACTGATCCCGCTCCTGGCAAGGTTGGGGGGTGATGGATACAGAGCCTGGCTGAGCTCGGTGTTCTCGACGCCAGGGGCGAGGTGGCAACCGATGCACATGGCATTGTAGTTACCGGCGCCAGTACGAATCAGCGCTTCATCTTTCAGGTCTGGCACCTCGATGTCCCTGGCCCGCACTGCGATCGAACGCTCCCGTGCCATGGCCAGAAAGGCATGCACGGCGGGGAAATGGGGATCATCGGCTCCGACATTGACCAGGCCGGAGTACGCGGCACCCAGCACGGCCACACTGGCCACTGCGCCTGCTGCAACAAGCGTTGTTATTGTTTTTTTCATGTCTGGTTCTCAAAACCACAGGCGAATACCGGCCACGAAACGCGCTTCATCCACATCACCACCCTCGTCGCGGATGAAATCGGCGGTTTTGCCGTAGGAGCGGTTCCAGGTGACGCCGATGTAGGGGGCGAACTGGCGGACAATTTCATAGCGCAGGCGCAGCCCGACTTCGGTATTGGCCAGGCCGGAGCCCACGCCGCGCCCAGGGTCGTTCTTGCCATAGAAATTGGCTTCAGCGGTTGGCTGCAGGATCAGGCGGTTGGTCAGCAGAATGTCGTAGTCGCCTTCCAGGCGCGCGGCAGTCTGGCCGTTCTCACCAATGAACGCAGTGGCTTCGGCCTCGAAGTCGTAAAGTGCCATGCCCTGGATACCGAACGCCGCCCAGGTCTGGGGAGATTCAGGCTTGAAATCCTGGCGCACCCCGGCAACCACATCCCACCATGGGCTGATCGAGCGGCCGTACAGCAGCTGCAATTCGGCATCCTCGGTGACACCGTTGGTGCGTTCACCTTCGGAGCGGATCCACAGACGGTTGATATCGCCGCCTATCCAGCCAGAAGCATCCCAGGCCAGCGTGCTGCCTTCATCGGCATCCTGGTACTCGAGCTGATCCAGCAGGAAGAAGCTGTTGATCGCACTGTCGTGCATCTGATGCCCGCCCAACGGCGGGAAGGCCGCCTGGCGGTCGGCATCGGTCAGCACCGGGATCGGGGTACGGCTGGTCGT
The DNA here is from genome assembly GCF_044762545.1 of Pseudomonas sp. NPDC096925. NCBI lineage: Bacteria > Pseudomonadati > Pseudomonadota > Gammaproteobacteria > Pseudomonadales > Pseudomonadaceae > Pseudomonas > Pseudomonas sp. NPDC096925. The sequence continues at coordinate 24,189 of NZ_JBIWEM010000012.1, read as the reverse complement.
CGGCGTATCCGCCGAGCCGTGGTTCATTTTCGAATGGTCCATCGCTCCATGGTTCATGGCTCCATGGTCCATAGCCCCATGATCCATGGTGCCGTGGTCCATGCCCTGCATGCTGCCATGATCCATCTTGCCGTGGTCCATCGTCGAATGGTCCATTTCTTCAGCGGCGAAGCTGGGCGCAGCCCCCAGCACGCCGAGCGAAACGGTCAATGCCAGCAGCGATAGTCGTGCCAGGCTATTGAGCATCTTTCCCTGCCTTAGCTTTATCGCTGCCATGCGATTGCATCATCTTGCCGTGGTCCATGCCTTGCATCGAGCCATGGTCCATACCCTTCATGGCGTCATGGTTCATACCTTTCATCGAGCCGTGATCCATCCCTTTCATGGCGCCGTGATCCATGCCCTTCATCGCACCATGGTCCATGCCTTGGGCGCCCTTGGCTTTTGCGGCATCGGCAGGCTGCTCGCCGTCGGACCATGATGACGGGGCATAAACGGCAAACAGGCCGGCCATTGCAGCAGAAAGGAAAAAAGCGCTTCGTTTCATTGGTTTGCTCATCTCGGATCTCCAGTTCATTCGTCCACACGGACTTCGCGGAACATGCCCATTTCCATGTGGAACAGCAGGTGACAGTGATAGGCCCAACGTCCTAAAGCATCTGCAGTGACGCGGTAGCTTCGTTTTGAGCCAGGCGGCATGTCGATCGTGTGTTTGCGCACCATGAAGTTGCCGTTCTCATCCTCCAGGTCGCTCCACATGCCATGCAGGTGGATGGGGTGAGTCATCATGGTGTCGTTGACCAGGGTGATGCGCAGGCGCTCGCCATACTTGAGGCGCAATGGCTCGGCATCGGAAAACTTGATGCCGTCAAAGGACCAGGCGAACTTTTCCATGTGGCCGGTGAGGTGCAGCTCGATTGTGCGACCTGGCGCGCGGCCGTCCGGGTCCGGGAAGGTGCTGCGCAGGTCCGCATAGGTCAGCACACGGCGGCCGTTGTCACGCAGCCCGATGCCCGGATCGCCCAGTTTTGGCGTAGGGGTCATCGTCTGCATGTCGACCAGGGGGTTGTTGGTCTCGGATTCTGGGTGGCTCTGCATGGCTGCGTTGGCGCCAGCCATGTTGCCATGGTCCATGCCGGCCATGCTGCCGTGGTCCATGCCAGCCATGTCGCCGTGATCCATGCCAGCCATGCTGCCGTGGTCCATTCCACCCATACCGCCATGGTCCATGCCCATATCGCTCATGGAAATGATCGGCCGTGGATCGACAGCTGGAACAGGGGCTTGCAAGCCTTCGCGAACAGCCAGGGTGCCCCTGGAATACCCGGTGCGGTCCATGGATTGAGCGAAAATGGTGTAAGCCTGCTCGTTCTCGGGCTCGACAATGACGTCGTAGGTTTCGGCAACGGCGATGCGGAACTCGTCGACCGAAACGGGCTTTACATGCTGTCCATCCGCCGCGACAACCGTCATCTTCAGGCCGGGGATTCGCACATCGAAATACGTCATGGCCGAGCCGTTGATGAAGCGCAGGCGGATTTTCTCGCCCGGCTTGAACACCCCCGTCCAGTTACCGTCCGGGGCCTGGCCGTTCATCAGGTAGGTGTAGGTGTAACCGCTCACGTCGGCGAGATCGGTGGGGCTCATCTTCATCTCGGCCCACATCTTGCGGTCGGCTACCGCAGCGGACCAGCCCATTTCGCTCACGTCGTTGACGAAATCACCCACCGTGCGCTTGTGGTAGTTGTAATAGTCGGACTGCTTCTTGAGCTTGGACAGCACCCGGGCAGGGTCTTCATCCGTCCAGTCGCTGAGCATGACCACATAGTCTCGGTCATAGGTGAATGGCTCAGGCTCTTTTGCATCGATGACCAGGGCGCCGTACACCCCGATCTGCTCCTGGAAACCGGAGTGGCTGTGGTACCAGTAGGTGCCGTTCTGCTGGACCTTGAACCTGTACTCATACATGCCGTCGGGGGCGATGCCATGAAAGCTCAGGCCCGGCACGCCGTCCATGTTCGCCGGCAGGATGATGCCGTGCCAGTGAATGGAGGTGTCCTGCTGCAAGCGGTTGCGCACACGCAGCGTGACGGTATCGCCTTCGCGCCAGCGCAGAATGGGCCCGGGTATGGAGCCGTTGATGGCCATTGCTGTGCGCGCAGCGCCGGTAATGTTGACCGGCAGCTCACCGATGTAGAGGTCGAAGTCGGTGCCGCTCAGCACATTCGGTTGGCCGGGGCTGGTCACGGCCCAGACCGGCGTGCGCCACATGCCCAGCCCGCCAAGTAGTCCGGTAGCGGCCAGGCCTTTGACGAAGGAGCGTCTGGTGGTTTTGCTTTGCATGCCGTTGCGTCCAGTCAGTCGAAAAGTTGCTGGTATTCAGGCGGGTGAATGCCCAGCGTGTGGGTCGAGAAGCCCCACAATCTTCCTTCACGCTAGCTGATCTGCGCTGTCAGCTGGCTGAGCTTCAGATTACTTTTCTGTCAGCTTGCGGTGGGTCAAATTCAGTAAGCGCGCCGCGCACCCTGTGGGAGCGGGTTCACCCGCGAAGAATGCGACGCGATATATGGCACCGGCTATGCCGGTGTTCGCGGGTAAACCCGCTCCCACAAGGCCCCTGCTAATTCAATGAGTTATGTGCAGTCCTGTGGGAGCGGGCGTGCCCGCGAAGGGCTGCAAAGCAGCCCCAGTAAAGCCTGTAGAAATCTTCCTGCAGCGTACGGCTCATTGGCCTGGCCGCTACTCACTGCGCAGCGCCGCCACCGGATGCAGGCGGGCGGCCCGCAGTGCCGGAGCCAGGCCGGCGAGAACCCCCAGCACCGCCGCCAGCAGCAGCGCCAGTAGCAGAAACAGCGGATGCAGCGCCAAGGGCAGGCTCGGCATGGCCAGGTGCAGTAGCCCGAGCAGCAGGCCCATCAACAGCAGGCCAAGCAAGCCACCGGCCAGGGACAGCAGCGTCGCTTCGGCGAGAAACAGCCCGAGCACCTGCCGCGGGCTGGCGCCAATCGCCCGCAACAGGCCGATTTCCGCCGTGCGCTCGCCCACAGCGGTCGTCATGATGGTGAGAATGCCGACCGCGCCAACCAACAGCGAAATACCCCCCAAGGCACCGATGGCCAGGCTCAGGGTGCCGAGCACGCGGTTGAAGCTGCGCAGCATGTCATCCTGGGTGGTCAGGCTGAAGTCCTCCGCGCCGTGCCGTTCGCCAAGCACCTCGCGAATCTGCCGGCTCAACGCCTTTGAAGTGGTGCCTGCGCCGAACACTACATGGGCTTTGACCACCCCGGTGCGGTTGAACAGGCTTTGCGCCCAATCCACCGGGATGTAGGCGATATCGTCGAGGTTGAAACCGAGCAACTGGCCCTTCTTTTCCATCACGCCGATCACCCGGAAACGCACGCCGCCGACGCGAATCAACTCGCCCAGCGGATTGCGCGCACCGAACAGCTCGGCACGCAGCTGATGGCCGAGCACCACATAGGGCGGCGAACGACCGTCACGGGCCGCGGGCAGGAACTCGCCCAGGCTCAGCTGCATGCGCCAGGCCTGTGCCAATTGATGGCCACCACCGAGAATGTCGCTGCGCCGGCTCAGCTGGCCGAACTGGACATCCCCGCTACCCTGAATGATCGGCACAGCCGCCTCGACATGCGGCAAGCGCCGCAGGGCATCGGTGTCACTGATGGTCAGAGGCCGTACGCTGCCGAGCAGGCCGCCGAGGCCGCTGGTCTGGGTCTTGCCCGGGCGCACGGTGATGATCCGAGTACCGAACTGCGAGAAGTTCTCCAGCACATAGCCGCGCACGCCCTCGCCGATGGCCGTGAGCAGCGCCACGGCGGCTATGCCGATCGCTACCCCGAGCAGGGTCAGCAGGCTGCGCAAGGGGCGGCAGGTCAGCGCCGAGCTGGTCAGCCGGAGACCATCTTGCCAGCGCATCAGTGCGCTCCCGGCGGGCGTAGCGCCGCCACCGGCTCCAGCGCCGAGGCCCGAGCGGCCGGCAGCCAGGCGAACAGCAGTGCCGTGCCGAGTGCCAGCAGTACTGCGCCAGCCCGCGCCCACCAGGGTGCATAGAGCGGCAGATCGAACGCCAGGCGCCCTAGCCAGAGCAAGGTTTCGGCCAGCAGCAGCCCCGCCAGCGCCCCCGTCAGGGCCAGCAGCGCCGCCTCGCCGAGGAACAGCAGGCGCAGCTGCGCCGCCGTCACACCTATGGCTTTGAGCAGGCCGATCTCGGCGCTGCGCTGGCTCACCGCAATCCAGGTCACGTTCATGATCAGGATGCCTGCCACCACCAGGCTGATCGCGGCAATCCCGGCCACCGCCAGGGTCAGCACCGCGAGTATGTGGTCGAAGGCGCTGAGCAGGCTGTCCTGGCTGACCAGGGTGACGTCTTCCTCACCCTCGTGGCGCTCCTTGAGCGCGGCGAGTATCAGGCGCTTGCTACGGTCGAGAACGCTCGGACCATGCACCTCGACAAACACCCGCGACAACCCTTCGCTATTGAACAAGGCCTGGGCACTGGCCACCGGGATGATCAACATCTCGGCGAAATCCATGCCCAGGGATTCGCCCCGCTCACCGAGGATACCGACCACCCGGAAGCGCCGGTCGCCGGCGCGCAACCATTCACCCAGGGCCGGGCGTTCGCCGAACAGCTCGCGCCGGAGTTTGCCGCCGATCACGCAGACGGCCTCGGCCTGTTCAGGGTCCAGCTCCGGCAGGGGTTGGCCCTGGACGACCGTCAGTTGGCGAATGGCGAAGAAGTCCCGGGTGGTGCCCAGGGTCAGCACCTCACGATTGCGGTTGCCGACTATCACCTCCATCTGCCCGGCCTGTTGCGGCGCGACCCGGCGGATGCCCGGCAGCCGGGTGATGGCCTGGACATCCTGCAAGGTCAACTCGTGCGGCGTCAGGCCGGTGAGCGGGGGCATTCGCCCCGTGGTTTCCTTGCGGCCCGGGAAAACGATCAGGATGTCGCGCCCGAGCAGCGAGAACTCGTTCAGCACAAAGGCCCGCGCCCCAGCGCCAAGGCCGGTGAGCAGGTTGACCGCCACCACCCCGATGGCGATGGCCAGCAGTAGCATCAGGCTGCGCGAGCGGTGCCCACGCAAAGCGCCGAGCCAGAAGCCCAGGGCATCGGCAGCGCGCATCAGGCCAGCGCCCGCTGCGGCGCAATATTGTGGATGCGCCCGTCACGCATGTGTAGCTGGCGCTGTGCGCGGGCGCCAAGGCTGGCGTCGTGGGTCACCACTATCAGGGTCAGACCCTCGCCGTTGAGCTCTTCCAGCAGGCTGAAGACCTCGGCGCCGGCCTGGCTATCGAGATTGCCGGTGGGCTCGTCGGCCAACAACAGCGGCGGTTGCATGACCATCGCCCGGGCGATCGCGACGCGCTGGCGCTGGCCACCGGACAGCTCGGCCGGGCGGTGGGCAAGGCGATCGCCCAGCCCCAGGCGGGCCACCAATTGGCTGCTGCGCTTGCGCCGTTGCGCCGCACCGATGCCGGCGAGGACCATCGGCAGCTCGATGTTTTCCAGCACCGTCAGCCGTGCGATCAGGTGGTAGGACTGGAAAACGAAGCCTATCAGTCGGCTGCGCAACTGGGCGCGGCGCGCCTCGCTCAGCGCCGCCGTGGCCTCGCCCTGCAGCCAGTACTCGCCAGCGCTCGGCGCATCGAGCAGGCCAAGGATGTTCAGCAGGGTCGACTTGCCCGAGCCCGAAGGGCCCATCACCGCCATGTAGTCACCGGCTGCGATGTCCAGGTCCAGGCCGTCCAGCCCCATCACCCGTTGTTCGCCCAGCTGGAAGCTGCGGCTGCCGCCGCGCAGGCGGATCATTTTTCGGTCTCCGTGGCATCCAGCGGGATCACCGCCACGGTATCCTTGAGCCCCTCCTGCTCGAGGCTGGCGACGATACGCGCGTCCTCGTCGAGCCCGGCGAGCACCTCGGTCCAGCGCCAGTTGCTCAACCCGGTTTGTACCTGCACCTCGCGCAACACCCGGGCGCTCGGGTCATATCGCAGCACACGCTGCCCCTCCAGCAGGGTTTCGGTGGGGATGCGCAAAGCACTTGCGTGCTGCTCCAGGAGGATCTCGACATCGGCGCTATAGCCGGTGAGCAGGGCCAGGTCTGACGGCGGCTGGTCGAAGCGAACCTCGACATCGACGGTACGCGCCTGCTTCTCCAATTCACGCACATAGGGTGCGATGCGGCTGACGCGGCCGGTGAAATGCTGGCCACGGAAGGCATCCAGGCTGATCCGCACGGCGGTGCCGGGGTGAACCCGGGCAGCGTCCACCTCATCGATCGGTGCCTCGACATACAGGCAGCTGTCGTCGATCAGGTCGACCGCTGGTGGTGTGGGAATACCCGGCGGCGAAGGGGTGACGAACTCACCCAGTTCGCCGTTGATTTCTGCGACTACGCCGGCAAATGGCGCACGCAGGGTCGTCTGCTCCAGCAGTGAACGCTGCAGCTGCAGGCTGGCGTCGGCCTCGCGGATCAGCACGGCACTGGCACTGCACATCAGCTTCGCCAGGTTGGCCTTGGTCGCGGCCTGGTCGAGGCGATCGGCGGCAATCAGCTTGCGGTCGGCCAGCTGGCCCAGGCGATCAAGGTCGCGCCGGTCCAGGAGCGCTTGCTGGCAGCGCTGTTCGCGGGTGTTGCGCTGGGCCTCCAGCCGCGCCTCGGCCTCCTGCAGCCTGGCCAGCTGCTCGTCCTGGCGCAGGCGCATGAGCACCTGGCCCGGTTGGACCCGCTGGCCCTCGCTGACCTGCAACTCGGCAACCTGGCCGCCGACATTGAAGGACAGGTGCGAGCGTCGACAGGACTTCAGCGTACCCGCGCGCGTATTGGCCACCACCGTTTCCACCGGCCCCCGCTCAACCTCCAGCAGCCTGACCGGCAACGGCTGCGGTCGACTCAACCAGCCGCCCAGCACCACCAGACAAGCCAGTATCGACGAGCCAATCAATAATTTGCGCATGGACTACACCTCCTCCCATATGGCTTGAGCCTAGAACAGGAGGATGAAAGCTCCACGCGAAACGTCATTTATCCGACGATTTTCAGATGAGCGTCAGGGTAGTGTCAGATAAATGGCGAATGAGATTATTTTCGCTCTCACAACTGCGATTTCCCAGCCATAGGAAGGTTGCAGAGGAGCAGAATGGCTTTTCTTCAGGCATTAAAAAGCCGGCTTGTGGCCGGCTTCTCGGGGACGCTTCCGACTAATTTATGGTAAGCCGCAATCGCCTTAACTGTGTGGCCATCAAAGGCCTGAAAGAGATGGCAGATGCCCGTGTGGGATATCGCCGAGCCCTCTGGACCGCGGCTCGCGCCGGTCGGGGCTGAATGTGCGGCGTAGCATACAAGGGCGCGCGCAGGATGCCCAGCAAAAAATGGCACAGGTTGTTTCAGCCGGGCCGTTGCTGGCGGAAATGCGACCAGTGGAACACCCAGCCCAGAATTTCCAGCCCTTGTGCCTGGCGCTGGGCGGCGGTGTAGCGTTCTACCGCATAGGTGCGCCGGTCATGGCTGTGCAGGTACAGCGTGCCGTGCTGGCCGAGGCTGAGGTTGTTCACCCGGAGCGCGCCGTTGTGCAGCAGGGCATAGGTTTCGCCCTCGACCACCCGGGTCATGCCCAGGTCGATGGCCAGGGTGGCCTGCAGCGGAATCAGCGGGGTCATGTTGCTGGCGGGCATGGCCAGGCAGATGGCGTTGTCGGCATGCACACCCAACACTTTCAGGGCTTTTGCGGGCAGGCACAGGTGCTTGCTGGCCACAGGTGACAGCAGGCCGTTGTGCAGTTCGTAAAAGGGCACCTTCAGTGCCCGGCCGCCTTGCGCCGACAGTGGCGTGGGCGGGTTGGCGGGCGCCGGCCCTGGCGGGCAGTTGCGCAGGATCGGGTTGTGGTGTTTGGGCCCTTCGCCCGTGCGCAACCAGCGACGATGCACGCAGAACAGGTCGGCCATTTCGTCCAGCCGGGCCAGGGGCACACCGCGCTTGAACCAGTTGTTGACGTGCTGGGGTGTGACGCTGCGCTGGGCGGCGAAATCGGAAGGGGTCAGGCCACATTCGTGGAGCAAGGCTTTGAGGCGGTCGCCGGATGTGTTCATGGCGGCGAGTGTAGCGGCGGGGTGCCAGCAAGGATATGAACCGGATGTTGATGGGGCTTGTGTGAAAAGCGCCTGTTTGTAGGGCGTTGGCGTAGGACTGCGTAGGATTTATTACTTTCCCAAGCAAGTGCGCGGTTCCTGTGGGAGCGGGCGTGCCCGCGAAGAGGCCAACGCGGTAGCTGGCACCGGCTGCGCCGGTGTTCGCGGGCACGCCCGCTCCCACAGGGATCGCGCCAGCATTTAGAGTTTGAGCAAGACAGTTGCTCCCACAAAAGTGCTGCGCAGGCAGGTCATCCAGTGCCAGGGCGGCCAGCCATCCATCAGGCATAAAAAAACCCCGCCAGGGCGGGGTTCTTCATGCAACCGGTATCAGCCCTTGTAGGCAGCAACCGATTTGGTGATCGCGGCACGGGCGGCGTCAGCGCCTTCCCAGCCTTCGATCTTGACCCACTTGCCCTTCTCGAGATCTTTGTAGTTGGCAAAGAAGTGCTCGATCTGCTGGATCAGCAGGGCTGGCAGGTCGGTGTATTCCTTCACGTCGACGTACAGCTGCGACAGCTTGTCGTGAGGAACAGCGATGACCTTGGCATCGCCGCCGCCGTCGTCGGTCATGTTCAGCACGCCGACCGGACGGGCGCGGATAACCGAACCTGGAGCTACCGGGTAAGGGGTAACGACCAGCACGTCCAGCGGATCACCGTCATCGGCCAGGGTGTTCGGGATGAAGCCGTAGTTGGCTGGGTAGAACATCGGGGTAGCCATGAAACGGTCGACGAACAGGGTATCGCTGTCCTTGTCGATCTCGTATTTGATCGGCGCGTGGTTGGCCGGGATTTCGATGGCGACGTAGATGTCGTTCGGCAGGTCTTTGCCCGCCGGAATCTTGCTGTAGCTCATTGGGCAGTGCCCCCGTGTTTGACCAAAAAAGTGGCGGCGATTATAGGCACATTCTGCATGGGCATGCCACGCCTGGCCTGATGTGCGGCCCCGTCAGGCGTGGCTTTCGCGGTATTCCGGGTGTTCGGCCTGCAGCCGGCACAGGCGCGCCAGCGGGTCCTGGCGGTAGAACAGCGATAACTGGCGGTAGACCTGTGGATAAGCCTGTTGCAGCAGGTCGGGTGCACTAAAGAAGTACTCGCTGGTGACGGCAAAGAACTCCGCGGGGTTTTCCGCGGCATACGGGTCGATGGCGGTTTCGGCGTCGGGGTTGGCGTCCAGCTGGCGGTTGAGGTCGTCATAGGCCTGTTGCATGGCGGTTGCCCATTCATCCACAGGCATGCCGCTGTGCAGCGGCGGCAGGCCGTTGGCATCGCCATTGAGCATGTCGAGCTTGTGCGCCAGCTCATGGATGACCAGGTTGTAGGCCTCCCAGCCCCCACTGGCCAGCACGCCGCTCCAGGCGAGGATGATCGGGCCCTGTTGCCAGGCTTCGCCGCTGTGCTCGCCGTCCCATACGTGCTCGACGCCACTGGCATCGCGGTGGCGCTGAGGGCTCTTGAAGTCGTCGGGGTAGAGGATGATTTCGTGGAAACCCTGGTACCAGTTCAGCTCGCCCAGGTGTAGCAGCGGCAACTGTGCCTGGGCGGCCAGCAACAGGCGCTGCTCGTCGTCCGGCTCGACGCCGGGCAGGCAGGTGAGGTGCTTGTCGAGCAGGAACAGGATGCAGGCTTCACGCAGCCAGCGATCTTCTTCGTCAGTGATGCCGTCCAGCATCGGCAGGCGCTCGCGCACGGCCTGCCATTGCTGGGGGGTGATGGGGTAGCGCGCCAGGGTGCGCTTGCGCCGCCAGGCGCTGAACGACCACATTGGCAGGCTTAGTGCGCCTTGGCCGTGCGGCCCAGGCGGCTACGCAGCAGGCCGAGGATCATCGGCACCAGCGACAGGATGATGATGCCTACCACCATCAGCGACAGGTGTTGCTTGATGAATGGCACGTTGCCGAAGAAGTAGCCCAGGGTAACCAGGCCGCCGACCCACAGCAGCGAACCGGCGACGCTGAAACCGAGGAAGCGCGGGTAGTGCATGTGGGCGATGCCGGCGACGAACGGTGCAAAGGTGCGCAGGATAGGCAGGAAGCGCGCCATGGTCACGGTCTTGCCGCCGTGGCGTTCATAGAAGTCGTGGGTACGCTGCAGGTAGTCGCGACGGAAGATCTTCGAGTTGGGGTTGTTGAACAACCGCTCGCCGGCCGTGCGGCCGATCACGTAGTTGGTGCTGTCGCCGAGGATCGCGGCGGCCATCAGCAGGCCGGCCAGCAGGACCGGGTCCATGCCGCCACCGGCGGCCACGGCGCCGGCGATGAACAGCAGCGAATCGCCGGGCAGGAAGGGCATGACCACCAGACCGGTTTCACAGAAGATCACGGTGAAGAGGATGGCGTAGATCCAGGGACCGTAGTTGGTGACCAGCAGATCGAGGTAGGCATCGAGATGCAGGATAAGGTCCAGCGGGTTGAAATCCATGTACAGCACCTGTGTTCTTGGGCGTAGGCTCGGTTACCTGGGGATGGGTAAATTTTCACACATGACAGGTGGGCCATTATACGGCTAAGTCAGGATCATGCCCGGGGAGTTTGTAGCGGGGGGTTACGGCAGGGGTATTCCTGTTCCGGCCTCTTCGCGGGTGAACCCGCTCCCACAGGTACAGCATCGATTTCAGATGCGTCGCGATCCCTGTGGGAGCGGGTTCACCCGCGAAGAGGCCAGCACAGTCAATCCTGGCTGATTGGCAGGATATAGCTCTTGAACTCGTTATCCTCACGAAACCCGATGGATTCGTAAGTCTTGTGCGCTACCTCATTGTCCGCGCTGGTCGACACCCGCATGCGCACGGCATTGGTTTCCTTGGCCATTTTCTTCGCCTCGCGCATCAGGTGGTCGGCCACCAGCATGCGCCGCGAGTCCTCGGCCACGTAGATATCGTTGAGAATCCATACCCGCTTCAGCGACAGCGACGAGAAGCTCGGGTACAGCTGGCAGAAGCCCAGCAGTTTGCCGTTGTCATCATCGGGTAGCGCCAGGTAGATCACCGACTCATCCCGCTTCAGGCGCTTTTCCAGGAAGCTGCGCGAGCTGTCGGGGTAGGGTAGCTGCCCGTAGAACTCACGGTATTTGACGAACATCGGCGTGAGCAGGTCGAGGTGTTCCAGGGTTGCCTTGATGATGCGCATGTGCGGCCCTCAGAGTCCGTTAGGGGAAACAGCGGATTGCCAGCAGCTTTCAAGGGCATGCTGCCCAATGCGCGGGGCAAGTGCAATCCGCCTTCCGTGACATGTTTTTTACCCTTTGCCGAGCAGGAAATTACCTTTCTGGCCGGTGCTGTGTTCACTCTCCAGGCTATGGACCTCGGCTTCGTCCTTCAGATTCACCCCGGAAAGCTGGCGCCGGCAGGCTTCACGCATCAAGTACAGCAAGCGGTGCGCTGCCATGCCATAGCTCAGCCCTTCCAGACGGATGTTGGAAATGCAGTTGCGGTAGGCATCGGTCAGGCCCACCTTCGGTGCATAGGTGAAATACAGGCCAAGGCTGTCGGGCGAACTGAGCCCCGGCCGTTCGCCGATCAGCATCACAGTCATCCGTGCGCCCAGCAGTTCACCGATCTCGTCGGCCACTGCCACGCGGCCCTGCTGCACCAGCACCACCGGGGCGCTGGTCCAGCCGTCGGCGGCGGCCTGTTCCTCGAAGCGCGCGAGGAAGGGCAGGGTGTGGCGGTGCACGGCCAGGGCCGACAGGCCGTCAGCGACGACGATGGCCAGGTCGACCCCACCGGGGTTGGCCTGGGCGTGCTCGCGCAGCGCGGCAACCGAATCTTCGCTCAGGCGCCGCCCCAGGTCCGGGCGTTGCAGGTACTGGTTGCGGTCGCTGGCGGCGCTGTGCAGCACCAGGCTTTCGCGCCCGCGGTCACTCAGCTGGGTAGCCAGGCCGGCATGGTCGAAGGCCAGGTGCACGGCGTCGCGGGCCTGGGCATGGGCGAACTGGAAGTCCAGCTGCGCCCCGGTCGGCAGGCTGGTGCCGGTACGGCCCAGGGCGATGCGCGCCGGGGTCAGGTTGCGCAGGGCCAGCCAAGGGTTGTCGGGGGTAGGCGTGCGGTGGTCCATGGTCATCCCTATGCAAGCTGTGCCAAGGCCTGACGGAAGGCCGGCGGCAGGTTGTCACCAAAGCGCACCCGGCCATCGGCCTGGGTGAAGATGCCGGTGCGGGCCAGCCATGCCTCGAATTCCGGCCCGGGCTTCAGGCCCAGGGTCTGGCGCGCGTACAGCGCGTCGTGGAACGAGGTGGTCTGGTAGTTGAGCATGATGTCGTCGGAGCCGGGGATGCCCATGATGAAGTTGATCCCGGCCACGCCCAGCAGGGTCAGCAGGGTGTCCATGTCGTCCTGGTCGGCTTCGGCGTGGTTGGTGTAGCAGATGTCGCAACCCATCGGCACCCCGAGCAGCTTGCCGCAGAAGTGGTCTTCGAGGCCGGCACGGATGATCTGCTTGCCGTTGTACAGGTACTCCGGGCCGATGAAACCGACCACGGTGTTGACCAGGAACGGCTTGAAGTGGCGGGCCACGGCATAGGCGCGGGTTTCACAGGTTTGCTGGTCGACGCCATGGTGGGCGTTGGCCGACAGCGCGCTGCCCTGGCCGGTTTCGAAGTACATCAGGTTCTGCCCGAGGGTGCCGCGTTTCAGCGACAGGCCCGCCTCGTAGCCTTCCTGCAGCACGTTCAGGTTGATGCCGAACCCGGCGTTGGCCGCCTCGGTGCCGGCGATGGACTGGAACACCAGGTCCAGTGGCACGCCACGGTTGATCGCCTCGATCGAGGTGGTGACGTGGGTCAGCACGCAGGCCTGGGTGGGGATGTCGTAGCGCTGGATGATGGCGTCGAGCATTTCCAGCAGGGCGCAGATCGAGGCGATGCTGTCAGTGGCCGGGTTGATGCCGATCATGGCGTCGCCGTTGCCGTACAGCAGGCCGTCCAGAATGCTGGCGGCGATGCCGGCCGGCTCGTCGGTCGGGTGGTTGGGCTGCAGCCGGGTCGACAGGCGCCCGCGCAGGCCCATGGTGCCACGGAAGCGGGTGACCACGCGGATCTTCTGCGCCACCAGCACCAGGTCCTGCACGCGCATGATCTTCGACACCGCGGCGGCCATTTCCGGCGTCAGCCCTGGCGCCAGGCTGCGCAGGCTGTCCTCGTTGGCCTCTTCGCTCAGCAGCCAGTCGCGCAGGCCACCCACGGTCAGGTGGCTGACCGGGGCGAAGGCCTGGGCATCGTGAGTGTCGATGATCAGGCGCGTGACTTCATCATCTTCGTAGGGGATCAGCGCTTCATTGAGAAAATGCGTCAGCGGGATATTGGCCAGGGCCATCTGCGCGGCGACCCGTTCGCCGTCGTTGCTGGCCGCAACGCCCGCCAGGTAGTCCCCGGAGCGGGCGGGGCTGGCCTTGGCCATCACTTCCTTGAGGCTGTCGAAGCGGTAGACCAGGTGGCCGACCGTGTGTACGAAACTTGCCATACAGACTCTCCAGAGCCGCGGGTTGCCCCGCGGCGGGTGGCGGCGATCAGTGCAGGGCCTCTTCGGCCTTCTGGATCGCGGCGAATTCCTCTTCCGGTGTACCCGCGACCAGGTGGTGGCGGCTGTAGAAAGCAAAGTAGGCAATTAATACCGCATAGATCACTGCGGCGCCAATCACCACCCGTGGGTCGACCAGGAAACCGGCGACCACGGCGATGCAGGCCAGCACCAGGGCCAAACCCGAGGTGAAGATGCCACCGGGGGTACGGTAGGGGCGCTCCATCTTCGGCCGGCGGATGCGCAGGGTGATGTGCGCGGCCATCATCAGCACGTACGACAGGGTAGCGCCGAACACCGCCACCAGGATCAGCAGGTCACCCTGGCCAGTCAGCGACAGGGCAAAGCCGATGATCCCGGGGATGATCAGGGCCAGTACCGGGGCCTTGCTCTTGTTGGTTTCCGACAGCTTGCGCGGCAGGTAGCCGGCGCGGGACAGGGCGAAGATCTGCCGGGAATAGGCGTAGATGATCGAGAAGAAGCTGGCGATCAGCCCGGCCAGGCCGACCAGGTTGACGAAGCCGCCCATCCAGGTGCTACCGCCGTAGGCCTTGGACAAGGCTTCTACAAGTGGGTTGCCGGACGCTTTCAGTGCTTCGGAGCCCGCGCCGCCGGGGCCGACCACCAGGATCAGCAGGGCGAAGGCCAGCAGTACCAGCATGGCGCCGATCAGGCCGCGTGGCAGGTCGCGCTTGGGGTTCTTGGTTTCTTCGGCGGCCAGTGGCACGCCCTCTACGGCGAGGAAGAACCAGATGGCGTAGGGGATGGCCGCCCATACGCCGACATAGCCGAACGGCAGGAAGCTGCTGGCGCCCACGGCGTCCGTTTTGGCGATGTCGAACAGGTTGGCTGCATCAAAATGGGGCACCATGCTCACCAGGAACACGGCCAGGGCGATGGCGGCGATGGCAGTGATGATGAACATCAGCTTCAACGCCTCACCCACGCCAAAGATGTGGATGCCGATGAACACGATGTAGAACGCCAGGTAGATCATCCAGCCGCCGATGCCGAACAGTGACTGGCAATAGGCGCCGATGAACACCGCGATGGCGGCGGGGGCGATGGCGTACTCGATGAGGATCGCCGTCCCGGTGAGGAAGCCGCCCCAGGGGCCGAAGGCGCTGCGGGCAAAGCCATAGCCGCCGCCTGCGGTGGGGATCATCGACGACAGCTCGGCCAGCGAGAAGCACATGCACAGGTACATGGTGGCCATCAGCAGGGTGGCGAGGAACATACCGCCCCAGCCGCCCTGGGCCAGGCCGAAGTTCCAGCCGGCATAGTCGCCCGAGATGACATAAGCCACGCCCAGGCCGACCAGCAGGACCCAGCCGGCGGCGCCTTTTTTCAGTTCACGTTGCTGGAAATAGTCCGAGCCGACTTTTTCGAAGTCGACGGAAGAGCCTGCCGGCGAGCCGGCGGAATGATCGCTTGGCATAGATTCACCTGTTGTTTTTCTTGGTGGCCGGACGGGTTCCGGGCCGATGGTGATGTGTATTGCAGGAAGCGAGCCAGAGCGGTTGGTGCACGGTTACCGCTCTGGGTATTGTGTAAAGCAGGCCAGGCCTCTTCGCGGGTGAACCCGCTCCTACAGGGGGTGTACAGCACCTTAAGCAAGTGCAGTACCTGTGGGAGCGGGTTTACCCGCGAAGAAGACGGCGCGGTTTAGAAGAAGCCCAACGGATTGATGTCGTAGCTCACCAGCAGGTTCTTGGTCTGCTGGTAGTGATCGAGCATCATCTTGTGGGTCTCACGCCCGACCCCCGACTTCTTGTAGCCACCGAACGCCGCATGCGCCGGGTACAGGTGGTAGCAGTTGGTCCACACGCGGCCAGCCTTGATCCCACGGCCCATGCGGTAGGCACGGTTGATGTCGCGGGTCCACACGCCGGCGCCCAGGCCGAACTCGGTGTCGTTGGCAATCGCCAGGGCTTCGGCTTCGTCCTTGAAGGTGGTGACGCTGACCACCGGGCCGAAGATTTCTTCCTGGAACACGCGCATCTTGTTGTTGCCTTTGAGCAGGGTCGGCTGGATGTAGTAACCGGTGGCCAGCGAGCCTTCCAGTTTTTCCACCTTGCCGCCGGTCAGCAGCTCGGCGCCTTCCTTCTGGGCGATGTCGAGGTACGACAGGATCTTCTCGAACTGCTGTTGCGAGGCCTGGGCGCCGACCATGGTGTCGGTGTCCAGCGGGTCGCCGCGCTTGATCTGCAGCACCTTCTTCATCACCACTTCCATGAACTGCGGGTAGATCGATTCCTGTACCAGTGCCCGCGACGGGCAGGTGCATACCTCGCCCTGGTTGAAGAACGCCAGCACCATGCCTTCGGCCGCCTTCTCGATGAAGCTTGGCTCGGCCTGCATGATGTCTTCGAAATACACGTTCGGCGACTTGCCGCCCAGTTCGACGGTGGACGGGATGATGTTCTCGGCGGCGCATTTCATGATGTGCGAGCCGACCGGGGTCGAGCCAGTGAAGGCGATCTTGGCGATGCGCTTGCTGGTGGCCAGGGCTTCACCGGCTTCGCGGCCATAGCCTTGCACCACGTTGAGCACGCCAGGTGGCAGCAGGTCGCCAATGACTTCGAGCAGTACGGTGATTCCCAGTGGCGTTTGTTCGGCCGGCTTGAGCACCACGCAGTTGCCGGCGGCCAGTGCCGGAGCAAGCTTCCAGGCGGCCATCAGGATCGGGAAGTTCCACGGGATGATCTGTCCGACCACGCCCAGTGGCTCGTGGATGTGGTAGGCCACGGTGCCTTCGTTGATCTCGGCAGCGCCGCCTTCCTGGGCGCGGATGCAGCCAGCGAAGTAGCGGAAGTGGTCAACCGCGAGCGGGATGTCGGCGTTGAGGGTTTCGCGGATCGGCTTGCCGTTGTCCCAGGTTTCGGTAATGGCCAGCAGTTCGAGGTTCTGCTCGATACGGTCGGCGATCTTCAGCAGAACGTTGGAGCGATCCTGCACTGAAGTGCGGCCCCAGGCGTCGGCCGCAGCGTGGGCGGCATCCAGGGCTTTGTCGATGTCTTCGGCAGTGGAGCGAGGGAATTCAGCGATCAGCTTGCCATTCACCGGGGAGGTATTTTCGAAGTACTGCCCCTTTACCGGAGGAACGAACTCACCACCGATGTAGTTGCCGTAGCGGCTCTTGAAGGAAACCTTCGCGCCTTCGGTACCGGGATGTGCGTAACGCATGGTGTGTCTCCTGGCTATTGTGTTTGTTAGGGAGTTGGAAAGCGTAGAGCAAAGGTTGGGCCAGCGTTTCGAGTGCCAGTAAAATCAATGACTTGGCTCGATTCCCAAAGCCTGCCCCACGGTTGCTGTGCCAGCACCGGTACGCGCGGGGGTGACACTTTGTGCCATTTGCGACACGTAACCGGAGGGTGCATTGCAAAGCCTTCCCGGGTGGAGGATGCTGGCGGGACTCTCTATCTGCGGAGAACTACAACAATGCAGAGCAATCTTTTCAGTCGCCATGCCCAGCAAGTCCACAGCGTTGCCCATGGTGGGGCCGGAGAGGGCGGCAGCGACCCCTCCATCGCCCGCTCCTGGCTGCGCTGCCTGGAGGACTACCACCTCGACCCGTCGGTGATCGAGGCCCCGGTGGTGCTCGAACACGGGCGCCTGCTGGAAAGCCGCGAGCGCCTGCGCCAGGTGCTGCAGATTGCCGACCATGAAATGAACAGCCTGCATCAGCAGCTTTCCGGGGCCGGCCATGCGGTGCTGCTGACCGATGCCCGTGGGGTGATCCTCAATTGCGTCAGCGCGCCGACCGAGCGGCGCAGCTTCGAGCGCGCCGGGCTGTGGCTGGGCGCCGACTGGAGCGAGGCACGCGAGGGCACCAACGGCATCGGCACCTGTCTGGTCGAGCGCCAGGCGCTGACCATTCACCAGAACGAGCACTTCCGTGGTCGCCACACCGGCCTGACCTGCTCGGCCAGCCCGGTGTTCGACCCGCACGGCGAGCTGCTGGCGGTGCTGGATGTGTCTTCGGCACGGCCCGACGTTTCCCGGCAGAGCCAGTTCCACACCATGGCCCTGGTGAACCTGTCGGCGAAGATGATCGAAAGCTGCTACTTCCTGCGCCATTTCGAACAGCAATGGCTGTTGCGTTTTCACCTGCAGGCCGAGTCGGTTGGCCTGTTCAGCGAAGGCCTGCTGGCCTTCGACGGTGACGGGCGCATCTGCGCCGCCAACCAGAGCGCGCTGAACCTGCTGGGCACGGTGCGTGGTGGCGTGCTGGGCAAACCGCTGGAACGCTTTTTCGCTTGCAGCCACGACGAACTGTTCAGCCGCGCCACGCCCGCTGGCAGCACGGCCTGGCCGCTGCGCACCCTGGACGGGCGCCAGGTGTTCGCCAGCCTGCGTGGTCAGGCGCGCGCACCGGTGTGGTCGGTGCCAGCTGCCCAGCCGCGACCCGTGCGGGACGTGGAGCCGCTTATCTGCCTGCTCGACCCGGCCTTGCAGAACGACTTCCGCCGCAGTGTGCGGGTGTTCGAGCGCGATGTGCCGCTGCTGCTGCGTGGCGAGACCGGCTGTGGCAAGGAGGCTTTCGCCCAGGCTGTGCACCAGGCCAGCGAGCGGCGCGGCAAGCCGTTCGTCGCCATCAACTGCGCGTCGATCCCGGAGAGCCTGATCGAGAGCGAACTGTTCGGCTACCGTGGCGGCAGCTTTACCGGCGCGCGCAAGGAAGGCATGCGCGGCAAGCTGTTGCAGGCTGACGGCGGCACTTTGCTGCTGGACGAGATTGGTGACATGCCACTGACTCTGCAAACCCGCTTGCTGCGCGTGCTGGAGGAGCGCCAGGTGGTGCCGATCGGTGGCGAACCGCAGGCGGTCGACGTGCGCATTGTCAGCGCCACCCACCGCGACTTGCTGGAGCGGGTGGAGCAGGGCAGTTTCCGCGAGGACCTGTATTACCGCCTGAATGGCCTGGAAGTGGCGTTGCCGGCGGTGCGCGAGCGTAGTGACAAGGCGCAGTTGCTGGACTTTCTGCTGCGTCAGGAGGCGCAGGGGCAGCTGATCGACATCGAGCCGAGGGCGCGCAAGGCACTGCTCGATTTCGCCTGGCCGGGGAATGTGCGGCAGATGCGCAATGTGCTGCGTACCTTGGTGGCGCTTTGCGAAGACTCCCGGATTGTGTTTCCGGATCTCCCCGCCATTGTTCGCGAGGGCTTCGCCCTCGATCGCCGGCAAGCCAGCTCCCACATCGACGGCAATGGCTTCAAGCCATGTGCAAACCCTGTGGGAGCCGGCTTGCCGGCGATAGGGCCTGCCGCTTTGGAGGATGCCGAGCGCCATGCGCTGCTGGCGACCCTGGAGGCAAAACACTGGCACCTCACCCGTGTCGCCGAGCACTTGGGCATCAGCCGCAATACCTTGTATCGAAAACTGCGCAAACACGGCATCACCAGGGCCGGCTGAGCGAAACATCTGGTGCGATTTATCGCGCCCTGGGCTACCCTGCCTCGATGTTTTGCGAGGTCGACCATGCATATTCACATTCTCGGTATTTGCGGCACTTTCATGGGCTCGCTGGCGGTGCTGGCCAAGGAACTTGGCCACCGCGTCACTGGCTCGGACGCCAACGTCTATCCCCCGATGAGCACTCAGCTCGAAGCCCAGGGCATCGAGCTGACCCAAGGCTATGACCCGGCCCAGCTGGACCCGGCGCCAGACCTGGTGGTCATCGGCAACGCCATGTCGCGTGGCAACCCGGCGGTGGAGTACGTGCTGAACAAGGGCCTGCCCTATGTTTCCGGCCCGCAGTGGCTGGCCGATCACGTGCTGCAGGGCCGCTGGGTGCTGGCCGTTGCCGGTACCCACGGCAAGACCACGACCAGCAGCATGCTGGCCTGGGTGCTGGAGCACGCCGGCATGAGCCCGGGCTTCCTGATCGGCGGTGTGCCGCAGAACTTCTCGGTGTCGGCGCGCCTGGGCGATACGCCGTTCTTCGTGGTCGAAGCCGACGAGTACGATAGCGCCTTCTTCGACAAGCGCTCGAAGTTCGTCCATTACCACCCACGCACGGCGATCCTCAACAACCTTGAGTTCGACCATGCGGACATCTTCCCCGACCTGGCCTCGATCGAGCGGCAGTTCCATCACCTGGTGCGCACCATCCCCAGCGAAGGCCTGGTCATCCACCCCACTACCGAGCTGGCGCTGGAGCGGGTGATCGGCATGGGCTGCTGGACCCCGGTGCAGACCACTGGCGAAGGTGGGCAGTGGCAAGCGCGTCTGCTCAGCCCCGACGGCTCGCGCTTTGAAGTGCTGTTCGACGGCGAAGTGCAGGGCGTGGTGGATTGGGCACTCACTGGCCAGCACAACGTCGCCAACGCCCTGGCCACCCTGGCAGCGGCGCGCCATGTAGGTGTGGTGCCAGCCATGGGCATCGAAGGCCTGAGTGCCTTCAAGAGCGTCAAGCGGCGCATGGAGAAGGTTGCCGAAGTGCAGGGCGTTACCATCTACGATGACTTTGCCCACCACCCGACCGCCATCGCCACCACCCTCGACGGCCTGCGCAAGCGCGTTGGCGAGGCCCCGGTGATCGCCGTGATCGAGCCGCGCTCCAACTCGATGAAGCTCGGTGCCCACCGTGACGGCCTGCCGGAAAGCGTCAACGACGCCGACCAGGTGATCTGGTACGCCCCGGCCAACCTGGGCTGGGACCTGGCTGCCACTGCCGCGCAATGCAAAGTGCCCAGCGTGGTGGCCGACAGCCTCGAAGCGATCATCGAGCGAGTCAAGGGCCAGGCCCGCCCAGGTACCCACGTTGTGATCATGAGCAATGGCGGCTTCGGCGGCCTGCACGGCAAGCTGGCCGAGGCACTGAAGTGAGCGGGCCGGAACGCATCACCCTGGCCATGACGGGCGCCTCTGGCGCCCAGTATGGCCTGCGCCTGCTCGACTGCCTGGTGCGTGAGGACCGCGAGGTGCACTTCCTGATCTCCAAGGCCGCGCAACTGGTGATGGCCACCGAGACCGACGTGTTGCTGCCGGCCAAGCCGCAGGCGATGCAGGCCTTTCTCACCGAATACACCGGAGCCGCCGACGGGCAGATCCGCGTGTATGGCAAGGAAGACTGGATGTCGCCGGTGGCCTCGGGTTCCGGCGCCCCGGCGGCGATGGTGGTGGTGCCCTGTTCCACCGGCACCTTGTCGGCGATTGCCACCGGTGCCTGCAACAACCTGATCGAGCGTGCTGCCGACGTTACCCTCAAGGAACGTCGCCAGCTGATCCTGGTGCCGCGCGAAGCGCCGTTCTCCACCATCCACCTGGAGAACATGCTCAAGCTGTCGCAGATGGGCGCGGTGATCCTGCCGGCGGCGCCGGGCTTTTATCACCAGCCGCAGACCATCGATGACCTGGTCGACTTTGTCGTCGCGCGCATTCTCAACCTGCTGAACATTCCCCAGGACATGTTGCCGCGTTGGGGTGAGCACCATTTCGGGGTGGATGATTGAAGCGAGCGCTGGCGGTTGTGCTGGCGCTGGTGCTGCTCGGTGGCTGTGCCACGGTGCGCACGCTGGATGCCAACAAGCCCGGGGCGCCGGTGGTGTATGCCGGTACCCGGCTGGATTTGTATGTGATCAATGGCGGGTGTTGCCCGCGTGATCATTATGGGGCTGATGCCCCGGCGTACCCGGGGCTGGACCTGCCCGGGAGCATGCTGCTCGATACCCTGTTGCTGCCGTTGTCGTTGCTGACAGCGGCCGGTGTAGGCTTCCAGGCCACTGGTGGCCTGTAAGGGCCCTTTCGCGGGCACGCCCGCTCCCACAGGATCTGTGTAATCCTCAAGTGATCACAGTACCTGTGGGAGCGGGCGTGCCCGCGAAGAGGCCATCACCAGTGAAGCCTATTTCTTGCCCAACCTGCGCAACTCATCCGACTCCACTATCCGCACCCCGTCTTCCTCCTCCAGCGCCAGTCGCCACAGCGCCCGGGCCAAGGTACAAGCCTCGATCCCCCGATATTTCCCGGGTATCAGCCTGGAAAACGGCGACATCAGCTTTTCCCCGAGCCGCGGCTGGACCCGCTCGCCCAGCAGCAACGACGGCCGCACAATGGTCAGCTGCGGCCAATCCTGGGCCTTGAGTGCCTCTTCCATCTCGCCCTTTACCCGGTTGTAGAAAATCGACGATTTCGGGTCGGCGCCCAGCGCACTGACCACCAGCAGATGCCGCGCGCCCAACTCCCGGGCACGCTTGCTGAAGGCCACCACCATGTCGAGGTCCACCGCACGGAAGGCCGATTCGGAGCCGGCCTGCTTCAGCGTGGTACCCAGGCAGCAATAGGCGATATCGACCCGCCCGGCCAGCTGCGGGAGGAACACCGCCGGGTCGCCCACCGGGTTTTCCAGGTGCGGATGCTCGGCCAATGGCCGGCGGGTAGGCGCCAGTACGCGGGTGATGGTTGGCTCGTTGAGCAGGCGGTCGAGCAGGTGTTCACCTGTCAGACCCGTGGCACCGGCAAGCAGGACATGCTGAGGCGTCAAATACATGATGTCTCTCCCTTGTTACACACAAGCTTAGTGGCTGCGTGGCGTTTGCGCCTGTTCCCCCACGGTGGCCTGTGCGGCGTTACGCAATGCTTCTTCGGCCTGCTGCCGGCGCAGGTGCTGCCAGTGCTCAAGCACACTCGGCGGCGCCCACAGCTGCGGTTCAGAGGCCTCGAAACCTTCCCTTTGTTCTCTTTCGGCAACGCTGGCGCGCGCCAGTTCAAACGCCTGTTTCAGGTCGTCGGTCTGGTTCAGCGCCTCGGCGAACAGGGCATCGCCAAAGTAGGTGAAATCGGCTTCCTCCGAGCAACCGAAGGACACGCGGTCGGCCCGGGCGGCGGTCATGATAACCGTGCGCTCATCCTTGAGCGCTGCGATGTAGCCCCCTGAATAGCAGGCCGATATGACGATGACCTTGTCGCGATCCTTCAGCGGTGCCAGGGCGCTGGCCAGTTCGTCGGTGGACAGGTCGGCCAGCTGCAGGCGCGGCTGGTCGAGCACCAGCTGGTGGTCCTGGCTGCCATGGCTGGTGAGGTAGATGAACACCAGGTCTTCGGGGCCGCTGCGCTCGGCCAGGGTGTGGGCAGCGCGGGTGAGGTTCTCGCGCGTGGCCATGGCGCGGGTGGTCATGTGGTCGCGGTGGTTGACCAAGGTTACCTGGCCGCGGGCGCCAAAACGCACCTTGAGCATGTTGCTGACGTAGTCGGCTTCGCGCAGGAACACGCTCTGCTGGCCATCGCCGGCCACCACCAGGCTGTATAGCTGGACCGGTGGCGTCGAGCGCGGTACCCGGGCCAGCGCCTCGTCCAGCAACCGGCCCTGATTGAGCAACGCCAGGTCCAGCGGGTCGGGCAACAGCTTGCCATTCTGGTCGCGTATGCGCACACCGTTGCTCCAGGTGCCGCTTTCGACCTTGCCGCTGGCCAGGATCAGCCGGCCCTGACCGTGGTAGGCATCATTGAGGAAGCCGCCGATGTACTTGCTGCCGTCGGCCAGTTGCAGGCTGCCCTGGCCCGACAGGCGCCAGTCGGCGAAGGTACCTTTGTAGTGGCTGCCGTCGCTGCCCAGCAGTTCGCCTTCGCCGACCAGCGAACCGTCCTTGAATTCGCCGATCCACACATCACCCTCGGCGTTTTCGTAGCGGCCACGGCCCTCCAGGCGGTTGTCCTTGAACTCGCCGATGTACTGCTCGCCGTCGACGCTGTCGTAGGTGCCGCTGCCTTCCAGCTGGCCGTTGATGAAGCGGCCGCTGAACTGGTTGCCGCTGGCATCGCTGCGCACCCCGGCACCGTTGGGCTTGCCCTTGGCGAACAGGCCCTGGTAACGGCTGCCGTCGGCCAGTTCCAGCTCGCCGGCGCCTTCATACAGGTCGTCCTTGAACTGGCCGCGGTAGGTCTGGTCGGCTTGCTTGAGGGTACCTTCGCCGTCGCGGCGGCCTCGGCTGAAGGTGCCGGCATAGTGGCTGCCCGGGGTGGTCAGCTCACCCAGCCCCTGGAACAGCCCTGCGGCGAACTGGCCACGGTACACCTCGCCGTTGCGCCCGTGCCATTCGCCCTGGCCGTGCCATTGGCCGTCCTTGAAGCTGCCGGCGTACCAGCTGCCGTTGGGGTAGTCGATCCGGCCTTCGCCTTGCAGCAGGCCATCGACCACCTGCCCCCGGTACCGTCCACCGTCGGGCAGACGCGCGTCCGGCGGGAGCAGCGATTCACCATCGCCGCAGGCGGCGAGCAGCAGGACCAGGGTGATGGGGAGCAATGGACGCATGGCGAGAACCGGGCAATAGGTCTGCCGAGTATGACGCAGAATGGGATCCTGAAACAGCGAACGCATGTGCTGGCGCAGCTCTCGAGCCTGCACTGCATCGAAAAGCTGGCACGGAACCTGTGGGAGCGGGCGTGCCCGCGAACACCGGCGACGCCGGTGCCATGCAGCGCGTGGTCTTCTTCGCGGGTAAACCCGCTCCCACAGGTCCAGCGGTGACTTTCAGCTTTGCGCAATACCTGTGGGAGCGGCTTTAGCCGCGAACACC
>NZ_JBIWEM010000011.1:0-97699 GCF_044762545.1 Pseudomonas sp. NPDC096925 | reverse complement strand
GATGGGGCTGGCCGGCCTGAGTCCCGTGGCATACAGGAATCAGGCCGCAGCAGCCTAATCAAAGATTGTCCAACAAATGGGGCGCACCTCATTTGATCGGCGTACGCTGCACCTTTGTGGGAGCGGCCTTGTGTCGCGAAAGGGGTGCAGAGCGCCCCCAGCAATCGCCGCTACAACATCTTCTCCAGGCCAACCGCCTTGCTGATCCAGGCATTGAACCGTCGCCACATCCCACCCGGTTCGGATGTCAGCATGCGCCGCCTGCCGTTTTCCTCGGTCACCCACACTATCTGGTTACCCACCAGCGTCGGCTGGTAGCTCAATGCCGGGGCCATGCCCTGTACCGCCAGCGCGCGGGTGTACTCGGCCAGTTCCGGGCTGTCCACCAGCACCCCGACCTCGGTATTCCACAACACCGAACGCGGGTCGAAGTTGAACGAGCCGATGAAGGTCTTGCGCCGGTCGAACACGATCGCCTTGCTGTGCAGGCTCGAGTCCGAGCTGCCATGGAAGCTCACCCGGTGCCGGGCGCTGGGGTCGCCGGGCTGGCGGCGCAGCTCGTACAACTGCACGCCGTGCTCCAGCAGCGCCCGCCGATACGGCGCATAGCCGCCATGCACGGCCGGCACGTCGGTGGCTTCCAGCGAGTTGGTCAGCAGCTTGATCGAGATGCCCGCGTCGGCACTGTGGGTCAGGTACAGCAGGCCGGATTCGCCGGGCACGAAGTACGCCGATACCAGGATCAGCTCGTGTTGCACCTTGCTCAAGTCAGGGGCCAGTTGCTGGGTCAGCAGCAGTTGCGGGTCTGGTTCGTCATCGGCCAGCACTTTACTCGGCGCATCCCACAGCGCCTGGGCATGGGCCCAGATCAGCTCGTTGCGCCACACATCCAGGCGCGGCTGCGACTGGTAGGCCATCAAGCGGTCATACAGGGCTTTGCGCTGGGTCCTGGCCTCGGCCAGCGACACTTCCAGGCGGTGGCGGCTGGCGCGCAGGTCACCGGCATCCGGGTCATGCCAGAGGAAGTCGGTAATCGGCCGGCTCAGGGCGCTGTTCCAGTATTGATCGAAACCGTGGCCGAGCTGTTCGGCCACCGGGCCGACGCCCAGCAAGTCGATGTCGGTGAAGTTGAGGTTGGGCTCGGCATCGAAATACTCATCGCCCAGGTTGCGCCCGCCGACGATGGCCATGCTGTTGTCCACCAGGAACAGCTTGTTGTGCATGCGCCGGTGCTGGCGCGACAGGTTGAACAGGCGGCCCACGGCGCGCGTCACGCCGGTGCTGCGGCCCAGGTGCAGCGGGTTGAATACGCGGATCTGGATGTTCGGGTGGGCATCGAGGGTGCCCATGATGACGTCCAGGCCGTCGCTGGTGGTGTCGTCGAGCAGGATGCGCACACGCACGCCACGGTCGGCGGCGCGCAGCAGTTCATGCACCAGGGCGCGGGTGCTGAGGCCATCGTGGACGATGTAGTACTGCAGGTCGATGCTCGCCTGGGCGTTGCGGATCAGTTCGGCGCGGGCGCGGAATGCCTCGTTGCTGTTGGGCAGCAGGCGAAAGCCCGAGCGGCCGCCGTAGGGCGCGGCCTGGCGCAGTACCGAGCGGCCGAAGGCTGAGTCGTTGGCGGGCAGCGCCTGGCTGGTTTCGCGGGGCGTGCCGACGCTGGCACAGCCGGCAAGGCCGAGCAGCAGCACCAGCAGCAGAGGCAGGGCTCGCTGGAGTCTCAAGGGTGGATCGTCCTGTGCAGCTAAGGCTTAAGGGGTTGGACCGTGGTGGGCGGCGCAAAGTTACGTGCCGGCGCTTTCTTCATCCAGTAGACGAAGGGCGGTTTCACCAACCTTGCGCACGGCGGCTTCGATCTGCGGTGTCGGCCGCGCGGCGAAGTTCATGCGCAGGCAGTGGCGGAACTTGCCCGAGGCCGAGAAGATGCTGCCCACGGCAACCTGCACGTCCTGCTCCAGTAAAGCCCGGTTCAGGCGCAGCGTATCGAAATTTTCCGGTAGTTCTACCCAAAGCATGAAGCCGCCCTGGGGCCGGCTGATCCGGGTGCCCGCCGGGAAATAGCGGGTCACCCAGTCACTCATCAGGTCGCGGCTACGCTGGTACTGGCTGCGCATGCGCCGCACGTGGGGCTGGTAGTGCCCGCCGGCGATGAAGTCGGCAATGGCCAACTGCGGCTGGCTGGCCGTGCTGCCGGTGCTGATGTACTTCATGTGCAGCACCCGCTCCAGATAACGCCCGGGCGCCACCCAGCCTATCCGCAGGCCGGGGGCGAGGGTCTTGGAGAATGAGCTGCAGAGCAGCACGCGGCCATCGTCGTCGAACGACTTGAGGGTGCGCGGGCGCGGGTAGGTGTAGGCCAGGTCGCCGTAGACATCATCTTCCAGGATGGCCACGTCGTAGCGCTGGGCCAGGCTCAGCAGGGCCTTCTTGCGGGCCTCGGGCATGATATAGCCGAGCGGGTTGTTGCAGCTGGGGGTGATCTGGATGAGCTTGATCGGCCACTGCTCCAAGGCCAGTTCCAACGCCTCCAGGCTGATACCGGTGACCGGGTCGGTGGGGATTTCCAGGGCTTTCATGCCCAGGCCTTTGAGAGTCTGCATGGCGCCGTGGAAGCTGGGGGAGTCGACCGCGACGATATCGCCCGGCTCGCACACCGCGCGGATGCTGCATGACAGCGCCTCATGGCAGCCGGTGGTTATCACCAGGTCCGCCGGGCCCAGGCGGCAGCCGGAGTCGAGCATCAGCCGGGCCACCTGTTCGCGCAGGGCCAGGTTGCCGTGGATGTTGTCGTAGTACAGGCCGGGCATGTCCTGCCGCCGGCTCAGCTGGGCGAGGCTGCGCAGCAGTGGCTTGAGGGTGGGGCTGTCGATGTCGGGCATGCCGCGGCCGAGCTGGATCACGCCCTGGCGTGGGGTGCTGCGCACCAGTTCCAGCACCTGCTCCCATTGCGAAATGTCCACTGGGCGCTGGGCCGGGCGGCTGACGGCGGGCAGGGCCGGCAGGTGGCGGTGGTCGTTGACGAAGTAGCCGGATTTGGGCCGGGGCGAGACCATGCCGCTGTCTTCCAGCATGCGGTAGGCCTGCTGCACGGTGCTCAGGCTGACCCCGTGCTCCACGCTCAGAGCGCGTACCGACGGCAGGCGCTGGCCGGGACGGTACAGGCCCTGTTCGATACGGGCGCCAAGCAGTTCGGCGAGGTTCAGGTAAAGGGTCACGGCATACTCCTGCGTTGCTTTGGCATAGCGACCGGTACAGTTGCGGTGAAAATACAGCATTCAGTCGGCCGACGGCCAATTCTGTATGGGAATAATAAGGCTGTATTGGATCTGTATTGCCGGTGCTGCCGACGCGCATGCTTTCTCCACGGTATCGACTGAACGAGAGGATGCGGTGATGGGTGGCATGAGCGATGTGCGCTTGCAACTGTTGGCCAAGGAGCTGGAAGCCGGGCAGCAAGCCAAGGTGTTCAACGCGCCGGAAGGGTTGGGGCGTTGGGGGCTGATGCTGCATCGCTGGCATACCCGCAGGGCGCTGCTGCAGTTGACCGATGACGAGTTGCGCGATGTCGGGCTGAGCTGGGAGCAGGCCCTGACCGAGGGGCGTAAGCCCTTCTGGAAGGACTGATGCGATCTTTGTGGGAGCGGCCTTGTGTCGCGAAAGGGCCGCACAGCGGCCCCAGGATATTTGCATCACTGCATGAATTGCCGGGGCTGCTTCGCAGCCCTTTCGCGACACAAGGCCGCTCCCACAAGGGGCAGTGTGCAGCTTTCAGACCAGCTCTTTCAGGCGATGCCACAGCATCCCCAACACCAGCAGCGGTGAGCGCAGGTGCTTGCCGCCGGGGAAGGTGATGTGCGGCACCTTGGCAAACAGGTCGAACCGCCCGCTTTCCTGGCCGCTGATGGCCTCGCCCAGCAGGCGTGCGGCCAGGTGGGTGGCGTTGAGCCCATGGCCGGAGTAGGCCTGGGCGTAATACACGTTCGGCTGGCTGGCCAGGCGGCCAACCTGCGGCAGGCGGTTGGCGCCGATGCCGATCATGCCGCCCCACTGGTAGTCGATGCGCACATCGGCCAGTTGCGGGAACACCTTGAGCATTTTCGGCCGCATGTAGGCGGCGATGTCCTTCGGATCGCGGCCTGAATAGTGGCAGGCACCGCCGAACAGCAAGCGGTTGTCGGCGGATAGCCGGTAATAGTCCAGTGCCACCCGCTGGTCACACACTGCCATGTTCTGCGGTAGCAGCGAGCGAGCGCGCTCTTCGCCCAGCGGCTCGGTGGCGATGATGTAGCTGCCCGCCGGCAATACCTTGCCGCCCAGCTCGCGGTTCAGGTTGTTGTGGTAGGCGTTGCAGCACAGCACCAGGGTCTTGGCGCGCACCCGGCCCTGGGCGGTGTGCACCTGCACCTGCGGGCCGTAGTCGATGCGGGTGACCTCGGACTGCTCGAACAGCTTCACGCCCAGGCGGCTGGCCACGGCCGCTTCGCCCAGGGCCAGGTTGAGCGGGTGCAGGTGGCCGGAGCCCATGTCGACCAGCCCGCCCACGTAGCAGTCAGCGCCGACCACGCTGTGGATATCGTCCTTGCCCACCAGGCGCAATTCATGGGCGTAGCCCAGGCTGCGCAGTTCTTCGGCGTCTTCGGCAAAGCCCAGCAGCTCGGCGGGTTTGTTGGCCAGGTCGCAGTAACCCCAGGTCAGGTCACAGGCAATGGCATGCTTTTCGACCCGCTCGCGGACGATCTGCACGGCTTCCAGGCCCATCAGCTTCATGCTGCGCACGCCTTCCTCGCCGATCACCGGGAGGAATTGTTCCAGACCGTGGCCGACGCCACGGATCAGCTGCCCACCATTGCGCCCGCTGGCGCCCCAACCGAGCTTGCGGGCTTCCAGCAGGATGACCGAGAAGCCGCGTTCGGCCAGTTCGATGGCCGTGTTCAGGCCCGAGTAGCCGCCGCCGACGATACACACGTCGGCGCTGTGCTCGCCTTGCAGGAAGGAATGGTCAGGGTGTGGCGCGCTGCTGGCGGCGTAATAGGAGGCGGCGTGCTGCGCGCTGTGGATCATTGGGCAGGTCCTGAGGCTGGTGGGCTGAGGGGAGGAGGATAAGCCGGGGTAGGGTGGTGGGCAACAAGACGAGGGCTGCGCACTCGTTCGCGGGTAAACCCGCTCCCACAGGGACAGCGCAATGCCTGGTGCATCCACAATCCTGTGGGAGCGGGTTTACCCGCGAATGGGCCTATAATCGAACTTATCTATTTAGCTTTGTACCCAGCCATGTCCTGCAACCGCCACAAGATCCACTTCCTGCGCGAACTCATCCCTTCATTCGAGTGCGAACCCGGCTGCCACGATTGCTGCGGCCCGGTCACCACGTCGGCGGAAGAAATGGCCCGCCTGCCGCGCAAGTCCCAGGCCGAGCAGGATGCCGCCCTGGAGCGCCTGGACTGTGTGCACCTGGGCCCCAACGGCTGCACCGTGTACGAGGAGCGGCCAATGATCTGCCGCCTGTTCGGCACCACGCCGCGGCTGGCGTGCCCGCGCGGTCGTGGCCCTGAACAGATGATCGACCCCGCCGCCGAGCAGTTGGTCCACCAGTTCATTGCCACCACCCGCCAGGTGCTGGTCTAGCATCAGTCCGGGATCGGCAGGCAAAGGCTCTCCTTCACCTCTTCCATCACGATGTAGCTCTTCGATTCGCGCACATGCGGCAGCTTCAGCAGGATGTCGCCGAGCAGCTTGCGATACGAGGCCATCTCGGAAATACGCGCTTTCACCAGGTAGTCGAAGTCACCTGAAACCAGGTGGCATTCCAGTACGTGGGGCAGCTTCAGCACCGCACGGCGGAACTCTTCGAAGGTGTCGCCGGACTTGTAGTCCAGGCTGATTTCCACGAACACCAGCAGGCTGCCCTTGAGGTGCTGCGGGTTCAGGCGGGCGTTGTAGCCCATGATGATGCCCTCGCGCTCCAGGCGGCGGACGCGCTCGGTGCAAGGGGTAGTGGAAAGCCCGACTTTCTCGCCCAGTTCGGTGAAGGAAATACGCCCGTCGTTCTGCAGGATACGCAGGATGTTACGGTCGATCTTGTCCAGTTCACGCTTGCTCTGGTGCTGGGTTCTCATAGGGGATGCCCCTCCGTGAAAGGCGATTTTGCCGAGAATTCTCGCCAATAATAGGCTTTTATATAGTGAATTGCACTGCCCTCAAATTCCTATACTGCGCGCATTCATGCCATTTCAATAAAAGTCTGCGGCGCGCCGCGTGCGAGGGATAAAACGATGCGAGTTCTGGTACTTGGTAGCGGTGTGATCGGAACCGCCAGTGCCTACTATCTGGCCCGGCAAGGTTTCGAAGTAACGGTGGTCGATCGCCAGCCGGCGGTGGCCATGGAAACCAGCTTTGCCAACGCCGGCCAGATCTCGCCCGGCTATGCCTCGCCCTGGGCCGCCCCTGGCGTGCCGCTGAAGGCCATCAAGTGGCTGCTGGAGCGCCACGCGCCCCTGGCCATCAAGCTCACCGGCGACGTTGACCAGTACCTGTGGATGGCACAGATGCTGCGCAACTGCACCGCCAGCCGTTACGCGGTGAACAAGGAGCGCATGGTGCGCCTGTCCGAGTACAGCCGTGACTGCCTCGACGAGCTGCGCGCCGAAACCGGTATTGCCTACGAAAACCGCAGCCTGGGAACTACCCAGCTGTTCCGTACCCAAGCCCAGGTAGATGCCGCGGCCAAGGACATTGCCGTGCTGGAACAGTCCGGCGTGCCTTACGAGCTGCTCGACCGCGACGGCATTGCCCGCGTCGAACCGGCCCTGGCTGGCGTCAAGGACATCCTGGCCGGCGCCCTGCGCCTGCCCAACGACCAGACTGGCGACTGCCAGCTGTTCACCACCAAGCTGGCCGAAATGGCCGTGAAGCTGGGCGTGGAGTTCCGCTTCGGCCAGGACATCCAGCGCCTGGACTTCGCGGGTGACCGCATCAATGGTGTGTGGATCGACGGCAAGCTGGAAACCGCCGACCGTTACGTGCTGGCGCTGGGCAGCTACTCGCCGCAGATGCTCAAGCCGCTGGGCATCAAGGCCCCGGTGTACCCGCTGAAGGGGTACTCGCTGACCGTGCCGATCACCAACGGCGACATGGCCCCGACCTCGACCATTCTCGACGAGACCTACAAGGTAGCGATCACCCGTTTCGACAACCGCATCCGCGTCGGCGGCATGGCTGAAATCGCCGGTTTTGACCTGTCGCTGAACCCGCGTCGGCGCGAAACGCTGGAGATGATCGTCAACGATCTTTATCCTCGCGGCGGTGACCTGAGCCAAGCAAGCTTCTGGACCGGCCTGCGCCCGGCGACCCCGGACGGTACCCCGATCGTCGGTGCCACGGCGTTCCGCAACCTGTTCCTGAACACCGGTCACGGCACTTTGGGCTGGACCATGGCGTGTGGCTCCGGTCGCCTGCTGGCCGACCTGATTGCGCGCAAGAAGCCGCAGATCAGTGCCGAAGGCCTGGACATTTCCCGTTATGGCAACAGCCCGGAAGTGGCCAAGCACGGGCAGACTGCGCCGGCTCACCAGCAGTAAGTCTGCCTGTACCGGCCTCTTCGCGGCTAAAGCCGCTCCCACAGGGATCGTATGTTCCCGGACATTGTGTGGTCCCCTGTGGGAGCGGCTTCAGCCGCGAAAGACCCAAAACCGATTTCAACCCGAACCACCATAAGGCATGCCGCCATGCGTCCCGCCCGCGCCCTGATCGACCTCCAGGCCCTGCGCCACAACTACCGTCTGGCCCGTGAACTGACCGGTGCCAAAGCCCTCGCCGTGATCAAGGCTGACGCCTACGGCCACGGTGCCGTGCGCTGTGCCCTGGCCCTGGAGGCCGAAGCCGACGGCTTTGCCGTGGCCTGCATCGAAGAAGCGCTGGAGCTGCGTGCCGCCGGTATCAAGGCCCCGGTACTGCTACTCGAAGGTTTCTTCGAAGCCAGCGAACTGGCCCTGATTGCCGAGCACGACCTGTGGTGCGTGGTGCACTCGCTGTGGCAGCTGGAAGCAATCGAAAAGACCCAGGTGCACAAGCCGCTCACCGTCTGGCTCAAGCTCGACAGCGGCATGCACCGTGTCGGCCTGCACCCCAAGGACTACCACGAGGCCTACCAGCGCCTGCTGGCCAGCGGCAAGGTCGTGCGCATCGTGCTGATGAGCCACTTCGCCCGCGCCGACGAGCTGGATGCCGACGCCACCGCCCAGCAGATCGCCGTGTTCGAAGCCGCCCGCCAAGGCCTGGCCGCCGAGTGCAGCCTGCGCAACTCGCCAGGCGTGCTGGGCTGGCCGCAGGCCCCCAGCGACTGGGTGCGCCCGGGCCTGATGCTGTACGGTGCCACACCGTTCGAAGTGGCCCAGGCCGAGGCCGAACGCCTGCAGCCGGTGATGACCCTGCAATCGCGGGTGATCAGCGTGCGCGAACTGCCCGCCGGCGAACCGGTGGGCTATGGCGCCAAGTTCGTCAGCCCACGGCCAACTCGCGTTGGCGTGGTCGCCATGGGCTATGCCGATGGCTACCCGCGGCAGGCGCCCAACGGTACTCCGGTGCTGGTCGCCGGCAAGCGCACCCAACTGATCGGCCGGGTGTCGATGGACATGCTCAGCATCGACCTGACCGATGTGCCGGAAGCCACCGTCGGCAGCCCGGTCGAACTGTGGGGCAAGCATGTGCTGGCCAGCGAAGTGGCCGCGCACGCGGGTACCATTCCCTACCAGATTTTCTGCAACCTCAAGCGGGTACCGCGGGACTACATCGGCGAATGACACGCTGAAGCGGACAGGTTGAAGGGCGGTGTGTTGTAAATACTGAACGGCGTTGCCATGATATCGTTCACATCCACCCCCTTTTCCACCGTTTCAGGAGGCTCCAGCTTTGGACGTCGGCGAACGACTGCAAGCCATCCGCAAGCTCAAGGGCCTGTCCCAGCGTGAACTCGCCAAGCGTGCCGGCGTGACCAACAGCACCATCTCGATGATCGAGAAGAACAGCGTGAGCCCGTCGATCAGCTCGCTGCGCAAGGTGCTGAGCGGCATTCCCATGTCCATGGTCGAGTTCTTCTCGGTCGAGCTGGAACCTGAAAGCCCCACGCAGATCGTCTACAAAGCCCATGAGCTGATCGACATCTCCGACGGTGCGGTGACCATGAAGCTGGTCGGCAAGTCGCACCCCAATCGTGCCATCGCCTTTCTCACCGAGGTGTATCCACCGGGTGCCGACACGGGGGCCGAAATGCTGACCCACGACGGCGAAGAAACCGGCATCCTGCTTGAAGGCCGCCTGGAGCTGGTGGTCGGCAACGAGATCTTCATCCTTGAAGAGGGCGACAGCTACTACTTCGAAAGCACCCGCCCGCACCGCTTTCGCAACCCGTTCGACCGGCCGGCGCGGTTGATCAGTGCGGCGACGCCTTCAAACTTTTGATCCAGCGCAGTGCATTGATTCGGCAATACCCCTTTCCCGTGTAGGGTCGTTTCACGGCCTCTGGGTTCCCGCTATACTTTTCAACGCTCGCCGATCCGTGGCCGCGAGCGTGATTAGCCACCATGAGGGTGTTCGCGTGAACCAAATCAAGAAGATGCTGGCCGTACCAGCAGCCGTATTCGCCCTCTGGGCAATGAGCGCAACCGCTGCGACCAATGATGACATCGCCAAGCGCCTGGAGCCGGTTGGCCAGGTGTGCGTCCAGGGCCAGGAGTGCAAGGGCATGGAAGTGGCCGCTGCCGCAGGTGGCGGTGGTGCCAAGACGCCGGACGAGATCATCGCCAAGCACTGCAATGCCTGCCATGGCTCCGGCCTGCTCGGCGCGCCGAAGATTGGCGATACCGCAGCGTGGAAGGAACGCGCCGACCACCAGGGCGGCCTGGATGGCATCCTGGCCAAGGCCATTACCGGCATCAACGCCATGCCGCCGAAAGGCACCTGCGCGGATTGCTCGGATGACGACCTGAAAGGGGCGATCAAGAAGATGTCCGGGCTGTGAGAGACAGCTGAATTGCATGAGGCCCGCCATTGATGGCGGGCTTTGTTTTTTGTGGTGCCTGTGCCGGCCCTTTCGCGGCTAAAGCCGCTCCCACAGGTACAGCACAAGACTCGCACAGGCAACCAACCCACCAAAGCCCATGTCCAACCCCTGAACCCATGGATGTCTCAGGAGGCCCCGATGCACCTCTGCTCCATCGACCAGGCCGTCGAGCAAGTCCTGTCGCGCCTGCCAGCCCACATCCACATGGGCCTGCCGCTGGGCCTGGGCAAGCCCAATGCCTTCGTCAACGCCCTCTATGCCCGCGTACGCGAGCTTCCCGAGCGGCAACTGACCATCTACACCGCCCTGTCCCTCGGCCGCCCATCACTGGGCGATGGCCTGCAGCGGCGCTTTCTGGAGCCCTTCGTCGAGCGCGTTTTCGCCGATTACGAAGAACTCACCTACCTCGCCGACCTGCGCAACGACAGCCTGCCGCCGAACATCCGCGTGGAACAGTTCTTCATGCAGCCCGGCAGCCTGCTGCACAGCGTGTCGGCCCAGCAGGGCTACATCAGCAGCAACTACAGCCACGCCGCGCGCGACATCAACGCCAAGGGCCTGAACCTGGTCGCGCAGCTGGTGGCCGCCACCCCCGAGAGGCCCGTGCACCTGAGCCTGGCCTGCAACCCTGACATCACCCTCGACCTGCTGCCGATGATCGCCAAGCGTCGCGCCGCCGGCGAAACCATCCTCATGCTCGGTCAGGTGCATGCCGAACTGCCTTACATGCCGGGTGACGCCGAGCTACCCATCGATGCGTTCGACCTGCTGATCGATACAGCCGAGCAACGCCGCCTGTTCTCCACGCCGAACATGCCGGTCAACACCCAGGACCATTGCATCGGCCTGCACGCCAGCAGCCTGGTACACGATGGCGGCACCCTGCAGATAGGCATTGGCGCCATGGGTGACGCGCTAACTGCTGCACTGCTGGCGCGCCAGGGCGACAACGCCGGCTATCGTGCCGTGCTCGACGCGCTGGATATCGGCCCGTGGCAAGCGCTGATCGAACGGGAAGGAGGCCTGGATACCTTCGCCCAGGGCCTGTACGGCTGCAGCGAAATGTTCGTCAACGGCCTGCTGGCGTTGGCCGATGCCGGCCTGTTGCGGCGCCCGGCGGATGAGCAGGGGGCAGCAGTGCTGCATGGCGGCTTCTTCCTCGGCCCCCAGGCGTTCTACCAGCGCTTGCGCGACATGCCGCTGGAACAGCGTGCGCGGTTTGCCATGACGCGTATCAGCTTCATCAACGAGTTGTACGGGCAGGAGCAGCTCAAGCGTCGCCAACGCCACGATGCGCGCTTCATCAACACCGTATTCGGCATGACCCTGCTCGGCGCCGGGGTGGCCGACCAGCTGGAGGATGGCCGGGTACTCAGTGGCGTGGGCGGGCAGTACAACTTCGTCGCCCAAGGCCATGCGCTGGAGGGCGGGCGTTCGATCCTGCTGCTGCGCAGCTGGCGTGAGGCGGGCGGGGAGGTAACTTCGAACCTGTTCTGGAACTATGGCCATTGCACCATCCCCCGGCACCTGCGCGATATCGTGGTGACCGAGTACGGCATCGCCGACCTGCGTGGGCAGACCGACAGTGAGGTGATTGCGCGGTTGCTGGCGGTATGCGATTCGCGGTTCCAGCAGGGGCTGATCGAGCAGGCCAAGGACGCCGGCAAGCTGGCCAGGGATTTTCAACTGGAGGCGCGCTTTACCGACAACACGCCGCAGCGGCTGGAGGCGATCAGGGCGCGGCACTTGCGGTTGTTCCCGGAGTATCCGCTGGGCACGGACTTTACGGCTGAAGAACGGGATTTGCTGCGGGCGCTGAACTGGCTGAAGAGCAAGTTCAAGCTGAGCGAGGTGCTGGAGCTGGGCAAGGCAGCGCTGGATGCGCCGGGGCCGGAGGGCTATGCGAGGCACCTTGCGCGGATGCAGCTGGACCAGCCGCAGGGGCTGAAGGAAGAGCTTTACCAGCGGTTGCTGCTGGCGGGCTTACAGGCTGCAAAATAAGCGCTCGGACATACTGTCCCCTGTGGGAGCGGGTTTACCCGCGAATGCGATGGCGCATCCCAAATCGCCTTCGCGGGTAAACCCGCTCCCACAGAGATCGCGTAGCGGCCTTATTCGATGAAGGACACCACACCACCTTCCAGCGACTTCACCCGGGCCAGCGATGCAACGCGGTAGCCCTGGCTGTCCAGCTCGGCACGGCCGCCCTGGAACGACTTCTCGATCACGATACCCAGGCCGGCCACGGTAGCGCCGGCTTGCTTGATGATCGAGATCAGCGCCTGCGACGCCTTGCCGTTGGCCAGGAAGTCGTCGATCACCAGTACGCGGTCGCTGCTGTTGAGGTGACGTGGCGAGATGGCCACGGTGTTCTCGGTCTGCTTGGTGAAGGAGTATACCGAGGCGGTCAGCAGGTTCTCGGTCAGGGTCAGCGACTGGTGCTTGCGGGCGAAGATCACCGGCACGCCCAGCTTCAGGCCAGTCATCACCGCCGGGGCAATGCCCGAGGCTTCGATGGTGACGATCTTGGTCACGCCCGCGTCCGCGAACAGGCGGGCGAACTCGTCACCGATCAGCTGCATCAGCGCAGGGTCGATCTGGTGATTGAGAAACGCGTCGACTTTGAGAACCTGATCGGAAAGCACGATGCCTTCGTCGCGAATCTTCTGATGCAGTGCTTCCACTGTGGTATTCCTCGATGTAACAAAGGTGGCCGCAAATGGCGGCAAATTTAAAGAGTAATGGTTGATCAGCGTTTGAGCATTGCCCGGATATCGGCCAGGGCGTTGTTGCCCCGTGCGGCCTTTACCTCGACCGGCGCATCGTCCAGGCCTTCCCAGGCCAGGTCTTCCGGT
This sequence comes from Pseudomonas sp. NPDC096925, assembly GCF_044762545.1. Taxonomy (NCBI): domain Bacteria; kingdom Pseudomonadati; phylum Pseudomonadota; class Gammaproteobacteria; order Pseudomonadales; family Pseudomonadaceae; genus Pseudomonas; species Pseudomonas sp. NPDC096925. The sequence goes on along the minus strand of NZ_JBIWEM010000011.1, from coordinate 84,784 downwards.
GGCAGTTCATCGAGGAACCGGCTGGGCGTGCAGTCGATGATTTCTCCGTACTGCTTGCGCTTGGCGGCGAAGGTGAAGGCCAGGGTCTGGCGCGCGCGGGTGATGCCCACGTAGGCCAGGCGGCGTTCCTCTTCGATGGTGTCGGCCTCGATGCTGGAGCGGTGCGGGAGAATTTCCTCTTCCATGCCCATGATGAACACGTAGGGGAACTCCAGGCCCTTGGAGGCATGCAGGGTCATCATCTGCACACCTTCGGCGTTCTCTTCCTCTTCCTGCTGGCGCTCGAGCATGTCGCGCAGCACCAGCTTGCCGATGGCGTCCTCGATGGTCATGTCACCCTCTTCGTCCTTTTCGAGGGTGTTCTTCAGCGCTTCGACCAGGAACCAGACGTTGCTGATGCGAAACTCCGCAGCCTTGTCGCTGGCGGTCTGCTGGCGGATCCAGTTCTCGTAGTCGATATCGCGGATCATCTCGTGCAGCGCGGCAATCGGGTCTTCCAGGGCGACCTTGTGGCGCACCCCGTCCAGCCAGTGCTTGAAGCGCTGCAAACGCTCGGTGTAGCGGGCGTCCAGGTGCTCACCGAGGCCCAGTTCCTCGCTGGCGGCGTACATCGAAATCTTGCGCTCGGTGGCGTAGTTGCCGAGCTTTTCCAGGGTGGTGGAGCCGATTTCCCGACGTGGCACGTTGATAACCCGCAGGTAGGCGTTGTCATCGTCCGGGTTTACCAGCAGGCGCAGGTAGGCCATCAGGTCCTTGACCTCCTGGCGGCCGAAGAAGCTGTTGCCGCCCGACAGGCGATACGGCACCTGGTGGTGCTGCAGCTTCAGTTCGATCAGCTTGGCCTGGTAGTTGCCGCGGTAGAGGATGGCAAAGTCGCTGTACGGGCGGTTGGTGCGCAGGTGCAGGGTGAGGATTTCCATGGCCACGCGTTCGGCCTCGGCTTCCTCGTTCTTGCAGCGGATGACGCGGATCTCGTCGCCCACGCCCATCTCGCTCCACAGCTGCTTCTCGAACGCGTGCGGGTTGTTGGCGATCAGCACGTTGGCGCAGCGCAGGATGCGGCTGGTGGAGCGGTAGTTCTGCTCCAGCATCACCACTTTCAGGGAGGGGTAGTCCTCCTTGAGCAGCATCAGGTTTTCCGGCCGGGCGCCACGCCAGGCGTAGATCGACTGGTCGTCGTCACCCACCACGGTGAACTGGTTGCGCATGCCGATCAGCATCTTCACCAGCAGGTACTGGCTGGCGTTGGTGTCCTGGTATTCGTCCACCAGCAGGTAGCGCACGCGGTTCTGCCAGCGTTCCAGCACATCGGGGTGCTCCTGGAACAGCTTGACCGGCAGCAGGATCAGGTCGTCGAAATCCACCGCGTTGAACGCCTTGAGCGTGCGCTGGTAGTGGGTGTAGACGATGGCGGCGGTCTGCTCGCGCGGGTTGCGCGCCTTCTCCAGGGCCTCTGCGGGCAGGATCAGGTCGTTCTTCCAGGCACCGATCATGTTCTTGATCTCGTCGATGCCGTCGTCGCCGGAGTATTCCTTCTGCATGATGTCCGACAGCAACGCCTTGATGTCGGACTCGTCGAAGATCGAGAAGCCCGGCTTGTAGCCCAGGCGCTCGTGCTCCCTGCGGATGATGTTCAGGCCCAGGTTGTGGAAGGTGCACACCGTCAGGCCACGGCCTTCCCCCGGACGCAGCAGGGTGCCGACCCGTTCCTTCATCTCGCGTGCGGCCTTGTTGGTAAAGGTCATCGCCACGATGTACTGGGCACGGATGCCGCAGTTCTGGATGAGGTGGGCAATCTTGCGCGTGATCACGCTGGTCTTGCCCGAGCCTGCACCGGCGAGCACCAAAAGAGGGCCGCCGACATAGTCACGGGCTTCTTGCTGCCGGGGATTGAGTCGGGACATGCTAGAAACCGGGGGTCGCCAGAAAATAGCCGCGCATTCTAACAGGCATGGGGCGGTTGTGGCGCGACCGTCTGACGTCTGAGTCAAATATGTAAACGGGATTTGCCGGCTGGCGCAGTTTCGCGCAGGATGCACGACAAAATACGTCGGGATGCTACGCCCGTAAAAACATGTATTAAAGTGAAAATCATTTCCATTAATGCAGTAGCATACCTGGCAGTTTCCGTTGCACCGTGAAGCCCTAAGGAGCCCGCTTGTCCACGCCTGTCGAACCATTGCGTTTGCTGCTGTTGGCCGATGAGCCGGAATGGGCCGCGCTGCTACGCGCGTGCATGCCTGCCCTGGGTGGCAGCGCCGTGCTGCTGACGGCGCCAAACTGGGAGGCGGTCGACAGCCTGTTCAACCAGGACCGCCAGGCTGTCGTGCTGGCAACCCCGGCCCTGCAACCGGCGCCCGGGCGCTGCGAGTTGCCGACCATCCTGCTGCTCGACCATGAGCCCCAGGTAGCGCCCAGCGCCGTCAGTGACTGGCTGGTGCATGACCAGCTCAATGCCGACACCTTGCGCCGCTCGCTGCGCCATGTGCGCGAGCGCGGTGTGCTGGTGGCCACCTTGCAGCGTCTGGCCGAGCAGGACCCGCTGACCGGTATCGCCAACCGCCAGGGTTTCCAGGCCTTGCTGACCGCGCGCCTGGCCGAGAACGACGGCCGCGGCCTTGCCCTCGGCCATCTGGACCTGGACAACTTCCGCCATGTCAACGATGCCCTCGGCCACCAGAGCGGCGACCGCCTGATCCTGCAGGTGGTGGCACGCCTGAAGCAGCAACTGGAGGCGGGCGACCAGCTGGCGCGGCTGGGCAGCGACGAGTTTGCCCTGCTGATCGACACCCGGCGCGACCCCAACCGTGCCGAATGGATTGCCGAGCGGATTGTCGAGGCGTTGGCCGAGCCCTACTGGATCGACGGTGAAAGCCTGCTGCTGGGCTGCAGCCTGGGCCTGGCCCATGCCCGCGCCCAGGGTGGCGCCGACCCGCTGATGTGGCACGCGCACATCGCCATGCGCCAGGCCAAGGGCAGCCAGGGTTGCACCTTCCATGTGTTCAACGAACGCATCAACCGCAATGCCCGTAGCCTGGCCGACCTGGAAAGCGAACTGCGCCGCGCCCTGCGCCGTGACGAGCTGGAGCTGCATTACCAGCCGCGGTTGAACCTGGCCGACGGGCGTATCGTCGGCCTCGAGGCGCTGGTGCGCTGGCGGCATGCCGAGCGCGGCCTGTTGCCGCCCAGCGAGTTCGTGCCGCTGGCCGAGCAGAGCGGCCTGATCGTGCCGCTGGGCTACTGGGTGATTTCCCGCGCCCTGCATGACATGCAGGCGCTGTGCGAGCGCGGCCTGGAGCCGCTGCACATGGCGGTCAACCTGAGCTTCCGCCAGTTCCAGGACAGCCAGCTGCTGGCGACCTTGAGCCGCCTGATTCTCGAGCATGGCGTGGATGCCCGCTGGCTGGAGTTCGAGCTGACCGAAACGGCGGTGATGCGCCGCAACGAGCTGGTGCGCCAGACCATGGACGCCCTGGGGCGCCTGGGCGTGCGCTTCTCGCTCGATGATTTCGGTACCGGGTTTTCTTCGTTCGTGCACCTGAACAGCCTGCCGATCACCTTGCTCAAGGTGGACCGCAGCTTTGTCGCGGAAATGGAAATGCGCGAGGAGAACCGCAAGCTGGTACACGCCATGATCAACCTGGCGCACAACCTCAACCTCGAAGTGGTGGCCGAAGGGGTGGAGAGTGAAGAGCAAATGGCGTTGTTGCGCGGGTTTGGCTGTGACCAGGTTCAAGGCTTCCTGGTCAGCAAGCCGCTGCCGGTGGGGGAGTTGATGGAGTTCTTGCTGCAGGCGACCGGCTGCCAGTTGGGCGCAGCCCTTTAGGGCCCTTTCGCGGGTGAACCCGCTCCCACAGGCTTTGCACAGGATTCAGACCCTGCGCAGTCCCTGTGGGAGCGGGTTTACCCGCGAAGAGGCCCGCAAGTCAGGCCGAAGCCGTAGCCGCGCCACCCATCCCGGCCTTACCCAAAAGCCGCTTCATGCGCCACTCAAAGCCAAAGGTCAGCGCCACCGCCGCACACGCCAACCCCAACGCCAGCCCCCACCACACTCCGACCGCACCACCGCCCAGGTTGAAGGTGAACAGCCAGGCACTCGGCGCCCCCACCAGCCAGTAGCACACCAGCCCGATCAGGAAGGTGGTCTTGGCATCCTTCAGCCCACGGATCGAGCCCATCGCAATCGTCTGCATGCCATCGAACAGCTCGAACCATGCCGCCACCATCAGCAACTGCACCGCCAGCTGGAAGATCGCCGCAAATGCCGGGTCGTCACGGTCGATGAACAGCCCCACCAGCGTATCGGGCAGCAGCCAGAACAGCGCGGCGAAGGCAAACATGATCATCGCCCCGAAGCCGATGCCCACCCGCCCGGCGCTGCGCGCTGCCAGCAGGTTGCCGGCGCCGTAGTACAGCCCCACGCGCATGGTCACCGCATACGACAACCCGGTCGGCACCATGAACGCCGTGGAGACGATCTGCAGGGCGATCTGGTGCGCCGCCAGCTCGGTACTGCCCAGCACGCCCATGCACAGCGCAGCGAAGGCGAACAGGCCGACTTCAACCATGTAGGTGCCGCCAATCGGCAGGCCCAGCCGCCACAGCTCGCGCAGGGCCGGCAACGACGGGCGCGACAGGCCCTTGCGCAGCGGGTAGGCGGCATAGGCCGGGTGCCAGCGGATATACAGCGCCAGGGCAATGGCCATGCCCATCGACACCACCGCGGTGACCAGGCCGATGCCCATCAGGCCCAGCTTGGGCAGGCCGAACATGCCTTCGATCAACGCTACGTTGAACAGGTAGTTAAGCACCGTGCCGACCAGGCTGATGACCATCACCGGGGTCGAGCGGCCCAGCGCGCTGGTGAAACCGCGCAAGGCCATGAAGGTCAGGTAGCCGGGCAGGGCCAGTGGCAGCAGGGTGAGGAATTCGGCGGCCGAAGCAACGTTCTCGGGCTTTTGCCCGAACAGCAGCAGTACCGGCTCCAGGTTCCACAGCACCAGCGCAGCGAACAGCGCCAGGCCCCAGGCCAGCCACAGGCCGCCCTGTGCCAGGCGGGTGGCACCGTCGATGTCGTTGGCGCCCTTGCGAATCGCCACCAGGGTGCCGACCGCCGCGATCACGCCCAGGCAGAAGATCGACACGAACGAGTAGCTCGCCGCGCCCAGGCCGCCGCCAGCCAGGGCTTGCGGGCTGATGCGGGCCATCATCAAGGTATCGGTCAGCACCATCAGCATGTGCGCCAACTGCGAGGCGATCAGCGGCCCGGCCAGGCGCAGCAAAGCCTTGAGTTCTGTGGTGGGCGCGACATGCATGGGGGCAGTCCTTTTCCTGGGGTGATCAACGAAGGGCGATTCTGAGGCTTTGGTCAACTTTGCACAAAAGGATAAAAGCGATCATTGGCATGAGTCTGACTCATGCATATATGCTTTCCGGTGATTCGCTCCACAGCCCCTTATGGCAGGTACCTCATGTCCCGTCAGCTCCCCCCGCTGTATGCCCTGCGCGCATTCGAAGCCGCCGCGCGGCTAAGCTCCTTCACCCGTGCCGGCGAAGAGCTGTCGATCACCCAGAGCGCGGTCAGCCGGCATATCCGCACGCTGGAGGAGCACTTTGCCTGCCGCCTGTTCGTGCGCAGCGGCCGCAGCCTGCAACTGACCGAAGCGGCGCGGGTGCTGCTGCCCGGTGTGCGCGAAGGCTTTGCCGCGCTGGAGCGGGCTTGCGATACCTTGCGCGGTGAAGATGACATCCTGCGCATGAAGGCCCCCTCGACCCTGACCATGCGCTGGTTGCTGGCGCGTCTGAGCCGCTTTCGCCATTTGCAGCCTGGCAATGAAGTGCAGCTGACCAGCGCGTGGATGGATGTCGACCATGTGGACTTCAACCAGGAACCGTTCGATTGCGCGGTATTGCTCAGCGACGGCGTGTTCCCGCCGGACTGGGAAGTGCGCAAGCTGTTCCCGGAGTTGCTGATCCCCGTGGGTGCGCCAGACCTGCTCGACGAGGAACCCTGGGACGAGCGCCGGCTGGCCTGCATCGAGTTGCTGCACCCCACGGTGGACAAGCGCGACTGGCGGGAGTGGCTGGAGCGCATGGGGCTGAGTGACAAGGTTTCGCTCAAGGGCGGGCAGGTGTTCGACACCCTGGAGCTGGGCATGATTGCCGCGGCGCGTGGCTATGGCATTTCCATGGGCGATTTGCTGATGGTGGCCGAGGATGTGGCACAGGGGCGCTTGAGCCTGCCGTGGCCGACGGCGGTGCCCAGCGGGATGGATTATTACCTGGTGTGGCCGCGCACTCGGCCAGGGGGCGAGCGGTTGCGGCGTTTGAGCGCGTTTCTGGAAGAGGAGGTGGCGGCGATGGATTTGCCGGATGTGCAGATTCTGCCGCCCCTCTGATCGCTTGTACCGGCCTCTTCGCGGGTAAACCCGCTCCCACAGGTCAAGCGTAGGCCTGTGGGAGCGGGTTTACCCGCGAAGAGGCCGCAATGCCTTACATCGAGCCCAGATTCAGAGCCTGTGCACACGCCTGCAGCGACCGGCGCTCACTCTGTGCATACAACGCCAGTTCATCCTGTACCTGCAGCCCCAGCGCCTCTTCGAACGCGTCGCGGTTGGCGTTGCTGCCGTACTCGGCCTGCGCATCGTCACCCAGGTTGGACTGGAAGATCCCCGCCGCGCTCACCGGCAGGAAGTCCTCGTACACCAGCGCCTCGAAGTGCACATGGCCAGCCTCGATCAGCCCCTCCAGTGTGGTCGGGCGGTCATCCTGGTCGCGCGCGGCCAGGCCTTTTTCGGTGGCGAAGTAGCGGAAGTAGGCCAGGCCCTGTTCACGCATCTGCGCCAGGTCATCCGGGAATTCGGCAAAGGTGTCCTTCAACAACGCCATGTAGCGTTCGGCATTGGCCTCGGCCGGGGCGCCACCCAGGGCGGCGCGGGTGGCGTCGAGCAGCTTGTCGTACAGCTGGCGACCTTTCGGCGTCAGTGCCGCGCCGCGTTGCTCGATTTCGCCGAAGCGCGCGGTATGGCTGCCTTCGCTGCCCTGCTGGTCGCTGAACGCAACCTTTTCCTGCAGGGCCTTGAAGCTGGTCTGGCGCAGCAGGATCGGGTGACGGCGGGTGGGCGGACCTTCGACCACGGCCTTCGGCGGGATGCCTTTGGCCGGCATGCCGAGCTGGATTGCATCGATGTCCAGGGTGCGCGGGGTCAGGTGGTTGATGTGCGGGCCCTTGAAGGCCACCACATCGGCGATCAGGCGGTGCTGGTCATGCAACTGCTGGTACTGCTCGGCAGTGACGGTAGCGTCATGGTGCCAGCGGAAGGTGTGCAGCGCTTCCTGCACGAACGCCTCGGCATCGACGGCGTTCAGGCCGCCATCGCGCTCGCACTGGGCGATCAGTTCGAGGGCGCGGGCGGTGAAGATCTGGCGCTTGGCCAGGATGCTTTCGGCCAACTGGCGCAGCTGCGGGTTGTCGATCAGTTCCAGGCGCAGCAGCGAGGTGAATACGCGGAACGGGCTGACGTGCAGCGACTGCTCGTGCACCGCGCGGAAGGCGGTGGAATGCACCGGCACGCCGGCGGAGCTGAGGTCGTAGTAGCCGACCGGCTGCATGCCCATGACCGCGAACAGCCGGGCGATGGTGGCCAGCTCTGCGGCGGTGCCGACGCGGATGGCACCATGGCGCTCCTGGTCCAGCCGCTCGATTTCGCCGGTCCAGCGCAGGGCCTCGGCAACCTCGGGTTGCTGGGCCATGACTTGCTGGTTGATTTCGCTCACCAGCTCCAGCAGCGTGCCGTACAGGGGCACTTCCTGTTTGTACATGAGCGACATGGCGGCAGAGAACTGCGCGCGGATGCTGTCGGGGCTGACGAAATCGTTGGCGGGCATCGCTAGCTTCCTGGTTGGGTTCGGACGCTTACATGAAAGCTGGGAATGCACTTGGCTCACAAGCGAAAAAAAGTGAGTGTGTCATTCCTTTTTTGATCGACCTCAAGGGCCCTTTCGCGGGTACCTCACAGGGCTCAGGCCTTGCGCGATAGCTGTGGGAGCGGGTTCACCCGCGAAGAGGCCATCAAGCCTGAAGCTGCTCGCGAATCCACTCCACCAATGCCCTTACCTTGGGCACCTCCGCCGCATGCTCGGCATACGCCAGGTAATGCGCCCCGGCACTGCGCATCGCATGGTTCCAAGGTACCACCAAACTCCCCTCGGCCAACTCCTTCGCCGCCAGGTAGCGCGGCACCAACGCCACCCCGCACCCGGCCTGCGCCGCGCTCAAGGCCATATAGAACGTATCGAAGCGCGGCCCGTGGTAGGCGCTGACGCTCTGCAAGCCCAATTCCAGGAACCACTCGTGCCAGGCCTCGGGCCGCGAGGTGCTCTGTAGCAGCACCAGTTCGGCCAGCTCCCCGGCATCGTTCAGTTCACGCCCGGCCAGCAGCTCCGGTGCACATACCGGCACCACCTCTTCACGGAACAGTTCCACGCAGGTGGCCCCCGGCCAGGTGCCCTGGCCATAGAAGAACACCACGTCCGCCGAGCCCTGCAGCAGGGCGAACGGCTCCATCTCGTTGCGGATGTCCAGGTGGATGTTGCCGTGGCGCTTGCCAAAGCCCTTGAGGTGCGGGATCAACCAGCGCACGCCAAAACTCGGTTGAGTGGCTACCTTCAGTATCTCGGTCTGCTCGCCGTAGGTGAGCACGTAGCGGCTGGACATGTCGACCTGGGTGAGGATCTTGTTGACCTCGGCCAGGTACAGGCTGCCCGCCGGCGTCAGCTGCAGGCGGCGGCGGATACGCAGGAACAGGTGGTGGCGCAACATGTCTTCAAGCTGCGCCACCTGCTTGCTGACCGCACTCTGGGTCAGGTGCAGCTCTTCGGCGGCTCGGGTAAAGCTCAAATGGCGGGCTGCAGCTTCAAAGCACTGCAGGGCGGTCATGGAGGGCACCAGGCGTTTGGACATAGCGGTCTCTGCGGCTCAAATCATTACCTGACGGAATGATATGCGGAATAAAGGTCGTTTGTTGTACCTATGTGATCGGATTAATACTGATCCACATCATTTTTCCACCCCATCACCCGATGTAGGAGAAGCACAAATGGTTGCTGGATTGCTCGAGCGCCTTGGCGTTGCCGCCGAGGCTTACACCCAGGGCGACTACCCTGTTCACACGCCGATCGACGGCAGCCAGATCGCCTCGGTGAAACTGCTCGGCAAGGCCGAGACCATCGCCCGCATCGATCAGGCCCAGAGCGCCTTCGAAGCCTGGCGCAGCGTGCCGGCCCCGCGCCGTGGCGAGCTGGTGCGCCTGTTCGGCGAAGTGCTGCGTGAGCACAAGGCCGACCTCGGCGAGCTGGTATCGATCGAAGCCGGCAAGATCACCCAGGAAGGCCTGGGCGAAGTGCAGGAAATGATCGACATCTGCGACTTCGCCGTTGGCCTGTCGCGCCAGCTGTACGGCCTGACCATCGCTTCCGAGCGCCCTGGCCACCACATGCGTGAAACCTGGCACCCGCTGGGCGTGGTCGGCGTGATCAGCGCCTTCAACTTCCCGGTCGCCGTCTGGGCCTGGAACACCGCCCTGGCCCTGGTCGCCGGTAACTCCGTGGTGTGGAAGCCGTCCGAGAAGACCCCGCTGACCGCCCTGGCCTGCCAGGCGCTGTTCGAAAAAGCCCTGAAAGCCTTCGGCGATGCCCCGGCTGGCCTGGCACAACTGGTGATCGGCGGCCGTGAAGCTGGCGAAGCGATGGTCGACGACCCGCGCGTGCCACTGGTCAGCGCCACCGGTAGCACCCGCATGGGGCGCGAAGTCGGCCCACGTGTGGCTGCCCGCTTCGGTCGCAGCATCCTCGAGCTGGGCGGCAACAACGCCATGATCCTGGCCCCGAGCGCCGACCTCGACCTGGCCGTGCGCGGCATCCTGTTCTCTGCAGTCGGCACCGCCGGCCAGCGTTGCACCACCCTGCGCCGCCTGATCGTGCACCGCTCGATCAAGGACGAAGTGGTTGCCCGCGTCAAAGCCGCCTACGGCAAGGTGCGCATCGGCGACCCACGCAAGGACAACCTGGTGGGCCCACTGATCGACAAGCAGTCGTTCGACGCCATGCAGGGCGCGCTGGCCAAGGCCCGCGACGAAGGTGGCCAGGTGTTTGGTGGCGAGCGTCAGCTGGCCGACCAGTACCCGAACGCCTACTACGTGTCGCCTGCCATTGCCGAAATGCCGGCGCAGAGCGACGTGGTGCGCCACGAAACCTTCGCCCCGATCCTGTACGTGCTGGCCTACGACGACTTCGAAGAGGCCCTGCGCCTGAACAACGAAGTGCCACAAGGCCTGTCGTCGTGCATCTTCACCACCGACATCCGTGAAGCCGAACGCTTCCAGAGCGCCTCGGGCAGCGACTGCGGCATCGCCAACGTCAACATCGGTACCAGCGGCGCCGAGATCGGCGGTGCGTTCGGTGGCGAGAAGGAGACTGGCGGTGGCCGTGAGTCCGGTTCGGATGCCTGGAAAGGCTACATGCGTCGCCAGACCAACACCGTGAACTACTCGCGCGAGCTGCCGCTGGCGCAGGGTATCGTGTTCGACTGATCGGCTGATGCTGCATGGCCGGGGGCCTGGCCCCCGGTTCGCGGGTAAACCCGCTCCCACAGGTACAACACAGTTTTCGAAACCTGTGATGCACCTGTGGGAGCGGGTTTACCCGCGAATGGGTCGCACAACGGCCCCAAACAAGAACAAATTGCTGGAGCCGGGCCATGTCCGAACTGCGTCAAGAATGCTTGTGGGAATTCGTCAGCAAACCGACCGTCGCCGCCCAGGCCCTGGCCGGTGAGCACAAGGCCGATGTCTGCGTGATCGGTGGCGGCATTACCGGCCTGTCGGCGGCCATCCACCTGCTCGAACAGGGCAAGTCGGTGATCCTGCTGGAGGCCTGGAAGATCGGGCACGGTGGCTCCGGGCGCAACGTCGGCCTGGTCAACGCCGGCACCTGGATCCGCCCCGACGATGTCGAGGCCACTCTCGGCCAGCAGCAGGGCAGCCGCCTGAACAAGGTCCTCGGTGAAGCGCCGGCTGAAGTGTTCGCCATGATCGAACGCCTTGGCATCGATTGCCAGGCCCAGCACAAAGGCACGCTGCACATGGCGCACAACGCCACCGGTATCGCCGACCTCGAGGCTCGCCACGAACAATGGCGTCGCCGTGGTGCCGACGTGGAGCTGTTGACCGGCGCCCAGTGCCAGGAATACTGCGGCACCGACAAGATTTCCGCCGCGCTGCTCGACCGCCGCGCCGGCACCATCAACCCCATGGGCTACACCCAAGGCCTGGCCGCAGCGGTGGCGCGCCTGGGCGGCAAGCTGTTCCAGCAGTCTTCGGTCGAAGGCCTGGAGCGTGACGGCGATGCCTGGCGGGTGAAGACCGCACGCGGTTCGGTGCGCGCCGAGAAGGTGGTGATTTCCACCGGCGCCTACACCGAAGGCGACTGGAGCAACCTGCAGAAGCAGTTCTTCCGTGGCTATTACTACCAGGTGGCGTCCAAGCCGTTGCAGGGCGCTGCAGCCGACAAGGTGCTGCCCCATGGCCAAGGCTCGTGGGACACCCGCACCGTGCTCAGCAGCATCCGTCGCGACGACCAGGGCCGCCTGCTGCTCGGCAGCCTGGGCCGGGTCGACAACAAGCCGGCGTGGTTCGTGCGCAGCTGGGCCGACCGGATCCAGAGCCACTACTACCCCGAGTTGGGCAAGGTCGAGTGGGAAATGCACTGGACCGGCTGCATCGACTTCACCCCCGACCACCTGATGCGGCTGTTCGAGCCGGCGCCGGGGCTGGTGGCGGTGACCGGGTACAACGGGCGGGGTAATACCACCGGGACCGTGATTGGCCGGGCGTTTGCCGAGTTCTTGCTGAAGGGGGAGGCGAGCAGCCTGCCGATTCCGTTCTCGCCAATGAAGGGCGTGAGTGCGCCCTCGCTGCGGACGGCGTTCTATGAGTCCGGGTTCTCGCTGTACCACGCGGGGCAATGTTTGAGAGTTGTGTTGTAAGTACTGGCCTCTTCGCGGGTAAACCCGCTCCTACAGGTACTGCGCAGCGTTCTGAGTGTGCGCGGTCTCTGTGGGAGCGGGTTTACCCGCGAAGGGGCCAGCACAGGCTTACTTGTGCAACCAGCTGAGGAAGCCGCCTTTCTTGATCGAAACCGGTTTTTGCAGCAACAACGACTCCCGGTTCTGACGCCGGAACCGCTGCAACTTGCTCAATGCCGTCTGCACATCGCCGCGTTGCACCAGGCAGCTCTTCACCTGTTCCTTGTCGATCCGATACAGCACGCAACCGGTCAGCGTGCGGAACTCGGCCAGCGAGTCCTCCTCGTCGACGATCCCCTCGATCCCCAGCACCTCGCCTGGCCCCATGCGCCCGGCCTCGACCAGTTTGTCGCCATCGCGGATCGACGCCGAAACCACCCCGCTGCCAATCACCAGCAAATGATCGGAATGCTCGCCCACGCCCAGAATCACCTGGTCCGCCAGGTATTCCACGGTCGTCATGCGCTGGCTCAGCGCATCGCGCTCTTCACTGCTCAGCGAGCGGAACACCCGCACCTCGTCCAGCACCTCGCGCTGGCGGCTGCGGGGAGGCATGGCCAGGTCGGCGTTCCACATCACCCCGCTGGCCTCCAGGTGCCGGTGGGCCAGGTCGAACAACTGGTTGCGCGCGTCGCCTTTGGCGCCCGCATCGGCCACGTAACCGCTGGCTTCGTACTCCACGGACTCCAGCGTCGAGGCTTTCACCGTCACCTTTGGTTTTGGTGTTGCAAGAATGGCACTCACGCCTTGCAAGGCCTTTTCCAGCGCATCGAACACCCGCTTGGGCCGCACCTTGGCCGGCACCACCACGCTGATCGACACCCCGTGCACATCGGCCGGGCGGCTGTGGTTGAGCAGCCGGGCCTTGGCCGCCACCGAGTTGGGGATTACCGCCAGGCTGCCGGTGCTGGTGAGCAGGCGGGTGGCGCGCCAGTCGATTTCCAGCACCTTGCCGTCGGTGCCGTCGATGGAGATCGAGTCGCCAATCTGATACGGCCGCGTGGTGTTCAGGATGATGCCACTGAATACGTCGGCCAGTGTGCTCTGCAGCGCCAGGCCGATGACGATGGCCATTACCCCCGACGTGGCCAGCAGGCCCTTCACCGGCAATTGCAATACATAGCCTGCGGCAGCGACCACGGCAGCCAGGAAGATCAGCGCGCCCAGCACATCCTGCAGCAAACGCCCTCCGTGGCTGCCACGGGCACCCAGCAACAGGCCGAACACCACCGTCACCGTGCGCGCACCGAACAGCCACCAGCCTATCGCCAGTACCGTGGCAATCAGGTTGCGCGAGACATCATCGGGCCAGGGTGGCGGTTGCAGCGGGCTCATGCCGGCGGCCACCAGCACCGAGCTGAACAGCAGGAACAGCACCAGCCGCGCGCCTATGCGCCAGGCCCGCTGCTGTAGAGGTATCAGTTGCCAGAGCACAAGGTCGAGCAGGATCAGGGCAGTGCCGAGCAGCAACGGGTATGACTGGATGAACGCCAGCATGGTGGTCTCGGGTAAGGGGAGGGCTGTGGGTAGTAATAGAGCAGGTTGGCCGGGCAGGCAATGGGGCCTGTGCCGGCCTCTTCGCGGCTAAAGCCGCTCCCACAGGTACTGCGCACGATTCAAATCCAGCGCAATCCCTGTGGGAGCGGCTTTAGCCGCGAAAGGGCCGGTACAGCCCACACAAAACCATCGTTCATAAAACAGAACGCTAGAGCCAAAAACTGCTATCTACCGCCAAAAAGGTCATGGTTTTAATCTTCTCCCATCAACGCGAAACACCCCACTTACTGAAAAAATCAAAACCCTTGGGAGCAACGACCATGACCAACTTCAAATACAACCGCCTGAACAAAGACGACGCCGCTGTCCTGCTGGTCGACCACCAGGCTGGCCTGCTGTCCCTGGTCCGTGACATCGAGCCGGACGCGTTCAAGAACAACGTGCTGGCCCTGGCCGACCTGGCCAAGTTCTTCAACCTGCCGACCATCCTCACCACCAGCTTCGAGCAAGGCCCCAACGGCCCGCTGGTACCAGAGCTGAAAGCCCTGTTCCCGGACGCCCCGTACATCGCCCGCCCAGGCCAGATCAACGCCTGGGACAACGAAGACTTCGTCAAGGCGGTGAAGGCCACCGGCAAGAAGCAACTGATCATCGCCGGCGTGGTGACTGAAGTGTGCGTAGCCTTCCCGGCGCTGTCGGCCCTGGAGGAAGAGTTCGAAGTGTTCGTGGTCACTGATGCCTCCGGCACCTTCAACGCGATGACCCGCGACGCCGCCCACGACCGCATGAGCCAGGCCGGCGCACAACTGATGACCTGGTTCGGCGTGGCCTGTGAGCTGCACCGCGACTGGCGCAACGACATCGAAGGGCTGGCCGCGCTGTGCTCCAACCACATCCCGGACTACCGCAACCTGATCACCAGCTACAACGCTTTCAACGCCAACAAGTAAGCCTGATGCGCGGGCACCGCAAACCGGTGCCCGCCAAGGCAGCACACCTGTCCAATCCTGCGCCCGTCCGCCGTTGCACAGTGGATGCGGGCAAGCTCATCCCAAGGAACGCCGATGAACACCGCACCCCAAGACAACCGCAACGTGGTGACCCTGGTCATCCAGCACAAGGTTCGCGCCGCGTCGCTGGCGGCCTACGAAGCATGGCTCAAGCGCACGGTCAGCACCGCGCGCCGCCAGCCGGGGCACCTGGACGTCAACGTCATCCGCCCTGACGACGGCGGGCTGCATTTCACCACCGTGGTGCGCTTCGCCGATGCCAGCCTGCTGCAGGCCTGGGTCAACTCGGCCGAGCGCCAGACACTGGTAAGCGAAGTACTGCCGCTGCTCGAGGGTGGTGACCACACCCAGGTGCACGACGACCCGGAATTCTGGTTCACCCCGCCGAGCACCAACGCAGCGCAACCGCCGCGCTGGAAGCAGGCGCTGCTGACCTATCTGGTGATCTGCCCGATGACCATGATCATTCCACACCTGCTGGCGCCGCTGTTTGCACGCTTCCCGCAGTTGGGGGGCGCGATCACCAGCAACCTGATCGTCAACCTGTTCGTCATCCTGCCCGTGGTGTTCTACATCATGCCTTGGGTAACCCGCCGCTGCGCCAACTGGCTGCGCGGCTGAGCCAGGCCTTTACCTCGACATTTTCAAGGAGATACCGACATGAGCACGTTCGTTACCCGCGATGGCACTTCGATCTACTTCAAGGACTGGGGCAGCGGCAAGCCTGTGCTGTTCAGCCACGGCTGGCCACTGGATGCCGACATGTGGGATTCGCAGATGGAATACCTGGCCAGCCGCGGCTACCGCGCCATCGCCTTCGACCGCCGTGGTTTCGGCCGTTCGAGCCAGCCGTGGAGCGGCTACGACTACGACACCTTCGCCGATGACATCGCCCAGCTGATCGAACACCTCGACCTGCGCGACGTGACCTTGGTGGGCTTCTCGATGGGTGGCGGTGACGTCAGCCGCTACATCGCCCGCCACGGCAGCGAGCGGGTGGCCGGGCTGGTGCTGCTGGGCGCGGTAACGCCGGTGTTCGGCAAGCGTGACGACAACCCTGAAGGTGTCGACCTGTCGGTGTTCGAGGGTATCCGCGCCGGCCTGCGTGCCGACCGCGCGCAGTTCATCGCCGATTTTGCGGCGCCGTTCTATGGCATCAACCATGGGCAGCAGGTGTCCCAGGGGGTGCAGACCCAGACCCTGAACATCGCGCTGATGGCGTCGATCAAGGGCACTTTGGATTGCGTGACCGCCTTCTCCGAAACCGACTTCCGTCCGGACATGGCCAAGGTCGATGTGCCGACTCTGGTGATCCACGGTGATGACGACCAGATCGTGCCGTTGGAGAGCACCGGCAAGCGGGCGGCGGAGCTGATTCGCGGGGCTGAGCTGAAGGTGTATGCGGGGGCGCCGCACGGGTTTGCGGTGACTCATGCACAGCAGCTGAATGAGGACTTGCTGGCATTCCTCCAGAAGTAATGGTGGGAGGCATTCGCGGGTAAACCCGCTCCCACAGGGGATACCACAGTCATACAGGCCTGTGGTGTCCCTGTGGGAGCGGGTTCACCCGCGAAGAGGCCAGCCCAGGCAGCACAAATGCCGAACGGGGCTAACCTTCAACCACCCACCGCACATCCATCCAAGCCTTGCCCCTACACCAACCGGCATGCTCTGCAGTTGCGCCTGCCGCCGCCGCACCCAGAGACGGAGAACCCATGTCCCAGGACCGCAACGACAAGACCCGTCGCCAGTTCCTCGCCACCAGCACCGTGCTCGGTGCCGCCGGCGCGCTCTGGTCCGCATTGCCTTTTACCGGTTCCGCTTACGCATCCACCCAAGGAGGTTCCATGACCGCCGATCTGATCCTGTTCAACGGCAAACTGCACACCGTTGATCGTGAAAAGCCCACCGCGACCGCCGTCGCCATCAAGGATGGCCGTTTCATCGCCGTGGGCAACGACGCCGAGGCCATGGCCCACAAGGGCGCCACCACGCAGATCATCGACCTCAAGCAGCGCACGGTCATCCCTGGCCTGAACGACTCGCACCTGCACCTGATCCGGGGTGGCCTGAACTACAACCTGGAGCTGCGCTGGGAGGGCGTGCCTTCGGTGGCCGATGCCCTGCGCATGCTCAAGGACCAGGCTGCACGTACGCCCACCCCGCAGTGGGTGCGCGTGGTCGGTGGCTGGAACGAGTTCCAGTTCGCCGAAAAACGCATGCCGACCCTGGAAGAAATCAACCAGGCCGCGCCGGACACCCCGGTATTCCTGCTGCACCTGTATGACCGTGCATTGCTCAACCGCGCCGCACTCAAGGCTGTCGGCTACACCAAGGACACTCCCAACCCGCCGGGCGGCGAGATCCAGCGCGACAAGTTCGGCAACCCGACCGGCATGCTCATCGCCCGCCCCAACGCGATGATCCTCTACGCCACCCTGGCCAAAGGGCCGAAACTGCCGCTGGAATACCAGGTCAACTCCACCCGCCAGTTCATGCGCGAGCTCAACCGCCTGGGCCTGACCAGTGCCATCGATGCCGGCGGCGGCTACCAGAACTACCCGGACGACTATCAGGTGATCCAGGAGCTGGCCGACAACAACCAGCTGACCGTGCGCATTGCCTACAACCTGTTCACCCAGAAGCCCAAGGAAGAGCTGGACGACTTCCGCAAGTGGACCTCCAGCGTGAAGCTGCACAGTGGTACCGACTTCCTGCGCCACAACGGCGCCGGCGAAATGCTGGTGTTCTCTGCCGCCGACTTCGAGGACTTCCTCGAACCGCGTCCGGACCTGCCGCAGACCATGGAGCAAGAGCTGGAGCCGGTGGTGCGTCATCTGGTCGAGCAGCGCTGGCCGTTCCGCCTGCACGCCACCTACAACGAATCGATCACGCGCATGCTCGACGTGTTCGAGAAGGTCAACCGCGACATCCCGTTCAATGGCCTGCCGTGGTTCTTCGACCACGCCGAAACCATCACCCCGCAGAACATCGAGCGCGTGCGTGCGCTTGGCGGCGGTATCGCCATCCAGGACCGCATGGCCTTCCAGGGTGAGTACTTCGTCGACCGCTACGGCGCCAAGGCGGCCGAGCAGACCCCGCCGATCAAGCGCATGCTGGAGATGGGCGTGCCGGTCGGCGCCGGTACCGACGCCACCCGCGTGTCCAGCTACAACCCGTGGACCTCGCTGTACTGGTTGGTCAGCGGCAAGACCGTCGGTGGCATGGAGCTGTACCCGGAAGGTCTCAGCCGTGACACTGCGCTGCAACTGTTCACCCAGGGCAGCGCCTGGTTCTCCAGCGAGCAGGGCAAGAAGGGCCAGATCAAGGTGGGCCAGCTGGCCGACCTGGCGGCGCTGTCGCTGGACTTCTTCAGTGTCGATGAAGAGGCGATCAAAGGTATCGAGTCGGTACTTACCGTGGTCGATGGCAAGGTAGTGTATGGCGCGGCGGAATTCGACAAGCTCGGCCCGCCCCAGGTGCCGGTGCTGCCGGAGTGGTCGCCGGTGACCAAGGTGCCGGGCCACTGGCGCGTGGGCACGCCGTCGCTGGCAGCCGCCGTGCACCAGTGCAGCGGGCCATGCGGGGTACATGCGCACAGCCATGAAAAGGCACGGCATTCGAGCGTGCCGGTGAATGACTACCAGGGCTTCTGGGGTGCGCTGGGTTGCTCGTGCTTCGCGTTCTAAGCTGAGCTGATGAAAAGGGGGCCAGTTATTGGCCCCCTTTTTTGTTCCTTCTGTGCTGGCCTCTTCGCGGGCTCGCCCGCTCCCACAGGTACACCACAGCCCTCAGGCTCTGTGCGATCCCTGTGGGAGCGGGCGAGCCCGCGAAGAGGCCGGAAAAACCAACATCAATGGTGAGCCTTGTGCTCCCCACCCGCCAGCAGATGCCGGATCTTCACCTCAACCCCATCGGTCTGCAGCATCCGCACCCGCGCCTCGATCTTCAGTTCACCCCGGGTTACCCGGTGGTGATGCCGCAAATGCTCCAGCCACGACTCCTCGAAGAAAAACTCCAGCCACACCGCCGGGTCCGCACTGTCGCGCATCAACCCCCACGACAACGCGCCATTGCGCTTGCGCATCGCCTCCAGCTCTCGCGCTGCCTGCTGGAACGCCTCGGCCTTGGCCGGGTCAACGTGGTACTCCACGGTGACCATCACCGGCCCGCTTTCCTTGTCCATGTCGTCGCTCAGCAGCGGCACCGGCCAATGCAGTGACGGCGTCAGCTCCTCGGCTGCGGTTTCCGGCAGCGTCACCTTGCAGGTCAGCAGCGTGCCCAGCGCCAGGCCACCTGCAGCCAGCAGCAGGCTCGAGGTGATCGTTGCATGGCTGGCCAGCGTGCCCCACAGCAACCCGCCGCAGGCCATGGCACCAAAGAAGATCAGGATGTACACCGACAACGCCCGCGCCCGCACCCAGGCCGGCACCGAGGTCTGCGCCGCCACCTGCAGGTTGGACAGCACGGCAATCCACGCCGCGCCGCTGAGCAGCATTGCCGGCAGTAGCACGTAGAAGTTGCGCACCAGCGCCAGGGCCAGCAGGAACAGGGCATACAGCAGGCTGGCAAGCAGCACCAGGCGGTCGCGGCTGATGCGTTCGCGCAGGCGTGGCAGCAAGGTGGCGCCGGCCACCGCACCGATGCCGATGGCCGCCAGCAGCACGCCGAAATCGGCAGCGGTGCCGTGCATCTCGCCACGCACGATCAACGGCAGCAGCGAGGTGCCGGCGCTGGCACAGAAAAAGAACGCCAAGGCGCGCAACATCACCGCCTGCAAGGGTTTGGCACTGCGCGCGAAACGCAGCCCGGTGCGCATGGCGCCGACGAAACGCTCGGCTGGCAGCAGCGGCTCCTTCACCTCGCGCTTCCACAGGAACAGCACCAGGATCACCCCGGCGAACGAGATGGCATTCAGAGCGAAGGTCAGCCATGGGCCAACCATGCTCACCACCACGCCCGCCAGGGCCGGGCCAATGGCGCGCGACACGTTGATACCGACACTGGAAAGCGCCACCGCATTGGCCAGGTCGTCCTTGCCCACCAGTTCCGGTGTCAGCGCGCTCCAGGCCGGCATCATCAGTGCCGTGCCGATGCCCAGCGCCAGGGTCAGCACCAGCAGCAGGGTGACGTTCATCAGCCCGAGCAGGGTCAGGGCCGCCAGCGCCACTGCCACCGCGGACATCCACAGTTGCACCAGCAACAGGTAGCGGCGCTTGTCGACGATATCCGCAGCCGCACCGGCCGGCAGGGCAAGGAAGAACATCGGTAGCGAGCCGGCTACCTGGATCAGGGCCACATGCAACGGGCTGGCCGACAGCGTGGTCATCAGCCAGCCGGCGCCCACCTCGTGCATCCATGTGCCGATGTTGGAGGCGATGGTGGCAATCCACAGCATGCGGAAGGTGGTGTTGCGCAATGGGCTCCAGGCGCCTGAAGGGGACGTGCTCATGTCAGAAGCTGCCTTTGAGGGGGTATTCGATGATCAGGTAGATCCGGTCGATATCATCGCCGGCCTGGGCCTGGTTGGCGCGGTGGCTGACGTGGGAAAACGCCAGGCTCAGGTCCTTGGCGGTGCCCGACTGCACCACGTATTTCAGGTCGATGTCGCGCTCCCAGTGCTTGCCGCCGTCGCCGTACTGGCCCACATAGGCGCCGCCCGCCGGGGCATGGCTGCCGTCGATGCCACGGCCGCTGACGTAGCGGCCCATCAGGCTCAGGCCGGGGGCGCCGAGGGTGGCGAAGTTGAGGTCGTAGCGCAGTTGCCACGAGCGCTCGCCGGGGCCGTTGAAGTCGGCGTACTTGATCGAGTTGGCCAGGTAGATGGAGTCGCCGCCGACGAAGTCGAACGGGGTGTCGCCCTCGACCTTCTGGTAGGCCAGGCTCAGCGCCTGGGCGCCGAAGCTGTACCTGGCCAGCAGGCTGTAGGCGAGGGTATCGATTGCCCCGGCACTGGCATTGCCGGTGTCGCGCGTCTTGTACAGGTTGCCGTCCAGGCGCCAGTTGCCCTCGGCCAGGTTCAGGTTGAGGTAGGCCTGGCGCCAGGTATCCTCCAGCTGGCCAGCGTACAGCGCGCCACCGAATGGCCCGTCGGGAGCGAACGCGGCACCGGCCAGGCTGATGGCACGCTTGTCGGTGGTGGCGCCGTAGCCGCTGAAATCATCATGGCTGGAGCTGTTGTCCTGGTTGTTGAAGGCAGTGAAGCGCCCGGCCTGCAGGCGCCAGTCGGGCAGGTCGGTGTTGTCCAGGAACCAGCCGGTGGCGTACTCCGGGTGCAGGCGTTTGTCGCTGGTGTCGAACACCGGGGTTTCCACGGTCATTTCGCCGTAGCGTAGTTGGGTGTTGCCCAGGCGCAGCTTGAGTGCGGCGCCGGCGCTTGAGTAGTCGGACTCGGAGCGGCCATCGCTGTCGCGCGGCAGCAGACCAGTGCCGGCATGGCCGCGGCCGCCGTCGAGCTTGAGGCCGAGAAAACCGTGGGCATCGATACCGGCACCGAGCGTGCCCTCGGTGAAGCCGGAGCGGATCTCGCCAATGAAACCCTGGGCCCATTCCTGGCGGTAGTTCTGGCCGCTACCGGACGGTGAGCGGAAGTCGCTGTGCAGGAAATAATTGCGGCTGAGCAGTGACCAGCCGGGTTCGTCAGCCTGGCTGAGCGCCGGGTACAGGGCGAGGGTGGCGAGCAGGGCGCGGCCTGGTCCGTGGGTGGCGCGGATCATGGGGGCTCCAGGGGGGATGATCCGGGATTGTGGATGAAGGATAGGCAAGGGGGCTTGTATGTGTGTGCTCTGGCTGGTTTGCCTGTTCCGGCCTCTTCGCGGGTACTGCACAAGCCTTGGAGCTAGTGGTGACCCTGTGGGAGCGGGTTTACCCGCGAAGAGGCCGGCACAGGCGGCAACCGGCTCAAGCCATGTCGCTGATCGCAAACTCCTCGGCCAGATGATCGATCAGCGCCCGCACCGACGGCAGCAAGCCCCGCCGCGACGGGAAGATTGCGTGCACGATGCCGCAACGCGGGTGCCAGTCCGGCAACAACTCCACCAGCCGTCCTGCCGCCAGGTCCTCACGCACCGCCACCCGCGGCAGGTGCGCAATACCCACCCCCGCCACCACGAAATGGCGCAGGGCAAACAGGTCGTCCGTCACCATGCGCGGTGTATGCGGGATGACGATGCTGCGGCTGCTGTCCTCACCCTGGAACAGCTCCCACTGGTATTCGCGCTGGGCACTGCCCCAATGCACGCTGGGCAGCGTGCCCAGCAGCTGCGGGTCGAAGCCCTCGGGCAACTGCTCCAGGTATTGCGGCTGGCCGACCAGGCACTGGGTACTGTTGCTCAGTACCTTCATCACCATGTCGGTGTTCTCCAGCGGCGGAAAGCGCACCCGCAGGGCGATGTCGAAACCCTCGTGCAGCAGGTCGACGCGGCGGTTGGTGCTCTCGATGAACAGCTCCACCTGCGGGTACTTGAGCATGTAGCGGGTCAGCATCGGCCCGACCCAGGAATTGAGCAGGGTAGTCGGGCAACTGATACGCACCAGGCCGCGCGGCTCGCTGCGGTTGCGCTCGATGATCTCTGCCGCACCCTCGGCTTCCACGCGCATGGCCAGGCAGCGGTTGTAGTAGGCCTGGCCGATCTCGGTGAGCGAGCAGTGACGACTGGTGCGATGCAGCAGACGCACGCCCAGGCGGTCTTCGAGGTCGGCGATGCGCCGGCTGAGCTTCGATTTGGGCATGTCCAGCGCCCGGCCAGCCGGGGCGAAGCCACCGTGCTCGACTACCTGGGTGAAGTAGTAGAGGGAGTTGAGGTCTTCCAATGATCGGTCTCCAGGTACTTGGTTGCCTGTGCCGGCCCTTTCGCGGCTAAAGCCGCTCCCACAGGTACTGCACAGGGCTCAAGCCCGGCGCCATCCCTGTGGGAGCGGCTTTAGCCGCGAAGAGGCCGGCACAGCCCCTGCAAATCTATCGTTCATAAATCAGAACGCTAAAGCCAAATTCTGCTATCTACCGCCACAAAGGTGATGATTTTAATCTGTGCCCATCAACGCGAAACACCCCCGAATGCTGAAAAATTCATAACCCTCACGAGCACAGACCATGAGCAAATTCACCTACAACCGCCTGAACAAAGACGATGCCGCTGTCCTGCTGGTCGACCACCAGGCTGGCCTGCTGTCCCTGGTCCGTGACATCGAGCCGGACAAGTTCAAGAACAACGTGCTGGCCCTGGCCGACCTGGCCAAGTTCTTCAACCTGCCGACCATCCTCACCACCAGCTTCGAGCAAGGCCCCAACGGCCCGCTGGTACCAGAGCTGAAAGCCCTGTTCCCGGACGCCCCGTACATCGCCCGCCCAGGCCAGATCAACGCCTGGGACAACGAAGACTTCGTCAAGGCGGTGAAGGCCACTGGCAAGAAGCAGCTGATCATTGCCGGTGTAGTGACTGAGGTCTGTGTAGCGTTCCCGGCACTGTCGGCCCTGGAAGAAGAGTTCGAAGTGTTCGTGGTGACCGATGCTTCCGGCACCTTCAACGAAATGACCCGCGATGCTGCCCATGACCGCATGAGCCGCGCTGGCGCGCAAATGATGACCTGGTTCGGCGTGGCCTGTGAGTTGCACCGCGACTGGCGCAACGACATCGAAGGGCTGGCGGCGCTGTGCTCCAACCACATTCCGGATTATCGCAACCTGATTACCAGCTACAACGCGCTGACTGCGGGTAAGTAACAGCCCGTTAGTTGAATGCAAAAAGGCCGGCTTCCTCTGCAGGAAACCGGCCTTTTTGTTGCACTTTGTTCCAGCCGTTGACCTGTATGGAGGGCGTTGTTAGCGTTTCACCCGAGTGCGAAGCCAGTTGTCATTCAGCGGCAGTAACTGGATCAGGAACCCCACCGATGGCTGAATCATCAGTGTAGGGTGAGACCTCCACACCCCGGCTTGAGGGTGTGTATATGAATATCAAGCATCAGATGGGGCCACTGGAAACAGTGGCCCTTTTCCGTGACTGGTACTGACATTCCCTTCAACACACCCCCTGTGGGAGCGGGTTCACCCGCGAAGAGGCCAGCAAAGACAACATCAATTCATGGGCTGCGACTCAATCCCATCCAGCAATGCCTCAACCAATCCTTCTGCCATTTCGAGCGCATTCAGGTTGCTCCAGAACAGGCTCTTGCCGGTTTCATCCAGGTGTTCCAGGGCTTTGTAGCCACAGTCGTAGGCGCCGCGCAGGTACTGGGCGACATGCACCAGGGCGTCGTGGGCAGAGACGCCCGGGTTTACTGTGAACAAAGGTGGATGGCCGGCATCGCAGCGGCTGAAAGCGCGCTCTTTGGTGTCGGGAAGAGGTGGATTGGGGACAATCTTTTTCATTGCAGTAAGCTCTCTAGGTTGTACTGCAACCATCCGTTTCCACGCGAAGGGTGGCAGTTGTACGCGGGGTGGAAAACCGGTGAGAGGCAACCCGGTAGGCCATACGGCCTCCCGCGCACAACTGCCATTGACGACAGAACCTCAAACCGAGACGGGTTTCCACACCCGATCACTGAACCGACAGCGACCCGGCAAGCCTAGAGAGCAGGCTTTCCCCGAACAATCAGACGGGCGTCGACACGGTGCGTAGGATAATTCGTCAGATGGTGTGGCTGAGTAGGAAATGGCTCGCAACGAAGTAGGATGCTGCTGATATTTTTGTGCACTGGGTCCGCTGCGCGGCCCTTCGCGGGCACGCCCGCTCCCACAGGAACAGCGCAAGCCTGGCAAGCGGTGCAGTACGTGTGGGAGCGGGCGTGCCCGCGAAGGGCCGCGCAGCGGACCCAGACAATCTCAAGCCAAAAATACAAAAGAGGGCCTGAGCCCTCTTCCTGAATCGATGCGCCAACCCTCAATCCGCATCCGAATCAAACAACCGCTCCAACTCCGCCCGGGCCTCCTTGGCCGTCTGCATCACCTTGGCCCGGTCATCACGCACCTGCCCCTGGGCGACCAGCACTTCTTCGTCATGCTGGGTAAACCGCGCAATACGGTCCGCCGCCTGCGCGTCGCTCAACCCCAACCCCACCAATGCACGGCGGGTCATCTCCAGGCTGGAGTAGAACGTCTCGCGAATCGGCTCGGCGCCGACATCCGCCAACTTGTGCACATGCTGGCGGTTACGTGCGCGGGCCAGCACTTTCAGGTGTGGGTACAGGCGTTTCACCCGTTCCGCGGTGTGAATGGCAGCTTCCGGGTCATCGATGGTGATGATGAAGTATTCCGCCTCGCCCACCTTGGCCGCATGCAGCACTTCCGGGCGCAGCGGGTCGCCGTAGAACACGGGGACCTGTTCGAACATACGGGTCATCTCGATGGTGTCCACCGAGGTTTCCAGGGCAATGAACGGAATCTTCTGTGCCCGCAGGATGCGTGCGACGATCTGGCCCATGCGGCCCATGCCGACGATCACCACCCGAGGCGTGTCAGTCTGGATCTGCTTGTAATGCTCCGGCACTTCACGCACCGGTTGCGGGCGCTTGAGGGCGTGGGCGCAGCCCATCATCAGCAGCGGGGTAATGGCCATCGACAGGGTGATGGTCATCAGCAGCAGGTCGTAGGTCTGGGTGTCGAACAGGCCCTGGTCCTTGCCCAGCTTGAACACCACGAAGGCGAATTCGCCACCGGCAGCCAGCACCATGCCCAGGCGCAGTGCGCTGGCACTGTTCAAGCCACCGGCCAGGCGCCCGACGCCGATCAGCAGTACCAGCTTCACGGCCACCAGCAGCAGGGTCAGGCCCAGCAGCACCAAAGGCATTTCCAGCAGCAGGCGCAGGTTGGCGCCCATGCCGACGCTGATGAAGAACAGCCCCAGCAGCAGGCCCTTGAACGGTTCGATCTGCGATTCCAGCTCGTGGCGGTATTCCGAGTCGGCCAGCAGCAGGCCGGCAAGGAAAGCACCCAGGGCCATGGAAATGCCGGCTTCCTCCATCAGCCAGGCGGTGCCAATCACCACCAGCAGCGCGGTGGCAGTGGACACTTCCGGCAAACCGGTGCGGGCCACGGTGCGGAACACCGGGCGCAGCAGATAGCGGCCACCGACGATGACCACGGCGATGCTGGCGAACACCTTCAGGCCGTGTTGCAGGCTGTCGCCGTGGCTGGTGTCCGGGCCGCTGGCGGCCAGTAGCGGAACCAGGGCGATCAGCGGGATTGCGGCGATGTCCTGGAACAACAGGATGGCGAACGCCAGACGGCCATGGGGCGCGTTGAGCTGCTTGCTTTCGGCCAGGCTCTGCAGGCCGAGGGCGGTGGACGACAGCGCCAGGCCGAGGCCGAGCACGACGGCCGCCGGCAACGACTGGCCGAAGCCGAACAGGGCGATGGCACCGATCACCGCGCCGGTCAGCAAAACCTGGGCGGTGCCGACGCCGAACACGGACTTGCGCATCAGCCACAAGCGCTTGGGCGACAGCTCCAGGCCAATGATGAACAGCAGCAGGACCACGCCCAGCTCGGAAATGTGCGCCACGCTTTCGGTGTCGCGGATCAGGCCCAGCGCCTGCGGGCCGATGATCACACCGGCAAGCAGGTAGCCGAGCACGGCCCCCAGTTGCAGGCGCTTGGCCAGGGGGACGGCGAGGACAGCGGCAAGCAGGAAGATCACCGCGGTTTGCAGAAGGCTGCCTTCGTGTGGCATGGGCTCGTACTCCATGAGCTGCCGGGGCAGCGTCAGATCAGTTTGGCGGACAATTCTGGTGAATGTGGGGGTGCCAGACAATCTGCTGCGAGGAAGACACATTGTCCTGAATCAGGTGACAGTCGTGCTGGCTCTTCGCGGGTTCACCCGCGAAGAGGCCGGCACAGGAAA
Source organism: Pseudomonas sp. NPDC096925 (assembly GCF_044762545.1). NCBI lineage: Bacteria > Pseudomonadati > Pseudomonadota > Gammaproteobacteria > Pseudomonadales > Pseudomonadaceae > Pseudomonas > Pseudomonas sp. NPDC096925. Next base: position 58,358 of record NZ_JBIWEM010000011.1, on the reverse strand, counting down.
TCTGCATACTCAACTGCCACCAAACTGCGCCCGATACTGCGCCGGCGTCATGCCAATCCGCTCGCAGAACACCTTTCTCATGTGCCGGTCACTGCCAAACCCGCACTGCGCCGCCACCACCTTCAACGGAAGGTCGCTGCCTTCCAGCAGCTTGCGCGCCCTGTCGATCCGCGCATTCTGCACGTACTGCAGCGGCGTGATCCCCACCTCGCGCTGAAAGGTACGGGCAAAGTTGCGCCCGCTCATGGCCACCAGGTCGGCCATCTTCTGTACGGTGAAGGCTTGCTCGATATGGTCGACGATATACGCCTGCACCCGGGCAATCGGCGAATCGTCCCGCGGTATAGCCGCCAGCAGTGGCCCGTAAGGTGTTTGCCCGCCCTGGCGATGGCGGGCGACCAGCAACACCTTGGCCACTTCCAGGGCCAGCGCCTTGCCGTGATCCTCGGCCACCACCGCCAGTGCCAGGTCGATGCCAGCGGTGATGCCGCCCGAGGTAATCAGGCAGCGATCGATCACGTAGATCTGCTCGGTCTCGACCTTGGCCTCGGGGAACGCCTGTGTCAGGCGTTCCAGGTAGTTCCAGTGGGTGGTGCAGCGATAGCCATCCAGCAGCCCGGCCCTGCCCAGCAGGAATACCCCGGTGCAGATGGCGCCGAAGCGTCTGGCCCGGCGCACGGCCTGGGGCAGCCAGCGCTCGATGCCTGGCAGGGCGATGTCATAGGCCCCTGGGCCGCCTGGCACCAGCAACAGGTCGACGGCCTCCGGCAAGTCCTCCAGGCGCAGGTCGGCTACCACTTTCAGTCCGCATGAGCCGCGCACCGCCGTTTGCCCCTCGGCCAAGGTCAGCAACCGGTATTGCCGCTCGGCAGGCAAGAACCGGTTGGCGATGGCGAAGGCATCCATGGGGCCGGTGACATCCAGCAACAGCACATCATTGAACAGCACCATGGCCACGGTGCGGTGGGCGGATTTTTCCTGCATGGCTCTTTTGCCTTGAATGCCGGCCGCCATTAGCGGCCTGAAGCTGAATACGAAACGCATCTTAAGGTATCGGCAAAACGGCCAGGGCCAGCAGTGCACAATTCACAACTATTCAGGTTTGGCTCAGGACTTTGTCATGTGCCGGGGGCGAGACTTTCTGCATTGAACAGGAGAGTCGCCATGCACCCCGGGAAGCCCCAAGCGCCGCAGCAAACCGTCGGCGCACTGACGCCTGCGCGGTTGCGCCGGGCCAAGGAACTGATGCTGCACAGCTCGTTGTCAATCATCGAAATCGCCGGGGTATGCAACCTCACCCGTAGTCACTTCTCCCGTGCGTTCAAGGTCAACACTGGCCTATCGCCCCAGGCCTGGCGCCTGCTGGCGCGCATGGAAAAGGCCAAGCGCCTGCTTGCCACCGAGGCGCCGATCACCCACGTGAGCCTGGAATGCGGCTTCTGCGATCAGGCCCATTTCACCCGTGCCTTCAGCCGCCTGGTCGGCCAGCCGCCCAAGGCCTGGCGTCAGGCGCAGGTCCACCCTTAAGCCGAACCTATCCGCCGGTATAGCCCCTTGTAGACAGTGCCGGCCCGTTTTCCCAACCCAAGGAGTCACCCCGATGAGCCAACCCGATTACAAGCGCCTGAACAAAGACGACGCAGTGGTGCTGCTGGTCGACCACCAGACCGGCCTGATCTCGCTGGTGCAGGACTTCTCGCCCAACGAGTTCAAGAACAACGTGCTGGCCCTGGGCGATCTGGCCAAGTTCTTCGGCCTGCCGACCATCCTCACCACCAGCTTCGAGCAAGGCCCGAACGGCCCGCTGGTGCCCGAGCTGAAAGAGATGTTCCCGGATGCGCCCTACATTGCCCGCCCTGGCCAGATCAACGCCTGGGACAACGAAGACTTCGTCAAGGCGATCAAGGCCACTGGCCGCAAGCAGCTGATCATCGCCGGCGTGGTGACCGATGTGTGCGTGGCGTTCCCGACCCTGTCGGCGCTGGCAGAAGGTTTTGAAGTGTTCGTGGTGACCGATGCTTCGGGCACCTTCAACGAAACCGTGCAGCAGGCGGCCTGGGTGCGCATGACCCAGGCGGGTGCACAGATGATGAACTGGTTCTCGGTGGCCTGTGAGCTGCACCGCGACTGGCGCAACGACATCGAAGGGCTGGGTAACCTGCTGTCGCAGCGCATTCCCAACTACCGCAACCTGATGAACAGCTATGCGGCCTTGAGCGCCCGTTGATGTGAACCTGTACCGGCCTCTTCGCGGGCACGCCCGCTCCCACAGGAACCGTGCAGTTTTCAGGCTGTGCACTCTCCCTGTGGGAGCGGGTTAACCCGCGAAAGGGCCGGTACAGGCTCAGGAAGGATTCACAGGCAGCGTAAAGCGAATCCGGCACCCGCCCAGCTCCGACACCAGCGCCTGCAACTCCCCTCCATGGGCCTGCACCACCGAGCTGCAGATTGCCAAACCCATCCCCATGCCGCCGATCTTGGTGGTATGAAACGCATCGAACACCCGCTCACGCTCATCCGCAGCTATCCCCGGCCCGTTGTCGTCCACGCAGACCTCCACATCATCCCCGACCACCGCCAACGCAATGCGCAGCACCCCATCGCTGCGATACCCCGCCAGCGCCTCCAGGCCATTGGTAATCAGGTTGAACACCAACTGCTGCAACTGCACCGGGTCGGCCATCACGCTCACCCCTGCCTGCAACCGCGTCTGCACGTCCACCGTGCCCTTGGCGGCATCGGCCGAGGTCAGGCGCACCACTTCGCGGATCAGTTCGTCCAGCTTCACCGCCTTGAGTTGCATTGGTGACTGCTTGGCCAGTGAGCGCAGCGCACGCACGATGTTGGCGGCCCGTTCGCTGTCGTTGCGGATGTCCTCCAGACCGGCAATCGCCTCTTCCAGGTCGGGCTTGGCGCGCTTCAGCCAGCGCAGGCTGGCAGCGGCGTTGGAAGCGATGCCCAGCAGCGGCTGGCTGATCTCGTGTGCGATGGACGCCGACAGCTCGTTCATCACCTGCAGTTGTGCGGCGCGCGCCAACTCCGCGCGGGAGCGGCGCAACTCGGCCTCCATCTGGGCGCGGGTCTGGTTGTCTTCGGCCAGGCGCGTGTAGAACTTGGCAGTCTGCAGCGACACTGCCGCCTGCGAGGCGAGAATTTCCAGCATGGCCAGGCGCTGGCCACCGAACAGGTTCGGCACCAGGCGGTTTTCCAGGTACACCAGGCCGATCAGCACGCCCTGGATCACCAGCGGCAGGCATAGCACCGAACGGGCGTTGCGCGCCTGCAGCTGCTCGCGGAAGGCCTCGGGGCAATCGCGCTGGGCATCATTGAGCACCAGCGGCTTCTTGGTGCGCATGGTGGCGTTGACGATCGACAGCGGCGCCTGGGTCATGAACTTCTGGCAGTCGTCCATGCTTACGTGCAGCCCGCCGTCGTCGATGTGGGCGAGGGCAGCCATCTGGAATTCGGCGCCGCTGACGATCAACAGCGCACCATGATCGGCGCCGGAGTGCTGGGTCAGGTGGCCCATCAGGGTTTCGATCAGGCCTTCAAGCAGCACTTCCTCGGACAGTGCCCGTGCTGCTTCGATGCCGACTTCCAGGTCGAGCTTGGCCTGGTGGGTGGCGCGGTAGGTTTCCTGGATCGGCTGGGTGCGCAGGAACGGGTGCAAAGCCTCCAGCTGGTGCACCTTGCCGGTCGCGCCCCAGATATGGAAACAGTCACGGGCAATACGCAGGTGCAGGTTGGCGCCGGAGATCAGGCCGCTGGGGATGCACACCTCGGCCAGCTGTTCGTGGGCCAGCGCCTGCTCGTGGATGAAACCGGCGGCGGTGGCGGCGATCTGTGCCTGGTCGAAGCAGCGGATGGCGGCCAGGCCGTCGCCCTCGAGCTTGGCGATCACGCCTTCGATCAGCAACAGCTTGTTGCGGAAGGTGGCCGGGTTGAAGCTGGCCCAGCGGTCGAAGCGCTCGCGCAGGGCCTGCAGCTCGCGCAGCTTGTCGGCCAGGCTGCCAGCGGCCTCGGGGCTGCCCAGGGCCAGGCCGCGGAACAGGTGATAGTCGGCCAGGTTGATGTGCGCCGGTGCCGCCCAGGTGTTGTCTCCGGCCAGTGCCAGGTTGCGCATGGCCTGCGGGATATTGCCCAGATAGAAGGCGCTCATGCCGGCCAGCAGGTACTGGAAGAACCGCGTGGTGGGCGATTTCGAGACTGCGCCCGCGGCCGGGCAGGGCGTGCCGCTCAAGTTGGCGATGAATGCTTGCTGGGCCTGCAGGATCTGCTCGATATCGCGGTAGCCATGGCGGCGTACGGTGGCCAGGCCTTGCGCCACTTCCTCGACCACGTCCGGCAGGCAGCGGCCCATGAACAGCGAGTCGGAAACCAGGTGGTTGCAGGCATAGCAGCTCATCGCCAGGTCGCCGCTCAGGCGCACCGAGTCGACCGCGTCCAGCGCGGTGCGGCGGGCGAACTCCATGGGCGAGGTCCAGGCGCTGACCTGGTCCAGGGCCAGTAGCGCGCTGGTCAGGTCGGCCTCGAAACCGTGCCGCTCGATCAGCTTGAGCGCGGCCAGGCAACAGGCATGGCCGTCATGGTAGGCGCCGAAATGCTCGGCAATCATCACCCCGTACCAGGCCATGCCGTAGGTGCTGCCCGGGGCAACGCCGTGCAGCAGCGACAGCTCCATGAGCTTGGCCAGGTGCAGGAAGCAGATGTCGTCCTTTACGAAAAACGATGACGACAGGGTGGCCAGCAGGCTGATCGCAACCGTCACTTCCTCCGAATCGGTGCACGGCAGCGACTCCAGGCAGTGCCGGCCTTTCTGTTCGACCAGCGCCTGTACCCGGGCATGACTGGCTTCGATCTGTTGCCAGTCGCCCCCCCGCACCGGGCTTGTACCCAGCAAGTCCAGGCCGGAGAGGGCGCTGTCGATGGCCGCCTGATAGTCGCCGCGCAAGGTGTACAGCAGAGCCTGCAGCCGGCACACCCGCGCCTGGTCCAGCGCCGAGCGTGCGCGCTGGCGGCATTCAGTGATGCGGGCCTCGGCCGCGATCATTCGCGACAGTTGCATGTCGCACTCCGTCGCCATGCAGGCGATGGCAAAGCCATGCGTGGCGCGGCTTTCCAACGTGGCGCCGTGGTGCAGCAACTGCTCGGCCGTATGCAGGTAGCCAGCGGCCTGCTCGAAGGCGCCGTCGTCGCGGGCGCGTGATGCTGCTTCGCGTAAAAGCTGCAGGAACGCTTCGCAGTCGTCCGCTGCAAACCCGTATGGGCTGGCGCGTTGCAGCTGGTTGGCGAGCTCGAACAGCACCTCGTGCAAGTCATCTTGCCAGGCGTGGCGCATGGCCAGGGCAATATGTGCATGCAGCGAGGCACGCTCGCGCTCGGGCGTGAGAGCGTACGCGGCCTCCATCACCCGTTCGTGGGCGAAGCCCAGGCCGTTCTGGCCCGGTTGCAGGAAACCCGCGCCAATCAAGGCTTTCAACGGTTCGCCGGGCACTTTGGCGAGGACTTGGTGAAGCAGGCGTTCATCGCAACGGCTGCCCGCAGCGCCAGCCACCCGCAGCAGGTCGCGCTGCGGTGCCGGCAGGCGCGCCAGGCGGTGGATCAGCAGGTCGGCGACATTGTCGGAATAGCGATGGCGGGCCACGGCCTGCAGGCACCATGACCAGCGCATGGCCTGGGTGTCGAAGGTGAACAGCTGGTCCTCGACCATGGCCCGGAGGATCTGATTGATGAAGAACGGGTTGCCCGCCGTCTTGCCGTGCACCAGTTCGGCCACCTGAAATGCGTCCTCGGGGCCGACGTGGTAGCGCTCACCGATCAGCTCGGTTACCGCCCCAACGCCCAGGGGCTGCAGGTTCAGTGTGGTGCTGCGCACCGTTGCTGGTAGGGCAAGGGGTGTACTGCCGGCTGGCGCATCATTGCGCCGGGCGAAGATCAGCAACAGGTTGCCGGGTGCGTGAGCGAGCAGTTGCGCCAGCAGCTGCTGGCTGGCGTCGTCGGCCCACTGCAGGTCATCGAAGAACAGCACCAGCGGCTGGCCGGGGCGGCTGAACACCTGCAGGAATTCGACGATCGCGCGCTGCTCCTTCTGCAGTGCCAGGCGCGTGGGCTTGGCCGGCAGATCGGGCAGGGGGCCGAGGATCAGGTGCAGGTCTGGCGCCAGCTTGCCGAGCAGCCGGCCATGGCCTTTGATGCGGCGCAGGATCTCGCGGCGCAGGGTGTCGAGGTCCTGGCTGTTCTTGGCCAGCAACTGGGTGGTCAGCGCGCCGAGAATTTCGACCCAGGGCGCGTAGGACACGGACTGGGCAACGCTGTTGCACTTGCCGATGGCCCAGTAGCCTTTGGCGTTGGCCTTGAGAGCTGCCTCGACCAGGCTCGACTTGCCCATGCCGGCGGCGCCGTTGATGAACAGGGCATGTGGATTGCTGTCGCGGCGCAGGGCCTTGAGCAGCATGGCAATGGCTTTCTGTTCGGCGCAGCGGCCATACAGGCGTGCACGGCTGGGCGTGACCGGGTCGGCACAGCCTGGTTCGAAGGCCTCCATGGTCTTGCTGGCATCCCACTGCCGCTGGCAGTGGGCCAGGTCCACCGCCAGGGCGCGGGCACTCTGGTAGCGGGCGTCCGGCTCTTTGGCCAAGGCCTTGGCCAGGATTCGGCTGAGGGGTTGCGGCACATTGCTGTCCACTTCGCAGGCCGCCCGCGGCTGCACGCCGGCATGCAGCTGGCGCCAGTGCTGGGTGTCGCGCCCGGCCAGCGGCAGTTCGCCCAGCAGTAGCTGGTAGAGGATCGCGCCCAGGGCATAGATGTCGCTGCGTCGGTCGCTGCTGCTGCCATGCGGGCAGACCTGTTCCGGCGCCAGGTACGCCCAGTTGCCGAGCGGGGTGCCCTGTTCGCTGATAAGCTCCGCCGGGTCGGCGCGAAAGCAGCCCAGCCGCACTCGCTGATTGGCGTGCAGACACACATGCTCGGGCTGCAGCGCGCCGTGCAGTACATTGCGTTCGTGCGCCTGGGCCAAGGCATTGGCCGCGTTCACCGCGATCTCGAGAAACGGCGCCAGGGCCGTCGGGCCTTCAGCGATCAGGTCAGCGAGGGAGCGGTCGGCCGGGTACACCAGCAGCGGGCCTTCGGCCGAACGTACGAACGCCGAGGGGATCACCGCCCACTGCGGGTCCAGTTGCAGGCGGTAGTCACGCTCCAGGCGCTGGCAGGCGGCTGGGGCCTCGCGCGGGGCGCGTACGGCTATCCAGGCCTGGTGGGTGGCAGGGTCTTGAAGACGGAAGTAGCTGAGCTCACCTTCCTGGCCGAGCGCGCTGATATCGCACCGGTTCAGCCAGCCCTCATCCACCGACTGGTCGTAATCGATGGGCCTGTGGGCAAGGCGTTCATCGAGCATAAAGCACCCCCTGCTAGCGACATCATGAAGCGCGAGTATACGCAGCCGGCCCAGTACGGATGCGGGCTGCAGCCGGCCTGGCAGGAACGGGCACGCTGTTGTCCGTTATCGTCCCCTGGGGGCTGGCGGGCTTTTGTATAGTCCTCAAGCCAACCTATCCCTCGGGATAATTGTCTGAATGCGTACGCAGGCCTAGGCTGGCGGGGCTGCGAATACGCCTGTGCCCGCGCGAGGAAGCCATGATCCGAATCGGTAATGCCCAGGTGTCGCTGGAGCGGCGCGAAGCCTTTGTTGACGGCAAACCGGTCCTGTTGGGCGGGCGTGCCTTCGAGGTGCTGGCCACGCTGATCAGGGCCAATGGCCGGGTGGTCGGCAAGGAGGAATTCTTCAGCCAGGTATGGGCCGGCACGGTGGTCGAGGACAACAACTTGCAGGTGCAGGTGTCTTTGCTGCGCAAGGCCTTTGGCGACCGCGGCCTGATCCAGACCGTGCCGCGCCGGGGCTACCGCCTGGCCGCCGAGATCAGCCTCGAAGTACCTGGCAAGGCGCTGGACAAGTCGCCGTTGTGCGCTGTGGCCGACACTGTCGAGCTGTTCGATGAGCGCTTGAACGTGCCGGTGCTGGTGGTGGATGACGACCCGTCGGTGCGCACGGCGTTGGGCCGTCTGCTGCGCTCGCAGGACATCCCGCATCATTTGTTCGCCAGTGCCGAGGCACTGTTCGAGGCCCGCCTGGAAACCCCCTATGCCTGCCTGTTGCTGGACATGCACCTGCCCGATACCAGCGGCCTGGAGGTGCAGGACGCGCTGCGCCGGCTGGCGCTGCCCTGGCCGATCGTGTTCATGACCGGCTTCGGTACCATCCCGATGACCGTCCAGGCCATGCGCGCCGGGGCCGTGGAGTTCCTGACCAAGCCGTTCGACGAAGACCAGCTGCTGACACTGTTGCAGGCGGTGCGCACGAGTGCCGTGGCCGAAGGGCGCAAGTGGCGTCATGCGCGGCAGGTCGAGGAAAAATATCAGCGCCTGACCCAGCGCGAGCGCCAGGTGTTCTCGTTGGTGGTCGGCGGCCTGTCGCACAAGCAGATCGCCAGGCAGATCGGCACCAGCGAGGTGACGACCAAGGTGCACAAGAAGAACATCATGAACAAGATGCAGTCCCGTTCACTGCTGGAGCTGGTGGCCATGCACAACGTCATCGGATTGCAGCCTGAGGGCCTGGGCGGCGCATGAGCAGAGCGGTGTGCATCGTCGACGACGATGCGTCGGTGCGCAAAAGCCTGGCCAACCTGCTGCGTTCGGCAGGGCTCGAGACTTTGTCGTTCGCTGCGGGGGACCTGTTCCTGGCCTCGGCATTGGCACGGCAGGCGGGGTGTGTGCTGCTCGATCTGAAGATGCCTGGGATGAGCGGGCTGGCGGTGCAACGCGAGCTGGCCCGGCTGGGGTGGGGGTTGCCGGTGATCTGCATGTCGGCGCATTGGGATGAAGGGGCGGTGCGGGCGGCGATGGCGCTTGGGGCACTGGTGTGCCTGGGCAAGCCATTTTCCGAAGAGGTGCTGCTGAAGGTGGTTGAGGATGCTTTGGTGGGTAGCCAGTGAAGCCTGTAGCGGCCCTTTCGCGGGTGAACCCGCTCCCACAGGTACTGCGCTGGTCTCAAGAACTGTGCAGTACCTGTGGGAGCGGGCAAGCCCGCGAAGAGGCCGATAGCTTCAACCGCCATCTCAGCACACTTGCGCAATCAATATGCTTGTAGCGAGGTAATGCTCGCCGCAATCTAACTGCTCCCTGGCCGGTACTGCAGCGCCTCGGCAAGATGCGCCCGGCCAATTGCCTGGCTACCCTCCAGATCCGCCAGCGTTCGCGCCACCTTCAGCAACCGGTGTGCCGCGCGCAACGACAGGGACAGCCGCTCACAGGCCCCCTCCAGCCAAGCCTGGTCCGCCGCCGCCAACCCACAATGGCGGCGCAATCCCTCAAGGTCGAGAAACGCATTCGCACACCCCTGCCGCCGCTGTTGCACTTCGCGCGCTTCGGCCACCTTGGCCGCGACATCGGCACTGGTCTCGCCGCAGGGCTGGTTGTTCAGCGTGGTGCTCTCCCGGGCCACGGTCAGGTGCAGGTCGATACGGTCCAGCAGCGGCCCGGACAGCTTGTTGCGATACCGCGCGATCTGCTCGGTGCTGCAGCGGCAGCGGCCGGTAGGGTCGCCCAGGTAGCCACAAGGGCAGGGGTTCATTGCCGCCACCAGTTGGAAACGTGCGGGGAAACGCACCTTGTCGCGGGCCCGGGCAATCACAATCTCGCCCGACTCCAACGGCTCACGCAACACTTCCAGCACCCGCCGCTCGAATTCCGGCAGTTCATCCAGGAACAGCACCCCATGGTGGGCGAGGGTGATTTCGCCCGGTTGCGGCCGGCTGCTGCCGCCGACCAGCGCCGGGCCGGAAGCGGAGTGGTGCGGATGGCGAAAAGGACGCTGCGGCCAACTGCTCAGTGGCGTATGGCCGCTGACCGACTGGATCGCCGCCACTTCCAGTGCTTCGTGCTCGTCCAGCGGTGGCAGCAGCCCCGGCAGGCGGCTGGCGAGCAAGGTCTTGCCGGTACCGGGAGGCCCGGTGAACAGCAGGTTGTGCGCCCCGGCCGCCGCTAGCAGCAGTGCGCGCTTGGCTGCCAGTTGGCCCTGCACCTCGCTCAGGTCCGGGTACGGGCGTTGCTGCAGGATCAGCCCGTTGGCGGCATACGGCGGCAACGGCACCTGGCCGTTCAGATGGGCGACCAGCTCCAGCAGATGCCCCACCGCATACACCACCAGCCCGCCTGCCAGGCTGGCTTCCTCGGCGTTCTCCCGTGGCACCACCAGCGCCCGGCCGGCTTCGCGTGCCGCCAGTGCCGCGGGCAACACGCCCTGCACCGGGCGCAAGTTGCCAGACAGCGCCAGTTCACCCAGGCATTCGACTTCGGCAAGGGTGGCCGTTGGCACCTGGCCATCGGCGGCGAGAATGCCCAGGGCAATGGCCAGGTCATAGCGCCCGCCATCCTTGGGCAGGTCGGCGGGGGCGAGGTTCTGGGTGATGCGCCGCTGCGGGTAGTTCAGGCCTGAGTTGACGATGGCGCTGCGTACCCGGTCCTTGCTCTCTTTGACCGTGGTTTCCGGCAGGCCGACCAGGGTGAGATGGGGCAGGCCGTTGGCCAGGTGGGTTTCGACGCTGACGGCTGGTGCCTGCACGCCCACCTGGGCGCGGCTGTGGACGAGGGCTAGGGACATGGACGCTCCGTTGTCGCTGAACAGGGCCGCTTCCTGCGGCTTTGCAAGCATAGCGAGGGCGGCCCGGGTCGGCGCAAGAAGTGTGCGTCGTAGTTTTTCAGGCAGGGGTTGCCCCCTGCATTCTCACCCCGTTGGGTTCGTGCCTGCTGCACGCCCGAAGAACTCAGGCGCGGACATAAACCCAGGCGGTCAGGCCCGAAGCGAGGGTGACGGCCACGCGCTTGTAGTCGGCGACTTCATAGCGGTCCGCTGCCGCCAGCTCTTCTTCGCTGATCTGGAAGACCATGCCGGCCACGCTGTCGTCGGCCTGGCTGCTGGGGGTAACGATAGGGTGATGGGACTTGCCGCTGGCTGCCAGCACGGCCGGGTCGGTGATCTCGACCCAGTCCTGGCGGTAGCCCAGCATGCGGTCGGCCTGCCCGCTCAGTTCGCGGCCGAAGTTGGCCAGTTGCACGGCCTTGTCCTGCAGGGTGCCGTAGGAAAACAACAATACCGGGTAAGCGCTGGAGGGCTGCATTCACTCATCCTGTGGGGTCGGGTCAAGCCGGGCTTCCAGCTCGGCTACTTGTTTTTCCAGGGCCTCGAGGCGTGCACGGGTGCGCGCCAGTACGACCATCTGGCTGTCGAATTCTTCGCGGCTCACCAGGTCCAGCTTGCTGAAGGCACCCTGCATCAGCACCTTGAACTGGCTTTCCAGTTCGGCGCGGGGCTGGGCGGTATCACTGCTGAACAGGCGCGAGGCCTGGTCGCTCAGGGCGTCGAGAAGGGCTTTGGGCGCAAGCATGGGGCTGTCCACTGAAACTGAGAAATGGCCGGCAGTGTAGCACGGGCGACACTGGCACCAGATTGCACATTGTTCCCACAAATAGCATGCGCCCTCGCCACGCAGTTGCACATTTTTCGAGCAACGCGTCAGGTGGGTGTGCACCGAAATTGTGCATGTTTTCCATGCTGGCGACTGGCCAATCCCGACCAAATCACATAACTCGCTGTTTTCCCGTGCGTTGGCAGAACTGGCAAGGTTTCTGCAATGACCCGTATGAGCCATGCACTGATGCAGTTCCTTGTGACCAGGCAGTGCGCACGCGGAGCCGGATGCCGACGACGCGTTACAAAGCCAAGCGCTGCGCTTAGACTTGAGACGGGTTTGTTTTCCTGGGGCAAGTCCACCAAATCGGGAGAGAGTTTCATGAAGCTAGTCACAGCCATCATCAAGCCGTTCAAGCTGGACGACGTGCGCGAGTCGCTGTCGGAAATCGGCGTGCAGGGCATCACCGTCACCGAAGTCAAAGGCTTCGGTCGGCAGAAGGGCCACACCGAGCTGTATCGCGGTGCTGAATACGTGGTCGATTTCCTGCCCAAGGTGAAGATCGATGTCGCCATCGATGACAAGGACCTTGATCGGGTAATCGAAGCCATCACCAAGGCAGCCAACACCGGCAAGATCGGTGACGGCAAGATTTTCGTGGTGAATCTGGAGCAGGCGATCCGTATCCGTACCGGCGAAACCGATACCGACGCGATCTAAGCAGCAACAAAGCCTCACCAAACCCAACGCCCCAGGAGAAAACAACATGACTCTGCGTAAGATCGCAGGGCTAGGAGCCCTATTGTCCCTCGTAATGCCCGGGCTTGCCCTGGCCGAGGAAGCTGCCCCAGCGCTGAACTCCGGCGACACCGCCTGGATGCTGACCGCAACGGCGCTGGTGCTGTTCATGACCATTCCGGGCCTGGCCCTGTTCTATGGCGGTATGGTGCGTTCCAAGAACGTGCTGTCGGTGATGATGCAGTGCTTTGCGATCACTGGCCTGATGAGCATTCTCTGGGTCATCTACGGCTACAGCATGGCCTTCGATACCACCGGTATGGAAAAGGGCGTGCTCAACTTCAATTCCTTCGTCGGTGGCTTCTCCAAGGCGTTCCTCAGCGGCGTCACGCCCTCGAACCTGACCTCGGCTGCCGCACTGTTCCCTGAAGCGGTATTCATCACCTTCCAGATGACCTTCGCCATCATCACCCCGGCATTGATCGTCGGTGCCTTCGCCGAGCGCATGAAGTTCTCCGCGATGCTGGTGTTCATGGGCATCTGGTTCACCCTGGTCTATGCGCCGATCGCGCACATGGTCTGGAGCGGTGACGGTGCGTTGATGTGGGACTGGGGTGTGCTGGACTTCGCCGGCGGCACTGTAGTGCACATCAACGCCGGTATCGCTGGCCTGGTCTGCTGCCTGGTGCTGGGCAAGCGCAAGGGCTACCCGACCACCCCGATGGCCCCGCACAATCTGGGCTACACCCTGATGGGCGCGGCCATGCTGTGGATCGGCTGGTTCGGCTTCAACGCAGGCTCTGCCGCTGCCGCCAACGGCACCGCCGGCATGGCCATGCTGGTGACCCAGATCGCCACTGCCGCCGCGGCCCTGGGCTGGATGTTCGCCGAGTGGGTCGGCCACGGCAAACCGAGCGCCCTGGGCATCGCCTCGGGTGTGGTCGCCGGCCTGGTCGCCATCACCCCGGCTGCCGGCACCGTGGGCCCGATGGGCGCCCTGGTGATCGGCCTGGTCTCGGGCGTGATCTGCTACTTCTGCGCCACCAGCCTCAAGCGCAAGCTGGGCTATGACGACTCGCTGGACGCCTTCGGCGTGCACGGTGTCGGCGGTATCATCGGTGCCATCCTCACCGGCGTGTTCGCGGCACCGGCCCTGGGTGGCTTTGGCGCGGTCACCGACATCGGTGCCCAGGTCTGGATCCAGGCCAAGGGCGTGATCTTCACCGTGGTCTACACCGCCATCGTCACCTACGTGATCCTCAAGGTGCTGGATCTGGTGATGGGCCTGCGGGTCAGCGAAGAAGAAGAGTCGGTCGGCCTCGACCTGGCTCAGCATAACGAGCGCGGCTACAACCTGTAACTGCGGCGCGGTAAAAACTTGCCCGGCTTGCCGGGCATTTTTTTTGCCAGATTTTTAGCATTTCCCGCACGGCAAACGGTTTATCCGACACGTTCGCGACGTAGGCAGAAAACTTACAAAACGCAGAGCATTCATGGTGCTTTGTTTTTTCCGCTGGCGCGCTAGAATGCGCGCCGAAGGGTGTTTGACGAGTAGTCCACACGCTTCGCCAGCCTTTGCTAGGCTTGCCAATAGCGTGTGGCCAGCAGGGGCTAAAGGATTTGTCGGGTCCTGCCAGGAGCAGGGCCTGCCGGGTGCCGCCTCCCATCAGGAGCGCTGACCCAAGGGCAGTGGCCTAACCCACGGCCAGTTGATTTTTCACTGGTGGCTGCCGGTCTACGGCTGCACTGGTCTATAACTAACCTGCTTTTCGCAAGTCATGAGGTAGAACATGAGCGACGACGATCTGGAAAATGATGACCTCGAAGTAGGCGACGAAGACGAGGGCGATGAAGGCCTCGAAGCGGCAGCCGACGATGGCGCCGAAGACGCTGGCGATGACGACAGCAGCCCGGCACCCGTTGCCAAGGGCAAATCCAAGGCGGCGGTCTCGGTAGACGAGATGCCGAGCATGGAAGCCAAGCAGAAGGAGCGTGACGCCCTGGCCAAGGCCATGGAAGAGTTCCTCGCTCGCGGTGGCAAGGTTCAGGAAGTCGAGGCCAACGTGGTCGCCGACCCGCCCAAGAAGCCGGACAACAAGTACGGCAGCCGCCCTATCTGAGTGGCTGATCCAAAAAAGCCCGCCGTCGCTGCGGGCTTTTTTGTGCCTGTCGGTTTTGTTTTGCCTGTGCCGGCCTCTTCGCGGGTAAACCCGCTCCCACAGGGACGGCGCAGGACCTGAGGGCAGTGGTGAACCTGTGGGAGCGGGTTTACCCGCGAATGGGCCGCGCAGCGGCCCCTGTCAGCGCCAGCGCGCGAGGATGTCGGGCAACTGCGACAGGCGCTGGATCTCGGCATCCGGCGCCTGCTCGCCTACCCAGGGCTTGCCCAGGGGGTTGAACCACACCGCCCGCAGCCCGGCACGCTGGGCACCGGCGATGTCATCGCCGGGGTGGTCGCCAATGTGCACCGCCGCGCTGGCCTCCACGTCACCGCGGCGCAGGGCTTCGAGGAACGGCGCCGGGTCCGGCTTGCCGATGCCGAGATCCTCGGCACACAGGGCAAAGCGGAAATAATCCGCCAGCCCCAGCCGGCTCACGTCGGCATTGCCGTTGGTGACCACGCCCAGGGTGTAGTGATGGCGCAGGATCTCCAGCACCGGCTGCACCTCCGGGAAAATCTCTACCTGGTGGCGGGCATGCAAGAACACTTCGAAGCCTTCATTGGCCAGTTCCTGCGCATGCTTTTCGCTGTAGCCGACTTCTTCCAGTGCATGGAACAGCACCCGTCGGCGCAGGGCGCTGATACGGTGCTTCAGGCCGGGTTCGGCTTGCACCAGGCGCTCGCGGATGGCGAACAGGTGCTCCACCGGCACGCCGCCAAGGATTGGGGCGTTGGCTTCGAGCCAGTCGCGCAGCACGACTTCCGCGCTGGCGATTACCGGCGCGGTATCCCACAGGGTGTCGTCGAGGTCGAAAGTGATCAGCTTGATGCTCATGAGTCTGTGCCTTTGCTGCGTTTGGCCCGAGGGTGGGCGCTGTCGTACACCGCGGCCAGGTGCTGGAAGTCCAGGTGGGTGTAGATCTGCGTGGTGCCGATGTCGGCATGGCCGAGCATCTCCTGCACCGCGCGCAGGTCCTGGGACGATTCCAGCACATGGCTGGCGAAGGAGTGGCGGAGCATGTGCGGGTGCAGGTGCTGGCCCAGCTCGCGCTCACCGGCTGCTTTCACCCGTTGTTGAACGGCCCTTGGGCTGATGCGGTTGCCCTGGCGGGTGATGAACACTGCGCGGTCGCGCGGGTTGCCGATGCCGCGCAGGCGGTACCATGCCTGCAAGGCCTCGCGGGCCTTGCGGCCAACCGGTAGCACGCGGGCTTTGCCGCCCTTGCCCAGCACCTGCACCAGGCCGGCGGCGAGGTCGAGGTGATCGAGGTCGAGGTTGGTCAGCTCGGACAGGCGCAGGCCCGACGAATAGAACAGCTCGAGGATAGCCTGGTCGCGACGGGCGATGAAGTCATCGTCGACCCCGCCATCAAGCAGTTGCAGGGCGCGGTCGGTATCCAGCACCTTGGGCAGCCGGCGTTCGCCCTTGGGCGCGCTCAGGCCGCTGGCCGGGTCGTGCTGGCACAGGCCTTCGCGGTTCAGGTAGCGGTACAGGCCGCGCACTGCCGACAGCAGCCGCGCCAGGCTGCGCGATGACTGGCCATGGTGGTGCTGGCGGGCGATCAGCTGGCGCAGCTGCTGAATCTGCAGCGCCTGCCAGCCGGCAATGCCGTGTTCCTTGCAGTAGGCGACGACCTTGTCCAGATCGCGACGGTAGCCCAGCAGGGTGTGCTCGGACACCTGGCGCTCATTGCGCAGGTGTGCGCAATAAGCCTCCAGCTGGCGTTCCATCAGCGTACCGGGCGCAGGGTCTGGGTAACGCGTGGCACAACGCGGCCAAGTACTTCGGCGATGTAGCCGAGGAACAGGGTGCCGACGCTGCTCTTGTAGTGTTGCGGGTCGCGGCTGCCGATCGCCAGCACCCCGTGCAGGCCCTGGTATTCCAGGGCAGCCACGGCGCTGGAGCCTACTTCCCGGCGCTGTTCTTCACCGAACAGGAAGGCCAGTTCGTGCTCGCGCAGGTTGCCGCTGACCGTCTTGCCGCCGCCCAGCAGGGCTCCGATGGCCTGCTGTGCTTCGGCGTTGCTGACCCAGCGCCCGACCGGCGCGACGTTTTCGCCGAACAGGATCAGGCTGACGAAGGGCACCTGGAATTCCTGGCGCAGGCTGTCTTCGACCGCCATCACCACTTCTTCCAGGTTGCCGGCGTCGAGCAGGTCGAGGATCAGCCGGCGGGTCTTGTCGAACAGCCGGTCGTTGTCGCGGGCTACATCCATCAGTTGCGACAGGCGGTGGCGCATCTCGATGTTGCGGTCGCGCAGCAGCTTGAGCTGGCGCTCCACCAGCGACACGCTGTCGCCACGCTGGTGGGGGATGCGCTGTTCGATCAGCAGCTCGTCGTGTTCGGCGAAGAAGGTGGGGTGGGCGCGCAGGTAGGCGACCACCGCTTCGGCATCGAGCTCAGCGGACTGCTGGGGTACAACCTGGGGCTGATCGGTCATGGCGGTTACTCGCTTAGAGACGAACCTGTCCTTCGTAGACGCGTACGGCCGGGCCAGTCATCACAACGGGCTTGCCGGGGCCGGCCCATTCGATGTGCAGGCGGCCACCGGGCAGGTCGAGGGACACCGGGGAGTCCATCCAGCCCTGGCTGATCGCTGCCACGGCGGCGGCGCAGGCGCCAGTGCCGCAGGCCTGGGTTTCGCCCGCGCCGCGTTCCCACACGCGCAGGTTGGCGCGGTGGCGGTCGATGACCTGGAGGAAGCCGGCATTCACCCGCTGCGGGAAGCGCGGGTGGTTCTCGATCTTCGGGCCCAGTTGGTGCACGGGGGCGGTACGCACGTCGTCGACACGCAGCACGGCATGCGGGTTACCCATGGACACGGCGGCAATCGAATGCACCTGGCCGTCGACTTCCAGTGGGTAGCTCAGCGCCTGCTCGTCGGCGACGAAGGGGATTTCGGCAGGGATGAAGCGCGGTGGCCCCATGTCGACACTGACCTGGCCGTCATTCTGCACGTCCAGTTCGATGATGCCGCTCTTGGTTTCCACGCGGATACGCTTTTTCGCGGTCAGGCGCTTGTCCAGCACGAAGCGGGCGAAGCAGCGCGCACCGTTGCCGCACTGCTCGACCTCGGAGCCGTCGGCGTTGAAGATGCGGTAGCGGAAGTCCACTTCCGGGTTGTTCGGTGCCTCGACGATCAGCAACTGGTCGAAGCCGATGCCGGTGTGGCGGTCACCCCATTGCTTGGCGTGCTTGGGCTGGATGTGCGCGTGCTGGCTGACCAGGTCGAGGACCATGAAGTCGTTGCCCAGCCCATGCATCTTGGTAAAACGCAGCAGCATGGGCTTACTCCGGCAGCAGGCTTTCGCCAGCGTACAATTCGGCGATGGTCTCGCGGCGGCGTACTTCGAAGGCCTGGTCACCGTCGACCAGGATTTCAGCGCAACGGCCACGGGTGTTGTAGTTGGAGCTCATGACAAAACCATAGGCGCCCGCGGACTGTACGGCCAGCAGGTCACCTTCGGCCAGGTTCAGCACGCGGTCCTTGCCGAGGAAGTCGCCAGTCTCGCAGATCGGGCCGACCAGGTCGTAGGCACGGCCTTCGCCTGTGCGTGGCTTGACCGCACTGACGCCCATCCAGGCCTGGTACAGGGCCGGGCGGATCAGGTCGTTCATCGCCGCATCGATGATGGCGAAGTCCTTGTGTTCGGTGTGCTTGAGGTATTCCACGCGGGTCAGCAGGACGCCGGCGTTGGCCACGATATAGCGGCCCGGTTCGAACACCAGTGCCAGGTCGCGGTCGCCAACGCGTTCGCGGATGGCCTTGATGTAGTCGCCCACCAGCGGCGGCTCCTCATCGCGGTAACGTACGCCGACACCGCCACCCAGGTCCAGATGGCGCAGGTGGATGCCGCACTCGGCCAGGCGGTCGACCAGCACCAGCAGGCGGTCGAGGGCATCGAGGAAAGGCTCGACGGTGGTCAGCTGCGAGCCGATGTGGCAGTCGACACCGACCACTTCCAGGTTCGGCAGCTGCGCGGCGCGCACGTAGATGGCCTCGGCATCGGCGATGGCGATGCCGAACTTGTTTTCTTTCAGGCCGGTGGAGATGTACGGGTGGGTGCCGGCGTCGACGTCCGGGTTGACCCGCAGCGAGACCGGGGCAACCTTGCCCATCTCGGCGGCCACCACTTGCAGGCGCTCCAGTTCATCGGTGGATTCGACGTTGAAGCAGTGCACGCCGACTTCCAGGGCACGGCGCATGTCGTCGCGGGTCTTGCCAACGCCGGAGAACACCACGCGGTCGGCACGGCCGCCAGCGGCCAGCACGCGCTCCAGCTCACCGCCAGAGACGATGTCGAAGCCTGCGCCCAGGCGCGCCAGCACGTTCAGTACGCCGAGGTTGGAGTTGGCCTTGACCGCAAAGCACACCAGGTGCTCGGTGCCTTGCAGGGCGTCGGCGTAGCTACGGTACTGGGCCTCGATGTGGGCACGCGAATAGACGTAGGTCGGGGTACCGTAGCGTTCGGCGATGGCCGACAGGCCCACGCCTTCCGCGAACAGCTCGCCGTCGCGGTAGTTGAAAGCGTTCATCTGGTTTCCTTACTGCGCTGGCGACTGCTCGGGCTCGGACTGCAGCTCGGGCTGCTGCGTCGGGGCCGGCTTGGCTTTTGGCTGGTACTGGTGCGACTTGTGGCTGGCCTTGCCGTCCTTGCCGTCTTCAGGCAGGTACAGCGGGCCTTTCTGACCGCAGGCCGAAACGAGGCAGGCAACAGCGACCAGCGCCGCGAGGGAGGAAATCAGGCGCTTCATGGGTGAAATCCTTAGAAATATGCAGTATTGCGACCGAGTATACCGAGCGACCGACGGCTTGCCTATGCAAGGGCCGGCCCGCCGGGCGGGCTATTCTTACCGCCTGCAAAGGCCCTTTCGCGGCTAAAGCCGCTCCCACAGGTACTGCACTGGCCTCGGGCCTTGCGCTACCCCTGTGGGAGCGGCTTTGGCCGCGAAGGGGCCTGTGAAGGTAGCGGCTAAACCTTTGCATTCGGCGGCAAGCGCCCGTATCTTGCCGGGCTTGCCTGTAACGCAGCCAATTTCGAGGTTCCTGCAATGAGTTTGAGTGAAGCGCGTTTCCATGATCTGGTCGACGCGACCCAACAGGCCCTGGAAGACCTGTTCGACGAGAGCGGCCTGGACCTGGACATGGAAAACTCCGGCGGCGTCCTCACCGTCAAGTTCGAGGGCGGCGCCCAACTGATCTTCAGCCGCCAGGAGCCGCTGCGTCAGCTGTGGCTGGCCGACCGCTCCGGCGGTTTCCACTTCGACTACGACGAAGACAGCGGCAAGTGGGTGTGCGAGAAGAGCGAGGAGCTGCTGGGCGAAATGCTCGAGCGCATCGTCTGGGAGCGGGCCGGCGAGAAGCTGGACTTCGACGAGATCTGACATGAGTAGCACCCAGACCCGGCCGCCCAAGCCGCTCTACAGCAATGTCAGCCCCGCCGTGCCGTCGCCCTGCATCAGCGTTTGCCGGCTGGACGAACAGCGGGTCTGCACAGGTTGCCACCGGCATGTCGAGCACATCCGCGAATGGCGCTCGGCCGATGACGAGAGGCGCCGGCAGATTTGCCGCGAGGCCCAGGCCCTGCGCGACCAGGCTAAGGCACACTGATCGCAAGGGCTTGAGTATTTACCCGGCTGTGGTAACGTCGGGTTCTGCGTCGGTGACGCCAAAGCCTTCACAAACCCCGCCCTTGGGCGGGGTTTTGCTTTATCTGCACGATGAAAACCGCCTGTTCAAAGGAGTCTGACTGGATCATGAGCACCAAGCCTTCCCTCATCCTCACCCGATTGGACGTACAACGTCTGGAGCGTCTGATCGACAGCCTCGACGAGAGTACGCCGGGTGTGCTCGCCTTGATGGGCGAGCTGGACCGCGCCGAGCAGGTGGTCGGTCACGAGGAAGTCCCGGCTGGCGTGGTGACCATGAACTCGCGCGTGCACTGCCGTGAGGAAGCCAGCGGCAAGGATTACCACCTGACCCTGGTGTACCCGAAGGATGCCGGACCGGAAGGCAAGGTCTCGATCCTGGCGCCGATTGGTTGCGCCTTGCTGGGGTTGTCGGTGGGCGAGCAGATCGACTGGCCGGCACCGGGGGGCAAGACCCTCAAGCTGAAGTTGCTGGAAGTGGAATACCAGCCAGAAGCCGCGGGCGATTTCGACCTGTAAGGGCCATGGGGGCCGCTTTGCGGCCCATCGCGACACAAGGCCGCTCCTACAATGTCCGCGTAGTCCCCATGAGTTGGGTTTGCACGATCGATGCAGGAGCGGCCTTGTGTCGCGAAAGGGGCGCAACCCGCCCCTGGCAATTCAAGCCTCTTGCGCCAAAACCTGCTCCAACCCCTCGTTCAAAGCCTGCTCCAGCTCCCGCTTGTAGCGCAGGTACACCTGTGTCGACCCCAACTGGTCATCCAGCAACTCGGACAAGTCCAGGTCGGTGATGTAGCAGCGGTACTGCCCTGCACCTCGTCGCTGGCCGATGATCTGCCGGGCCACCACCGCATACAGCTGCTCACCATGCTCCAGTTCGGAAAACTCCTGCTGGTCGCAATACAGCGTCACATGGGCCGCGCCGGCCACCCCGGCCTGGATGATCGCCTGCACCTCATAGTAAGGCTGGTCGCTACCTTCGACCGGGGCCAGGCGCGGCTCGATGCTGCGGGCCTTGCCTGGCCCGGACGGCAACAGTTGCGCGTAGAGGATGTCCAGCGAGGCCGGCCGCAGGTTATCCAGCGGAAGCCGGGCATCGCGGCGCATCACCACCGAGCGCAGAAAACGCTGCAGCGGCAACAGCAGGTGGGCTTCGTCGTGCAGGGGCAGGCGTTGTTGCCACAGGGCGTTGTATTCATCCAGCACATACAGCTCGGCCCAGCCACTCTGCAGGCGGTAGAACACCTGGATGCAGGCCGGCCGGCCCTGCTCCAGCACCAGGCGCAGGTCGTGGTCCTGCAAAGCGTTGGCATCCAGGTACAGCGGGCTGTAGGCAATACGCTCTTCGCCCAGGTGCTCCAGCAGCGCCTCATGTTCGGCCAGGGTGGTCAGGCCGACATGCCCGGGCAGCAGCTCCAGCACATGGGTGTGCTGGGCCACCTGCAGCAGGTAGCGGTGGTTCAGGCCCTGGTCCAGCAGCAGCTGCACGGTGTCGAAAATTTCCTCCACGCGTTGGCCGATGGCCTGGGCGCGGCTCTGGCAGAAGCAGCGCACCCGCACCCTCGGCCGGTGGCCGCGCAGCACGGGGCTGTTGAGGAAGTCGCGCAGGCAGCGCACCAGCGCGTGCTCGCCATCAAAGCGCTGGACCAATACCTCGTTCCAGCTGTTGAGGGTGACCTGGTCCAGGGTCAGTACCAGGTTCTCGCGCACGCCTGCATAGCTCAACGAGTCGGTGCGCTCGGTGGTCATCAGGATGTTCAGGTCGCGGTGGTGACGCAGCGGGTCGATGGCGACGTTGACCAGCAGCAGCACTTCGTCGGCAACGCTGGGTTGCAGCAGGCGCACCTCGCTGACGGTCGGCAAGGGCAGGGGGATGCTTTGCTGCAGGCAGCCGACCAGGTTGAACAGCTCGTATTCGCTGAGGTCGCTGACACCCGGGTGCAGCGCCAGGCGCGTGCTGCTGTCGATCACCCCGTTGCGATGGGCCCAGGTCAGCAGTTCGAGCAGCTCGCGGCAGCGCTTGAGCGGGCTGAAGTGGTCCACCTCATGGGGGCTCAGGTTGCCGGTGTACAGCCCCCAGTGGTGGCTGCCGGGCTCCTTGCGGTTGGGCGCCTGGACCAGGGTCAGGGTACCTTCGGCCAGGTCCGGGGCGATACCAGGGTTGATCACTTCGACCTTGCCGGCGCGGCGCTCGAAGGCCGCGTAAAGCCGCCTGCCCAGCACATTGAGATCGCGCTGGTCGGCGCGGCTGCTGGCGTTCTGGGTGCGGGCGAACTGGCTGAGGAAGCGGTAGCTGTGGTTCAGTTCGGCCACCAGTTCACGGCGTTCGACGGCAACTTGCTGCACTTTCCATTGGCTGCGGCTGTCCAGCAGGGCCAGCTGGCGCTCGTCCCAGCCCCACTCGTCGGCCAGGCGTTGCAACAGTCGGCGTTGCCAGCCATTGGCCCGGGCCGGGTCGCTGAGCTTCTTGTTCACCTTCAGGTACAGGCTGCGCCGCACCAGCTCCAGGCGCGCGAATTCGCCACGCTGCAGCAGGTAGCGCTCGATACGCCGGTACACCATCACGTAGGGGTCCAGCTCGTCGAGGTCAAGCTGGTTGGCGAACACAGCCTGCTTGTAGTCCAGGCTCAGGCAGCGTACGGAGGGGTGTTCGCTGGCGTAGGCCTCGGTCAGCAGCAACTTGAGCAGCGACTTGTAGGGTGAGTCGATACCTTTGAACAGTTGCCACAAGCCGGCGCCGACGAACTCGCCGGGCGGGATGTGGGCCAGGTTGCCGAGATCGAGGGCGTCCTGACTGCGGATGAAGCGCTTGGACAGCAGGGTCTGGGTGTAGGCGTGGTAATGGTGTTCCTGGTAGACCGGCACCAGCCACCACAGCGGCGTACGCCCGGCCAGCCAGATAGTGGTGCGATAGAACTCGTCCAGCAGCAGATAGTGCTGGGTGGTGCCGCAGTCGTCGGAGCCGAGCTGGCCTTCGCGTTGGCCCTGGGCGAAACCTTGCGTGTCGATCAGGAAGAAGTGCGCCTCGGCACCCAGGCTTTCCGCCCACGCCTCCAGCAGCTGGCATTTGCGCCGCAGTTCGTCCAGCAGCTCGTCGGCCAGGCCGGGTGCATGGCACACCCACAGGTCCATGTCGCTTTGCTCGGCCTGGGCCAGCGAGCCCAGGCTGCCCATCAGGAACAGGCCGTGGATCGGCCGAGGTGAATTGCCATGGCGGGCCTTGTAGGTGAACGAGCGGGCCAGGCGCTGGGCCTCGACTACCAGGTCGGTACTTGGCTCGTAGCCCGATACGCCAGCGGGGGTGCTGCCGGAGACATAGCCCGGCAGCAGAGGGTGGTTCACATGAAACAGCAGCGGCAGCAGCGTCAGCACCTGTTGCTGGCGCGTCGACAGGCCCTCCAGGGCCCGCTGCAGCCGGCCCTGGTTGAGCCGCAGGAAGCGCGCACGCAATGTCGCCAGGACCTTGCGGTCGATACCTTCGTCCAGGTCGGGGCGGATTTCGTGGGGGTGGTTCATTGCGCACTCGGGCAGGCCAGCGGAGCTGTGGCGAGTTTAGCCTGAGTGGCGCAGGTGGATAAGCGGCAATTGAAATATTGGCGCCATTTTTCCAGCGTGCGTGAGCTGCTCCAGCTTTCGCTGCGCTTGAGGCATGATGGCGGCCTAAAGCTGATTGCGAGGTTTTCCGATGCGTGTTTGGATCGATGCCGACGCCTGCCCCAAGGCGGCCAAGGATCTGATCGTCAAGTTCGCCCTCAAGCGCAAGTTCGAGGTGGTGATGGTGGCGGGCCAGGCTGTGGCCAAACCGGCGTTCGCGATCGTGCGCCTGATCGTGGTGCCCAGCGGCATGGACGCGGCCGACGATTACCTGGTGGAGCACGCCGTGCCCGGCGAGCTGGTGATCTGCAGTGACGTGCCGTTGGCCGACCGCCTGGTGAAAAAGGGCGTGGCGGCGCTGGACCCGCGCGGGCGCGAGTTCGACGAGCGCAACATGGGCGACCGCCTGGCTGCGCGCAACCTGTTCACCGAGCTGCGCGAGCAGGGCCAGGTGGGAGGAGGGCAGGCGCCTTATGGCGAGCGTGAGAAGCAGGCGTTTGCCAATGCGCTGGACCGGATCATTGCCCGGTTATCCAAACCCTGAAGCGACCCTGCTGGCGGGGTGGGTGCGACGTGTGGGAGCGGCCTTGTGTCGCGAAAGGGCCGCGAAGCGGCCCCAGGATTTCAGCTTCGCCGCATAAATTGCCGGGGCCGCGCTGCGGCCCTTTCGCGACACAAGGCCGCTCCCACAGGGACCGCGTCAGATTCTGAATCTTGCACCCGTTACTCGTGGGTCAGCTCCAGCACCCGATCCACCAGCTTGTAGATCCCGCCAGCCGCTTCACTGATCGACTTGGCCTCCATGTATGCCGGGGTAGTCACCAGCTTGCGCTGGATGTCCTCGACAATATCGTGCACATCGCACTCTTCATGGGTGCCACCCATCTTCGTCACGGCCGCCGCAGTGCCGGCGTCGCTACCAATGGTGCAGACCACGCCTGGCCCGTAGATCTTCGCCGCCAGCGCCGGCGAGATGCAGATCAGGCCAACCGGCTTGCAGGCGTCGGCAAAGGCTTCGGCCAGGGCCAGCACATCCGGGTGGACGCTGCAGTTGGCGCCTTCCACGGCAAAGTTGGACAGGTTCTTCGCCGCCCCGAAACCGCCCGGCACGATCAGCGCATCGAAGTCTTCGGCCTTGGCTTCGCGGATGTCCTTGACCTCACCGCGGGCAATGCGCGCCGACTCCACCAGCACATTGCGCGACTCGGGCATTTCCTCGCCAGTCAGGTGGTTGATCACATGCATCTGCGCAATGTTCGGCGCGAAGCACTGCACCTGCGCACCACGCTGGTCGAGGCGCAGCAGGGTGATCACGCTTTCGTGGATTTCGGCGCCGTCATAAACGCCACAGCCGGAAAGAATCACCGCTACTTTTTTTGTCATGCTTTTTACTCCAGTGTCGAGGCGCTAAATGTCCTCTAGTTTGGCAGATGTAGCCATAGGGATTCCTGCGAGCGCGGCCTAATCTTGGCGGATAACGTCTGAGGTCGTACCCATGGACCTGATCCTGCTGGCCGTGCCGTTCTTCTTCGTGCTGATCGCCGTCGAGCTGGTGGCTGACCGCGTACGTGGCCAGCGCAACTTCACCCTGGCCGACTCGATCAACAGCCTCAGCACCGGCGCGCTGTCGACCAGTACCGGCTTGCTGACCAAAGGGGTAGGGCTGGTGACCTATGCCCTGGCGTTCGAGCACCTGGCGCTGCTGCGCCTGCCACCGCAGGCCTGGTGGGTGTGGCTGCTGGCCTTTGTCCTGTATGACTTCTGCTACTACTGGCTGCACCGTCTTGGCCACGAGCGCAACGTGCTGTGGGCTGCGCACTCGGTGCATCACCAGAGCGAGGAGTACAACCTCACCACGGCGCTGCGCCAGACCAGCAGCGGGTTCATCTTCTCGTGGCTGTTCTACCTGCCGCTGGCGTTGCTCGGTGTGCCACCGCTGGTGTTCATCACGGTGGCCTCGCTCAACCTGCTGTACCAGTTCTGGGTGCATACCCGGCACATTCCCAAGCTGGGCTGGCTCGAGTGGGTGTTGATCACGCCATCCAACCATCGCGTCCACCATGCGCAAAATCCTGCTTACTTGGATCGCAATTATGGCGGCGTGTTCATTCTCTGGGACCGTCTGTTCGGCACCTTCAAAGAGGAGGACCCGGCCGAACCGGTGGTGTTCGGGGTGACCACGCCGCTGGCCAGCTGGAACCCGTTGTGGGCCAACCTGCAGTTCTATGCCCAGCTCTGGCACGATGCCCGGCGCGCCGGCAGCCTGTGGGACAAGCTGCGTATCTGGTTCATGCCCACCGGCTGGCGCCCGGCCGATGTGGCCGCACGCTACCCACAGGCCAAGCAGGACCTGGCGTTGTTTCGCAAGTTCGAGGTGGCCCTGGGCCGCGCGCAGCAGGCCTATGTGGCGGCGCAATTCGTGGTTTACGTGGCGCTGGGCAGCTACCTGATGGATGTGGCCGAGCGCGTGCCAACCGCCGCACTGGTACTCGGCTGGGCGCTGATGGCGTTTGGTTTGTTCGTGCTGGGCGCGCTGCTGGAGAACCGGCCATGGGCCGTGCGCCTGGAGTGGGTACGGCTGTTGGCGAATGCGCCGGCGCTGTACCTGGCCGGCGCACTGGGCTTAGCGGTGGTCGTGCCGCTGGCCTGGTTCCTGCTCGTGGCTTACAGCCTGCTCAGCCTCTGGGGCCTGGGGCATGCCCGCCGCCTTGCGCTCCGCGCGCAACGTGCGGAAGCGCCGGCGCAGCCACAGCAGGCCGCCCAGCGCCAGCAGGCCGCCGAGCACCCATAGCTCGTAGCGCTTCACATTGCCCAGCAGGCCTTCGAGGATGGCGCCGAAGTGATACGCGGCCGCGCCCAGGGCCACTGCCCAGATGGCCGCGCCGATACCGTTCAGCAGCAGGTAGCGGCGTGGCGGGTAGCCGGACAGACCAATGGCCACCGGCATGACCGTGCGCAGGCCATAGACGAAGCGGAAACTCAGTACCCAGATGTCGGGGTGGCGACGGATGTGGTCCAACGCCCGGTCACCCATCGCCTGCCAGCGTGGTTTGCGTGCCAGGATCCTGCGCCCGTGGCGACGGCCCATGAAGTACCACAGCTGGTCGCCGGCATAGCTGCCGAAAAACGCCACCAGGCACACCAGATTGATGTCCATGTAACCGCGGAACGCAAGGAACCCCGCAAGCACCAGAATGGTCTCGCCTTCGAAGAAGGTGCCTAGAAAAAGGGCGAAGTAGCCGAAATCCTGCAGGAATTGTTGAAGCATTTTCTGAGGTGCTGGCGAAATGAACGCGAAGCCTACCCCTTCGCGCGCGTTCGTGAAAGTGTCCAAATGTGTCTCGACATGAACAATTCCTGCTCGGAGAATGCCAGAAGCCACGCGCCATGGCTTGCCCTGGTGTGTAATACAGGCGTCATAATGGGCGCTTATCTTGCCGCTCAATTGATGATAGGGCGTTAACGTCCTCAGGAACGCCAGATGAATAATGAAGTGCTAACCCCTGTCGCGATCAAGGATGCTCAGGAAATCCCCGAAGAGATGGTGCAGACCCCGCCAGACCTGCCGCCGGCGCCCGTGCCTGCGGCAGAACCGGTGGCAGAGCCTGCGGCTCCGGCGCCCGCACCGGCCCCGGCGATCATCGTCCCAGGCCTGGACGACAGCAGCCTGTACATTCATCGCGAGCTCTCGCAGCTGCAATTCAATATCCGTGTGCTGGAACAGGCGCTGGACGAGAACTATCCGCTGCTCGAACGCCTCAAGTTCCTGTTGATCTTCTCCAGCAACCTCGACGAGTTCTTCGAGATCCGTGTCGCCGGCCTGAAGAAGCAGATCAACTTCGCCCGTGAACAGGCCGGCGCCGATGGCCTGCAGCCGCACCAGGCACTGGCGCGCATCAGCGACCTGGTGCACAGCGAAGTAGAGCGCCAGTACGCAATCCTCAACGACGTGCTGCTGCCCGAGCTGGAAAAACACCATATCCGCTTCATCCGCCGCCGTTACTGGACACCCAAGCTCAAGACCTGGGTGCGCCGTTACTTCCGCGACGAAATCGCCCCGATCATCACCCCGATCGGCCTGGACCCGACCCACCCGTTCCCGCTGCTGGTGAACAAGAGCCTCAACTTTATCGTCGAGCTCGAAGGTGTCGACGCCTTTGGCCGCGATTCGGGCCTGGCGATCATCCCGGCCCCGCGCCTGCTGCCGCGGGTCATCCGCGTGCCGGAAGATGTGGGGGGGCCAGGCGCCAACTACGTGTTCCTGTCGTCGATGATCCACGCGCACGCCGACGACCTGTTCCAGGGCATGAAGGTGAAAGGCTGCTACCAGTTCCGCCTGACCCGTAACGCCGACCTGGCGCTGGACTCCGAAGAAGTCGACGACCTGGCCCGCGCCCTGCGCGGTGAGCTGTTCTCGCGCCGCTATGGTGACGCCGTGCGCCTGGAGGTGGCCGACACCTGCCCGAAACACCTGTCGGACTACCTGCTCAAGCAGTTCAGCCTCAGCGAAAGCGAGCTGTACCAGGTCAACGGCCCGGTCAACCTTACCCGCCTGTTCAGCATCACCGGCCTGGACAGCCATCCCGAGCTGCAGTACACCCCGTTCACCCCGGCGATCCCCAAGCTGCTGCAGAACGCCGACAACATCTTCAGCGTGATCGGCAAGCAGGACATCCTGCTGATGCACCCGTTCGAGTCCTTCACCCCGGTGATCGACCTGCTGCGCCAGGCCGCCAAGGACCCGCACGTGCTTGCCGTGCGCCAGACCCTGTACCGTTCCGGAGCCAACTCGGAAATCGTCGACGCGCTGGTGGACGCGGCGCGTAACGGCAAGGAGGTCACCGCGGTGATCGAGCTGCGGGCGCGCTTCGACGAAGAGTCCAACCTGCAGATGGCCAGCCGCCTGCAGGCTGCCGGTGCGGTGGTGATCTACGGTGTGGTCGGCTTCAAGACCCACGCCAAGATGATGCTGATCCTGCGTCGCGAGCAGGGCGAGATCGTGCGTTATGCGCACCTGGGCACCGGCAACTACCACGCCGGCAACGCCCGCCTGTACACCGACTACAGCCTGCTGACCTCCGACGACGCCCTCACCGAGGACGTCGGCAAGCTGTTCAGCCAGTTGATCGGTATGGGCAAGACCCTGCGCATGAAGAAACTGCTGCACGCGCCGTTCACCCTGAAGAAGGGCATGCTCGACATGATCGCGCGGGAAACCCAGTTCGCCCTCGAAGGCAAGCCGGCGCATATCATTGCCAAGTTCAACTCGCTGACCGACGCCAAGGTCATCAAGGCGCTGTACAAGGCCAGCCAGTCGGGCGTGAAGATCGACCTGGTGGTGCGTGGCATGTGCTGCCTGCGCCCAGGCATTCCGGGGGTTTCCCACAACATCCAGGTGCGCTCGATCATCGGCCGCTTCCTCGAACACACCCGGGTGTTCTACTTCCTCAATGGCGGCGAAGAGCAGATCTACCTGTCCAGTGCCGACTGGATGGAACGCAACCTCGACAAGCGCGTCGAGACCTGCTTCCCGGTGGAAGGCAAGAAGCTGTTGCTGCGGGTGAAGAAGGAACTGGAAGGCTACCTGACCGACAACACCCACGCCTGGACCCTGCAGCCGGACGGGCGCTACGTGCGCAGCACGCCGACCGGCAACCAGAACCCGCGCAGTGCCCAGGCGACCCTGCTGGAGCGCCTGAGCAACCCGGTCCTCAACGTACGCTGAGGACGAAGCCGACCCGGGCCAGCCACTCTGCCTCGTTGGCGAAGTCGGCCTGGGTCAGCTGGTTCTGTTCCAGCCAGCCCTCCGGGAAGGCCACATCGAGGCTGCTGTCGGCAGCCTTGAGCTCGACCTTCGGCATCTGCTGGTTGCCACGGATGTGGTGGAACAGGATGGCGAAGCGCAGCAGCACGCACAGGCGCAGCAGCTTGACCCCTTCCTCACCCAGCTCGGCGATCTTGTCCTTGGGGATGTTGCGGCGGTGGCCGCGCACCAGCAAGGCCATCATCTGCTGGTCCTCGCGGGAGAAGCCCGACAGGTCGGAGTGCTCGATCAGGTAGGCGCCGTGCTTGTGGTAGTGGTAGTGGGCGATATCCAGGCCGATTTCGTGCACTTTCGCTGCCCAGCCGAGTAGATCGCGCCAGTTCCCGTCTTTCAGGTCCCACGCGTCGGCCACCTGGTCGAAGGCGTGCAAGGCCTTGCGCTCGACGCGCGCGGCCTGGCCCTGGTCCACGTGGTAGCGTTCCATCAGCGAGTTCAGGGTGCGTTCGCGCACGTCTTCGTGGTGGTGGCGGCCCAGCAGGTCGAACAGCACGCCTTCGCGCAGGGCACCGTCGCAGTGGTCCATGCGTTGCAGTTCCAGGGCATCGAAGATCGCTTCGAGAATCGCCAGGCCCGCCGGGAAGATGGTGCGGCGGTCCGGCTTGACGCCTTCGAAGTCGATCTTGTCGACCTCGCCCAGCTTGAACAGTTTGCGCTTGACCCAGGCCAGCCCCTCGGCGTTGACCTCGCCATTGCCCAGGCCGCCAGCCTTGATGGCGGCGCCGATGGCGCGAATGGTGCCGGACGAGCCGATGGCCTCGTCCCAGGTCAGGCGATGCAGGGCATTCTCGATGCTCATCAGTTCCAGGCGCGCAGCAGTGTAGGCCTGGGCGTAGCGGGCCGGGGTGATCTTGCCGTCGCGGAAGTAGCGCTGGGTGAAGCTGACGCAGCCCATCTGCAGGCTTTCGCGCAGCAGCGGCTCGAAGCGCTGGCCGATGATGAACTCGGTACTGCCGCCGCCGATGTCGGCCACCAGGCGTTTGCCCGGGGTGTCGGCCAGGGTGTGCGACACGCCCAGGTAGATCAGGCGCGCTTCTTCACGGCCGGAGATCACCTCGATCGGGTGGCCGAGGATGGCTTCGGCGCGCTGGATGAATTCGTTGCGGTTGCGCGCTTCGCGCAAGGCGTTGGTGCCGACGATGCGTACCGAGCCTGCCGGCATGCCGTTGATCAGCTGGGAAAAGCGCTTGAGGCAGTCCAGGCCTCGTTCCATGGCTTCTTCGCTGAGCATGCGCTCTTCGTCGATGCCGGCGGCCAACTGAACCTTCTCGCCGAGCCGCTCGAGAATGCGGATTTCGGTATGGTGGGCCTTGGCCACGACCATGTGAAAGCTGTTGGAGCCAAGGTCGATGGCGGCGATCAGGGACAGGTTCTTCGCGATGGTATGCGGCATGATCTGGTTTTTCTCGGTCGTTAACCCGGCAATCGTGCCACGATAGCAGGCTATCGCCAACGCGTGACACTCAGCCGTTGTGCTGGCCTTGATGCAAGGCAATGTGCCATTCGATGCTATGACACTCGTATGACGGTTTCGATTCGCGGCGTCTTGCACAACTATAGTTACACTCAATCGTCCGCGACTTCCTGTAGGAGACGGGTGCGGCTATGATGGGCAACGTTTTTTATTGCTTACGACCTTGGAGATTTCCATGAGCGACAAAATCAAACACGTCACCGACGCCAGCTTCGAAGCCGACGTACTGCAGGCTCAAGGCCCGGTGCTGGTCGACTACTGGGCTGAATGGTGCGGCCCATGCAAGATGATCGCTCCGGTTCTGGACGACATCGCTGCTACCTACGAGGGCAAACTGACCGTCGCCAAGCTGAACATCGACGAGAACCAGGAAACCCCGGCCAAGCACGGTGTGCGTGGTATCCCGACGCTGATGCTGTTCAAGAACGGCAACGTCGAAGCCACCAAGGTCGGCGCCCTGTCCAAATCGCAGCTGGCCGCGTTCCTCGACGCCCACCTGTGATGTGAAAAAGCCCCGCAGATGCGGGGCTTTTCTTTGTCCGAAGGGCCTGTGGGAGCGGGTTTACCCGCGAATTCGATGCCGAACCCGCTGCCGCCTTCTCGGGTAAACCCGCTCCCACATGGCACGATTTACCCGGTCAAAACCACTAGACGTCGAAAAAAGCAAGTGTTACATTCGGCCTCGCACTGCTTTTCCAGTGCCCTCTACACGCCGTCGCCGAAGCATCCCTAATTCGAATCAGTACGCGATCCTGTCGCCATCTAGCGGCGCGGCCTCATTAAGCCAGAAGCTTAATTCTCCCTTCTTACATGATTACGTCATTCCCCTTATGAACCTGACTGAACTCAAGCAAAAGCCGATTACCGATCTTTTGGAAATGGCCGAACAGATGGGCATCGAAAACATGGCCCGTTCGCGCAAACAGGACGTGATTTTCGCCCTGCTGAAGAAGCACGCGAAAAGCGGCGAAGAGATCTCGGGTGACGGCGTGCTGGAGATTCTCCAGGATGGTTTCGGTTTCCTGCGTTCGGCTGATGCGTCCTACCTGGCCGGCCCTGACGATATCTACGTCTCGCCCAGCCAGATCCGCCGTTTCAACCTGCGTACCGGCGACACCATCGTCGGCAAGATCCGCCCGCCGAAGGAAGGGGAGCGTTACTTCGCCCTGCTGAAGGTCGACACCATCAACTTCGACCGCCCGGAAAACGCGAAGAACAAGATCCTGTTCGAAAACCTGACGCCACTGTTCCCGAACAAGCGCCTGAAGATGGAAGCCGGTAACGGTTCCACCGAAGACCTGACCGGCCGCGTCATCGACCTGTGCGCCCCGATCGGCAAAGGCCAGCGTGGCCTGATCGTTGCCCCGCCGAAAGCGGGCAAGACGATCATGCTGCAGAACATCGCGGCCAACATCACCCGCAACAACCCCGAGTGCCACCTGATCGTCCTGCTGATCGACGAGCGCCCGGAAGAAGTGACCGAAATGCAGCGCACCGTGCGCGGCGAAGTGGTCGCCTCTACCTTCGACGAGCCGCCAACCCGCCACGTGCAGGTTGCCGAGATGGTGATCGAGAAAGCCAAGCGCCTGGTCGAGCACAAGAAGGACGTGGTCATCCTGCTGGACTCCATCACCCGTCTGGCGCGGGCTTACAACACCGTGATCCCGAGCTCCGGCAAGGTACTGACCGGTGGTGTCGACGCCCATGCCCTGGAGAAGCCGAAGCGCTTCTTCGGTGCTGCGCGTAACATCGAGGAAGGCGGTTCGCTGACCATCATCGCCACCGCGCTGGTCGAAACCGGCTCGAAGATGGACGAAGTGATCTACGAAGAGTTCAAGGGCACCGGCAACATGGAGCTGCCGCTGGACCGCCGCATCGCCGAGAAGCGTGTGTTCCCGGCCATCAACATCAACCGTTCCGGTACCCGCCGCGAAGAGCTGCTGACCGCCGACGACGAACTGCAGCGCATGTGGATCCTGCGCAAGCTGCTGCACCCGATGGACGAAATCGCCGCCATCGAGTTCCTGGTCGACAAGCTCAAGCAGACCAAGACCAACGACGAGTTCTTCCTGTCGATGAAGCGCAAGTAAGCGTTTCAGGCCAGGCAGTAATTGGGGCCGCTTTGCGGCCCTTCGCGGGCACGCCCGCTCCCACAGGTTCAGTGAGATCCTTGTGGGAGCGGGCGTGCCCGCGAAGGGGCGCGAAGCGGCCCCAATGCATTTTTGCCCCCAAACAAAGCCCGAACGGCGCTACACTCTGCACCCCCGACCGATACGGCCAACACGAGGCTTCTGCATGCAGTATCGCGACTTGCGCGACTTCATCCGTGGCCTGGAACAGCGCGGCGAACTCAAGCGCATCCAGGTTCCGATCTCCCCCGTCCTGGAAATGACCGAGGTCTGCGACCGCACCCTGCGTGCCAAGGGCCCTGCATTGCTGTTCGAAAAGCCGACCGGCTTCGACATCCCGGTGCTGGGCAACCTGTTCGGCACCCCGGAGCGCGTGGCCATGGGCATGGGCGCCGAGTCGGTCGATGAACTGCGGGAAATCGGCAAGCTGCTGGCCTTCCTCAAGGAACCCGAGCCCCCGAAGGGCTTGAAGGATGCCTGGTCCAAGCTGCCGATCTTCAAGAAAGTCGTGTCGATGGCGCCGAAAGTGGTCAAGGACGCAGTGTGTCAGGAAGTGGTGGTCGAGGGGGACGATGTCGACCTCGGCGCACTGCCGATCCAGCACTGCTGGCCGGGCGACGTGGCGCCGCTGATCACCTGGGGCCTCACCGTCACCCGCGGCCCGAACAAGGACCGCCAGAACCTGGGCATCTACCGCCAGCAGGTGATCGGCCGCAACAAGGTCATCATGCGCTGGCTCAGCCACCGTGGCGGTGCCCTGGACTACCGCGAGTGGTGCGAGAAGAACCCTGGCCAGCCGTTCCCGGTCGCCGTGGCCCTGGGCGCTGACCCGGCCACCATCCTCGGCGCCGTGACCCCGGTGCCGGACACCCTCTCCGAGTACGCCTTCGCCGGCCTGTTGCGCGGCAACCGCACCGAGCTGGTCAAGTGCCGGGGCAGCAACCTGCAGGTACCGGCCACCGCCGAAATCATCCTGGAAGGCGTGATCCACCCGGGCGAAATGGCCCCGGAAGGCCCGTACGGCGACCACACCGGCTACTACAACGAAGTGGACAGCTTCCCGGTGTTCACCGTCGAGCGCATCACCCACCGGCAGAAACCGATCTACCACAGCACCTACACCGGCCGCCCGCCAGATGAGCCGGCAATCCTCGGCGTGGCGCTGAACGAGGTGTTCGTGCCGATCCTGCAGAAGCAGTTCCCGGAAATCGTCGACTTCTACCTGCCGCCGGAAGGCTGCTCCTACCGCATGGCGGTGGTGACCATGAAGAAGCAGTACCCGGGCCACGCCAAGCGCGTGATGTTGGGTGTGTGGTCGTTCCTGCGACAGTTCATGTACACCAAGTTCGTTATTGTCACCGATGACGATATCAATGCCCGCGACTGGAACGATGTGATCTGGGCCATCACCACGCGCATGGACCCCAAGCGTGATACGGTGATGATCGACAACACCCCGATCGACTACCTGGACTTCGCGTCGCCGGTATCCGGGCTGGGGTCGAAGATGGGGCTGGACGCCACGCACAAGTGGCCGGGCGAGACTACACGCGAATGGGGACGGGTCATCGTCAAGGACGAAGCCGTCACCCGCCGTATCGATGAGCTGTGGGATCAGTTGGGAATAGATTGATGCAGGTAACGTTGCAGCCGTCCGGGGCGGTGCTGGCGCTCGAACCCGGGGAACGGATCCTGGATGGAGCGCGGCGGCTGGGCTATGACTGCCCGAACAGCTGCCGCAATGGCAATTGCCATGTCTGCGCCGCGCTGTTGGTCGAAGGCCGGGTACGCCAGGACGGCGAAGTCCGTGACCATGGCGAACTGTTCACCTGCATTGCCGAACCGCTGGAGGACTGCGTGTTGCTCTGGGATGGTGTGCTCGCCCTGGGCGAGCTGCCGGTGCGCAAACTGGCGTGCAGTGTCAGTGAGTGCGTCGAGGTCGGTGGCGACGTCTGGCGTGTGCGTTTGCGCGCGCCAGCCGGCAAACCGCTGCGTTATCACGCCGGGCAATACCTGATGATCGAGCGTGACGGCGGCAAGCAGGCGGCCTTCTCGCTGGCTTCTGCGCCGCATACCGGGCGTGAGCTGGAGCTGCATGTGCTGGCGCGCGAGCCCAGTGCGCTGCAACTGATCGAGCAGCTCAAGCGCGACGGCCTGGCACGCATCGAAATGCCGTTCGGCGACACCCATCTGGCCGAGTTGCCCGACGGGCCGCTGGTGCTGATCGCTGCCGGCACGGGCATGGGCCAGATGCACAGCCTGGTCGAGCATTGCCGGGCCCAGGGCTTCAAGCACCCGGTACACCTGTACTGGGGCGTGCGCCGGCCCCAGGACTTCTACCAGATCGAGCACTGGGAAGAATGGCAGCGCCTGCCCAACCTGTTCCTGCATCAGGTGGTCAGCGACCTGTGCGGCTGGGAAGGCCGATGCGGCATGCTGCATGAGGCGGTCTGCGAGGATATTGCCGACCTCAACAGCGTGCATGTATATGCCAGCGGCTCGCCGAACATGATCTATGCCACTCTCGACGCGTTGGTCGAAGCCGGTATGGATGCGCATCGCATGCGCGCCGATGTGTTTGCCTACGCACCCCGTGGCTAATAACCGAAGTTTGAAAGTATGGGTATAAGGCGGTAATTGTTACCGCCTTGGCTAATAACTTTCACCGTTTTTGAAACAGTACTTTCCGGTCGTCGGCAGCGCGGATGAAACGCTGGCGTGAGGGCTTGAGTATTCCTGCCTTTCTGTCCTATGGTTACTGCAAGCGCCCTTGGTAAATAGGCCTTGGGCCGCATCGTAATCGAATCTCGCTACATCCGTAGTTCACAGGGATAATGGCGGCAGCTTATGTCGGCACTTGAAAGTATGTCCTGGGAAGTTTCATATCCTCCGACACTCGACTTCGGTCAGCAACATACTCGCGAACAGTTGTTCAATTCCATGAAGACAACCATGTCTCGCCATCAGGGTGGGCCGGTGTGGCTGTTCGCCTATGGTTCGTTGATCTGGCGGCCGGAGTGCAACTCCGTGGAGCGCCAACGCGCGCGGGTACATGGTTACCACCGTGGCTTGTACCTGTGGTCGCACGAACACCGCGGCACCCCGGAAACTCCCGGCCTGGTGTTCGGCCTGGACCGTGGTGGCTCCTGCAGTGGTTTTGCCTACCGGCTGGATGAAAGCAGCCTGGACGAGTCGCTGATGGCCCTGTGGCAGCGCGAGATGCCGTACCCGGCGTACCGGCCGCACTGGCTCAGTTGCCGGTTGGGCGATGGCAGCAAGGTGCAGGCCCTGGGCTTCGTGCTGGAGCGGCATTTGCCGTGCTATGCCGGGAACCTGCCGGACACCTTGCTCAGCCAGATCCTGGCCAGTGCCAAGGGGCGCTATGGCACCACGCGCGATTATGTCGAGCAAACCTTGAATGCCCTGCGCAGTCACCAGATGCCTGATCGCAACCTGGAGGCGCGGTTCAGGCGCTGCCATAACCTGCGGGAGGTTTGATTACCTGTGCCGGCCTCTTCGCGGGTGAACCCGCTCCCACAGGTACTGCACATTCCTTGAGGGCGGTGCGGTCCCTGTGGGAGCGGGTTCACCCGCGAAAAGGCCGGAACTGTCTTACCTGGCCAGTACGACCAACTTACCCACAGCCTGCCGCTGCCCCAACTTTTCAATGGCAGCCCCCGCCTCAGCCAGTGGATAAGTCTGCGACACCAGCGGCTTCAACTTGCCTTCGGCATGCCAGGCAAACAGCTGCCGGAAGTTGGCCGCATTGTCCTCCGGCTGACGCTGGGCAAACGCCCCCCAGAATACCCCGAGCACCGCCGCGCCCTTGAGCAACACCAGGTTGGCCGCCAGCTGCGGGATAGTCCCGCTGGCAAAGCCCACCACCAGCAACCGGCCATTCCAGGCCAGCCCGCGCACCGCCTGCTCGAACAGCTCGCCGCCCACCGGGTCGTAGATCACGTCCACCCCCTGGCCACCGGTCAGGCGTTTGATCTCGTCACGCAGGCTGGCCTGGCGGTAGTCGATCAGTTCGTCCGCCCCGGCCGCCTTGGCCACGGCCAGTTTTTCCGCACTGCTGGCGGCCGCGATTACCCGCGCACCCATGGCCTTGCCGATCTCCACCGCTGCCAGGCCGACCCCGCCGGACGCGCCCAGCACCAGCAGGGTCTCGCCCGCCTGCAGCTGGCCGCGCTGGCGCAGGGCGTGCATGGAGGTGCCGTAAGTCATGCCGAACGCCGCAGCAGTGGTGAAGTCCATGCTCGCCGGGATCGGCAGCACGTTGTAGAACGGCACCGCCACTTGCTCGGCAAACGCACCCCAGCCGGTCAGCGCCATGACCCGGTCGCCGACCTTGAACGCGCCGGCCTTTTCCCCGACTGCGGCCACCACACCCGCCGCCTCGCCGCCGGGGGAGAATGGCAATGGTGGCTGGAACTGGTACTTGCCTTCGATGATCAGGGTGTCGGGGAAATTGACCCCGGCGGCCTGGACATCCAGCAGGATCTCGTTTTTCTTTGGCACCGGGCTGGCCACCTCTTCCAGCACCAGGTTTTGCGCCGGGCCCAGGGTTTTGCACAACACAGCTTTCATCGGGGCTATTCCTTTGCGGGTCGTGGCCGATAAGTGTAGGAGGGCCGCCTGCCCGGTCAACGAGCATGGCCTGCCCTGATGTGCAGGCATAAGTGGCGGCACAAGCCCGGGCTTGGGTTTGAGCGGCATGCTGGGTAAGCTGGCGCCAACTGTATTTGAGGAGCGAATTCGTGAAAGCGTGGATCTTGATGGTGCTGGCGCTGCTGCTGCCGGCTGCGGCCATGGCCGAGGAAGCCAAGGAAGGGGCGCCCAAGGTAGCCTACATCAGCCTGAGCCCGCCCTTTGTCGGCAACTATGCCCTCGACGGCAGCCCGCGGCTGCGCGTGTACAAGGCCGACGTGGCCCTGCGCGTGACCGGCGACGAAGCCGCGAAGGCGGTGAAGCACCACGAGCCGCTGATCCGCAACCAGCTGGTGGCGCTGTTCACCCAGCAGTCGGTGGACAGCATGAGCAATGTCGAGGCCAAGGAGCATCTTCGCCAGGAAGCGCTGAAGCAGGTGCAACAGGTGATGGAAGCCGAAGAGGGCAAGCCGATCGTCGAAGACCTGCTGTTCAACAACCTGATCGTGCAGTGACCGGCAAGCCGGCTCTCTCAGGAACAGCGCAATCCGGACTGTGGCGCGATCCCTGTGGGAGCGGCTTTAGCCGCGAAGAATCCAACGCGGTGCATGGCACCGGCTGCGCCGGTGTTCGCGGGTAAACCCGCTCCCACAGGAATCGCGCAATCTTTCAGATTTTGAGCCGGGTATGCGCGGCTCAGGACGCCAGGCTACGGCGAAACCGCGCCAGCGCCACGCTGAAGAACACCAGGCCGATCACGGCCAGCGCCAGGATGTCTGGCCACACCACCGTCCACCCGGCATCACGGAACAGGATTGCGGCGCCAAGGCTGACGAAGTGCGTCGATGGCGATCCCTGCATCACCCATTGCAGCCACTGCGGCATGCTGTCCAGCGGCGTGCTGCCGCCGGACAGCAACAGCATCGGGATGATCACCGGGATCGCCAACAGGCCGAACTGCGGTGTCGAGCGCGCCAGGGTGGCGAGGAAAATGCCCAGCGCGGTACTGGCGAACAGGTACAGTGCGGTCACGGCCAGGAACAGCCCCATCGAACCGGACAGCGGCACGCCCAGTGCGCCCTTGACCACCACCACCAGCGAAATCCAGGTGCAGATCACCACCACCAGCGCGTTACTGGCGATTTTCGCCAGCATGATTTCCAGCGCGGTCAACGGCAGTACCAACAGGTGGTCGAGGGTGCCGTGCTCACGCTCGCGCAGCAGCGCGGTGCCGGTAAGGATGATCGCCAGGATGGTGATGTTGTTGACGATCTGGATCACCGCCAGGAACCAGCCACCCTCCAGGTTGGGGTTGAACAGGGCCTTGGCGTTGATTGCCACCGGGCTCTGCGTGTTGATCCGCTGGCTGTCGTCGAGCAGCTCGCGCTCGAAGATGCGGCCGATGTAGCCGGCACCCATGAATGCCTGGCTCATGGCCGTGGCGTCGACATTGATCTGCAGTTCCGGCGAGCGCCCGGCCAGCAGGTCGCTCTGGAAATTCACCGGCACGTTGATCACGAAGGTGTACTGGCCGCTGTCCATGGCCTGGTCCAGGCGCCCCGGGGCCAGCGGCACGGCGGGCTGGAACTCGGGCGGTTGCAGGGCTTCGCCAAGCTTGCGCGACAGCTGGCTGTGGTCTTCGTCCACTATCGCGACACTGGCGTTGTGCACGCCGATCACCGAGCCGGCTGCGGGCATGTAGATGGCCACGCTGAAGGCATACAGCAGGAACAACAGCAGCACACTGTCATGGCGCAGGCTGGTCAGCTCTTTCAGGCCCAGGCGCAGGGTGTGGTTCAGGCGCGACATCTCAGGCCTCCTGCTTCTTCAGCATGGCCAGGCTCAGGCCGGTGAACACGGCAAAGAAGCTGAGCAGGATCAGGCACTGCGGCCACAGTTCGCGCAGGCCCAGTGCCTTGGTGAAGGTGCCGACCGCGATGTCGAGGAAGTAGCCCGCCGGGAACAGCTGGCCCATCACCGCTGCCGCGCCGTCCAGCGACGAGCGTGGCACGATCAGCCCGGAAAACTGGATGGTCGGCAGGCTGGTGATGATCATGGTGCCCAGAATGGCGGCGATCTGGGTGCGGGTGAAAGCCGAAATCAGCAGGCCCAGGCTGGTGGTCGCCAGCAGGTAGGCGACGCCGCCACAGGCCAGGGCCAGCACGCTGCCCTTGAGCGGCACGGCGAACAGCCAGCGGTTCATCGCCACCAGCAGCGCCAGGTTGACCAGGCTCACGGCCAGGTAGGGCGCCTGCTTGCCGAGCAGGAACTCCAGGCGGGTGAGGGGCGTGGCGTAGAAGTTGGTGATGGAACCGAGCTCTTTCTCGCGGACGATGCCGAGCGCGGTGAGCATGGCCGGGATGAAGGCCAGGATCAGTGCCATCACCCCCGGGCCGATGGCGTTCACGCTGACCACATCCTGGTTGTAGCGAAAACGGGTTTCCAGGCGCACCAGGTCCTGGCGCGGCTGCGGCTGCGGGCTGGCCTTGGCCAGTTGCTCGAGGTTGGCCTGGTGCACGGCTTCCACGTAGTTGCGGCTGGTTTCCGCGCGGAACGGCATGCCGCCGTCGAGCCAGGCGGCCACTACCGGTTGGCGCCCGGCGTACAGGTCGCGGCCAAAGCCGGGCGGAATTTCCAGCGCCAGTTTGATTTCCGAGCGCTGCAGGCGCTGATGCATTTCGCGGGTATCGCGGATGGGCGCCTGTTCGGCGAAATAGCGTGAGCCACGGAAGGCTTCGAGGTAGGCCCGGCTTTGCGGGCTCTGGTCCTGGTCGTGCACGGCGAAGGCGAGGTTTTCCACATCCAGGGAAATGCCATAGCCAAAGATCACCATCATGAACATCGCACCCAGCAGGGCGAAGGCCAGGCGCACCTTGTCCCGCAGCAGCTCCTTGCCCTCACGGCTGGCCACGGCCAGCAGGCGACGCAGGCTGAAGCCCTGGCGCAGCGCCGGCGCAGGCGTGGCGGCCTGCTCCAGCACGGCGTTGTCGGTGGCTTGTGGCGCCAGTTCCTGGGCCTGTTCCAGGCAGCGAACGAACGCGTCTTCCAGGGTGTTGCCCTGATACTGGCGCTGCAGGGCATCCGGCGTGTCGCAGGCCAGCACCCGGCCGGCATGCATCAGCGAGATGCGGTCGCAGCGCTGGGCTTCGTTCATGAAGTGGGTGGAGAGGAAAATGGTCACGCCCTGCTCGCGTGACAGCTCCACCAGCAAGCGCCAGAAGTCGTCGCGGGCGGCCGGGTCGACGCCGGAGGTGGGTTCGTCGAGGATCAGCACTTCCGGGCGGTGCAGCACCGCCACCGCCAGTGACAGGCGCTGGCGCAGGCCGAGGGGCAGGGCGGCGGATGGCTGGTCGGCGATGGCGCCCAGGTCGAAGCGCTCGATCAGTTCGTCGATACGCTGGGCGCTCTCGGCCTTGGGCAGGTCGAACAGGCGGGCATGCAGGGTCAGGTTCTGCCGGGTGCTGAGCTCTCCATACAGCGAGAAACTCTGTGACATGAAACCGACCCGCTTGCGCGTGGCCAGGTCGCTGGCATCCACCGGGCGGCCGAGCAGGCTGGCGCTGCCCTCGCTGGCCGGCATCAGGCCGGTGAGCACTTTCATGGTGGTGGTCTTGCCACAGCCGTTGGAGCCGAGGAAGCCGAAGATCTCCCCGCGGCCAATGGCGAAGCTGACCTTGTTCACTGCAGTGAAATCGCCAAAGCGCAGGGTCAGGTCGTGGGCCTCGATGGCGACCGGGCTGTCAGTGGCCGGACGCGGTGGAATGATGAGCGGAGAGTGTTGCGCCTTGCCCGCGCCCTGGTAGTGGGTGAAGGCGTCGTCCAGCTTGCCGCTGGGGGTGACTGCGGCCAGTTCATGGCTGGGGCCTGCGGCCAGCAGGCGGCCGCCATCGAGCATCAGGCAATGCTCGAACTGTTCGGCTTCCTCCATGTAGGCGGTGGCCACCAGCAGGGTCAGTTGCGGGCGCTGCGCGCGCACCTGTTCGACCAGCTCCCAGAAGCGCCGCCGTGACAGCGGGTCGACGCCGGTGGTCGGCTCGTCGAGGATCAGCAGGTCCGGCTCGTGGATCAGTGCGCAGCACAGGCCCAGCTTCTGCTTCATGCCGCCCGACAGCTTGCCCGCCGGGCGCTCGGCAAAGCGCTGCAGGTCGGTGGCCTGCAGCAGGTTGGCCATGCGCTGTTCGCACTCGCGGCGGCCGAGGCCGAACAGGGTGGCGAAAAAGCGGATGTTCTCGCGGATCGACAGCTCCGGATACAGGTTGTTGCCCAGCCCCTGCGGCATGAACGCCACTTTCGGGTACAGTGCCGCGCGATGGCGGCGCTGGCGGATCGAGCCACCCAGCACCTGCAGCTCGCCCTGTTGCAGGCGCTTGACGCCGGCAATCAGCCCTAGCAGGGTCGATTTGCCAGCCCCGTCAGGGCCGATCAGCGCGCAGCGAGTGCCCGCTGGCAGGCTGAAGCCAAGGGGGTGCAGGGCCAGCAGGCCGCCATAGCGATGGCTGATACCTTCGGCCAGCAGTGCCGGGGCGTTCATTGCAGGTTGGCCGGCCAGTCCACCTCAGCCGTGCGGACATAGCCGGCGCCTGGCATGCCCGGCTTGGCCTGCGGCACGGCGCCAGGGTCGGTCAGGCGTAGCTTGACCCGGAATACCAGCTTCTGCCGCTCGTCGCGGGTTTCCACCTGTTTGGGGGTGAACTGGGCCTTGGCCGCGACAAAGGCCACCTTCGCCGGCAGCGCCCGCTCGGGCAGGGCGTCGAGCACGATCCGCGCCTGGTCGCCGACGGTCAGCCGGCCGCTGGTGGAGGCCGGCAGGTAGAGGTTCATGTACTGGTCGCTGGGGTCGATCAGCATCAGTACGCGGCCGCCGGCACCCAGCACTTCACCGGGTTCGGCCAGGCGCAGCTGGATGATGCCGTCGATCGGTGCGCGCAGGCTGCTGTCGTCGATCTCGCTGGTGAGCTGCGCTACCTGGGCCTCGGCGGCGCCGATGGCGGCCTTGATCGCCGCCAGTTGGGCGCGGGCGGCGACCACGGCGGCGTTGGCCGTGTCGAAGCGCGCCTGCTGTTGGTCGAGCAGCTGCTGGCTGGCGTACTTGCGCTGGAAGATCTCGCGCACGCGCTTGAGCTCCTGGCTGGCCAGCAGCAGTTCGCTCTGGCGCAGCTGCACGCTGGCCTGGGCGGCGGCGTAGTTTTCCCGGGCGCGCAGTACTTCGGCTTCGGCCTGGCTGCGCTGGGCCTGCATGGTGCGGGTGTCGATACGCGCCAGCAGCTGGCCGCGAGTGACCTTGTCACCTTCGTCGACCAGCACCTCGGCCAGGCGCCCGGGGATCTTGCTGGCGATCTGCACTTCGGTGGCTTCGAGGCGGCCGTTGCCCATGCTCAGGCCTTCGGGCAACTGGTCGTGGAGCGACTTCCAGTATCCCAGCCCGCCGGCTGCTGCGAGTAGGGCGATCAGCGCGGTGGCGAAGATCCTGGGGGCGTATCGGTTCATCGGTCTGCATCCTTGCGGTCATGCACACTGCATCATGGCTTGCGGTCATGAGCGACGTGTTGATGCCGGTCAAAGTCCTTATGCGGTGCCTGTGGGAGCGGCCAACTGTGCAAAGACTGACCTTAGCCGCAGTTTCAACGCAAAGCGACAATCACTGCCCATTGCTCTGGCGTCACCGGCATCACCGACAGGCGGCTGCCCTTTTGCACCAGCGGCAATTCGGCCAGGCCGGCCTGCTGTTTCAGCCAGCCCAGCTCCAGCACCCGCGGCAGGGTTTGCACGTGGGCCACATCCACCGCGCTCCACGGGTTCTTGTCGGTCGTGGCCTTGGCATCGTAGTAGTGGCTTTGCGGGTCCAGCGCGGTCGGGTCCGGGTAGGCCGCGCGGGTGATCCTGGCAATGCCGGCGATGCCGGGCTGCGGGCAGCTGGAATGGTAGAAGAAGAACTCGTCGCCAACGCTCATGGCCCGCAGGAAATTGCGCGCCTGGTAGTTGCGCACGCCGTCCCAGCGCGCTTCGCCGAGGCGGCCGAGGGCTTCGATGGAGAGCTCGTCGGGCTCGGATTTCATCAGCCAGTAGGCCATGGGTGCTGCTCCTGAAATGGTTTGAAATAACCTGTTGCACGAAACCGACAGCCGGTTGACGTCAAGGTTTGCGTGCGGACGCAGGTT
Organism: Pseudomonas sp. NPDC096925; assembly: GCF_044762545.1. Taxonomy (NCBI): domain Bacteria; kingdom Pseudomonadati; phylum Pseudomonadota; class Gammaproteobacteria; order Pseudomonadales; family Pseudomonadaceae; genus Pseudomonas; species Pseudomonas sp. NPDC096925. Next base: position 14,518 of record NZ_JBIWEM010000011.1, on the reverse strand, counting down.
GTCGGAAAATGCGCCCCGATTAAAGCGCGATGCTCCGGCGATACCCAGAAAATCGCCGAGCCTGAACAGTTTGCCTGGGGGGCAATCTTCGATGAATCAACGTAACAAGCCGGATCTGCTGTGGATCCTGGTGTTCATTTTCGGCCTGGGTGTGGTCACTACCGGTTATGCGCAAGGGTTCTGGGAGCGCAAGCTGGACAACGCCTATCAGATGCCGGTCGACGCCAGCCAGCCGCAACGTTGATGCCCCCGCCGGCGCCGCTCAACGCGGCGCCAGGTACCAGCCCCGGTCCGAGACCGTCCCCTGCAGCGGTACATCCCAACTGGCCTGGGCAAGCCGCTCGACCTTCTGGCATTCATGTGCCAGCCCCAACAGCAACGGCTTTTTCCAGCTCTGCCGACGCGCCTGGTAGGCCAGGCTGCGATCATAGAAACCACCGCCCATTCCCAGGCGCCCGCCCACTTCGTCGAAACCCACCAGCGGTAGCAGGATCAGGTCCAGCGACCAGATCGGGCGCTGGCGCTTGCGCTCGGTGACCGGCTCGGGAATGCGAAAGCGGTTGGGCTTGAGCTTCTCGCCCTGCTCGAAGCGCTGGAACACCATGCGCGTGCGCGGCCAGGCGTGCAGTACCGGCAGGTAGGTGCGCTTGCCGCGGCGCTGGGCTTCGCGCAGCAGCAGGCAAGGGTCGATTTCGCCGTCGTTGGGCAGGTACAGGGCAATGTGCCGGGCGCGGCGGAACAGCGGGTGCTGTGCCAGCTGGCGGTACAGGCCAACGGCGGCCTGGCGTTGCTGGGCAGGGGTGAGGGCGCGGCGGGCATTGCGGAGCAGGCGACGGAGCTGGGGGCGGGTGAGCTGCGCGGTGTCGGTCATGGCACGGGCGATCCCAGGTGCTGGCCAACGTGGTCGGCCAAAACGAATTGCCCGCCACAGGGGCGGGCAAGAGAATTCAGGCTCCCCGACAAGACCGCTATCGGTGTAGCCCTTGAACCCGAAAGTTCAAGGTGGAGATTGCAGGGGGCGTTAAGGCTTTCCGTCGGGCGGACATGCACACCGGCCCCAGCGTGCAACCCCCGTGGTTGTGCGTATCGGCTCAGGGACATAACCGACTGGCGCATCCCCCAGGGAGTGGCGCCAGTATACCAATCTCAGCCGATTTTGGTATCCGTGTCGTCGGACAGTGCCTGGTCGACCCGTTCCAGCAGGTCGCGCACCTGCTCGCGGGTGGTGCCGCCTGCCGGGGCAGCGTTGCGGTCTTCCTGGCGGTGCAGCATTTCGTGGGTGATGTTCAACGCAGCCATGACCGCGATGCGATCGGCGCCGATCACCTTGCCGCTGCTGCGGATCTCGCGCATCTTGCCGTCCAGGTAGCGCGCGGCGCTGACCAGGTTGTTGCGCTCTTCCGGCGGGCAGATGATCGAGTATTCCTTGTCGAGGATCTGCACGGTGACGCTATTGCTTGAACTCATGAGTCTTGCTCCAGGGCCTTGAGGCGTAAAATCATCGACTCGACCTTGCGCTTGGCGATCTCGTTCTTTTCGATGAGGTGGGCGCGCTCTTCGCGCCAGGATTTTTCCTGAGCTACTAGGAGTGCATTTTGCCGTTTTAGTTGCTCGACACGTTCGATCAGCAACTCGAATCGGCTCATCAGTGCCTGCAGGTCGTTCTCTTGCGTGGGTTGCACTCGATTCGCTCCGTCGTTCAGTCACCTGGCGATGATGCCTCTCCCTGGGCGGCGACGGCCAGTGCCGATGGTCTTGGCGCGCCTGCCGGTGCTAGGATACAAGGTCTCCATTCTAGTCATTGCGCCGTCTGGCGCCTAGCTGCCCATGCCCAATACCCAATCGCCCTACATCGCCTTCGCCATGCTGCTGTCCAGCAATGGTCATCCTGTCACCCCGGCCGAACTGCACGGCCTGCTGATCGGCCGCAGCTGCGCCGGTGCCGGCTTCGACGCCGACGGCTGGCTGGCCGATGCCGCCCAGTTGCTGGAAACCGAACCCGGTGACAGCGTGCGCAACGCCCTGGTCGGCCTGCAGGAAATGGTCAAGGGCGAGCTGACCAGCGACGACATGGCGATCGTCCTGCTGCTGCCTTCCGACGACGCCGCCCTGAGCGACCGCGCCACCGCGCTGGGCCAGTGGTGCCAAGGCTTCATTACCGGCTTCGGCCTGAATGCCGGTGGCAAGGACCTGTCCGACGAAGCCAAGGAAGTGCTGCAGGACCTGGTGGCCATTTCCCAGGTTCAGGAAGCCCTCGAAGAGTCCGACGATGGCGAGAGCGACTACATGGAAGTCATGGAATACCTGCGCGTGGCACCCCTGCTGCTGTTCTCCGAGCTGGCCAAGCCGGCCGCCCCCGCGCCCAAGCCATCGCTGCACTGATCAACCGGGGGTAGTCTGCCCATGAGCCACATTCCCAAGGCCGAATATGCCCGTCGGCGCAAGGCGCTGATGGCGCAGATGGTCCCCAACAGCATCGCCATCCTGCCCGCCGCCGCGGTTGCCATCCGCAACCGCGACGTCGAGCACGTGTACCGCCAGGACAGCGACTTCCAGTACCTCAGCGGCTTCCCCGAGCCGGAGGCGGTGATTGCGCTGATCCCGGGGCGCGAGCATGGCGAATACGTGTTGTTCTGCCGTGAGCGCAACCCCGAGCGCGAGCTGTGGGATGGTCTGCGAGCCGGCCAGGAAGGCGCGGTGCGCGATTTTGGCGCTGACGATGCCTTCCCCATCACCGACATCGACGAGATCCTGCCGGGCCTGATTGAAGGCCGCGAGCGGGTCTACAGCGCCATGGGCAGCAACCCCGAGTTCGACCGCCGGCTGATGGACTGGATCAACGTGATCCGCTCCAAGGCGCGCCTGGGTGCCCAGCCGCCGAACGAGTTCGTTGCGCTGGATCATCTGCTGCACGACATGCGCCTGTATAAATCGGCAGCGGAAGTGAAGGTGATGCGCGCTGCCGCAGCTATCTCGGCGCGGGCCCACGTGCGGGCCATGCAGGCCTGCCGGGCCGGGTTGCACGAGTACAGCCTGGAAGCCGAGCTGGACTACGAGTTTCGCAAGGGCGGGGCGAAGATGCCGGCCTACGGCTCGATCGTCGCGGCCGGGCGCAATGGCTGCATCCTGCACTATCAGCAGAACGACGCCCCGCTCAAGGATGGCGACCTGGTGCTGATCGATGCCGGCTGCGAGATCGACTGCTACGCCAGCGACATCACCCGTACCTTCCCGGTCAGCGGGCGGTTTTCCCCCGAGCAGAAGGCCATCTACGAGCTGGTGCTCAAGGCCCAGGCCGCGGCGTTTGCCGAAATCGCCCCCGGCAAGCACTGGAACCACGCCCACGAGGCGACCGTGCGGGTCATCACCGCGGGCCTGGTGGAACTGGGCCTGCTGACCGGCGAGGTGCAGGCGCTGATCGACAGCGAGGCCTATCGAGCCTTCTATATGCACCGCGCCGGGCACTGGCTGGGCATGGATGTGCACGATGTGGGCGAGTACAAGGTGGGCGGCGAGTGGCGGGTGCTTGAACCCGGCATGGCGCTGACCGTCGAGCCAGGCATCTACATAGGCGCCGACAATCAGGCCGTGGCGAAGAAATGGCGCGGCATTGGTGTAAGGATCGAGGACGACGTGGTAGTGACCAGGCAAGGCTGTGAAATCCTGACTTCGGGCGTGCCGCGCACGGTCGCCGAAATTGAGGCGCTGATGCAGGCTGCCCGCAAGGACGCCGCATGAATCGGGTAAACCTGGCGATCATCGGTGGCGGCCTGGTGGGCGCGAGCCTGGCCCTGGCCCTGCAGGCCGGGGCCAAGGCGCGAGGCTGGAAGATTCTGCTGATCGAGCCGTTCGCCCCCGGTGACAGCTTCCAGCCCAGCTACGATGCGCGTTCGTCGGCACTGTCGTTCGGTACCCAGCAGATCTACCAGCAGCTGGGCCTGTGGCAGGCCATCGGCCATCGCGCCGAGCCGATCCGGCAGATTCACGTGTCCGACCGCGGCCGCTTCGGCGCCACCCGCCTGGATGCCCTGGAAGAGGGCGTGCCAGCGCTTGGCTACGTGGTGGAAAACGCCTGGCTGGGCCAATGCCTGTGGCAAGGGCTGGACAGCGAGGTGGTGAGCTGGCGCTGCCCGGCGGAAGTGACCGCGATGCAGGCCATCGAAGGCGGCTACCGCCTGCAGCTGAACGACGACACCCAGCTGGAATGCGACCTGGCGGTACTGGCCGACGGTGGCCGCTCCGGCCTGCGCGAACAACTCGGCATCCACGTGCGCCACACGCCTTACCAGCAGAGCGCGTTGATCGCCAATATCACCCCGGGCGAGGCCCACGGCGGCCAGGCCTTCGAGCGGTTCACCGAAGACGGCCCCATGGCCCTGCTACCGCTGCCGGATAACCGCTGCGCGCTGGTCTGGACCCGTCAGGGTATGGACGCGCGGCGTCTGGCCGACATCGACGAGCGCAATTTCCTGCGCGAGCTGCAGGGCGTGTTCGGCTATCGCCTGGGCGCCTTGCGCCAGGTGGGCGCAAGGCACCTTTACCCACTGTCGCTGATCGAGGCCCAGGAGCAGGTGCGGCCGCACCTGGTGGTGCTGGGCAACGCCGCGCACAGCCTGCACCCCATTGCCGGCCAGGGTTTCAACCTGTCGCTGCGTGACGTGCAGGCGCTGGCCGAGGCGTTGCTGGCCGGCCCGCAGCAGCCGGGCGACCTGACCACATTGCAGGCCTACCACCAGCGCCAGCGCCTGGACCAGGCGATGACCATCGGTTTTTCCGACCAGGTCACCCGCCTGTTCGGCAGTAGCCAGCCGTTGCTGGCTGCCGGGCGCAACCTTGGTCTGCTTGGGCTCGACCTGCTGCCACCGGCGAAAAGCTGGTTCGCCCGCCAGGCCATGGGCCTGGGCACCCGCCCCGATCCGCGAGGTCAGTCATGAGTGACGACGCGCGCAGGCTGGCGCGCCGGGCGCGCCTGTTGCGCTGGCGGCTGAACCTGTTCCCGCCGCACCTCGGCGCTGGTATCCACGTGCAGCACATCAGCCCGGACCTGCGCAGCGTCAAGGTGGCGATGAAGCTGACCCGCTGGAACCGCAATTATGTCGGCACCCAGTGCGGCGGCAGCCTGTACGGGATGGTCGACCCGTTCTACATGCTGCTGTTGATCGAGCAGCTGGGGCGTGACTACATCGTCTGGGACAAGGCCGCCAGCATCGATTTCATTTCGCCGGGCAAAGGCCCGGTGTATGCCGAACTCCACGTCGATGACGCGCTGCTGGACGAAATCCGCCAGCAGACCGCCACCGGCAAGAAGTGCCTGCCGCGTTTGCAGGTCGATATCCGCGACGGTGCCGGCGAGCTGGTGGCGCGGGTCGATAAAACCCTATATGTGCGGCTCAAGCCGCAAGCGAGGCTGGCGTAAGGCATGGAAATGCGCGCAGATCTGTTGATTGTCGGTGCCGGTATGGTCGGCAGCGCCCTGGCCCTGGCATTACGCCACAGTGGCTTGCAAATCCTCTTGCTCGACGGTGGCCCGCTGACGGTCAAGCCGTTCGATGCCCAGGCCCCGTTCGAGCCGCGCGTCAGCGCGCTGTCGGCAGCCAGCCAGCGCATCCTCGAGCGCCTTGGCGCCTGGGACGGTATTGCCCAGCGGCGTGCCACGCCCTACTCGGACATGCATGTGTGGGATGGCAGCGGCACCGGGCAGATTCACTTCTCGGCCGCCAGCGTGCATGCCCAGGTGCTCGGCCATATCGTCGAGAACCGGGTGGTGCAGGATGGCCTGCTGGAGCGCCTGCATGACAGCGACATCGGCCTGTTGCCCAACGCGCGGCTCGAACAGCTGCGCCGCTCCGGCGACGAGTGGCTGCTGACCCTCGCCGATGGCCGCCAGCTGCGTGCGCCGCTGGTGATCGCGGCCGACGGTGCCAACTCGGCAGTGCGGCGCCTGGCCGGCTGTGAAACCCGCGAGTGGGATTACCTGCACCACGCCATCGTCACCAGCGTGCGTTGCAGCGCGGGGCACCAGGCCACGGCCTGGCAGCGCTTCACCGATGACGGGCCGTTGGCGTTCCTGCCGTTGACCCGCGATGGCCAGCAAGACTGGTGCTCGATCGTGTGGTCGACCACCCCGGAGCATGCAGAACAGTTGATGGCGCTGGATGAAGCGGCCTTCCTGAAGGCCCTGGAGCGGGCTTTCGAGGGGCGCCTGGGGGATGTGCTGCAGGCCGACCCGCGGGTGTGCGTGCCGCTGCGCCAGCGCCACGCCAAGCGCTATGTGGATGAAGGCCTGGCATTGATTGGCGATGCTGCGCACACCATTCACCCGCTGGCCGGGCAGGGCGTCAACCTGGGCTTCCTCGATGCGGCGGTGCTGGCCGAAGTGCTGGTCAACGCCTGCGAGCGTGGCGAGCGGCTGGCGGATGTGAAGGTGCTGAGCCGTTACGAGCGGCGGCGCATGCCGCACAACCTGGCGCTGATGGCGGCGATGGAAGGGTTCGAGCGGTTGTTCCAGGCCAACCCGTTGCCGTTGCGCTGGTTGCGTAACAGCGGGTTGAAGCTGGTGGAGCAGATGCCGGAGGCCAAGGCGCTGTTCGTGCGGCAGGCGCTGGGTTTGAGCGGTGACCTGCCGGATCTGGCCAAGGCTTGAGATTGCCGGGGCCGCTTTGCGGCCCTTTCGCGACACAAGGCCGCTCCCACAGGGGGACGCAATCTCTTGTGGGAGCGGCCTTGTGTCGCGATGGGCTGCACAGCAGCCCCCTCTGCAACATCCGGTAACGCCTATGTAGATGAGTCGGAAAATGGGATTCACTACCATTTGCGCCTCTCATACGATCCGAGGAGTGCTTTCCATGTTGCCACGCAAGCCCCTACTGGCCGCCCTGGCCCTGACCCTGTTCGGCGGCATCGCCCAGGCAGCGGACGAAGTGGTGGTGTACTCCTCGCGCATCGACGAGCTGATCAAGCCGGTGTTCGATGCCTATACCGCCAAGACCGGGGTCAAGATCAAGTTCATCACCGACAAGGAAGCCCCGCTGATGCAGCGCATCAAGGCCGAGGGCGACAACGGTGTGGCCGACCTGCTGCTGACCGTCGATGCCGGCAACCTGTGGCAGGCCGAGCAAATGGGCATCCTGCAGCCGATCAAGTCCGACATCATCGACCAGAACATCCCGCCGCAGTACCGTGCCTCGTCCCACGACTGGACCGGTCTGAGCCTGCGCGCCCGCACCATCATCTACTCCACCGAACGGGTCAAGCCGCAAGAGCTGAGCACCTACGAAGCCCTGGCCGACAAGCAGTGGGAAGGCCGCCTGTGCCTGCGCACGGCGAAGAAGGTGTACAACCAGTCGCTGACCGCCACCCTGATCGAGACCCACGGCGAGGCGAAGACCGAGCAGATCGTCAAAGGCTGGGTCAACAACCTGTCCACCGACGTATTCTCCGACGACAACGCGGTGATCCAGGCCATCGAAGCCGGCCAGTGCGACGTGGGCGTGGTCAACACTTACTACTACGGCCGCCTGCACAACCAGAACCCGAAACTGCCGGTGAAGATCTTCTGGCCCAACCAGGGTGACCGCGGCGTGCACGTGAACCTGTCGGGCATCGGCCTGACCAAGCATGCGCCACACCCGGAGGCGGCGAAAAAGCTGGTGGAGTGGATGACAGGCGAGGAAGCACAGAAGCTGTTCGCCGACATCAACCAGGAGTTCCCGGCCAACCCGAAGGTCAAGCCATCGGACGAAGTAGCGGCGTGGGGCAGCTTCAAGGCTGACAGCATTCCGGTGGAAATTGCCGGCAAGCGCCAGGCTGAAGCGATTCGCTTGATGGATCGGGCTGGCTGGAACTAAGCGCCAGGCTTTATCCTTCCGGGGCCTGCAAGGGCCCTTTCGCGGGTAAACCCGCTCCCACAGGACCGCACAACACTCAAAGGCAGTGCAGGTCCTGTGGGAGCGGGTTCACCCGCGAACGACCGCGCAGCGGTCGCCATCGCAATCGAGAATCAAGCCTTGCCCCACACCCCCCAACGCCGCTGGTACCTCCCGGTCGCCCTGATCGCCGCCCTGGTGCTCCTGCCCCTGAGCGTCCTGCTGCTGTCCTGGCAATCGATCGACCTGCAGATCTGGTCGCACCTGCTCGACACCCAGATGAGCCGCCTGCTGGGCAATACCCTGACCCTGGTAGCGGGCGTGGGCATTGGCGTCACCGTGCTGGGCGTCAGCCTGGCCTGGCTCACCAGCCTCTGCGAGTTCCCCGGCCGGCGCTGGCTGGACTGGGCGCTGATGCTGCCGTTCGCCATCCCAGCGTACGTGCTGGCGTTCGTCTTCGTCGGCCTGCTCGATTTTGCCGGCCCGGTACAAAGTGCCCTGCGCGAGGTGTTCGGGCCGATGCGCCTGCCGCGGGTGCGCTCCACCGGCGGGGTGATCGTCGTCCTGGTGCTGGTGTTCTACCCGTATGTCTACCTGCTGGCGCGCACCGCATTCCTGGCCCAGGGCAAGGGCCTGATGGAAGCGGCGCGGGTGCTGGGGCTGTCCCCGCTGCAAGCGTTCTGGCGCGTGGCCCTGCCCATGGCTCGGCCTGCGGTCGGTGCCGGTATTGCCCTGGCCCTGATGGAAACCCTGGCCGACTTCGGCGCGGTGGCGGTGTTCAACTTCGACACCTTCACCACGGCCATCTACAAGACCTGGTACGGCTTCTTCAGCCTGTCCAGCGCGGCCCAGCTGGCCAGCCTGTTGCTGCTGGCGGTGATGCTGGTGCTGTATGGCGAGCGCCGCGCCAGGGGGGCCAGCCGCAGCGGCAACGAGCGGCCGCGCGGGCAGGCGCTGTATCACCTGCGCGGGGTAAAGGCATTGCTGGCCAGTGGCTGGTGCCTGCTGGTGTTTGCCTGTGCCTTTGTCATCCCGTTGCTGCAACTGCTGGCGTGGTTCTGGCAGCGCGGCCGGCATGACCTGGACGAGCGCTATGTCGGCCTGGTGCTGCACACCCTGTACCTGGGCGGCATGGCGGCGCTGGTCACGGTGTGCGTGGCGTTGCTGCTGGCCTTTGCCCGGCGCCAGGCGCCGACGGGCGGGATCCGCGCCGGGGTCGGCCTGGCCAACCTGGGCTATGCCTTGCCCGGCTCGGTGCTGGCGGTGTCGATCATGCTGGCCTTCAGTTACCTCGACAATCATCTGGTCATCCCGCTGTCCAGCTGGCTGGGTGGTGCCGGCAAACCGCTGCTGCTGGGCAGCCTGGCCGCCTTGCTGCTGGCCTACCTGGTGCGTTTCATCGCAGTGGCCTACGGGCCGCTGGAGAGCAGCCTGGAGCGTATCCGCCCGTCATTGCCCGAGGCATCCCGTAGCCTGGGCGTCGGTGGTGCGGGATTGTTTTTCAAGGTGTATCTGCCGCTGCTGGTGCCTGGCGCCCTCAGCGCCGCCTTGCTGGTGTTCGTCGACGTGCTCAAGGAAATGCCGGCCACCTTGCTGATGCGCCCGTTCGGCTGGGACACCCTGGCGGTACGGGTATTCGAGATGACCAGCGAGGGTGAGTGGGCGCGTGCATCGCTGCCGGCCCTGACCCTGGTGCTGGTGGGCTTGCTGCCGGTCATCGGCCTGATCCGCCGTTCGGCACGTCGACCCGGTCACAGTCACTGAGGGTGCCAGCTGGCGCCCTTGCGGCTACAATGCGCGGCACTCGCGCGGCGGGTGTCTGCAACAAAAGCTGATAAGAAAAGCTGACGACCCAATGTCATCGACCGCCGCCGCTTCGCCACGCCCGGAAGGAGAAACCCATGGGACAGCGCACGCTTTTGTATGACCTGCACCTGGCGCTTGGCGCCAAAACGGTCGATTTCGGTGGCTGGGACATGCCCCTGCACTATGGCTCGCAGGTCGAGGAGCACCATCAGGTGCGCAGCGATTGTGGGGTGTTCGATGTTTCCCACATGACCGTGATCGATGTCGATGGCTGCGACGCCACTGTCTGGTTGCAGCGTCTGCTGGCCAACGACGTGGCCCGCCTCGACGACACCGGCAAGGCGCTGTACAGCCTGCTGTTGCAGGCACAGGGCAGGGTGATCGACGACCTGATCGTCTACCGCACGGAACTCGGCTACCGCCTGGTCACCAACGCTGCCACCCGGACCAAAGTACTCGACTGGCTGCAACTGCAGCGCGAGGGCTTTGCCGTGGACTTCCAGGTCCGCTCCGACCTGGCCATTCTTGCCATCCAGGGCCCGCATGCCCGCGAAAAGGTCGCGGCCCTGCTCAGCCCCGCGCGCGCGGCGCTGATCCGCGAACTGCGCCCGTTCGAAGGTGTTGCCGAAGGTGACTGGTTCATTGCCCGCACCGGCTATACCGGTGAAGATGGCCTGGAAATCATGCTCCCGGGCGAGCAGGCCGTGGCCTTCTTCAACGACCTGGTCGGCGCAGGCATCGCCCCCAGCGGCCTGGGCGCCCGCGACACCTTGCGCCTGGAAGCTGGCATGAACCTGTACGGCCAGGATATCGACGAAACTCACACCCCGCTCACCTCCAACCTGGGCTGGAGCATCGCCTGGGAGCCGGCCGAGCGTGACTTCATCGGTCGCGCCGGTCTGCTGGCGGAAATCGAACAGGGCGTGCAGGAAAAACTGGTCGGCCTGGTGCTGGAGGAGCGCGGCGTGCTGCGTGCCCATCAGGTGGTGCGTGTGGCCGGGATTGGCGAAGGAGAGATCACCAGTGGTAGTTTCTCGCCTACGCTGAGCAAGTCCATTGCCCTTGCCCGCGTGCCCATGGCCACCGGCGACCGGGCCGAGGTGGAAATCCGCGGCAAGTGGTACCCGGTGCGGGTGGTCAAACCGACCTTCGTGCGCCACGGCAAGATCCTGATCTGAACAATTTTTAACCGGCGGGCGTACCGCTGAGCCAATCGAGGAATTCAAGACATGAGCAATATCCCCGCCGACCTGCGTTTTGCCGAAAGCCACGAGTGGGCTCGCCTGGAAGCCGATGGCACCGTGACCGTGGGTATCAGCGACCACGCTCAGGAAGCCCTGGGTGACGTGGTGTTCGTCGAGCTGGCCGAAGTCGGCAAGGTGTTTGGCGCTGGCGATGCTGCCGGTGTGGTCGAGTCGGTCAAAGCCGCTTCGGACATCTATGCCCCGGTCGCCGGCGAAGTGATCGCGGTCAACGAAGAGCTGGCCGACAGCCCTGAACTGCTCAACGAAGAACCTTACGAGTCGTGGATCTTCAAGCTCAAGCCAAGCAACCCGGCCGAGCTGGACAAGCTGCTGGATGCTGCTGGCTACAAGGCTTTGATCGGCGAGTAAGACCGCGTCGCCTTCTTCGCGGCTAAAGCCGCTCCCACAGGTACTGCATAGCGTCTTATACCTGTGCGGTCCCTGTGGGAGCGGCTTTAGCCGCGAAGAGGCCGGGCCTGCAAGCAACTTTCCCCGCAAAATCGGCAATCCCTTCCTAGACTTGTAAGTCTCCATGAGAGCTGTTCCAGGAAGAGAGCGTCGTCATGTCCCAGTCGCCATCCCTGCATCAACTGCAAGAGCTCAACCCTTTCCTGCGTCGCCATCTGGGCCCCGATGCCGCGGAGCAGCAGGCCATGCTCAACGCGCTGGGGGTCGCCAGCCGCAGTGAGCTGATCGAGCAGACCGTACCGCCAGACATCCGCCTCAATCGCCCCCTCGACCTGCCGCCGGCGCTGGACGAACAGGCCGCCCTGGCCAAGCTCGCCGGTTACGCCGGGCAGAACCAGGTCTGGACCAGCCTGATCGGCATGGGCTACCACGGCACCATCACCCCCACGGTCATTCTGCGCAACGTGCTGGAAAACCCCGGCTGGTACACCGCCTATACCCCCTATCAGCCCGAAATTGCCCAAGGCCGGCTGGAGGCGCTGCTGAACTTCCAGCAGATGGTCATCGACCTCACCGGGCTGGCCCTGGCCAATGCCTCGCTACTCGACGAAGCCACCGCCGCCGCCGAGGCCATGGCCTTGGCCAAGCGGGTGGCGCGCAACAAGAGCAACGCTTTTTTCGCCGACGAACACTGTCACCCGCAGACCCTGTCAGTACTCAAGACCCGCGCCGAGGGCTTTGGCTTCGAGCTGATCGTCGACTCTGTGGATAACCTTGGCAAACACGCAGTTTTCGGTGCCTTGCTGCAGTACCCGGACACCCACGGCGAGGTACGCGACCTGCGCCCGCTGATCGACCATTTGCACAGCCAGCATGCCCTGGCCTGCGTCGCCGCCGACCTGCTCAGCCTGGTGGTGCTGGCACCGCCCGGGGAGCTGGGCGCCGATGTGGTGCTGGGCTCGACCCAGCGCTTTGGCGTGCCGATGGGCTATGGCGGCCCCCACGCGGCCTATTTCGCCTGCCGCGATGACTACAAGCGGGCCATGCCGGGGCGCATCATCGGCGTGTCGCGCGATGCCCGTGGCAACACCGCGCTGCGCATGGCCCTGCAGACCCGCGAGCAGCATATTCGCCGCGAGAAGGCCAACTCCAACATCTGCACGGCTCAGGTGCTGCTGGCCAACATTGCCGGCTTCTACGCGGTGTACCACGGCCCGGAAGGCCTGCAGCGCATTGCCCAGCGTGTGCACCGGCTGACCTTCATCCTGGCCGCCGGCCTCGAAGCCAAGGGCATCAAGCGCCTCAACCAGCATTTCTTCGACACCCTCACCCTGGACGTCGGCGGCACCCAGGCGGCCATCATCGAAAGTGCCGAAGCCGCGCAGATCAACCTGCGCATCCTCGGCCGCGGGCACCTGGGCGTGAGCCTGGACGAGACCTGCTCGGAGCAGACGGTGCTGCGCCTGTTCGACATCTTCCTGGGGGTGGACCACGGCCTCGATATCGCTGCACTCGACCAGTTGGCCCTGCCCGAAGGCATCCCTGCCAGCCTGGTGCGGCGCACGCCGTTCCTGGCCCACCCGGTGTTCAACCTGCACCACAGCGAAACCGAGATGCTGCGCTACCTCAAGCAGCTGGAGAACAAGGACCTGGCGCTGAACCAGTCGATGATCCCGCTGGGCTCCTGCACCATGAAGCTCAACGCCACCAGCGAGATGATCCCTATTACCTGGCCTGGCTTTGCCCAGCTGCACCCGTTTGCTCCGGCGGCCCAGGCCACCGGCTACAAGGCGATGATCGACGAACTGGAAAGCTGGCTGTGCGCCATTACCGGCTTCGATGCCATCTGCATGCAGCCCAACTCTGGTGCCCAGGGTGAGTACGCCGGCCTGATGGCCATTACCCGCTACCACCGCAGCCGCCACCAGCCGCAACGTACGCTGTGCCTGATCCCGTCGTCGGCCCACGGCACCAACCCGGCGTCGGCGCAAATGGCCGGCATGGAGGTGGTGATTGTCGATTGCGACGATGATGGCAACGTTGACCTGGCAGACCTCAAGGCCAAGGCTCACGCGGCCGGGGACCGTTTGTCGTGCCTGATGATCACTTACCCGTCGACCCATGGCGTGTATGAAGAGGGTATTCGCGAAATCTGCGAAGTGGTCCACCAGCACGGTGGCCAGGTGTACATGGACGGCGCCAACCTCAATGCCCAGGTGGGGCTGGCACGGCCGGCGGATATCGGCGCCGACGTTTCGCACATGAACCTGCACAAGACCTTCTGCATCCCCCACGGCGGTGGTGGCCCGGGCATGGGCCCGATCGGTATCGGCGCGCACCTCAAGCCGTTCGTCGCCAGCCACCCGGTGGTGCCGGTGCCCGGCCTGGACCCGAACAACAGCGCGGTCAGCGCCGCGCCCTGGGGCAGTGCGAGCATCCTGCCGATCAGCTGGATGTACATTGCCATGATGGGCCCGCAGCTGGCCGATGCCAGCGAGGTGGCGATCCTCTCGGCCAACTACCTGGCCAGCCAGCTGGGGGGTGCCTTCCCGGTGCTGTACCGCGGGCGCAACCAGCGGGTGGCGCATGAGTGCATCCTCGACCTGCGGCCGCTGAAGGCGCTGACCGGCATCAGCGAAGAGGACGTGGCCAAGCGCCTGATGGACTATGGCTTCCACGCGCCGACCATGTCGTTCCCGGTACCGGGCACGCTGATGGTCGAGCCGACCGAGAGTGAATCGAAAGCCGAGCTGGACCGTTTCGTCGAGGCAATGCTGGCGATTCGGGCGGAAATTGGCGAAGTGCAGGAGGGCAACTGGCCGGCGGAGAACAATCCGCTCAAGCATGCGCCGCATACCCTGGCCGATGTGCTGGCGGTGTGGGACAGGCCCTACAGCCTGGAGCAGGCGGTGGCGCCCAGTGCTCACGTGCGCCAGCACAAGTACTGGCCAGCGGTGAACCGGGTCGACAACGTGTATGGGGACAGGAATCTCTTCTGTGCTTGTGTGCCGGTGGAGGCTTATCGCTAATTGTAATTTGCCTTTGCCGGCCTCTTCGCGGGTAAACCCGCTCCCACAAGGTTTGTACAAGTTTTGAGTACTGCGCAATACCTGAACTGCGCCCCTGATGTTGGACAAAAATCCAACCTCAGGGGCGTTTCACATGAGCAAGCACACCAGACAGTTCAAGCTTTCC
>NZ_JBIWEM010000010.1:0-212835 GCF_044762545.1 Pseudomonas sp. NPDC096925 | reverse complement strand
TCAAGATGGGGCTGGCCGGCCTGAGTCCCGTGGCATACAGGAATCAGGCCGCAGCAGCCTAATCAAAGATTGTCCAACAAATGGGGCGCACCTCATTTGTTGCAACGTGCCGAACCTGTTACGCCATGGTTGCCAGCCCTGGCTCATGACTTGAACCATGCAAACAAGGCTGACAACCATGGCTTCACAGGCATGGCCACGTTGCAACAAATGTAGGAGCGAATTTATTCGCGATGCGCCGCGCGGGCGGCGCTCGATCTCATAGACGCCAGAGCAGTCCGGGCAGGCGAGGAGGGAGAGACAAAAATCGCAGGCAAGAAAAAACCCACTAGCAAGCTAGTGGGTTTTTGTATGGTGCCCAGGAGAAGACTCGAACTTCCACGACCGTTAAGTCACTGATACCTGAAACCAGCGCGTCTACCAATTCCGCCACCTGGGCAAAGCTTTACATCATCTGGAGAAGGCGACTATCGTTCGCTTTCACACAGTAGTAACAGATCCTTGGTCATCTGTTACTTGAAAATATTTGGTGCCCAGGAGAAGACTCGAACTTCCACGGCCGTTAAGCCACTGATACCTGAAACCAGCGCGTCTACCAATTCCGCCACCTGGGCACACATTCGAGATTACTTGATGCTTTACAGCGCCGCTCATCTCTACTACAACTTCGGGGTTGTCCGTCGTTGTGGTGCGCACTATACGGACGGTCCGGGGGGCTGTAAACCCCCCAAGCGAAAAAAATTTCAAAAAATTCAACTTGTTGATTCCGCAGGCCTATTCCGGCTCGCCGGAGACGCCGGTGGGGCTGTCCAAGGCTGACATTTCCGGTTTCAATACGCCTATGCCAGAATTCCTATCTATATACCCCAAGGTGAACCCCTTCTGATGGCCGATTGGCAATCCCTCGATCCCGAGGCCGCTCGCGAAGCGGAAAAATACGACAACCCCATTCCCAGCCGTGAGCTGATCCTGCAGCGCCTTGCCGACCGTGGCGAACCGGCCGCACGCGAGGAGCTGGCGGCCGAGTTCGGTCTGTACGACGAAGACCAGATCGAAGCCCTGCGCCGCCGCCTGCGTGCCATGGAGCGTGATGGCCAGCTTATCTATACCCGGCGCGGCACTTATGCCCCGGTAGACAAGCTGGACCTGATCTGCGGCCGCGTCGCCGGTCACCGCGACGGTTTCGGCTTCCTTATTCCGGACGACGGCAGCGAAGACCTGTTCCTCAGCCCGTCGCAGATGCGCCTGGTGTTCGACGGCGACCGCGGCCTGGCCCGCGTCTCTGGCGTCGACCGCCGTGGCCGCCGTGAAGGCGTGCTGGTCGAAATCATCTCCCGTGCCCACGAAAGCGTGGTCGGCCGTTACTTCGAAGAAGGCGGTATCGGCTACGTGACCCCGGACAACCCGAAGATCCAGCAGGAAGTGCTGGTCACCGCCGGGCGCAACGGCGGCGCCAAGATTGGCCAGTTCGTCGAGATCAAGATCACCCACTGGCCGACCCCGCGCTTCCAGCCGCAGGGCGATGTGGTCGAGGTTATCGGCAACTACATGGCGCCGGGCATGGAAATCGACGTTGCCCTGCGCAGCTACGATATCCCGCACGTCTGGCCCAAGGACGTGATCAAGGAAGCGCGCAAGTTCCGCTCCGAAGTCGAAGAGAAGGACAAGGAGAAGCGCGTCGACCTGCGCCACCTGCCGTTCGTCACCATCGACGGCGAGGATGCCCGCGACTTCGACGACGCCGTCTATTGCGAGCCGCTGGGCAAGCTGCGTCTGTTCTCCGGTGGCTGGCGCCTTTATGTGGCCATCGCCGACGTGTCCAGCTACGTGCGCCTGGGCTCGGCCCTGGACGTCGAGGCCCAGCAGCGCGGCAACTCGGTGTACTTCCCCGAGCGCGTGGTGCCGATGCTCCCCGAAGAGCTGTCCAACGGCCTGTGCTCGCTGAATCCGCATGTCGATCGCCTGGCCATGGTCTGCGAAATGACCATGAACAAAGCCGGCCAGATGGTCGACTACCAGTTCTACGAAGGCGTCATCCACTCCCACGCCCGCCTGACCTACAACAAGGTCAGCAGCATGCTCGAGCACTCCCGCACCCGTGAGGGCAAGGCGCTGCGCGAGGAGTACAAGGCAGTCGTGCCGGACCTGAAGAACCTGTACAACCTGTACAAGGTGCTGCTGGATGCCCGTCACGCCCGGGGTGCCATCGACTTCGAAACCCAGGAAACCCGCATCATCTTCGGTGACGAGCGCAAGATCGCGGAAATCCGCCCGACCGTGCGCAACGATGCCCACAAGCTGATCGAGGAGTGCATGCTGGCGGCCAACGTGGCCACTGCCGAGTTCCTGCAGAAGCACGGCGTGCCGGCCCTGTACCGCGTGCACGACGGTCCGCCGCCGGAGCGCCTGGAAAAGCTGCGCGCCTTCCTTGGCGAACTGGGCCTGACCCTGCACAAGGGCAAGGACCCGTCGCCGAAGGATTACCAGGCACTGCTGGCGAGCATTGCCGGGCGCCCGGACTTCCACCTGATCCAGACCGTGATGCTGCGTTCGCTGAGCCAGGCGGTGTACAGCACCGACAACAACGGCCACTTCGGGCTGAACTACGAGGCGTACACCCACTTCACCTCGCCGATCCGCCGTTACCCGGACCTGCTGGTGCACCGCGCCATCCGCAGCATCATCCGTTCCAAGGTGGATACCCCGCACGTCAAGCGTGCCGGCGCCATGAGCATCCCCAAGGCGCGCATCTACCCGTACGACGAGAACACCCTGGAGCAACTCGGCGAGCAATGCTCGATGACCGAGCGCCGGGCCGATGAAGCCACCCGTGACGTGGTCAACTGGCTCAAGTGCGAGTTCATGAAGGACCGCGTGGGCGAGACCTTCCCGGGTGTGATCACTGCGGTGACCGGTTTCGGCCTGTTCGTCGAGCTGACCGACATCTACGTAGAAGGCCTGGTGCACGTCAGTGCGCTGCCGGGTGACTACTACCACTTCGACCCGGTGCATCACCGCCTGTCCGGCGAGCGTACCGGGCGCAGCTTCCGCCTGGGCGACACCATCGAAGTCAAGGTCATGCGTGTTGACCTCGACGAGCGCAAGATCGACTTCGAAGTGTCGGAGAAAACCCTCGCTGCGCCGATTGGCCGCAAACAGCGTGGCGCTGCGCCAGCCGCCGAGCAGCCCGCGCAGGCACCGGTCGAGGCCAAGGCTACGCCGAAACCACGCAGCCGCAAGAGCGAAACCGCCGAGGCATACTTCCCGAAAGATGCCGTGCAGCGTAACGCCGAGGTGCGCAAGAGCCGCGAAATGAAGAAGGCGCTGATGAGCGAGGCGCGCAGTGGCGGCCATGCCAGCAGCAAGTCGGACAAGGGCGGCAAGTCGTCCGGCAAGCCGACCAAGCACCGTAAAGGCCCGCCGAAGTCCGGTGCGCCACGCAAGAGCAAGAGCAAGTCATGAGTCAGCTGGAAAAGATCTACGGTGTGCACGCCGTGCAGGCATTGCTGCAGCACCATCCGAAGCGGGTCAAGCAGATCTGGCTGTCGGAAGGGCGCAGCGAGCCACGCCTCGAAACGTTGCTGGCGCTGGCTGCGGAGAACCGCGTGCCGGTTGGCCAGGCCGAGCGTCGTGAGCTGGATGCCTGGGTAGAAGGCGTGCACCAGGGCGTGGTCGCCGAGGTGAGCCCGAGCCAGGTGTGGGGCGAGTTGATGCTCGAGGAGTTGCTCGAACGCACCGAAACACCACCGCTGATTCTGGTGCTGGATGGTGTGACCGACCCGCACAACCTTGGCGCCTGCCTGCGTACTGCCGATGCCGCCGGTGCCACGGCAGTGGTGGTGCCCAAGGACAAGTCCGCGACCCTGACGCCGGTTGTGCGCAAGGTGGCCTGCGGCGCGGCGGAGGTAATCCCGCTGGTGGCCGTGACCAACCTGGCGCGCACCCTGGAAAAGCTGCAGCAGCGTGGCCTGTGGGTGGTGGGTACCGCCGGCGAGGCCGAGCAGGAGATCTACCAGCAGGACCTGACCGGGCCACTGGTGATGATCATGGGCGCGGAAGGCAAGGGCATGCGCCGGCTGACCCGCGAGCATTGCGATTTTTTGGTGAAGTTGCCGATGGGCGGTAGCGTCAGCAGCCTGAACGTGTCGGTGGCGACTGGCGTGTGCCTGTTCGAGGCTGTGCGTCAGCGTCAGGCCAAGCGCTGATCTTCAGCCTGTACCGGCCTCTTCGCGGGTAAACCCGCTCCCACAGGGATCGCACAAGGCCTGAGCCCTGTGGGGTACCTGTGGGAGCGGGTTTACCCGCGAAAGGGCCGGCAGTCTGTAATGTGTATCAGGCTGTTCAAATATTCACCAATCACCTTGCTTGTGCGCCCCGCCTTCTCTACAATTGCGCCCCTTGCCGAGCTGGCAGGCGCTCATGTGCCTCCCCTCCGTGCAAGACATACAGTGTCATTCACTCCTTGTCTGACCAGATTTACTGGCAGACTACTAACCCGTAAGGAGCATTCATGCGTCATTACGAAATCATCTTCCTGGTTCACCCGGACCAGAGCGAACAAGTCGGCGGCATGGTTGAGCGTTACACCAAGCTGATCGAAGAAGATGGTGGCAAGATCCACCGCCTGGAAGACTGGGGCCGTCGTCAACTGGCCTACGCAATCAACAATGTTCACAAGGCTCACTACGTGATGCTGAACGTTGAGTGCACCGGCAAGGCCCTGGCCGAGCTGGAAGACAACTTCCGCTACAACGATGCCGTTATCCGTAACCTGGTCATCCGTCGTGACGAAGCCGTTACCGGCCAGTCCGAGATGCTGAAGGCTGAAGAAAACCGCAGCGAGCGCCGTGAGCGTCGTGAGCGTCCTGAGCATGCTGAATCCGCCGAAGGCGACGACAGCAATGACAGCGACTCCAGCGATAACGCTGACGAGTAATCCACGGACCTTTAGAGGAGCCTATTAAATGGCACGTTTCTTCCGTCGTCGTAAATTCTGCCGCTTCACTGCTGAAGACGTGAAAGAGATCGACTTCAAAGATCTCAACACCCTGAAAGCTTACGTATCCGAAACCGGCAAGATCGTTCCAAGCCGTATCACCGGTACCAAAGCTCGTTATCAGCGTCAGCTGGCTACCGCTATCAAGCGCGCCCGCTTCCTGGCCCTGCTGCCCTACACCGACAGCCACGGCCGCTGAGACCGGGTCGTCGACAAGCAGTAAGGGATTAGCATGCGAGCGTTAGCAAGTTTCATCATGCGCGGTCGTGTGCAGGCCACCCTGGTGGTGGTCATCAGCGCGGTACTGCCGCTGCTGTTCTGGTTGAGTGCCGCTGCCGGCAGCCTTGTGCTGCTGCGGCGTGGGTTCAAGGATGCTACAACGGTCATCGCCGGCGGCCTGCTGGCCGGGCTGGCCGTGTGGGTCATGGGCGATCCCATCACCTTTCTGGTGATTGCGGGTGCCCTGGCCCTGGCCGCCATGTTGCGTGCCGAGCATCCCTGGAGCCGGGTGTTGCTCGCCAGTGCCGTGTTCGCCGTGGCTTTCAGCCTCGTGCTTGATCTGGCGCTGGCGCAAACCTTCGATGTGCTGGCCAAGGCGTTTGCCGAAGCCATGCCGAAAATCGAGGGGCAACCGGTGCTCTCTGGTGAGCTGATCCGCCCCGTGCTGGTCGCTTCCACAGCAGTGACGGTGCAATTGTTCAGTGTGCTGGCGTTGATGCTGGCGCGCTATTGGCAGGCAGCGTTGTACAACCCTGGAGGCTTCGGGCGCGAGTTTCGCGAACTGAAGTTGCCGAAACAGACCATGGCGGTCTTGGTGGCAGTGATGGTGGTGGCGCCGTTTATCGGCCCGCAGTTCATCATCCTGGCATCGGCCTCGAGCCTGGTACTGGTGCTGGCCGGCATCGCCTTGATGCACGGGCTGGTGGCGCAGGGGCGACTGGCCGGTTTCTGGCTGGTGGGCATGTACGTGACGTTGCCGCTGATCATGCAGCTGATTTATCCGTTGCTGGTGGTTCTGGCCATTGTCGACAGCCTGATTGATTTTCGCGGTCGCAAGTCCCCCAAGGGGAATGACTCCGCGAACGGTGAAGGTTAAAAGTTAAGAGGTTTTACCAAATGGAACTGATCCTGCTGGAAAAAGTCGCTAACCTGGGCAACCTGGGCGACAAAGTAAAGGTTAAGGCTGGTTACGGCCGTAACTTCCTGCTGCCATTCGGCAAGGCCACCGTTGCCAACGCCGCCAACCTGGCTGCGTTCGAAGAGCGTCGCGCCGAGCTGGAAAAAGCAGCTGCTGACAAGAAAGCTTCGGCTGAAAGCCGCGCTGCCCAACTGGCCGAGCTGGAAGTGACCATCACTGCCACCGCTGGCGACGAAGGCAAGCTGTTCGGTTCGATCGGCACCCACGACATCGCTGACGCCCTGACCGCCTCCGGCGTTGAAGTGGCCAAGGCTGAAGTTCGTCTGCCGAACGGCACCATTCGTCAGGTTGGCGAATACGACGTAGCCGTGCACCTGCACAGCGACGTTGAAGCCACCGTACGCGTGGTCGTCGTAGCTGCCTAAGCTGCGCTGACTGGCTGGCCCGTCAGGTGTCAGCCGGTTAACATCGGGCACGGTCCTGTTCATACAGGCCGTGCCCTTTGTCTTTTTCGTCCTCCTGAATTCTTTCGTGGCCATGAACGAGATCACCACCTCCGAACAGCTTGACCTGCAAACCGCAGCCCTGAAGGTGCCGCCGCATTCCATCGAGGCCGAACAGGCCGTGCTCGGTGGCCTGATGCTGGACAACAACGCCTGGGAGCGGGTGCTGGACCAGGTGTCGGATGGCGACTTCTACCGGCATGACCACCGCCTGATCTTCCGTGCCGTGCACAAGTTGGCCGACGCCAACCAGCCATTCGATGTGGTGACCCTGCACGAGCAACTGGACAAGGAAGGCCTTTCTTCGCAAGTCGGTGGGTTGGCGTACCTGGCCGAGCTGGCCAAGAACACCCCGTCGGTGGCCAACATCAAGGCCTACGCCGCGATCATTCGCGAGCGCGCCACCCTGCGCCAGCTGATCAGCATCAGTACCGACATCGCCGACAACGCCTTCAACCCGCAAGGGCGTAACGCCGAAGAGATTCTTGACGATGCCGAGCGGCAGATCTTCCAGATCGCCGAGGCGCGGCCGAAGACCGGCGGCCCGGTGGGGGTCAACGAACTGTTGACCATGGCCATCGACCGCATCGACACGCTGTTCAACTCCGACAGCGACATCACCGGCGTATCCACAGGCTTTACCGACCTCGACGAGAAGACTAGCGGCCTGCAGCCAGCCGACCTGATCATTGTCGCCGGCCGACCGTCGATGGGTAAGACCACTTTCGCCATGAACCTGGTGGAAAACGCCGTACTGCGTACCGACAAGGCGGTACTGGTGTTCTCTCTCGAGATGCCAGGTGAATCGCTGATCATGCGTATGCTCTCGTCCCTGGGCCGTATCGACCAGACCAAGGTGCGTTCCGGCCAGCTGGACGACGACGACTGGCCACGCCTGACCTCGGCGGTGAACCTGCTAAACGACCGCAAGCTGTTCATCGACGATACCGCCGGCATCAGCCCCTCGGAAATGCGTGCGCGTACCCGCCGCCTGGCCCGTGAGCACGGTGAAATCGCCATGATCATGGTCGACTACCTGCAGCTGATGCAGATCCCGGGCTCGGCCGGTGACAACCGGACCAACGAAATTTCCGAGATCTCCCGCTCGCTCAAGGCCCTGGCCAAGGAGTTCAACTGCCCGGTCATCGCCCTGTCGCAGCTGAACCGCTCGCTGGAACAGCGGCCGAACAAGCGCCCGGTGAACTCCGACTTGCGTGAATCCGGTGCGATCGAGCAGGACGCTGACGTGATCATGTTCGTGTACCGCGACGAGGTGTACCACCCTGAGACCGAGCACAAGGGCGTGGCGGAAATCATCATCGGTAAGCAGCGTAACGGCCCCATCGGCTTCGTGCGCCTGGCGTTCATCGGCAAGTACACCCGCTTCGAGAACCTTGCGCCGGGTATGTACAACTTCGACGACGACGAATAAGCCACTGGCCCCATCGCCGGCAAGCCAGCTCGCACAGGAGATCACTGCCTTGAGGCCGGTGGAGCCCCTGTGGGAGCTGGCTTGCCGGCGATGAGGCCGGTACAGGCAACCCATGAATCCGACAACCACCGTCGGATTTGGTCAAAATTTGTGCTATATTCCGCGCCCGCGATTTCCCTGCACACCAGAACCGGTCACTGACATGCAAGCAGCCAAACCACTCTACGACTATCCCAAGTACTGGGCCGAATGCTTCGGGCCAGCACCTTTCCTGCCGATGAGCAGGGAGGAGATGGATCTGCTCGGCTGGGATTCCTGCGACATCATCATCGTGACCGGTGATGCCTACGTCGACCACCCGTCGTTCGGCATGGCCATCATCGGCCGCCTGCTGGAGGCCCAGGGCTTCCGCGTGGGCATCATCGCCCAGCCGAACTGGCAGTCGAAAGACGACTTCATGAAGCTCGGCGAACCGAACCTGTTCTTCGGCGTGGCTGCCGGCAACATGGACTCGATGATCAACCGCTACACCGCGGACAAGAAGATCCGTTCCGACGACGCCTATACCCCAGGCGGTCTGGCCGGCAAGCGTCCGGACCGTGCCAGCCTGGTGTACAGCCAGCGCTGCAAGGAAGCCTACAAGCATGTACCGATCGTATTGGGTGGCATCGAGGCCTCGTTGCGCCGCATCGCCCACTACGACTACTGGCAGGACAAGGTTCGCCACTCGATCCTGATCGACGCCAGCGCCGACATCTTGCTGTTCGGCAACGCCGAGCGCGCGGTGGTCGAGGTGGCCCAGCGCCTGTCCAACGGCGAGAAGATCGAGACGATCACTGACGTGCGCGGTACCGCCTTCGTGCGCCGCGATACCCCCCAGGGCTGGTACGAGATCGACTCCACCCGCATCGACCGCCCAGGCCGTGTGGACAAGATCATCAACCCGTACGTGAACACCCAGGACACCCAGGCCTGTGCCATCGAGCAGGCCAAGGGCGAGGTGGACGACCCGAACGAAGCCAAGGTGGTACAGATTCTCGACAGCCCGCGGATGACCCGCGACAAGTCGGTAATCCGCCTGCCATCGTTCGAAAAGGTGCGTAACGACCCGGTGCTGTACGCCCACGCCAACCGTGTGTTGCACCTGGAGACCAACCCCGGCAACGCCCGCGCCCTGGTGCAGAAGCACGGTGAGGTAGATGTGTGGTTCAACCCGCCACCCATCCCCATGACCACCGAAGAAATGGACTACGTGTTCGGCATGCCCTACGCCCGTGTGCCGCACCCGGCCTACGGCAAGGAGCGCATCCCGGCCTACGAGATGATCCGCTTCTCGGTGAACATCATGCGTGGCTGCTTTGGTGGCTGCACCTTCTGCTCGATCACCGAGCACGAAGGCCGCATCATCCAGAACCGCTCGCACGAGTCGATCCTGCACGAAATCGAAGAGATGCGTGACAAGGTGCCGGGCTTCACCGGCGTTGTCTCCGACCTTGGCGGCCCGACTGCCAACATGTACCGCATCGCCTGCAAGAGCCATGACATCGAGAAGCACTGCCGCAAGCCGTCGTGCGTGTTCCCGGGCATCTGCGAAAACCTCAATACCGACCACAGCTCGCTGATCGAACTGTACCGCAAGGCGCGTGCCTTGCCGGGTGTGAAGAAGATCCTGATCGCCTCGGGCCTGCGCTACGACCTGGCGGTGGAGTCGCCGGAATACGTCAAGGAACTGGTCACCCACCACGTCGGCGGTTACCTGAAAATTGCCCCGGAGCACACCGAGCGTGGCCCGCTGGACAAGATGATGAAGCCGGGCATCGGCACCTATGACCGCTTCAAGCGCATGTTCGAGAAGTTCTCGAAAGAGGCGGGCAAGGAGCAGTACCTGATCCCGTACTTCATCGCCGCGCACCCGGGCACCACCGACGAAGACATGATGAACCTGGCCCTGTGGCTGAAGGGCAACGGCTTCCGTGCCGACCAGGTGCAGGCGTTCTACCCGTCGCCGATGGCCTCGGCCACGGCCATGTACCACTCGGGCAAGAACCCGCTGCGCAAGGTGACCTACAAGAGCGAAGGGGTGGAGATCGTCAAGAGCGAGGAGCAGCGCCGCCTGCACAAGGCGTTCCTGCGTTACCACGACCCGAAGGGCTGGCCGATGCTGCGTGAAGCGCTGCAGCGCATGGGCCGCGCCGACCTGATCGGGCCGGGCAAGCACCAGCTGATCCCGCTGCACCAGCCGCAGACCGATACCTACCAGAGTGCGCGCCGCAAGAACTCGACCCCGGCGGGTAGCCACAAGGTGGGCAAGGACCAGAAGATCCTTACCCAGCACACCGGCCTGCCGCCGCGTGGCAGCGATGGCAGCAAGCCGTGGGACAAGCGTGAAAAGGCCAAGGCCGAAGCGTTTGCGCGCAACCAGCAGGCGGCCAAGGAGCGCAAGGAAGCGGCCAAGGGTGGCAAGGGCAACAAGAAGCCGCGTCAGCCAGTCATTCCGCGCTAACTGATCCATATTGGGACCGCTTTGCGGTCCTTTCGCGACACAAGGCCGCTCCCACATTGATCGGCGTACGCAGTGCTTTTGTGGGAGCGGCCTTGTGTCGCGAAAGGGCTGCAGAGCAGCCCCAAAATCTGCAAATCAATCGGGCTTCTTGTCGACCCACTTCGGCGCCACTGGCGCTACAAAGCTTTCCATCCCGTCCAGCAGCTCATCCGGCTGCTGCCCCAGCAGCAACATCGCCCGATGCTGCGGCCGCACGAAGCCTTCTTCGACGATATGGTCGAGGAACCCGCCCAGCTTCTCGTAGAAGCCGTTCACATCCAGCAGTCCCAGCGGCTTGGCGTGATAGCCCAATTGCCCCCAGGTCCATACCTCGAACAACTCCTCCAGCGTACCCAGCCCACCGGGCAGGGCGATGAAGGCATCGCTCAGCTCGGCCATGCGTGCCTTGCGCGCATGCATGCCGTCGACCACTTCCAGGCGGCTGAGGCCTTTGTGACCGATTTCGGCATTCATCAGGCTTTCCGGGATGATCCCGATCACTTCGCCGCCGGCCGCCATGGCCGCGTCGGCGACGGTGCCCATCAGGCCGACCGCGCCACCACCATAGACCAGGGTCAGGCCGCGACGGGCAATCGCCTGGCCCAGCGCGATGGCCGCTTCACGGTAGGCAGGGTTGGCGCCGATACTGGCGCCGCAGAACACACAAACGGAACGTACGGGCATTGCTCATCTCCTGTCACTCAGGCTGACAGGGTAAGGTCCATGCCCTACAGTTCCAAGGCCGGTTTCACTCCGGTCGGGAGAATTCGCAGATGGCGCCAGTCGCTCCATGGGCGTAGGCCGCCAGCAGGCTGTTCATCAGGCTACCAAGGGTCATTTCGTATTGCTCCTAAATGAGAGGTTGTCCCATCCTCCAATAAAAGGGCATGATGTGCTCTTGAATTGGTTGTATACAATCGATTGAACAATTCTACTGGCTGGCCACTTGACACCCCCTTGACCCATATCAGCAGGGGGCTGAACGGTTTCAGGCAGTCTCGCAATTGATAAAACCCTGCCAAGGAGATTCATGATGTTTGCGAAAGCTGTAGCGGTATCCCTGCTGACCCTCGCCAGCGCCTCTGTCTTCGCAGCCGAGTGCTCGGTGACTGTCGACTCCACCGACCAGATGTCCTACAACACCAAGGAAATCAGCGTCGACAAGAGCTGCAAGGAATTCACCGTCAAACTGACCCACTCCGGCAACCTGCCGAAGAACGTCATGGGCCACAACCTGGTGATCAGCAAGACTGCCGACATGCAGGGCATTGCCACCGAAGGCATGAGCCAGGGTCTGGAAAAGGACTACATCAAGGCTGACAACGCCGCGATCATCGCCCACACCAAGATGATCGGCGCGCCTGAGAAGGAAACTGAAGTGAAGTTCGACACTACCAAGCTGGAAGCCGGTGGCGACTACAGCTTCTTCTGCACCTTCCCGGGCCACATCTCGATGATGAAGGGCAAGGTCGTCGTCAAGTAATCAAAGGCTGACGGTGAACCCTGTGGGAGCGGGTTCACCCGCGAATGCGTCGGTGGCTTCACCATCGTATTCGCGGGTGAACCCGCTCCCACAGGTCCTTCTATAGCCTTATCAAGGGGCGAACGGCAGTTCGCGCTTGTGCTGGGTCTTGCGGTAGGTGGCGACGATGATGTCGAACGCTGCCTGGTCAACCGGCTGCCCATGCAGGAAGGCATCGATCTGCTGGTAGGTCACGCCATGGGACGCTTCGTCCGGCTTGCCCGGCGCCAGGTCTTCCAGGTCCGCAGTCGGCACCTTCTCCACCAGTGACTCCGGCGCACCAAAGCTGCGCGCAATCGCCCGCACCTGGTTCTTCACCAGCCCGCTCAGCGGCGCCAGGTCGCAGGCGCCATCACCAAACTTGGTAAAGAAGCCCATCACCGCCTCGGCGGCGTGGTCGGTACCGATCACCAGGCCCGCGCGGGCACCGGCGATGGTGTACTGGGCGACCATGCGCGTGCGTGCCTTGACGTTGCCCACGACAAAGTCCACCAGCGTCGGCGAGCCATTCTTCAGTTCCACGACCTCAGCTGCCAGCGCCTTCACCGCCGGGGCGATATCGACGGTGTGCACTTCATCGGCCTTGATCACGTCCAGGCAGGCCTGGGCGTCATGCTCATCGTGCTGCACGTGATAGGGCAGGCGCACCGCGATGAAGGTATAGGCCTTGTCACCGGTTTCTGTGCGCAACTCGTTGATGGCGCGTTGGGCGAGCAGGGCGGCGGTCAGCGAGTCGACGCCGCCGCTGATGCCCAGCACCAGGGTCTTGAGCCGGGCGTTGGCCAGGCAATCCTTGATGAACGCCACGCGCCGGGCGACTTCGGCCTCGAGCGCGGCGGCGTCGGCGAACGGCGGCTGTACCTTCAGCGCCTGGGCAATCTCTTGCTGAACCGCTTGCATGGGTTACTCCTTGCTGGGGACTTTGAATACATGGCGCATGTAGGCGACGAAGTTCTCGTCGCGGCACTGGGTCTTGGCGGCTTCGTCCGAGATCTTCGCCACCGGCGCGCCGTTGCAGTCGGTCATTTTAAGCACGATGCTCATCGGGGCCACGCCCGGGATGTCACAGGTCAGGTTGGTGCCGATGCCAAAGCTGACGTTGATGCGACCGCGCAGGGCACGGAAGATTTCCAGCGAGCGGGTCAGGTTGAGGCCGTCGGAAAACACCAAGGTCTTGGTCATCGGGTCGATACCCAGTTTCTGGTAATGGGCAATGGCCTTTTCCGCCCAGGCCACCGGTTCGCCCGAGTCGTGGCGCAGGCCGTCGAACAGCTTGGCGAAGTACAGGTCGAAATCGCCGAGGAAGGCATCCATGGTGATGCAGTCGGTCAGGGCGATGCCGAGCAGGCCGCGGTACTCGCGCACCCAGCAGTCCAGCGCGGCGATCTGGCTGTCGATCAGTCGCGGGCCGAGTTGCTGGTGGGCCATGATCCATTCATGGGCCATGGTGCCCAGCGGCTTGACATCCAGTTTCCATGCCAGGTCGACGTTGCTGGTGCCGACGAAGCGGCCCGGGAAATCGTCGCGCAGCACGCGCACCACTTCTTCCTGCACGCGGCTGGAAAAGCGCCGGCGGGTGCCGAAGTCGGCCACCTGCAGTTCGGCCAGTTCGTCGTCGCTGGCATGTGCGCGCAGCCAGTCGAACTTGCGGTACAGCTGGTCGCGGGCCTCGGCCAGGCGCATGCGCGGGTGCAGCTGGCGGTTGCGCACTTCACTGATGATCGCCAGTAGCGGCACTTCGAACAGGATCACATGCAGCCATGGGCCTTTCAGGCGCAGGCACAGCTGGTCGTTTTCTATCCCCAGGCGCACGTAGCGCAGGTTGAAGCGGAACAGGCGCAGAAAGCGCAGGAAGTCGGGCTTGAGGAAGGTGATGCGTTCGAGGAAGGCCAGTTGGCCGTCATCCAGGGTGAGGTCGCTGAGCCGCTCGAGCTGGTTGCGGATTTCGCCAAGATAGGGGCGCAGGTCCTCGCCGTTGCGGCAGCGGAATTCCCATTCGACGTCGGCGTCCGGGTAGTTGTGCAGCACGCCCTGCATCATGGTGAGTTTGTAGAAGTCGGTGTCGAGCAGGTTGTGCACGATGCGCTCGGCGAATGCGCTTTCGCTCATCAAGGGGGCTCCGGAAGCGGCGAATGGCGGACATTGTGCCAGCCTTTTCGGCCTTGTTGTGTCTGGGCTGGCCTCTTCGCGGGTGAACCCGCTCCCACAGGGCCGCGTATCGGCCAAAACCGGGTGTTTTTTTGTGCACCAGCTAGCCTTGAAACGGTGCCGCCTGTAGCAGTCGCGCACCAGCGGTGTGCAGTTCGGTGACGTCCGCTGTTACAGGGCGGTTGCACGTAAACACTTGCCAGGGTTGCAATGATGGCACTCGGCGGTTGCTCCTTGTCTGTACGTGTGGTGGCGCCTGCCGCGTGGCAGACGGTTGCACGCTCAATAAAGAAAAGGCCGTCGGTCGCCTGTTGGCGCCTGTCTCAGTGTGTTTTCCCGGAAGACAAACCGTATGGCACGGCCCTTGCTCAGAGCACAGGGCTGAGAAGTTGTAGTGCCAACCAAAAAAACTCTAGGAGCACCACCTCATGTCGCAGACGTTTTACAAGAAAGGTTTCCTGGCTCTGGCCGTAGCTACGGCACTGGGTGTTTCTTCGTATGTTCAGGCCGACGTCAAGATCGGTGTAGCGGGCCCGATGACCGGGGCTAACGCAGCGTTTGGCGAGCAGTACATGAAAGGTGCGCAGGCAGCGGCCGACAAGATCAACGCCGCCGGTGGCGTGAACGGCGAGAAAATCGTCCTGGTCAAGGGCGATGACGCCTGCGAGCCGAAGCAGGCCGTGGCCGTGGCCAACCGCCTGGTCGACCAGGACAAGGTGATCGGCGTGGTCGGCCACTTCTGTTCTTCCAACACCATCCCGGCCTCCGAGGTGTATGACGAGGCTGGCGTCATCGCCATTACCCCGGGCTCCACCAACCCACAGGTCACCGAGCGCGGCCTGGGTGCCATGTTCCGCATGTGCGGCCGTGACGACCAGCAGGGCATCGTCGCCGGCGACTACATCGTCGATGTGCTCAAGGGCAAGAAAGTCGCGGTATTGCATGACAAGGACACCTACGGGCAGGGCCTGGCCGACGCGACCAAGGCACAGCTGGAGAAACGCGGCGTCAAGCCGGTGCTGTACGAAGGCCTGACCCGTGGCGAGAAGGACTTCAGCGCCGTGGTCACCAAGATCCGCTCTACCGGTGCCGACGTCGTCTACTTCGGCGGCCTGCACCCGGAAGCCGGCCCTCTGGTACGCCAGCTGCGCGAGCAGGGCCTGAAGGACGTCAAGTTCATGTCCGATGACGGCATCGTTACCGACGAACTGGTGGCCACCGCCGGCGGTGCGCAGTACGTCGATGGCGTGTACATGACCTTCGGCGCCGACCCGCGCCTGCTGCCAGACAGCAAGGCGGTGGTGGAGGAGTTCCGCAAGGCCGGTACCGAACCTGAGGGCTATACCCTGTACGCCTATGCCTCGCTGCAGGCGCTGGCCGCCGCGTTCAACGGCGCCAAGTCGAACAAGGGCGAAGCGGCTGCCGAGTGGCTCAAGGCCAACCCGGTACAGACCGTCATGGGCGAGAAAAAGTGGGACAAGAAGGGCGACCTGACCGTGTCCGACTACGTGGTCTACCAGTGGGACAAGGACGGCAAGTATCACCAGCTGGAAAAACAAAAATAATAACGGCCCACGGCCCGGGCGCAGCTGCCCCGGGCCCAAGCCCCGCGGTACCTGTCTTTATCCGTAGATCTGCACAGTACTGCGCTGCGAGGGCCGCCTGTCCCGGGCCCGCCGTGGTCGGCGCTCGTGCAATCTCAATCAGGTGAGATTGCGTTATGGATGGTATTTTCCTGCAGCAACTGGTCAACGGCCTGACCCTCGGGTCGGTCTATGGCCTGATCGCCATCGGCTACACAATGGTCTATGGCATCATCGGCATGATCAACTTCGCGCACGGCGAGGTGTACATGATCTCCGCGTACCTCGCGGCGATCAGCCTGGCATTGCTGGCTTATTTCGGTATCGAGTCGTTCCCACTGTTGATGCTGGGCACCCTGTTGTTCACCATTGTCGTCACCGGCGTGTACGGCTTCACCATCGAACGCATCGCCTACAAACCCCTGCGTAACTCCACCCGCCTGGCACCGCTGATCAGTGCCATCGGTATTTCGCTGATCCTGCAGAACTACGCGCAGATCAGCCAGGGCGCCCGCCAGCAAGGCGTGCCGACCCTGCTCGAAGGCGCCATGCGCATCGAAGTCGGCACCGGCTTCGTGCAACTGACCTACACCAAGATCTTCATCCTGGTGGCGGCCTTTGTCGGCATGGGCCTGCTCACCTACGTAATCAAGTACACCAAGCTCGGCCGCATGTGCCGTGCCACCCAGCAAGACCGCAAGATGGCCTCGATCCTGGGCATCAACACCGATCGGGTGATCTCCTACGTGTTCGTCATCGGTGCGGTGATGGCCGCCCTGGCCGGTGTGCTGATCACCATGAACTACGGCACCTTCGACTTCTACGCCGGCTTCATCATCGGCATCAAGGCGTTCACCGCCGCGGTGCTCGGCGGGATCGGCTCCCTGCCTGGCGCCATGCTCGGCGGGATCATCCTGGGCATTTCCGAGTCGCTGTTCTCTGGCCTGATCAACTCCGACTACAAGGACGTGTTCAGCTTCTCGCTGTTGGTGATGATCCTTATCTTCCGCCCACAAGGCCTGCTGGGTCGCCCGCTCGTGGCTAAGGTGTGAACATGTCCATTGCCAAAACTGCCTCTGTTACCGAAACCAAGGGTTTCGACCTTAAACGCAGCCTGCTGGAAACCATCGTCGCCGGCCTGCTGGCACTCATCGTGTTTGGCCCGGTGGTCGGCGTAGTGCTCGACGGCTACAGCTTCAACGCCGAGCCGCGGCGAGTGGCCTGGCTGGTCGGCGGGGTGATGCTGGGGCGCTTCCTGCTCAGCCTGTACCTGCAGACCGCCGCCGGCTCGCGCATGCTCCAGGGCTTCGAAAGCGGTGGCTCGGGCGTGCATGTGCGCGCGCCGGACTACGTATCGCGCCTGCGCTACATCATCCCGGCGCTGGTGGTGATCGCCATCGTCTTCCCGATCTTCGCCAACAAGTACCTGCTGACCGTGGTCATCCTCGGTCTGATCTACGTGCTGCTGGGCCTGGGCCTGAACATCGTGGTCGGCCTGGCCGGCCTGCTCGACCTGGGTTACGTGGCGTTCTATGCCATCGGCGCCTACGGCCTGGCGTTGGGTTACCAGTACCTGGGCCTGGGCTTCTGGAGCGTACTGCCACTGGCGGCTATCGCTGCGGCGCTGGCAGGGTGCATCCTCGGCTTCCCGGTGCTACGGATGCACGGTGACTACCTGGCGATCGTGACCTTGGGCTTCGGCGAGATCATCCGCCTGGTGTTGAACAACTGGCTGTCGTTCACTGGCGGCCCCAACGGCATGCCGGCACCGTCGCCAACCTTCTTCGGCCTGGAGTTCGGCCGCCGGGCCAAGGACGGCGGGGTACCGATCCACGAGTTCTTCGGCTTCGAGTACAACGCCAACCTCAAGTTCGTGTTCATCTACGCGGTGCTGTTCATCGTCGTGCTGGCTGTGTTGTACATCAAGCACCGCTTGACCCGCATGCCGGTCGGCCGCGCCTGGGAAGCGCTGCGCGAGGACGAGATCGCCTGCCGTTCGATGGGCCTGAACCATGTGCTGGTCAAGCTTTCGGCGTTTACCCTGGGTGCCTCCACCGCCGGCTTGGCCGGTGTGTTCTTTGCCACCTACCAGGGCTTCGTCAACCCGTCGTCGTTCACCTTCTTCGAGTCGGCGCTGATTCTCGCCATTGTCGTGCTTGGCGGCATGGGCTCGACCGTGGGTGTGGTGATCGCGGCCTTCGTGCTGACCGTGGCGCCCGAGCTGCTGCGCAGCTTCTCCGAGTACCGCGTGCTGCTGTTCGGTGTGCTGATGGTGCTGATGATGATCTGGCGACCGCGTGGGCTGATCCGCATCAGCCGTACCGGTGTGACCCCGCGTAAAGGAGTGGCGCCATGAGCGACGATATCATTCTCTCGGTCGACAACCTGATGATGCAGTTCGGTGGCATCAAGGCGCTCAGCGATGTCAGCCTGAAGGTCCGGCGCAACCAGATCTTCGCCCTGATCGGCCCCAACGGCGCCGGCAAGACCACTGTGTTCAACTGCCTGACCGGCTTCTACAAGGCCAGTGGCGGGCGTATCGAGCTGAACGTGCGCGGCAGCCACACCAATGTCATCCAGCTGCTCGGCGAGCGCTTCCAGGCGGCGGACTTCGTCTCGCCGACGCGCTTTGCCAACCGCATGTACTACAAGATGTTCGGCGGTACCCACCTGGTCAACCGCGCCGGCCTGGCACGCACCTTCCAGAACATTCGCCTGTTCAAGGAAATGTCGGTGGTGGAAAACCTGCTGGTGGCTCAGCACATGTGGGTCAACCGCAACCTGCTGGCCGGGGTGCTCAACACCAAGGCTTACCGCAAGGCCGAGAGCGATGCGCTGGACCATGCGTTCTACTGGCTGGAAGTGGTCGACCTGGTCGACTGCGCCAACCGCCTGGCTGGCGAGTTGTCGTACGGCCAGCAGCGCCGCCTGGAAATCGCCCGGGCCATGTGCACGCGGCCGAAGATCATCTGCCTGGACGAACCGGCGGCTGGCCTGAACCCGCAGGAAACCGAGGCCCTCAGCCGCATGATCCGCGTGCTGCGCGACGAACACGACATCACCGTGGTGCTGATCGAACACGACATGGGCATGGTCATGAGCATTTCCGACCATATCGTGGTGCTCGACCACGGCAACGTGATTGCCGAAGGCGCGCCACAGGATATCCGCCACAACCCGACGGTGATCGCTGCCTACCTGGGTGCCGATGAAGAGGAACTGGTATGAGTGCACCCATTCTCGAACTGAAGGACCTGGACGTGTTCTACGGCCCGATCCAGGCGCTGAAAAAGGTCTCGATGCACATCAACGAGGGCGAGACGGTCAGCCTGATCGGCGCCAACGGTGCCGGCAAGTCGACCCTGCTGATGTCGATCTTCGGCCAGCCGCGGGCGGCGTCGGGGCATATCGTGTACCGCGGTACCGACATCACCCGCAAATCGTCGCACTACATCGCCTCCAACGGCATCGCCCAGTCGCCGGAAGGGCGCCGGGTGTTCCCTGACATGACTGTCGAGGAGAACCTGATGATGGGCACCATCCCCATCGGCGACAAGCATGCCGACGAAGACATGCAGCGCATGTACGAGCTGTTTCCGCGCTTGAAAGAGCGGCGTAACCAGCGGGCCATGACCATGTCCGGTGGCGAGCAGCAGATGCTGGCCATTGCCCGGGCGCTGATGAGCCGGCCGAAGTTGCTGTTGCTGGACGAGCCATCGCTGGGGCTGGCGCCGATCGTGGTCAAGCAGATCTTCTCGACCCTGCGTGAGCTGGCCAAGAGCGGGATGACCATCTTCCTGGTGGAGCAGAACGCCAACCATGCGCTGAAGCTGTCGGACCGGGCTTATGTGATGGTCAACGGGCAGATTCGCATGACCGGGACCGGGCAGGAGCTGTTGGTAAACGAAGAGGTGCGTAACGCGTATCTGGGCGGGCATTGAGTTGCATTCGGGGGCCGCAAAGCGGCCCCCGAAGCCAATGTGGACAACCTTTCGAACACCTCTCCCCAATTACTCCACAGCCCCACCACAAACCCTTGTTTCCACAGGACCATTTTTTCCACGGATAATGTGGAACCGCCTGTGGAAAACATGGTGGCATCTCGCTCAAGCCCTTTGATACCAAGCCCTGCGGCTTCATGATCATTTTTTGATCATGGGCCCCTTGTGGATGATTTTCCCAAGTTTTTCAAAGCCCTGCAGCCACTCCAGGCATTGCGCAAAACCTGTGGATAACCCTGTGAAAAAACTTTGCACAGACCGCTGCAGGCGGCATGCTTGAAAGCCTTGCGCCATCACCGAAAAGATATCCACCGACCACAAGGCGCTGAAAGGGTTCCGCGCCGTGGACAAGTTGCCCCCAATCCGTGGGGAAAGCCTTGTGGATAACGTGCGCATAGCTGGCGCCGAGCCCTCTGCTGCAAGGGTTTGCCGAAGGTGAACAAAAAATGAACAGCACCCTGGACGGGTTGCTGCCAGCGCCCGGCGCGGGCATGCTGCAAGACTGCCGATGATAATCCACCGTGAGGAACAGAGCATGACGTCCACCGTATTCATCACTGGCGCGACTTCCGGTTTCGGCGAGGCCACTGCCCGCCGCTTCGCCGAAGCCGGCTGGAAGCTGGTGCTCACAGGCCGCCGCAAGGAGCGCCTGGACGCCCTGTGTGCCGAGCTGTCTGCCAAGACCGAAGTACACGGCCTGGTGCTCGACGTGCGTGACCGCAAAGCCATGGAGCAGGCCATCGCCAACCTGCCGGCCGGCTTCGACAAGCTGCGCGGCCTGGTCAACAACGCCGGCCTGGCGCTGGGTGTGGACGCGGCGCAGAACTGCAGCCTGGACGACTGGGAAACCATGGTCGACACCAACATCAAGGGCCTGATGTACACCACCCGCCTGCTGCTGCCACGGCTGATTGCCCATGGCCGTGGGGCGTCGATCCTCAACGTAGGTTCCGTGGCGGGCAACTACCCATACCCGGGCAGCAACGTGTACGGCGGCACCAAGGCTTTCGTCGGCCAGTTCTCGCTGAGCCTGCGCTGCGACCTGCGGGGAACCGGCGTGCGGGTGAGCAACATCGAGCCGGGCCTGTGCGAAAGCGAGTTCTCGCTGGTGCGCTTCGGCGGTGACCAGGCCAAATACGACGCCACCTACGCTGGCGCAGAGCCGATCCAGCCGCAGGACATTGCCGAGACCATCTTCTGGATTCTCAACCAGCCGGCGCATATCAACATCAACAGCCTGGAACTGATGCCGGTAAGCCAGGACTGGGCAGGGTTTTCGATCGACCGGTCGGTCAAAGGCTGATCCGAGGGCCTCTTCGCGGGTAAACCCGCTCCCACAGGTACTGCACCGGTTTCAGAGCAGGCGCTATCCCTGTGGGAGCGGGTTCACCCGCGAATGCGTCAGCCCAGGCGCTGCAGCCCTTCCAGGCAAGTTGCCAAATGATAGGGCGTAGTCGAAGGCATATCATGCCGGCTGACACTGCCTTCCCCATCCCGGCACTCATACCAGCCCGCCTCACGCAGGAACCGCGCGTCCAGCGCCTGCAACTGCCCAGCCAGCTTTGCCTCGCCCCCCGCCCGCAATACCAGCGCCCGTAGGTATTCCGCCTGCGCCCAGATCCGCTGGGTGGCGTCGAGCACCTTGCCATCCACATCCAGCATCGCCAGCACAGCGGCATCCTTCACCCCGTACTGCTCGGCGTAGTCGAAAGCCCGGTCGATGGACGCATGCAGCGGCGTGTCGCGCAGCAGTGGCGAGGTATGCAGCAGGTAGAACCACTCGAACTGGTGCCCCGGCTCGAACCAGTTATCCACAGCGCCGCGTGGCTTTTCCAGCATCAGGCCGTGGGCCGGTTCGATGAAGTGCGCCTGCAGCGCCTCGCACAGTTGCAGCAGCGACTGCCGGGCATGCTCGTCGTCACGCACCGCCAGTACCTGCAGGAAGGCTTCGGCCAGGTGCATCTGCGGGTTTTGCAGCGGGCCGCTGCCAAGGTCGGCCCAGTCTTCACCGAGGCTGGCTTCGTACAGGCCGTCGTCGCGGGCGAACTGCTGGTCAATGATGTCCAGCGCGGCGTTCAGCGTGGCTTCCACCAGGTTTTCACGCACCTTGCCCCAATAGTGCGCGCAAGCGAAGACGATGAAGGCATGCGTGTACAGGTCCTTGCGCCGGTCCAGCGGTTTGCCCTGGGCGTCGATGCTGTAGAACCAGCCGCCGTGCTCGGCGTCATGGAAGTGCTTCTGCAGCGAGCGGAACAAGGCGGCGGCGCGCTCGGCTGCGCCGGGTTGGCCGATGCGGCTGCTGAACAGGTAGAGCTGGCGTGCGCAGGCCATGGCCCGATAGCGCTGCACCGGCAACGGTTGATGCTGGGCGTCCAGGGCCTCGTAGGGCAGGGCCATGTCGGCGTTCCAGCCCGGGCCTTGCCACAACGGCACGATGCGTTCGGCGAAGTGCTGGTTGAAGCGGGCCAGTTCGGGCAGGGTGGGGCGGGGGTCGGACATTTCGGCGCTCGTCGCTGTCGGGCAGGGCGCCATGGTAGCAGAACTGGGGTTGTGGGTAGCCTGTGCCGGCCTCTTCGCGGGTATTGCGCTGCCCTCAGGTCCGGTGCCGTCCCTGTGGGAGCGGGTTCACCCGCGAAGAGGCCAGTACAGGCTACCCACTAACCCGGGTTGCCCAACCCCTGCCAATGCCGCGCACCGACAAAGATGAAGCGCAGCTGCTGGGTGATCTTTTCCTGCGGCGTCAGCGCCTGTGGATAACCCGCCTCGGGGCTGTCGATAAGCTCGGGCAGGGTGGCGAACACGGTTTTCACCACCAGGTCGGCCATCACCGCTAGCGCGGCGCTGTCCAGGTGCTGCCAGCGCTTCATCCGCGCCAGGTCGGTGGCCAGGTCGTCGCTGATGTCCTGGCGCAGGCGGGCAATGGCCTGGCGTACGGCCTGCGAGCCGCCGTACTGCTCACGGGCGAGGAACAGGAACTGCGCGCGGTGGGCGGCGACCACATCGAGGAAGATGCGCACCGAGGCGTCGGTGATGCCGCCCAGTTCGAACTCGTTGTGGCGCACCAGGCGGATAGTCTGGCGGAAGGTAGTATCGACTTCGGCCACCAGGGCCAGGCCCAGGGCGTCCATGTCGGAAAAATGCCGGTAA
Source organism: Pseudomonas sp. NPDC096925 (assembly GCF_044762545.1). Lineage (NCBI taxonomy): Bacteria > Pseudomonadati > Pseudomonadota > Gammaproteobacteria > Pseudomonadales > Pseudomonadaceae > Pseudomonas > Pseudomonas sp. NPDC096925. Next base: position 189,823 of record NZ_JBIWEM010000010.1, on the reverse strand, counting down.
AAGCCGGTGGGTACGATGCCGGCCGTCTTTGCCACTTCGCGCAGGCTGATACTGCCGAAACCACGGCCACTCTCCATGAGCTGGCAGGCGGCATCGAGCAGGGCCTGGCGGGTCTGTAGCTTCTGTTCGGCGCGCGGCAGCATGGTGCGGGCTTCTGTGACGGTAAGGCTGGGCACTCTAGTTAAAAAAACAAAGCCCGGTCAATGGACCGGGCATGGAGGGGAGCAGCCGTTGTGACAGAGGTTGTTCTTTTCGGCCATGGTGATCAGCTCACACGGCTGATTTCGACCAGGCGATCGGAGCCACCTTCGGCAACTCGGCCACTACGTTCGATCAGGCGATCAGAACCACCTTCGGCAACGCGACCAGTACGTTCGATCAAGCGATCGGAGCCACCTTCGGCAACTCGGCCAGTACGTTCGATCAGGCGATCAGAGCCACCTTCGGCAACGCGGCCAGTACGTTCGATCAGGCGATCGGAGCCACCTTCGGCAACGCGGCCAGTACGTTCGATCAGGCGATCAGAGCCACCTTCGGCAACGCGGCCAGTACGTTCGATCAGGCGATCGGAACCACCTTCGGCAACAGTTTTCAGCGGTTGGGCGATTTCCGCAGCGCTGGAACGCGATTCGGCGGTCAGGTGTTGCTCGTCGGCTGGCAGGGCAAAAGCGTTGGCAGCCAGGATGGACAGGGTCAGGGTCAGCAGATGGCGTTTCATGATTTCGGTGCTCCTCTCGGGGGCTGGAAAGTGGGTACGGAGCCAATGCTACGCCGGGTAACGCCAGAGAGAAGTTCATACGGGTAATGGTAACAATCGACCGTATTGATAGAGGTTGGAAGCTGCTCTACACAGCGCTTTACAGGCCATGTGATGGCGTTTTGATGGTGCTGCTGACGGGTAACGCGCGCAACTTGGCGCAACGAGTTGCTGAGCGAAAGGCCAGGAAAAACTTCGTTATCATGGCGCCATCGATAAAACCCCACGGGCTTTCATCAGTCCGAGATATTGAGTGCCACCGCTGTGCCTGTTCTGTGCCATGCCGCAAGGAGAATCACGCAATGACGCGTCCCGCCAGAATCCTCGTCTGGACCTTCACCAGCCTGCTGACCCTGCTGGCGATCCTGGTGATGGTGATCGCCACCTTCGACTGGAACCGCGTCAAGCCCCTGCTCAACGAGAAAGTCTCCGAGGCCCTGCAGCGGCCCTTCGCGATCAATGGCAACCTTGCCGTGTCCTGGCGCACCGAACCTGAAGAGGGGGGCTGGCGTGCCTGGGTGCCCTGGCCGCACTTCATTGCCGAGGACCTGACCCTGGGCAACCCCGAGTGGCTCAAGGAGCCGAAGATGGTCGGCCTGGAGCGCGTGGCGTTCCGCCTGGCGCCGTTGCCGCTGCTGTTCCAGCAGATCAGCATCCCGCGTATCGAGCTGACCAGGCCTACAGCCAACCTTACCCGCCTGGCCGATGGCCGCGCCAACTGGGCCTTCGACTTCGGCCCCAAGGATGAAAACGCAGAGCCTTCCAAATGGCAGCTGGACATCGGCGCCATCGGCTTCGACCAGGGCAGTGTCAGCTTCGATGACCAAACCCTGAAAACCAGCATGAAGGTGCAGATCGACCCGCTGGGCAAGCCTGTCCCGTTCAGCGACATCGTCGGCAAGGCCCGCGCCGAGAAGGCCGGTGCCGCGCAGGACTATGCCTTCGGGCTCAAGGCCCAGGGCCGCTACAAAGGCCAGCCAGTGTCCGGCACCGGCAAGATCGGTGGCCTGCTGGCCCTGCAGGACGCCAGCCAGCCGTTCCCGCTGCAGGCTGACGTGCGCATCGCCGACACCCATGTGGTGCTCGCCGGTACCCTGACCGACCCGCGCAACCTCGGTGCCCTCGACCTGCGCCTGCGCTTGTCCGGGGCCAGCCTGGGCAACCTCTACCCTTTGACCGGCGTGACCTTGCCCGACACCCCGGCCTATTCCACCGACGGTCACCTCAGCGCCAACCTGCAGGCGGCGCAAGGGGCGACCTTCAACTACCAGGGCTTCAACGGCAAGATCGGTGACAGCGATATCCACGGCGACCTGGCCTTCGTTGCCAGCCAGCCAAGGCCCAAGCTGTCCGGCAACCTGGTGTCCGACCAGTTGCTGTTCAAGGACCTGGCGCCGCTGATCGGCGCCGACTCCAACGCCGAGCAGAAGGCCCGCGGCGGTGCCAGCAAGCAGCCGGCAGGCAAGGTGCTGCCGGTGGAGGAGTTCCGCACCGAACGTTGGCGTGCCATGGACGCCGACGTCACCTTCGCCGGCAAGCGCATCGTGCACAGCGCGCAATTGCCGTTCAACGACCTGTCGGCCCACGTGATCCTGGAGGACGGCCTGCTGCGTCTGGAGCCCCTGCGTTTTGGCGTGGCTGGCGGCAATCTGGCTTCCAGGATCCGCCTGGATGGCCGCAACGTACCGTTGCAGGGGCGCGCCCGCCTGACGGCGCGGGGCTTCAAGCTCAAGCAGTTGTTCCCCTCCTTTGCGCCGATGCAGACCAGCTTCGGTGAGTTGAATGGTGATGCCGATATCACTGGTCGGGGCAACTCGGTGGCCGCCTTGCTGGGCACGGCCAATGGTGACCTGCGCATGCTGATCAACGATGGCGCCATCAGCCGCAGCCTGATGGAGATTGCCGGGTTGAACGTGGGCAACTACGTGGTCGGCAAGCTGTTTGGCGATGAGGATGTGAAGATCAACTGTGCGGCGGCCGATGTGGGCATCAAGGATGGCCTGGCGACCACACGCCTGTTCATCTTCGATACCGAGAACGCGATCATCTACATCAACGGCACGGCCAATTTCGCCACTGAGCAGCTGGACCTGAAAATAAACCCGGAATCGAAAGGCCTGCGGCTGTTCTCGCTGCGCTCGCCGCTGTATGTGCGCGGGCCGTTCGCCAGGCCCAGTGCCGGGGTGCAAGCGGTACCGCTGGCGTTGCGCGGGGCGGGGATGGTGGCACTGGGGGTGGTGGCCGGGCCAGCGGCGGGGTTGCTGGCGCTGATTGCGCCTAGCAGCGGGGATGATCCGAACCAGTGCACGCCACTGTTGCAGCAGATGAAGGCGGGCAAGGCGCCGACGGTGGTGAAAGGCAAGAAATGACGGGGGCCGCGTTGCGGCCCCTTGCGGTTACAGCCCTTGCAACAGGTCGACAGATCGTCCGCGTGCTCTTCTTCCTGCGCCAGGATATAAGGCTTACGCGCCGTGGACGGCGGCGCTGTCTTCTTCGCGCTGTTTGCAAGTCTTGAAGCCCTTGGCATCGACATGGCCGGTGGCGTCGAAGCGCACGTAGTAGGGCTGCTGGTGGCCATCGCGGTTGAGGATGTAGTCGTTGCAGGTGCCGCCGTGGGGCAGGTCGCTCACGCTGGACGGGCTGCCGCCGATGGCGATGACCTTCTGCATGGTCATGCCTTTTTCCACTTGCCTGACCAGCGGTTCGTCGCGGTAGGTGACGTAGTCAACCGGGTTTTCCGGGCGGCTGCCGCAGGCGGCGAGGGTGGCGCTTGCCAGAAGGATTGCCAGGGTCTGCTTGTACATGGTTTCGCTCCTTGCAAAGGTCTGTGTGGTTTTGAACCGCAGCGCGCTCTCGGAGTTCGATTGCGATGGTCATCAAGGCCGCTGTAGTGTTGGCCGGTCGTCCACGGAAAGGAGCTGGGGCAATGCAGCAGGAATTGGCCACGCGATACCCGTTGGTGCTGGTGCCGGGCATGCTCGGTTTTGTCCGGGTAGTGCTCTATCCCTACTGGTTCGGCATCGTGCCGGCCCTGCGCAAGGGCGGGGCGCAGGTGTTCCCGGTGCAGGTTTCGCCGCTGCATTCCAGCGAGGTGCGCGGCGAGCAGTTGCTGGCGATCATCGAAGACATCTGCCAGCGCACCGGCGCGGAAAAGGTCAACCTCATCGGCCACAGCCAGGGCGCCCTGAACGCACGCTACGCTGCCGCCAGGCGGCCCGGGCGGGTGGCTTCGGTCACGTCGGTGGCAGGGCCCAACCATGGCTCGGAACTGGCCGATTACCTGGCACGTACGGCACCGGGCGATTCCCCGCAGGGGCGCATCCTCAAGGCTGTGCTGCATGGCTTGGCCGTGCTGCTGGTGTGGCTGGAAACCGGCTGGCGCCGCGACCCGCTGCCGGTGGATGTACACGCCTCGCACCAGTCGTTGACCAGCGCCGGGGTGGCGCTGTTCAACCAGGCTTATCCACAGGGGCTGCCAGGCACCTGGGGCGGGGAAGGGGCGTATGAGGTCGATGGCGTGCGCTATTACTCCTGGTCCGGCACCTTGCAGCCCGGCCTGACCGACCAGGGGCGCAACCGCATCGATGGCAGCAGCCACTTCTGCCGCCTGTTCGCACGCAGTTTCGTCAAGGAAAAGGGCCATTGCGACGGCATGGTCGGGCGCTTCAGTTCGCACCTGGGGCAGGTGATCGGCGACGACTACCCGCTCGACCACCTGGATATCGTCAACCAGTCGCTTGGCGCGGTGGGCAAGGGCGCCGAACCGGTGCGGCTGTTCATCGAACATGCCGCCCGGCTCAAGGCGGCAGGGCTCTAACGGCGGATCGGTGTGGTCCAGCGCTCGGCCAGTATCACGCCGGCCAGGGTCAGCAGGCCGCCGACCAGGTGATAGCGGGCCAGCTGCTCGTCGAGCACCACGGCGGCGATCAGCGCGGTGACCAGTGGCAGCAGGTTGAAGAACAGCGTGGTACGGCTTGGGCCCAGGCGGTGCACGGCCTTCATCCATACCAGAGGGGCGATCATCGAGGCCAGCACGCAGGCGTACAGCACCAGGCCAATGTTGCGGCTGTTCAGGCCAGTCTTGTCCGACAGCAGGAACAGCGGCAGCAGCACGACGATGGCCATCAGCACCTGCAGGTACAGCAACTGCATCGGTGGCAGGCGCAGCTGCCATTTCTTCAGCAGGAAGCTGTACAGCGCGTAGGCCAGGGTGGCCACCAGCATCAGCAGGTCGCCGCTGTTCAGGCCTTGTTGCAACAGGACGGCGGGGTGGCCGGCGCTGACCACTTCCAGTACGCCGAAAAATGACACCAGTGCGCCCAGCAGGGCGCCGTAGCTCAGGCGCTGGCCCAGCCAGGCGATGGACAGCGCCAGTGACATCAGCGGCATCAGCGAGAGGATGATGCCCATGTTGGTGGCGCTGGTGATGCCGGCGGCGAAGTAGGCCAGGCTCTGGTACAGCGCCATGCCCAGCACGCCCAGCACGAACACCTTGCCCAGCTGCGGGCGGATGGCCGCGCGATTGCGCCACACGGCGGGCAGCAGGAACGGGGTGAACAGCAGCGCGGCCAGCAGCCAGCGGTAGAAGCCGATCTCGGCGGGGTGGATGGCACCGGCGGACATCTTGGTGACCACGGTGTTGCCGGCCCAGATGAGGATGGCGGTCAGGGGGAACAGGTAGTTCATGTAGCAGGTTACTCGCTGGGGCCTGGAATGGGGGCTGCTTTGCAGCCCTTCGCGGGCTTGCCCGCTCCCACAGGGATATCACAGGCCTGAAAGCTGGCGCAGATCCTGTGGGAGCGGGCGAGCCCGCGAAGGCCTGCGGCGCAGGCCCTCGATAGGCCTGTATTATCGATTGTCTGTTTACAAGCCTATACTCCTATCCAGACAACTCACCCCGCCAAGCAGACAGCATGCCGCGCAAATACCTCGACATTCCTCGGTTCACCCAGCTCCCGGCCCCGGTGTACTTCCGCCACGACGAGTTCGGTGCCGACACGCACAGCGCCCTGCATCGCCACGCCTGGGGCCAGCTCAACTACACCGCCCACGGCGTGATGCAGCTGGAGGTCGCCGGCCAGCGCTTCCTGTCGCCGCCGCAATACGCCGTGTGGGTGCCGCCCGACACCGAGCATGGCTGCTACAACCCACAGGCCATCGTCTACCACTCGGTCTACCTGGACCGCAGCCTCTGCGCCGCCCTGCCGCAGCAACCGTGCAGCCTGATGATCAGCGACATCCTCAAGGCCATCCTCGCCGACTTCGCCCGGCGTGACCTGCGGGTGGCCGAGGGTGAGCGCGACCAGCGCCTGGTGCAGGTGCTGCTCGACCAGTTGCTGCTGGCACCCGCCCAGGCCTGCTACCTGCCGTTTGCCCACAGCGACGGGTTGCGCCAAGTGCTCGATGCCCTCGGCGCCGAGCCAGGCGACAACCGCCCGCTGGCCGACTGGGCAGCCCGGGTGCATGTCAGCGAACGTACCCTGGCCCGCCAGTTTCTGCGCGAACTGGGCATCAGTTTTGGTGAATGGCGCCTGCGCCTGCGCTTTCTGCGAGCCATCGAAGCGCTGGAAGCCGGCCAGTCGATCCAGGCCATCGCCTTCGACCTGGGCTACAGCAGCGCGTCGGCGTTCATCGCCATGTTCCAGCGCCAGGCCCATTGCACGCCCGAGCAATACCGCCGCCAGGCACGGGCAGGGCGTTGAGCATTTATTGGCTACACTCAGCTCGACCACCGTGCATCGGGCACGGAGCCAAGGAGACCACTCCATGAAAGTGCTGCAAATCCCCTTACTGGTGTTGGCGGTGTTGTTCAGCGCCCAAGGCTTCGCCGCCAATACCGCGCAGCAGGAAAAGATGAAAACCTGCAACGCCGACGCCACCGCCAAGGCCCTCAAGGGCGATGAGCGCAAAGCCTTCATGAGTACCTGCCTGAAGAAGGACGTGCCGCAAACCCAGCAAGAGAAGATGAAAACCTGCAACGCCGACGCCACCACCAAGGCCCTGAAGGGTGACGAGCGCAAAGCGTTCATGAGTGACTGTCTGAAGAAGAAATGACCTGCGCCTATGCCTGCAGGCGTAAGGCTGGCAGACTGCGGGTCTTTCCCGTTGTCTGCCGTTGAGGCTGTATGACCTTCACCCCTCGCCAGGTCACCCTGGCCAGCTGGATCATCGTGTTTGCCGGCCTGTTGCTGGCGCTGCCCCTGAAATTGCTGCCGAGCCTGTTGGCCGGCCTGCTGGTGTTCGAGCTGGTCAACATGCTCACGCCGCGGCTGCAGCCGCTGCTGGCCGGGCAGCGCGCCCGTTGGCTGGCGGTGGCGCTGCTCGGCACGCTGGTGGTCAGCACCCTGACCCTGCTGTTTGCCGGGGCCTTCAGCTTCCTGCTGCACGAGGCAGAAAACCCCGGTGCCTCGCTGGACAAGTTCATGGCCTTGGTGGAGCGCGCCCGTGGGCAGCTACCGCCGTTCATCGAAGGCTACCTGCCGGCCAGTGCGGCGGAGTTCAAGGTGGCCATCGGTGACTGGATCAAGAGCCACCTGAGCGACCTGCAACTGGTGGGCAAGGGCATGGCGCACATGTTCGTCACCCTGTTGATCGGCATGATCCTCGGCGCCATCGTCGCCTTGCAGCGCATCCCCGATATCTCCCGGCGCAAGCCACTGGCGGCGGCGCTGTTCGAGCGCCTGAGCCTGCTGGTGCAGGCGTTTCGCAACATCGTCTTCGCGCAGATCAAGATTTCGCTGCTCAACACTACCTTCACCGGCATTTTCCTGGCCCTGGTGCTGCCGATGTTCGACGTGCACCTGCCGCTGACCAAGACGCTGATCGTGCTGACCTTCCTGCTGGGCCTGCTGCCGGTGATCGGCAACCTGATGTCGAACACCCTGATCACCATCGTCGGCTTGTCGCTGTCGATCTGGGTGGCGGCGGCGGCGCTGGGTTACCTGATCGTCATCCACAAGGTCGAGTACTTCCTCAACGCGCGGATCGTGGGCGGGCAGATCAGTGCCAAGTCGTGGGAATTGCTGCTGGCGATGCTGGTGTTCGAGGCAGCGTTCGGGCTGCCGGGGGTGGTGGCGGGGCCGATCTACTATGCCTACCTGAAGAGTGAGCTGAAGCGGGCCGAACTGGTCTGATTCTTCATTAGCCTGTACCGGCCTCTTCGCGGGTAAACCCGCTCCCACAAGTACGCCACAGCTCTCAAGACTTGCGCGAGCCCTGTGGGAGCGGGTTTACCCGCGAAGAGGCCGGTACAGGTAAAAGGGATGGCTCAGGCAGCGCCGTAACGCTTGCGTGCCTCGATGGCCAGCCCGCTGCCAATGCTGCCAAAGATATTGCCTTCCACATGCCGCGCATTCGGCAGCATCGCCGACACACTGTTGCGCAGCGCCGGGATCCCGCTGGAACCACCGGTGAAGAACACCGTATCGACCTGGGTCTCGCTCACACCAGCCTTGGCCAGCAATTCGCTCACGCTACCACGCACCCGCTCCAGCAACCCTTCGATAGCTCCCTCGAACAGCGCCCGGGACAGGTCCACGCCCAGCTCGCGCTCAATGCGGCCGAGGTCGACGTGGCGGCTCTGCTGCTCGGTCAGCTCGATCTTGCTGGCCTCCACTTCCATCGCCAACCAGTGCCCGGCACGCTCCTCGATCAGCTTGAACAGGCGGTCGATGCCCAGCGTGTCCTCGATGTCATAGCGCATGCTGCCCAGCGCCAGCTGCGACTTCTGCGAGTACAGGGCGTTGATGGTGTGCCAGGTGGCGAGGTTGAGGTGGTAGCTGGTCGGCATCAGCGCGCCGCTCTTCATGCGGCTGCCGTAGCCGAACAGCGGCATCACGCCCTGCAGGCTCAGCTGCTTGTCGAAGTCGGTACCGCCGATGTGCACGCCGCCGGTGGCGAGGATGTCGCTCTGGCGCTCGGCCACCAGGTGGCGCTCGGGCGACAGGCGGATCAGGGTGAAGTCCGAGGTACCACCGCCGATGTCGACGATCAGCACCAGCTCTTCGCGGCTGATGCCCGACTCGTAGTCGAACGCCGCGGCAATCGGCTCGTACTGGAACGACACGTCCTTGAAGCCGATCTTGCGCGCCACTTCGGCCAGGGTGTCTTCGGCCTCCTGGTCGGCAGCCGGGTCTTCGTCGACGAAGAACACCGGGCGACCCAGTACCACCTGGTCGAATTCGCGGCCGGCAGCGGCCTCGGCGCGCTTTTTCAGCTCGCCGATGAACATGCCCAGCAGGTCCTTGAACGGCAGGGCGCTGCCCAGCACGCTGGTGTCGTGCTTGATCAGCTTGGAACCCAGCAGGCTTTTCAGCGAGCGCATCAGGCGGCCTTCGTAGCCTTCCAGGTACTCGTGCAGCGCCAGGCGGCCATATACCGGGCGACGCTCCTCGATGTTGAAGAACACCACCGACGGCAGGGTGATCTTGCCGTCTTCCAGGGCGATCAGCGATTCGACACCCGGGCGGTGCCAGCCGACCGTGGAGTTGGAGGTGCCGAAGTCGATGCCCAGGGCGCGGGCCGGCGATACGTCAGACATGGGAAAAGGCTTCCGGAGGCAAAACGGCCGCGCAGTTTATGCCAGTTGGCTACAGAATCAAGACCAGTCGTCTGCCATGGCGCAAACCCAAGGCGGTCTTGAAAGGCTATGCTTGACCCCTATCTTCTTTTGCAACACGCACATTCACATTGGTGATCCATAGATGGACTTCAAAGACTATTACAAGATACTCGGCGTAGAGCCCACGGCGGATGACAAGGCGATCAAGGCCGCGTACCGCAAGCTGGCGCGCAAGTATCACCCCGACGTCAGCAAGGAGCGCGACGCCGAGGAAAAATTCAAGGAGGCCAACGAGGCCTACGAAGTGCTGGGCGACGCGCAGAAACGTGCCGAGTTCGACGAAATCCGCAAGTACGGTGGCCAGCATGGCCGGCCGTTCCAGGCACCACCGGGGTGGGAAAGCCGTGGCGGTGGCGGTGGCTTCGAGGGCGGTGATTTTTCCGACTTCTTCAGCTCGATCTTTGGTGGCCGAGGAGGCAACCCGTTCGGTGGCGCCCGGCAGCAGCAACGCAGCGCCGGCAGGCGAGGGCAGGACGTGGAGCTAGAACTGGCAGTGTTCCTTGAAGAGACCCTGAGCAAGGAGTCCAAGCAGATCAGCTTCCAGGTGCCGCAGACCAATGCCATGGGCCAGCGCACCGGGTTCACTACCAAGACCCTGAACGTGAAGATTCCGGCCGGGGTGACCGATGGCGAGCGCATCCGCCTCAAGGGCCAGGGCGCGCCGGGCAGCGGTGGCGGGGCCAATGGTGACCTGTTCCTGACCATTCGCATGGCACCGCACCCACTGTTCGATGTCGAAGGTCATGACCTGATCATCACCGTGCCGCTGGCACCGTGGGAGGCAGCACTGGGCGCCAAGGTGGCCGTGCCGACCCTGGACGGCAAGATCAACCTTACCATCCGCCCCGACAGCCAGAGCGGCCAGCGCCTGCGCGTACCGGGCAAGGGCCTGGCCAACAAGAGCGGCGAGCGCGGCAACCTTTACGCGCAATTGAAAGTGGTCATGCCGCCAGCATCCGACGAGTCTGCCCGCGAACTGTGGACCAAGCTTTCCGAGAAGGCTGCGTTCAACCCGAGGACACAATGGAGTAAGTGATCATGAGCAGCACCCTGATCGTTCAACTGGACATGCGTACCCTGTGTCAGGAGGCCGATATCACGGCTGACTGCGTGATCGAAATCGTCGAGCACGGCATTGTCGAACCTTCCGGGCGAACGCCGGAGGACTGGTTGTTCGACGATCAGGCGCCGTTACTGGCCAAACGCGCGGCGAAGCTGCATCAGGAGCTGGAACTGGAGTGGGAAGGGGTGGCGCTGGCGCTGGAACTGCTGCAGGAAGTGCAGCAGTTGCGCAGTGAGAACAGCATGCTGAGGCAGCGGTTGGGCAGGTTTATCCAGATGTGAGTTTTGCAGGCCCGGCCTCTTCGCGGGTGAACCCGCTCCCACAGGAATCGCACGATCCCTGAGATGTGTGCAGTACCAGTGGGAGCGGGTTTACCCGCGAAGAGGCCAGTACAGGCAAAATCAAATTCAGCTTGGTTCAGCCCCCGGGTTCAGCACCAGCTGCATGAAGGTCAAGTCCAGCCACCGGCCAAACTTCACCCCCACCTGCGGCATCTGCCCGGTCACTACGAAGCCCAGGCGCTCGTGCAGGTGCACCGACGCTGCATTGCCGCTCTCGATGGCCGCCACCATCACATGCTTGCCACACTTGCGTGCACGCTCGACCAGCGCTGCCATCAGCAGCGGCCCCAGCCCCTTGCCACGCTGGTCGCCACGGATGTACACCGAGTGTTCAACGGTGTTGCGAAAGCCCTCGAATGGCCGCCAGTCGCCAAACGATGCATAGCCCAGCACACCGCTCCCATCCACCGCCACCAGGATCGGGTAGCCCTGCTGTGCGCGTGCGGCGAACCAGGCCAGGCGGTTGGCCAAATCCACCGGGGTTTCGTTCCAGATCGCCGTGGAGTTGCGCACCGCGTCGTTGTAGATGTCGAGGATGCCCGGCACGTCGGCAGGCAGGGCATCGCGGATTTCATGACTCATGACAGCGTCTCGCAGGGTCGTTGTTTGCAGATTAAATGGTTACCAGCCCACGCACACCCTCGGCTTGCATGTTTTCGCCACGGCCGCGCTGGATGATCTCGCCACGGGCCATCACCAGGTACTGGTCGGCCAGCTCCTCGGCGAAGTCGTAGAACTGCTCCACCAGCAGGATGGCCATGTCGCCACGCTCGGCCAGGCGACGGATGACTGCGCCGATCTCCTTGATCACCGAAGGCTGGATGCCCTCGGTGGGCTCGTCGAGGATCAGCAGGCGCGGTCGGCTGGCCAGGGCGCGGCCGATGGCCAGCTGTTGCTGCTGGCCGCCGGACAGGTCACCGCCACGGCGTTGCTTCATCTGTTCCAGCACGGGGAACAGTTCGTAGATGAAGGGCGGTACCTCCCGAGCTTCACGGGCGGGGAAGCGCGAAAGGCCCATCAGCAGGTTTTCCTCGACAGTGAGACGCGGGAAAATCTCGCGGCCCTGGGGCACGTAGGCGATGCCGGACTGGACCCGTTGCTGGGGCTTGAGGCTGGTGATCGGCTTGCCTTCCCATTCGATGCTGCCATCGCGGGCGGGTACCAGGCCCATCAGGCAGCGCAGCAGGGTGGTCTTGCCCACGCCGTTGCGGCCCAGCAGGCAGGTGACTTCGCCGACCTTGGCTTCGAAGGACAGGCCCCGGAGGATATGGCTACCGCCGTAGTACTGGTGCAGGGTGTCGATTTTCAGCATGTGTGGTTCCTGGGAAATCTGCTTTGCCTGTGCCGGCCCTTTCGCGGGTAAACCCGCTCCCACAAGGACCGCGCAGCTCTTCAGGCCTGTACCGTACCTGTGGGAGCGGGTTTACCCGCGAAGAGGCCGGCACAGGTATCCATGTCTAGCGGCCCAGATACACCTCGACCACCCGCTCATCCGCCTGCACCTGCTCCAGCGACCCTTCCGCCAGCACACTGCCCTGGTGCAGCACGGTCACATGGTCGGCAATGCTGCCGACAAACCCCATGTCATGCTCCACCACCATCAGCGAATGCTTGCCGGCCAGGCCCTTGAACAGTTCGGCGGTGAACTCGGTCTCGGCATCGGTCATGCCCGCCACCGGCTCGTCCAGCAACAGCAGTTGCGGCTCCTGCACCAGCAGCATGCCGATCTCCAGGAATTGCTTCTGTCCATGCGACAACAAGCCTGCCTGGCGCTGGGCCAGCGGCAACAGGCGCAAGGTGCCCAGCACCTCGTCGATGCGTTGGCGCTGCTCACCACCCAGCCGCGCTGCCAGGCTGGCCCATACCGATTTGTCGGTCTTCAGTGCCAGCTCCAGGTTCTCGAACACCGTCAGCGCCTCGAACACCGTGGGCTTCTGGAACTTGCGGCCAATGCCGGCCTGGGCGATCTGGTATTCGCTCATGCGGGTCAGGTCGAGGGTGTCACCGAAATAGGCCGTGCCGCTGTCGGGCCGGGTCTTGCCGGTGATCACATCCATCATCGTGGTCTTGCCGGCCCCGTTTGGGCCGATGATGCAACGCAGCTCGCCCACGCCGATGTACAGGTTCAGCGCGTTCAGCGCCTTGAACCCATCGAAGCTGACGCTGATGTCTTCCAGGCTCAGCAGCGTGCCGTGGCGGGTGTCGAGGCCGGCCTTGCGGCTCTGGCCCAGGCCGATGGCGTCGCGGCCGGCGCCAAGGTTGTCGAACACCGGTTCGAGCATGAATTCAGGGTGTACCGCGGGCACGCCTCTCATGGCTGGCTCCTTTTCTTCAACAGACCGACCACGCCCTTGGGCAGGTACAGGGTGACGAGGATGAACAGCGCACCGAGGAAGAACAGCCAGAACTCCGGGAAGGCTACGGTGAACCAGCTCTTCATGCCATTGACCAGGCCGGCACCGAGCAGCGGGCCGATCAGCGTGCCGCGCCCGCCCAGGGCCACCCATACGGCGGCTTCGATGGAGTTGGTCGGCGACATTTCGCTGGGGTTGATGATGCCCACCTGCGGCACGTACAGCGCGCCGGCCAGGCCACACAGCACGGCGCTCAGCACCCACACCAGCAGCTTGAAACCGCGTGGGTCGTAGCCGCAGAACATCAGGCGGTTCTCGGCGTCGCGCACGGCGGTGAGCAGGCGGCCGAACTTGCTGCGGGTCAGGCGCCAGCACAGGTACAGGCTGGCCAGCAGCAGGGTCACGGTGAGCAGGAACAACACCGCCCGTGTACCCGGCGCGGCAATGTCGAAGCCAAGCAAAGTGCGGAAGCTGGTAAAGCCGTTATTGCCGCCAAAGCCGGTTTCGTTGCGAAAGAACAGCAGCATGCCGGCGAAGGTCAGCGCCTGGGTCATGATCGAGAAGTACACGCCCTTGATCCGCGAGCGGAAGGCGAACCAGCCGAACACCAGCGCCAGCAGCCCGGGCGCCAGCACTACCAGGCACAGGGCCCAGGCGAAATGCTGGGTGCCGGCCCAGTACCACGGCAGCTCGCTCCACGACAGGAAGGTCATGAACCCCGGCAGGCCGTCACCGGCGGCCTGGCGCATCAGGTACATGCCCATGGCGTAGCCACCGAGGGCGAAGAACAGCCCGTGGCCCAGCGACAGCAGCCCGGCGTAGCCCCAGACCAGGTCCAGGGCCAGGGCGACGATGGCGTAACAGAGGATCTTGCCGACCAGGGTCAGGGTGTAGGCCGACACGTGCAGGGCATGATCAGCCGGCAGCAGCGACAGCAGCGGCAGGGCCACCAGCAGCAGGACGACGACGGCGCCGATGGCCAGCGTCAGCCGTGGCCCGGCCTTTTGAGTAGCGGTGACAAGCAGTGGCTGGTTCATCAGTCGATTACCCGTCCCTTGAGGGCGAACAGGCCTTGCGGGCGCTTCTGGATGAACAGAATGATCAACGCAAGGATGAGGATCTTGCCGAGCACGGCGCCGATCTGCGGCTCCAGCAGCTTGTTGGCGATGCCAAGGCCGAAGGCGGCCCAGAGGCTGCCGGCCAACTGGCCGACGCCACCGAGCACCACCACCAGGAACGAGTCGATGATGTAGCTCTGGCCCAGGTCCGGGCCGACGTTGCCGACCTGGCTCAGGGCCACGCCGCCGAGCCCGGCGATGCCCGAGCCGAGGCCGAAGGCGAGCATGTCGACGCGCCCGGTGGATACGCCGCAGCAGGCGGCCATGTTGCGGTTCTGGGTGACAGCGCGCACGTTCAGGCCCAGCCGTGTGCGGTTGAGCAGCAGCCAGGTAAGCAGTACCACGGCCAGGGCGAAGCCGATGATCACCAGGCGGTTGTATGGCAGTACCAGGTTGGGTAGCAGCTGGATGCCACCCGAAAGCCAGGCCGGGTTGCTGACTTCGACGTTCTGCGCGCCGAACAGCAGGCGAATGGCCTGGATCAGGATCAGGCTGATGCCCCAGGTCGCCAGCAAGGTTTCCAGTGGGCGGCCGTAGAGGTGGCGGATCACCGTGCGCTCCAGCGCCATGCCGACCCCGGCACTGACAGTGAAAGCGACTGGCAGGGCGATCAGCGGGTAGAACTCGATGGCGCCGGGGGCGTAGCGCTGCAGCAGTACCTGGACCATGTAGGTGCTGTAGGCGCCGAGCATCAGCATTTCGCCGTGGGCCATGTTGATCACCCCGAGCAGGCCGAAGGTGATGGCCAGGCCAAGGGCTGCCAGCAGCAGGATCGAACCCAGCGACAGGCCGCTGAAGGCCTGACCGAGCAGCTCGCCGACCAGCAGCTTGCGCTGGACCTGGGCCAGGCTGGTTGCTGCGGCGGTGCGCACGCCCGGGTCGGTTTCCGCGTTGGGTTGCAGCAGCGCTTCGAGGCGGGTGCGGGCCAGCGGGTCACCGGTTTCGCCGAGCAGGCGTACGGCGGCCAGGCGTACTGCCGGTTCGCTGGCACCCAGTTGCAGGTTGGCCAAGGCCAGGCCGAGGGCGGCGTGCACGGCGGCGTCCGGTTCGCTGGCGAAGCGCCGGTCGAGGAAGGCCATTTGCGCCGGTTGCGCGCTCTTCTGCAGCTGTTGGGCTGCGGCCAGGCGGATGTCGCTGTTGTCGCTGAGCAACTGGTGGCTGGCCAGGGCATTGTCGATCAGGCCGCGCAGGCGGTTGTTCAGGCGTACCTTGCGCGTGTCATCGACGGCGATGCGGCCCTGGCGCAGGTTGTCCAGCAGCGGCAGGCGTGCGGCATCGGGTTGCGCCGCCCAGCTTTCGAGCAGTTGGGCCTGCTCGGCGGGCTTGGCGGTGAGGAAGAATTCGCCCTCGCTGGCCTGGGTGGCCAGGGGGATCAGCAGAAGAAGGGTTAGCAGGAGTCTAAGCATGCGAGCAATCCTGGAATACAGCGGTGGATTCTTCGCGGGTAAACCCGCTCCCACAGGGATCGCACAGGTTTCTAACCTTGCATCGAACCTGTGGGAGCGGGTTTACCCGCGAATGGGCCGCAAGGCGGCCCCAACGGCTCTCAATTACCTTTCACGGCGTAATCAGGGCGCTTGTCGTTGCCCGGAATGAACGGGCTCCAAGGCTGCGCCCGCAGCGGTTGCTCGGTTTCCCAGACCACGCTGAACTGCCCGTCATCCTGGATCTCGCCGATCATCACCGGCTTGTGCAGGTGGTGGTTGGTCTTGTCCATGGTCAGGGTAAAGCCCGACGGTGCCTTGAAGGTCTGCCCGGCCAAGGCTTCGCGGACCTTGTCGACATCGGTGGACTTGGCCTTCTCGGCGGCCTGGGCCCACATGTGGATACCGACGTAGGTGGCTTCCATCGGGTCGTTGGTCACCGCCTTGTCGGCACCCGGCAGGCCTTTGGCCTTGGCGTAGGCCTTCCAGTCGGCGACGAATTTCTGGTTGACCGGGTTATCCACCGACTCGAAGTAGTTCCACGCCGCCAGGTGGCCCACCAGCGGCTTGGTGTCGATGCCGCGCAGTTCTTCTTCGCCCACCGAGAAGGCCACCACCGGCACGTCGGTGGCCTTCAGGCCCTGGTTGGCCAGCTCCTTGTAGAACGGCACGTTGGAGTCACCATTGACTGTGGAGATGACTGCGGTCTTGCCACCGGCGGAGAACTTCTTGATGTTGGCGACGATGGTCTGGTAGTCGCTGTGGCCGAACGGCGTGTACACCTCTTCGATGTCCTTGTCGGCCACGCCCTTGCTGTGCAGGAAGGCGCGCAGGATCTTGTTGGTGGTGCGCGGGTAGACGTAGTCGGTGCCCAGCAGGAAGAAGCGCTTGGCGCTGCCGCCGTCCTCGCTCATCAGGTACTCCACGGCCGGGATGGCCTGCTGGTTGGGCGCGGCGCCGGTGTAGAACACGTTCGGCGACATCTCTTCACCCTCGTACTGCACCGGGTAGAACAGCAGGCCGTTGAGCTCTTCGAACACTGGCAGCACCGACTTGCGCGACACCGAGGTCCAGCAGCCGAACACCACTGCCACTTTGTCCTGGGTCAGCAGCTGGCGGCTCTTTTCGGCGAACAGCGGCCAGTTGGAGGCCGGGTCTACCACCACCGGTTCGAGCAGCTTGCCATTGACGCCGCCCTTGGCGTTGATCTGCTCGATGGTCATCAGCGCCATGTCCTTGAGCGAAGTCTCGGAAATGGCCATGGTCCCCGACAGCGAATGCAGGATGCCGACCTTGATGGTCTCGGCGGCCTGGATGCTCCAGCTCAGGCCCATTGCGGCAATTGATGCGCTAAGGGTGAAGGCCTTGATCAGACTGCGTCGCTTCATGTGCTCTCTCCGCTGAGTTTTTATGTGTTGGGCAAGCGGGGAGGGGTGTTGCAAGGGGTGTGCCTAACGGCGGAAGGTGCGCAATAGAGGGGGTGTGCGAGGTGTTGGGGCGTCGGTTGGATCCAGTTTGGTGCCTGATGGATTTGTGTGCACAGGATTGGGGCTGCAAAGCAGCCCCCGAGGCCATCAGCCGTTACGCACAGCCGTGCGCGGATGGCGCTTGCTGCGCACCCCCTGATAGGTCACCGCCAGCAGCACAAACCAGATCGGCGTCACCAGCAATGCCGCGCGGGTATCTTCCTCCAGGCTCAGCAACACCAGGATGAAGGCAAAGAACACCAGGCACACGTAGCACATGAAGCGCCCGCCCGGCATCTTGAATTTCGACGCCTGGTGCAGCGCCGCTCGCTGCTTGCGGTACTGCAGGTACGACAGCAGGATCAGCGTCCAGACAAACATGAACAACACTGCCGAAACGGTGGTGATCAGGGTGAATGCCTCGACCACGTTCGGCACCAGGTAGATCATCACTGCACCCAGCAGCAGGCAGGTGCAGGAGAAGTACAGGCCATTGGCAGGCACCGAGCGGCCCGACAGCTTCTCGAACGCCTTGGGTGCGTCACCTTCCCGCGCCAGGCCGTACAGCATGCGGCTGGTGGAGAACACGCCGCCGTTGGCCGACGAGGCCGCCGAGGTCAGCACCACGAAGTTGATGATACTCGCTGCCGCCGGCAGGCCGGCCAGCACGAACAGCTCGATGAACGGGCTCTTGCCCGGTACCACGTCGCGCCAAGGTGTGA
Organism: Pseudomonas sp. NPDC096925; assembly: GCF_044762545.1. Lineage (NCBI taxonomy): Bacteria > Pseudomonadati > Pseudomonadota > Gammaproteobacteria > Pseudomonadales > Pseudomonadaceae > Pseudomonas > Pseudomonas sp. NPDC096925. The sequence continues at coordinate 171,958 of NZ_JBIWEM010000010.1, read as the reverse complement.
CGGCCATGATTGCGATCAGTGCCAGTACGTAGAACATGATGATCCGCAACGGGATCGAGTTGATCGCCCGCGGCAGGGTGCGTTCCGGGTTCTTCGCTTCGGCGGCGGTGGTACCCACCAGCTCGATACCGACGAAGGCGAACACGGCGATCTGGAAACCGGCGAAGAAGCCCATCAGGCCATTGGGGAACATGCCACCGTCGTTCCACAGGTTGGCCAGCTGCGCGGTGCGCCCACTGGGCGAGGTAAAGCCGCTGATGACCATGTATGCGCCGGTAGCGACCAGACCGAGAATGGCGACGATCTTGACCAGGGCGAACCAGAACTCCAGTTCACCGAACATCTTCACGGTTACCAGGTTCAGTGACAGCAGCAGCGCCACGAAGGTCAGCGCCGGTATCCACTGCGGCAGCTCCGGGAACCAGAATTGCGTGTATGCCGCGATCGCGACCACGTCGGCGATGCCGGTGACCACCCAGCAGAACCAGTAGGTCCAGCCGGTGAAGTAGCCCGCCCAGGGGCCGAGCAGGTCGGCGGAGAAATCGATGAACGACTTGTAGTTGAGGTTGGACAGCAGCAGTTCGCCCATGGCGCGCATGACGAAGAACAGCATGAAGCCGATGATCATGTAGACGAAGATGATCGACGGCCCGGCCAGGCTGATGGTCTTGCCCGAGCCCATGAACAGGCCGGTACCGATCGCGCCGCCGATGGCGATCAGCTGGATGTGGCGGTTGGTCAGGTTGCGTTGCAGATGCTGTTCATCTGGCGCTGTGGGTGAGGTTTGCGTCATAGGCTGCATTCCGTTGAACGGTCGGTCGTCTTGTCAGAGGTAGCCGGCTAGGCTAACACGCGCGTTCCAGTTCGGGGCGCGACAGATCGACTCGACTTTTGGGTAGCAGTCTCATGCCTGTGCCGGCCTCTTCGCGGGTGAACCCGCTCCTACAGGGACCGCGCTGCCCTCAGGCCTGGCGCAGAACCTGTGGGAGCGGGTTTACCCGCGAAAGGGCCGGCACAGACAAAGCAAGGCTCAAGCGCTGGCCAGCACCCGGCCGCGCCTGACCACCAGGCTATCCACCAGCCACATCACCACCATGGACACCCCCACCAGCGGAAACATCAACCCCAGCACCAGCATCACCCCCACCGCCGCCTTCCAGCGCGGCAGGTCATGGCGCAGCGGCGGCACGCCCAGCCCGCCGGCCGGCCTGCGCTTCCACCACATCACCAGCCCGCTCACCGAGCCCAGCAGGATCATCAGGCACACCAGCAGGATGATGATCTGGTTGAACGCCCCGAACATCTTGCCTTCATGCAGCATCACGCCCAGCTCGGTGGCGCGGGCGACCGGGCTGTAGTCCTGCCAGCGCACATCGGCCAGGACCTTGCCGGTGTACTGGTCGACATGCAGGGTGGCGTCGTTGCGCGGGTCGTCGGCGAACACGGCAACGGTGAACACGCCATCGGCCGAGGTGGGCAGGGTGATGCTGTAGCCCGGTTCGACCTGGCGCGCGGTAGCGATGTCTTCGACCTGCTGCAGGCTTACCTGCGGCGCTGCCGGCGCGCTCGACATCATGTGGTGCCCGGCATGTTCGGCGTGTGCAGCGGACTGCGGCATCGGCGTGTTTTCCAACGCCCAGGGAACGGTCTGGCGGTGTGCGCTGTTGAGTTCACCCGCCTGCCGGTCCGACTTGGGCACGTCGTTCCACATGGCCGCCGGAAAGCGGTTCCACAAGTCGGCGTACTGCTTGCCCCACAGCCCGGTCCAGGTCATGCCGCTGACCAGCATCAGCAGCAACAAGGCCGAGCCCCAGAAACCGGTGACCGCATGCAGGTCGCGCCAGAACGGTCGGCCGCGTGCCGACAGCCGCGGCCACAGCACGCCAGCACCATTGCGCCCGCGTGGCCACCACAAGTAAAGCCCCGACACCACCAGCACGATGCCCCAGCCGGCGGCCAACTCCACCAGGCGGTCGCCGACCGTGCCGACCATCAGCTCGCCATGCAGGGCGCGGGCGATGGCCTGCAGGTTCTGCTTGCCATCCTGTTCGCCGAGGACTTTGCCGCTGTAGGGATCGACGAAGACGTTCAGTTCGCGCCCAGCGTCATGCACCACGAATTGCGCGCTGCGTTCGGCGTCCAGCGGCGGCAGGTACTGGCCAACGTGGCCCTTGGGGTAGGCCTTGCGCACCTCGGCCAGCAGCGCGTCCGCGCCCTGTCGGTGGTGGCCGGCTTCGACCACCATCAGCTCGCGATACAGCAGTGGGTCGAGTTGCGGCTTGAACAGGTAGATGATCCCGGTGATCGCCAGCAGGATCATGAACGGGGCCGCGAACAGCCCCGCATAGAAGTGCCAACGCCAGGCCAGGTTGTAGAAATTGATGCGTGTTCCTCTCATGGGAACCTCCTGTTTGACCAGCAGATGGGCGCGACCTGCGCCGCGCCCGTTGTTGTTGTCAGAAGCTGAAATCGACCTTGGTCCAGAAGGTCCTGCCTGGCTCGTTGACCGGCTGTGGATCGGTTGCCGGGTAGCCGAACCCGGCGTTCCCGGCCAGGTTCAAGTGCTCGGCGTAGGTCTTGTCGAACAGGTTGTCGACCCCCGCGCTGAGCTTGAGGTGGTTGCTCACCTTGTAGGCGCCATTGAGCGAGAACACGCCGAAGCCTGCGCTCTTGTCGTAGTCCTTGCCGACCACGTTGCCCTGTTTCTCGGCGATGCGGTTCTGTTCCGCCACCAGCCGCCACAGTGCGCCGACGCTCCACACATCACGGCTGTAGGTCAGGCCCAGGCGGCTTTCCAGGGGCGGCATTTGCGGCAGCGCTGTGCCATCGCTGCTGTTCTTGCCCCAGGCGTAGGCCAGCGTGGCGTCGGCCTTCCAGTTTTCCGTCAACTGGTAGGCCGCGCCCAGTTCGCCGCCCATGATGCGGGCGTCGATGTTACGGGCCCGGGAGCTCATCCCCAGGTAATCGAACAGGATGTAGTCGCGGATCTGCCCCACGTAGCCGGACGCCCAGGCTTCCATGCGTTCGTCGCGGTACTGGACACCGAAGTCGAGCTGGGTGGTCTTCTCCGGCTTGATGCTGTCGAAGGCATTGACCGAGCCCGAGGGGCCACCTGCGGAGAACAGCTCCCAGTAGTCAGGGAAGCGTTGCACATGACCGAGGCCGATGTAGGTGGTGGCCGGTAGCGCCGCCAGGTCGTGTTCGTAGCGCACGAAGCCGCTGGGCAGGGTATCGGCGCGGGTGTTGCCGTTGGTGGCGCTGGTCACGCGGAAGTCGCGGGCCGAGGCGCGGTCCAGGCGGGCACCGCTGATCAACCGGTCCTCACCGCTGACGTACCAGGTCAGTTCGCCGAAGGCACCGTAGTTGTGGAAGTCGGCGTCCTTGGTCCAGGCCTTGCCCTTGTGCGCGTCCACGCCCATGCCACTGCGCTTGCGATGTTCGTTGGTCTGCGCGTCAATGCCGCCGATCAGTTGCACGTCGGCCCAGCGCCAGGTGGCCTTGATGCGTGCGCCCATGGTGCGGCGGTCGACGTTGCTGACCATCGGCATGCCCATCATGCCGCTGCCCGAAGGCGTGCGCAGGCTGTAGTTGTCCATCACGTGGTCGGCGTAGTTGTAGTAGACCTGCGCCTCGACCTTGTCGAGCACCTCGCCGAGGTTGGACTTTTCAAACCGCAGGCCCAGGCTTTCGCGCTTGAACTGCGAGCCGTCCATGCCGCGCCCGGCATAGCGGGCCTCGCCATCGCCCTTGCCGGCGGTGAGTTCCAGCAAGGTGTCCTGGTCGGGCGTCCAGCCGAGGGCGACATCGCCGTTCCATTTGTCCCAGCGTGACGGCACGGTGTTGTCGCTGCCGTCATGGTAGTCGTCCGAGCGCGACTGGTTGCCGACGAAACGGGCGTAGCCCAGGTTGTTGCCGGCGGCGGCGTCCAGCACCTTGTCGAAGCGGCCGTTGGAACCGGCCAGCAGGCTGGCGTTGACCCGGCTGCCGAGGGTGCCGAACTTCTCCGGCTCGCGCTCGAAGAGGATGGTGCCTGCCGAACCGCCCGGGCCCCAGATCACGCTTTGCGGGCCTTTGATCACGGTCAGGCGGTCGTAGGTTTCCGGCGAAATATACGACGTGGGGGCATCCATGCGGTTGGGGCAGGCGCCCAGCATCAGGCCGCCATTGGTGAGGATGTTCAGGCGTGAGCCGAACATGCCGCGCAGTACCGGGTCGCCGTTGGTGCCGCCGGCGCGGATGGCCGAGAAGCCGGGGATGGTCTTCAGGTAGTCGGCGCCGTCGCTGGCCGGCACCGGCTGGCGCGGGTCTTTCGGGTTGGTGACCACGGTCAGCGGCGAGCTCGGGGCCACGGCGGTGATCACCGTCGGGCTCAGCTCGGGGGCGTCGTGTGCATGGCCTTCATGGCCAGGGTCGGCGGCCAGGGCCACGGGCGCGAGCAGCGAGCCGCACACGGCGGCAATGGTCCCACGCAGGGACAAGGCAAAAACAGGGGTGCAGCCGGACATAATGATTCCAGTCGATCAGTCATGAGTCAGCGCGAAGCCTCCTGGCTCCGTGCGCAAAATGTGGGTTCAGACGTTGATCGAGGAAGGTGGGGCGCGGCTGCGCGCGCCAGGGAATACAGCCTGCCGGGCATGGCCCTGGCGCGTGGGCGCAAACAGGTGGGTGGTGGGGACGACGCTGCCGGCGCTGAGCGGGCTGAGGGCCTGGGGCAGGGCCGGGCAGTTGAACAACAGGCTGCAGTAACCGCACTTTTCCCACATCACATGCAGCTGGCCATCGCCAGCCTGGCCGTGATGGATGTCGCCGCCATGCTGATGGGCAGTCGCCATCGGCATGTCCATCGGCATGCTCATGCCGGCGTGGTGGTCCATCGGCATCGACTGGGAAATCAGCGGGCCGATGAAGATCATCCACATGGCGAACAGGCTCAGCCATCCGCCACCGGCGCGCCTGCGGTCAGGGCGGGTGGTATGGCTGATGCTGTTGCGCGGCAGGCTCACGACGAGTGCCTTTCAGCAGGTGATCAGTGCGCGTGTTCGTGGGCTTGCGGCTGGTCCGTCGGCGCCTGCTTCTGCACGGCCACATCGACGGTGATATTGCCGGCCTTTTCGAAGTGCAGGGTCAATGGGAAGCGCTTGCCGTCGCTGAGCAGGCTGCGGTCCTTGGGCTGCAACAGCATCACATGGTAGGCGCTGGGTGCGAAGATCAGGTTCTTGCCGGCGGGCACCACCACGCTGGGCACCTGCTGCATCTTCATGGCGCCGCTGGTGCTCATGGCATGCTCGTGCAGTTGTGCGTCATCGCTGATGGGGCTGTCGACGCTGAGCAGGCGATCGTCGGCCTGGCCGTTGTTGTGCACCACGAAATACGCCGCGACGTTGGGCGCGTTGGGGGGCAACTGCAGTGACCAGGGGTGGGCGATGTGCAGGTCACCCACGCTGTATTCGTGGGCATTGGCAAAGGCGCCGGGCAGCAGCAGGGCGGCCAGGACGAGGGCGTGCTTGAGCATGGTGAATCTCCGTTTCTGTTCAGGTTCAGGCAGACAGCGTGATGAACTCAGGCCAGCGGAGAGGCACGGGGGTTGAGCGCCGGCCAGAGTTGGCGCGGCGTGGCGTGGTAGTCGGCAGGTGGCGGCAGCAGCCCGGCGAGCAGTAACGGCGGGTTGTGCAGCTGCGGCGGGTAGCCGGGCAGGGCCAGCAGCGGCGCGGCACCGGAGCAGCACCAGCAATTCATCATGCTGGCGCTGTCGTCGCTTTGCGTGCCGAGGTCGATCTTGGCCAGGGCCTGGACGTCGGCCTTGGCCTTGTTGGCCATGCTGGAACAGAAGGCCCCCCACAGCAGCTGCTCGGCCGGGCCCTTGGGCGCGGCAGAGGACAGCGGCATGGCCAGCAGGTTGAACAGCACTGCAAGGCAGGCTATCCAGGCAATGTGCCGACGTGGGGGCATGGAGAGATCCGGTCAGGAATCGTGGTGGGTATTGTAAGGCCGAGTATAGGTAAAAATGGCGGGGTGCGGTGAAGTGACGCAGGCCAGCAGTTGAAGCGGTGTCGCCTGCTTCGCGGGCGTGCCCGCGAAGAGGGCTGAATCAATCTCAAGCCTTGTTGCGGCCCATCAGCCCGCGCACGGTCTCCTGCAGGTCCGCCGGCAACACCACCACCTTGGCATTGCTGCTGCCCGCCAGGTTCTCCATCGCCCCCACATAACGCTCGCCCAGCAGGTACATCGCCGGCACGGTCTCGTTGCCGACCGCGTCCTTGACCAGCGAAATCGCCCGCGCCGAGGCTTCGGCCAGGCTGATCTGTGCCTCGGCATCCAGCCTGGCTGCCTGCAAGCGTGCTTCTGCCTCGAGAATCGCCGCCTGCTTCGCCCCTTCGGCACGGGTCACGTCGGCCTTGCGCTCGCGCTCGGCAGCCGCCTGGCGTTCCATGGCCAGTTGCATGTTCTCCGAGGGCTTGATGTCCTGGATTTCCACCGAGCGTACGGTCACGCCCCAGTCTTCGGTCTGCTCGGACATCGCCTCGCGCAGGCGCGCCTTGATCTGCTCGCGGCTGGACAGCGCTTCGTCCAGGTCCATGGCACCGACGATGGCGCGCAGCGAGGTCATGGTCAGGCTGGTGACGGCGAAGGAGAAGTCCTGTACGCCATAGGAGGCCTTCTGCGGGTCGACCACCTTGGCGAAGCACAGGGCGTTGGCGACGATCACCGCGTTGTCCCGGGTGATGATTTCCTGCTGCTGCACATCGAGGATGATGTCCTTGGTCGGCAGGCGGTAGGCAACCACGTCCATGTACGGGATGACGATGTTCAGGCCGGGCTTGAGCGTGCTCTGGTAGCGGCCCAGGCGTTCGACGACCCATTCCTCGCCCTGGGGCACGATGCGCACCCCCTTGAACACGGTGATCAGGACGAACAGGGCGATGGCGACGACGACGATGAGACTGGTCATGGTGCGAAATTCCTTTTAGTGCGGATTCAGGCCCGGATGACCCGGACGGTGTTCCCTTCGATGGCGGTCAGGCGCACCCGCTCGCCGGCCGCGATCTCGCTGTCGGCGATGCAGGTCCATTCTTCGTTGCCGAGGATCGGCTTCTGGAAGCGCACGCGGCCTTTCTGAAACTCCGAGACGCCAGCGGTCAGCAGCCCCACTTCGCCGATCACGCTCTCGGCGGTCCAGCGCACGTCGGGTTGCTTGCGCCGGAACAGCTTGAACCACAGCGCCGTGGTGACTGACGACAGCAGTACCCACAGCAGTACCTGCATATCCAGTTGCAGGCCGGGGGCGGCCAGCGAAATGAGCGACACCAGCACGGCACCGATGCCGAACCAGAGAATGAAGAACGTCGGCAGGACCAGTTCGAGCAGGGTCAGCGCGATACCGAACACCAGCCAGATCCACCATTGCATTTCCATATGGGTAGCGCCTTCCGGGGGGAGTGCCGAGTTTAAGGCAGCCGTGCGGCACCTGGCCACTTCATGGTCTGAAAGAAAAGTCCGAAATGGCTGTAAGAGCAACTGCCGTAGGCAAATGTATGAAAATTGCCGCGTCCCCTGTGGGAGCGGGTTCACCCGCGAACACCGGCGAAGCCGGTGCCATGCACCGCGTTGATTTCTTCGCGGGTAAACCCGCTCCCACAGGGATCTGCGGTGCGCTTACGGAATTTGTTATCCGCGCAGGCCGAGTGTCGCTGCCAGGTCGGTTAGCGAGTCGAACGCCCGGTCCACATCCGGCAAAGCCGGTCGCTTCAGGATCAGCACGGGTATCCCCAGCTCCCGCGCCACCTCCAGCTTCGGTTCGGTCGCCACGCTGCCGCTGTTCTTGCTGATCAGCACATCGATCCTGCGGCGCTGGAACAACGCGCGTTCATCTTCAATATGGAACGGCCCGCGCGCGCCAATCACTTCACAGCGGTCATTGCCAGGGCACGCCTCCAGCGCACGCAAGGTCCAGAACTGCTCCGGCGGTATCTCCTCCAGATGTTGCAGTGGCTCACGCCCCAGCGTGAACAATGGCCTGCGAAACGGCTTGAGCGCCTCGATCAACCCTGCCCAGTCCTCGACCTCGCGCCAGTCGTCCCCCGCTTGTGCCTGCCATGCCGGGCGGCGCAAGGCCCAGCATGGAATGCCGGCCATGCGTGCGGCGCTGGCGGCATTGCGGCTGATCTGTGCGGCATAGGGATGGGTGGCATCGATCAGCAACGTGATACCCGCCTCGTGCAGGTAGTGGGCCAGGCCCTCGGCGCCGCCAAAGCCACCGACCCGAACCTGGCATTGCAGGTCCTGCGGTACCCGGCCAATGCCCGCCAGGCTGTAGATGTGCTGTGGGCCCAGGCGGCGAGCGATGGCCAGGGCTTCAGTGACGCCGCCCAGCAGCAGGATGCGCCCGTTCATTGCACACCCGCCCGGCCGACGATGCCACCCTGGCGGTCGATGGCGAACACCTCCACCTGCACCTGCGCCGGCACCACGCTGCGGGCGAAGGCCAGGGCGTGGGCGCACACCGCGTCACCCAGGGGGATGCTGGCTGCATGGGCCAGGGCCAGGGCCTGCTGGCTGGTGTTGGCAGTAATGATCGCGGCCTGCAGCGCCTCGTCGGCGCCGATGTCCGCAGCCCAGCCGGCCAGTTGCGGCAAGTCGATGCTGGAGTGACGGCTGTGCAGGTCCATGTGCCCGGCGGCCAGCTTGCTGATCTTGCCGAAGCCGCCGCACAGGGTCAGGCGTGGCACCGGCACCTTGCGCAGGTGCTTGAGCACCGCACCGACGAAGTCGCCCATTTCGATCAGGGCGATTTCCGGCAGGCCGTAGACCCGGCGCATGGTGTCTTCGCTGGCGTTGCCGGTGCACGCGGCGATATGCGTGTAGCCGTTGGTGTGGGCGACGTCGATGCCCTGGTGGATCGAGGCGATGTAGGCCGCGCAGGAGAACGGCCGCACGATGCCACTGGTACCGAGGATCGACAGCCCGCCCAGGATGCCCAGGCGCGGGTTCATGGTCTTCAAGGCCAGTTGCTCGCCGCCCTGTACATTGACCGTGACCTCGAAGCCGCCGAGGTAGCTGCATTCGTCCGCCAGGCGTTGCAGGTGTTCGCGGATCATGCGCCGTGGCACCGGGTTGATGGCCGGCTCACCCACCGCCAGCACCAGCCCCGGGCGGGTCACGGTGCCGACGCCGGCGCCGGCGACAAAGTGGATGCCCGGTTCGGCCAGCAGGCGCACCTGGCTATAGAGCAGGGCGCCGTGGGTCACGTCCGGGTCGTCGCCGGCATCCTTGAGCGTGCCCGCTTCGGCGCCTTCGCTGGTGAGGCGGCAGAACTCCAGGCGCATTTGCACCACCTTGCCCTTGGGCAGGGTGATGCTGACGGCGTCGCTGCTCTCGCCGCCCAGCAGCAAGCGTGCTGCCGCCAGGCTGGTGGCGGTGGCGCAGCTGCCGGTGGTCAGGCCGCTGCGCAGGGGGGCGGGTTGTTCGCGGGTTTCTTCACGCATCGGCGGGTTTCACCACGTCCAGCAAGGTGATTGGCAGCGCCTGGCGCCAAGTGTCGAAGGCGCCCAATGGCTGGGCATGGGCGATGTGGATGCGGGTCAGCTCACCGCCGTGGTGTTCACGGAAATGCGCCAGGGCCAGTTCGCTTTGCAGGGTCACGGCGTTGGCTACCAGCCGGCCGCCGGGGCGCAGGTTTGCCCAGCACAGGTCGAGCACGCCTTCGCGGGTGACGCCGCCACCGATGAAGATCGCATCCGGTTGCTCCAGGCCTTCCAGCGCCGCCGGTGCCTTGCCGCGGACCAGCTGCAGGCCGGGTACACCCAGCGCATCGCGGTTGTGTTCGATGAAACCCTGGCGGCCTTCGTCGGCCTCGATGGCCAGGGCGCGGCAGGCCGGGTGGGCGCGCATCCATTCGATGCCGATCGAACCGCAGCCGGCGCCCACGTCCCACAGTAGCTCGCCGGGCTGTGGTGCCAGGCGCGCCAGGGTGATGGCGCGGACATCGCGTTTGGTCAGCTGGCCGTCATGCCGGAAAGCGCTGTCCGGCAACCCGGCCAGCCGGTGCAGGCGCGGGGCGTCGGCACCGGCCAGGCACTCGATGGCTACCAGGTTGAGCGCGGCGACGTCGTTGTGCGGCCAGTCCTGGGCAGTGCCGGCCAAATCACGTTCGTCGACGCCACCCAAGTGTTCGAAGACCCGCAGGCGACTTGGCCCGAAGCCCCGCTCGCGCAGCAGCGTGGCAATTGCTGCCGGGCTATCGCCGTCGTTGCTCAGCACCAGCAGGCGCACGCCGCTGTGCAGATGGGCATTGAGCGCTGCAAGGGGCCGAGCGACCAGCGATACCACCTGCACGTCGTGCAGCGGCCAGCCCAGGCGGGCAGCGGCCAGGGCGCAGGAGGAGGGCATCGACAACACGCGCATTTCAGCGGCGGGCAACTGCCGCGCCAGGCTGGCGCCGACGCCGTAGAACATCGGGTCGCCGCTGGCCAGCACGCACACCGGCTCGCCGCGCAGGGCCAGCACCGGGGCCAGCGAGAACGGGCTTGGCCAGCCCAGCCGCTCGCCGGCCACGCAGCGTGGCAGCAAGGCCAGCTGGCGCGGGCTGCCGAAGATCCGCGCAGCGCCCAGCAGCGCGCGCCGGGCCTGTTTGCCCAGGCCGCTGAAGCCGTCTTCGCCGATACCTACTACTGTCAGCCAGGGTGCCATGGATACCTCTTCAGACCCTGGGGCTGCTGTGCAGCCCATCGCGACACAAGGCCGCTCCCACAGGGTGTGGTGATCCCTGTGGGAGCAGCCTTGTGTCGCGATGGGGTGCGCAGCGCCCCCAAAATTTCTGCTCAAACCCGAATGATGCTCGACCACCGGCTTTTCATGCCGCCGGACAAAGCAGGCATAATACCGCGCCTTCTACACTCAAGCGCATTTTCACAGATTGCCGGACGCCCCTTTGACCCAGGCCCATGCCCCCCATGTATCGCCCCGTCCCTCGGCCTGCCCGGGGTTGTGGCGCATCGTCGGTGCCCGTGATGGCGGTATCTGCCGCATCAAGCTGCCGGGTGGCCTGCTGCTGGCCGACCAGGCCGATGCGGTGGCGGCGGCGGCCGAGCGTTTCGCCGGTGGCGTGATCGAGGCCACCAACCGCGGCAACCTGCAGATTCGCGGCATCGGTAGCGAGCATCGCGGCCTGGTCGAGACGCTGCTCGCTGCCGGCCTGGGCCCGCGTGATGCCGCCGGTGACGATGTGCGCAACCTGATGCTCAGCCCGCTGGCCGGGCATGACCCGGCGATGCTGCTGGACGCCCGTCCGCTGGCCGGGCAGATCCTCGATCTGCTGGAAGGCACCCCGCGTTTTCACCAGTTGTCGGCCAAGTTCGCCGTGCAGCTGGATGCCGGCGAAAACCTGGCCATGCTCGAACACCCCCATGATCTGTGGCTGTCGGCCCTGCGCCTGGAGCAGCGGACCTGGCTGGCGTTTGGCCTGGCGGGTTGCCCGGCAGACGGCCAGGTACTCGGTGCGGTGCCGGCGGAACAAGGCCTGGCACTGGTGCGTGCGGTGCTTGAGCGCTTCCTCGACCTGGCCACCCCGGCACAGTCGCGCATGCGCCAGTTGCTCGAGGTGTGCTCGACAACCGATTTCATCGACGGGCTCGGCCTGGCTATCCGCCGCGATCCCGCCGTGCTCGCATGGCGACGTGAACCGCGCAGCGTCTCGTGGCTGGGCGTGCTGCCCCAGGCGCAAGGGCTGGCCTTGGGCGTTGCCCCGCCGCAGGGTCGCCTGACCCCGGCCATGCTGCGCGGCGCCGCGCATATTGCCCGTGAACGGGGCGATGGCAGCCTGCGCCTGAGCCCCTGGCAAAGCCTGGTGCTGACCAACCTGCAAGCGCAGCACGTCGACCACGCCCAGGCCGAGTTGTCCACGCTGGGCCTGCTCTGCCACGACCATGAGCCACTGGCGCGCATCAGCGCCTGCACCGGCGCCAGCGGTTGTGCCAAGGCCCTGGGCGAGACCAAGGCCGATGCCGTCACCCTCGCGGCGCTGCTCGGCCCAGGCGTGCCCGGCAGCGTGCACTTGTCCGGTTGCCCCCGATCCTGTGCCGTGGCCCATGTGGCCCCGGCCACCCTGCTGGCCCGCGCGCCGGGCCGTTACGACCTGTACCTGCGTGATGCGCGCCAGCCGGGCTTCGGTGCCCTGCGCGCCACCGACCTTACCTTGAATGAAGCAGGCGCCATGCTCGACCTGCCGACGGAGCACCTTGATGATTGACTACATCCGCGATGGTCAGGAGATCTATCGCAACTCCTTCCGGATCATCCGCGAGGAAGCCCGACTCGAGCGGATCCCCGCAGACCTCGAAAAGCTCGCCGTGCGCGTGATTCACGCCTGTGGCATGGTCGACGCCATCGATGGCCTGCAGTTCTCCGAAGGTGCCGGCCGGGCCGGGCGCCAGGCGCTGCTGAACGGCGCGCCGATCCTGTGCGATGCGCACATGGTCGCCGAAGGCATCACCCGTGCCCGCCTGCCCGCCGACAACAAGGTCATCTGCACCCTGCGCGACCCGAGCGTACCGGGCCTGGCCAAAGACGCAGGCAATACCCGTTCCGCCGTGGCCCTGGAGCTGTGGCGGCCGTATCTGGAAGGCAGTGTGGTGGTGATCGGCAACGCCCCTACCGCGCTGTTCTACCTGCTGGAAATGCTCGACGCCGGCGCCCCGAAACCGGCACTGATCCTCGGCTTCCCGGTCGGTTTCGTCGGTGCCGCCGAGTCCAAGGCGATGCTCGCCGCCGACAGCCGTGGCGTGCCGTTCGTGATCATGCAGGGCCGCCTTGGCGGCAGTGCGATGGCCGCCGCCGCGGTCAACGCCCTGGCCACGGAGGTGGAATGATGGCGCCGCGTGGACGTCTGCTGGGCCTGGGCGTGGGCCCTGGCGACCCTGAACTGATTACCCTCAAGGCCCTGCGTCTGCTACGTGAAGCGCCGGTGGTCGGCTACTTCGTGGCCAAGGGCAAGCGTGGCAATGCCTTCGGCATCATCGAGGCGCACCTGCAGCCCGAGCAGACCTTGCTGCCGCTGGTCTACCCGGTAACCACCGAAGCGCTGCCAGCGCCGCTGTCCTATGAACAGGTGATCAGCGACTTCTACGACGAGGCCAGCATGCAGGTGGCCGAGCATCTGGATGCCGGCCGCGACGTGGCGGTGATCTGCGAAGGCGACCCGTTCTTCTACGGCTCCTACATGTACCTGCACGATCGCCTGGCGCAGCGCTACGAGGCCGAAGTAATCCCCGGCGTCTGCTCGATGCTCGGTGGCGCCTCGGTACTGGGCGCGCCGCTGGTGTACCGCAACCAGAGCCTGTCGGTGCTGTCTGGCGTGTTGCCGGCCGCAGAGCTCAAGCGTCGCCTGGCCGACGCCGATGCGGCAGTGATCATGAAGCTTGGCCGCAACTTCCCCAAGGTGCGCGAAGTGCTGGCCGAACTGGGCCTGGACGGGCGCGCGCTGTATGTGGAGCGGGCGACCATGGCCAACCAGAAAATCGTGCCGCTGGACCAGGTCGACCCGCAGTCGTCGCCGTACTTCTCGCTGATCATCGTGCCGGGTGAAAAATGGCAGGGCTGAACATGCACCGGGCGCCGGCGATCGTCATCCTTGGCCAGGGCAGCCTGACCACGGCGCAGCGTATCCAGCAGTGTTATCCACAGGCATCGATCCATGGCCTGGAAGGCCGGGTCGAGGGTGCCGACCTTTATTACACCGCGTTCGGCGATACCCTGCGTGGGCTGTACCAGCAGGACACGCCTATCATCGCCCTGTGCGCCGCGGGTATCGTCATCCGCAGCCTGGCCAGCCTGCTCAGCGAGAAAGGTGTCGAGCCACCGGTACTGGCCGTGGCCGAAGACGGCAGTGCCGTAGTGCCGCTGCTCGGTGGCCTTGGCGGTGTGAACGTGATGGCGCGCGAAATCGCCGAGGCATTGGGCGTTGCTGCGGCCATCACCACCAGTGGCGAATTGCGTTTCGGCACCTGCCTGCTGAACCCGCCGCAGGGCTATGCCCTGGCGGATATCGAGCAAGGCAAGCGCTTCGTCTCCGACCTGCTGGCTGGCGAGACGGTACGCATCGAAGGTGACGCGCCGTGGCTGCAGCAGGCGCAATTGCCTGCCAGTGAGGCGGCCCGGCGTACCATCCATGTGGGGCACCAGGCGCGTCCGGCCAGCCGTGACGAGCTGCTGATCCACCCACGTTCGGTGGTAGTGGGTGTTGCGGGTGGTAGTCTGGCCAGTATTCGTGCGGCATTGCAGCAGGCCGGCATCGCCGAGCCGGCAGTGGCCTGCCTGCTGGCCGACGAGCAAGCCATGGCCGATAGCGCCCTGCACGAAGCGGCACAGGCCCTGGGTGTTGCCTTGCGCTTTGCCGCCAAGGCGCATGATGTGGCCGGTATGGTTGCTGCGGCATTGCCCGCTGCGCAACTGATCGAGGTGGCAGACGTGGTCATCGCGGTGGCGCCTGCCCCGGTCGAGGTGGCGCAGGTTGGCCGTCGTCGCGGTCGCCTGGCGGTCATCGGCCTGGGGCCGGGTGCTGCCGAACTGATGGTGCCGGCGGTCAAGGCTGAACTGGCGCGGGCCGAAGATGTGCTCGGTTACGAAACCTACGTGCGCATGGCCGGCCCGTTCCGTGACGACCAGGTGCTGCACTGCACCGACAACCGTGAAGAGATGCAGCGTGCCCGGCATGCCTTCGAACTGGCGGCCCAGGGCCGTTCGGTGGTGGTGGTGTCGTCGGGCGACCCGGGTGTGTTCGCCATGGCGGCTGCGGTACTTGAAGCGCTGCACGAGTCCAATGACGCGGCCTGGCACCGGGTGGATCTCGAGATCCTGCCGGGGGTGTCGGCCTCGCTCGCAACCGCCGCCCAGGCGGGCGCGCCGCTGGGGCATGACTTCTGCGTGATGTCGCTGTCGGACAACCTCAAACCCTGGTCGATCATTGAAAAGCGCCTGGACCTGGCGGCCCAGGCCGACCTGGTGCTGGCGTTCTACAACCCGATTTCCAAATCCAGGCCGCATCAGCTCGGCGTGGCGCTGGAAGTGGTGCGTCGGCACCGTGACGGGAACACGCCTGTAGTCCTTGGCCGCGATATCGGTAGGCCGGGGCAGACGCTGAAGGTCGTCACTTTGGCCGAGCTGCTGCCGGAAATGGTCGACATGCGCACCATGGTCTTGGTGGGCTCCTCTACAACCTGCGTGTTTCCTCGCCTGTCGGGCGGGCTGTGGGCCTACACCCCGCGTTGGTACCCGTCGGCCAACTAGTTGCACCGGAAACCCTTCAGCGCGCTGCATCGTGGGCGCGCTGGCTAAGGTGGTTGCCCCTGACTCGGGGGGCAACCATCTAGGAGTTTCCACATGTCCGAAGAAACACAAGTCACTACCACCGACGCGGCCATCCTGGTCGAAGGCAACCTGCTGGCCTGCGGCGCAGGCATGTCTTCGCAAAGCCGGCATGACGTAAAGAACGCCTTCCACTTCGCCACTTTGGTGGCTGACAAATCCTTCGATGCCGAAAAGCAGAGCAGGGAGTGGTACGAGCGGTTCATCGATGTCATGCGTGATCTTGGCTTTACCATCCCCAAGCGTAGTTTCGAACTGGAAACCTCGGCGGAACTGTCTGTCACCGTGGGCGCTGTCGCTATACGGGCGATCGGTGTGGTGGGGAATGCAATGTTGGGTGGTACCAAGTTGGGTGAGCTGGCCAAGATGGCCTTCGACAAACTGACCACCGTCGAAAACGACGCCAAGGTGCTCGACCACAAACGCAAGAACCAGGCCAGGGGCATGGTCGGGATGGCGGCCTGCATCGAAACCGATAACAACGATGTGGTCATGGTGGTGAGCTGCATCCAGGCGTCTGCCCCGCAGCTGGATGATGACATCCTGGGTATCCAGTGGAAGCTGGACAAGACCCACTACTACGCCGGCACGGCTGTGCTAACCCTCAACACCTTCGTCTACGAAAAAATCCGCGAAACCGTGGAAAACAAACTCGGCGTGCGCAGTGTCGAGAACATTCTCCAGTACGACATCTGATTGCAGGGCGGCGTTGCAACGCCGCCTTGTTCGGCTATTTGTGACGAGGCAACACCATGGACAGAACAGCTGAACAACTGATGTTGATTGGCGGAACGGCACTACTGTATCGCGCAGACACTGGCCAGATTCAGTGTCAGGCCGCCTTCGACTCGATCCTTTACGCCCAGTTGGTGGCCAACAGGCGTGCGGGGTCACGCTTTGAGAACTATGAAGCCTGGTATGACGCCTATCGCGAGGCATACCGACAACTGGGCTGGATCAAGCTGGCCGGTACGCATGACCTGAAACAGTTGGGGCAACCCGTGCGCGGCTCGCAGATACAGCCACTTGAGGCGTGGCTGAGGATGCGTTCGATCCGCCATGAGGCTGTGCTGGCTGCAGTGAAGAGTGGCCTGAGCCGATCAATCGAAGGTTTTCGCCACCAGCTGAAGTTCAGCACGCAGGGTTCGCAGCTGGTGATCGAGCTTGGCTTGCTCAAGCCGGGGCCGACGCTCGACCTTTGCAGTATCACCCTGCAATTCGACGAGCCGATCGCCGGCACCTCGCGGGACATGTTGCTGGTCGAAAAGGCTCTGCAGGGCGAAGCCAGGTTCAATGGCGTTTCCTTGCTGCTGGATAACGTGCGTTTCCAACGTCAGCGAGATGAACTGCAGACATTGATGAAAACCAAGGATGCACAGGGGGAGTATCGGTTCGACCCTCATGCACCAGTAATGGGAGCACAACATGAGTGAAGCCATATCTGCTGTGATCGGCGCAGGGATTGTTTCGTTTCTGCCGGGTATTCCCACTGCGCAGAAAAACAAAGTGCGGCTTGCCCTGGCGATGGCTGAGCGGGCCACCGAGACGGCCTACAAGGAAGGGCTGATCCAGGACTGGTTGGCCTACTACCGCAACCAGCTGAAATTCATGGGCTGGGACGCAGTTTCTGCCGAGCAGGTGCACTGGCCTGAGGAGGGCCGTGCCAGGCAAACCGACAAGGTGCTTGAAACCATTGCCGCAACCGCCGGCGATCATTTTGCCTCGGCAAGCAGCCAGTCCATGCGCAAGCTGTTGACCAAGCCGCCGGTTCTGCAATCGCTTGAGCGCTGTGCCTACGAGCGGCAGCATTTTCAATTGCTGCCCTGCGCGTCTGCTGGGGCGAATCGTGTCGACATGGTGCTGTATCACGAAACGGACAATCGTTCGGCGTTCCGGGCGGGCTTCATCAGCCACAAACGCAGCCTCAAGAATGTGCGAGCGGAGTTGATACGCTTCAACATCCTGGCTTTCGAGCAGAGTTTCTTGCCCAAGGTTCGGGATCGCGTCGTTCAGGTCTCCCTGCAGCGCATACTGGATTTCGACATCTAGGGCGCGAGGTAGCCTTTGATACCGGTGAAGATGATCTGCGCAGCCAGGGCGCAGACGAACAGCCCCATCAGCCGGCTGACGATCTGCAGGCCCTGGT
Organism: Pseudomonas sp. NPDC096925; assembly: GCF_044762545.1. Lineage (NCBI taxonomy): Bacteria > Pseudomonadati > Pseudomonadota > Gammaproteobacteria > Pseudomonadales > Pseudomonadaceae > Pseudomonas > Pseudomonas sp. NPDC096925. Next base: position 154,455 of record NZ_JBIWEM010000010.1, on the reverse strand, counting down.
CGCCAAGGATGCGCTCGATGCGGTGCGAGAGGTACAGCACCAGGCCCACGGTGAAGCTGGCCAGGGCGATGCTGATGATGGCCAGCACCTTGTCGTCCCAGTGCGGGTGGCCGACGCCCATTACCAGCAGTGCACCGATGGTGCCCGGGCCGACGGTCAGCGGGATGGTCAGCGGCACGATGGTGACATCCTGTTGCACGTTGTCGGCCTGAACCGCGGACTTGCCTTGGGCCATGCCCAGTGCCGAGATGAACAGCACGCTGCCGGCGCCGATGCGGAACGCGTCGGCGGTGATGCCGAAAATGCCGAATATCGCCCGCCCGAACAGGTACAGCAGGACACTGGCGATGAGCGCGGCGATGGCCACCTTCCAGGCCAGCTGCTTGCGCTCCTTGCTGGAATGACCGCGGGTCAGGCTGATGAAGCACGACAGCACGAAGAACGGGCTGTAGAGCACGAGCATTTTCAGGTAGACGCTGAACAACTCATGGAGCATGGGGGCTAGTCCAGGCAGTTATGGCTGGGCAGAGTTTATCAGCAGATTCTGTTGATAGCCTGTGCCGGCCTTTTCGCGGGTGAACCCGCTCCCACAGGGATAGCATTGCCTTCAGGCCTTATGCAGTACCTGTTGGAGCGGGTTCACCCGCGAAGAGGCCGGCACAGGCGCCTCAGATCAGGAACTATGCACCGGATCCACCTTGGCTTCCCGCTGGTTGGCCCAGTACTGGATCAGCTCTCGCAACTGCGACAGTTCCACCGGCTTGGCCATGTGCCCGTCCATGCCCGCAAGGCGGGCGCGTTCCTTGTGTTCGGCAAGTATGTGCGCGGTCAGCGCCACCACCGGGGTGCGCTGGCGCTGGTTGGCAGTTTCCCAGGCACGCAGCTGCCGAGTGGCCGAGAAACCGTCCAGGACCGGCATCTCGCAGTCCATCAGCACCAGGTCATAGTGCTGCGCCTTCATCGCCTGCAAGGCCTCTTCGCCATTGCTGGCGGTGTCGGGCTCGAGGTTGAGCTTGCCGAGCATGCCGCGGATCACCTTGGTCGAGATGCTGTTGTCCTCGGCGACCAGCACACGGAAATCGCCGGGCAGGTCCAGTGCCTGGGGGATGCCGGGCAAACTGGCTGGTACGGCTTGCTCGCGGCCACGCTGGGCCATTTCTTCAGCCAAGGTGGTTTTCAACGTGTAGCCAGCCACCGGCTTGGCAAGGATCCGCTTGACCCCGGCGTTGCGCGCAATAATCTTGCTCGGCGCATTGCTGATGCCGGTGAGCATCACCACCAGGATGTCGTGGTTCAGGCTCGGGTCTTCCTTGATCTTGGCGGCCAGCTGCATGCCGGTCATGCCGGGCATGTTCTGGTCCAGCAGCACGGCATCGAAGTAGTCGCGCAGGTGGGCCTTGGTGCGCAGCAGGGCCAGCGCTTCCTTGCCCGATGGCACCGCACTGACGTTCATGCCCCAGGCGCTGCACTGCTGCACCAGTACCTTGCGGCAGGTGTCGTTGTCGTCCACCACCAGGACGCGGGCATCACGCAGCGGGCCGTCGAGGTCGGCCGGTGGCTGTTCCAGGCGTGAAGGGTCCAGCGGCAGGGTCAGCCACAGGGTGTTGCCCATGCCGGTACTGCTCTTGATGCCGAACTCGCCCTGCATCAGGCCGATCAGCTGCTTGGCGATGACCAGGCCCAGGTGGCCGCCCAGCTTGTTGCTGGACAGGAAGTGGTGGCTGTGCAGCTCGGCCTGCAGCAAGGCTTCGCGCTCGGCGGCGGGCAACGGTTCGCCGCTGTCCTGCACGGCGATGCGCAGGCGCGGTAAATCGCCGCGCTGGTCCAGCGCCACCACCAGCAGGATCTCGCCCTGGTCGGTGTTTTTCAGGGCATTTTCCAGCAGGCTCGACAAGGCCTGGCGCAGGCGCGTAGGGTCGCCGCTGATCACCCGGGGTACTTGCGGTTGGGTGAAGCTGATCAGCTCGATGTTCTGCTGCTCGGCCTTGGCACGGAAGATGTTCAGGCAATCCTCGATCAGCGCGTTGAGGTCGAACTGCACGTCATCCAGCTCGATCTGCCGGGATTCCAGCTTGGAAATGTCGAGAATTTCGTTGATCAGCGTGAGCAGTTCGTTGCCGGCGCTGTGAATGGTCTGCACGTAGTCGCGCTGCTTGACCGACAGCGGCGTGCCCAGCAGCAGCTCGGTCATGCCCAGCACACCGTTCATGGGGGTGCGGATTTCGTGGCTGATCTTGGCCAGGAACTCGGCCTTGGCATTGATTTCGGCATCGCTGGCGGCCAGGGCGCGGCTGGCGCTGAAGCGCTCTTCGCTCATGCGCCGCAGGCGTTCGCTGACCGCCAGGTTGAGCAGCAGGCCGCTGGTCACGGTCAGGCCCAGCAGGATGCACAGCAGCCAGGGCGTTGGAGTGCGGGTCAGGCCCAGCAGCGCCGGCAGCAGCACCAGGCCCCCCAGGTTGAACACCACCATGGCCAGGCTGAACAGGCGTGCGGGGGCATAGCCCTTGTACCAGTGGTAGCTGCTGACGAGCAGCATGCTCACGCTGCCCAGGGCCATCAGGGCGTAGGTCATCAGGTTGAGGGGCAGGGTGTCGACGAACAGCAGCACCAGCCCGCTGACCCCGACCACCAGCATTTCGCCCTGCAGCAGGCGGTTAAGCCGAGGCGAATTGCAGGGCGAGAAGAAATGCTGGGTGAAATACAGCCCGGCCAGACCGGCCAGGACCAGCGTCAGGTACGCGGCGGGCGTTTGCGCGCTGTGCCACACGTGCCACCAGGGGCCGCTGAGGTTCAGCAGGATCAGGCCGCTGAGCAGCATCAGGCCGTGGTACAGCGCCAGGATCAGGGTGGTGCTGGAACGGCTGTAGAGGAAGCGGATCAGGTTGTGCATGATCAGCATCACCAGGCCGCCGAACAGCATGCCGAACAGCAGTGGCTGGCGCTGGTCGGAGGCGGCCACGGCCGCGGGTTCCAGGCTGATGGCCGGGCGCAGCTGGTGCTCGGAAACCAGGCGCAGGTAGATATCCAGGGGTTGTTTGCTGTTGGGCAGGGGCAGTACATGGTCGCTGCCACGCAGGGTCGGGCTGGCATTGCCTGCCTGGCGCCCGTGGTGCAGCTGACGCAGAAGTCGGTCGCCCTCGAGGGCGTAGAGGTCCAGGCCTGACAGGTCTGGGGCGAATACCCGCAGCAGTTGTTCCTGCTCGCCGGGTTCCAGGCGGTAGTGCAGCCACAGGGCCTGTTCCGCAGGGGCGGCATCCAGGTCGGCGAGAGCCATCGGGCTGAACTGGTTGCGGTAACGCTCGGAGCGCACGTCGCTCAGTTGCAGATTGGCCTGTTCGTCAAGCAGAACGGCCCAGCCTCCGTCATGTTCGGCCGCAGCCGGAAACATGCAGAGCAAGGTCAGCAAGCTGACGATCAGAGCTGAGGCGATCCGAAGCCGACGCACTACGAAATCCCTTCTTAGCCAAAGTGCCGGGTATTAACTATGCGCGGCGCGCCAAGTCGAAGGCAAGGCCCCTTTGGGCCCTGTCGACGAGCCGGATGCCGCAGGCGCAAGGTACTGTGGCGCGCTGCGGCAATCCGGTAGAACTTACTGCTGGTGCTCACCGCGCTCGCGGGCGATGGCCCGGTAGCCGATGTCGGTGCGGTAGAAGCTGCCGTTCCAGCTTACTTCCTTGGCCAGGCGATAAGCCTGCTGCTGCGCGTCGGCAACGGTGCTGCCCATGGCGGTGGCACACAGAACGCGGCCGCCGTTGGTGACCACTTGGCCATCCTTGAGCGAAGTACCGGCATGGAACACCTTGCCTTCGATCTTCGCGGCAGCGTCCAGACCGTTGATTACGTCGCCCTTGGCGTAGTCGCCCGGGTAACCGCCGGCAGCCAGCACCACGCCCAGGCTCGGGCGCGGGTCCCACTGCGCTTCGACCTTGTCCAGCGCCTTGGCGAATGCGGCCTCGACCAGCAGTACCAGGCTCGACTCCAGGCGCAGCATGACCGGCTGGGTCTCTGGGTCGCCGAAGCGGCAGTTGAACTCGATGACCTTGGGGTTGCCCGCCTTGTCGATCATCAGGCCGGCGTAAAGGAAGCCGGTGTAGACGTTGCCTTCCTCGGCCATGCCGCGCACGGTCGGCCAGATCACCTGGTCCATCACGCGCTGGTGCACTTCGGCGGTGACCACCGGGGCAGGGGAGTAGGCACCCATGCCGCCGGTGTTCGGGCCGGTGTCCTGGTCGCCGACGCGCTTGTGGTCCTGGCTGGTGGCCATGGGCAGCACGTTCTGGCCGTCGACCATGACGATGAAGCTGGCTTCCTCGCCGTCGAGGAACTCCTCGATGACCACGCGGGAACCTGCATCGCCGAAAGCGTTGCCGGCCAGCATGTCACGTACGGCGGCTTCGGCTTCTTCCAGGGTCATGGCGACGATCACGCCCTTGCCCGCGGCCAGGCCGTCGGCCTTGATCACGATCGGCGCGCCTTTTTCCTGCAGGTAGGCCAGCGCCGGCTCGATTTCGGTGAAGTTCTGGTAGTCGGCGGTCGGGATCTTGTGACGCGCCAGGAAGTCCTTGGTGAAGGCCTTGGAGCCTTCCAGCTGCGCCGCGCCCTTGGTCGGGCCGAAGCAGTCCAGGCCGCGGCTGCGGAACAGGTCGACCACGCCGATGACCAGCGGCGCTTCCGGGCCGACGATGGTCAGGTCGACGTTCTTCTCGGCGAAGTCAGCCAGTTGCTCCAGGGCGCACACGTCGATGGCGACGTTCTCGCACTTGGCTTCAATGGCGGTGCCGGCGTTGCCCGGGGCAACGAAGACTTTCTCGACGCGTGGATCCTGGGCGACTTTCCAGGCCAGGGCGTGCTCACGGCCGCCGCTGCCGATGATCAAAACTTTCATGTCAAAACCTCTGTTTGGCGGCAGTCCTCGTACCTTGTGGGAGCGGGCTCACCCGCGAATGCGGCGGTGAATCCAACATCGCATTCGCGGGTGAACCCGCTCCCACAGGGGCCGAGGATCGGCCGGCCATCTTGATTAGTGGCGGAAGTGGCGCATACCGGTGAAGACCATCGCGATACCTGCCTCGTCGGCAGCGGCGATGACCTCGGCATCACGCATCGAACCACCTGGCTGGATCACGGCGCTGATACCCACTTTAGCCGCATTGTCGATGCCATCACGGAACGGGAAGAACGCATCCGATGCCATGACTGCGCCCTGCACCTGCAGGCCGGCATGCTCGGCCTTGATTGCAGCAATGCGTGCGGAGTTGACGCGGCTCATCTGGCCGGCGCCGACGCCGATGGTCTGGCGCTGCTTGGCGTAGACAATGGCATTGGACTTGACGAACTTGGCCACTTTCCAGGCAAATACCAGGTCGTGGATCTCTTGCTCGGTCGGTGCACGCTTGGTGACGATCTTCAGGTCATCGGCAGTGATCATGCCGATATCGCGGCTCTGCACCAGCAGGCCACCGTTGACGCGCTTGAAGTCCCAACCGGCAGCGCGCTCGGCTGGCCACTCGCCGCATTCCAGCAGGCGTACGTTCTGCTTGGCGGCAACCACGTCGCGGGCAGCCTGGGAGATTTTCGGCGCGATGATCACTTCGACGAACTGGCGGTCGACGATGGCCTTGGCGGTTTCGCCGTCCAGCTCGCGGTTGAAGGCGATGATGCCGCCGAACGCCGACTCGGTGTCGGTGGCGTAGGCCAGGTCGTAGGCCTTGCGGATGCCGCCTTCGTCTTCAGGCACCACGGCCACGCCGCACGGGTTGGCGTGCTTGACGATGACGCAGGCCGGCTTGACGAAGCTCTTCACGCACTCCAGTGCGGCGTCGGTGTCGGCCACGTTGTTGAACGACAGTTCCTTGCCCTGCAGCTGGATGGCGGTGGAAACGCTGGCTTCGCCTTTTTTCGCTTCTACGTAGAACGCCGCGCTCTGGTGCGGGTTCTCGCCGTAGCGCATTTCCTGGGCCTTGACGAACTGGCTGTTGAAGGTGCGCGGGAATTCGCTGCGGCCTTCAGTGCTCAGGGTCTCTTTGGCCTGGTCGATGGTGCCCATGTAGTTGGCGATCATGCCGTCGTAGGCAGCGGTGTGCTCGAACGCCTTGAGCATCAGGTCGAAGCGCTGGGCGTAGGTCAGGCCGCCGGCCTTGAGGCCTTCGACGATGCCGGCGTAGTCGCTGGCGTTGACCACGATGGCCACGTCCTTGTGGTTCTTGGCAGCCGAACGGACCATGGTCGGGCCGCCGATGTCGATGTTCTCGATGGCGGTCGGCAGGTCACAGCCAGGTTTGGAAATGGTCGCTTCGAACGGGTACAGGTTGACCGCTACCAGGTCGATCGGCTTGATGCCGTGCTCGTTCATGATGGCGTCGTCGGTGCCGCGGCGGCCGAGGATGCCACCGTGGATTTTCGGGTGCAGGGTCTTGACCCGGCCATCCATCATTTCGGCGAAGCCGGTGTAGTCGGCCACTTCCACCGCGTTGACGCCGTTGTCCTTGAGCAGCTTGTAGGTGCCGCCGGTGGACAGGATCTCGACACCGAGCTGCTGCAGCTCACGGGCGAATTCGAGGATACCGGTCTTGTCGGAGACGCTGATCAGGGCGCGGCGGACTGGCAGGCGGGTAGTCTGGTCGGTCATTTCGGGTTCCAATAACGCGGTGGAGTCAGCAAAAAAGGCGCCTCTGTTCAGGGAGCCGCCTTTTCTGGTTGGGATTCTGGCTTACAACAAATCGTACTGCTTGAGCTTCTTGCGCAGGGTGCCTCGGTTCAGCCCGAGCATCTCGCTGGCCTTGGTCTGGTTGCCCTTCACGTAGTTCATCACGCTTTCGAGCAGGGGCGCCTCGACTTCGGAGAGCACCAGGTTGTACACGTCCGTCACGGTCGCGCCTTCCAGGTGGGCGAAGTAGTTGTGCAGCGCCTTCTCGACGCTGTCGCGAAGGGTCTGGCCCTCTTCGCTCGGCGTATTGAGGTGCTGTTTCAGGTTGGCGTTGTCGCTCACGGGCGTTGTTCCACTCACAAATGTCTCGGTCATCATCGTCATGCGGCCACCCCTTGTCCGTCCTCTGTCTCAAGGCTCTGTCGACGTTCGCTGAAAAACGCGCGAACGTTGGCGCACTGCGCTTGTGTGTCTTCCAAAGCGTTGAACCGGGAGCGAAACTCCTTGCCGCCGGGTCGTGTTGCCAGATACCAGCCAACGTGCTTGCGGGCGATACGTACGCCCATCACATCGCCATAGAAGGCATGCAGCGCGGCCAGATGTTCCAGCAGGATGCGTTCCACTTCGTCCAGCTGCGGCGCTGGCAGGTGTTCACCAGTGCGCAGGTAATGCTCGATCTCGCGAAAGATCCATGGCCGCCCCTGGGCGGCCCGGCCGATCAACAGGCCATCGACCCCGGTGGCGTCCAGCACCGCCCGGGCTTTTTCTGGCGAGGTGATATCGCCGTTGGCAAAAACCGGGATCGACACCGCCTGCTTGATGGCAGCGATGGTGTCGTATTCGGCTTCGCCGGTGTACAGGTCGGCGCGTGTGCGGCCATGCACCGCCAGCGCCTGGATGCCGGCCTGCTCGGCGATCCTCGCCACGTTCAGGCCGTTCTTGTTCGCCCGGTCCCAACCGGTGCGGATCTTCAGGGTCACCGGGACGTCCACGGCGCCGACCACGGCGTGGAGGATCTCGCTGACCAAGGCTTCATCTCTCAATAAAGCAGAGCCTGCGGCTTTGTTGCAGACTTTTTTTGCCGGGCAGCCCATGTTGATATCAATGATCTGGGCGCCTGCTTCGACGTTGGCCTGTGCCGCCGCTGCCATCATCTGTGCATCACCACCGGCGATCTGCACCGAGCGTGGCTCGGGATCACCTTCATGGATGCGGCGCAGGCTCGACTTGCGGCTGTTCCACAGGCTCATGTCGCTGGAGACCATTTCCGACACCACCATGCCGGCGCCCAGGCGCTGGCAAAGCGTACGGAAAGGTTGGTCCGTGACCCCGGCCATGGGCGCGAGGATCAGGTTGTTGCGTAGTGTGTATGGGCCGATGCGTACCGCCGACATAGGTGATCCCTGTTGTGGGGCCGAATCTTGGAGTTCGAAAAAGGGTTGGCATGATACCCGCTCTCGATGACCGGATAAAGATGGATTTGGATAAAATCTGAACAGCTGTCGGCTTATGACATTTGGTGTGGGCGAGGATGCAGGGCCTTGCGCGGCCCGCTCCCACAGGGTTGGTGGTTATTCCGGCGAACGGAAGCTCAGGCTGTAATTCACGGCCTTCGGCCCCGGGTCGAGGATGTCCAGGGCGATATGGATCGGGGTCTGGCTGGGCATCTCGCCACGCCCGGCCAGTTCACCCGACAGGTACTCGCTGGGCTTGAAGCGACGGCTGGCGATCAGTTGGCCATTGAGGTCGGCAAAGCGCAGCTCCAGCAGCGGGAACGGCTGGGCGAACGGTGCGCGGTTGTAGATGATCGCATCGACGATCAGCGCGCCCTTGAAGTCCGGATGGCTGCGTACCACCAGGTTGCTGCTCTTGATTCGGGCGATATCGACGCGGGTCGGCACCTCGCAACCGACCAACGGGCAGATTTGCTGGAAGAGCGGCCGGTACTGGTCCTGGCGGGCCATTTCGTCGAAGTGGAACCATACGTACTGGAATGCCAGCAGCCCAGCAGCGAGCAGGGTCAGGAAGCCCCACAGCAGGCGCTTGCCCCAGTTGGGCGCGGGCTTTTCCCAGTCCAGTTGCAGCGGGTCGTCGACCACATCGACCAGCGGCTCCTTGCGCGCCGGGCGCTCGGCTTTGCCGGCAAGGCCCGGCTCCAGGCGTTCGCCGGGCAGCGGCTCGACAGGGTCGTCATCGCGCGCCGACAGGTGCAGTTCCAGCGGCTCGTCATCGCGGGCGCTCAGGCCCTGCTCCGGAACGTTGTCATCACTGGCGCGCAGCGGCTCGTTGAATTCAGGGTGGTCATCGATTTCGGCGGCACGGCGTACCGGTGGCTCGTCATCGATGTCCAGGTCCAGGTTGCCGCCCAAGGTCGGCTCGGTGCGCTCGCCGGGGGTGGGCTCCAGGTCCAGCTCCAGCTCCTGCAGCAGCACGGGCTCGGGCTCGGCTGCCTTCTGTGCCTCGAAAGGCTCGTCGGTGGCCGTGCCGAACAAGTCATCGACATGCTCGTCCGGCTGCAACTCGTCGCGCCGTGCCTGCAGCCCGTCATCCTGGTTGGCCGGGCGTGCCGGGGCCGTTTGGCTGCGACGCTCCAGGCGCTCCAGCTCCTTGTCGAGGTCAAGGGCGTCCAGCGCCTGGGTCGTGAGCGCCCAGTCCTCGTCAGGGTTGAAGCTGCGCTCGCTGCTGGCAGGCTCAGGGGCGGCTGCTGGCTCGACCACCGGTTCGTCAGGTTCCGCAGGTACCGGTGCTGGCACCACAGGTGTGCCGGCCGCCCCGGGACGGCTCTGTTCCAGCAACTGCCTGGCGGCGTTGAACACCTGCAGGCAGTGGCCGCAGCGCACCACACCACGGGCCACGCTCAATTGGTGGTGGGTGACGCGAAAGCTGGTCTGGCAATGCGGGCACTGGGTGACGAAACTGTCGGTCATGCGGCGATCCGGGAGCTGTGCAGAGACATATTCTAGGCCCGCTTAACGGCGGCGACCACTGATGCGTACCCAGCCGTCGCGCACGACGATCGGGTCCAGCTCGAAGTCGGCGGCATAGGCCGCGGCCACTTCCTCACCCTGCTCGGCGAGGATGCCCGACAGTGCCAGCAAGCCCCCTGGGCGGACCAGGCCGGACAGTTGCGGTGCCAGCGACACCAGCGGGCCGGCGAGGATGTTGGCGACCAGCACATCGGCCTGCATGGCCGGCATGTGCTCGGGCAGGTACAGCGCCAGCTTCTCGTCGGCGATGCCGTTGCGCTGGGCGTTGTCGCGCGAAGCCTCGATGGCCTGCACATCGATGTCGGTACCGACCGCCTCACGGGCGCCCAGCAGCAGCGCGGCAATGGCCAGAATGCCCGAGCCGCAGCCGAAGTCCAGCACCTGGGTGCCTTCGAGCTGCTGGCCGTCGAGCCATTCCAGGCACAGGGCGGTGGTGGGGTGGGTGCCAGTGCCGAACGCCAGGCCCGGGTCGAGCAGCAGGTTTACCGCGTCCTGTTCCGGGGCCTCGTGCCAGCTGGGCACGATCCACAGGCGGCGGCCGAAGCGCATCGGCTGGAAGTTGTCCATCCAGCTGCGTTCCCAGTCCTGGTCCTCGATCACCTCGGCCTGGTGTTCGGGCAGCTCGGCGCCGGTCAGCAGGCGCAGGTGGGAGAACACCTGCTCGGGCACGGCATCGGCCTCGAACAGGGCCAGCAGGTGGGTGTGCGACCACAGCGGAGTGGTGTTGAGGTCTGGTTCGAAGATCGGTTGATCCTCGGCGTCCATGAACGTGACCGAGACGGCACCCACTTCCAGCAGGGCATCTTCGTAGGTTTCGGCTTGTTCCGGGCTGATGGCCAGGCGTACTTGCAGCCAGGGCATGGCGGGCACCTTTGGTAAATCGACAGGGGCAGCCCTAGGCTGCGCGAAGGCTGGCAGTTTACGCGAGTGCGGTGGGTTTGTAGAGGACGCCGGAACACCGTACCGGCTTCTTCGCGGGCACGCCCGCTCCCACAGGTATTTACGCGTACTCTGTGGGAGCGGGCGTGCCCGCGAATGGCTCAATCAGACAAAGCAGAGGGAAAGCGACTCGGCTATGTACGCAGGCTTCTCTTCACCGTCGATCTCCAGCGTGGCAATCGCCTTGAGCAGCCATTGCCCCGGCCTTTTCTCCGTCACCTCGGCCAGGTCCACCTTCAGCCGCACCTGGCTGTCGACCTTGACCGGCTGGATGAATCGCACGCTGTCCAGCCCGTAGTTCACCACCATCTTCAGCCCCTCCGGCAGGATCAGGATGTCCTCGATCAGCTTGGGGATCAGTGACAACGTCAGGAAACCGTGGGCGATCGTGCTGCCAAACGGGGTTTTCGCCGCCTTCTCCGGGTCGACGTGGATGAACTGGAAATCGCCCGTGGCTTCGGCGAACAGGTTGATGCGCTGCTGGTCGATCTTCAGCCAGGCCGAGCGGCCCAGTTCCTTACCAACGTACTGCGAAAGCTCTGTAACCGGTACATAGGGCATCGCGGACTCTCCAGGTTTTCAGTTGGTACGAAAGTGCAAGATCAGCATGGAGAGCCGTTTCAGTCAAGTTGCCAGCTTTTCGACGAATATCGGTATATCGCGGCACGTGCTTATAATGGCGGCCATGCCCAAGGGAGATGCTTATGCTGCTGCGTGGTTTGACTTGGCTGGTGCTGTTCCAGCTGCTGGGGACGGCAATCAATCACCTGTTGGTGCCGTTTCTGCCGGGGCCGATCATTGGCCTGTTGCTGCTGTTGTCCTTCCTCATGGCCCGTGGTGAGGTCGGCAAGCCGCTGAACGAGGCCGCCAGCAGCCTGCTGCGTTACCTGCCGTTATTGCTGGTGCCGCCGGCGGTGGGGGTGATGGTGTATGCCAAGGACATTGCTGCCGACTTCTGGGCCATTGCCGGTGCCTTGCTGATCTCCTGCCTAGTGACCCTGGTGTTCGTCGGCGTGTTGATGCAAAAGCTCATCCACCGCCAAGGCCGGCGCGAGGAGCAGCCATGATGCTCGACTGGCAAGGCGCGCTGGATGCGGTCGTTCATCATCCCTTGTTCGGTATCGGCATCACGCTTGGGGCCTACCAGTTGGTGCTGGCGGCCTACGAGAAGACCCGCTGGATCTTCCTGCAGCCGGTACTGGTATCGATGTTGCTGGTGATCGGCGTGTTGCTGGTGTGTGGCATTGACTACAGCGAGTACCGCAAGAGCACCGGAATCATGAACATCCTGCTAGGGCCTGCCACCGTGGCCCTGGCCGTGCCGCTCTACCTCAACCTGCGGCGTATCCGGCAGCTGTTCTGGCCCACATTTACTACGCTGGTAGTCGGAGGCCTGTTCGCCACGCTGTTCTGCCTGTTGCTGGGCTGGTGGTTCGGTGCCGAGCACATGATCCTGATGACCATGGCGCCGAAGTCGGTGACCTCGCCGATCGCCATGCTGGTGGCCGAGCAGATTGGTGGCGTGGCGGCCCTGGCGGCGGTGTTCGTGCTGATTACCGGGGTGATCGGGGCAATCTTCGGCCCGGCGCTGCTGAGCCGCTTTGGCGTGCATAGCCCCGAGGCGCGCGGCATGTCGCTGGGCGTGACGGCGCACGCGGTGGGCACTTCAGTGGCCCTGCAGGAAAGTGACGAATGCGGCGCCTTTGCCGCGCTGGCGATGAGCCTGATGGGGGTGGCCACGGCGGTGTTCCTGCCGCTGGCGGTCAGCCTGGTGGCTTGAGGACTTGTGATGACGCTACCGCTGTTTCCCCTCAATACCGTGCTGTTTCCTGGTTGTTTCCTCGATTTGCAGATTTTCGAGGCGCGCTACCTGGACATGATCGGGCGCTGCATGAAGCGGGGCGAAGGTTTTGGTGTGGTGTGCATCCTGGAAGGCGAGCAGGTTGGCAAGGCACCGCCGGTGGTCGCCTCGATCGGCTGCGAGGCGGTGATCCGCGATTTCGTGCAGCAGGATAACGGCTTGCTGGGTATCCGCGTGGAAGGTGTGCGGCGCTTCAACCTGGAAAGCACCGAGGTGCAAAAGGACCAGCTGCTGGTAGGGCAGGTGCAGTGGTTGCCGGAGCAGGCGGACAGCCCGCTGCTCGAGGCGGACGAAGACCTGCTGGCGTTGCTGGTGGCCCTGGGCGAGCACCCCATGGTCGAAGCGCTGGACATGCCGCGCCCGGTGGATGGGCGCCAGGCGTTGTCCAATCAGTTGGCGTACCTGCTGCCGTTCATGGAAGAGGACAAGCTGGATTTGCTGAGCCTCGACTCGCCGCAGGAGCGGTTGGGGGAAATACAGAAGCTGCTGGAGCGGATTCAGGGCGAGCTGTTTGCCTGAAGTGCTGCGTTGCCTATACCGGCCTCTTCGCGGGTGAACCCGCTCCCACAGGTACTGCATCGGGCTTGAGAGCGACGCTATCTCTGTGGGACGGGTTTACCCGCGAAGAGGCCGGTACAGGCGACATCAATATTGATACCGCAGCAAAGCCTGCGGCAACGCATGCAGGGCAAAGAACGTCAGCAACGCGACACACGCAGGCAACACCAGCCACCACACCCGCAGCGGCAAGGCCGGCAGAGTCTGATGACGCTGCACCAGTGTCAGGCTGAGCGCGCACACACAGCACGCCAGCAAAGCCCCGGCGAGGATGTCGGTCGGCCAGTGCGCCCCCAGGTACACCCGTGACAGGGCAATCGCCAGTGCCGGAATGCAACCCAGCATCACCCAGGTCAGGCGCATCCGCGGCGGCTGCCCGCGTCCGGCCAGCACCGCCATTACCAGGAAGAACGCAAATGACGCCGAACTGTGCCCGCTCGGCATGCTGTAACTGGTCAACGGGTCGCTCAGCACTTCCGGCCGGGCCCGGGCAAACAGCCATTTCAGCGTACCGTTGGCAAGCGCCGTCCCCATCAGTGCGCCCGCAGCGAACATGGCATGTCGCCATTGCCGGGCAAGCAGCAGCAGGCCCGTCAGCAGGCCGCCGAGGAACAGCTGGGTGCGGAAATCGCCCAGCCGGGTCACCAGCACCACAGCACCATCGATGGCCTGGCTGCGGTGCTCCTGCACCAGAGTCATCACGCCCTGGTCGAATTCGTGCAGGTAGGGCCAGCCGAGGAAGACTCCGGCCAGGGCGACGCCAGCCATGCCGGCAATCAGTCGGGTGCCGTGGCGTTGATCGCGGAGGCTGGTGTTCAGGCTCAGCCCGATGATGACCGCCAGGGTGCCGGCGATGATCCCGGCATCCAGCCAGAAGCCTTCCGGCAAGGGCAGGCGCATGGCCGCGCCGGTAGCCCAGCCGGGCAGCAGGTAGGCCACCGCCCAGCCGGCACCGGCCACCAGGCTGACGGCGATGAAGCGTGGCAGCGGCATGTCGAACATGCCGGCGACCATCGGCAGCATCGGCCGCAGCGGCCCGATGAAGCGCCCTACCAGCAGGCTGGCGATGCCATAGCGCTGGAAATAGGCCTCAGCGCTGCCGATCCATTCCGGATGATGACGTAGCAGCGGCAGGCGGCGGATGTTCTGGTGGAAGTGCTTGCCCACCGTGTACGACAAGGCATCGCCCACCAGGCCACCGAGAAAGCCCAGCAGCAGTGTTTCGCCCAGGCTGAAGGCGCCGCTGCCGGCCAGTACCGCGACGGCGAACAGCAGCACGGTGCCTGGCACGATAATGCCGGCAATGGCCAGGCATTCGATGCAGGCCACCAGGAAAATCGCCAGGCCAAGCCACTGCGGGTTGGCGCTGAGCCAGCCGGTCAGGCTGTCGAGCCATTGGCCCATGGTTCAGCTTCCTTGTTCGAGAATGAAGAAGTCGCGGCCTTCGACTTGGCCGCGGCGTAACGGGTTCCGCGTGCAGAAGCGGGCGTATTCGGCATCGACGAAACGGTAGGGCAGGTGCTCGTCGCGGCCATGCGGGATGCCCAGGCGGGCGGCCTGAATCACCCGTGGCACGGCGTTGCCGCAATCCTCCACGTACAGGCGCTCGGCATCGAAACGCTGGGCATCCCAGTGCGGCACCTTCAGGCCCAGGGCCCGGCACAGCAAGGTCTGGCCGGCGCACAGGCGCTCGGCCGGGCGGAGGTTGCCGCTGGCATCGGGGTTGTTCAGCTGCATCTGCGCCAGGCTGTCCGGCCCCGAGCGGGCGTCCTGCCAAGGATAGGCGGACTTGATCAGCACCGCGTTGCCCGGCCCGTGGGCGCTGAAGTTCAGCGAGTCGCCGCCGCGTGCGTAGTACATATAGATGTGCCCGCCATCGAGGAACAGCGCCTTGCGTTTTTCGGTGTAGCCGAGCGAGGCGTGGCTGCCTTTGTCGGTGAGGTAGTAGGCCTCGGTCTCGATGATGCGCGCGGCCAGCCACAGGTCGCCGTGGCGATGGCGAATGACCTTGCCCAGCAGGGCCTTGGCCAGGGTCTGGGCGTCGCGGTCGAAAAAGCTGTCGGGCAGGGCTGGCATGCGGGGCGGTTCGTGGCTGGGAAGGCGGGGATGATAGCAATGAATGGCTTAATCGAGGCTGAATCGAGTGTGAGTGTTGCAGTGCCGGCCTCTTCGCGGGTAAACCCGCTCCCACGGGAATTCTGGAGGTCTCAGGCCTTGTGCAATCCCTGTGGGAGCGGGTTTACCCGCGAAAGGGCCATAACAGGAGATAGAAATTTCGATAACCCCGGTTACATCTTTCCTGCGCAATGCCCCCAGCCATTTTCTACCATCCGCCACCCGCCGCTGGGCGTACACCTGCGCGGCAGTTATAATCAGCCGATTTCCCCTTCGCCAAGACACCGAACCCATGACTGAGTCCGTTCTTGACTATATGACCCGCCTGGGTCGCGCTGCCCGTGAAGCTTCCCGGGTGATCGGCCGTGCCAGCACCGCGCAGAAGAACCGCGCCCTGCAAGCCGCTGCCGACGCACTGGACGCCGCTCGTGCCGAGCTGACCGCCGCCAACGAGCTGGACCTGGCCGCCGGCCGTGCCAACGGCCTGGAGCCGGCGCTGCTCGACCGCCTGGCGCTGACCCCGGCGCGTATCGACGGCATGATCACCGGGCTGCGCCAGGTGGCCAGTCTGCCGGACCCGGTCGGTGCCATCCGCGACATGAGCTACCGCCCATCGGGTATCCAGGTCGGCAAGATGCGCACGCCGCTGGGGGTGATCGGGATCATCTACGAGTCGCGCCCGAACGTGACCATCGATGCCGCCAGCCTGTGCCTGAAGTCGGGTAACGCGACCATCCTGCGTGGTGGCTCCGAAGCCATCCACTCCAACCGCGCCATCGCCACCTGCATCCAGCGTGGCCTGGCCGCCGCCGGCCTGCCGGCAGCTGTGGTGCAGGTGGTCGAGACCACCGACCGCGAAGCCGTGGGCGCGCTGATCAGCATGCCGGAATTCGTCGACGTCATCGTGCCGCGCGGTGGCCGTGGCCTGATCGAACGCATCAGCCGCGATGCCCGCGTGCCGGTGATCAAGCACCTGGACGGTATCTGCCACGTCTACGTCAGCCAGCACGCCGACCTGGACAAGGCCTGGCGCGTGGCATTCAACGCCAAGACCTACCGCTATGGCATCTGTGGCGCCATGGAAACGCTGCTGGTCGACCAGCAGGTGGCCGAGCGCTTCCTGCCGGAAATGGCCCGCCGCTTCCAGGAGAAGGGCGTCGAGCTGCGTGGCTGCGAGCGCACCCGGGCCATCATCGACGCCAAGCCCGCCACCGAGGCCGACTGGCACACCGAGTACCTGGACGCGATCCTGTCGATCCGCGTGGTCGACGGGCTGGACCAGGCCATCGAGCACATCAACCACTATGGCTCGCACCATACCGACTCGATCATCAGCGAACACCAGGGTGAAGCCCGCCAGTTCATGGCCGAGGTCGACTCGGCGTCGGTCATGCTCAATACCCCCACCTGCTTCGCCGACGGCTTCGAGTACGGCCTGGGTGCGGAAATCGGCATTTCCACCGACAAGCTGCATGCCCGTGGCCCGGTCGGCCTGGAAGGCCTGACCTGCGAGAAGTACGTCGTGATCGGCGACGGCCAGCTGCGTGGCCAGGAGTCCTGCTGAGTTGAGCAAGGCACAGGCAGTCCGGCGCATCGGCATTCTAGGCGGCACCTTCGACCCCGTGCACATCGGCCACCTGCGCAGCGCGCTGGAAGTGGCCGAGTGCATGGGGCTGGACGAGCTGCGCCTGCTGCCCAATGCCCGGCCGCCGCACCGCGACACCCCGCAGGTGGCCGCGCAGGACCGCCTGGCCATGGTGCAAAATGCCGTGCAGGGTGTGCCGTGCCTGAGCGTGGATGCCCGTGAGCTGGCGCGCGACAAGCCGTCGTACACCATCGATACGCTGGAATCGATCCGCGCCGAACTGGCCGCCAACGACCAGCTGTTCCTGGTGCTGGGCTGGGATGCCTTCTGTGGTCTGCCCAGCTGGCACCGCTGGGACGAATTGCTGCAACACTGTCACATCCTGGTGCTGCAACGCCCGGATGCCGACGTAGAACCCCCTGACGAGCTGCGCAACCTGCTGGCTGCGCGCTCGGAGAGCGATCCCACCGCCATGTCCGGCCCGGCGGGAAACATTTCGTTCGTCTGGCAGACGCCGCTTGCGGTGTCGGCTACACAGATCCGACAGCTGCTGGCCAGCGGCAAATCGGTGAGGTTCCTGGTGCCGGACGCCGTACTGGCCTACATCGAGGCGCACGAACTGTATCGTGCGCCTAACTGACGGTGCCTCTGGCGCCTCATCCAACGAGTTGAACGAGTTTTATATGACCAAGCAGAAAATCCACGGCGAAGAACTGGTCGCCCTGACCAAGGCAGCGCTGGAAGACGTCAAGGCCCAGGACATCCAGGTCATCGACGTGCGCGAAAAGCACAGCCTGACCGACTACATGATCATTGCCACCGGTACCTCCAACCGCCAGATCAACGCGATGCTGGAGAAGGTCCGCGAAGCGGTCAAGGCCAAGGGTGCCCAGCCACTGGGTGAAGAAGGCAAGGGCGACAGCGACTGGGTGCTGCTGGACCTGAACGACGTCATCGTGCACATGATGACCGCCGCTGCCCGCCAGTTCTACGACCTGGAGCGCCTGTGGCAGGGTGCCGAGCAAAGCCGTGCCGCCGATGGCAAGCACCACAGCCCGGACCATGCCCACGAGTACTCCGACAAGCTCAAGGACCGGGAATAAGGAAAGCGCTGTGCGTCTGCGCCTGATCGCGGTCGGCTCGCGCATGCCGAAGTGGGTCGAGGAAGGCTGGCATGAATATGCCAAGCGCCTGCCCGCCGAACTGTCGCTAGAGCTGGTGGAAATCCCGCTGAATACCCGTGGCAAGAATGCCGACGTCGCCCGCCTGATTCGTCAGGAGGGCGAGGCCATGCTGAGCAAGGTTCAGCCAGGGGAACGCATCGTCACCCTCGAGGTCCATGGCAAGCCCTGGAGTACCGAGCAGCTGGCGACCGAGCTGGACCGCTGGCGCCTGGATGCGCGCACGGTGAATTTGATGGTGGGCGGCCCGGAAGGCCTGGCGCCTGAGGTCTGTGCGCGTGCCGAGCAACGCTGGTCGCTGTCGCCGCTGACCCTGCCGCACCCATTGGTAAGGATACTCATCGGCGAGCAGATCTACCGCGCCTGGACCGTGTTGTCCGGGCATCCTTACCATAAATGAGCCTGTAAGCAGTCCGATGTCGCAGCCGATCCGTCTCAAGGACCACGAGAAAGACGCCCGTCTGGTGCGCAACCGCGTCGTGGTCGGCGCAGTGGCGATCATGCTGCTTATTTGCGTGCTGATTGCGCGGCTGTACTACCTGCAGGTCATCCAGCACGAATATCACTCCACGCTGTCGGAGAACAACCGGGTGCATGTGCAGCCGATCCCGCCGACCCGCGGGCTGATCTTCGACCGCAACGGGGTGATCGTTGCCGACAACCGGCCCAGCTTCAGCCTGTCGATGACCCGCGAACGTGCGGGTAACTGGCAGGAAGTGCTGGATACCATCGTCGAAGTGCTGGAGCTGACACCCGACGACCGCGCCCTGTTCGAGAAGCGCATGCGCCAGGGCCGCCGGCCGTTCGAGCCGGTGCCGATCCTGTTCGAACTCAACGAAGAGCAGATCGCCCGCGTGGCGGTGAACCAGTTCCGCCTGCCGGGCGTGGAAGTGGTGGCCCAGCTGGTGCGCCATTACCCGCAGGGCGCGCACTTCGCCCATTCGGTGGGGTATGTAGGGCGGATCAACGAGAAAGAGCTGAAAACCCTCGACCCGGTGAACTACAGCGGCACCCACCACATCGGCAAGACCGGCATCGAACGCTTCTACGAAGCCGACCTGCATGGCCAGGTGGGTTACGAGGAAGTCGAGACCAATGCCCGCGGCCGTGTGCTGCGGGTGCTCAAGCGCACCGACCCGAAACCGGGCAAGGACATCGTACTGAGCCTGGACATCAAGCTGCAGGAGGCCGCCGAGGCCGCCCTGGGTGGCCGGCGTGGTGCGGTGGTGGCGCTCGACCCGCGTACCGGCGAGGTGCTGGCGATGGTCAGCCAGCCCAGCTTCGACCCCAACCTGTTCGTCACCGGCATTGGCTTCAAGGCCTATGCCGAACTGCGCGATTCGATCGACCGGCCGCTGTTCAACCGCGTGTTGCGTGGCCTGTACCCGCCAGGCTCGACCATCAAGCCGGCGGTGGCCATCGCCGGCCTGGACAGCGGCGTGGTAAATGCTGGCAGCCGGGTGTTCGACCCGGGCTACTATCAGTTGCCCAACTACGACCACAAATACCGTAACTGGAACCGCTCGGGCGATGGCTGGGTCGACCTGGACACCGCGATCATGCGCTCCAACGACACCTACTTCTACGACCTTGCGCACAAGATGGGCATCGATCGGCTGTCCAGCTACATGAACAAGTTCGGTATCGGCCAGCGGGTTGCCCTCGACATGTTCGAGGAGTCCGCCGGGCTGATGCCGTCGCGCGAATGGAAGCGTGCCACCCGCCGCCAGGCCTGGTTCCCCGGCGAAACCCTGATCCTCGGTATCGGCCAGGGCTACATGCAGGCCACGCCGCTGCAACTGGCCCAGGCCACTGCCTTGATCGCCAACAAGGGCGTGTGGAACCGCCCGCACCTGGCCAAGACCATCGAAGGCCAGCCGCCGGTGGACGACAACCCCATGGAAAACATCGTGCTGCGTGACAAGTCCGACTGGGCCAAGGTCACTCATGGCATGGAGCAGGTGATGCACAACGCCCGCGGTACCGCACGCAAGGCGGCCATTGGCTCGCAGTACCGCATTGCCGGCAAGAGCGGTACCGCCCAGGTGGTGGCGATCAAGCAGGGCGAGAAGTACGACCGCAACAAGCTCCAGGAGCGTCATCGCGACCACGCCCTGTTCGTCGCCTTCGCCCCGGCCGAAGCCCCGAGGATCGTGGTTTCGGTGATGGTCGAGAACGGCGAGTCCGGCTCGGGCGTCGCCGCCCCGGTGGTGCGTCAGGTGATGGACGCCTGGCTGCTCGACGAAAACGGCCGGCTCAAGCCCGAGTTCGCGCCTGCCACCGTTACCCAGGAATCAGCCCTGTGATGAACAATTTCGATCGCATGCTCTCCAGCGAGGATGTGATGCGTCGGCGCGCCAGCTTTCTGCAGCGCATCCATGTCGACGGCCCTTTGCTGATCATTCTGCTGACCCTCGCGGCCGGCAGCCTGTTCGTTCTTTATTCGGCCAGTGGCAAGAACTGGGACCTGCTGCTCAAGCAGGCCACCTCGTTCGGCATCGGCCTGGTGTCGATGTTCATCATCGCCCAGCTGGAGCCACGTTTCATGGCCCGCTGGGTGCCGCTGGCCTACCTGGCCGGTGTGCTGTTGCTGGTGGTGGTGGACGTGATGGGCCACAACGCCATGGGCGCCACACGATGGATCAACATCCCCGGGGTGATCCGCTTCCAGCCCTCGGAATTCATGAAGATCATCATGCCGGCGACCATCGCCTGGTACCTGTCCAAGCGCACCTTGCCGCCGCATCTGAAGCACGTGGCGATCAGCCTGGTGCTGATCGGCGTGCCGTTCATCCTGATCGTGCGCCAGCCCGACCTGGGCACGGCGCTGCTGATCCTGGCCTCCGGGGCCTTCGTGCTGTTCATGGGCGGCCTGCGCTGGCGCTGGATCCTCAGCGTGCTGGCGGCTGCGGTGCCCGTGGCGGTGGCGATGTGGTTCTTTGTCATGCACGACTACCAGAAGCAGCGGGTACTGACCTTCCTCGACCCGGAAAGCGACCCGTTGGGCACTGGCTGGAACATCATCCAGTCGAAGGCGGCGATCGGCTCGGGCGGCGTGTTCGGCAAGGGCTGGCTGCTCGGCACCCAGTCGCACCTGGACTTCCTGCCGGAAAGCCACACCGACTTCATCATCGCCGTGCTCGGCGAGGAATTCGGCCTGGTCGGCATCTGCCTGCTGCTGATCGTCTACCTGCTGCTGATCGGCCGTGGCCTGATGATCACCGCCCAGGCGCAGACCCTGTTCGGCAAGCTGCTGGCGGGCAGCCTGACCATGACATTCTTTGTATACGTGTTCGTCAATATCGGTATGGTCAGTGGCCTTCTGCCCGTGGTGGGCGTGCCGCTGCCCTTCATCAGCTATGGCGGAACTTCGTTGGTGACGCTGCTGTCAGCGTTTGGCGTTCTGATGTCGATCCATACGCACCGCAAATGGATCGCGCAGGTTTGAATAAGGTGAAGAATTTCATGCAAGCAGTGCGTAACTGGGCTGCCCGTTGTGCGCCGTGGATCGGCGCGGTGGGCCTGTTCGGCGCTGTACAGCTGGCCCATGCCGGCGATTACCAGGGTTCGCCACAGGTGGCCCAGTTCGTTGGCGAAATGAGCCGCGACTATGGCTTTGCCCCTGAGCAACTGATGGGTGTGTTCGGTGAGGTGCAGCGCAAGCAGTCGATCCTCGACGCCATATCGCGCCCGGCCGAACGGGTGAAACCGTGGAAGGACTACCGGCCGATGTTCATTACCGACGCGCGCATCGCCCGCGGTGTGGACTTCTGGCGCCAGCACGAGGCGGTGCTGGCCCGTGCCGAGCAGGAATATGGCGTGCCGGCGCAATACATCGTTGCGATCATCGGCGTGGAAACCTTCTTTGGCCGCAACACCGGCAACTACCGGGTAATCGATGCGTTGTCGACTCTGGGCTTCGACTACCCGCCCCGGGCCGAATTTTTCCGCAAGGAGCTGCGCGAGTTCCTGCTGCTGGCCCGCGAGGAGCAGCTCGACCCGTTGACGCTCAAAGGCTCCTACGCCGGTGCCATGGGCCTGCCGCAGTTCATGCCTAGCAGCTTCCGCAACTTTGCGGTGGACTTCGACGGCGACGGCCACATCAATATCTGGAACAACCCGGACGATGCCATCGGCAGCGTGGCCAGCTACTTCAAGCGCCACGGCTGGGTGGCCGGCGAAGGCGTGGTCAGCCGCGCCTGGGTGGACGGTGGGCGCGTTGACGAAGGCCTGACTACCGGCATCGAGCCGGTAAAAACGGTAGGGGAGTTGCGTGCGCTCGGCTGGTCGGTCCATGATTCGCTGCGCGATGATCTGCCGGTTACCGCCTTCCGTCTCGAGGGCGACAATGGCCCCGAGTACTGGATGGGGCTGAAGAACTTCTACGCGATCACTCGCTACAACCGCAGCGTGATGTATGCCATGGCGGTGCATCAGCTTTCGGAACAGCTGGTTCAAGCACGGGGCGTCAAGTAATGCGCGCAATCATCTCTGGCAACACTTTCAAGCTGCTCACCTGTCTCGCTGTCGGCGTGGTGCTGGCCAGCTGTTCGTCCAGCCGCCCGCCCCAGCAAAGCGGTGGCAATGTGGTGCGCGCCCAGCCGGGCCTGGACATCAACCGGGCGCACAAGGACGGCGCGCCGTGGTGGGACGTGGATGTGAACAAGATCCCTGACGCCACGCCAACCGTGCACACCGGCAACTACAAGGCCAACCCGTACACGGTGCTGGGCAAGACCTACTACCCGATGCAGGACTCGCGCAACTACCGCGCCGAGGGCACCGCGTCGTGGTATGGCACCAAGTTCCACGGCCAGAACACCGCCAATGGCGAGCTGTACGACCTCTACGGCATGAGCGCGGCGCACAAGACTCTGCCGCTGCCGGCCTACGTGCGGGTGACCAACCTGGCCAATGGCCGCAGCGTGATCCTGCGGGTGAACGACCGTGGGCCGTTCTATTCCGACCGTATCATCGACCTGTCCTATGCCGCGGCGAAAAAACTCGGTTATGCCGAGATCGGCACCGCGCACGTTCGCGTCGAGGGTATCGACCCGCAGCAGTGGTGGGCCCAGCGCGGCCAGACACCACCAATGGTGCTGAAAGAGCCGCAGGTGGCCCAGACCCAGGTGATCCCGGCCAGTACCGGGCGCGTCGAGCAATGGACCCCGCCGCCCCAGCAGCATGCGGCGCCAGTGGTGCCGGTACAGGTGGCTGGCAACAACGTGCCGGCCGGCAGTGGCGGCAGCTTCCTGCAGGTGGGCGCCTTTGCCAACCCGGACGCCGCCGAACTGCTGCGGTCCAAGCTCAGCAGCATGGTCAGCGCGCCGGTGTTCATCAGCTCGATCGTGCGTAACCAGCAGACCCTGCACCGCGTGCGCCTGGGGCCGATCAGCAGCCAGGGCGAGATCCAGCAGGCGCAGGACAGCATTCGCCTGGCGAACCTGGGGCAGGCCAAGCTGGTCACAGCTGACTGACCGTGTTGCCTTCTTCGCGGGCGCGCCCGCTGCCATAGGGGTATGCGAAACCCTGTGGCAGCGGGCGTACCCGCGAAGAAGGCAACGCCAAACTGTCGGTTTTGTCATGAATTGCCGGGCGCGGCCATGTACAATATCGGCTTTTGCCCGCAGCGACATAAAGCCGCACGTTGCGAGCCTGGCCTACGGCCACAAAAACTAGACTGACTGGCGCTGGGCACATGATCTTGCCCAGGGAACATCAGACCATTAGCGATTTTCGAGAGACGGATGAACATCACCAACCTTGCCAAACGACTTTGCCTGCCCGTACTGCTGATGATCACGCCTGCCGCCTTCGCGGCTGAGCAGATGACGCCGGCACCACCGCAACTGGCAGCCAAGTCCTACGTACTCATGGACGCGTCCAGCGGCAACGTGCTGGTCGAGAACAACGGTGACGAGCGCCTGCCGCCGGCCAGCCTGACCAAGCTGATGACCGCCTATATCGCCACCCTGGACATCCGCCGCGGCCAGATCGGTGAAAACGACCCGGTTACCGTCAGCGAAAACGCCTGGCGTACCGGCGGTTCGCGGATGTTCATCAAGGTGGGCAGCCAGGTGACCGTCAGCGACCTGCTGCACGGCATCATCATCCAGTCCGGCAACGACGCCTCGGTCGCCCTGGCCGAGCACATCGCCGGCAGCGAAGACGCCTTCGCCGACATGATGAACAAGACCGCTGCCGACCTGGGCATGGCCAACAGCCACTTCATGAACCCGACCGGCCTGCCGCACCCGGATCATTACTCGTCGGCCCACGACATGGCTACCCTGGCCCGTGCGATCATCAACGTCGACCCGGCCCACTACGCCATCTACTCGCAGAAAGAGTTCTTCTGGAACAACATCAAGCAGCCAAACCGCAACCTGCTGCTGTGGCGTGACAAGACCGTCGACGGCCTGAAGACCGGCCACACCGACGAAGCCGGCTACTGCATGGTGGCTTCGGCCGTTCGCGATGGCCAGCGCCTGATCGCCGTGGTGTTCGGCACCAACAGCGAGCAGTCGCGTGCTGCCGAGACCCAGAAGCTGCTGACCTATGGCTTCCGCTTCTTCGAAACCCAGACCTTCTACCAGAAGGGCACCGAGCTGACCAAGTCGCCGGTCTGGAAGGGCGTCACCGGCGAAGTGAAGGCGGGCCTGGCCAACGACCTGACCCTGACTATGCCTAAAGGCCAATTGAAGCGCCTGCAAGCTTCGATGACCATGAACCCGCAGCTCACCGCGCCAATCGCCAAAGGTGACGTGATCGGCAAAGTGGAAGTCAAACTGGACGAGAAAGTGGTTCACAGCGCCGACCTGATCGCCCTCGATGGCGTCGAGGAAGGTGGTTTCTTCCGCCGTATGTGGGATAGCATCCGCCTATTCTTCTACGGGTTGTTCAACTGATACGTGACCTGCATGCCCCCGCGTATGCCGCGGGGGCGTTGTTGTTGCCACGGCTTACGAGGCCGTTTCCGCCATGAGCGAACCAGACGTCAAGTCGCACAAGATCGAATTCCCCTGCGACGATTACCCGATCAAGGTCATCGGTGACACCGTTGTCGGCTTCAAGGACACGGTGATCGAGATCCTCAGCAAGCACGCCAAGGTCGACCTTTCCACGCTGGCCGAGCGCCAGAGCAAGGAAGGCAAGTACACCACCGTGCAATTGCACATCGTTGCCGAAAGCGAGAACCAGTTGCACGATATCAACAGCGCCCTGCGCGCTACCGGCATCGTGAAAATGGTGCTCTGATGTCCGCCTGCCTCGGTTTTCGCGAGCTTGGCCTGCAGCCCTACGAACCGGTGCTGGAGGCCATGCGTCGCTTCACCGAGCAGCGCAGCCCGGACAGCCAGGATGAAGTCTGGCTGGTCGAGCACCCCGCGGTCTTCACCCAGGGCCAGGCCGGCAAGGCCGAGCACCTGCTGGTGCCGGGTGATATCCCGGTGGTGCAGACCGACCGCGGTGGCCAGGTAACCTACCATGGCCCCGGGCAGCTGGTGGCCTACCTGCTGCTGGATGTGCGCCGGCTGGGCTTTGGTGTGCGTGAGCTGGTCAGCCGTATCGAGCAGACCCTCATCGACCTGCTCGCCAGCTACGATGTCCAGGCAGCGGCCAAGCCCGATGCCCCGGGCGTCTATGTCGATGGAGCGAAAATCGCTTCCCTCGGCCTGCGAATCCGCAACGGCCGTTCGTTCCACGGCCTTGCCCTGAACGTGGACATGGACCTTGCGCCATTCCGCCGAATCAACCCCTGCGGCTATGCGGGGCTGGCGATGACCCAGCTGCGCGACCTGGCAGGTCCGATCGAACTCGACGAGGTCAGGACAAGGCTGCGCGGACAGCTGGTCAAGCACCTCGACTACGCTGAGCAGACGACCCTCACGGGCGGAATCGACTGAATATGACAACTGTGCAAGAAGCCGTGCCGAACCTGATACCTACCCAGGAAGCCACCTCGCGCCCAGCGCCGAAGAAGGTGGAAACCGGGGTCAAGTTGCGTGGTGCCGAAAAGGTGGCGCGCATCCCGGTGAAAATCATCCCTACCGACGAGCTGCCGAAAAAGCCCGACTGGATTCGCGTGCGTATCCCGGTGTCGCCCGAGGTAGACCGCATCAAGCAGCTGCTGCGCAAGCACAAGCTGCACAGTGTGTGCGAAGAGGCTTCCTGCCCGAACCTGGGCGAGTGCTTCTCCGGCGGCACAGCCACCTTCATGATCATGGGTGACATCTGCACCCGTCGTTGCCCGTTCTGCGACGTTGGTCATGGCCGGCCGAAACCGCTGGACCTGGACGAGCCGAAGAACCTGGCCATCGCCATCGCCGACCTGCGCCTGAAGTACGTGGTAATCACCTCGGTGGACCGCGACGACCTGCGTGACGGTGGTGCCCAGCACTTCGCCGATTGCATCCGCGAAATTCGCGCGCTGTCGCCGGGCGTGCAGCTGGAAACCCTGGTGCCGGACTACCGTGGGCGCATGGATATTGCCCTGGAGATCACCGCGCAAGAGCCGCCGGATGTGTTCAACCACAACCTCGAGACCGTACCGCGCCTGTACAAGGCCGCGCGCCCGGGTTCGGATTACGACTGGTCGCTGGACCTGCTGCAGAAGTTCAAGCAGCTGGTGCCGCACGTACCGACCAAATCGGGCCTGATGCTGGGCCTGGGCGAGACCGACGAGGAAGTGATCGAGGTGATGCACCGCATGCGCGAGCATGATATCGACATGCTCACCCTCGGCCAGTACCTGCAGCCGTCGCGCAGCCACCTGCCGGTGCAGCGTTTCGTCCACCCGGACACCTTCGCCTGGTTCGCCGAGGAAGGTTACAAGATGGGCTTCAAGAACGTCGCTTCCGGTCCGCTGGTGCGTTCCTCGTACCACGCTGACCAGCAGGCTCACGAAGCCAAGATCAAGCTCTGAGCCAAGACTGGAGCCATGCATGCCGATGCGCGCCGAAGGGCGGCATCGGCATTTTTGTTTGTGCCACACGCGCTGCAAGGAGCCGCGATGAATTGCGCCGAAACCTTCAAACCCAGCCTGCCAGCCGCGCTGCCGCGTAATGCCTGTTTTGCCATTGTCGCCCCGGCGGGCGCGGCGCGGCTGGATACGCACAAGGTCAACCAGTGGTTCGTTGATCGAGGTTACAGTTGCCGCATCTACCCGGGTGCCCTTCAGGCCCAGGGCTACCTGGCGGGGCCGGACCAGCAGCGTTTGCAGGACCTGCATGATGCCTTTGCCGACCCGGCCATCGACGCCATTTTGTGCATGCGTGGGGGGTACGGCAGCATGCGCCTGCTCGACCAGCTCGATTTCGAGCTGATCCGGCGCAACCCCAAGCCGCTGATCGGTTACAGCGACGTCACCGCGCTGCACACGGCGATCTACCGGCATACCGGGCTGGTCACCTTCCATGGAGGGATGCTCAATGCCGACCTGCTGGGGGCCAAGTTGCCGCCGACCGAAACTTCGTTGCTGGCGCAACTGGGTGGGCATGTGCGGGCAGGTGAGCAGATCGTGCACCCTGCTGACTTCGCCTTGAGCAGCCTGCTGCATGGGGCTGCCAGCGGGCCGCTGCTGGGCGGCAACCTGTCGATGCTGGGGGCGACCCTGGGGACGATTGCCGAGCTGGATACGCAGGGCTGCATCCTGTTCATCGAGGACGTCAACGAGCCGCTGTACCGGGTGGACCGCTTGCTCACCCAGTTGCGCCTGGCGGGCAAGCTGGAGGGGGTGAAGGGTGTGCTGGTGGGGGACTTTGCCGGTATTACCACTGCGGCGCTGACGCCCTTGCTGGAGGATATCTTCGCGCCGCTGGGTGTGCCGGTACTGGCCGGGTGGCGCAGTGGGCATTGTGACCCGAATGTGTGCTTGCCCTTGGGGGCTCGGGTCAGGCTGGACAGTGTTCGGCAGACACTGATGCTGGAGCAGGATCTTTTCCAGGCTTGAGATTGTCGGGGCTGCCTTGCAGCCCATCGCGACACGAGGCCGCTTCCACAGGAGAAGTGTTATCGCTTGTGGGAGCGGCCTTGTGTCGCGAAAGGGGCGCAACGCGCCCCCAGAATCCCACTATTTGCGCAGGCTCTCGAGCAGCTTGTGGGTCGGATACCCATCCGCCGGCCAGCCCAGCCCCTGCTGGGCATTGCGGATCGCCTTGCGGGTATTGGCACCAATGATGCCATCGGCATTGCCGGCTTCGTGCCCGTTGCTGTTCAGCAGGTTCTGCAGCTCCATGCGCTCGCTGCGGCTGAGCGGCAGGTCGTCTTTCGGCCAGCTGCCGGCAATGAAGCCCCAGCCCGTGAAGCGATCACCCAGCAGGCTTACCGCCAGCGCGTAGGACGACGAGTTGTTGTACTTGAGGATGGCGCGGAAGTTGTCCAGCACCAGGAACGCCGGGCCACGCGCGCCCGCTGGCAGCAGCAGGGCGGCAGACAGCTGGTTGCTACCCACGGGCAACTGGGTACCGGCAGGCAGTTTCACGCCCATTGCCAGCCACTCGCTCACCGGCTTGCGCAGCGCACCATCGGCCTGCCAGTAATCGAAGCCAGGGGGCACCTGTACCTCGAAGCCCCACGGCTGACCACGTTTCCAGCCCGAGCTCTGCAGGTAGTGCGCGGTCGAGGCCAGGGCGTCTGCCGTGCTGTTCCAGATGTCGCGGCGGCCATCGCCGTCGAAGTCCACGGCATGGGTGTTGTAGGTGGTCGGGATGAACTGGGTCTGGCCCATGGCGCCGGCCCACGAGCCGCGCATGGCTTCAGGCTGGATGTCGCCATGCTGGATGATCTGCAGCGCGGCGATCAACTGGTCCTGGGCGAACTGCGGGCGGCGGCCTTCGTAGGCCAGGGTAGCCAGCGAGCGGATCACCGACTTGTTGCCCTGGAACTGGCCGAAGTTGCTTTCCATGCCCCATATCGCGACCAGCACCTGGCGATCGACGCCATAGCGTTGCTCGATGCGGGTCAGCAGTTCGGCGTTCTGCTCCAGCAGTTTCTTGCCGTTGCGTACACGCAGGGGCGACAGGGCGCCTTCGAGGTATTCCCATACCGGGCGGGTGAACTCCGGCTGGCTGCGATCGGCCTTGATCACGTCCATGTCAGGGGTGATGCCGAGGAAGGCGCGGTCGAAGGTGTCCTGCGAAATGCCGGCTTGCAGGGCTTGCTGGCGGAAGCCCGCCTGCCATTGCGCGAAGGTTTGCAGAGGCTGGATTTCAGTGCTGCTGTCGGGCGTCGTGCCGGGCAGGGTCACCACCGGGGCGGGCTGGGCGGGGGCCAGCGGCAGGGCATCGGCAGCGGTGGGCTTTTCTGCGCAAGCCACGAGCAGGATGAAACTGGAGGCCGCGATCAGCTGACGGGTTTTCCAGCGGGGGAGAAGACTGAGAAGCATGCACAGATCCAGAATTGCAGGTCAGGTGACGACCATACCATGCCTGCGCTTTCGATGCTTTCATGCTGCCAAAAAGTAGGAAGCCTCCCAATCTCTCGATTGGAAGGCTTCGCGGCGGTAGCTGCCTTTGCCCTTGTTCGGTCGTTCCTGGCGGCAGCGGAACAGCGGTTGGGCGATGATCGACTTGGCCTTGTTGGGGCCGTGCTTTTTCGGCTTCTTGCTCATGGCGGGGTTCCCGGGTTGGGTGGGTTCGGGCGCACTGTAGGGCTTGGGGCAGGGTGGGGCCAATTGATTGTGTTTATGGTCCAGATGTTGGGGGCATTGCAGCCCTGTGGGAGCGGGCGTGCCCGCGAACACCGGCGAAGCCGGTGCCATCCACCGCGTCGCCTGACTCGCGGGCATGCCCGCTCCCACAGCGGCCCCAATTACTCGGGGGGTAGCGCCAGGCGCTGGCCGGCCATCAGCAGCGACAAGCGCGCCAGGCCAGTCCAGGGCGAGCCCTCGGCCTGGCCCTTGATCTGTGCATCGATACGCTGGGCATCTTGCAGCAACTGCGCCCAGCGCTGCGCCGAGAGGCGCTGCAGGGCCTTGCTGACCAGTGGCCTGCGTTTGTCCCAGACCGGCGGGCGGGCCTGGCTGAAGGCCTTGTCCAGCGGTACGCCCTGGCTGAACTGCTGGGCCAGCCCGGCCAGCTGACGCAACTCACGGGCCAGGGCCCAGAGGATCACCGGTGGCTCCACGCCTTCACCGCGCAAGCCATCGAGCATGCGCAGGGCATGCGCGGCCTCGCCATTGAGAATGGCATCTACCAGGCCGAAGACATCGAAGCGGGCGCTATCGGCGACAGCGGCCTGCACGGTCTCCACGGTGATCTGGTTGCCCTCGGCGAGCAGCTTGAGCTTTTCGATTTCCTGCGCGGCAGCCAGCAGGTTGCCTTCCACACGGGCGGCGATCAGGTCGACGGCGTCTCGCTGTGCCGACAGGCCGGCCTGCTGCAGGCGCTGATTGATCCACTGCGGCAGCTGGTGCACATCCACCGGCCAGATCTGGATGAACTGGCAGTGGGCACCTTCGATCAGGGCCTTGCCCCACTTGGTCTTCTGCGCGCTGCCGTCGAGCTTGGGCAGGCTGATCAGCAGCAGGGTGTCTTCGGCGGGGTTGGCGCAGTATTCCATCAGCGCCGCAGCGCCTTTGTCACCGGGCTTGCCCGAGGGCAGGCGCAATTCCAGCAGGCGGCGCTGGGCGAACAGGGACAGGCTGGCGCCGGCCTGGAGCAGGGTGCCCCAGTCGAAGTTGGCGTCGGCACTGAATACCTGGCGTTCGTCAAAGCCCTGCTGGCGTGCGGCGTTGCGGATGGCGTCGGCGGCTTCCTGGCACAGCAGCGGGTCGTCGCCGCTGACCACGTAGACTGGTGCCAGGGCGCCTTGCAGGTGCTTGTTGAGTTGGGCGGGGGCGAGCTTCATGGGGGACAGGCGGGGTACCCGAAGGTACCCCGCTCGGGCTTAGTTGCCCGGTACTTCCAATGGCGACTGCTGAGGCGTTTCGGCCTGCTGGCGGCGTGCGGCCTCCAGCGCAGCGGCTTCGGCCTTGGCACGCTCGTCGGCTTGACGTTGCAGCTCGTCCAGCTGGGACGGGGTCAGCATCTGCAGGCGAACGACCATGGCGTTGACCAGGTCGCGACGCATTTCTTCACGGGCGCGGTTGGCCTCCTGCTCGGAGCCGGTGATGTTCGAGCCGTCACGCACGTAGATCTTGCGTACTTCCAGCTTGTCGCTCATCAGCTCCAGGTTGTTCAGGCCCTGGATGCTGTAGTTCAGCACGGTGGTCAGCTCGTACTCGGCGGTACGGTTGCCACTGTTGTAGGTCGCCGAGCGCTCGCGCTCCTGCTCGTTGGTCAGCACCAGACGGTACGGTGCGCCAGCGTGCACGTTGACGCCGCTACGCTGCAGTACTTCACGCAGCTGAAGCACGGTCGGGCCGTAGGCGTTGCGGGCGCTGACGTCCATTTCCTTCACGCTAAGCTCGGTAGAACCGGTGCCGCGCAGCTGGAAACCGCAGGCGCTGAGCATGACCGCCAGGCCGATTACCAGCAAATTGCGTTTGATCATGTTGTTGCTCCCTTGTGGGCCTGTTCCGCCCGCCCGCAGTGGCTGCGGGCGGGCGTTGCCATCAGTTGGCGACGATGTTGACCAGCTTGCCCGGTACCACGATGACCTTGCGGATGGTCAGGCCATCGATGAAGCGCAGGACGTTCTCGTTGCTGCGCGCGGCGGCTTCGATTTCTTCGCGGCTGGCGGCGGCCGGCATCTCGACCTGGCCACGCAGCTTGCCGTTGACCTGCACCACCAGGGTGACGGTGTCCTGTACCAGGGCTGCCTCGTCGACGGCTGGCCAGCTGGCGTCGATGACGGCCTGCTGGTGGCCCAGCTGTTGCCACAGCTCGTGGGAGATGTGCGGGGTGATCGGTGCCAGCAGCAGGGTGACGGCCTCGAGGCCTTCCTGCAGCAGGGCGCGGTCCTGTTCAGTGGCCTGCGGGGCCTTTTCCAGCACGTTCATCACGGTCATCACCTGGGCGATGGCGGTGTTGAACTTGTGGAACTGGCCGACGTCGGTGCTGGCCTGCTTGATGGCAGCGTGGATGGCGCGGCGGATGACCTTCTGCGCGTCGTCCAGGGCGGCGACATCCAGCTTGCCCGGCAGGCCCTGGGCCACATGGGCCTGGGCCAGGCGCCAGACGCGGCGCAGGAAGCGGCTGGCACCTTCGACGCCGGAGTCGGACCATTCCAGGCTCATGTCGGGCGGCGAGGCGAACATCATGAACAGGCGGCAGGTGTCGGCGCCGTACTGGTCGATCATCGATTGCGGGTCGACGCCGTTGTTCTTCGACTTCGACATCTTTTCGGTGCCACCGATTTCCACCGGCAGGCCGTCGGTCTTCAGGCGGGCGCCAATGATCTTGGCCTTGGCATCGCGCTCGACCTCGACATCGGCCGGGTTGAACCAGTCCTTGCCGCCGTTGCTGGCCACACGGTAGTAGGTCTCGGCGACCACCATGCCCTGGGTCAGCAGGTTCTTGAACGGTTCGTTCGAGGTAACCAGGCCTTCGTCACGCATCAGCTTGTGGAAGAAGCGCGCGTACAACAGGTGCAGGATGGCGTGTTCGATACCGCCGATGTACTGGTCGACCGGCAGCCAGTGGTTGGCCGCTTTCGGGTCGACCATGCCACCTTCGTAGTTCGGCGAGGCGTAGCGGGCGAAGTACCAGGACGACTCGACGAAAGTGTCCATGGTGTCGGTTTCGCGCTTGGCCGCGGTGCCGCATTTCGGGCAGCTGCACTCGTAGAATTCAGGCATGCGCGCCAGCGGCGAACCGGCACCGTCCGGCACCACGTTCTCAGGCAGGGTGACCGGCAACTGGTCTTCCGGCACCGGTACGTCGCCGCAGGACGGGCAGTGGATGATCGGGATCGGGCAGCCCCAGTAGCGCTGGCGGCTGATACCCCAGTCGCGCAGGCGGAACTGGGTACGCGATTTGCCCAGCTCCTTGCGGATCAGGGCGGCTTCGATGGCGTCGAAGGCACCGGCGAAGTCCAGGCCGTCGAACTCGCCGGAGTTGATCAGTTGGCCGTGCTCGCCATAGGCGGCCAGCCACTCGCTGCCGACTTCATCGCCAGCGCTGGTGCGCACCACGGCCTTGACCGGCAGGTTGTACTTGTGGGCGAACTCGAAGTCGCGCTCGTCGTGGGCGGGCACGGCCATTACGGCGCCATCGCCGTAGTGCATCAGCACGTAGTTGGCGACCCACACCGGCAGCTTCTCGCCGGTCAGCGGGTGCTCGACCAGCAGGGAAGTGGCCATGCCCTTCTTCTCCTGGGTGGCCATGTCGGCTTCGGCAACGCTGCCGCTCTTGCACTCGTCGATGAACGCCTGCAGCGCCGGGTTGCCCTGGGCGGCCTGAGTGGCCAGCGGGTGCTCGGCGGCGACGGCGACGTAGGTGGCGCCCATCAGCGTGTCGGGACGGGTGGTGAAGACCTTGAGGGTGC
Organism: Pseudomonas sp. NPDC096925; assembly: GCF_044762545.1. Taxonomy (NCBI): domain Bacteria; kingdom Pseudomonadati; phylum Pseudomonadota; class Gammaproteobacteria; order Pseudomonadales; family Pseudomonadaceae; genus Pseudomonas; species Pseudomonas sp. NPDC096925. Next base: position 121,157 of record NZ_JBIWEM010000010.1, on the reverse strand, counting down.
CTTCGTGGCCGATGCTGGCCAGGTCGTACGGGAACTGCACTTCCATGCCGCGCGACTTGCCGATCCAGTTGCGCTGCATGGTCTTGACCTGCTCAGGCCAGCCCGGCAGCTCGTCGAGGCTTTCCAGCAGCTCGTCGGCGTAGTCGGTAATGCGGAAGTAGTACATCGGGATTTCGCGCTTCTCGATCAGCGCGCCCGAACGCCAGCCACGGCCGTCGATGACCTGCTCGTTGGCCAGTACGGTCTGGTCCGCCGGGTCCCAGTTCACGGTACCGTTCTTGCGGTAGATGATGCCTTTCTCGAACAGGCGGGTGAACAGCCACTGCTCCCAACGGTAGTAGTCGGGCTTGCAGGTGGTGACTTCACGTGCCCAGTCGATGGCCAGGCCCAGGCTCTTGAGCTGGGTCTTCATGTAGTCGATGTTTTCGTACGTCCACTTGGCCGGGGCGACGTTGTTCTTCATCGCCGCGTTTTCCGCGGGCATGCCGAAAGCGTCCCAGCCCATCGGCTGCAGGACGTTCTTGCCCAGCATGCGCTGGTAGCGGGCAATCACGTCACCGATGGTGTAGTTGCGCACGTGGCCCATGTGTAGCTTGCCGCTCGGGTACGGGAACATCGACAGGCAGTAGTAGGTGTCCTTGCCTGGCTGCTCGGTAACAGCGAACGATTGTTGCTCGTCCCAGAAGTTCTGGGCGGCGGCTTCGATATCACGGGGCGTGTATTGTTCGTGCATGGCTACTTTTTGCTGAGAGAGAAGAGACCTTGTTCCAGGCAGCGGAACCTCGCTGCGACCGGCACTCCGGTGTCGTTTAGAGTGAACGCCGTAGCATACAGCAGCGCTGCGCATCGTGGGAAACCTTCGTTGCGAATGCCCGCTGGTCGCGGCACACGGCTGCTTTTTGCAACGACGCTAAGCTCAGGTGTGGGGGGAGATGTTCTTATCTTCAATGAGGTGAACGGATGGGAGAGACGCAGCTACCCGTAATCAAACCGGAGCTATACGAACGCCTGATCGACCGGCTTGGCCTGGCGCTGGAAGTGGCCAGGACCTCGGTGCGATTGCGCGACGAAATGCCAGCCGAGCTGGAGTTGCGTGGCCTGAGCCACGCAGAGTTCGAACTGATCAAGGCCTACCTGGATTCCCTTCCGGAGCGCCACCATGCCTGTGTCGGCAGTTACCCACAAGCGGAGCCGACATCGGCCAGGATCATCTGGCTTAAGGACAAGAAACGCCCCGCCAGCACGGCGAGATCCAGGACGCTGCCACACCGCTAGCCGTTCAGGACGCCAGGCGCAGGCTATCGCGCGCCGGTTCTTCAAAATTTGCACAGCTCACGATCGGCGCCGGCCGCACCCTTGTTGACCGGCGTCGATCCTTCTAGGCTGCACGCCTGCCAAGGAGGTGTGGCCAATGCCGATCCGATTCTTCGTCAAACAATGGTTGATGCCGCCAGGTGTCCTGTTCCTGCTGCTGTTTGTGGCGTGGTGGCTGCGCCGCCGCCGGCCCAGGCTGGCAGCGCTGTGCTTTGCCGTGGGCCTTGGTGGCCTGTGGTTGATGAGCCTGCCGCTGGTGGTGCAGGAAACCGCCCGTGTGCTGGAGACGGAAGCGCCGCTGGCGGTAAGCGATTGGGCCGGCCTGGCAAGCCGGGCGGATGCCATCGTGGTACTGGGCGCCGGGCGTGAGCGGGGTGACCCGGCCTGGGGTGGCGGTGACCAGCCCACTGCCACGGCACTGGAGCGCATGCGCTTTGCCGCGCGGCTGGCCAAGGCTTCCGGCTTGCCGGTGCTGACCAGCGGCGGCTTGCACTATGGCACGCCGCCGAGCGAGGCGCGGTTGATGGCCGATCGCCTGCGTGAAGATTTCGGCGTCGAGGTGAAGTGGCAGGAAGAGGGCAGCCGCACGACCTGGGAGAATGCCCGGCTTACGGCCAAGGTGCTGCAGCCGTTGGGGATTCGCCGGGTGGTCGTGGTGACCCAGGCCTGGCACATGCAGCGCTCACGCTGGAGCTTCGAGCAGGCGGGGTTCGAGGTGGTGCCGGCGCCGGTCGGGTTCCTCGGGCGCGATCATGCACGGCCGTTTGGCGGGTTGCTGCCGGAGAGCCGGGCGATGTGGCAGAGCGGGCAATTGCTCAATGAAGTGGCGGGGTTGGTGGGGTATCGGCTGCTTTATTGAGCCTTGTGTTGCCTGTACCGGCCTCTTCGCGGGTAAACCCGCTCCCACAGGATTCCCGCAGGCGTCGAGAATGGTGGAGGACCTGTGGGAGCGGGTTTACCCGCGAAGAGGCCGGTACAGGCGGCATCATCAGACGGTCTTGGCAATGCGTCCGGCCAGCAATGCCCAACCCAGCAACAGCGCACAGACAATCGCCAGCGGCCACGAACGCCATTGCAGGTAAGGCGTCAGGTTCTGCATCGGCACCACCTCACCATACAGCACCGCCTGCTGGAACTGCGGTACCTGCGTGGTAATGCGGCCAAACGGGTCGATCAGCGCAGTCACGCCATTGTTGGTGGCGCGGATCATCCAGCGACCGGCTTCCAGCGCGCGCATCTGTGCCATCTGCAGGTGCTGCAACGGGCCGATCGATGTGCCGAACCAGGTGTCGTTGCTGATGGTCAGCAGCAGGTCGCTGCGGGCCGCCAGGCCAGCGGCGAACTCGGGGTAGACCACTTCGTAGCAGATGTACGGCGCAATCTGGTAGCCCTTGGCCTGCAGCAGCGGCTGATCTTCCGGCCCGCGAGCGAAGTCCGACATGGGCAGGTTGAAGAACTCGATAGCGCCACGCAGCATGTCCTGTAGCGGCACATACTCGCCAAACGGCACCAGCTTCTGCTTGAGGTAGGTGCCATCGCCTTCACCGGTAACGGTGATACCGTTGTAGTAGCGGCGCTGGTGGTGCACCACTTCACGCACCGGCACGCCGGTGATCAGCGCCGAATGCCGTTCGGCGGCGAACCGGCCCATCACGTCGATATAGCCCTGGGCCTGGTCCTTGAGCACCGGCACCGCGGTTTCCGGCCACACCAGCAGGTCTACCGGCCTGGAGCTGAAGCTCAGGTCACGGTACAGCGCCAGTTGTGCGTCGATGTGCGCCGGGTCCCATTTCAGGTCCTGGGCGACGTTGCCCTGGATGGCCGCCACTTTCAGCGGGTCGCCCGCCGGCTTGGTCCAGGCATGGCCCTTGAGCACCAGGCCCAGCACCCATGGGGCCAGCAACAGCAGGCAGCCCACCGCCAGGAACGAGGGGCGGGCGCGCAGGCGGTGCAGGTTGCACAACAGGGCGGCGGTCAGGGCCAGGGCGAAGGAAATCAGCCACACGCCGCCCAGCGGCGCCAGGCCGGCCAGCGGGCCGTCCAGCTGGCTGTAGCCGGCGTAGAGCCAGGGGAAACCGGTCAGGAACCAGCCGCGGAAGGCCTCTTGCAGCAGCCACAGGGCGGCGAAGCACAGGGCGTCGGCCAGCGGTGCTTCGCTGCGCCGCAACCAGCGGGCCCACAGCCAGGTGGGCAGGGCGAAGAACCAGGCCAGGGCGGCGAAGAACGCCAGCAGCAGCAGGATCGCCAGCAGCGGCGAGGCGCCGCCGTAGGTGTTCATGCTGACGTAGATCCACCAGGTGCCGGCGCCGTACAGGCCGAAGCCGAACCACCAGCCACGCCACATGGCCTGGCGCGGGCTGAGCTCGCGCAGGCCAAGGTAGAGCAGGGCGATGGACAACACGGCCAATGGCCAGATGTCGAACGGCGCCAGGGCCAGCAGAGTGGAGGCGCCGGCCGCCAGGGCCAGCAGGTTACCGGGCCAGCCGGGGCGGGTGATCCAACGCATGTTTGTCCTTAACGGGTGATCGGTGTCAGGCGCAGCAAGTGTATCCGCCGGCTGTCGGCATTGAGAATACGGAACTTGTAAGGGCCGATCTCGGTGGTTTCGTTGCGCTTGGGCAGGTGACCGAAGGCGCTCATCACCAGGCCGCCGACCGTATCGAACTCGTCATCGGAGAATTCGCTGTCGAAGAACTCGTTGAAGTTCTCGATCGGGGTAAGTGCCTTGACCAGGAAGTCACCGCTGGGCAGCGGCTTGATGTAGCTGTCTTCCTCGACGTCGTGCTCGTCTTCGATGTCACCGACGATCTGCTCCAGCACGTCTTCGATGGTGACCAGGCCGGCCACGCCGCCGTACTCGTCAATGACGATGGCCATGTGGTTATGGTTGGCGCGGAACTCGCGCAGCAGCACGTTCAGTCGCTTGGACTCGGGCACGAACGTGGCCGGGCGCAGCAGGTCCTTGATGTTGAAGCTGTCGCCGTTCTCCTTGAGGATCAGCGGCAGCAGGTCTTTGGCGAGCAGGATCCCGAGCACATCGTCGTGGCTTTCGCCGATCACCGGGTAGCGCGAGTGCGCGGCGTCGATCACCGCCGGCAGGAACTCGCGCGGCGACTGGCTGGCCTTGATGCTGATCATCTGCGAACGCGGCACCATGATGTCGCGAACCTGCAGGTCAGCCACCTGGATGGCGCCTTCGACGATGGTCAGCGCTTCGCTGTCCAGCAGTTTGTTCTGATGGGCTTCGCGCAGCAGCTCCAGGAGTTGCTGGCGGTTTTTCGGCTCATGGGCAAAAGCCTGGGTCAGTTTACCCAGCCAGGACTTCTGCCCGTTGCTCGATCGATCTTCGCTCATGGCGGTTCTCGTGATCCTTCGTGTATCAGTGTGTGAGGGTGTCGGTTTCATCGTCGGCGTACGGGTCGGGGTGACCCAGTTCTGCCAGCAATTCCCGTTCCAGGCCTTCCATTTCCTCGGCTTCCTCATCCTCGATGTGGTCGTAGCCGAGCAGGTGCAGGCAGCCGTGGATGACCAGGTGCGCCCAGTGCGCTTCCAGCGACTTGCCTTGTTCGGCGGCTTCGCGCTCGACCACCGGTACGCAGATCACCAGGTCGCCCAGCAGCGGGATATCGAGCAGGTCATCGGGTACGTCGGCCGGGAACGACAGCACATTGGTCGCGTAGTCCTTGTGCCGGTAGGTGTGGTTCAGCTCGCGGCCTTCGGCTTCGTCGACCAGGCGAATGGTCATTTCCGAGTCGGCGCTGCGCTGGCGCAGGGCCAGTTCGCACCAGCGGCGGAAGGCGGTGTCATCCGGGGCGGCAGCATCCGTGGCCCGTTGAATATCGAGTTCAAGCATCTTTGCCGGGCGCCTCGGGCTTGGCCTGGCGAGCATCGAAGCGGTCGTAGGCCTCGACAATGCGCTGCACCAGTGGGTGACGAACCACATCTTTGGGTTGGAAATGGGTGAAACTGATCCCCGGAACGTCCTTCAGCACCTCGATGACGTGCGCCAGGCCCGACTTGGTGCCACGGGGCAGGTCGACCTGGGTGATGTCACCGGTGATGACTGCGGTGGAGCCGAAACCGATGCGGGTGAGGAACATCTTCATCTGTTCCAGCGTGGTGTTCTGGCTTTCGTCGAGGATGATGAAGCTGTTGTTCAGCGTGCGGCCACGCATGTAGGCCAGCGGGGCGATCTCGATCACCTGGCGCTCGATCAGCTTGGCCACGTGTTCGAAGCCGAGCATTTCGTACAGGGCGTCGTACAGCGGGCGCAGGTACGGGTCGATCTTCTGGGCCAGGTCGCCGGGCAGGAAGCCGAGCTTTTCGCCCGCCTCGACCGCCGGGCGCACCAGCAGGATACGGCGCACCTGTTCGCGCTCCAGCGCGTCCACGGCGCAGGCCACGGCCAGGTAGGTCTTGCCGGTACCGGCCGGGCCGATGCCGAAGTTGATGTCGTTGGCCAGGATTTCCTTGACGTAGCGTTGCTGGTTGACCCCGCGCGGGCGGATGTTGCCCTTGCGCGTGCGCAGCGACACGCTGACCTCGTTGACGGCCGGGTTGTCGATGTTCTCGACGGTCGATTCCTGCAGGTACAGGTGCACGGTTTCCGGCGACAGGTCGCTGGCCTTGGTCTCGCGGTAGAGACGGCGCAGCAGCTGTTCGGCAGCGGAGGTGGTCTTGGGTTCGCCGATCAGCTCGAACTGATTGCCGCGGTTGCGGATCTCGATGGCCAGGCGCTGTTCGATCAGGCGCAGGTGCTCGTCGAACTGGCCGCACAAGTTGGCGAAACGGTGGGCCTCGAAAGGTTCGAGGATGAAACGATGGGGTTCTATGGGTGCGTTCAAGGTCGTTTTTAGCCGCTCGACGGCAATGGATGTGAACTCAAGAATAACCCTTGAATGGCAGTGGCGAAAGCACTGAAACGTTCAACGGTATGTACTGCCTGTTTCGGCCTCTTCGCGGGTAAACCCGCTGCCACAGGGATTGCACTGTTCCTGAGGGCTGCGCAGAACCTGTGGGAGCGGGTTTACCCGCGAAGGGGCCGGCACTGCTATGATGCCCGCCTTTTCTTACGCATGTGTTTATCCTGCCGAACATGAGCAAACGCGAACCTGCCATCTATAAAGTGATCTTCCTCAACCAGGGGCAGGTCTTCGAGATATATGCCAAGCAGATCTACCAGAGCGACCTGTGGGGTTTCCTGGAAATCGAGGAGTTCGTGTTCGGCGAGCGCTCGCAGTTGCTGGTGGACCCGAGCGAGGAGAAGCTCAAGAGCCAGTTCGAGGGGGTGATCCGCAGTTTCGTGCCGATGCACTCGATCGTACGCATCGACGAGGTGGAGCGCCTGGGCACGGCCAAGATCAGCGAAGCCAAGGGCGGCGGCAACGTGATGCCGTTCCCCATGCCGATGCCGGAAAAGTAAGCCTCAGGGGAGTGGCGAGAACGGCGTGCGCCCTTCGGCGTTCTGCAGCTCCAGCAGGTACTTGCGGAAGATCTGGCCGAGCACCTGGGTGGCATGCTCCAGCTCGTCGCGGGGCATTTGCTCGGTCACTTCGTCGGCCATGTCCAGCGCATCTTCGGCGCCGTTGACCGCGGCCATCTTCAGCAGGATGTAGGCCTGCACGTTGTTGGCCTTGACCCCTTCGCCACGGAAGAACATGGCGCCCAGGCGGTACTGCGCCTCGGCATGGCCTTGCAGCGAGGCCTTTTCGAACCAGTTCAGGGCTTTGTTCAGGTTTTTCGGTGTTTGCGTGTAGTAGTACTCGCCCAGTTCGAATTGTGCCTGGGCATCCCCCGTCGTTGCCGTCTGCTCGCAAGCCTTGAGGGCGTTTGCCAGGTCTTCAGGCTGGACATTCAAGGTGCAGCGGCCCGTCGCCGGAATCAGCAACGAGTTACCGCCCTCCGCCAGGGCCAGCAGGGGCTGAAGAAGCAACAGGCAGCCCAGGGTCAGGGCGCGGCCGGTGCGGTTCATGGGGATCGACTTACCTCTGCAAAGCTGCGGCCAATGTCTCTGGTGGCACATTATGGGATAAGCGGCGCCAACCTTACAAAGTTTTACTCGATTTTCTGCTTGGTTGGGGAAGTCAGCTGATTGTGCATGGGTATTTATTGCCTGTGCCGGCCTCTTCGCGGGTGAACCCGCTCCCACAGGGACCGCGCCGCTTTCAAGGGTTGCGCAGTCCCTGTGGGAGCGGGTTTACCCGCGAAAGGGCCGGTACAGACACAGCATTACTTCAGGGCTGCAAAAGCCTTTTCAGCCGCATCCAGGGTGATCTGCAGCTCCTTGTCGCCATGGGCGATGGAGGTGAAGCCCGCCTCGAACGCACTCGGTGCCAGGTACACGCCACCGTCGAGCATCAGGTGGAAGAAGCGCTTGAAGCGCTCGGCATCGCTGGCCATCACGTCGTCGAAGGTGACGATGTCGTCGGCGCCGCTGAAGTACAGGCCGAACATGGCACCAGCCTGGGTGGTGACGAACGGCACGCCAGCGACATCGGCGCGCTGTTGCAGGCCGTCGAGCATGCGGCTGGTGTAGTCGGTCAGCTCGGCGTGGAAGCCCGGGCGGCTGATCAGCTTCAGGGTGGTCAGGCCGGCGGCCATGGCCAGCGGGTTGCCCGACAGGGTGCCAGCCTGGTAGACCGGGCCGAGCGGGGCGATGCAGCCCATGATTTCACGCTTGCCGCCGAAGCAGCCGACCGGCATGCCGCCACCGACGATCTTGCCGAAGGTCGACAGGTCCGGCTTGATGCCATAGTGGCCCTGGGCGCCGCCGAGCGAGACGCGGAAACCGGTCATCACTTCGTCGAAGATCAACACCACGCCGTGCTTGTCGCACTGCTCGCGCAGGCCTTCGAGGAAGCCTGGCGCCGGCGGTACGCAGTTCATGTTGCCGGCCACCGGCTCGACGATGATGCAGGCTACGGTCTGGCCGACTTCGGCGAGGGTTTTCTCGACGGCGGCGATGTCGTTGAACGGCAAGGTCAGGGTGTGCTTGGCGAAGTCCGCCGGCACACCGGCCGAGCTCGGCACGCCCTGGGTCAGCAGGCCGGAGCCGGCTTTTACCAGCAGGCTGTCGGAGTGGCCGTGGTAGCAGCCTTCGAACTTGATGATGGCGTCACGGCCGGTGTAGCCACGGGCCAGGCGGATGGCGCTCATGGTGGCCTCGGTGCCCGAGCTGACCATGCGCACCATCTCCATGGACGGCACCAGCGAGCAGACCAGGTCGGCCATTTCGGTTTCCATGGCGGTCGGTGCGCCATAGGACAGGCCGTGCTCCAGCTGCCTGCGTACCGAGTCCAGTACCTGCGGGTGGCCGTGGCCGAGGATCATCGGGCCCCAGGAGCCTACGTAGTCGACGTAGCGCTTGTCATCCTCGTCAACGACGTAGGCGCCTTCGGCATGCTTGAAGAACAGCGGCGTGCCGCCAACGCTCTTGAAAGCGCGGACCGGCGAGTTGACGCCACCGGGGATGTGCTTCTGGGCTTGGGCGAACAGGGCTTCGGAACGGGACATGGAAGGTTCTCTCGAATCAGGATGCGAACAAGGCATTGAAGGCGCGGGCGCGGCGGGTGACTTCCTGCGCGCTGTCGGCACCGAACAGGCCGTGGATCACCGCCAGCAGGTCGGCGCCATGGGCGACCAGCGGGGCGGCGTTGTCGAGGGTAATGCCGCCGATCACTGCAATCGGCAGCTTCATCCGGGCGCGAGCCTGCTCCAGCAGTTCGATGTTGGCAGCGGGGGCGCCGGGCTTGGTGACGGAGTTGAAGAAGCGGCCGAAGGCCACGTAGCTGGCACCTTCGCTGGCAGCCTGGGCAGCCAGTTCGAGGCTGGCGTGGCAGGTGGAGCCGATGATCGCCTGGCGGCCAAGCAGGGCGCGGGCCGGGGTCAGTGGGCCGTCGGTCTGGCCCAGGTGCACGCCGACGCCCAGGCGCGCGGCCAGTTCGGCATCGTCGTTGATGATCAGCTGGGTGCCGTAGCGCTCGCAGAGCTTCATCAGCCCTTCGGCCTCACGCAGGCGCCGTGCCGCGTCGTCACTTTTATCGCGGTACTGCAGCAGGCACACGCCGCCTTCCAGTGCCGCCTCGACATGGGACAGGAAACGGCCAGCGAGCAGCTGGCTGTCGGTGATGGCGTACAGACCGCGTAGCTTCATTGGAGGCCTCGTGTCAGGAGCAGAAATCCAGTGGCAGGCGGCGCGGCACGTACTGGCCCTTGCCCAGTTGCTCGGCGTCACGCAGGGTGCGCCAGGTGTAGTCCAGAGCGCTGCGCACGGCGCTCTCCAGCTGCTCGCCGAGGGCCAGGCGGCCGGCCAGGGCACTGGCCAGGGTGCAGCCCGAGCCGTGGTAGCTGCCCGGCAGGCGCTGGCAGGTCCAGGTGTGGCGCTGGCCATCGCGGCTGTACAGGCGGTTGTGAATTTCGTCTTCGTCGCCGTGACCGCCGGTAATCAGCAGGTGTCTACAGAACGGCAACAGTTTTTCGGCACACTCGTCGGCGGTGCCTTCGGGCAGTTCGGCCAGGATGCGGGCTTCGGGCAGGTTCGGCGTAGCGATGGTCGCCAGCGGCAGCAGGCGTTCGCGCAGGGCGTAGCCCACTTCGTCCTTGCCCAGGCGGCCACCACCACCTGCACGCAGTACCGGGTCGCAGACCAGCGGCAGGTGCGGGTGGTCGGCCAGCAGTTCGGCGACGGTGTCGACCATCTCGATCGAACCGAGCATGCCGAGCTTGACGGCGGCCACCGTGGCGTCGGCCAGCACGGCGTTGGCCTGGGCCAGCACCCACTCGCGGTCAAGCACGCGGAAGTCGGAAACGTTGACGGTATCCTGCACGGTCAGGGCGGTCACTGCGGGTGCGGCGTGACAGCCTTGGGCGATCAGGGCTTCGATATCTGCCTGCAGGCCGGCGCCGCCACTGGGGTCGTGGCCGGAGAGACAGAGGACAACGGGGCGGGAGCTGTAGGTATTCATGGTCGGCGAGCTTACCACCAATCCTGTTTGGGCGGATCGTCCGACAAACGCGTTTTACTGATCGAACGGTCAGAATTTTTTGTTTATTGCTCGTGAAAGTATTGATTTAGAGCCTTTTCTTTGGTTTTTGATATGGCCGATTGCCAGGTTGCGAAGCTATGCTAGAGTGCTCGGATAACTCTACTAACGGGTTCTGCCGGATCGTGTCGTCTCAAACGGATGGGAGGCAACCGCGACTCGACTGGACAGGCCATGCTGGGGCTGTATGCGCTATTTGCTGATTGTGCTTCTGGGCTTGCTGCCCATGGTGGCCGGAGCCGTCGATTTCGACGACGCTACCCGGCATCTTCCGCTTGGCAAGGCCATGCAGGTTTATGAAGACCTCGATGGCAGTGCCAGCATCACCCAGGTCAGTGCCCCTGGGTTCGCCGAGCACTTTCGCCCCCATCTCGAAGACGTGCTGAACGCCGGTTATTCCACCTCGGTGTTCTGGCTCAAGGTCGAGCTGCGTCCTGTCGCCGCGCCCGGCGCTGCCCCACGGCAATGGTTGCTGGAGCTGGCCTATCCACCGCTGGACCACCTGGAGCTGTACCTGCCCGACCGCAGTGGCAGTTACCGTCTGGCCCAGCGCACCGGTGACGCCTTGCCCTACGACAGCCGGCAGATCCGGCAGAACAACTACCTGTTCGAGTTGCAGCTGCCTCCTGGCCAGGTAACCACCGCCTACCTGCGCCTGCACAGCCAGGGCTCGGTGCAGGCGCCGCTGGCGCTGTGGTCCGCCGAGGCCTACATGGAGCAGCAGCCCACGCGCCTGTATGTGCTGGGGATGATCTACGGCGTGCTGCTGGTGATGCTGGTGTACAACCTGTTCATCTACCTCAGCGTGCGCGACGTCAGCTACCTCTACTACATCCTCTATATCGCTTCGTTCGGCTTTTACCAGGTGTCGGTGAATGGCGCCGGTGTGGCCTACTTCTGGCCGGACAGCCCCTGGTGGGCGAATGCCTCGACGCCGCTGTTCATTGGTGCCGCGGGCCTGTTCGGTTGCCAGTTCGCCCGGCATTTCCTGCAACTGGGCAGCATCAGCCGTGGCTTGGACCGGCTGCTGCAGCTGCTGATGCTGGGTGGCGCGCTGGTCATGGTGCTGGCGGTGAGCATGCCCTACGGCGTCGCCCTGCGCATGGCCACGGTGCTGGCGTTGCTGTTTACCGTGAGCATCTTCGCTGCCGGGCTGTACGCCTGGTGGCGTGGCTTGCGCGTGGCACGCTGGTTCATCATCGCCTGGACGGCGTTCCTGCTCGGTGGCCTGGTCAACACCCTGATGGTGCTGGGCTACCTGCCAAACGTGTTCATCACCATGTATGCCAGCCAGTTGGGGTCGGCGCTGGAGGTGGCCTTGCTGTCGCTGGCGCTGGCCGACCGTATCAACAGCTTGCGCGAGCAGCAGGCGCAGACCTTGCGTGACACCGGGCGCACGCTGGAGCAATTGAACCTGCAACTGGCCAGGAGCAACCGGCTGAAAGACGAATTCCTGGCCTGCGTGACCCATGAGCTGCGCACGCCGATGAATGGCGTGATCGGCTCGCTGGAGCTGATGCACACCCTGCCGATGGAGGCCGAAATGGCCCAGTACCACCGCACGGCGGTGGGGTCGGCCCAGGGCATGATGGACATGGTCGATGCCATTCTTACCCTGTCCGAACTGCAGGCCGGCCGCCTGCGCGCGCAGCCTGCGCCGTTCAGTCTGCGTGCCCTGCTGCAGGGCTTGCGCGCCGGTTATGCCGGGCAGGCTTTGGGCAAAGGCTTGTACCTGAGCCTGGACATCCCCGCCGATTTGCCGGACGAGCTGCTGGGCGACGGCCAGAAACTGGCCCGCTGCCTGGGGTGCCTGGTGGACAACGGGCTGAAGTTCACCCACCAGGGCGGGGTGATGATCCAGGTGCGCGGCCGCCGGGCGGGGCTGGATGACCTGGTGCTGACTTTCATTGTCAGCGACAGCGGTATTGGCTTCGATGACCTGGACCAGTCGACCCTGTATCAGCGCTTTTTCCAGGTCGATGGCTCGATGACCCGGCGTTATGGCGGGCTGGGGATTGGGTTGTCGATTTGCCGGCAGATGGGGGAATTGCTGGGGGCGAAGTTGTCACATGAGTCGACGCGGGGGTTGGGCAGCCGGTTCGAGTTGAGTTTGAACATGGCTATTGCGCAGGTGCAGATGAGCCCCGGACATACTGCAGACGCGGCAGTCGCTGTGAAGGCATGGCATTTGGTTGGGGCTGACAGGTGTTTGCCACAACAGGTTCAGCGCCTGTGAGATCGAGCGCCGCCCGCGCGGCGCTTCGCGGGGCAAGCCCGCTCCCACATTTGTTGCAACGTGCCGAACCTGCCAGGCCATGGTTGCCTGCCTTGGTGCATGGCTTGAGGCAGGCGGGGCGGCATCAATGCCCACCTTGAAATCCAGCCATGCCAACAAGGCTGCCAACCATGGCCTTACAGGCATGGCCACGTTGCAACAAATGTGGGAGCGGGCTTGCCCCGCGAAGCGCCGCGCGGGCGGCGCTCGATCTCACAGGCGCTGAACCTGTTGTGGCGAACACCTGTCAGCCCTGATACACACCCAACACATGCGCCCCCCACCACATGTTTAGTCATTAATGTCACTTTGACTGACTCGTACAGAGTGCTTCACTGGGTCTCTCAAGCCTACCCGGATCCAGGAGCCCCCGATGAACCTGCACCAGTACGCTGAAACCCACGAAGTCACCAACCAGCCACCGCCTCTCGACGGTGCCAACCTGTACCGCCTCGACCTGCCGCTACAGGAGTGGTCGCGGCGCTTCGGCGCGGGTTGGGCCGAGTCGCGGATCGATGCCTACGGGGCCCTGGCCGGTGGCCCGCTGATGCAGGCGGGTTTCCTGGCCAATGCGCACAAGCCGGAGTTCAGCAGCCATGACCGCTACGGCCACCGCATCGACCTGGTCGAGTTCCACCCGGCCTACCACGAACTGATGCGCACCGCTGTCGAGCATGGCCTGCCTTCGCTACCGTGGGCCGAACCCCGCCCCGGCGCCCATGTAGCGCGGGCTTCGATGACCTACCTGCACAGCCAGGCCGAGGCCGGTACCGGCTGCCCGCTGACCATGACCTTCGCTGCCGTACCTGCGCTGCGGCTGCAACCCGAACTGGCCGAATACTGGTTGCCGAAAATCCTCGCCTGCGAATACGACCCGCGTAACGTCGGCGACCGGCACAAGGCCGGGGTCACCCTGGGTATGGCCATGACCGAGAAGCAGGGTGGCACCGATGTACGTGCCAACACTACCCGGGCTTATCCGGTCGGCGCCGCAGGCCCGGGCCAGGCCTACGAGCTGGTCGGGCACAAGTGGTTCTGCTCGGCGCCGATGTGCGATGCCTTCCTGACCCTGGCCCAGACCGAAAAAGGCCTGAGCTGCTTCCTGCTGCCGCGTCACCGCCCCGACGACAGCCGCAACCAGTTCTATATCCAGCGCCTGAAGAACAAGCTGGGCAACAGTTCCAACGCCTCCAGCGAGGTGGAATTCCGCGGCGCCCTGGCGTGGATGGTCGGGGAAGAAGGGCGGGGCGTGCCGACCATCATCGAAATGGTGGCCATGACCCGCTTCGACTGCATGGTCGGCTCCAGCGCCCTGATGCGCCAGGCACTGACCCAGGCGGCCCACCACTGCGCACACCGCAAGGTCGGCGGGCGGCTGCTGAGCGAGCAGCCGTTGATGCAAAACGTGCTGGCCGATCTGGCGCTGGAAAGCGAGGCCGCGCTGGCCCTGAGCCTGCGCATGGGGCAGGCGCTGGAACAGCTGGACGACCCGCAGCAGGCGCATTTCGCCCGGCTGGTCACGGCGGTGGGCAAGTACTGGATCTGCAAGCGCGCGCCGGCCATGATCAACGAGGCCGCCGAGTGCCTGGGCGGGGCGGGTTATGTGGAAGACAGCATCCTGCCACGGCTGTACCGCGAAGCGCCGGTCAACTCGACCTGGGAAGGCTCGGGCAATGTGCAGTGCCTGGATGTGCTGCGGGCCTTGTCCAAGGAGCCGGGCGTGCTCGATGCGTTGTTCGCCGAGCTGGGTGATGGGCATGGGGACCCGCGTTTGGCGGCGCATATCGGCAACCTCAAGGGTGCGTTTGCCGATACCGGCGACATGCAGTACCGCGCGCGGCAACTGACCGAGGACATTGCCCTGGCGCTGCAGGCCAAGCTGTTGCTGGAGGCGGGCAATACGGTGGTCAGTGATGCGTTTATCGACAGCCGCTTGGCGGGTGGGGGGCGCGTTTATGGGGCTTTGCCGCGGGGTGTGGATGTGGCGGCATTGGTGGCCAGGGCTACGCCAGCCTGGCCGAACTGAGCTGGCTTCTTCGCGGGCACGCCCGCTCCCACAGGTACTGCGCCGTACTTGAGGGCAGTGGCGATCCTGTGGGAGCGGGCGTGCCCGCGAATGGATGCAACACCGATCAATGGGGGTGTATTTAGCCAAGAAGGCAGGCAAGATGGTTCACATGCATGTCCAGACAGGAAGCACAGTGTGAGCCAAGCTTTTGTAGTCGTTGATACCCCCGAACAGGCCGTCGACCGTCTGGCGGCCCTGCATGAACAGGCCACCGGGGCCCTTAGCCAGGCCCTCAAGCGTTACCTGAAGGACCGTACCGAGCCGGACGCCGAAGAGCGTGACCTGTTCCGCTATCCGGCGCTGCGCCTGACCTACTACAGCCACGGTGAAGTCGCCGCCACCACGCGGGCCTACGCCAAGGTCCAGGTGGCCGGTACCTACAGTGTCACCATCACCCAGCCGGCTGCTTTCCGTGGCTACCTGCTGGAGCAACTGCGCCCGCTGATGCATGACTACACCGTCACGGTGGAGGTTGGCGTCAGCGAACAGAACATCCCATACCCCTACGTGGTCGACCAGGGCGACGAGCTGGCCGGCAGCGGCATCACCGCCGCGCAACTGGCGCGGGTGTTCCCCAGCACCGATCTGTCGGCTGCCACCGACAACATCGCCGACGGCCTGTGTGACTGGGGCAGTGCCGAAACCCTGCCGCTGGCGCTGTTCGATGCCGCGCGGGTCGACTTCTCGCTGCGCCGCCTGGTGCACTACACCGGCAGCGACTGGCGCCATGTGCAGCCATGGATCCTGCTGACCAACTACCACCGCTATGTCGACCAGTTCATCAGCCACGGCCTCGACCAGTTGCGTGACGACCCGCGCTTCGTGCGCATGGTGCTGCCGGGCAACGTGGTGATCGAAAAGGGTATGGACCACGGTGAAACCCAGGCCCTGGTAGCCAGCGTGGTCTGGCACCGCTACCAGATGCCGGCATATCACCTGATCGCCGCCGACGGCGACGGCGTCACGCTGGTCAACATCGGCGTCGGCCCGTCCAATGCCAAGAACATCACCGACCACCTGGCCGTGCTGCGCCCGCACTGCTGGCTGATGATCGGCCACTGCGGCGGCCTGCGGCAGTCGCAGACCATCGGCGACTATGTGCTGGCACACGCCTACATGCGCCGTGACGGCATTCTCGACCGGGTGGTGCCGCCGAACATCCCGATCCCGGCCCTGGCCGAGGTGCAGCTGGCCTTGCAGGAAGCCGCCGCGCAGGTCACCGGCGAGCGTGGCGAACAGCTGAAGAAGCGCCTGCGCACCGGCACCGTGCTGACCTACGACGACCGCAACTGGGAGCTGCGCTGGGCCCAGGAACGGCCGCTGATCAACCTGTCGCGTGCCGTGGCGGTGGACATGGAAAGCGGCACCATTGCCGCCCAGGGTTACCGCTTGCGCGTGCCTTACGGCACCTTGCTTTGTGTGTCCGACAAGCCGCTGCACAGCGAGATCAAGCTGCCGGGCTCGGCCAACGCCTTCTATAACCGGGCGGTCAGCCAGCATTTGAAGATCGGTATTGCCGCCCTCGACCTGCTGCGCACCGAGCTCAACTCGCTGCACTCGCGTAAACTGCGCAGCTTCGATGAGCCGCCGTTCCGCTGAGGATCCATGTCACTGCCACCCCGTAACAAGCCGCGCCGTCCCCAGGCGCGGCCTGCCACCGGCCCGCGTCGCCAGCCCAAGGCGCCACCGGCCGAGCCGCGCCTGATCCTGTTCAACAAGCCGTTCGACGTGCTGACCCAGTTCAGCGACGGCGACGGGCGCGCGACGCTCAAGGACTACATCGACATCCCGGGCGTGTACCCGGCCGGGCGGCTGGACCGCGACAGCGAAGGCCTGTTGCTGCTGACCAACGATGGCGGCCTGCAGGCGCGCATTGCCGACCCGAAGCACAAGCTGGCCAAGACTTACTGGGTTCAGGTGGAGGGGGAGCCGAGCGAGGAGCAGTTGCAGCGTTTGCGCGATGGCGTGGAGCTGAACGACGGGCCGACCTTGCCGGCCGAGGCGCGGCGCCTGGAAGAGCCCGAACTGTGGCCGCGCAACCCGCCGGTGCGTTTTCGCAAGAGTGTGCCGACCAGCTGGCTGGAGCTGGTGATTCGCGAAGGGCGTAACCGCCAGGTGCGGCGAATGACGGCGGCGGTGGGGTTGCCGACCTTGCGCCTGGTGCGGGTGCGGATTGGCGACTGGGCGCTGGACGGGTTGGAACAGGGCTGCTGGCGCGAAGTGGCTGCCAAGCTTTAGCCCAGTTCAAGGGCCTATTCGCGGGCACGCCCGCTCCCACAGGTAGGGTGCAGCCCTCAAGTGCAGCGCCAGACCTGTGGGAGCGGGCGTGCCCGCGAATGGCCCTGAATTTTCTACACCCCTTCGAGAAACCCCACCACCACGCTCTTGATGATAAAGGCCAGCACCCCCAGCCCCAGCACGAAGAACAGGATCAGCGTCCCGAACCGCCCCGCCTTGGACTTTTTCGCCAGGTCCCAGACGATGAAGCCCATGAAACCGATCAACACGGTGACCAGGATGATCATCATCCACTCTTCGAATACGGCGGGATCCATCAGTGTTCTCCAGGCGGGTTGAGCGGCCGATTATACGCCTGCTGGCGCAGGCAATTAACGCAGGTGGGTCAATGGCAGCTCGGTGCTGGCCAGCACCTGGTTCAGCACGAAGCTCGAACGCACGCTGGTGACGCCTTCAATGCGGGTCAGGCTGCCCAGCAGCAGTTTCTGGTAGTGGTCCATGTCGGGCACCACCACCTTCAGCTGATAGTCGGCATCCATGCCGGTGACCAGGCTGCATTCGAGCACCTGGGGCAAGTTGCGGATGGCCGCCTCGAAGGTTTCGAAACGCTCCGGAGTATGGCGGTCCATGCCGATCAGCACGTAGGCCGTCAGGCTCAGGCCCAGCTTCTTGCGGTCGAGCAAGGCCACCTGGCGCGAGATGTAGCCATCGTCCTCCAGTTGCTTGACCCGACGCGAGCATGGCGAAGGCGACAGGCCGATGCGTTCGGCCAGTTCCTGGTTGGAAATGCGCGCATCGCGCTGCAATTCGGCGAGGATGCTCAGGTCGTAGCGGTCAAGTTTGCTCATGGTTTATGCCTTTTCTGTTCGGATTGCGGTGAATTATCAATCCAGGGTGAAAAATTGCGCAAGTGCTATTTATCTGAGCAATCTTCGCAATCATCTGCCGCAACTGCTTCGGTATCTTTATCCACAGAATCACTGCCCGGACATCAGTCCACGGCGACGCGCCCTAGGCGGGCGGTCGCGGCCAGCCATCCAACAGGATCTGCAGGCCCCCGGGCTACACACCTTCCAGAAGACGGTGTGAGGTGAGCCGGCGCCACAAGTGCCGAGCACGGACGACAATTCCTGAAGGGAGGCCCTGTGGCCTCCCTTTTTTCATGGCTGGAAATTTAATTGGCCGGCGTTACGGGCGCGGTAGACTGGCTGTGGTTGCCGTATTTTCTACCGAGAGGAACAGCATGAAGTCACGCATCTGGCAGTTGGCAGGTGTTGGTGTGTTGGGGTTGAGCATCAGCCTCGGGGCCATGGCCGAAGGGCCGGGCGAGGGGGCGCCAGGGCGCTCGCTCAATTCGCGTGACGAAGTGCAGCAGACCCAGCCGCCGCGTCAGGGCTACTATCAGGATATTCCTCGCCGCCATGGTGATAGCCGCTACTGGGAAGCCGGTGGCCCGGGGCAACGGCCTGGCGGTGACTGGCAGGGGCGCCCGGACGGTCATGGCAATGGCTGGGGGCCGGGGCCGCAGTATCGCCCGGGGCACACCATCGATCATTTCCCGGACCGCTACTGGAAAGTGCCCTACCGTGGCGATGATTACTTCTACTCCGGTGGTTACTGGTACCGCCCCCATGGTGACCGTTATGTCGTGGTGGCCCCGCCCTACGGCGTGCGGGTCAATTACCTTCCGCCCTATGCGCGGGAAGTCTGGCTGGGCGGGGCGCTGTTCTTCCTGGTGGCCGATACCTATTACCAGTACCAGGCCGACAGCCGCGATTACGTGGTGGTCAACCCGCCGGTTGCCGCGCCGGCACCTGTAGGCGGTGGGTATGACGTGGTGGCCTACCCGATGTATGGGCAAGGGCAGGAACAGCAGGACCAGGACCGTTATCAGTGCCACCGCTGGGCCGTGAACCAGTCAGGCTTCGACCCGGCAACGGCGACTTATGCGCCGCCGGCCAACGTGGCGGACAACTACCGGCGGGCGCTGGGGGCGTGCTTCAGTGGCCGGGGCTACAGCATCAACTGAAGCGGGACACGTCCCTGTAACGGAGAACCCTGTGGGAGCGGGTTTACCCGCGAAGAATGCGACGCGGTGCATGGCACCGGCTGTGCCGGTGTTCGCGGGTAAACCCGCTCCCACAGTTACGCTCACTGATTCACACCGGATCCGCATGCACCATCACATCCGCCTGTGGATAACGCTGGCGGATCACCCGCGAGGCCTCCACGCACAAGGCGTGCGCTTCATGCAGCGGTAACTGCCCCGGCATCTCCAGGTGCAGCTGCACGAACCACTGGTTGCCCGACACCCGTGTACGCAGGTCATGCACACCTTCAACCCCGGGAATGGCCAGCACCAGCGTAGCCATGTCCTCGCCAACATCGCCGGGCAGTTCCTGATCCATCAGGATGGCCGTACTCTCCCGGGCGATCTGCAGCGCGCTCCAGAGGATGTAGACGGCAATGCCCAGGCCGAACAGCGCATCCAGCTGCGGCCAGCCAAAGCGTGCCAGCAGCAGGGCCAGCAGGATGCTGCCGTTAAGCAGCAGGTCCGAGCGGTAGTGCAGGGAGTCGGCCCGCACCGCCGTGGAGCCGGTCAGGCGGATGACCTTGTGTTGCAGTGCCAGCAGGGCAAGGGTCAGCACCAGCGACAGCAGCATTACCGCGATACCTATGGCGGTATCGCCCAAGGGTTGCGGGGTGTGCAGGCGTTCCACCGCCTGCACCCCGATCAGCACCGCACTGACCCCGATGAACAGCGCCTGCGCCATACCGGCCAGGGCTTCGGCCTTGCCATGACCGAAACGGTGGTCGTCGTCGGCCGGGCGCAGGGCGTAGTGCACGGCGAGCAGGTTGAGGAACGAGGCAACGGCATCCAGTGCCGAGTCGGTCAGCCCTGCCAGCAGGCTGATCGAGCCGCTCAGCCACCAGGCCAGCGCCTTGCTCAGGACCAGGATGCTGGCCACCGCCAGTGATGCGCGGGTGGCCAGGCGCAGCAGGCGCTGGTGTTCAGCCGGGGTGGTCATCATCCGTGGTCAATGTCCTTGTGGTTCAGGCTGCAGGCACCAGGCCCAGGCTGGCCAGTTGTTCAATGCTGCCGCGATGCTGGATCAGCCGTGGGTCGTTCAGCGGCAGGCGCTGGCCCAGCTCGCTTTCGAGAATGGCCTGCAACTTCAGGTTGTCGACCTTGCCATCGGGGCTGACAGCCTCGCGCAGTTTGACCGGGTCGACCTGGGCGGATCGCCCGCCTGAGTAATAGATGGCGCCCGTGGCGAAGTCGATACCGAAGGCGATCAGCCCCGGGATCACGTAGAACAGGATGCCGATGGCATCCATTGCGGCAACCACAGGGTCGATCTTGCCGCCGATCTGGCCACGACGTTCCGGGTAGAGAATGGTGCCGCAGGCTGTCAGTTGGGTCAGCAAGGTGACGATGAGGGCGCCACCGATGACGCGGGTTGGGATGCGCATGTAAATCTCCGAGAAGGTATTCAGCAGGGCAAGCGAAGCGCCTGCACCTGAAGCTAAGACCATGATAGAGCAGGCTGGGTTCGCCGTTATACTCGCGGCACTGTTCGAGGACCACCATGATTTCATTACCGATCGATGCTGTCTTGCCCGCCCTGCGCCAGGCCCTGGAAAACCGTGACGAAGCGGTGCTCGAGGCGCCACCCGGCGCTGGCAAGACCACCCGCGTACCGCTGGCGCTGCTCAATGAGCCATGGCTGGCAGGGCAGAGCATTCTCATGCTCGAGCCCCGGCGCCTGGCAGCGCGCGCGGCTGCCGAACGGCTGGCCAGCGAACTGGGCGAGCAGGTTGGTGAAACGGTGGGCTACCGCATTCGCCTGGACAGCAAGATCGGGCCTAAAACCCGCATCGAGGTGGTGACCGAAGGTATCCTCACCCGCCGCCTGCAGGCCGACCCGGCGCTGGAGGGGGTGGGGCTGGTGATCTTCGACGAATTCCACGAGCGCAGCCTCGATGCCGACCTGGCCCTGGCATTGAGCCTGAATGGGCGCGAATTGTTGCGTGACGACCCGCCACTGAAGGTTCTGCTGATGTCCGCGACCCTGGAGGGCGAGCGGCTGTCGCGGCTGCTGGACGATGCTCCTGTGGTCAGCAGCGAAGGCCGCATGCACCCCGTCGACATCCGTTGGGGGCGGCCTTACCAGCCGGGTGAGTTCATCGAGCCACGGGTGGTGGATAGCGTGCTGCAGGCGCTGGCCGATCAGGCCGGCAGTGTGCTGGTGTTCCTGCCGGGCCAGGCCGAGATCCGCCGGGTGCATCAGAGCCTGCAGGAAGCGTTGGGTGAACGGCCCGAAATCCTGCTGTGTCCGCTGCATGGCGAGCTCGACCTCAATGCACAGCGTGCGGCCATCGACCCGGCGCCCAAGGGCCTGCGCAAGGTGGTGCTGGCCACCAACATTGCCGAGACCAGCCTGACCATCGACGGCGTGCGCGTGGTGATCGACGCAGGCCTGGCCCGGGTACCGCGCTTCGACCCCGGCAGCGGCATGACCCGCCTGGACACCCAGCGCATCTCCCGCGCCAGTGCTACCCAGCGTGCCGGCCGTGCCGGCCGCCTGGAGCCCGGCGTGTGCTACCGCCTGTGGTCCGAAGCCCAGCATGACCAGCTGGCCGCCCACGGCAGCGCCGAGATCCTGCAGGCCGACCTGGCCGGCCTGGCCCTGCAACTGGCACGCTGGGGCGTTACGCCCGAGCAGTTGCGCTGGCTCGACCAGCCTCCCACTGCCGCCTTCGCCCAGGCCCAGGACCTGCTGGCACGGCTCAATGCGTTCAAGCCCGGCAGCCGTGACCACCTCAGCGAACACGGCCAGGCCATGGCCGAGCTGCCGGCGCATCCCCGTATCGCGCATTTGCTGTTGCGCGGCCAGGACCTGGGCCTGGCACAGATGGCCTGTGATGTGGCCGCGCTGCTGGGCGAGCGGGATATCCAGCGCGGCGGTGGCGCCGACTTGCACAGCCGGCTGGCGCTGGTCAGCGGCGAGAGCAAGGCTTCGCGAGGCGGCCAGGGTGGCGTGCAACGTGCCCGGCAACTGTCTCGCCAGTACCGCGGCCTGCTGCGTGGCAAGGCCGGTGCGCCGGTCGCCGACCCGGATCACCCGCGCTGGCTGGGCGCACTGCTGGCGCTGGCCTACCCCGACCGCGTCGCCCAGCAGCGCCGCGAGGGTGGCGCGGAGTATCGGCTGGCCAATGGCCGTGCGGCGCTGTTTGCCGAAGCCGATGCACTGATGAAGTGCCCGTGGCTGGTGATTGCCGACCTGGGCAGCCGCCAGGGCCAGCGCGAAGAACGCATCTACCTGGCCGCCGAGTTCGATTCGGCGCTGTTCGAGGGCGTGCTGGCCGAGCAGGTCGACCGGGTCGATATTCTCGATTGGGACGAGCGCGAGCAGGTGCTGCGCGCCGAACGCCAGGTCAAGGTTGGCGAGCTGGTGCTCAGTCGCGAACCGCTGCCGGGCCTGGATGACGAAGCGCGGGCTCGCGCGTTGCTTGGCCTTGTCCGGCGCAAGGGCCTGAACCTGCTGGCCTGGACCCCGGAGCTACGGCAATGGCAGGCGCGCGTGGCCCTGCTTCGTCAGCTGGACCTGGCCAAGGATGGCCACAGTGAATGGCCCGACCTGGCCGACGAGGCCTTGCTCGCCAGCCTGGAAGACTGGTTGCAGCCCTACCTGGGCAAGGTGTCGCGCCTCAGCCATTTTGCGGCGCTGGACCTGCCATCGCTGCTGCGCAACCTGTTGCCCTGGCCGCTGCCGCAGCGCCTGGAAGAACAGGCCCCCGCGCACCTGACTGTGCCGTCCGGCTCGAACATCCGCCTGGACTACAGCGAAAACCCACCGATCCTCGCCGTGCGCCTGCAAGAGCTGTTCGGCCTGGCCGAAACCCCACGCATCGCCAATGGCCGCCAGCAGGTCAAGCTGCACCTGCTGTCACCTGCACGCCGCCCGGTGCAGGTGACTCAGGACCTGGCCAACTTCTGGCGCACGACCTATGCCGAGGTGAAGAAGGACCTGAAAGGGCGCTATCCGAAGCATTACTGGCCGGATGACCCGTTGGTGGCCGAGGCTACGGCGCGGGCCAAGCCCAGGGGGACCTGACCGTGTCGGAGTACCCGCTCAACCGAGCGGTTTGAGCAGGAAGGTCAGCACGTCACCTTCCTCGACATTGAGCAAGGCCACCCAGTCGCCGCTCTTGTGGGGGGTATCCGTGATGGCACCAACCCGATAACCGCGGTGGTCGCGCAGATGGCAGACCAGCCCTTCATCGCTCAGATGCAGCGGTTCGATCTTCCAGTAATCGGTGACTTCGGCATGCCAGTAGAAACCGAGGTAGCCATTGCGGCTGACGCCCAGTTTCTTGGCCTTAGGGTGCCCGGGAATGCTGATGTGGTAGTGCAGGCGATCGTCGGTGCGCGAGTGGTAATGAAAGTCCATCACCGGCGAGTCTTGCCGCCCACCCGCCTGCAACCAGTCATCCTCAGGGGTGAAGCCCCAATTGAATTTGTCCGTGCTGCGGCTCAGACGCAGGGGAATGTCGTAGTCGATTGCGCGCATGTACAGCCTGCCGCGAAAAGACCTGGCGAATACCGCCAGAATGTCTTCGTCCATGGTGCTCTCCTTGAATGGCATTGAAGGTTGTGCACCCTAATGCCAGGGCTCGGCAGCCAGGCAGATCGAAGACTTTCCCCGGTAACCTCAGGCGCTGGCCTCACCTTCCAGCAGCATGAACAGGCGGTACAGCACCACGGTGCTGAACAGTTGCAGGAAACCGCTGAGGCTGTCCATGGCCAACTCCATGCCGGGCGACGGTTCGGGGAAGGCCATCAGCAGCAGCCCGTCGATCAGCCAGATCGGTGCCAGTACGCCGACCACGCAAACCATGATGCGCATGAAATGCCCCGTGGTCATGCTGGCACTGTCGCGCATCGACTGCACTACCGGCCGGCCGCGCAGTACCAGCAGGTACTCGGCGAACACCAGGTTGATCATGATCCACACGCCCGGGAAGATGAACAGCGCAAGGCCGGCCATGATCAGCAGCGAGCTGATCAGGATCAGCAGGGCCAGTTGCGGCCACAGTTGCACGGCACGGGCGAACAGGTTGCGCTTGGCGATGTCCTGGCCGTTGCTGCGGGTGTCCAGGTACAGGATCAGTGCGGCGCTGTACAGCGGGTAGAACAGCAGGCTGACCAGCATGCCGTAGGCTGGCGATGCCTGGTCGCCCAGCTGGCGGTACAGCAGTTGGGTGACCAGGGCTTCCAGCACCACCAGCGGCAGGCACAGCTGGAGGATGTTCGGCAGGTGGCGGCGGAAGAAGTACAGGGAGTCGCGCAGAACGCTCAGCGGATTCATCAGTCAACATCGCATGGCAGTAAAAACAGGGGCCTAACTTTAGCCCAAAGCAGGCTTGGGGCTGTCATTTGCTGAAAAAAGTTTCACGCCGCCGGTGATTGAATCCCACGCCTGTACGCCCCATCTTTGACGCTGTCCGTTGTCCCGCTACCCCACGAGGTCGCCCATGAATACTGAAGAACAAACCCTGATCGACGGCCTGTTCGGCCGCCTCAAGCAAGCCGAGGACCCGAGCCAGCCACGTGATGCGCAGGCTCAGGCATGCATCGAGGAACATGTGCGTCAGCAGCCGGCGGCGCCGTACTACATGGCCCAGGCGATCCTGGTGCAGGAGGCGGCGATCAAGCGCCTCGACGAGCAGAACAAGCAACTGGAAGCCGAACTTAAGCAGGCCCGTGCCCAGGCCGAGGCCGCCCGTGCCGGCAGCGCGCCGAGCAATGGCGGTGGTGGTTTCCTGTCCAGCATCTTTGGTTCGGCTGGGCGCAATACGGCACCGGCCGTGCAGTCGCAGCGTCCCGCTGCAGCCCCTGTGGCATCTGCTGGTGGCTGGCGTGAGCCGTCGGCGCCGGGCTTTTCCCAGCCGCAAGCGCAGCAGCCTGGCTTCGGCGCTGCGCCGGCACGCAGTGGTGCCAGCAGCTTCCTCGGTGGCGCGATGCAGACTGCGGCCGGTGTGGCGGGTGGCGTGTTGCTGGCGCAGGGCATCAGCAGCCTGTTCAACCACAACTCGCAGCCGGAGGAGGTGGTCGAGGTGATCAAGGAAGAGCCGGCGCCGGCCAGTGACAGCGGTGGCTGGAACGACTCGGGGGCGCAGCAGCAGGTGGCTGACAATGGTGGTTGGGGCAGTGACCAGGGTGGTTATGCTGACAGCGATTATGGCAGCGATGATGGCGGGTTCTTCTCGGACGACGATTCGTACGTCTGACAGGTCTGGCATACTGCTGGCAGTTTTGGGGGCGCTTTGCGCCCCTTCGCGGGCACGCCCGCTCCCACAAGTACCGCGCGACGCTGAACCTGTGGGAGCGGGCGTGCCCGCGAAGGGCTGCGCAGCAACCCCTGCATTCCAGGCCGACCAAGGGGTTCCCAGGTGAAAAAGATCGCGCTGTTCGCCGATGTGCAGAACCTCTACTACACCGTGCGCCAGGCCCACGGTTGCCATTTCAACTACACCGCCCTGTGGGCCGATGTCAGCCGCGAAGGCCAGATCGTCGAGGCCGTGGCCTATGCCATCGACCGTGGCGACAGCAAGCAGCAACAGTTCCAGCAGATCTTGCGCAACCTCGGTTTCGATGTGCGGCTCAAGCCTTTCATCCAGCGCAGCGATGGCTCGGCCAAGGGTGACTGGGACGTGGGCATTACCCTGGATGTGATTGACGCAGCCAGCCGCGTCGACCAGGTGGTACTGGCCTCTGGCGATGGTGATTTCGACCTGCTGCTGGAGCGGGTGATCCAGCGCCATGGCACCGAGGCAGTGGTATATGGTGTGCCCGGGCTTACCGCACTGTCGCTGATCCGTGCTGCCACCCGCTATGTGCCCATCGAGGGTGCGCTGTTGCTCAAACACTGAGATTTTTCATGGAACGTATCGCTGTCATCGACTTTGAAACCACAGGCATCAGCCCCGGCGCCGGCTGCCGCGCCACCGAGGTGGCGGTGGTGGTGCTGGAGGGCGGGCGCATCGTCGAGCGCTACCAGAGCCTTATGAACGCCGGGGTGCCGGTACCGGCCTTCGTCGCCGGGCTGACTGGCATCACCACCGCCATGCTGCGCAGTGCGCCGCCGGTGGACAAAGTGATGAACGAAGTGGCCGATTTCGTCGGTGGCACCCCGCTACTGGCACACAACGCCGCCTTCGACCAGAAGTTCTGGGACTACGAGCTGAGCCGCATCGGCCGTAGCCGCAGCCAGGCCTTCGCCTGTTCCCTGCTGCTGTCTCGGCGCTTGCTGCCGGCGGCACCGAACCACAAGCTGGGCACCCTGACCCGCTGGGCCGGGCTGCCGGATACCGGTACCGCGCACCGGGCCATGGCCGATGCCGAAATGGCCGCCAACCTGCTGCAACACCTGGCTGGCGTGCTGCGCCAGAGCCACGGAGTCCAGCAACTCTCGCACGACCTGCTCTGCCGTTTGCAGAAAACCCCTGCCGCGAAGGTTCGTGAAACCCTGGCCAGATACTGTTAGGGCTTCTTCTCCAGCTGCGCGAGCGGCACCCGCCGCTCCACGGCGCTGGAGAGAATGATCGAGGTCTTGCTGAAGCCGAACTGCGCTACCCGGTTGATCAGCTCTTCCAGCTCGGGCATCGAACCCACCGCTGCCTGCATGATGACGCAGGGGTCACCGGTCACCCGGTGGCATTCGGTCAACTGGGGGATCTGGGTCAACGCTTCGTAGGCCTGCTGATTGCCATGACTGGCCAGGCGCAGTTCGATCACGCACTGGATCGGCAGGCCGATCTTGCTCATGTCGACTTTGGCCTGGTAGCCGGTGATGACCCCGCTGGCCTCGAGTTTGGCCACCCGCTCGGCCACTGCCGGCGCCGACAGGTTCACCTGGCGCGCCAGTTGCGCGAAGGTGGCGCGGCCATTGTCGAGCAGGGCAGCGAGCAGCATGCGGTCGTACTTGTCCATGGATTATTCCTGCCTGGTTTCGATTCGCTTGAAAAACACCCGAATAACCACGCAATGCAAAGTGTAGGGGTGATTTAAAGCTGTTTTGTAACTTAAGTTTAAACGGTGGCCTTTCTAAACTAAGCCACCCGTAAACGGATTTCGAGTGTTTCCCATGCCTGCCTCCCGTCGCTTCCCGTTATTGCTCATTGGCGCTTTCCTGGCCTTGTACCTGGTCTGGGGCTCCACCTACCTGTTCATTCGCATTGGCGTCGAGAGCTGGCCACCGATGCTCATGGCCGGGGTGCGCTTCCTGATTGCCGGTGGCCTGCTGTATGGCTTCTTGCGCTGGCGCGGTGTGCCGGCGCCGACCTGGACGCAGTGGCGGGCGGCGGGGGCGATCGGTTTTCTGCTGCTCAGCTGTGGCAACGGTGGCGTGACCGTGGCCGAGCATGCTGGCGTAGCTTCGGGCGTGGCGGCGCTGGCGGTGGCGACGGTGCCGCTCTTCACCTTGCTGTTCGGCCTGTTGTTCGGGCATCGCAATTCGAAGCTGGAGTGGGCGGGGATCGCTCTCGGGCTGGTGGGCATCGGCCTGCTGAACCTGGGCTCCAACCTGCAGGCAAGCCCGATTGGCGCGGCGCTGATCATTTTTGCGGCGGCGTCATGGGCATTCGGCTCGGTGTGGAGCAAGACCTTGCCGCTGCCCCAGGGGCCCATGGCCAGCGCCGCGGAAATGCTGGTCGGCGGCGCCGTGCTGTTGCTTGGCAGTGTGCTGTCTGGCGAGCGCATGACACAGATGCCGACCGCTGCCGGCTGGGGCGCGCTGGCCTATCTGGTGTTGTTCGGTTCGATCCTGGCGTTCAGTGCCTACATGTACTTGCTCAAGCACGTGCGCCCGGCAGCCGCCACCAGCTATGCCTACGTCAACCCGGCGGTTGCCGTGCTGCTGGGCATCGTCTTTGCCGGTGAGCAGATTGGTGCCGAAGAGTGTGTGGCCATGGCGGTGATCATCGGCGCGGTGGTGCTGATCGGCCTGCCGCAGTGGCGCAAGGCACCTGAGCCGGCGCAGCCGTTGAAAGGCGAAATCTGCAAGTAGGCAGGGGCGATGCGGTAAACTTGCCGCCTTCGCTGAACCCCCTGACGGTATTGCCATGAATTTCGCCAAACTCGGCCTGATCGAACCGCTGCTGCGCACCCTGCAGCAACTGGACTACACCACCCCGACCCCGGTGCAGGCCAAGGCCATCCCCGCCGTGCTGGCCGGCCGCGACCTGATGGCCGCGGCCCAGACCGGCACCGGCAAGACCGCGGGCTTTGCCCTGCCCGTGCTGCAGCGCCTGGCGCTGGAAGGCGAGAAGGTGGCCAGCAACTCGATCCGCGCGCTGGTGCTGGTGCCCACCCGTGAGCTGGCCGAGCAGGTGCACAACAACGTGCGCGAGTATGCCGAGAACCTGCCGCTGAGCACCTACGCGGTGTATGGCGGGGTCAGCATCAACCCGCAGATGATGCGCCTGCGCCGTGGTGTCGACGTGCTGGTGGCCACCCCGGGGCGCTTGCTCGACCTGTTCCGGCAGAACGCCGTGAAGTTCAACCAGGTACAGACCCTGGTGCTGGACGAAGCCGACCGCATGCTTGACCTGGGCTTTGCCGAAGAGCTGCAGTCGGTGTACGCCGCGCTGCCACGCAAGCGCCAGACGTTGCTGTTCTCCGCCACGTTCTCCGACCAGATCCGGATGCTGGCGGGGCTGGCCCTGAATGACCCGCTGAGCATCGAAGTCAGCCCGCGCAATGCCACGGCCACCAGCGTCAAACAGTGGCTGGTGCCTGTGGATAAAAAGCGCAAGGTCGACCTGTTCTGCCACCTGCTGCGCAAGCAACGCTGGAAGCAGGTGCTGGTGTTCGCCAAGACCCGCAATGGTGTGGACCAACTGGTGGAGCGCTTGCTGGCCGAGGGTGTGAATGCCGACGGCATCCACGGTGACCGCCCGCAAGCCACCCGTCAGCGTGCGCTGGACAGCTTCAAGGCCCGCGAAATCCAGGTGCTGGTGGCAACCGATGTGGCGGCCCGCGGCCTGGATATCGATGACTTGCCGCTGGTGGTCAACCTTGACCTGCCGATCGTTGCCGAGGATTACGTGCACCGCATCGGGCGTACCGGGCGGGCGGGCAACAAGGGCGAGGCCATTTCGCTGGTGTGTGCGGATGAAGTGCAGTTGCTGGCGGCGATCGAAGTGCTTACCCGGCAAACCTTGCCGCGTCATGAAGAGCCGGATTTCATCCCTGACCACCGCGTGCCGATGACCGACGCCAGTGGCCAGGTGGTCAAGAAGCCGAAGAAGCCCAAGAAGCCGAAAGAAAACAGCGCCAAGCGCGGGTTGGGGCGCTGGATGGACAGTGCTGAATCAGGCAGTGCGCAGCCGGCGGTGAAGGCGGTGCGCAAGGTGCCTAGTTTCAATGGTGGGGCGCGCAAGCGTAAGCCGTAGATTTGCGGTCTACGCGGTCTCTGTGGGAGCGGGTTTACCCGCGAAGAATGCGACGCGGTGTCTGGCACGGGCTTCGCCCGTGTTCGCGGGTAAACCCGCTCCCACAGGCGGACGGTGTCAGCCTTGGGATTTGAGCCAATCCGCCGCCGCCCGCCCGGCCCGCAAGCCGCTGGCAAAGCACGCCGTCAGCAGATACCCCCCGGTCGGCGCCTCCCAGTCCAGCATCTCGCCGGCACAGAACACCCCCGGCATGCCCTTGACCATCAAGCCCTCATCCAACGCCTCGAAACGCACCCCACCCGCGCTGCTGATCGCTTCATCCAGCGGCCGTGTGCGCACCAGCGTGATCGGCAATGCCTTGATCGCCCTCGCCAAGGCATCAGGGTCGGCAAAGGTCGCCTGATCGGTCAGCTCACGCAACAGCGCCGCCTTGACCCCATCGATACCCAACTGGCTGTGCAGGTGCTTGGCCATGGAGCGCGAACCCCGTGGCTTGGCCAGCGCCTGGGCAATCTTGTCCACAGGCTTGTCCGGCAACAGGTCGAGCAGCAACACCCCGTGGCCCTCACGGTTGATGGCCTCGCGCACCGGTGCTGACCAGGCATACACCAGGCTGCCTTCCACACCCTGCGCGGTGAGGATGAACTCGCCCTTGCGCGGCGCGCTGCCGGGAACGCTGAGGGCAATGTTCTTCAACGGCGCACCGGCGAACTTGTCCTTGAGCAGCGCGCTCCAGCCTGCCACTTCAAAACCGCAGTTGCTGGGCTGCAAGGGCGAAATATCCACAGCCCGTTCGGCCAGCAACGTCTGCCAGCTCCCGTCCGAACCCAGTCGCGCCCAACTGCCGCCACCCAGCGCCAACACCACTGCGGCGGCCTTCACCAGCCGCTCGCCCTGTGGATAAGCAATCCGCAATGCCCCCTCGCTGTTCCAGCCCAACCAGCGGTGACGGGTGTGGATAACTACCCCGCCGTCGCGCAGGCGCTTGAGCCAGGCGCGCAGCAGTGGCGCGGCTTTCATGTCGGTGGGGAACACCCGGCCCGAAGTGCCGACGAAGGTTTCGATGCCCAGGCCGTGAATCCACTGGCGCAAGGCGTCGGCATCGAAGTCGCGCAGCAGCGCAGCAATTTCGCCCTGGCGCTCGGCATAGCGGCTGACGAACGCCGGGTAGGGCTCGGAATGGGTGATGTTCATGCCTCCGACACCTGCCAGCAGGAACTTGCGGCCCACCGAAGGCATGGCATCGAACACCTCGACCGTCAGGCCCGCCTGGGCCAGTGCTTCGGCGGCCATCAGGCCGGCTGGGCCGCCGCCGATGACGACAGCGAGGGGAGGGG
The DNA here is from genome assembly GCF_044762545.1 of Pseudomonas sp. NPDC096925. Lineage (NCBI taxonomy): Bacteria > Pseudomonadati > Pseudomonadota > Gammaproteobacteria > Pseudomonadales > Pseudomonadaceae > Pseudomonas > Pseudomonas sp. NPDC096925. The sequence continues at coordinate 90,425 of NZ_JBIWEM010000010.1, read as the reverse complement.
AGGCGGGGCTCAGATCAGACATGGTGGGCAGCAGGCTGTGGAAAAGAGGCGCATTCTAGCGCAGCGCGGCCTGTGGAAGCACTGCTCAAAAAATGATCAGTGTTCTGCAGGCCTTGCCTGTAAAGGGCTGCAACGCCTTTCCCGCAGGTTATCCACAAGCGGTTCCACAGTCATTGTGAACAACCGATGACGCGTGCCGCGCTGTGATGAAGGATGCCGTGGCGCCTGGCCAGGGCTGCGCGGTCCTTGCTGTAGCCACCGCCGATCACGCCCACCACCGGGATGTCGCGGCCCAGGCAGTGGCGCAGCACCGCCTCGTCACGGGCGGCAACGCCTGCATCGGTCAATTGCAGATAGCCCAGGGCGTCGTCCTTGTGCACATCGACCCCGGCGTCATACAGCACCAGGTCGGGTCGATAGAGCGGCAGCAGGTAGTTAAGGGCGTCGTCCACCACCTTCAGATAGGCCATGTCGCCCATGCCGCGGGGCAGGGGGATGTCCCAATCGCTTTGCGCCTTGCGCGCCGGGAAGTTCTGTTCACAGTGCAGCGACACAGTGATGGCGTCTGGTGTGTCGTGCAGGATGCGCGCGGTGCCGTCACCCTGATGCACATCGCAGTCGAAGATCAGCACCCGGTGGACCCGGCCAGCCTCCAGCAGGTAGCGGCTGATCACGGCCAGGTCGTTGAAGATGCAGAAGCCGGCAGGATGATCGTAATGGGCGTGGTGAGTGCCACCGGCAAGGTGGCAGGCGATGCCGTGCTGCAGCGCCATCTCGGCGCTCAGCAGCGAGCCGCCTACGGCGCGCACGGTACGCCGGGCCAGGGCCTCGCTCCAGGGCAGGCCGAGGCGACGCTGGTCCTCGCGCGACAGGTCGCCGTTCATGTAGCGCTCGATGTAGCTGCGGTCGTGGGCCAGGGCGAGGATGTCGTTGGGGCAGATGTCCGGGCGCAGCAGGGCCTGGTCGGTGGTCAGCCCGCTGTCGATCAAGTGGTCGTGCAGCAGGCGGAACTTGTCCATGGGAAAGCGGTGTTCGGCGGGGAACTCCGGGCTGTAGTCTTCGTGGTAGATCAGCGGCAACGGCATGGGTGGGGTCGCAATCAGGGCCAGTGCTGATCTTGCCATGGCCGGGGCAGCTTTGCTGCCCAATCACCGGCAAGCCAGAACAGGTAGTGCAAGGCAGTTGCCCTGGCAGGCAGGAGCGGGGTCAGCGCTGTTTCGTGGTACTGGCCAGCACCCGTTGCCAGTCCGGCTCGTTCAGGCGGCCGAGGATGCGCGCCTTGCCATTACTATCCACCGAAACGAACAGCGCACTGGCATAGCCACTCTCACGTTCGCCACCCGCAACGTTCTGCTGGCGGGCAAAATGATCGATGCAACCGTTGTGGGTCACCAGCACCAGGTTATGCCCCGGCCGCTTGTGCGCCAGCGCTTCGCTGGCGAACTGGCCGTCACAGCTTTCCAGCCATTCCTCACTGGCCACCGCCTGGCCAAGGATGAAATGCGCGGTTTGCCGTGTGCGCAGTTTCGGGCTGCTGAGCATATCGGCGTTGTTCAGGCCCAACTCGTGCAGCCCTTGGCCAACGCGGGTCGCGGCCTGGCTGCCGGCCACGGTGATGCCGGTGGGGTCGTCCAGGCACGGGCCGGGGGCGCTGTCGCAGCGTTCGGCGTGGCGGATCATCACGATCACTGCACCGCCGGCCCAGTCCTGCAGCAGGCCGCTGTCACTCAATTGCTGTTCGTTGCCAAGGTCCACGATGTGCGTCCTCGTCGCCAGCCAGGTGCTCAACGCCGCCACGACCATGCACAGGCCAAGGGCGGCACCGAGGGCTTTGCGGGTCAGGCGTCGCTTGCGCCGGGCTTGGATGGCAGGGTGCCCCTGGGTGTTGCTGATTTGCATGCGTTGCTCCGTTGGCGTGGCCGCAGCTGGCGCGGCGGTGGATGGCAGGCATCCTGCCAAGCGGCCTGTCGGGGGGCGGTGAAGGACATGTGAAAATTGCATTCGGGCGTGCCGGCTGGGTGAAACCAGCGCCCGCGCCTACGCTGTAAACTGCAAGACAGTAAAACCGGAGCATGTCCCATGACCCCTATCTTGCAACTGGAAAGCGCACGCCTGGTGTTGCGCCAATGGCACGACGAAGACCTGCGCGAGTTTGCTGCGATGTGCGCCGACCCGCAGGTGATGCGCTACTTCCCGGCGCCGCTGACACGCCTGGAGGCGGCTGCCCTGATCGGCCGCGTGCGCGGGCATTTCAATGAATACGGCTTTGGCCTGTGGGCCCTGGAGCGCAAGGACAGCGGTGCCTTCATCGGCATGACCGGGTTGCTGAACGTGGGCTTCGATGCCGATTTCACGCCGGCGGTGGAGATCGGCTGGCGCCTGGCACGCCGTCACTGGGGCCTGGGTTTTGCCAGTGAGGCGGCGTGGACTTGCCTGCGTTGTGCTTTTGCCCAATTGCGCCTGGAAGAGGTGGTGTCGTTCACTAGCGAGAGCAACCTGCCCTCGCAGAAGGTCATGCAGGCCATCGGTATGCAGCAGGACCTGAACGGTAGTTTCGAACACCCCCGCCTGCCCGTGGGCCACCCGCTGCGCCCGCATGTGCTGTACCGCATCGACCGCGCACACTGGGAGCGTACCCTGCGCGCCTGAATGCATGGCCATGCCCGGCGCGAATGACAAACCCTGTATCATTTCCCTAATGGAGGGCGCTTGCCGCAAGATGTTCAGCGCCTATGAGATCGAGCGCCGCTTGGGCGGCGCATCGCGAGCAAGACTCGCTCCTACGGAGAACCCCCGATGAGTCATGTGTTGGACGACCTGGTCGACCTGTTGAGCCTCGAGTCCATCGAGGAGAACCTGTTCCGTGGACGCAGCCAGGACCTGGGCTTCCGCCAGTTGTACGGCGGGCAGGTATTGGGCCAATCATTGTCGGCGGCCAGCCAGACGGTCGAGGATGCACGCCATGTGCATTCGTTGCACGGCTACTTCCTGCGCCCTGGCGATGCCAGCCTGCCGGTGGTGTATTCGGTGGACCGCGTGCGCGATGGCGGCAGCTTCAGCACCCGACGGGTGACGGCGATCCAGAAAGGCCAGACGATCTTTACCTGCAGCGCCTCGTTCCAGTACGACGAGGAAGGTTTCCAGCACCAGGCGCCGATGCCCGAGGTGGTCGGCCCGGAGAACCTGCCCAGTGAAGTCGAGCTGGCCCGGGCCATGGCCGACCAGCTGCCCGAGCGCATTCGCGACAAGGTGCTGTGCGCCAAGCCGATCGAGATCCGCCCGGTCACCGAGCGCGACCCGTTCAACCCCAAGCCTGGCGACCCGGTGAAGTACGCCTGGTTTCGCGCCGACGGCAACCTGCCCGATATCCCCGCCCTGCACAAATACCTGCTGGCCTACGCCTCGGACTTCGGCCTGCTGACCACCTCGTTGCTGCCCCATGGCAAATCGGTGTGGCAGCGCGACATGCAGATCGCCAGCCTCGACCACTCACTGTGGTTCCACGGCAACCTGCGTGCCGACGAGTGGCTGCTGTACGCCACCGACAGCCCCTGGGCGGGTAATGCCCGTGGCTTCTGCCGCGGCAACATCTTCAACCAGGCCGGGCAACTGGTGGCGTCGTCGTGCCAGGAAGGCCTGATTCGCCACCGCAAGGACTGGGCATGAGCCTGGGCGAGGTGCGCAACTGGGTGTTCGACATGGACGGCACCCTGACCGTGGCCGTGCACGATTTTGCCGCCATCCGCGTGGCGCTGGATATCCCGGCCGAGCACGACATCCTCACCCACCTGGCGGCCTTGCCGGCGGACGAAGCGGCAGCCAAGCATGCCTGGCTGCTGGAGCACGAGCGCGACCTGGCAATTGCCTCCACGGCGGCCACCGGGGCGGTGGAACTGGTGCGCGAACTGGCCGAGCGTGGTTGTCGGCTGGGCATTCTGACCCGTAATGCCCGCGAGTTGGCGCATGTGACGCTGGAGGCCATCGGCCTGGCGGACTGTTTCCCGGTGGAGCACATTCTCGGGCGTGACGAAGCGGCGCCCAAGCCTAGCCCGGATGGGCTGCTGAAGATTGCCAATGCCTGGGGTGTGGCACCGGGTGAGCTGGTGATGGTGGGGGATTACCGGTTTGACCTGGACTGTGGGCGGGCTGCTGGGGCGCGCACGGTGCTGGTGAACCTGCCGGACAATCCGTGGCCGGAACTGGTGGATTGGCATGCGGCCGATTGCCGGGCACTGAAGGTGATGCTGGGCTGAGTTTTTGTGTCGCCTGTGCGGGCCTCTTCGCGGGTAAACCCGCTCCTACAGGGACCGCGCCGAGCTCAAGTCCAGCACTCAACCTGTGGGAGCGGGTTCTCCCGCGAAGAGGCCGGACCTGTCTATGCTGAACCCCAATCTATTCCCTGAACGGAGACCCTACCCATGACCAGCAAGGCCATTTACGTAAAACCCGGCGGCGGCTACGACAAGGTCGAGGTCGGTAGCAGCGAGGCTCCTGCACCCCAGGCCGGCGAGATCACCGTGCGCCTGCACGCCAGCTCCCTCAATTATCACGATTTCGCCGTGGTCAGCGGCATGTGGGGCCCGAGCGAGCGGCGCATCCCCATGGCCGATGGCGCTGGCGAAGTGGTCGCGGTGGGGAGTGGCGTCACCGAGTTCCAGGTTGGCGACAATGTGGTCAGTACCTTCTTCCCCGACTGGCTCGACGGCCAGGCCAATGTCGAAGGCTTTGCCAGGGTGCCCGGGGACGGTATCGATGGTTACGCCCGTGAACAGGTCACCGCTCGCGCCACCGCGTTCACCCTGGCGCCCAAGGGCTTCAGCCACGCTGAAGCTGCCACGCTGACCACGGCCGGTCTCACGGCCTGGCGTGCGCTGATGAGCGACGACCACCTCAAGCCCGGCGATACGGTGCTGGTGCAGGGCACCGGCGGTGTGTCGATCTTCGCCCTGCAGTTTGCCAAGCTGGCCGGTGCGACGGTGATCGCCACCTCGTCCAGCGACGCCAAGCTGGAGCGTCTGAAGGCCCTGGGTGCCGACCATCTGATCAACTACAAGAGCACCCCGGCCTGGGGTGAGAAAGTGCGCGAGCTGACCGGCAACCGCGGCGTCGACCATGTGATCGAAGTGGGCGGCCCGGCGACGTTGGAGCAATCGATGATTGCCACGCGCATTGGTGGACATGTGTCGTTGATCGGCATCCTCACCGGCGTGGCCGGGCAGTTGCCGCTGGTGCAGGCGCTGGTGCGGCAGATTCGCCTGCAAGGTGTGCTGGTGGGCAGCCGCGCCCAGCAGCAGGCGATGGTGCGGGCTATCGATGCCAACGGCCTGCGGCCGGTGGTGGACAAGCATTTCGAGCTGGAGCAGATCGTCGAGGCGTTCCGTTATCAGGAGAGCAACCGGCACTTCGGCAAGATCTGCCTGACCTGGTAACGGCCTGGGCTGCTTTGCAGCCCAGGCACAATACACTCGAATGAAAAACAAAAGCTCCAGACGGCCCGGTGACGCGATCGGGCATGCCGTCGGTGACAGCTGGCGGCAATGGAAATGCCCTGTCGTGATCAAACAGTTTCGGGGCGTTCTCGTGTAATTACCCACAGCCCTGCAAGGCTTAAATGAAGCCCGACCTGCACTGACACGTTGCTCTGTGACGCGTGCCAAATATCAACAACAGAGCGCGAGTAACGTGTCGACTTTTTGATTTCAAAGGAGATATTTTCGCCTACGCCTGCCCGCCCATCCTTGTGTCAGCAAAAAGAGAACAACATCAATGAACACCGTGGGATCTGATGGCAACCTTGCCCAAGGTTTCAAGCCACGTCATGTAACGATGCTGTCTATCGCCGGCATCATCGGCGCCGGACTTTTCGTCGGCTCTGGCCACGCCATCGCGGCAGCCGGGCCAGCTACAATAATTTCCTATTTCGTGGCCGGGGCCCTGGTGGTACTGGTCATGCGCATGCTCGGCGAAATGGCCGTGGCACACCCGGACACCGGATCGTTTTCCACCTACGCCGAGCAGGCCATCGGCCGCTGGGCTGGCTACACCATCGGCTGGCTGTACTGGTGGTTCTGGGTACTGGTGATCCCGATCGAAGCGCTGGCCGCCGGGCATGTGCTGAACGCCTGGTTCCCGCAGGTGGACAGCTGGATATTCGCCCTGGCTTCAGTGCTGCTGCTGGCCGGTACCAATCTGTTCAGCGTGGCCAAGTACGGTGAGTTCGAATTCTGGTTCGCCATTCTCAAGGTCACGGCCATTCTCGGTTTCATCGGCCTGGGTTTCGCCGCGCTGATGGGCTGGCTGCCCAACCGTGAGGTCAGTGGCCTGAGCGGCTTGATGGCCGAGCACGGCGGCTTCGCGCCGAAGGGCTGGTCGGCCGTGGTCGGGGCGTTCATCACCGTGATGTTCAGCTTCATCGGCACCGAAGCGGTGACCATCGCCGCGTCCGAATCCAGCGACCCGTCGCGCAACATCGCCAAGGCCACTCGCTCGGTGATCTGGCGCATCAGCACCTTCTACATCCTGTCGATCTTCGTGATCATTTCGGTGGTGCCGTGGAACGACCCTCAGCTGGCGGTGGTGGGTTCCTACCAGCGTGCGCTGGAGATCATGAACATTCCCAACGCGGCCTTCATGGTCGACCTTGTGGTGCTGGTGGCAGTGACCAGCTGCATGAACTCGTCGATCTACATTGCCTCGCGGATGATGTACTCGCTGGCCAAGCGCGGTGACGCACCGGCCATGCTCAACAAGACCTCCAAGGTCGGTGTACCGCGCGCTGCGGTATTCGGCAGCACGCTGATCGGCGCGGCCATTGCCATCCTCAACTACTTCGCGCCGAAGGGCGTGTTCGAGTTCCTGCTGGCCAGCTCCGGGGCCATTGCCTTGCTGGTGTACATGGTCATCGCCATTTCGCAGCTGCGCATGCGCCGCCGCCTGGAGCGGGAGAACACCGAGCTGAAGTTCCGCATGTGGCTGTTCCCGTACCTGACCTGGGCGGTGATCCTGTTCATTGGCGGGGCACTGGCGGTCATGATGTTCACGCCTGAACACCGGGCAGAAGTGAGCTCGACATTGGGCCTGGCGATCGTGATTTCCTTCCTGGGGATCGTGACCACGCGGGGCCATGCGCAACCCGTGGCGGTGCGTTCGATGGGGTGATTGAGTTCACCTGGCGGTAGGGCAAAGGGCACCAGTGGATGGGTGCCCTTTGTTTTTTCAGCCTTTCATCATCTTGATGTAGCTGATTGTCGCTGGCGCTTTCTCGAAGCGCCGGTGAATCAGGCTAAGCCACGAGCTGGCCTGGCAGTCGACAATACGCCGGTAGTTCACCTGCGGCAGGCTGATGCGCTGTACCACCGATTCCGGCACCACTGCGATGCCTTGGCCGAGTGACACCAGGGTGATCACCGCCACCAGGCTACCCGGCTGTGGGCCGAGCCTCGGGACGAAGCCACCTTGTGCCGCTACCTCCAGCGTCCCGGAGATCTGCTCGGGCAGGATGAAGGTTTCATTGGCCAGGCGCGAAGCCGGGATCTGCGGAACTTCATTGATCCGCGAGCTGGCGGGCAGGGCCAGGACGAAACCTTCCTGGTGCAAGGCGATGGCTTCGAGCTCTCCGGGCAGCTCCATCGGCGAGCGCACATAGGCAAGGTCGAGCAGGCCATCGCGGACCATGCCGGGCAGTTCGGTCATGGGCAGTTCGCGAATGTTCAGGCGCACACCGGGGCAGGTTTCGCTGTAGCGGCTGACTTGCTGCTGGAGCATGCCCGAGTAAGCGGCCGAGGCCACATAGCCCAGTTCGATGCGCCCGCTTTCGCCTCGGGCGGCCCGTTGCGCGCCCAGTTGCGCGGCGTCGAACTGGCGTACGGCATGTTCGGCCTCGATCAACAGCGCCTGGCCGGCGGCGGTGAGGTTGACCTCGCGCTGGTTGCGCTCGAACAGGCGCACGCCCAGTTCGCGCTCCATGTCCTGGATCTGCCGGCTGAGGGTGGGCGGAGCGATGCCCAGTTGCTCGGCGGCGCGGGTGAAGTGACCGTGGCGGGCGACGCAGAGGAAGTAGCGGAAATGGCGGATTTCCATGGGTGTTACCTACAGGGTAATGACGCGGGCCGCCGGGGCTAACAAGCCTGGGGGCTGGCGGCGTTATGTTGAGGCCAACACTACAAGGCTGGTGGCTTGGCGGCAAAGCCTGCCCGGCGATCTTGCAGGCCAATAACACCGCCAAAACCGACCCGCTATGCATCCGGAGCCTCACCATGCCCTCTGCGCGTTTCACCTTGCTCACCGCCTCCCTGGTCTGCGCCCTGATCATTCTCGACACCAACATCGTCGCGGTCAGCCTGCCCAGCATCGCGCGCGAACTGTCCGGCTCGTTCGCCGATATTGAATGGGTGGTCAGCGCCTACCTGCTGGCCTTCGCCGCCTGCCTGCTGCCCGCTGGCAGCCTTGCCGACCGTTTTGGCCGCCGGCGCATGCTGCTGCTCGGCCTGGCTCTGTTCGGCATCGCCTCGCTAGCCTGCGGCGCGGCGCCCAATCTGCTGTTCCTCGACCTGGCCAGGGCAGCCAAGGGCGTTGGCGCGGCGCTTTTGCTGACCTCGGCCCTGGCCGCGATCGGCAACCGCTTCCATCAACCCCAGGAACGCATGCGCGCCTGGGCCTTCTGGGGCGCCTGCATGGGCGCCACCATCACTTTTGCGCCGCTACTGGGCGGGGTGATCGCCAGCACTCTTGGCTGGCGCTGGATCTTCTACATCAACTTGCCGTTGGTGGCAGTGCTGGCAGTGATGGTGTTGCGCAGTGTCGAAGAGTCCCGTGACAGCGCTGCGGCACGGCTCGACCCATGGGGCAGCCTGACTTTCGCCGGCAGCCTGGGTTACCTGATCTGGGCGATGATCGATGCCAACCAGGTAGGCTGGGGCAGTGCGCAAACCCTGGGGCGGCTGGTGATCAGCGCCTTCCTGTTCGGCCTGTTCGTCATGGTCGAGCGCAGCCAGGAACGGCCGATGATCGACCTGCGGCTGATGCGCAGCGGGCGTTTCGTTGGCGCCTTGCTGGGGATGTTTGCCTATGCTGCCTGCGCCCAGGTGATGATGACCCTGCTGCCGCTGTACCTGCAGAACGGCCTGCAATTGTCGGCCTTGGCTGCTGGCGCAGGCATGCTGCCGTTTGCCGTGGCCATGCTGCTGACCCCACGCCTGGGCATGCGTCTGGCTGCACGCTTGAGCCCGGCGCAGGTGTTTGCGCTGGGCCTGGTGCTGGTAGGGGCGGGCAACCTGCTGTGCGCCTGGGCTGCAGGATACGGCGGCTATAGCGCATTCGCCCTCGCCAGCGTGGTGCTGGGCGCTGGCGCCGGGCTGCTCAATGGCGATACGCAGAAGAACATCATGGCTTGCGTACCGCGTGAACGTACCGGCATGGCTTCGGGCCTGAGCACCACCACGCGGTTCGGCGCGATCGTGCTTGCCATCGGTGTTCTCGGGGGTGTGCTAGCTGCCCGCAGCGGGCAATTGTTGCATGAGGCCATGGCCACCGTGGCGCCCGCTCAATCGGGCCAGGTTGCCGCAATGGCTACCCGGGTTGCCGCAGGTGACCTGCAAGCGGCATTGGCCATGCTCGACCCAAGCCTGCGTCAAGCAGTAGCTCCCTTGGCCCGGCAGGCGTTCATGGGTGGTTTCGAAGCTGTATTGCAAGTTGCGGGCGTAGCGGCACTGCTGTTTGCCGTGTCGGTTGGCACGTTGCTGAGGCGGCCACTGCCAACCCTCCAGGGAGCACAGCAATCGTGAACCGGGTGGCCTGAAACGACGTTCGGCTTTGGAGGCAGGTCGCGTTGCATTACATGCTCCTTGCGCGCAACCAATTCAAATGATTACTCTCATTGAGGACGCGTAGACAACGGCGCCAAGGGATCTGGCAATCGCCAGATTATGCTGAGACAAGTACCTTCTCGTGCACGATTACTCCAACGAAACTTCAATCCCACAGTCCGAACTGCCGCCAGGCGTGTTTCCGCCGATGCCCGGCTTTACCATCGGCGACTTGCTTAATGTTGCCTGGCAGCCCGTTGAAGTGCTGCTTGAGCAGCGTGATATCGACCCCGGCCTGGTTCGCGAAACCAGTATTGCGATGGCCAGCCATCTGTACAACGCGCTGGAGAGAGAAGATGCCCAGTACCAGATCGCGACCTGGTACCAGAAGCCTTATGACAAGCCCGAAATGCGTGAGCGCAGCGTCGAGATCATCTCTGAACAGTTCGGGAGCATTACCTTGGATGCCGTCGCTGACTCCTTGGAGGGGTCACCTTTGCTACAGCTGGGCAAGGATTTTTATATGCAGTTCATCGAGCTGACAGGGAATGCCATCAGGGATCACATTCTGAAGTTGAATGACCCTGCCTTCGATCCGTTTGCAAACCGCGAAGACAGGTGATAGCCAGGCATTAGGCAACACGCCACTTGCGCAGCGATTCATGTAGGCAGTACCCCACCCGTGAGCCAGGCTTGCGCTGGCTCACGTTCACATCCCGGGATACTTCAGCTCTCGGGCGCCACTCCCAGCAGCATCTGAACCTGACGCCGGAGCTGCCCCACCAGCTCACGTTCAGCGCGCAACTCGGAGCGCAGCTCATTGTTCTCGTGCTCGTGAATCCGAGCGATGCGCTGCACGTCCCGATCGTTTCTGACCACATCCCAGACCTCTCCAATCCGAGAGTGCACCAGCACGAGAACGAGCAGAGTGATGCCGCTTAGGCTCAGCAGTGCGAGCTGCAGGGTTTCCATTTATCGCTTCCTTGAGTAGTGGCTGTTTGCCGTTAAGTGAAACGATATGTCTAGTAAGGCTACACGTCTATATTGGCTACTTGTACAGGTAAAGGATTAGTGCAGATCCCGCCTGCGCTTGGCTGGCGCGTGGATAGGAGGGTGAAGGCAATGTGCTATCGTGCAGGCCGCGTATGGCGTGGCCTCAAGAGGAAAGCACTCTCGCAATGGAGATTTTCGACCGCCTGCTTGATACGTATAAATACTTTACATGTCTAGCGCATGTTGAACGTAATTGAGCAGACACGTAGGATTTCACGACACATCATTCGTCTGGTCGCTACTCGCTGCCAATCATTCAGGGCCCACGATGAAACATAAGCAAAGCATGGATCAAATCCGCTGGGACCTTGCCCTGCGCTACCGCCTGATCGAAACGGTAGTCTGGTGGGAGGGGCGCCTGACCACCAACCACTTGATGCAGTGCTTCGGCATCAGCCGGCAGCAGGCATCGAAGGACATCAACACCTACATCACCGACTATGCCTCGAAGAATCTGGTCTACGACAAGCAGATCAAAGGCTACGTGCCAACCCGGCAGTTCAAACCGTTGTTCATCGACGACAGCGCCAGTGCCTACCTGGACCTGCTCAACCACAACGATGAGCGTGCGCCGCATATCGAAGGGTTGAACCTGGCTTACGCGCACACTGAAGTGTTGAAGGTACCCGATCGATCTGTGAGGCCCGAGGTGCTGCGGCCACTGCTCAAGGCGTGTCGTGAAAAGCGGCGTCTGGACATCGAGTACGTGTCGTTCAAAACCCCGGAAGTGGAAGGGCGCACCATTGCGCCGCACACGTTGGTGTACACCGGGATGCGTTGGCACGTGCGGGCTTACTGCGAGAAGAACCGGGAGTATCGGGACTTTGTGTTGAGCCGTTTTCGAGGGGAGCCGGAGCTGCTCGACGATCAGACGGAAAATGGTGTCGAGCACGACGTGGAGTGGAACACCAAGATCGATGTGATCTTCAAGCCGGACGAGCGCCTGACGCCAGCGCAACGGTCGATCATTGAAGTGGACTACGCGATGACTGATGGGCAGCTTGTGGTCAAAAGCTCACAAGCATTGGCGAAGTACGTAGTGAAACGATTTCACGTAAATCCGAACCTGCATGACGCCCGCCCTGAAGCCCAGCAGTTGGTGTTGGCGAACCGGGCTGAGTTGAAACTCTGGCTGAGCCTGGACTAAAGACGTCCCTTGTCGACCTCACGGTTTTGCACATCGAGCGGAGACGGCCGATGATGATCTGGTGGAGTGAGCATATTGAATCGCCGCTGGCTTTATCGCTTTGGCATCGTGATCATGCAGGCTGTCATTAAGCTGGCATTCCCCAGCCAAAACGGCCCATTCAGGCACAAAAAAGGCACTTGCGAAATTCGCCAAGTGCCTGATTTGTATGGATTATTTGGTGGAGCCGGGGGGATTTGAACCCCCGTCCGCCAGTACTCCGCTGTCGGTACTACATGCTTAGCCGTGTCTACTGAGTTAATCCGCAGCCGCCCGACGGGCAGGGTGCTTTGGACGAGTTGGGTAAGTTTTAGTCGCTTTGCCCCCAACGTGCTACGCGACGATCCTGTTCTGTATGACAATCATTTCGGGTTTACAGGCATCCCCTGATGATTGCTGGAGCCGAAGCTACCAGGAGAGCGGGCTCAGCTGCTTACGCAGCGAGAGCGTAGCCCTCGTAGTTTTCGTCATTGGCAACTATAGAAAGTTGCAACAGTGGATTTACGAGTTCTGTTACCAACTCGGCATGCACCTAGAGTTTCGCTACCGGCGTCGAATCCTGATCGGCCCCACACTAGCTCTTGGCTAACGCACCTTACGGTACGTGAGGCCGAGTATACGCCATTGTGCGGGCGACGTCGACAGCCGGACCGGTCGCCCGCCGCTGGGCTCACGTGCCGCTACCACCGCTGCCTTTCTCGGTTTTTTCCAGGCGCTCGAGGACTTTGCTGGTGATGGCGATGCATTCCTTGGTATCGCCCGAGGCCTGGGCAGCCTTGGCTTTGTCGACGTGCTCGGTAATGGCCTTGTCCAGGCCTTCGGAGGTGGCGCCGGCGGTGGCCATGCTGTCGTCGATCTTTTGCAGGTTGGCAGTGCACAGGTCTTCGGCGGCGAACACCGGTGAAGCCAGCATGGTGGCGGCCGCGAACAGGGCCGAAAGCGCGGTACCTTTCATGGGAGTCTCCTTCTGGGCCTCTGGAAGGTGGGCCTGTAAGGGTGGACTGCGGGGGATTGGCGCGGGTTCAATCGAGATGGTGGCGGCGTGAGATGATGGTGGGGATGGCACCGGCTATGCCGGTGTTCGCGGGTGAACCCGCTCCCACATGGAATTGGGTTGGCTCGGGCATGTGCAGTACCGGTGGGAGCGGGCGTGCCCGCGAAACAGGCAGCGCGGTGTATGGCACCGGCTGCGCCGGTGTTCGCGGGCATGCCCGCTCCCACAGGGTCAGATACTGCGTGGCCGGGTGACGCGGTCTACCAGGTAGACCAGGCCGTGGTAGTCGATGCCGCTGTGGCTGGACAGGCCGATCTCGCAGGTGCGGCTGGTGGAGATGCCTTCGCTGCAATATTGCACCGCATCCTTCAGGCTACGCAGCGAGTGGGCGTTGAGCTCAGGGGTGGTGAAGCCTTTGTCACCGGCAAAGCCGCAGCAGTGTATGCCCTCCGGGATTACCACCTGCTTGCTGCAACGCCGCGCCAGGTCGATCAGTGCCTGGCTTTCGCCCAGGTGCTGGGTGCTGCAGGTCACGTGCACGGCCACTGGTTCGTCCTGGGGGGTGAATTCCAGGCGCTCGAGCAGGTGGGTGCGGATGAAGCGCACCGGGTCGTACAGGTCCAGCCGGGTATCGCTTAGGTCCTGCACCAGGCGCAGGGTGCAGGGGCTGGTGTCGCAGTAGATCGGGTCGAGGCCGCCGCGGCTGGCGTGCAGCAGGGCGGCGATCAGTTCCTGGCGTTTGTGTTCGGCCTGCTCGGGGTAGCCCTTGGAGGCGAACGGCTGGCCGCAGCACAGGCTGTCGGCGTTGTCGGGGAACACCACCTGGTAACCAGCCTTTTCCAGCAGGGCGCGGGTCTTGTCCAGTAGCGAGCTCTGCTCGCGGTCGGCATAGGCCGGGCCCATCACCCGCGAGACGCAGGCAGCCAGGTACACCACGCGGGGGCGGGCGTCGTTGCTGGCCGGGCCGAAGTCCAGCGGGCGCAGGGGTTGTGGCATGGCCGGGGTCCACTGCGGCAGGCGGCCTTTGCTGGCTTTGTTCAGCGCGGCGCTCAGGCGGCCCAGGCGTGGGGCGCCGAGCAGCTTGCGCGCGGTGTTGGCGGCGGTCAGGGTCAGGCGCGCGCCGCCCAGGGCGGTGTGGAAGTGTTCGGCCAGCCAGTCGGCGGCTTTTTCGTGTGCGGCGGCCTGGCTGCGCAGTTTCTTCACCAGTTCGCCGGTGTTGATGCCGACCGGGCAGCGCTGGGCGCACAGGCCGGTGGCGGCGCAGGTGTCGATACCCTGGTACTGGTAGGTCTGCATCAGCTCGCGGGTGTCGATGCCGGCGCGCTGTTTGGCCTGGATGTCACGCCACATGACGATGCGCTGGCGCGGGCTGAGGGTCAGGCCCTTGGACGGGCACACCGGTTCGCAGAAGCCGCACTCGATGCACTTGTCGACGATCTCGTCGGCAGCGGGCAGCGGCTTGAGGTTTTTCAGGTGGATGTCCGGGTCTTCGCTCAACACCACGTCGGGGTTGAGGATGCCGTTTGGGTCGAGCAGGCGCTTCAGCTTCCACATCAGCTGGTAGGCATCCTGCCCCCACTCCAGCTCCACGAACGGCGCCATGTTGCGCCCGGTGCCGTGCTCGGCCTTGAGCGAGCCGCCAAACTCCACCGCCACCAGTTGCGCCACGTCGTCCATGAAGGCCTGGTAGCGGGCGACTTCCTCGGCGCTGTTGAAACCCTGGGTAAAGACGAAATGCAGGTTGCCTTCCAGGGCATGGCCGAAAATGATCGCTTCGTCGTAGCGGTGCTTGTCGAACAGCTGGATCAGGCGGTTGACGCCTTCGGCCAGTTGCTCGATGGGGAAAGTCACGTCTTCGATGATGACGGTGGTGCCGGTCTGGCGCACGGCGCCGACGGCGGGGAAGGTGTCCTTGCGGATTTTCCACAGCTGGTTGTAAACAGTCGGGTCTTCGCTGAAGTCCACCTGCTGTTCCAGTGGGAAGTCGGCAATCGAGGCCATCACCTGTTGCAGTTGTTCATGCAGCAGGCTCTGGCTGGCGGCGCGGGACTCGATCAGCAGGGCGCAGGCGTTGTCCGACAGGCCTTTTACCCACAGCGGCATGCCAGGCATGTCCTGCACCGAGCGCAGGCTACGGCGGTCGAGCAGTTCCACGGCCGAAACCGGCTGGCGCTTGAGCACGGTCACCGCACGGCAGCAGCTTTCCACGCTGGGGAACACCAACAGCGCGCTGGCCTTGTGCGGGTGGTCGGGCACGGTGTCGTAGGTGACGGCACTGATGAAGCCCAGGGTACCTTCGGAACCGACCAGCAGGTGCTGCAGGATATCCAGCGGCTGGTCGTAGTCCACCAGCGCGTTCAGCGACAGGCCGGTGGTGTTCTTCAGCCGGTACTTGTGCCGGATACGCTCGGCAAGTGCGGTGTTGGCGCGGGTCTCGCGGCCCAGGCGGGCCAGTGCTTCCAGCAGGTCGGCGTGGCTGGCCTCGAACGCGGCGACGCTGGCCGGGTCTTCGCTGTCCAGGCGCGTGCCGTCGGCCAGCACCAGGCGCAGGCCGGCCAGGGTATGGTAGGTGTTCTGCGCGGTGCCGCAGCACATGCCACTGGCGTTGTTGGCGACGATGCCGCCAATCTTGCAGGCGTTGATCGAGGCCGGATCGGGGCCGATCTTGCGCCCGAAAGGCGCCAGCCAGGCGTTGGCCTGGGCGCCGATGACCCCGGGTTGCAGGCGGATCTGCTCGCCTTGGCCGCGGATTTCGCGGCCGTTCCAGTTATCGCCGAGCACGATCAGCACCGAGTCGCTGATGGCCTGGCCGGACAGGCTGGTGCCGGCGGCGCGGAAGGTGACCGGCACGCGCTCGCGCTGGGCCAGTTTGATCAGGCCGACCACTTCGTCCTCGGACTCGACGCGCACCACCAGCTTGGGTATCAGCCGGTAGAAGCTGGCGTCGGTGCCGAAGGCCAGGGTGGAGGTGGGGTCGTCGAAACGGCGTTCGGCGGGGATCAGGCGCTCGGCATCACGCAGGAACGCGGCGGGCAGGCTCATGCAGTCTCCTCGCGGGGCCGTGGCGTCTGTGCGCCACATGCCCCGGGTCAATCAGGCGGTCGTTCTTGCAGGCGGTCAGGCGCCCAGTTCGCGTACCAGCGAGTCGCGGGTGATTTCGCTGATCGACTTGGCGCCGGTCAGCACCATGGCCACGCGCATTTCCTTCTCGAACAGCTCCAGCAGGTTCTTCACCCCGGCCTGGCCGTGCACGGCAAGGGCGTAGAGGAAGGCGCGGCCGATCAGTACGGTATCGGCACCCAGGGCGATCATGCGTACCACGTCGAGGCCGCTGCGGATGCCGGAGTCGGCGAGGATCTTCAGGTCACCTTTGACCGCATCGGCAATCGCCGGCAGGGCGCGGGCGCTGGACAGCACGCCGTCGAGCTGGCGGCCGCCGTGGTTGGACACGACGATGCCGTCGGCACCGAACCTGACTGCATCGCGGGCGTCATCGGCATCGAGAATGCCCTTGATGATCATCGGGCCATCCCAGAACTCGCGGATCCACTCCAGGTCTTTCCAGGAGATCGACGGGTCGAAGTTGTTGGCCAGCCAGCCGATGTAGTCGGCAAGGCCCGTGGGGTTGCCACGGTAGGTGGAAATGTTGCCCAGGTCGTGTGGGCGGCCCATCACGCCGACATCCCATGCCCACTCGGGGTGGGTCATGGCTTGCAGCACGCGGCGCAGCGGGCCGTTCTTGCCGCTCATGCCAGAGTGGGCGTCGCGGTAGCGGGCGCCTGGGGTTGGCATGTCGACGGTGAACACCAGGGTCTTGACCCCGGCGGCCTTGGCCCGCTCCAGGGCGTTGCGCATGAAACCGCGGTCCTTGAGCACGTACAGCTGGAACCACATCGGCCGGTCGATGGCCGGGGCCACTTCTTCGATCGGGCACACCGACACAGTGGACATGGTGAACGGGATGCCGTGGGCCGCCGCTGCGCGCGCCGCCTGCACTTCGCCACGGCGGGCGTACATGCCGGTGAGGCCGACCGGGGCCAGGGCCACCGGCATGCTCAGGGTTTCGTCGAACAGCTTGGTCTGCAGGCTGAGCTCGGACATGTTCTTCAGCACGCGCTGACGCAGGGCAATGCTGGCCAGGTCCGAGACGTTGTGGCGCAGGGTGTGCTCGGCGTAGGCGCCGCCGTCGGCATAGTGGAACAGGAAGGGAGGCAGCTTGCGTTGGGCCGCGGCGCGATAGTCGGTAGAGGCAGAAATGATCATGGATTCTCGCAGCGTTGCGTGTGGGGATTGCCGGGCGCGCGATGGCGCCCGGCCCCTTTCACTTTAGTGATGAACCAGCATGCCGGTCAGCCAGTAGGCCTGGATCAGGGTGATCAGGCCGACGATGGTGGCGAAGAACAGGCTGTGCTTGACGGTGAAGCGGAACAGGTCGGATTCCTTGCCGACCAGGCCGGTGGCGGCGCAGGCCACGGCGATCGATTGCGGCGAGATCATCTTGCCGGTCACGCCGCCGCTGGTGTTGGCCGCTACCAGCAGGGTGTCGTTGACCCCGATCTGGTGTGCGGTGGTGGCCTGCAGCGAGCTGAACAGGGCGTTGGACGAGGTGTCGGAACCGGTCAGGAACACGCCAAGCCAGCCGAGGAACGGCGAGAAGAACGGGAACGCGGCACCGGTACCGGCCAGCACCAGGGCCATGGTCGAGGACATGCCCGAGTAGTTGGTGACGAAGGCGAAGGCCAGCACCATGCCGATCGACAGGATGGGCCAGCGCAGTTCCCAGAAGGTTTCCTTGAAAGTGGTCAGACCAGTTTTGAAGTTGATCTTCAGCACCGCCATGGAGATCAGCGCCGAGAGGAAGATCGCGGTGCCGGTGGCAGAGATCGGGTCGAGCTTGAACACCGCTGGCATGGCGGTTGGCGCGGCGACGATCGGTGCGCTCTTGATCACCAGCTGGTCGAGGTGCGGGATGGCGAAGTTGAACACGAAGTTGTACATCGCGCCGCCCGGGGCGAAGGCCGCCTTGAATGGCTTCAGGGTCCAGATGGTCACCAGCACGGTGAGGATCAGGAACGGCGACCAGGCCTTGAAGATCTCGCCAAAGCTGTAGGGGCTTGGCTGGCTGCCGCTTGGCTGCACCACGGCGGCGCCGACGCTGCCTTTGGCTTCGGCGAACGAACGCTTGGGCTGCCAGACTTTCAGGAACAGGGTCAGGGCGATCAGGCTGGCCAGGGCCGAGGTGATGTCCGGCAGCTCCGGGCCGATGAAGTTCGAGGTGAAGTACTGGGTGACGGCGAAGCTCAGGCCGGCGACCAGGGCGGCAGGCCAGGTTTCCTTCACGCCACGCAGGCCGTCCATCATGAACACCAGCCAGAACGGCACGAACAGCGACAGCAGCGGCAGCTGGCGACCGGTCATGGCGCCAATGTGGAAGGCGTCGATACCGGTGACCTGGCCGGCCACGATGATCGGGATGCCCAGGGCGCCGAAGGCCACTGGCGCGGTATTGGCGATCAGGCACAGGCCGGCGGCGTACAGCGGGTTGAAGCCCAGGCCCACCAGCAGCGCGGCAGTGATTGCCACCGGTGCACCAAAGCCCGCCGCACCTTCCAGGAAGGCGCCGAAGCAGAAGCCGATCAGCAGCACTTGCAGGCGCTGGTCGTCGGTAATCGACAGCACCGAGCTGCGGATCACTTCGAACTGGCCGCTCTTGACCGTGAGTTTGTACAGGAACACCGCAGCAACGATGATCCAGGCAATCGGCCAGAGGCCGTAGAGGAAGCCATAACCCGCGGCGGCGAATGCCATGTCGACAGGCATCTGGAAGGCAAAGATTGCCACCAGTATCGACAACGCGAGGGTGATGCTGCCGGCCACGTGGCCTTTGAGGCGGAACACGGCGAGGGCAAGGAAGAAGAAGACGATGGGAATGACCGCCGCCAGTGCGGACAGGCCAAGACTACCAAGCGGGCTATAGAGTTGTTGCCAGGTTTGCATATGGGGTGGCCCCTAATTGTTGTTGGTCAGGCACTGGCATTGGATAATTGGTAAGACCAATTTACAATGGCTGGTCGCTAGGTTAAAAGCGTCTCCGTGGGTGTGTCAATTTGTCCTGTGCAAAACTTTGGTCGCGTGCCGATGAGCGGGCCCCTGATGGGCTGGGAAAATCGTTGCCTGATGGGTGTTTGCGCGGCCTGGATCGGCGAGAATAGACGCCCCCTGAAATCTGCCGGGGGTTTGTGGAGAGCATGTGATGGTTTTTGATCAGGTCCGCCAACGGCGCCTGTCCGACGACATCGTCGATCGGTTGGAAGGGATGATTCTGGAAGGCACGCTGACCTCGGGGCAGCGGCTGCCGGCCGAGCGCGTCCTCGCCGAGCAGTTCGGCGTGTCCCGCCCGTCACTGCGTGAGGCGATCCAGAAACTGGTGGCCAAGGGGCTGCTGGTCAGCCGCCAGGGTGGGGGCAATTTTGTCGCCGAGTCCCTGGGGTCCACCTTCAGCGACCCGTTGTTGCAGTTGCTCGAGCACAGTGCCGAGGCGCAGCGTGACCTGCTCGAATTCCGCCATACCCTTGAGGCGTCCTGCGCCTACTACGCGGCTCGGCGCGCCACCGAGCCGGACCGGGCGCGGCTCAAGGCGGCCTTCGATGCGCTGCAGGACTGCTATGCCAGGGCTGACGAAGTGACCCGGGCGGAGGAGGGCGCCGCCGATGCGTGTTTCCACCTGGCGATTGCCGAGGCCAGCCATAACGCCGTGCTGCTGCACACCATTCGGGGCTTGTTCGACCTGCTCAAGCGCAACGTGGTGACCAACATTGGTGGCATGTACCAGCAACGGACCGAGACCCGGGACATGCTGATCAGTCAGCACCGGGAACTGTACCTGGCGATTGTCGAGGGCAGGGCGGAGGATGCGCGGGAGGTGTCCAGCCGGCACATTCTGTATGTGCAGGAGGTGCTGGAGGAGGCGCACGAAGAAGCGCAGCGAGTGGCGCGGGCGGAGCGGCGTAGCGGGCGTTGAGATTTGTATTGGCAATGCTGGCCTCTTCGCGGGTAAACCCGCTCCCACAGGGATGGCACCGAATCTGAATTCAGTGTTAACCCTGTGGGAGCGGGTTTACCCGCGAAGAGGCCGGAGCAGGCTGAAGAAGAGGTATTACTCTTCCTTGCCCTTGTTCCGCACCGCCCGCTGCAGCTCGCGGTTGGAATCGCGCTCGCGCATGGTGTCGCGCTTGTCGAATTCCTTCTTGCCCTTGCCCAGTGCGATTTCGCACTTGATCAGGTGCTTGCTCCAGTACAGCGCCAGGGCCACGCAGGTGTAGCCCTTTTGCGCCACGGCCGCTTCCAGGCGCTCGAGCTCGCGCTTGTTCAGCAGCAGCTTGCGGGTGCGGATGGGGTCGGCGATGACGTGGGTGCTGGCCGTGGTCAGCGGGGTGATGTGGCTGCCGAACAGCCAGGCTTCACCGTCCTTCAGCAGCACGTAGCTGTCAGTCAGGTGCGCCTTGCCGGCTCGCAGGCTTTTTACTTCCCAGCCGGACAGGACCAGCCCGGCCTCGAACTTGTGTTCGATGAAGTAATCGTGTCGCGCCTTCTTGTTCTGCGCGATGGTCCCGGTCGGATGTTTCTTTTGCTTAGCCATAGGGGCGGCATTATAGGCAGTCGCCGCGTTGTCGGCTACGGGATTTCGGTGTGCTTGAGCCACTGCAATGAATACCGGACAATACAGCCCCTGTCTTGGGGACAGTACCTGTTTTCGGCACGCTGTGAAGCGCCGCCACCCAGCCTTGGAAGTGACGCCTGGATGACTACCCATATTCAACGCTCCGCCCTGCTGCCATACCCTGCCCAGGCGCTCTACGATCTGGTCAACGATGTGGCCAGCTACCCGCAGTTCCTGCCTTGGTGCTCGGCCTCGACGGTGATCGAAGCCAGTGACACG
Source organism: Pseudomonas sp. NPDC096925 (assembly GCF_044762545.1). Lineage (NCBI taxonomy): Bacteria > Pseudomonadati > Pseudomonadota > Gammaproteobacteria > Pseudomonadales > Pseudomonadaceae > Pseudomonas > Pseudomonas sp. NPDC096925. The sequence goes on along the minus strand of NZ_JBIWEM010000010.1, from coordinate 69,450 downwards.
CACATGCGCGCCAAGCTTGAAGTGGCCAAGGGCGGCATGAGCCAGCACTTTGTCACGCGCAACGTACTGGTGCCGGGGCAGTCCATTGAGATGAACCTGGAGGAGGGGCCGTTCACCCAGTTGCATGGCCTGTGGGTGTTCAAACCGCTGGGTGACAAGGCCTGCAAGATCAGCCTGGACCTGTCGTTCGACTACGCCGGTCCGCTGGTGCGCGCAACCCTTGGGCCACTGTTCAACCAGGCGGCCAATACGCTGGTGGATGCGTTCTGCCAGCGTGCCAAGCAGCTGAATGCCTGACTGAAAAAGCGGCAACAAAAAGCCCGGACCAGGTCCGGGCTTTTTTGTATCTGCTCGCCGCTTACTGAGGCGAGGTTTCCAGCGGAGCCGGCGTCGGGACCGGGGTGGTCTCGATGGTGTCGATCTCGCGCTGGATGGATTCTTCGACCGAGCCTGGCTTGGCCGGTTTTTCTTCAGGCTGCACGGTTGGCTGCTCTGCCTGGTTGGCCGGGCTGACCGTGGTGTCGCTGCTGCCACCGAGGATTTCCTGGTCGCGGCTGACGCCTGGCATGAAGTCGCCAGACAGGCTGACCAGTTGGTCGCTTTCGTTGAAGAACACGCTCATGCGTTCTTGCTGGCGTTTGCCGCCGCCTGGCTGCAGGCTGTACAGGTAATCCCAACGGTTGGTGTTGAAGGTGTCCTGGATCAGCGGGTTGCCCATGATAAACCTTACTTGCCGGCGGGTCATTCCGGGGCGCAATTGGTCTATCATGTCTTGCGTAACGACATTGCCCTGCTGGATGTCGATTTTGTAAACCCCGGGAAACGAGCAACCGGCGAGTGCGAGCAGTCCCACTAGGGTGAGGCTGGTTAGCAAGAGCTTGGTGTTTTGCATCGGTGGGCGACTTCCACTATCTTGGCTGGACAACGTAAACCCCGATCATACCCGTATTAAGAGAAGCTGCGAAGCAGCATCGGCGAGAAAGCTGACCATGGTTGAAAATAGCGAATTGCGCAAAGCCGGCCTCAAGGTGACCCTGCCTCGAGTCAAGATCCTTCAGATGCTCGACTCCACCGAGCAGCGTCACATGAGCGCCGAGGATGTCTACAAGGCGCTGATGGAAGCTGGCGAGGACGTGGGCCTGGCCACCGTCTATCGCGTACTGACCCAGTTCGAAGCAGCGGGTCTGGTGGTTCGCCACAACTTCGACGGCGGTCATGCGGTGTTTGAACTGGCCGATGGCGGTCACCACGACCATATGGTCAACGTGGAGACCAGTGAAGTCATCGAGTTCATGGATGCCGAAATCGAGAAACGCCAGCGCGAAATCGTGGCCGAGCATGGCTACGAGCTGGTGGACCACAACCTGGTCCTGTACGTGCGTAAAAAGAAGTAACGATTCTTATCGTTATGGATAGCAAAGGCGACCTTCGGGTCGCCTTTGTGCTTTCTGGGGCTGAGAGGTGTGTCGTTTGTGCAGGCCTCTTCGCGGGTAAACCCGCTCCCACAGGTGCTGCACAGGTTTCGGGGCCGGTGAATATCCTGTGGGAGCGGGTTTACCCGCGAAGAGGCCTGAAAATGGAGGGCTCAGGCCTTGCCGCTTACAACCATCTTGCGCGCATGCGCCAGGGATTCCTTGGTCAGGTCGATGCCACCCAGCATCCGCGCCACCTCTTCGACCCGTTCGCGTTTGCCCAGACTGGCCACGGCGGTGTGAGTGGTGTCGCTGTTGCGCACCTTGTGCACGAACAGATGGTGATGCCCCTGTGCCGCGACCTGCGGCAGGTGAGTTACGGTCAGCACCTGGCCGCGTTCGCCCAGGCGGCGCAGCAGTTGGCCGACGATTTCGGCAGTAGGCCCGCCGATACCGACGTCGACCTCGTCGAACACCAGGGTGGGGATGCGCGAGGTCTGAGCGGTAATCACCTGGATCGCCAGGCTGATGCGCGACAGTTCGCCGCCTGACGCCACCTTGGCCAGGCCCTTGAGTGGTTGGCCGGGGTTGGCGCTGACCAGTAGCTCGATCTGCTCCAGGCCATGAGGCGACAGGTCGGCACCCTCGTTGGGCGTGAGCGCGATACAGAAGCGCCCGCCGGGCATGCCCAGGCGCTGGATCTCCTGCTCGACGGCCACCGCCAACTGCTGGGCAGCCTGCTGGCGCAGTGCGCTCAGCTCGCGAGCCTTCTCTTTATAGTGCTGGGCAAAGGCCGACAGTTCTTCACCCAGGCGCTCGATTGACTCGTCACTGGCGTTCAGGCCTTCCAGCTCTTCCATCAGTTGCTGCTGCAGATGGGGCAGTTCGGTGGGGTGCACGCGGTGTTTGCGCGCCAGCGTGTAGATAGTGTCGAGGCGTTCTTCCAGTGCCTGCAGGCGCATGGGGTCGGCGTCGAAGTTGTCGAGGAAGCGATTGAGTTCGCCCACGGCTTCCTCGACTTGGATCTGCGCACTGGCGATCAGGTTGGCCGCTTCGCCCAGTGCCTTTGGTGAGTTGGTGGCGGCACCCAGGCGGTTGAGGCTGGCAGTGAGGGCACTGAGCACATTGCCCGAATCGCTTTCGCTGCACTGGTCGATGACCTGGCGGCAAATGCTGAACAGGGCTTCGGCGCTGGTCAGGTTCTTGTGTTCCTGCTCCAGTTGCTCCAGCTCGTGTTCGCCCAGGCCGAGGTTGTCCAGTTCTTCCAGTTGGTAGCTCAGCAACTGATGGCGGGCGCGCTGCTCATCGCCGGAGTTGGACAGGCGCTCCAGCTCCAGGCGGGTCTGGTTCCAGCGCTTGGCCGCCAGCTGCACCTGGCGGGCCAGGTCGACGGCACCGGCGTACTCGTCGAGCAGGCGGCGGTGAGTATCAGTCTTGAGCAGTGACTGGTGCTCGTGCTGGCTGTGGATGTCGATCAGCAGTTCGCCCAGCGCCTTGAGGTCGCCGAGCGGGCAGGGCGTGCCATTGATGTAGCCGCGGCTGCGGCCTTCGGCAGTAATCACCCGGCGCAGGATGCACAGGCCGTCGTTGTCCAGGTCGCGCTCGGCCAGCCAGGCATGCGCCTCGGGGATATCCACCAGGTCGAAGGTGGCGAGGATGTCTGCCTTGTCCGTGCCGGGGCGCACCACGCCGCTGTCGGCCCGGTCACCCAGGGCCAGGCCGAGGGCGTCGAGCATGATCGATTTACCGGCGCCGGTCTCGCCGGTGATGACGGACATGCCGCGGGCGATCTCGAGGTCGAGATGCTCGACGATGGCGTAGTTGTGAATGGACAGGTGCACCAGCATGGGGCGGCTCCCGAAAGTCAGGTCTGGTTATTTATACAGTACTTTTTTCAGGCCTGCCAATGCCCCTCGGCAGATTCTGTTGCGGCCGGGAAATCCACCTTGCCCCTTGAAGCTGGTTTTTCCGGCCCCATATAGCCGACATCCAAGGCGAGCCTGGCTCGCAGTCCACAAAATTGCGCAGGAGAGACCCCATGGCTGACGAACAGCTGAACGAGAAAGACCTTAACGTCGAAGAGACCGGTGCAGGTAACGCTGCCGACGCCCGTGTCCTGGAACTCGAGGAGCAGCTGGCCGCCGCCAAGGACCAGGCGCTGCGCGCCGTTGCCGACGTGCAGAACGCGCGCCGTCGCGCCGAACAGGATGTCGAGAAAGCCCACAAGTTCGCCCTCGAGAAGTTCTCGGGCGACCTGCTGCCGGTGATCGACAGCCTGGAACTGGCCCTGGCGCACTCCAGTGCCGACGATGAACACGTCAAGCAGATCCGCGAAGGCGTCGAGCTGACCCTGAAGATGTTCCAGGACACCCTCAAGCGCTACAACCTCGAAGCAGTCGACCCGCACGGCCAGCCGTTCAACCCGGAGCACCACCAGGCCATGGCCATGCAGGAAAACGCCGAAGTAGAGCCTAACAGCGTGCTGAACGTGTTCCAGAAGGGCTACCTGCTCAACGGCCGTCTGCTGCGCCCCGCCATGGTGGTGGTCAGCAAGGCGCCGAGCGCGCCACAACCCTCGATCAATGAGAAGGCTTGAAATCTTTCGGGGCATCCCCATCTAGGTGTCAAGCCTTCAAGTATTACCGCAGTTGGCCAAAGTAGTCGCTGCTACCAAATTCAAGTTTCGGGAGAGTTAACATGGGTAAAATCATCGGTATCGACCTGGGGACCACCAACTCGTGCGTCTCTGTGCTGGAAAACGGTAACGTCAAAGTCATCGAAAACGCCGAGGGTGCGCGTACCACCCCGTCGATCGTGGCCTACGCCAACGATGGCGAAATCCTGGTTGGTCAGTCGGCCAAGCGTCAGGCGGTCACCAACCCGCACAACACTCTGTTCGCAGTGAAGCGCCTGATCGGCCGCCGCTTCGAAGAAGACGTGGTGCAGAAAGACATCAAGCTGGTGCCTTACAAGATCGTCAAGGCCAGCAACGGCGACGCCTGGGTGCAGGCCAGCGGCAAGGACATGGCGCCACCGCAGATCAGCGCTGAAGTCCTGAAGAAAATGAAGAAGACTGCCGAAGACTACCTCGGCGAGCCAGTTACCGAAGCGGTCATCACCGTTCCGGCCTACTTCAACGACAGCCAGCGTCAGGCCACCAAAGATGCCGGTCGCATCGCTGGCCTGGACGTAAAACGTATCATCAACGAGCCGACTGCCGCTGCACTGGCTTACGGCATGGACAAGGCCAAGGGCGACCACACTGTCATCGTTTATGACCTGGGTGGCGGTACCTTCGACGTTTCGGTCATCGAAATCGCCGAAGTCGACGGTGAGCACCAGTTCGAAGTACTGGCAACCAACGGCGACACCTTCCTGGGTGGCGAAGACTTCGACATGCGCCTGATCGACTACCTCGTCGACGAGTTCAAGAAAGAGTCCGGCATGGACCTGAAGAACGATCCGCTGGCACTGCAGCGTCTGAAAGAAGCCGCTGAAAAGGCCAAGATCGAGCTGTCCTCTGCCCAGTCGACCGACGTCAACCTGCCGTACATCACTGCAGACGCTACCGGTCCGAAGCACCTGAACGTGAAGATCTCCCGCGCCAAGCTGGAGTCGCTGGTCGAAGACCTGGTCAACCGTACCATCGAGCCTTGCCGCATCGCCCTGAAAGACGCTGGCATCGATGCCAGCAAGATCGACGACGTGATCCTGGTCGGCGGTCAGACCCGTATGCCGCTGGTGCAGAAAGCCGTTGCCGACTTCTTCGGTAAAGAAGCGCGCAAGGACGTCAACCCGGACGAAGCCGTGGCCATGGGTGCTGCCATCCAGGGTGCCGTGCTGGCTGGTGACGTGAAGGACGTACTGCTGCTGGACGTCAGCCCGCTGACCCTGGGTATCGAAACCATGGGTGGCGTGATGACTTCGCTGATCGAGAAGAACACCACCATCCCGACCAAGAAGTCGCAGGTATTCTCGACTGCCGACGACAACCAGGGCGCCGTGACCATTCACGTGCTGCAGGGTGAGCGTAAGCAGGCTGCACAGAACAAGTCGCTGGGCAAGTTCGACCTGGCTGACATTCCGCCGGCTCCGCGTGGTGTGCCGCAGATCGAAGTAACCTTCGACATCGACGCCAACGGCATCCTGCACGTCAGCGCCAAAGACAAGGCCACCGGCAAGTCGCAGTCGATCGTGATCAAGGCCAACTCCGGCCTGTCGGACGAAGAAATCGAGCGCATGGTGCGTGACGCCGAGGCCAACGCCGAGGAAGACCGCAAGTTCGAAGAGCTGGCCGCTGCCCGTAACCAGGGTGACGCGCTGGTTCACTCGACCCGCAAGATGGTCGCTGACGCTGGTGACAAGGTTACCGCTGAAGAGAAAACCGCCATCGAGGCTGCCGTTGTCGCCCTGGAAGCCGCTGTCAAGGGCGACGACAAGGCTGCCATCGACGCCAAGGTCGAAGAGCTGTCCAAGGTGTCGGCGCCGGTTGCCCAGAAGATGTACGCCGAGCAGTCGGCTGAACAGCCTCAGGGCGGCGCACAGCAGGCCGAACCGGAAGCCAAGCACGATGACGTGGTTGACGCTGAGTTCGAAGAAGTAAAAGACAACAACAAGCAGTAATCCCTGCATGTTGTCGGCCGGTTCACCGTCGTTTGGCGGTGAGCTGGTAGGATGTCGCCGCGCGGGGGCTTGCTCCCGCGTTGGCGTATCTGGAATTCGAGAATTTTTACAGCATCTGTCAGTGGCCCGGGTGGGCAAGCGGCGGGTGCTGATGGCGCGGCGTAGATGCCAGACGCCCAACAAGGTGCAAATGACCTATGTCCAAGCGTGATTATTATGAGGTACTGGGTGTCGAGCGCGGCGCCAGCGAATCAGACCTCAAGAAGGCTTACCGTCGCCTGGCGATGAAGTACCACCCGGACCGCAACCCGGGCGACAAAGAGTCGGAAGACAAGTTCAAGGAGGCCAACGAGGCCTACGAAGTGCTGTCTGACGCCAGCAAGCGTGCGGCGTTCGACCAGTACGGTCATGCGGGTGTAGACCCGAGCATGGGGGGCGGTGGTGCCGGTTTCGGCGGTGCCAACTTCTCCGACATCTTCGGCGATGTGTTCAGCGACTTCTTCGGTGGTGGCCGTGGTGGTTCGCGTGGCGGCGCCCAGCGTGGCAGCGACCTGCGCTATACCCTGGAGCTGAATCTGGAAGAAGCGGTGCGTGGCACCACGGTCAGCATCCGCGTACCCACGCTGGTCAACTGCCAGCCATGCGACGGCTCCGGTGCCAAGAAGGGCTCGACCCCGTCCACCTGCCCGACGTGCGGTGGTATTGGCCAGGTGCGCATGCAGCAGGGCTTCTTCTCGGTGCAGCAAACCTGCCCGCGCTGCCACGGCCAGGGCAAGATCATTACCGACCCCTGCACCTCGTGCCACGGCGAAGGCCGTGTCGAGGAATACAAGACGCTGTCGGTCAAGGTGCCGGCGGGTGTCGATACTGGCGACCGCATTCGCTTGTCGGGCGAGGGCGAGGCCGGTACCCATGGTGGCCCGACTGGCGACCTGTATGTGGTGATCAGCGTGCGTGAGCACGAGATCTTCCAGCGTGATGGCAAGCACCTGTACTGCGAAGTGCCGATCAGCTACACCGATGCCGCCCTGGGTGGCGAGCTGGAAGTGCCGACCCTCGATGGTCGGGTGAAGCTGAAGATCCCGGAAGGCACCCAGACTGGCAAGCAGTTCCGCCTGCGCGGCAAGGGTGTTGCCCCGGTGCGCGGTGGTGGTGCGGGTGACCTGCTGTGCCGTGTGGCGGTGGAAACCCCGGTCAACCTCAGCCGCCGCCAGCGCGAGCTGCTCGAAGAGCTGCGTGATTCGCTGGAAGGCGACAGCTCCCACTCGCCCAAGGCCAGTGGCTGGTTCGATGGCGTGAAGCGCTTCTTCGGCGATCTCTGACAAGGAAATGGCTATGCGACGTATTGCAGTGATGGGTGCGGCAGGGCGGATGGGCAAGACCCTCGTCGAAGCCGTGCAGCAACAGGCACCTCAGGCGGGCCTGACGGCGGCGATCGACCGCCCGGACAGCTCGCTGGTGGGGGCTGATGCCGGTGAGCTGGCGGCCCTGGGCCGTATCGGTGTGCTGATTTCCGACGACCTGGCCAAGGTGGTCGACGAGTTCGACGTGCTGATCGACTTCACCCACCCTTCGGTGACCCTGAAGAACCTGGCGTTCTGCCGCAAGGCCGGCAAGGCCATGGTTATCGGCACCACTGGCTTCACTCCGGAAGAGAAGCAGCAACTGGCCGAAGCCGGCAAGGAAATCCCGATCGTCTTCGCCGCCAACTTCAGTGTCGGCGTCAACCTGTGCCTGAAGCTGCTGGATACCGCAGCGCGCGTGCTGGGTGACGATGTGGATATCGAGATCCTCGAGGCGCACCACCGGCACAAAGTCGATGCGCCGTCGGGCACTGCGCTGCGCATGGGTGAAGTGGTTGCCCAGGCGCTGGGCCGTAATCTGCAGGAAGTGGCCGTGTACGGTCGTGAAGGGCAGACCGGTGCGCGTGAGCGTCAGACCATCGGCTTTGCCACCGTGCGTGCCGGTGATGTGGTGGGTGACCATACCGTGCTGTTCGCCGCCGAAGGCGAGCGCGTGGAGATCACCCACAAGGCCTCCAGCCGCATGACCTTTGCCAAGGGGGCCGTGCGAGCGGCGCTGTGGCTGGACGGGCGCGAGCCTGGCCTCTACGACATGCAGGATGTGCTCGAGCTGCGCTGAGCCGTTGTAGCGGTGCTGGCTTCTTCGCGGGTGAACCCGCTCCCACAGGAATTATGCAGGGCTCAGGCTTTGCGCGGTCCCTGTGGGAGCGGGTTTACCCGCGAAGCAGGCGCCGCGGATGTCAGCCTGTCGCATTGATATGTTTTAGAGACACATCTGCGGTAGACCGAAAACGCACTTTTCTGTAAGCTACAGCTTTAGTGTGTCCACTAAAAGCGCGCAGCGAATTGAATTCAGCACATGAAAGCGGGGTGACGTGTCCATACGTCACTCCGCTTTTTTGCAACCTGCGATCGCCCTTTCATGCTTGATTTACGGGAGGTCTTCTTGACAAAGCCAGCCATACTCGCCCTTGCCGACGGCAGTATTTTCCGCGGTGAAGCTATCGGTGCCGACGGTCAGACCGTTGGTGAGGTGGTATTCAACACCGCTATGACCGGCTACCAGGAAATCCTTACAGACCCTTCCTACGCGCAGCAAATCGTTACCCTGACCTATCCGCACATCGGCAATACCGGTACTACCCCGGAAGACGCCGAGTCGAACCGCGTCTGGTCCGCTGGCCTGGTCATCCGTGACCTGCCGCTGCTGGCCAGCAACTGGCGTAATACCCAGTCGCTGCCTGAGTACCTCAAGGCCAACAACGTCGTCGCCATCGCTGGCATCGACACCCGTCGCCTGACCCGAATCCTGCGTGAAAAGGGCGCTCAGAACGGTTGCATCCTCGCCGGTGACAACATCAGCGAAGAAGCCGCCATCGCCGCTGCCCGCGCCTTCCCGGGCCTGAAGGGCATGGACCTGGCCAAGGTCGTTTCCACCAAGGAACGCTACGAGTGGCGCTCCAGCGTGTGGGAGCTGAAGACCGACAGCCACCCGACCATCGAAGCCGCTGACCTGCCGTACCACGTGGTCGCCTTCGACTACGGCGTCAAGCTGAACATCCTGCGCATGCTGGTTGCCCGTGGCTGCCGTGTGACCGTGGTGCCGGCCCAGACCCCGGCCAGCGAAGTGCTGGCACTCAACCCGGACGGCGTGTTCCTGTCCAACGGCCCTGGTGACCCCGAGCCGTGCGACTACGCCATCCAGGCGATCAAGGAAATCCTCGACACCGAGATCCCGGTATTCGGCATCTGCCTCGGCCACCAGCTGCTGGCCCTGGCTTCTGGCGCCAAGACCGTGAAAATGGGCCACGGCCACCACGGTGCCAACCACCCGGTCCAGGACCTGGACACCGGTGTGGTCATGATCACCAGCCAGAACCACGGCTTTGCCGTTGACGAGGCCACCCTGCCGGGCAACGTTCGCGCCATCCACAAGTCGCTGTTCGACGGCACCCTGCAGGGTATCGAGCGTACCGACAAGAGCGCGTTCAGCTTCCAGGGCCACCCTGAAGCGAGCCCAGGCCCGACCGACGTCGCGCCACTGTTCGATCGTTTCATCGATGCCATGGCCAAGCGCCGCTGAGCATCCTGCTTCAAGGCCCCGGGCCGGCTTGCGCCGCGCCCGGAAGCGCCTGACCCAGATTGTTCAAAGCGGCTTGCCGACTGACCCCGGATTTGAGTGACAACCATGCCAAAACGTACAGACATCAAAAGCATCCTGATTCTCGGCGCTGGCCCGATCGTGATCGGCCAGGCCTGCGAATTCGACTACTCCGGCGCCCAGGCCTGCAAGGCCCTGCGCGAGGAAGGTTTCCGCGTCATCCTGGTGAACTCCAACCCGGCCACCATCATGACCGACCCGGCCATGGCCGACGCCACCTACATCGAGCCGATCAAGTGGCAGTCGGTGGCCAAGATCATCGAGAAAGAGCGCCCGGACGCACTGCTGCCGACCATGGGTGGCCAGACCGCACTGAACTGCGCCCTGGACCTGGAGCGCCACGGCGTTCTGGAAAAGTTCGGCGTGGAAATGATCGGCGCCAACGCCGATACCATCGACAAGGCCGAAGACCGCTCGCGCTTTGACAAGGCGATGAAGGACATCGGCCTGGAGTGCCCGCGCTCCGGTATCGCCCACAGCATGGAAGAAGCCAACGCCGTCCTCGAGCGCCTGGGCTTCCCGTGCATCATCCGTCCGTCGTTCACCATGGGCGGCACTGGTGGTGGTATCGCCTACAACCGTGAAGAATTCGAAGAAATCTGCGCCCGCGGCCTGGACCTGTCGCCGACCAAGGAACTGCTGATCGACGAATCGCTGATCGGTTGGAAGGAATACGAGATGGAGGTGGTCCGCGACAAGAAGGACAACTGCATCATCGTCTGCTCGATCGAGAACTTCGACCCGATGGGCGTGCACACCGGTGACTCGATCACCGTTGCCCCGGCACAGACCCTGACCGACAAGGAATACCAGATCATGCGCAACGCCTCGCTGGCGGTGCTGCGTGAAATCGGTGTTGAAACCGGCGGTTCCAACGTGCAGTTCGGTATCTGCCCGAACACTGGCCGCATGGTCGTGATCGAGATGAACCCGCGCGTTTCGCGTTCCTCGGCGCTGGCCTCCAAGGCCACCGGCTTCCCGATCGCCAAGATCGCTGCCAAGCTGGCTGTCGGCTACACCCTCGACGAGCTGCAGAACGACATCACCGGCGGCCGCACCCCGGCGTCCTTCGAGCCGTCGATCGACTACGTCGTCACCAAGTTGCCGCGTTTCGCCTTCGAGAAATTCCCGAAAGCCGACGCCCGCCTGACCACCCAGATGAAATCCGTGGGTGAAGTCATGGCCATCGGCCGTACCTTCCAGGAGTCCCTGCAGAAAGCCCTGCGCGGCCTGGAAGTCGGCGCCTGCGGCCTCGACCCGAAAGTCGACCTGGCCAGCCCGGAAGCCAACAGCATCCTCAAGCGCGAGCTGACCGTACCGGGCGCCGAGCGTATCTGGTACGTGGCTGACGCCATGCGCGCCGGCATGACCTGCGAGCAGATCTTCGACCTGACCGGCATCGACATGTGGTTCCTGGTGCAGATGGAAGACCTGATCAAGGAAGAAGAGAAGGTCAAGACCCTGGCCCTGTCGTCGATCGACAAGGACTACATGCTGCGCCTCAAGCGCAAGGGCTTCTCTGACCAGCGCCTGGCCAAGCTGCTGGGTATCACCGACAAGAACCTGCGCCGTCACCGCCACAAGCTGGAAGTGTTCCCGGTGTACAAGCGCGTCGACACCTGCGCTGCCGAGTTCGCCACCGATACCGCCTACCTGTACTCCACCTACGAGGAAGAGTGCGAGGCCAACCCGTCGACCCGCGACAAGATCATGATCCTGGGTGGCGGCCCTAACCGTATCGGCCAGGGTATCGAGTTCGACTACTGCTGCGTACACGCCGCACTGGCGCTGCGTGAAGACGGTTACGAGACCATCATGGTCAACTGCAACCCGGAAACCGTCTCCACCGACTACGACACCTCCGACCGCCTGTACTTCGAGCCGCTGACCCTGGAAGACGTGCTGGAAGTGTGCCGCGTCGAGAAGCCGAAAGGCGTGATCGTCCACTACGGCGGCCAGACCCCGCTGAAACTGGCCCGCGCCCTGGAAGAAGCCGGCGTACCGATCATCGGTACCAGCCCGGATGCCATCGACCGCGCCGAAGACCGTGAGCGCTTCCAGCAGATGGTTCAGCGCCTGAGCCTGCTGCAGCCGCCAAACGCTACCGTGCGCAGCGAAGAAGAAGCCATCAGCGCTGCTGGCGGCATCGGCTACCCGCTGGTCGTGCGCCCGTCCTACGTACTGGGCGGCCGTGCCATGGAAATCGTCTACGAACTGGACGAGCTCAAGCGCTACCTGCGTGAAGCCGTACAGGTGTCCAACGACAGCCCGGTACTGCTGGACCACTTCCTCAACTGCGCCATCGAGATGGACGTGGATGCGGTGTGCGACGGCACCGACGTGGTGATCGGCGCGATCATGCAGCACATCGAACAGGCCGGCGTTCACTCCGGTGACTCGGCGTGCTCGCTGCCACCTTACTCGCTGAGCAAGGAAGTGCAGGACGAAGTCCGCGTACAGGTCAAGAAAATGGCCCTGGAACTGGGCGTGGTCGGCCTGATGAACGTGCAGCTGGCCCTGCAGGGCGACAAGATCTACGTGATCGAAGTCAACCCGCGCGCCTCGCGTACCGTGCCGTTCGTGTCCAAGTGCATCGGCACCTCCCTGGCGATGATCGCGGCTCGCGTCATGGCCGGCAAAACCCTGAAAGAGCTGGGCTTCACCCAGGAAATCATCCCGAACTTCTACAGCGTCAAGGAAGCCGTCTTCCCGTTCGCCAAGTTCCCGGGGGTTGACCCGATCCTCGGCCCTGAGATGAAATCGACTGGTGAAGTCATGGGTGTTGGTGACAGCTTCGGTGAAGCCTTCGCCAAGGCCCAGATGGGTGCCAGCGAAGTGCTGCCAACCGGCGGTACCGCGTTCATCAGCGTGCGTGACGACGACAAGCCGCAAGTGGCTGGCGTTGCCCGCGACCTGATCGCCCTGGGCTTCGAAGTGGTTGCAACTGCCGGCACCGCCAAGGTTATCGAAGCGGCTGGCCTGAAAGTGCGCCGTGTGAACAAGGTGACCGAAGGTCGCCCGCACGTGGTCGACATGATCAAGAACGACGAAGTGTCGCTGATCATCAACACTACCGAAGGCCGCCAGTCGATCGCCGATTCCTACTCGATTCGTCGCAATGCGCTGCAGCACAAGATTTACTGCACTACCACCATTGCGGCCGGTGAAGCCATCTGCGAGGCGTTGAAATTCGGTCCGGAAAAGACCGTTCGTCGCCTGCAGGATCTGCATGCAGGACTGAAAGCATGAGCATTACCAAGTACCCGATGACCGTCCAGGGCGCCCGCGCCCTGGAAGAGGAGCACCTGTTCCTGAGCAAGACCGAGCGCCCGCGCCTGAGCCAGGCCATCGGTGAAGCGCGCGAGCTGGGCGACCTCAAGGAAAACGCCGAATACCATGCTGCCCGTGAGGAGCAGGGCATGGTCGAGGCGCGTATCCGTGATATCGAAGGCCGCCTGCAGAACTCGGTGGTGATCGACGTGACCACTATCCCTCACACCGGCAAGGTGATTTTCGGTACCACCGTGGTACTGGCCAACACCGAAACCGATGAAGAGGTGAGCTACCAGATCGTCGGCGAGGATGAAGCCGACGTGAAACAGGGCAAGCTCTCGAGCGGAGCACCGATTGCCCGTGCCATCATCGGCAAGGAAGAAGGTGATACTGTCGTCGTCAAGACGCCTAGCGGCACGGTCGAGTACGAGATTGTCGAAGTCAAGCACATCTGACCGGCGCCTGCGGGCGCCATCCCTCGAGGGGATCCTCTGGCAGCTGGCTCAGGTTTTCTGGGTCGGTGGCCTGTGGGTGTTTCACGTGGGGCTGGTGCCCGCGCTCAAGGTCAGTGGCCTGGCACCGCTGCTGGTGCAGGACATCGCCGGGCAGATCGACCGCTGGTTGATCGGCGTGGCGTTGCTTGGTTTGTTGACCCAGCTGGCAGTGCTGGCGAGGGTGGACGGCCTGGCGGCCTGGTGGCGGCAGTTCCGTGGCCAGATGCTGTTGCTCGGCTTCGGTGCCTGCGTGGGGTATTACACCTTGCGTTACGGAATATCCGTTGGCGAGCGCTGGCAGCTGCTCTGTTTCCTGGTGCTGGGCTTTTCCGGCATCGTGCTGGTGGCCCAGCCGGTGCCGGTCAAGATGCGCCGCTAAACGGCTCGAGATCGCTGGGGCCGCTTTGCGGCCCTTTCGCGACACAAGGCCGCTCCCACAGGGATTGCGTTGTGCCGCAGGTCGGTGCAATCCCTGTGGGAGCGGCCTTGTGTCGCGATGGGCTGCGCAGCAGCCCCTTTGCCGTTACTTGTAACGGTGGATGTTGGACAGCTGCTTGTTCGGCTGTGGGTTCTTGCGGTAGATCAGCGCTTTCTTGCCGATGGTCTGCACCAGCTCGGCACGGCCGGCCTTGCACAGTTCGGCAATGGTCTCGGCCCGCTCTTCGCGGTCTTCCGAGCGAATTTCGACCTTGATCAGCTCATGGTCGACCAGGGCGCGCTCCAGTTCGGCGATGACGCCTTCATTCAAACCGTTACCAGCAACGATCAGGACCGGCTTCAGGTCATGACCAATGGACTTGTATTGCTTCTTCTGCTCGTTATTGAGCGGCATAATCTGACCCTTTCCGTCTGATTCTGTAAAATTGACCGGCATTTTACCCGAGGGCCACCGGCTCCGCCCAGTCAATCACGACGCATATCATCGAGGTGCCCCGTGGTACAACGTTCCAAAAGCAGCGCAAACTGGCTGCGAGAGCATTTCAACGATCCTTTTGTGAAACAGGCACAAAAGGATGGCTACCGCTCGCGTGCGAGCTACAAACTGCTGGAGATCCAGGAAAAGGACCGGCTGATCCGCCCAGGCATGAGCGTGATCGACCTCGGTGCGGCTCCTGGTGGCTGGTCGCAGGTGACCAGTCGTCTGATTGGTGGCCAGGGCCGCCTGATCGCGTCCGACATCCTGGAAATGGATTCGATCCCGGATGTGACCTTCATCCAGGGCGATTTCACCCATGATGAAGTGCTGCAGCGCATTCTCGAGGCGGTCGGCGATTCGCACGTAGACCTTGTGATTTCCGACATGGCCCCCAATATGAGTGGTACGCCCGCAGTGGACATGCCGCGTGCGATGTTCCTCTGCGAGCTGGCCCTCGATCTGGCAACCCGCGTGCTAAAGCCCGGCGGCGACTTCCTGATCAAGATTTTCCAGGGCGAAGGCTTTGACGTGTACCTCAAGGACGTGCGCAGCAAGTTCGACAAGGTACAGATGCGCAAACCGTCGTCGTCGCGTGACCGTTCCCGCGAGCAGTACCTGCTGGGCAGGGGTTTCAAAGGGGCGTGAAAGGCGTGAAGCGGGGTGGCCGATAGTTATTTCCAATCGGCCGCTGCGTCAGGATCGTCCGAACTTCGTGTAGTCTAGCTTTCACAAAGGGTTACAGACGGTGCCTGCGGCTGCGTAGGTAATGTAGTAAGTTAGGGCGATGAATATCATGCGAGGAACGGCTGCGTCGTGCGCCGACCTCAGAGGGTAGCGAATTGAACGACATGGCAAAGAATCTGATCCTGTGGTTGATCATCGCAGCTGTCCTGGTGACGGTGATGAACAACTTCTCCAGCCCTAACGAGCCGCAGACCCTCAACTATTCCGACTTCATCCAGCAGGTCAAGGATGGCAAGGTCGAGCGTGTGACCGTCGACGGCTACATCATTACCGGCAAGCGCGCCGACGGCGACAACTTCAAGACCGTGCGCCCGGCCATTACCGACAACGGCCTGATCGGCGACCTGGTCGACAACCACGTCATCATCGAAGGCAAGCAGCCTGAGCAGCAGAGCATCTGGACCCAGCTGCTGGTGGCCAGCTTCCCGATCCTGGTGATCATTGCCGTGTTCATGTTCTTCATGCGCCAGATGCAGGGCGGTGCGGGCGGCAAAGGCGGGCCGATGAGCTTCGGCAAGAGCAAGGCGCGTCTGCTGTCCGAAGACCAGGTCAAGACCACCCTGGCCGACGTTGCAGGCTGCGACGAAGCCAAGGAAGAGGTTGGCGAGCTGGTCGAGTTCCTGCGCGATCCGGGCAAGTTCCAGCGCCTGGGTGGCCGTATCCCGCGTGGCGTGCTGATGGTCGGCCCGCCCGGTACCGGTAAGACCCTGCTGGCCAAGGCCATCGCCGGCGAGGCGAAGGTGCCGTTCTTCACCATTTCCGGTTCGGACTTCGTGGAAATGTTCGTCGGTGTCGGTGCCAGTCGTGTGCGCGACATGTTCGAGCAGGCCAAGAAGCACGCCCCGTGCATCATCTTCATCGACGAGATCGACGCCGTTGGTCGCCACCGTGGCGCCGGCATGGGTGGCGGTCACGACGAGCGTGAGCAAACCCTCAACCAGCTGCTGGTGGAGATGGACGGCTTCGAGATGAACGATGGCATCATCGTCATCGCTGCTACCAACCGTCCGGACGTGCTCGACCCGGCGCTGCTGCGCCCCGGCCGCTTCGACCGCCAGGTGGTGGTTGGCCTGCCGGACATTCGTGGTCGCGAACAGATCCTCAAGGTACACATGCGCAAGGTACCGGTCGGCGAGAACGTCAATCCGGCGGTCATCGCCCGCGGTACCCCTGGCTTCTCCGGCGCAGACCTGGCCAACCTGGTCAACGAGGCCTCGCTGTTTGCCGCGCGCGCCAACAAGCGCCTGGTCGAAATGAAAGAGTTCGAGCTGGCCAAGGACAAGATCATGATGGGCGCCGAGCGCAAGACCATGGTCATGTCCGAGAAAGAAAAGCAGAACACCGCCTACCACGAGGCTGGCCACGCCATTGTCGGTCGCCTGGTGCCTGAGCACGATCCGGTCTACAAGGTTTCGATCATTCCGCGTGGTCGTGCCCTGGGCGTGACCATGTTCCTGCCCGAAGAGGACCGCTACAGCCTGTCCAAGCGCGCACTGATCAGCCAGATTTGCTCGCTGTACGGTGGCCGTATTGCCGAGGAAATGACCCTGGGCTTCGACGGTGTCACTACCGGTGCGTCCAACGACATCATGCGTGCCAGCCAGATCGCCCGCAACATGGTGACCAAGTGGGGCCTCTCCGAAAAACTCGGCCCGCTGATGTATGCCGAGGAAGAGGGCGAAGTGTTCCTGGGCCGCAGCGCTGCCAGCCAGCACGCCAGCGTTTCCGGTGAAACCGCCAAGCTGATCGACTCGGAAGTGCGCAGCATCATCGACCAGTGCTACGCCACGGCCAAGCAGCTGCTCACCGACAACCGTGACAAGCTCGATGCCATGGCCGAAGCGCTGATGAAGTACGAGACCATCGATGCCGAGCAGATTGACGATATCATGGCCGGCCGTACCCCGCGCGAACCGCGCGACTGGGATGATGACTCTGCTTCGGGCAAGCCTGCCGCCCAGGGTGATCGCCCAGAATCGCCGATCGGCGGTCCAGCGGCTCAACACTAAGGGCATCTATGAGCTCAGTGCAGTACCCGACCCGGTTGCCTTGCGGCAACCGGGTTCTTGATTTGTCGCGTACCCATGTCATGGGTATTCTCAATATCACCCCTGATTCCTTCTCCGATGGTGGGCGCTTCAACCAGCGCGACGAGGCGTTGCGTCATGCCGAAGCGATGGTTGCTGCAGGCGCCACGCTGATCGATATCGGCGGCGAGTCCACGCGGCCGGGCGCGCGCGCGGTATCGGTGACCGAGGAGCTGGAGCGGGTGGCACCCATGGTCGAGGCGATCAACAGCCGCCTCGATGTGGTCATCTCGGTCGATACCTCCACGCCAGCGGTCATGCGTGAATCGGCGCGCCTTGGTGCCGGGCTGATCAACGACGTGCGAGCCCTGGAGCGCGATGGCGCCCTGGACGCGGCCGCGGATACCGGCCTGCCGGTGTGCCTCATGCACATGCGCGGCGAGCCGGGTAACATGCAGGACGACCCGCATTACGAAGATGTGACCGTCGAGGTTACGCGTTATCTTGAGCAGCGAATGGCCGCCTGTGCTGCGGCGGGCATCGACGCTAACAGAATCATTCTTGATCCGGGCTTCGGTTTCGCCAAGACACTGGCGCACAACCTGAGCCTGTTCAAGCACATGGAAGCGCTCTATCGCCTTGGGCGCCCGCTGCTGGTGGGTGTTTCACGAAAGAGCATGATCGGCCTGACGCTGGAACGTCCGGTCGGCGAGCGCTTGTACGGCAGCCTTGCGCTGGCGGCGTTGGCCATGACCAAGGGGGCGAGCATTCTTCGTGTCCATGACGTGGCCGAAACCGTTGATGTAGTGCGCATGATCGCTGCGGTGCAAAACGCCGAATAAGAACATTGGAGCCCCTATGAGCAGAAAATACTTTGGTACCGACGGCATTCGTGGCCGCGTCGGCGAATACCCGATCACGCCTGACTTCATGCTGAAGCTTGGCTGGGCGGCCGGCATGGCCTTCCGCAAGCAAGGCCACTGCCGGGTGCTGGTGGGCAAGGACACGCGTATCTCCGGTTACATGTTCGAGTCCGCACTCGAAGCCGGCCTGTCCGCGGCGGGTGCCGACGTGATGCTGCTCGGGCCGATGCCGACACCGGCCATCGCCTACCTGACGCGTACCTTCCATGCCGAAGCCGGCATCGTCATCAGTGCCTCGCACAACCCGCACGATGACAACGGCATCAAGTTCTTCTCGGGCCAGGGGACCAAGTTGCCGGACGAAGTCGAGCTGATGATCGAGGAGTTGCTCGACCAGCCGATGACCGTTGTCGAGTCGGGCAAGCTGGGCAAGGTTTCGCGCATCAACGATGCCGCCGGCCGCTATATCGAGTTCTGCAAGAGCAGCGTGCCGACCAGCACCAGCTTCGACGGCCTCAAGCTGGTTGTCGATTGCGCCCACGGTGCCACCTACAAGGTTGCGCCAAGCGTGTTCCGCGAGCTGGGTGCCGAGGTGACCGTGCTGCACGCTCAGCCCGACGGCCTGAACATCAACGAAGGCTGCGGCTCGACCCACATCGAATCGCTGCAGGCTGCCGTGCTGGTGGGCCATGCCGACCTGGGCATCGCTTTCGACGGTGACGGCGATCGCGTGTTGATGGTCGACCATACCGGTGCCATCGTCGATGGTGACGAGCTGCTGTTCATCATCGCTCGCGACCTGCAGGACCGTGGCAAGCTGCAGGGTGGGGTAGTGGGCACGCTGATGAGCAACCTGGGCCTGGAGCTTGCGCTGAAGGACCTGGATATCCCGTTCGTGCGGGCCAAGGTCGGCGACCGCTATGTCATGGCCGAACTGCTGGAGCGTGAGTGGCTGGTCGGTGGTGAAAACTCCGGTCACGTCGTGTGCTGCAACCACACCACCACGGGTGACGCGATCATCGCTGCCCTGCAGGTGCTGATGGCGCTCAAGCGCCGTGGCGAAACCCTGGCCCAGGCCCGTCAGGCCCTGCGCAAGTGCCCGCAGGTGCTGATCAACGTGCGCTATGGCGCCAGCAAGGTCGACCCGCTGGAGCACCCGTCGGTCAAGGAAGCCAGTGCCAAGGTGACCGAGGCCTTGGCCGGCCGCGGCCGCGTGCTGCTGCGTAAATCCGGTACCGAGCCGTTGGTGCGGGTGATGGTCGAGGGCGAGGACGAAAGCCAGGTGCGTGCGCATGCAGAAGCGCTGGCCAAACTGGTCGGCGAAGTTTGTGTCTGAAGGCGCTTGCCAGCGCAGATAGGGTTGGGTACTATCTGCGCCCACTTTGACCGACGAGGTAAAGCATGCGTCGCCCTATGGTAGCTGGTAACTGGAAGATGCACGGTACCCGCGCTAGCGTCGCTGAGCTGACCGAAGGCTTGAGAAATCTGGCCTTGCCGAGCGGAGTGGAAGTCGCAGTGTTTCCACCGGCCCTGTTCATCAATCAAGTGATCGATGGTCTGGCAGGTAAGGGAATTACTGTCGGCGCACAGAATTCTGCAGTACAACCCGAACAGGGTGCGCTGACCGGAGAAGTTGCTCCGGAACAGCTGGTTGAAGCAGGTTGCAAGTTGGTGTTGATTGGTCATTCGGAGCGTCGCCAGATAATTGGTGAAACCGACGAAGTGCTCAATCGCAAGTTTGCAGCGGCCCAGGCCAAAGGTTTGAAGCCAGTGCTTTGCATCGGGGAAACCCTTGAAGAGCGCGAGGCTGGCAAAACGCTCGAAGTTGTTGGGCGTCAACTAAGCAGTATCATCGAAGCATTCGGTGTTAAGGCTTTTGCCAATGCAGTAATTGCCTATGAGCCTGTATGGGCCATCGGCACCGGCCTTACGGCCACGCCACAGCAGGCCCAGGATGTGCACGCAGCCATCCGCGGCCAGCTGGCGGCAGAAGATGCTGAAGTGGCTGCGAAGGTGCAGTTGCTCTACGGCGGCAGCGTGAAGGCGGCCAATGCGGCCGAACTGTTCGGCATGCCGGATATCGATGGGGGGCTCATTGGTGGGGCTTCCCTGAACGCAGACGAATTCGGTGCAATTTGTCGCGCCGCAGGAAACTGAACAAATGCTGGAAACAGTCATCGTTGTTTTTCATCTGTTGGCAGCGCTGTCGCTTGTAGTGCTGGTTCTGTTGCAACAGGGTAAGGGTGCGGAAGCAGGTGCATCTTTCGGCGCGGGTGCTTCAAATACCGTGTTCGGGAGCCAGGGCTCTGCAACGTTCCTGAGTAAATTAACTGCTATACTCGCTGCCACTTTCTTTTTGACAGCACTTGGGTTAGGATACTTCGCGAAGCAACAAGCTCACCAGCTTAGCCAAGCGGGTCTTCCGGATCCAGCAGTGCTAGAAGTGAAAGAGCCGCAGAAACCGGCAGTTAATGATGATGTACCGGTGCTCCAGCAGCAGAAGAGCGAAACCACTCCTAACACGGGTGATGTACCTCCTCCGGCACAAGAGCAGAAGTAACGGGTTTCAAGTAGTAGTATTGCCGAGGTGGTGGAATTGGTAGACACGCAACCTTGAGGTGGTTGTGCCCATAGGGTGTAGGGGTTCGAGTCCCCTTCTCGGTACCAATTAAAGCTTGAGAGCCCGCTTTAGCGGGCTTTCTTGCAGGTGAAGGTTCGGATTTGACCCTCAGCAGGGTTCGGTCTTATACTTTTGCCCCAGCTTTGTCGCGGGGTGGAGCAGCTTGGTAGCTCGTCGGGCTCATAACCCGAAGGTCGTTGGTTCAAATCCAGCCCCCGCAACCAGCTTCAGCGGAGCCCCTTTTCAGGGGCTTTTTGCTAACCGAACAGTTTTCGGCGTCGTTGTCCAACGGCGCTTTCAGGGATGGGCGCTTCGCCCATTTTTTATTTGCACAGCATGCACGAGGGGGTTCAGGTGTCGAGCAAGCTAGAACAGTTGCAGGCCTTGTTGGCCCCGGTTGTCGAGGGTCTGGGCTATCAGTGCTGGGGGATCGAATACGTTTCCCAGGGTAAGCATTCGGTACTGCGCATCTACATCGACAAGGAAGGCGGCATCCTGGTGGACGACTGCGAAGCGGTCAGCCGTCAGGCCAGCGCAATTCTCGATGTGGAAGATCCGATCAGCAGTGAATACACCCTCGAGGTGTCTTCTCCAGGCATGGATCGCCCACTGTTCACTCTGGAACAGTTTGCCTCGCATGCCGGCGAACAAGTGAAGATCAAGCTGCGCTCACCCTTTGAGGGTCGTCGTAACTTCCAGGGCCTTCTCCGCGGTGTGGAGGAGCAGGACGTGGTGGTCCAGGTGGACAATCAAGAGTTCCTGTTGCCGATCGACTCGATCGACAAGGCCAATATTATTCCCAGTTTTGACTGAGACGTGCCGGGTCCGGCGGACGATCCGGGCCCAATGGCTTGCGCAAGGCGAGGCGTACGATGAGCAAAGAAGTACTGCTGGTTGTTGAATCGGTATCCAACGAAAAAGGTGTACCACCCGGCGTCATTTTCGAAGCGCTGGAAGTGGCACTGGCCACTGCAACCAAAAAACGTTTTGAAGACGAAGTCGACCTGCGTGTGGAAATCAACCGCCACACCGGTAGCTACGAGACCTTCCGTCGCTGGACCGTGGTCGACGAAGCCGATCTTGATGATCCGGCGATCGAGACCTGGTTGAGCAAGATTCACGAAACCCACCCTGATGCCAAGGTTGGTGACGTGATCGAAGAGAAGATCGAGTCCATCGAGTTCGGTCGTATCGCCGCCCAGACCGCCAAGCAGGTCATCGTGCAGAAGGTCCGAGAGGCCGAGCGTGCCCAGGTGGTCGATGCCTACCGCGAGCGCGTTGGCGAGATCATCTCCGGTACCGTCAAGAAGGTTACCCGCGACAACGTCATCGTTGACCTGGGCAACAACGCCGAGGCCCTGCTGGCCCGCGAAGACATCATTCCGCGCGAGACCTTCCGTGTTGGCGTGCGCCTGCGTGCGCTGCTCAAGGAAATTCGCACCGAAAACCGTGGTCCTCAGCTGATCCTGTCGCGCACCGCGCCACAGATGCTGATCGAGCTTTTCCGCATCGAAGTGCCGGAAATTGCCGAGGGCCTCATTGAAGTCATGGCTGCCTCCCGTGATCCGGGTTCGCGAGCCAAGATCGCCGTCCGCTCCAAGGACAAGCGCATCGACCCGCAAGGCGCCTGTATCGGCATGCGTGGTTCGCGCGTCCAGGCTGTATCCGGGGAGTTGGGTGGTGAGCGTGTGGATATTGTCCTGTGGGACGATAACCCGGCGCAGTTTGTCATCAACGCCATGTCGCCGGCTGAAGTCGCGGCGATCATCGTTGATGAAGATGCCCATGCCATGGACATCGCCGTTGCCGAGGACAACCTGGCCCAGGCCATTGGTCGTGGCGGTCAGAACGTTCGCCTGGCCAGTCAGCTGACCGGCTGGACCCTGAACGTGATGACCGAGAAGGACATCCAGGCCAAGCAGCAGGCCGAAACCGGTGACATCCTGCGCAATTTCATCGATGAACTGGAAGTCGACGAGGAGCTGGCCCAAGTGCTGGTCGACGAAGGCTTCACCAGCCTCGAAGAAATTGCCTACGTACCGTTGGAAGAAATGCTCAACATCGATGGCTTTGACGAAGATATCGTCAACGAGCTCCGCGCTCGAGCCAAGGACCGTTTGTTGACCAAGGCCATCGCTACCGAAGAAAAACTGGCAGACGCCCATCCGGCTGAAGACCTGCTCTCCCTTGAGGGCATGGACAAGGACTTGGCGGCGGAACTGGCGGTGCGCGGCGTGGTTAACCGCGAAGACCTGGCCGAGCAGTCGATAGACGATCTGCTCGACATCGACGGCATCGACGAAGAGCGTGCCGGCAAGTTGATCATGGCCGCCCGAGCCCACTGGTTCGAGTAATTAGGCGCGGCCTGAGGAGAGAAGTGCATGACGCAAGTCACGGTGAAAGAACTGGCCCAAGAGGTCGAGGCACCGGTAGAGCGCCTGCTGCAGCAGATGCGTGAGGCAGGTCTGCCGCACACCGACGCCGGTCAGGTAGTGACCGACAATGAGAAGCAGACCCTGCTGACTCATTTGAAGAGCAGCCACAAGAGCAAGGCGGAAGAGCCGCGCAAGATTACCTTGCAGCGCAAAACCACCAGCACCCTGCGTGTCGCCGGTAGCAAGAGCATCAGCGTAGAAGTACGCAAGAAGAAAGTATTCGTGCAGCGCAGCCCGGAAGAAATCCAGGCTGAGCAGAAGCGTGAGCTGGAAGAGCGCCGCGCGGCTGAAAATGCCGCTCGCGAGAAGGTCGAGGCCGAAGTTCGCCAGCGTAACGAAGAGCAGGCTCGCCGTCAGGCTGCCGAAACCGCTGCTGTAGCCCCTGCGCCTGCCGCCAAGCCAGCGGCGGCGCCTGCCGCTGCCCCGGCTCCGGTAGTTGCCGACGCCCCGGCCTCCGAAGATGCCGCAGCCCGCGCTGCCGAGCGCAAGAAGGACGAAGCCCGTCGCAACGAAGGCCGCACCCGTGACGAAGACCGTCGTGGTGGCGAGCGTCGTGGCGAGGCCCCGCGCGTGTCGATCAAGGTCAAGGTCAAGGAGAAGGAAAAGGCCCCGACTCCACGTGCCGCGCCGCGCACCACCGATGAAGAGAGCGATGGCGTACGCCGTGGCCGCGGTGGCAAGAGCAAGCTGAAGAAGCGCAACCAGCACGGCTTCCAGAACCCGACCGGTCCAGTCATCCGTGACGTGACCATCGGCGAGACCATTACCGTCTCGGAACTGGCCCAGCAGATGTCGGTCAAGGCCGCTGAAGTGGTCAAGTTCATGTTCAAGCTGGGTACCCCGGTCACCATCAACCAGGTGCTCGACCAGGAAACCGCTCAGCTGGTCGCCGAAGAACTGGGCCACAAGGTGACCCTGGTCAGCGATACCGCCCTGGAAGACTCCCTGGCCGAATCGCTGAAGTTCGAAGGTGAAGTGGAATCGCGTGCGCCGGTCGTTACCGTCATGGGTCACGTTGACCATGGTAAGACCTCGCTGCTCGACTACATCCGTCGTGCCAAGGTTGCCGCTGGCGAAGCCGGTGGTATTACCCAGCACATCGGTGCCTACCACGTGGAAACCGACCGCGGCATGGTCACCTTCCTCGATACCCCAGGCCACGCTGCGTTCACCGCAATGCGTGCCCGTGGTGCCAAGGCTACCGACATCGTCATCCTGGTGGTGGCGGCGGACGACGGCGTGATGCCGCAAACCCGCGAAGCCGTTCAGCATGCCAAGGCAGCTGGCGTTCCGCTGGTGGTCGCGGTGAACAAGATCGACAAGCCGGGTGCCGACATCGACCGCATCCGCAACGAGCTGGCCGTCGAAGGCGTCACCTCCGAGGATTGGGGTGGTGACACTCCGTTCGTCAAGGTTTCGGCGAAGATGGGTACCGGCGTCGACGAACTGCTCGAAGCGGTCCTGCTGCAGGCCGAGATCCTCGAGCTGACCGCTACCCCGACCGCCCCAGGTCGTGGTGTGGTTGTCGAATCGCGCTTGGACAAGGGCCGTGGCCCGGTGGCGACCATCCTGGTTCAGGACGGTACCCTGCGTCAGGGCGACATGGTCCTGTGCGGTTCCAACTATGGCCGCGTGCGTGCCATGCTCGACGAGAACGGCAAGCCTGTGAAGGAAGCCGGCCCGTCGATCCCGGTCGAAATCCTCGGCCTGGACGGTACCCCGGAAGCCGGTGACGAGCTGTCCGTGGTTGCTGACGAGAAGAAGGCCCGTGAAGTTGCCCTGTTCCGTCAAGGCAAGTACCGCGAGGTCAAGCTGGCCCGTGCTCACGCCGGCAAGCTGGAAAACATCTTCGAGACCATGGGTCAGGAAGAGAAGAAGACCCTCAACATCGTCCTCAAGACCGACGTGCGTGGTTCCCTGGAAGCACTGCAGGGTTCGCTGTCGGGTCTGGGCAACGACGAAGTTCAGGTGCGCGTGATCGGTGGCGGCGTCGGTGGTATCACCGAAAGCGACGCCAACCTGGCGCTGGCTTCGAATGCAGTACTGTTCGGCTTCAACGTGCGTGCCGATGCCGGCGCGCGCAAGATCGTCGAGCAGGAAGGTCTGGATATGCGTTACTACAACGTGATCTACGACATCATCGAAGACGTCAAGAAGGCCCTGACCGGCATGCTCGGCAGCGATGTTCGCGAGAACATCCTGGGTGTCGCCGAAGTGCGTGACGTGTTCCGTTCGCCGAAGTTCGGCGCCATCGCTGGCTGTATGGTCATCGAGGGTACCGTGTACCGCAACCGTCCGATCCGCGTACTGCGCGAAGACGTTGTGATCTTCGAAGGCGAGCTGGAGTCGCTGCGTCGCTTCAAGGACGACGCCTCCGAAGTGCGTAACGGCATGGAGTGCGGTATTGGCGTGAAGAGCTACAACGACGTCAAGGTCGGCGACAAGATCGAAGTCTTCGAGAAAGTCCAGGTGGCTCGTACCCTGTAAGGGGCGAGCGTGGTGCAGGCCCCGCCCCAGGGCGGCTGGCAGCGCCTCTGAAGGTAGCGCCCGGTCAGGCTTCAGCTTGACCGGGCGTTTGCCGCTTTAAGTTACAGGTAGCAAGAATGGCAAAAGAATATAGCCGTACCCAACGCATCGGCGACCAGATGCAGCGCGAGCTGTCGGAGCTGATCCGCCGTGAAGTCAAAGACCCGCGCGTCGGCCTGGTGACCATCACTGCCGTCGACGTCAGCCGCGACCTTGGCCACGCCAAGGTATTCATCACCGTGATGGGCCAGGACGGCGCCGACGCCGTACCGCAGACCCTCAAGGCCCTGACCAGCGCCGCGAGCTTCCTGCGCCTGCACCTGGGCCGTGTGATGCAACTGCGCAGCGTGCCGCAACTGCATTTCCACTTCGACGAGAGCGTCAGCCGTGGTGCCCACCTGTCGGCACTGATCGAGCGCGCGGTCGCTGAAGACCGTCAGCACAAGGATGCCGACCAGCCGGACGCCGAGGAGTAAGCGGTGGCCCAGGTCAAACGTATCCGCCGCAACGTCAGCGGCATCATCCTGCTCGACAAGCCGCTGGGCTTCACCTCCAACGCCGCCCTGCAAAAGGTGCGCTGGCTGCTCAATGCGGAAAAAGCTGGTCACACCGGCAGCCTCGACCCGTTGGCAACCGGCGTGCTGCCGCTGTGCTTTGGCGAAGCGACCAAGTTTTCGCAGTACCTGCTCGATTCCGACAAGGGCTACGAAACGGTCATGCAGATGGGGCAGACGACCAACACCGGCGATGCCGAAGGTGAGGTGCTGCAGACCCGCGAGGTGACCGTTGGTCGCGCCGACATCGAGGCCCTGCTGCCACGTTTTCGTGGCCAGATCAGCCAGATACCGCCGATGTACTCGGCGCTCAAGCGTGACGGCCAGCCGCTGTACAAGCTGGCACGTGCAGGAGAGGTAGTGGAGCGCGAGGCGCGTTCTGTTACTATTGGCCGCTTGGAGTTGCTCGAGTGCGAAGGCACCCGTGCACGGTTGAGCGTAGGATGCAGCAAAGGCACCTATATCCGTACCCTGGTGGAGGATATTGGCGAGGCCCTTGGCTGCGGCGCCTATGTTGCCGAGCTGCGCAGGACCCAGGCCGGGCCTTTCGCGCTGGCACAGACGGTCACCCTCGAGGAACTTGAACAGGCCCACGCCGAAGGCGGCAATGAAGCGCTCGACCGCTTCCTGATGCCCTCGGACAGCGGCCTGCAGGACTGGCCGCTGGTGTGCCTGTCCGAGCACAGCGCGTTCTACTGGCTGCATGGGCAGGCGGTACGCGCACCGGACGCGCCACAATTTGGCATGGTCCGGGTACAGGATCACAATGCACGCTTCATCGGTATCGGTGAAGTGAGCGAAGACGGGCGCATTGCGCCGCGTCGGCTGATTCGGTCGGAATGACCGAAACCGGGGGGCCAGGCAGTTGCCGAACCCCACGGCACCAAGGGTGGCTGTCAGTAGGCACGGTCACACCTTTTTTATTAATACAGGGATCAGTCCCTGGCCTATTGGACCCCGCATGCGGGATCCGTTATCAGGAGAAGCCACATGGCCCTCAGCGTTGAAGAAAAAGCTCAGATCGTTGCCGAATACCAGCAAGCCGCCGGCGATACCGGTAGCCCGGAAGTGCAGGTTGCTCTGCTGACCGCCAACATCAACAAGCTGCAAGGCCACTTCAAGGCCAACGACAAAGACCACCACTCCCGTCGTGGTCTGATCCGTATGGTCAACCAGCGTCGTAAGCTGCTGGACTACCTGAAGGGCAAAGACACCACTCGTTACAGCGCCCTGATCGGTCGCCTGGGCCTGCGTCGCTAATAGCGGCCTGGTCAGTGGTGTGCATGGCGTGTCGCAGGCTTCGACAGGGCTGTTTTGCAGTGCTGCCGTTGGACACGCCACGCGTATCTTCGAGGTTGGCAGCCTGGCAATGCTGAGCGGTTTTTCCGCTTGGTGCCAGGCTCCCAGCCTCGTGTTGTATCTGGACGGTCAATGGGGCCGATTCCCCGTTCTGCCCAAGAATTCGCAAGAAACCAGTTCCCCCAAGAGCCACTGAAAAAGGTAGGAAACCGTGAACCCGGTAATCAAGACTTTCCAGTTCGGTCAATCGACCGTTACTCTCGAAACGGGCCGCATTGCCCGTCAG
Source organism: Pseudomonas sp. NPDC096925 (assembly GCF_044762545.1). Taxonomy (NCBI): domain Bacteria; kingdom Pseudomonadati; phylum Pseudomonadota; class Gammaproteobacteria; order Pseudomonadales; family Pseudomonadaceae; genus Pseudomonas; species Pseudomonas sp. NPDC096925. The sequence continues at coordinate 41,694 of NZ_JBIWEM010000010.1, read as the reverse complement.
GCAACCGGCGCCGTGCTGGTTACCGTCGACAACGACGTCACCGTGCTGGTGACTGTGGTAGGCGCCAAACAGGCTGATCCAGGCAAGGGCTTCTTCCCGCTGTCGGTTCACTACCAGGAAAAGACCTACGCCGCCGGCAAGATCCCGGGTGGCTTCTTCAAGCGTGAAGGCCGTCCTTCCGAGAAAGAGACGCTGACCTCGCGCCTGATCGACCGTCCGATCCGTCCGCTGTTCCCGGAAGGCTTCATGAACGAAGTGCAGGTCGTCTGCACCGTGGTTTCCACCAGCAAGAAGACCGACCCGGACATCGCTGCGATGATCGGTACCTCGGCTGCCCTGGCCATCTCCGGCATTCCGTTCGAAGGCCCGATCGGCGCCGCTCGCGTTGCCTTCCACGAAAGCACCGGCTACCTGCTGAACCCGACCTACGAGCAACTGGCTGCCTCGAGCCTGGACATGGTCGTTGCCGGCACCGAATCGGCTGTACTGATGGTTGAATCGGAAGCCAAAGAGCTGACCGAAGACCAGATGCTGGGCGCCGTATTGTTCGCCCACGACGAATTCCAGGCCGTGATCCAGGCGGTCAAGGAACTGGCCGCCGAAGCCGGCAAGCCGACCTGGGACTGGCAGCCAGCCCCGGCCAACGTCGAGCTGATGAACCTGGTGCGCGCCGAGTTCGGCGAAGCCGTTTCGCAGGCCTACACCATCACCCAGAAGGCTGATCGCTACAACCGCCTGGGCCAGCTGCGTGACGAGGCCGTTGCCCGTCTGAGCAACGAAGAGACCGGCCCGTCCGCCGGTGCCATCAAAGAGATCTTCGGCGAGCTGGAATACCGCACCGTCCGCGAGAACATCGTCAACGGCAAACCGCGTATCGACGGCCGTGACACCCGCACCGTGCGCCCGCTGAACATCGAAGTTGGCGTATTGCCGAAGACCCACGGCTCGGCGCTGTTCACCCGTGGCGAAACCCAGGCCCTGGTCGTCGCGACCCTGGGTACTGCCCGTGACGCCCAGCTGCTGGACACCCTGGAAGGCGAGAAGAAAGACCCGTTCATGCTGCACTACAACTTCCCGCCGTTCTCGGTGGGTGAGTGCGGCCGCATGGGCGGCGCCGGCCGTCGTGAAATCGGCCACGGCCGCCTGGCCCGTCGTGGCGTGCAGGCCATGCTGCCGAGCGACAGCGACTTCCCGTACACCATCCGCGTGGTCTCGGAAATCACCGAGTCCAACGGTTCCAGCTCCATGGCTTCGGTCTGCGGTGCTTCCCTGGCCCTGATGGACGCCGGTGTACCGATGAAGGCACCGGTTGCCGGTATCGCCATGGGCTTGGTCAAGGAAGGTGACAAGTTCGCCGTCCTGACCGACATCCTGGGTGACGAAGACCACCTGGGCGACATGGACTTCAAGGTAGCCGGTACCGCCAAGGGTGTTACCGCGCTGCAGATGGACATCAAGATCAACGGCATCACCGAAGAGATCATGGAAATCGCCCTGGGCCAGGCCCTGGAAGCGCGCCTGAACATCCTCGGCCAGATGAACCAGATCATCGCCCAGTCGCGTAGCGAGCTGTCGGCCAACGCGCCGACCATGATCGCGATGAAGATCGACACCGACAAGATCCGTGACGTCATCGGTAAAGGCGGCGCCACCATTCGCGCCATCTGCGAAGAGACCAAGGCTTCGATCGACATCGAAGACGACGGTTCGATCAAGATCTTCGGCGAAACCAAGGAAGCGGCAGATGCTGCCAAGCAGCGCATCCTGGGTATCACCGCCGAGGCCGAGATCGGCAAGATCTACGTCGGCAAGGTCGAGCGCATCGTCGACTTCGGTGCCTTCGTCAACATCCTGCCTGGCAAGGACGGCCTGGTGCACATCTCCATGCTGAGCGATGCTCGCGTCGAGAAAGTCACCGACATCCTCAAGGAAGGCCAGGAAGTCGAAGTACTGGTACTGGACGTGGACAACCGCGGCCGTATCAAGCTGTCGATCAAGGACGTTGCCGCGGCCAAGGCCTCGGGCGTCTAAGCGACTGCCACGCAACAGGAAAAGGGCCCTTCGGGGCCCTTTTTTCATGGGTGAAAGGGAACCTTTTGCGGACTTGCATCTTGCATGCAGGATTATCGTGCGGATTGCAAAATGCACGACTCCGGGAATGCTGGCTGTTTGCTAAGTAATTGATTTGAAAGGAAAAGGACTAAAGGGAATAGCTGGCATAGCGCATGCAGCTATCCTCATACCTGTCGCCAGGATGTACGGCGCAGACCTTTCGAAAAACAGGAGTGATCCCTATGAAGAAGTTCGCCATTGCTGCCGCTACTGCTACCGCTCTGACCCTGACCATGGCTAACGCGGCATTCGCCCAGCAGTCCACCCAGGCCCCGATGACGCTGGCGGCCGGTGAGGTGACCAAGACCAAGGAAGCAGCCTCCGATACCTGGATCACTACCAAGGTAAAGGCTGACCTGATGACCGAGAAAGGTGTGCCTGGTGGCGATATCAAGGTCGAAACCAACAAGGGTGTCGTGTCGCTGTCTTCTGACACGGCGGTGACCGCAGCACAGAAAGAGGCGGCCATTGCCATCGCCAAGAAGATCAAGGGCGTGCAGGCCGTGTCGGCTGATGGCCTGAAGTCCGAATAAGGAATGTCCCGTCGGCCAAACGGATTTGGCCACCCATTCAAGAAGGGGCTGCACAGCAGCCCCTCTTCACTTAAAACACCGGATTCCGCGCAATCACATCACTCTCGAAGCATTCCTGCTCAAGGATCAAGGGCTCAACCAACGGCCGACTGTCGCGGAAATGCGCGGTCTGGGTATGCGCTTCGTACGCCGCATCATCACGGTAGATCTCGTACAGGTAGATCACCTCCGGGTCGACCCGGTCCTGCGACACATCGAACACCAGGCAGCCAGGTTCGGTGGCGACGGATGCAGCGGCATTGACCTTGATCGCGGTCAGAAAACCCTCGGCGCAACCGGGCTTCACACGGGTCTTGATGAACAGGCTATACACAAGGCTCTCCTTTTGTTTTAAATTCTATTGTGAATTGTATACAAAAATGGAGCCTCGCCAATGTCCGAATTGCCTGCACGCCCAGGTCGCCTGAATGGCCTGCGTCATATTGCCTTGTTGGTGCCCAACCTCGAGGAGTGCGAACGCTTCTATGTCGATGTGCTGGGCATGGAGGTGCTGAACCGCGCCAACGAAGACCTGGTGTATCTCACTTGTGGTAACGACAACCTGTCGCTGGGGCGCGGGGCAGGGGCGGCCAATGGTTTGCAGACCCTGGACCACTATGGGTTCATCGTCGATAGCGTGGAGGAGCTGGAGGCCTGGTACCAGTACTTCAAGGCGCACGGCGTGACCTTGCTGGACCGGCCGTTCAACCATGGTGATGGGGCGCGCAGCTTCCACCTGCTGGACCCGGCGGGGAACAAGGTGCAGCCGTTGTATCACCCGGCGGTGTCGGGGCAGCGGTTGGTGTGAAGCCTGTACCGGCCTATTCGCGGCGGTTCGGCGCCCCGATGAACCCGCTCCCACAGGGATAGCGCACAGCTCAAGGCCGGCGCATTCCCTGTGGGAGCGGGTTTACCCGCGAAGAGGCCAGACCTGCTGGTAGAGATTATTCGGCATCCAGATGCATCGGCGTCACCACCCGCCCATCGCTCTCGGCCTGGCCCAGGTTGGTATCGATGAAGTACACCCGGTCATCTTCCAGCTGGCCCTTGTCCACCAGGTAATCCTTGATGCTGCTGGCCCGCTCCTGGCCCAGTGTGCGCAGCAGCGCGGTACTCTCGGCCCAGGACTTGATCACCGCCTCGCGCAGCTTGGCGGTGCGCTCGTCGCTGCCCAGTTGCTCCCATTCGGCAGGCGGCTGCTGCTTCAGGCGGTTACGGTAGATGCCTTCGAGCATCGCCGGTTTGTCGCTGTCGTCGACCACCAGCATCGAGGCATTGGCCGGCACTTTGTCACCGCGACGTTGCAGGATCTTGTACCAGGTGGCCTGGTACTCACGCTCCAGGCGCTGCTGGGCGATCAGCGGGCCATCGCTGGCCTGGGCGCTGGTGCCTTCGATTTCCAGGCGCAGTTCCGGGCGCTCCTTCAGGGCCGATGCCAGTTTGTCCAGCGATGCCTGGGCGTCGCCACTGAGCTCGCTGGAGCCTGGGGCGAAGGCCACGTTGCCCAGGTCTTCCGAGCCACTGCCGGCAACCAGCCCGCCAATGAACTTGAACGGCGCCTGTGCCGCGCGCAACACCAGGTTGCGCAGGGTTTGCCAGACGATCGGCATCACGCTGAACTGCGGGTTGTTGAGGTCGCCGGACACCGGCAGCTCGATCGAGATCTTGCCTTCGGTATCCTTCAGCAGCGCCACCGCCAGGCGGATCGGCAAGTCCACAGCGTCCGGGCTGTCGACCTTCTCGCCCAACTGCAACTGCTCCACCACCACCTTGTTCTCGGCCTTCAGCTGGCCGTTGGTGATCAGGTAGTGCAGGTCGAGGTTGAGCCGGCCCTTGCGGATACGGAAGCCGGCGAACTTGCCGGAGTAGGGTGTCAGTGTGGTCAGCTCGACCCGCTTGAAGCTGGTGGCGATGTCCAGGCTGGCCAGCGGGTTGAACGGGTTGAGGGCGCCTTTGATGGTGACCGGCGCATAGCGGTCGACCTTGCCCTTGACGTTGACCTTGGCCGGCACCGGCTTGCGGTTGTCGATGGTGCCGATCTGGCCGTTGAGCTGCTGGATGGCCGTGGCGAAGTTGGGGGTAAGGGACAGGTCGGCGAAGTTGGCCGAGCCGTCGTTGATGTCGATCTGGCCGATGTGGATACCCAGCGGCTTGTCGTTGCTGGCTGCGGTCGGCCTGGCCTGGCTGGTCGCCGGGGCGCCGGCCGGCTGCGGGATCAGCAGGTCATTGATGTTGGTGGTGCGGTCTTCATTGATGATGAAGCGCGCATAGGGCTGCAGCAGGGTTACCTTGTCGATCGACAGCGCATCGCCGTGCACGTAGGACAGGCCATCGACGTTCACCTGCTGCCATTTGACGAAGTCGCGGCTCTTGATGGTGTCGAGGGTGTGCAACTGGCTGACCTGCGCCTTGCCGGTGATGCTGAAGGCCAGCGGTGCGGTGTTCTTCAGGTCGACCTTGAGGTCGCTGGCGAGCATGCCGCTGCGCAGCTCCAGCAGGATGAACGGGCTGATATAGGCCTGGGCCACCCGCAGGTCGATGTCGCGGCTGCTCACGTCCAGCTTGGCCCATATGGGTGCCAGGTTGACCTGGCCGGCCGCCTGCAGTTTGCCCTGCTTGCCCACGCCGGTATCGAGCTTGAGGGTGAAGGGCGACTGGTTGAGGCTGTCGAAACCTTGCAGGTCGGCGTTGAGCGGGCCGACGTCGAGGGCCACCGGCTCTTTCTGGGTGCGGTCTGCCAGGTGCACCAGATAGTTACGCAGTTGCACGTCCTTGAGCAGCACCTGCCAGGGCTTGCCCGGCTCCTTGGCGGCTTGCTGTTCCGGGGTGGGCTCGGCGGCGGCAGGCTCGGCCTTTTCCTTCGGTGTGGCCTTGGCCGGCTGGCTGGCGAACAGCTTCTGCCAGTCGAGCTGGCCGTCCTTTTCCAGTGCGGCCCAGGTTTCCAGTTTTTCGCTGCGGATCTTGCCCACGGTGACCAGTTGCTTGACCAGGTCGACGGAGGTCTCGCTCACTTCCAGGCTGGCCAGGCGCGCCAGCGGGCGACCATCCGGAGCCTTGATGGCGAACGGGGCAATGCGCACCGACGCGTTGTCCAGCAACAGTTCGGTCTGCTTGGCGAGGTTGAGCTTGTAGTGGGTGTCGAGGCTGACCACGCCGTTTTCCAGCACCAGTGGTACGGCATCGCGTACATAGGGCCAGAACGCCTTCATGTTGCCGTCGGTGACCTTCAGTGTGCCTTCAGAGGCGATCGGCGCCAGGCTCAGGGTGCCTTTCCAGTCGATGCGCCCGCCGTTGGGGCCGATGGCCACCAGGTTCATGTCGGCATTGTCGTTGGGCAAGGTACTGAGGTTATTCAGCTCCAGGTTCATGTTGTCGTAGAGGAACTCGATCGGCTCGCTCGGGCGCAGGTCCTCGAAGTGCAGGTAACCGTCGCTGAGCTTGATGCTGCCGATGCGCAGCGGGAACGGGTCGCTGGGCGGCTCGTCGGGCTTGGCTTCGCTTGGGGGCAACTTGAACAGGCGGGTCAGGTTGAGGGTACCGTCCTTGGCGAACAGCACTTCGTTGCGTGGTTTGACCAGTTCCACTGCGTCCAGGTGCAGGGCACCGCTCCACAGGCTGTCGAGCGAGAGGTTGGCGTACAGCCGGTCGAAGCCGACCTGCTCCTTGCCCGGCTCGCCGATCTGCAGGCCCCACAGCGTCAGCTCGAGGCTGAAGGGGTTGAGCTCGATCCGTTCGAGGTGGGCAGGCACGGTTGCGTACTGGGCCAACTGCTGGTTGGCGATGCGCAGCGCGACACCGGGGAGTATGAGAAAGCCAAGAAGGCTGTAGAGGGCTACGAGGGCCAGAAGTGCGCCAGCGGCGCGAGTCAATCCTTTGTACATGTGTCGCTTCGTCTGTCTAAGCAGGAGAGCTTGGAGTATGGCACGTTAAATCAGTTCCGCTGAGGCGACCATTTGATCTCATTCGATACCCATGCGCCGTTTGGCCCGGTGTGCCGAGCCGTCGCGCATCGCCCAGCGCAGTATCGGTGCGGTGCGTTGCAGGCCCAGGCGGATCATGCGCCGCTGCAAAGGGCCGTGCTGCAGGCCGAGCATGGCCTGGGCCCAGGCCGGCAGCAGGTCGATGCCGGCGTGCAGCATCAGCTTGCCCACTGGCTGTGCCAGGCGGCTGGGAGCCGGGGCGTCGAGCAGGATGTCGACCACTTGGTGACTACGGGCATCGCATTGCAACTGCGGGCGCATGCGCTGCAGGTAGTCCTCGACCTGCTGGCACGAGCGCGGCACGTCGCGGGCACCAAGGCGCTCGGCGATCAGCGCGATCTCGGCGTAGTAGGCATCCTGCTCGGCGCGCGCAAGGTGCGGGTTGCGGTAACGCAGATGGGCGACGAGGAAGCTGCTGACTTCCGCCACATGCACCCAGGTCAGCAGGTCCGGGTCGCTGGCCGCATACGGGCGGCCGTCCGGCGCGGTGCCGGTCACCTGCAGGTGGATGGTGCGCACCTTGTCGATCAGCCACTCGGCATCGCGGGTGGCGCCGAAGGTGGTGCCGGAGATGAACTGGCTGGTGCGGCGCAGGCGGCCGAGCAGGTCTTCACGGAAGTTGGAATGGTCCCACACCCCGGCCAGTGCCAGCGGGTGCAGCAACTGCAGCATGAGGGCACTGATGCCACCGACCAGCATGCTCGGGAAGTCGCCATGTACCTGCCAGCTGATGCTGTGCGGGCCGAACAGGCCGGGGTCGCCCTTGGGCGATTCCAGGTCGAGCTGGCCGAGGGCCAGCCCGGTGAGGCTCATGACCTGGGTTTCGATGCGACGGCGAAGGGCTTCCATGGCGACCTGTGGTTCAGGGCGGCCATAAACAGCGGCCGCCGGTTACTGGTTGAGGCGTTTGTCGATCAGGCCCTGCACCACGCTGGGGTCGGCCAGGGTCGAGGTATCGCCCAGGTTTTCCAGCTCGTTGCAGGCGATTTTGCGCAGTATACGCCGCATGATCTTGCCAGAGCGTGTCTTGGGCAGCGCCGGGGCCCACTGGATCAGCTCGGGCTTGGCAAAACTGCCGATTTCCTTGCTGACCAGCGCCAGCAGCTCGGCCTTGAGCGCGTCGTCCGGTGTTACGCCATTCATGGGCGTGACGAAGGCATACACGCCCTGGCCCTTGAGGTCGTGGGGGTAACCGACCACGGCCGCTTCGGCGACGCTGTCATGCAGCACCAGCGCGCTTTCCACTTCGGCGGTACCGATGCGGTGGCCGGAAACGTTGATCACGTCATCGATACGCCCGGTGATCCAGTAGTCGCCATCGGCATCGCGGCGGGCACCGTCGCCGGTGAAGTAATAGCCGGGCATCGGCTTGAAGTAGGTGTCGACCATGCGCTGATGGTCGCCATAGACGCTACGGATCTGCCCGGGCCAGCTGGCCTTGATGACCAGCAGGCCGGCACCGGGGCCTTCGATGAGTTTGCCCTTTTCGTCCAGCAGCACCGGTTGCACGCCGAACATGGGTTGGGTGGCACAGCCGGGCTTGAGCACCTGCGCGCCGGGCAGCGGGGTGATCATGATGCCGCCGGTTTCGGTCTGCCACCAGGTATCGACGATGGGGCAGCGCTGCTGCCCGACAGCCTCGAAGTACCACTCCCAGGCTTCGGGGTTGATCGGCTCGCCGACGCTGCCCAGCAGGCGCAGGCTCTGCCGTGAGGTGCCTTGCAGTGGCCCGTCGCCTTCGCGCATCAAGGCACGCAGGGCGGTCGGGGCGGTGTAGAAGATGTTCACCTGATGCTTGTCCACCACCTGCCAGAAGCGCGAGGTATCCGGGTAGTTGGGCACGCCTTCGAACATCAGCGAGATCGCACCATTGGCCAGCGGGCCATAGACGATGTAGCTGTGGCCGGTGACCCAGCCGACATCGGCAGTGCACCAGAACACCTCGCCTTCACGGTAGTCGAACACCACCTTGAAGGTGAGGGTTGCCTGCAGCAGGTAGCCGCCGGTGGTGTGCAGCACGCCCTTGGGTTTGCCGGTGCTGCCGGAGGTGTAGAGGATGAACAGCGGGTCTTCGGCGCCCATTGGCTCGGCAGCGCAATCGTCGCCGGCCTTTTCCGTTGCCTCGTGGTACCAGAGGTCACGGCCCTCGGCCCAGGCAACATCGCCGCCGGTGCGGCGCACCACGAATACGCTGCTGACCGCAGGGCAACTGGCCAGGGCCTTGTCGACGTTCTGTTTCAGCGGGATGCGCTTGCCGCCGCGCACGCCTTCATCGGCGGTGATTACCGTGCGGCAGTCGGCATCCAGGATGCGGTCGCGCAGGGCGTCGGGCGAGAAGCCGCCGAACACCACCGAGTGGATGGCACCGATACGGGTGCAGGCAAGCATGGCGAAGGCAGCCTCGGGGATCATCGGCATGTAGATGCACACCCGGTCGCCTTTCTTCACCCCGCGTGCTTTCAGCGCATTGGCCAGGCGGCAGACCTGGCGATGCAGTTCGCGGTAGGTGATGGCCTTGGAATCCTTGGGGTCGTCGCCTTCCCACAGCAGGGCGGTCTGTTCGCTGCGTCGGGCCAGGTGGCGGTCGATGCAGTTGTAGCTGACGTTGAGCTGGCCGCCATCGAACCAGCGGGCGTTGCCGGTCTTCAGGTCGCATTGCTGCACGCTCGACCAGGGCTTGATCCAGTCCAGGCGTTTGGCTTGTTCGGCCCAGAAGGTATCGGGGTCGTCCACCGACTGGCGGTAGAGGCGGCGGTACTCGTCGGGAGTGAGGGCGGCGGACTGGCTGACGGCCAGGGCCTGGGGGTAGTTGCGGATATCGAACATGGCGGGTGGTCCTGCTCTTGTAAGGGGCGATGGACTGCAACGGCTATTCGATAGGACAGTGTAGCTGGGAGAGGTGTTCAACCTGTGCCGGCCTCTTCGCGGGCCTGCCCGCTCCCACAGGTACTGAACAGTTCTTGAGGCCTGTGCAGTATCTGTGGGAGCGGGCAAGCCCGCGAAGAAGCGGTCGAAGGTTTCAGATCAACCGCGGTGACGGCCGCGGAAGTAGTTGATCAGGCCTTGGGTGGAACCGTCTTCGGCGCTGTCTTCCAGGCTTCCTACAAGACGCTGGTAAACGCCCTTGCCCAGTTCCTTGCCCAGTTCCACGCCCCACTGGTCGAAGGCGTTGATGCCCCAGATCACGCTCTGTACGAAGACCTTGTGCTCGTACATCGCCACCAGCGCGCCCAGGCGGCGCGGGCTGATGCGTTCCACCACCAGGGTGTTGCTCGGGCGGTTGCCCGGGATCACCTTGTGCGGGGCGAGCTTTTCGATGTCCGCTTCGTTCAGGCCTTTGCCACGCAGCTCGGCTTCGGCTTCCTCGCGGGTTTTGCCCAGCATCAGCGCCTGGCTCTGCGACAGGCAGTTGGCGTACAGCCACTGATGATGGTCGGCCACCGGGTTGAAGCTCACCACCGGCACGATGAAATCGGCCGGAATCAGTTGGGTGCCCTGGTGCAGCAACTGGTGGTAGGCGTGCTGGCCGTTGCAGCCGACGCCGCCCCAGATCACCGGGCCGGTATCGGTCTTCACCGGGGTGCCGTCCTGCAGCACGCTCTTGCCGTTGGACTCCATGTCCAGCTGTTGCAGGTGCTTGGTGATGTTGCGCAGGTAGTGGTCGTACGGCAGGATCGCGTGGCTCTGGGCGCCCCAGAAGTTGCCGTACCACACGCCCAGCAGGGCCAGCAGCACCGGCATGTTCTTGTCGAACGGCGCAGTCTGGAAGTGCTGGTCCATGGTGTAGGCACCGGACAGCAGTTCCTTGAAGTTGGCGGTACCGATGGCCAGGGCGATCGGCAGGCCGATCGCCGACCACAGCGAGTAGCGCCCGCCCACCCAGTCCCACATCGGGAAGATGTTTTCTTCGCGGATGCCGAAGGCCACGGCGGCGGCCTTGTTGCTGGAGACGGCGATGAAGTGGCGGTACAGCTCGGCTTCCGAGCCGCCCTGGGCCAGGTACCAGGTACGCGCGGCCATGGCGTTCTTCAGGGTCTCGAGGGTGTTGAACGACTTCGACGAGACGATGAACAGGGTGGTTTCGGCGCGCAGGTTGGCCGACAGCTCGTGGAACTCACTGCCGTCGATGTTCGCCAGGTAGTGGCAGCGCACGCCGCGCTGGGCGTAGGGCAGCAGCGCCTCGGAGACCAGCTCGGGGCCGAGGAACGAGCCACCGATGCCGATGTTGACCACGTCGGTGATCGGTTTTTCGCTGTAGCCGCGCCACAGGCCGTCGTGGATGCGGCCGACCAGTTCAGTGATCTGGTTGAGCACCTTGTGCACTTCCGGCATGACGTTCACGCCGTTGACGCTGAGCTTGTCGCCTACCGGCCGGCGCAGGGCGGTGTGCAGTACCGGGCGACCTTCGGAGGCGTTGATGATTTCGCCGCTGAACATCGACTTGATGGCGTCCTGCAGGCCCACTTCGTTGGCCAGGTTGACCAGCAGGTCGCGGCTTTGTTCGGTGATCAGGTTTTTCGAATAGTCGAGGAACAGGCCGCAGCAGCTCAGGGAGAACTGGTCGAAGCGCTTGGCATCGGCGGCGAAGGCTTCGCGCATGCTGAAACCTTGCATGGCGTCGCGGTGTTGCTGGAGCGCCTGCCAGGCGGGCAGGGCCGTCACATCGTGGGGTGTACGGTAATACGCCATTGCGCGGGGTTCCCTTGGTGCGTGATGAGGCCTTGGACACGGCAGCCATTGCCGGGTTCAGGCTGGCACCATTATAGGCAAAGGCCACTTGCAGGGAATGGGTAGGCGGGGGAATTTGGGGGGCGCAGTGGTCTTTGTGTTACCGGTACTGGCCTCATCGCTGGCAAGCCAGCTCCCACAGGGATAGCGCATGGTTCGAGGCCGATGCGCTCGAGGTGGGCGCTGGCTTGCCGGCGAATGGGCTGCAAGGCAGCCCCAGGCCGTTACGCGGTCTTCTCTTCCAGATGCAGGTACAGGTTGTCGATCAACCGTGTGTTACCCAGGTAGGCCGCCACCAGGATCACCAGGTCGCGGTCGCCAAAGCTTGCCGGGCGCAGGGTCAACGCATGGCGAATTTCCAGGTAGTCCGGGCGTAGGCCGGCAGCGGTCAGCTGCGCCTTGCCTTGCTCGGTCAGCGCCGGGAAATCAACCTGGCCATGGCCGATAGCCTCGCCGATCTGCTGCAAGGTGCGGTACACCACTGGCGCCGTAGCACGCTGTTCAGGCGTGAGGTAACCATTGCGCGACGACAGCGCGAGGCCGTCCTCGGCCCGCACGGTGGGCTCGCCGATGATCTGGATCGGCATGTTCAGGTCGCGCACCATGGCACGAATCACCGCCAGCTGCTGGAAGTCCTTTTCGCCGAACACGGCAAGGTCGGGCTGGACCATGTTGAACAGCTTGCTGACCACGGTGGCCACGCCCTCGAAATGCCCGGGCCGGCTGGCGCCGCACAGGCCTTCGGAAAGGTGGGGCACGCTGACGCGGGTTTGCACGCTCATGCCGTCGGGGTACATCTCTTCGACGGTAGGCGCGAACAGCAAATTGCAGCCGGCCTGAAGCAGGCGCTCCTGGTCGGCGGCCAGGGTGCGCGGGTACTTGTCGAGGTCTTCGTTGGGGCCGAACTGCAGCGGGTTGACGAAGATGCTGGCGACCACGAAATCGGCGCGCTGCGCGGCCTTGGTCACCAGGGCGGCATGGCCGCTGTGCAGGTTGCCCATGGTCGGTACGAAGCCGATGCGCTTGCCTTCACCGCGGGCGCGGGCGACTGCGGCGCGCAGTTCGCGGACGGTCTTGACTGTATTCATGCACTGAACCCGTGTTCGCTGCCTGGGAAGCTGACCTGCTTGACTGCCTCGACGTAAGCGACGAGGGCGCTGTGGATATCCGGCTGGCCTTGCATGAAGTTCTTCACGAACTTCGGTACCCGGCCGCTCAGCGACAGGCCGAGCATGTCGTGCAGGACCAGTACCTGGCCATCGGTGCCGCTGCCGGCGCCAATACCGATCACCGGGATGCCCACGGCATTGGTGATTTCCGCCGCCAGTTCGCTGGGTACGCATTCGAGCAGCAGCATGGCCGCGCCGGCTTGTTCCAGGGCGATGGCGTCGGCGCGCATCTGCCGGGCCTGGGCTTCCTGGCGACCCTGGACCTTGTAGCCGCCCAGCACGTTGACAGTTTGCGGGGTCAGGCCCATGTGTGCGCACACCGGCACGCCACGCTCGGCCAGCAGGCGGATGGTCTCGGCCAGCCAGGCAGCGCCTTCGATCTTGATCATGTGGGCGCCTGCCTGCATCAGCGTGGCGCTGTTGGCAAAGGCTTGCTCCGGGGTGGCATGCGCCATGAACGGCAGGTCGGCGAGGATCAGTGCGCCGTCGTTGCCACGTTTGACGCTGGCGGTGTGGTAGGCCATGTCCGCGGTGGTCACCGGCAGTGTGCTGTCGTGGCCTTGCAGGACCATTCCCAGCGAGTCGCCCACCAGCAACACTTCGACACCGGCCTGGCTGGCGGCCCTGGCGAAGGTCGCGTCGTAGCAGGTCAGCATGGTGATTTTTTCACCCTTGGCCTTGAGGCCATTGAGGGTGGTCAGGGTTACTTCAGGCATGTAGGAAATTCCTCGTTCAGGCGCTGTAAAAAACGACTGCATTCAACGCGTGTAGTCATCTTCCGGAGCGGCACATCATCGCGCGTGATGTTCGGGCACAGGTCCGTCCGGGCCTAAATACGGGTATGCGGCACTTTGGTGCCACACGGGACGCCTATAGTCGTGAGCGAGGTGGGGGAAGTCAATCACCCTGTTACCGCATTGTTACGATCAGGGTGTTACTGGCGTTACCGCGCCAGTGTGCAAGGCTGGAACGCCCGGTTTACAGGCGTTCCAGGCCGACGAACGGGCAGTCGTCGAGCAGTTGCGCGAGGGCGCGGCCATCGGCCAGACGGAAATCGCCCGGTACCAGTTCAGCCAGTGGGTACAGCACGAAAGGCCGGGCATGCATGTGGTAATGCGGCACTTTCAGGCGCGGCTCGTCGAGCACCTGGTCGCCGAACAGCAGGATGTCCAGGTCCAGTGTGCGCGGGCCCCAGCGCTCCTTGCGCACGCGGCCCTGACCGTTCTCGATGGCCTGCAGTGCATCGAGCAGGGCCAGCGGCGGCAGGGCAGTGTCCAGCGCAGCGACGGCGTTGGTATAGCGCGGCTGGCCGGGCAGCAGCGAATCGCTGGTGTACAGGGCCGAGGCAGCCACCAGCCGCGTGGCTTCGACCTGGTCGAGGGCCTGCAAGGCGCTGCGCAGCTGCTCGGCAGGTGCGTCCAGGTTGCTGCCCAGGCCGATATAGGCGCGGGTACTCACTCGAACGCCTCGTCGCCACTGCGCTTGCGTTTGCCACCGCTACGCTTGCGTTTGCGCGGGCCGGCGCCGGTGCCTTCGTCGCGGCTGCCCAGCTCGCGGATCATCTCGCGGCGCTCGCTGTCGTTGGCATCCTGGTAGTCGGTCCACCACTGGCCGAGGTCGTCGGTTTCTTCCCCGGCGCTTTCCCGCAGCAGCAGGAAGTCGTAACCGGCACGGAAGCGCGGGTTGTCCAGCAGCACGTCGGCGCGCTTGCCGCTGCGGCGTGGCAGGCGCTCCTGCATGTCCCAGATCTCGCGGATCGGCAGGGTGAAGCGCTTGGGGATGGCGATGCGCGCGCATTGCTCGGCGATCAGGTCGTGGGCCGCACCGTTCATGGCCGGGATCGGCGGCACGCCCTGGTTCTGCAGGTGCAGCACGCGGGCCGGCAGGGCTGGCCACAGCAGCGCGGCGAAGAGGAACGCCGGGGTTACCGGTTTGCCTTGCTTCACGCGCAGGTCGGTGTTGTTCAGCGCCTGGCTGATCAGCGTGTGGGTGTAGGTCGGGCGCTCGTCCAGGGCATGCGAACTGGCCGGGAACAGCGGCTCGAACAACTGCAGGTCGACCAGCATTTCGAAGACGATGGCGCCCTGGCCGGAAAGGAACAGCTTGAGGCTCTCTTCGAACAGGCGCGCTGGCGGAATCTCGCGCAGCAGCGGGGCCAGTTCGCGAATCGGCTGGACCGTGTGCTTTTCGATGCCGAAGTCGAGCTTGGCGGCGAAACGCACCGCGCGCAGCATGCGCACCGGGTCTTCCTGGTAGCGGTGGGTAGGGTCACCGATCAGGCGCAGCAGGCGGTTGCGGATATCGTGCACGCCATTGGCGTAGTCGAGGATGCGCTCGCTGACCGGGTCGTAGTACAGGGCATTGATGGTGAAGTCGCGACGTTGCGCGTCTTCTTCCAGGGTGCCGTATACGTTGTCACGCAGGATGCGGCCACTGGCATTGTGCGACGAACGGTGGCTGTCGCCCTGGTCGTCTTCCGAATGGTGGGCGCGGAAGGTGGCGACTTCGATGATCTCACGGCCGAAATGCACGTGGACCAGCTTGAAGCGGCGACCAATGATGCGCGCGTTGCGGAACTCGGCACGGACCTGTTCGGGGGTGGCACTGGTGGCGACGTCGAAGTCTTTCGGCGTGATGCCCAGCATCAGGTCGCGGACACAGCCACCGACCAGGTAAGCCTGGTAGCCGGCGCTCTGCAGGCGCTCCACGATGTTCACCGCGTGGCGGCTGAACTGGTGGCGCTGCAGCGAGTGCTGGCTCTTGTTGATCACCTCAGGCGTGGTGCGCCTGTGGTGCGGGCCCGGTACGGGCGGGCGAAACGACTGGAACAGCTTCTTCAGCATGGGATGCACTGTTTGAAGGAATGTTCGGCCAAGAATAGGAGAATGGCCGCATGATGGGCGGGGATTCTAGCATTTACTCAAGGAATGGTGTAGGCGGGTAGCGGGATGCCTGCCGGAAGGGTAGAAACGACAAGGGGAGCCTAAGCTCCCCAAGAAGTCGTTGCGTGCTCTTATTGTTTTTTTGCTGGGCTTCTTGTTTTTGTTGAGTGCCCTGTCCACAAATCTCGAAGCTTGTGGACGACCCCCAATCCAGGGGTTAAGAGCAAACGGATTGCTTTGGTCGCTGATGTCACGTTGATCTGTCGATCCAACCAGTTCAGGCGCTGCTTTTTAGTGCAGTTTTTGTTGTTCTCTGCCTGGTTGTGGGGCAAGCCCCAAACACGCATCCTCTCCAAAAGAATCAGTTAGCTGCGCCTCCGCCGTCTTGTTTTTATTGTGCGTGAGCCGTTTCGTCTTGTTCTTATTCTGAGTTGCAGTGCTTGTTATTGTTCTTGTACCAGACATATAGCAGGTGCCGTGCCAACTTTTACAAACCCAGTAAAATCAATGGATTGGAGGTGGTGAACAGTTTTTCAGGGGTCGAAAATGTCGAAATTTCGTTACCGTACGCCTCGGGAACTGTTACGGCGGAAAGGGTGGGTAACAGATTTTTGCGGGGACTGAGGTGTTACCTGGGGGGTCGCCGTGACACGTTCAGCGCCTGTGAGATCGAGCGCCGCCCGCGCGGCGCTTCGCGGCACAAGGCCGCTCCCACATCTGTTTCGGGCCAGTCACTCCTGTGAGGTCTCCTCTGCCCGCCTTGTCTGTTCCATTCGATATCAAGGGGGGGCGCGACAGCTCTTCATCAATCTTCAGCCATGCACCAAGGCTGCAACCCATCTGGCACAGGAATGATTGGCCTGAAACAGATGTGGGAGCGGGCTTGCCCCGCGAAGCGCCGCGCGGGCGGCGCTCGATCTCACAGGCGCCACATAGGCTGCGGCGTACGGTGGCGGGCAGGTTGAGTTACTCGCTGGTAGCGTTGCTCTTGCGCCGCGGGATGCCCAGGCGCTGGCGACGTTCCCACAGGCACTTGCGGCTGACCCCGAGCTTGCGGGCCAGCTCGGTCTCGGTCATGTGGTCCTGGTGCTCGAGCACGAAGTGCTGGAAGTAGTCCTCCAGCGACAAGTCCTCGGTCGGCTCATGGCTGGCATTGGCCGCACTGGCCACGGCCAGGGCGTTGTCGAGGATTTCGTCGTCCTCCAGGTCGCCCAGTTCGATGTCGATGCCCAGCAGGTCGGCGGAAATTTCTGCGCTCTCGCTGAGGATCACCGCACGCTCAACGGCGTTTTCCAGCTCTCGCACGTTACCCGGCCAGCTGTAGTGACGAATGGCCTGCTCGGCTTCGGCCGAGAAGTGCAGGTCGTCGCGGCCGATGCGCGCACTCTGGCGTGCGAGGAAGGCGCTGGCGATCTCGTTTACGTCGCTGCCGCGCTCGCGCAGTGCAGGCAGTTTCAGGGCGATCACGTGCAGGCGGTAATACAGGTCTTCACGGAACTGGCCGGCCTTGGCCAGGTTCTTCAGGTCACGGTGGGTCGCGGCGATCAGGCGCACATCGACCTTTTGCGACTGTACCGAACCTACCCGGCGAATCTCGCCTTCCTGCAGCACGCGCAGCAGGCGGGCCTGGGCTTCCAGCGGCAGTTCGCCGATTTCGTCGAGGAACAGCGTACCGCCATCGGCGGCCTCCACCAGGCCGGCACGCCCGGCGCTGGCGCCGGTGAACGCGCCTTTTTCGTGGCCGAACAGTTCGGACTCGATGAGTGTCTCGGGGATAGCCGCGCAGTTCACCGAAATCATCGGTGCCTTGGCCCGGCGCGACAGGTTGTGCAGGGCGCGTGCGACCAGCTCTTTACCGGTGCCCGACTCGCCCTGGATCAGCACGTTGGAGTCGGTGGGCGCGACTTTGCGGATCTTGCTGTACATGTCCTGCATCGGCGGGCACGAGCCGATGATGCCGATTTCGCCATTGGCGGCTGCCGCGCTGCCTTTGTCGGCCGGGGCGGCCTTGCCATTGGTGGCGCGTGGCTCGGCCGCCGGTGCGGTGGCCGGGGCATTCTGCCGATCGCGCAGGATGCGCGCCACGGCTTGCAACATCTCGTCGTGGTCGAAGGGCTTGGCAATGTAGTCCACCGCGCCCATTTTCATCGAGTCTACCGCCGAGCGCAGGCTGGCGTAGCTGGTCATGATCAGCACCGGGGTGCCTTGGCCGAGCTTGATCAGTTCGGTGCCGGGCGCGCCTGGCAGGCGCAGGTCGCTGACGATCAGGTCGAAGGTGGCAATGCTGAAGCGTTCCTGGGCTTCCTGCACCGAGCCGGCTTCGCTGACCTGGTACTGGTTCCGCTCGAGCAGACGACGCAAGGCCGAGCGGATGATGGTTTCGTCTTCGACGATCAGAATGTGCGGCATTGATTCAATTCTCTCGACGGTCTCGAATTTCAGGGGACGTCGCTACGACATGCCGGGGCAGGGTCACGCGGATCCGGGTGCCACGTTGCCGTTCGATATCGGCCGGGCTGTCGATGGTGATTTGCCCATAATGCTCTTCCACGATGGAATAGACCAGAGCGAGCCCCAGTCCGGTTCCTTCGCCCGGGTCCTTGGTGGTGAAGAAGGGTTCGAACAGGCGGTCCATGATGTTCTTCGGTATCCCGCTGCCCTCATCCTCGACGATCAGGTCGACGGTGTGTTCGCTGACTTCGCTGCGCACGCGCACGGCGCTGCCGGGCGGCGAGGCATCGCGGGCGTTGGAGAGCAGATTGATCAGCACCTGGGCCAGGCGCTGCGGGTCCCCTTCGGCCCAGTGCTCCGGGTCGCAGAGGTTGAAGAACTGTACTTCGAAATTGCGCCGGTTCAACGCCAGCAGACCGATGGCGTCCTGCGCCACTTCGGCCAGGCATACCGGCTCTTCGCTGTTCTGGTGGCTGCCGCCGGCATGGGCGAAGCTCATCAGCGACTGGACGATGCGCGATACCCGCTTGGTCTGTTCGAGAATCTGGCTGGATAGCTCGATGATTTCGCCATCGCCCTCACGCTCCTCGCGCAGGTTCTGCGCCAGGCAGGCGATGCCGGTGATCGGGTTGCCGATCTCGTGGGCCACGCCGGCGGCCAGGCGGCCGATGCTGGCCAGGCGCTCGGAGTGCACCAGCTTGTCCTCCAGCGCCTGGGTTTCGGTAAGGTCCTCCACCAGCAGCACCAGGCCGCTGTTACCCGGGGCCAGCGGCTCGTCGATAGCGGCCTTGTGCAGGTTCAGCCAACGCGGCTGGCCGTCCAGCGCCAGGCGCTGCTTGTGCAGGTGCTCGTCGGGCACGTTGATGAAGCCTTGCAGCAGGCCGCGCCAAGGTTCGTCGATGGTGACCAGGCGCGAGCCGACCACGTGCTTGGCGGCGATGCCGGTGAGCTCTTCCATGGCCTTGTTCCACATCAGGATTTCCTGGTCCTTGGCCAGCGAGCAGACGCCCATGGGCAGTTCCTGCAGGGTCTGGCGGTGGTAGCGGCGCAGGGCGTCGAGCTCGGCGGCCAGGCCGGTCAGGCGCGAGTGGTAGTCTTCCAGGCGGCTTTCGATGAAGTGGATGTCCTCGGTCACGTAGTTTTCGTTACCGGACTTGTACGGCAGGAAGGTCTCGACCATGTCCTGGGCCACGCTTGGCCCCATCAGGCCGGACAGGTTGGCCTCGATGCGGTCGCGCAGGCGGCGCAAGGCATAGGGGCGGCGCTCGTCGAACGGCAGGTAGAGATCGCGCAGGGCCTGCTCCACTTCCTTCTGCGCGGCCTTGGCGCCCAGCGGCTTGGCCAGCTGGGTGGCGAACTCCTGTGGCGAGGCGGCATGCAGCTCGCGGCGTTGCGGGCGGCGCACGTTGTCCACCGCGCAGGCTTCGGCGGCGCTGACCTCTTCGTTGCTGGCGTTGGTGAACAGCGAAATCAGGGTGAACAACAGCACGTTGGCCGCCAGCGAGGCGATGGCCGCCATGTGCCAGCTGGTGTCGTCCAGCACGTAGATCATGTCCAGCAGCGGGATGTAGAAGCCCTGCAGGTTGCCCAGCAGCGGCAGCAGCATGGTCACCATCCACACCAGGGTGCCGGCCAGCAGGCCGGCGATGAAGCCGCGGCGATTGGCAGTCGGCCAGTACAGCACCGACAGCACGCCCGGCAGGAACTGCAACGTGGCGACGAAGGCGACGATGCCCAGGTTGGCCAGGCTCTGGTGGTTGTTCTGGGTCAGGTAGAACATGAACCCGGCGGTGATGATGGCGACGATCAGCGCACGGCGGGTCCACTTCAGCCAGCGGTAGATGTTGCCTTCGGCCGGCGGCTGGTACAGCGGCAGCACCAGGTGGTTGAGGGCCATGCCTGACAGCGCCAGGGTGGTGACGATGATCAACCCGCTGGCGGCCGACAAGCCGCCGATGTAGGCCAGCAGTGCCAGTGCCTGGTTGTTGGCGGCAATGCCCAGGCCCAGGGTGAAGTACTCGGGGTTGGTGCTGGCGCCCAGGCGCAGGCCGGCCCACAGCACCAGCGGCACGGCCAGGCTCATCAGCAGCAGGAACAGCGGCAGGCCCCAGCTGGCGCTGACCAGCGAGCGCGGGTTGAGGTTTTCGGTGAAGGCCATGTGGTACATGTGCGGCATGACGATGGCCGAGGCGAAGAACACCAGCAGCAGGGTGCGCCATGGGCCTTCCTGCAGTGGGGTATGCAGGGCAGCCAGGGCGGTCTGGTTCTGCAACAGCCACACTTCCAGTTCGTGCGGGCCGCCAAACACGCCATACAAGGCGTACAGGCCGATACCGCCCAGGGCCAGCAGCTTGATCACCGACTCGAAGGCAATGGCGAACACCAGCCCTTCGTGCTTTTCGCGTGTGGCGATGTGCCGTGAGCCGAAGAAGATGGTGAACAGGATGATCAGCGTACAGAAGGCGAAGGCCACCCGGGCCTTGACCGGCTCACCGGTGAGGATGCTGATCGAATCGGCCACCGCCTGGATCTGCAGGGCCAGCAAGGGCAGCACGCCGATCAGCATGATGATGGTGGTCAGCGCCCCGGCCCAGGTGCTGCGGAAGCGGAACGCCAGCAGGTCGGCCAGCGAGGAGAGCTGGTAGGTACGGGTGATCTTGAGGATCGGGTAGAGCAGCACTGGCGCCAGCAGGAACGCGCCGGACACCCCCAGGTAACAGGCAAGGAAGCCGTAGCCGTACTGGTAGGCCAGGCCCACCGAACCATAGAAGGCCCAGGCGCTGGCGTACACGCCCAACGACAGGGTGTAGGTCAGCGGGTGGCGAATGATAGAACGCGGGATCAGCCCCCGCTCGCTGATCCAGGCTACGCCGAACAGCACCATGAGGTACGCGGCGCTGATCAGGATCATCTGGGTCAGGCTAAAGCTCATCGGCATCTCGTTGGCTCTGCAGGATGAAGGTGACGACGATCAGGATCAGCCAGAGCAGGTAAGGGCGATACCAGGCTCCGGTCGGTTCGATCCACCAGTCCATGATGGCCGGGGAGAACAGGTAGATCCCCACGACCAGAAGCAGGACCAAACGATAGATGTACATGCTGGCCTCGATGGTTGGGCGCTGCGGGCTTGGACTTATTATTGGCGCAAATGGCTGGGGGGATGCTAGCGGGAATCCATGGGGTTCGCCAAGAGGTTGAATTTATTGGGCTTTTGTTTTTGAGGGGTGGGCTACCTGTGCCGGCCTCTTCGCGGGTGAACCCGCTCCCACAGGTAATGCGCTTTCCTCAGGTTTGGTGAGGACCCTGTGGGAGCGGGTTTACCCGCGAAAGGGCCGGGCCTGCCTCAGCGCAAATCAGCCTCTGGCACCGTGGTCCGCTGCGCAATCGCCTCGGGCCGCCACTGCTTGCGCGCCACCGCCAGCACTTCAGCCGGCGTTGCCAGCAACAACTCGGGGTCTGCTTCCTGCCCCAGCGCCCGCAACGCCCGCAGCAACAGCGGTGTCGCCTGGTCTGCCTGCAGCGGCGGCGAGCGGTACGACTTGCCCAGCTTGTGCCCGTCCGGCTGCACGATCAGCGGAATATGCAGGTAACGCGGCTGCGAGAAGCCCAGCAACTCTTGCAGGTACAGCTGGCGCGGGGTGTTGTCGAGCAGGTCGGCGCCACGCACGATGTCGGTAACACCTTGCCAGGCATCGTCCAGCACCACCGCCAGCTGGTAGGCATACAGCCCGTCGCGGCGCTGGATGACGAAGTCGCCCACCTCACGCCCAAGGTGTTGCTGGTACTCGCCCTGCACCCGGTCGGTAAAGCGGTAGATCAGCTCCGGCACGCGCAAGCGGATTGCCGCACCTTCACGGGCATGCCCGGCGTTGCGGCACAGGCCTGGGTAGATACCGTTGTAACCCTCCAGCTGCTTGCGCGAGCAGGTGCAGGCGTAGGCCAGGCCCATGTTGAACAGGCGGTCGACCACCGCGGCATAGGCATCGTGCCGCTGGCTCTGGAACACCACTTCGCCATCCCACTCCAGGCCGTAGCGCTCCAGGGTCTGCAGGATCGCATCACGGGCACCGGGCATTTCCCGGGGTGGGTCGGTGTCTTCCATGCGCAGCAGCCAGCGGCCGTTGACGGCGCGGGCATCGAGCCAGGAGGCGAGGGCGGCGACCAGCGAGCCGAAGTGCAGGAAGCCGCTGGGGGTGGGGGCAAAACGCCCGATGTAGCTGGAGTCGGTCATGGTCAGGCTGGGCATATAAATGAAACGGGGCGCATGATGCGCCCCGTTCAGGTGGAAAGAAAGATCAGCCTTTGCCGACCGTTTTTTCCTTTTTCTCGGCGATTTCCTTGCAGTCGAAGCACAGGTCGGCGGTAGGGCGTGCCTCCAGGCGACGCAGGCCGATCTCGATGCCGCACGATTCGCACCAGCCGTACTCGTCGGCCTTGATCTTGTCGAGGGTCTTGTCGATTTTCTTGATCAGCTTGCGCTCGCGATCGCGGTTGCGCAGCTCCAGGGCGAATTCTTCTTCCTGGCTGGCGCGGTCGGCCGGGTCGGGGAAGTTGGCTGCCTCGTCCTTCATGTGGTCCACAGTGCGGTCGACACTGTTCATCAGCTCTTGCTTCCAGGCGCCGAGAAGCTTGGTGAAGTGCTTTTTCATGGGCTCGCCCATGTACTCTTCACCCTTGGTTTCTACGTAGGGCTCGACACCGTACATGGTCTGGGCTTTTTGCTTTTCTACGGTGGACATGAATAGACCGCCTCTCACTCATCTGATCCAATGCGCAGGCTGCTCCATCTCCGGCACCCGCCGGCCCTGCGACTGCGAGCCGCCGAACTTACCAGATAGATCAGGGGTGCGCTACCCCGCCCTATCCTGGTAATTGACAGCGGCGTGAGCCGCACGTTCGGTAGCGTGCAGAGGTAGAATCTCCAGTTTAGACCCATTTGAGAGAAGGTCATGGCCCACCCCTACAGTGCGCGCAGCCGCGCCATCGAACCCTTCCACGTCATGGCGTTGCTGGCCCGGGCCAACGAGCTGCAGGCGGCCGGACACGACGTGATTCACCTGGAAATCGGCGAACCGGACTTCACCACGGCCGCGCCCATCGTTGCCGCCGGCCAGGCGGCACTGGCCGCCGGGCACACCCGCTACACCGCCGCACGCGGCCTGCCGGCGCTGCGCGAAGCCATTGCCGGCTTCTATGGTCAGCGTTATGGCCTGAGTATCGACCCTGAACGCATCCTCATCACCCCGGGTGGCTCTGGTGCGCTATTGCTGGCCAGCAGCCTGCTGGTCGACCCGGGCAAGCACTGGCTGCTGGCCGACCCGGGCTACCCGTGCAACCGCCACTTCCTGCGCCTGGTCGAGGGCGGGGCGCAGTTGGTGCCGGTGGGCCCGGATGTGAACTACCAGCTGACCGCCGACCTTGTCGACCGCTACTGGGACAAGGACACGGTCGGTGCCCTGGTCGCCTCGCCGGCCAACCCGACCGGCACCGTGCTGGGGCGTGACGAGCTTGCCAGCCTGTCCCACGCTACCCGCGAACGGCATGGCCACCTGGTAGTGGACGAGATCTACCACGGGCTGACCTATGGCATGGACGCACCCAGCGTGCTGGAAGTGGACGACTCGGCATTCGTCCTGAATAGTTTTTCCAAGTATTTCGGCATGACCGGTTGGCGCCTCGGCTGGCTGGTAGCGCCCCCTGGCGCGGTGGCCGACCTGGAGAAGCTGGCACAAAACCTGTACATCAGTGCGCCAAGCATGGCCCAGCATGCCGCGCTGGCGTGTTTCCAGCCCGAAACCCTGGCCATTTTCGAGGAGCGCCGCGCCGAGTTCGCCCGCCGTCGCGACTACCTGTTGCCCGCCCTGCGCGAACTGGGCTTCCGCATTGCCGTCGAGCCGCAGGGGGCGTTCTACCTGTATGCCGACATCAGTGCCTTTGGCGGTGACGCGTTCGCCTTCTGCCGGCACTTCCTGGAGACCGAGCACCTGGCCTTCACCCCGGGCCTGGACTTCGGCCGCCACCTGGCCGGGCACCATGTGCGTTTTGCCTACACCCAGAGCCTGCCGCGCCTGGAAGAGGCAGTGCAGCGGATTGCCCGCGGCCTGCGGAGCTGGCAAGGCTGATGCAGTTCCATCCCCCACTCGAACAGGGCCGCCTGCTGCGCCGCTACAAGCGCTTTCTGGCGGATATCGAACTGCCCGGCGGCGAGCAGCTGACCATTCACTGCCCGAACACCGGCTCCATGCTCAACTGCATGCGTGAAGGCGGGCAGGTGTGGTTCAGCCGCTCCAACGACCCCAGGCGCAAATTGCCGGGCACCTGGGAAATCAGCGAAACCCCGCAGGGGCGGCTGGCCTGTGTGAATACCGGGCGGGCCAATCCGCTGGTCGAAGAGGCCCTGCGTGCCGGCATCATCGCCGAACTGGCCGGTTTCAGCGCGCTCAGGCGTGAGGTGGCTTACGGTGAGGAGGGCAGCCGCATCGACTTTCGTCTGGAGTTCGACGGTGCCCCGGCCTATGTCGAGGTCAAGAGCGTGACCCTGGGTTACCCCGACAGCACGGTCGCGGCCTTCCCTGATGCGGTGACCCAGCGCGGTGCCAAGCACCTGCGCGAGCTGGCGAAGCTGGCCAGGCAGGGCGTACGGGCGGTGCAGCTGTATTGCGTGAACCTGACCGCTGTCGACGCCGTGCGCCCGGCCGAGGAAATCGATGCGGCCTATGCCCAGGCCCTGCGCGCGGCGGTGGCGGAAGGGGTGGAGGTGCTGGCCTACGGTACGCGCCTGGACGCCGAAGGCATCGTCATCGACCGCCGCCTGCCGGTGCTGCTGACCCCTTGAACCAGATGCCCTGGCTGTCCTCGTGGCAGCCCAGGGCCTGCAGTTGCTCGCCCTCGCACGGCCCGGCCACGCATTCGCCGCTTTCGATCAGGAACAGCGCGCCATGATGGGCGCAATGGATCAGGCTGGCGCTGTCATCGAGAAACGCATCCTCTGCCCAGTTCAGCGGGATGCCACGGTGCGGGCAACGGTTGCGGTAGAGGTACACCTGGCCCTGGCGGCGCACACCGAACAGTTCGATGCCGTCTACGCTGAAGGCGCGGCCTTGGCCTTCGGCCAGGCCGTGGGAGGTACAAAGGAAGTGCATGGCAACGACGACTCGTGAAACAAGGGGTGGCTTGACGCATCAATGCGAATAATTATCAAATTGCCCGCATTCGCTGCGCCCGGCTGCCTATGGTGCGCAGTTCCGTCGCCCGCCACAAGGCGTGCGGCCCGCCTGCAGAAGGAACCCGATGATGCGCCATCCTGTCGCCTTGCTCGTCCTGTGCGCAAGCCTTGTGCTCTCCAACCAGGCCTTGGCGGCCGAGACGCCGCAGCGTTGGGTCAGCGCTGGTGGCGCACTGAGCGAATGGATCAGCGCGTTGGGCGGTGAGGCGCGGTTGGTGGGGGTGGACACCACCAGCCAGCACCCGTCATCGCTCAAGTCACTGCCCAGCGTTGGCTACCAGCGGCAGCTGTCGGCGGAAGGCATTCTCAGCCTGCGCCCGGATGTGCTGGTAGGCACCGAGGAAATGGGCCCGCCACCAGTATTGGCGCAAATCCGCAAGGCTGGCGTGCGGGTCGAACAGTTCTCCAGCAAGGCCGAACTGGCGGCGGTGGATGAAAACCTCAAGCACCTGGGGCAGTTGCTGGGCGCCGAACAGCAAGCCGCGGTGTTGGCGTCGGGCTACCACCAGAAGCTCGATGCCTTGCAGGCCAAGGTCAGGCAGGCCCAGGCCGGACAGAAGGCGCCAGGGGTGTTGCTACTGGTCGGGCATGCCGGGGCCAGGCCGCTGATCGCCGGGCAGGGCACCGCCGGTGACTGGCTACTGAGCCAGGCAGGCGGGCGCAACCTGGCAGAACATCAGGGCTACAGGAATTTCTCCAGCGAAGCACTGGCGGCGCTGGACCCGGATGTGATCGTGTTTTCCGACCGGGCGCTGGCCGATGAGCAGGCCTTGCAGGCGTTGCTGAAAGAGAACCCCGCACTGGCGGCCTCGCGCGCCGTGCGCGAAAAGCGCCTGGTGTCGCTTGACCCGACGCTGCTGGTCGGCGGGCTCGGGCCGCGCCTGCCGGCAACCCTGCAGTCGCTGGCGGCCACCTTCTACCCGGCTGCCAAGGCCAGCCTCGCTCAATGAAGCAGCGGGTCCAGCCACGCACGCTGTTAATCTGCCTGAGCCTGTTGTGCCTGTTGGCGGTCTGGTTGTCATTGGCCCTGGGGCCGGTCAGCCTGCCGCTGTTCGATACCCTGCGTGCCGGCCTGCGCCTGCTCGGGCTGCCCATCGCCGCTGATGGCCTGCAGCAGGCCGAGATGATCCTCGGCCAGATCCGCCTGCCGCGCACCTTGCTGGGGTTGGCGGTGGGCGCGGTGCTGGCGTTGTCCGGGGTGGCCATGCAGGGGCTATTCCGTAACCCGTTGGCCGACCCCGGGCTGGTAGGGGTTGCCGCCGGTGCGGCGGTGGGCGCGGCGGTGGCCATCGTTGGCGGCAGCTGGCTGGGCGGCATGCCGGATATGCTTGCCCCTTACCTGTTGTCGCTGTGCGCTTTCATCGGCGGGCTGGGTGTGACTGCGCTGGTCTATCGCCTGGGGCGGCGCGACGGCCAGACCAACGTTGCCACGATGCTGCTGGCCGGTGTGGCCATGACCGCGCTGGGCGGTGCTGCCGTGGGGTTGTTTTCCTACCTGGCCGACGATGCCACCCTGCGTACGCTGACCTTCTGGAACCTGGGCAGCCTCAACGGTGCCAGTTACCAGCGGCTATGGCCGTTGCTGCTGGTGGCAGCGGGTGTGGCGGTATGGCTGCCACGCCGGGCCAAGGCGCTGAATGCCATGCTGCTGGGTGAGTCGGAGGCGCGCCACCTGGGCATCGATGTGGAGCGACTCAAGCGCGAGCTGGTGTTCTGCACGGCGCTGGGTGTGGGTGCGGCGGTGGCCGCTGCCGGGCTGATCGGCTTCATCGGCCTGGTGGTGCCGCACCTGGTACGCCTGCTGGCCGGGCCTGATCATCGTGTGGTGCTGCCAGCTTCCTTGTTGGCCGGCGGCGTGCTGATGCTGTTCGCCGATTTGGCGGCGCGGCTGCTGCTGGCGCCTGCCGAGCTGCCGATTGGCATCGTCACGGCCTTTATCGGTGCGCCGTTCTTCCTTTTCTTGCTGATACGAGGACGCAGCTGATGTTGCAAGCCGAGGGCCTGCACTTGCGGCGGGGCAGCAACGAAGTGCTGCATGACATTCATCTGCAGCTGAGCCCGGGGCAGGTGGTAGGCGTGCTCGGCCCCAACGGTGCCGGCAAGAGCAGCCTGCTGGGTGTGCTGTGTGGTGAGCTGGCGCCCGATCGCGGGCGGGTGACGCTACAGGGCAGGCCACTGGCCGACTGGGCCGGGCCGGAACGGGCCAGGCGCCTGGCGGTGTTGCCGCAGGTGTCCAGCCTGGGGTTCTCGTTCCGGGTCGAGGAAGTGGTGGGCATGGGGCGCATGCCCCATGGCACCGGGCAGCGGCGCGACGCGGAAATCGTCGAGGCGGCCTTGCGGACGGCGGATGCCTGGCACCTGGTAGAGCGCAGTTACCTGGCATTGTCTGGCGGCGAGCGGCAAAGGGTGCACCTGGCCAGGGTGCTGGCGCAGCTGTGGCCGGGCGAAGCAGGCACTACGCTGCTGCTCGACGAGCCGACCTCGATGCTCGACCCGCTGCACCAGCACACCACCCTGGAAGCCGTGCGCCGCTTTGCCGACCGTGGCGCCGCGGTGCTGGTGATCCTGCATGACCTGAACCTGGCGGCGCGCTACTGTGACCGTATCCTGCTGCTGGAGCAGGGGCGCTGCCATGCCTTTGCAGCGCCCGAAGCCGTGCTGACGCCGGCGGCGTTGAAGGCGGTATACGGGATCGATGTACTGGTTCAGGCGCACCCGGAGCGTGGCCATCCGCTGATCATCACCCGTTGATGTGGGTATTCAAGACGCCGAGGCGTGCGCTCCCACAAGAGCTGGTGCAGGCCTATACATTGTTGAATGA
This sequence comes from Pseudomonas sp. NPDC096925, assembly GCF_044762545.1. NCBI lineage: Bacteria > Pseudomonadati > Pseudomonadota > Gammaproteobacteria > Pseudomonadales > Pseudomonadaceae > Pseudomonas > Pseudomonas sp. NPDC096925. The sequence continues at coordinate 13,754 of NZ_JBIWEM010000010.1, read as the reverse complement.
CATGGAGGTACTGCCCAATGCGACATCCGCTGCTGTCCGCTTTCTCGCTGGGCCTGGTACTGGTACTGGGTGGCTGCCAGGCCAGCCTGCCACCGCTGCCCGCTTGGCAGAGCAGTGAAGGGCGCAGCCATGCCGAGCTGGGACATATCGTTGATCTTGCCAGTGGCCAGCTGATCAGCCCTGAGCAGCTGGTGCAGCACCTGTCTGCCGCCCCCCGGGTGCTGGTCGGCGAGAAACACGACAACCCCGACCATCACGCGCTGCAGCTGTGGCTGCTGCGCGCCTTGCAAGGCCAGCGCGCGCAGGGCAGCCTGCTGCTGGAAATGCTGCAGCCCGAGCAGCAACCGCTGCTGGACAAGCTCGCGGGGCAACCTTTGCCGGCAGACCTGCCCAAGGCCCTGGCCTGGCAGGATGGCTGGGATTGGCAGCTGTACGGGCCAATCGTGACTGAAGCCTTGCAGCAGCGGGTGCCTTTGCTGGCCGCCAACCTCTCACCCGGCGAGATGCGCCAGGCCTATCGACAGCCGCCTTCGTTACCGGGCGAACGGTCCAATGCGCCGGCGGTCAAGGCCGCCCTGCTGGAGCAGGTGCGCGTCGGGCATTGCGGGATGCTGCCAGAAAGCCAGTTGCCGGCAATGCTGGCCGTGCAGCAGCAGCGCGACCGGCGCATGGCCGAGCGCTTGCTGGCGGCGCCGCAGCCGGCACTGCTGTTGGCCGGGGCTTATCACGTGCGCAAGGACCTGGGGGGGCCGTTGCACCTGGCTGACCTGCAAGCACAAGGGGAGAGCAAGGTACTGCTGCTGGCCGAGGTGGGTGAGCAGGTCGACACGGGCGAGGCTGATTATGTGTGGTACACAGCAGCGATGCCGGAGCAGGACTATTGTGCGCAACTGCGGTGACAGGGCTGCAAAGGGCAAAAAAAGACCCGGCAAATTGCCGGGTCAATAACCGTGATTAGCCTGATGAGGAGATAATCTGAGAGTCCGAACCAGGGGCTCTTAGCTTATCCAACCAGTCTCGCGACCAGTTGTGATAATCATAACGATTCTCATTTCGGCGTCAATCCCTTTCCTGTGATTATTTTTTATTTTTTTGCGCAGGGCTTTTCGCATCCAGTTGTTGGTTGAGCGCTTCTTTGCGTTCGAGCGGCAAATCGTTCCAGTGCATGTCCAGCAGGGCGCCTTCAATGGCATACAACAGCACCTTCGATGCGCGGAACCCTCGTGTCTTCACGGCCTGGTACGCACCCACCGCGCCCAGGCGGCGCAGATCCGATGCGCTGTGGATGCCGGCTGCATGCAGCCACTGCGCAGAGGTCTTGCCAAGGTTCTTCAGATGCTGCAATTCATCGTTCATCGAGCCTCCTTGCGATGGCTGAACGGGGATTGGGGGATAAATCGCGAGCAGGTCAGAGAGGAGTGTAGCGGGGGTTAGGAAATGCGCGGCCTTTTGCCATCGGGGGCGACGAGATGTCCTGTGCCGGCCTCTTCGCGGGCTTGCCCGCTCCCACAGGTACTGCGTCAGTCGTGAGGCTTGCAGATAACCTTGTGGGAGCGGGTTCACTCGCGAAGAGGTCGGCCCAGGAAAACGCTGAGCTTACAGGCCAGGCAGGCGCTGGCGAATCTGCTCGATCACCTGGTCCATGCTACCGGCATTCTGGGTATTGACGCGGGTGCTCTGCACCAGTTCCTGTGCATCCAGCGGCTCACGGCTGGCCTGCTGGGCCTTGACCACTTCCAGGGTGGCATCCGACGGGTCGGTGTTTTCTGCCTGGCGCTGCTCCAGCCAGCTGGCGATGACCGCATCCGGCGCATGGCAGTCGAGGATCAGGAACGGCACCCCGGTCTGGCTGGCGATGTCCGCTGCGGCCTGGCGCTGTTCACGCTTGAGGTAGGTGGCATCCAGCACCACCGGGAAGCCGGCACGCAGCACGGTCGCCGCCACCTCGTGCAGGCGCTGGTAAGTTGCGACACTGGCGTCCTGGTCATAGATGCCGGTACTCAGCTGACCAGCGTCAGCCTGCTGCTGTTCGCCGAACAGGCGCTTGCGCTCCACGTCCGAACGCACGCGGACGGCACCCAGGGCCTCGACCATGCGCATGGCCACGTGGCTTTTGCCCACTGCCGAAACGCCGTGGGTAATGGCCAGCAGGCGCGACGGGATGGCGCTGTAGCTTTCTGCCAGGTTGGCATAGTTGCGGTAGGTGCGCAGGGTGGTGGCGCGCTGCACGCCATCGGCATCGGCCGGCATGCTGAACAGCGCCACCTTGGCCCGCACCAGCGCGCGGTAGGCTTTGTAGAAGTTGAGCAGTTCCAGGCCTTCGTAGTCGCCGGTCAGTTCCAGGTACTGGCTGATGAAGCGCCGGGCCAGGCATTTCAGGCCACGGTCTTCCAGGTCCATGGCCAGGAAGCTGGTGTCGGCATACACGTCGGTCAGGCGGAACGGTTCGTTGAACTCGATGCAGTCGAAGATCACCACCTTGCCATCGATCAGGGTGGCGTTGCCCAAGTGGATGTCACCGTGGCATTCACGGATGAAACCATTGGCCTTGCGCTTTTCCAGCAGGCCATGCAGGCGCTCGAAACTGCTGCGTGCCCAGGCCTGCAGGGCGTCGAGCTGTTGCAGGTCGGCCTTGTCGCTGAGGAACGGGCGAATCTGCTCGAAGTTCTGCTCCACCGGCGCCATCACGCTGTCTGGTGTGCCCAGTGGGTGCTCCACCGGCACACGCGGGGCCTGCAGATGGAATTCGGCGATCTGCCGGGCCATCTGGTCGATGTGCGCAGCATTCAGCTCGCCATTGGCCTGCAGGGTGTTGAGCATCTGCCCCTGGGGGAACTGGCGCATCTTCAGCACGTATTCGATGGCTTCGCCTTCACCACCGATCTGTGGTGCGTCAACGCTGCCGGTGATCGGCAACACTTCCAGGTACAGACCGTCGGTCAGGCGCTGGTTCAGGCGCAATTCCTCGTTACAGAAATGCTGGCGCTGGTCCAGGCTGGTGAAGTCGAGGAAGCCGAAGTTCATCGGTTTCTTGACCTTGTAGGCATACTCGCCGGTGAGCAATACCCAGGAGATATGCGTCTCGATGAGCTGGAACCCATCCACGGGGTGAGGGTACAGGGCTGGGTTCTGCAACGCAGTGATAAGGGCTTGGCTCACGGGAAATCCTTCCGGGGGCAGGGAATTCGAATGCGCCATTATGGTCAATGGTGCCGTCCCTGCCTACCGCCGGGGGCGTCTGCCCAGCCTTTATAAAGTGCGTATAATCCGCCGTCATGACCCGAACCCGAAATCCCCGTACCCCTCAGAAACGCCCGACCGGCCGCTCCCGCGCCTGGCTGGGCTGGGCTTTGAAGCTCAGCCTGGTCGGCCTGGTGATCGTCGCCGGCTTCGCGGTTTACCTCGATGCCATCGTCCAGGAGAAGTTTTCCGGCAAGCGCTGGACCATCCCGGCCAAGGTGTATGCCCGGCCGCTGGAACTGTTCACCGGCCAGAAACTGAGCAAGAACGACTTCCTCACCGAGCTGGACGCGCTCGGTTACCGGCGTGAAAGCGCGGCCAACGGCCCGGGGGCGGCGGCAGTCAACGGCAATACCGTCGAGCTCAATACCCGTGGCTTCCAGTTCTACGAGGGCATGGAGCCGGCGCAGTTCGTGCGTGTGCGCTTCTCCGGCGATTACGTGGCGGGCCTTTCCGGCGCCAACGGCAAGACGCTCGACGTAGTGCGCCTGGAGCCGCTGATGATCGGCGGCATCTACCCGAAAAACCTCGAAGACCGCATCCTGATCAAGATCGACCAGGTGCCGCCGTACCTGCTCGAAACCCTGGTGGCGACGGAAGACCGCGACTTCTACAGCCACTTCGGGGTGTCGCCCAAGTCCATCGCCCGCGCCATGTGGGTCAACACCTCGGCAGGTTCCATGCGCCAGGGGGGCAGTACCCTGACCCAGCAGTTGGTGAAGAACTTCTACCTCACCAGCGAGCGTAGCCTCAGCCGCAAGCTGACCGAAGCGATGATGGCCGTGCTGCTGGAACTGCACTACGACAAACGCGAGATCCTCGAGGCCTACCTCAACGAGGTGTTCGTCGGCCAGGATGGCCAGCGTGCGGTGCACGGCTTCGGCCTTGCCAGCCAGTTCTTCTTCAGCCAACCGCTGTCGGAGCTGAAACTGCACCAGATCGCCTTGTTGGTGGGCATGGTCAAGGGGCCGTCCTACTACAACCCGCGTCGCTACCCTGACCGCGCCCTGGCCCGCCGCAACCTGGTGCTCGATCTGGTGGCCGAGCAGGGCGTGGCCAGCCAGGCAGAAGTCGATGCCGCGAAGAAGATGCCGCTGGGCGTGACCAAGCGTGGCAGCCTGGCCGACAGCTCGTTCCCGGCCTTCCTCGACCTGGTCAAGCGTCAGCTGCGCCAGGACTACCGCGATGAAGACCTGACCGAAGAAGGCCTGCGCATCTTCACCAGCTTCGACCCGATCCTGCAGATGAAGGCCGAAACCTCGATGAGCGAGACCTTCAAGCGCCTGGCGGGCCGCAAGGGCGCTGACGAGGTGGAGTCGGCGATGGTCGTGACCAACCCGGAAACCGGTGAAGTGCAGGCGCTGATCGGCAGCCGCCAGGCCGGCTTCGCCGGCTTCAACCGCGCCATCGATGCCGTGCGGCCGATCGGCTCGCTGGTCAAGCCGGCGGTGTACCTGACCGCGCTGGAGCAACCGACCAAGTACACCCTGACCAGCTGGGTGCAGGACGAACCGTTCTCGGTCAAAGGTGCCGATGGCCAGGTCTGGCGCCCGCAAAACTATGACCGCCGCCCGCATGGCACCATCTATCTGTATCAGGGTCTGGCCAACTCCTACAACCTGTCGACTGCCAAGATCGGCCTGGAAGTGGGCGTGCCCAACGTGATCAAGACCATTGGCCGGCTGGGCGTGAATGTCGACTGGCCGGCGTTCCCGGCCATGCTGCTGGGTGCCGGCGGCATGTCGCCGATGCAGGTCGCGACCATGTACCAGACCATCGCCAACGGCGGCTTCAACACCCCGATGCGCGGTATCCGCAGCGTGCTCACCGCCGAAGGTGAGCCGCTCAAGCGCTACCCGTTCCAGATCCAGCAAACCTTCGACCCGGGGGCCATCTACCTGGTGCAGAACGCCATGCAGCGGGTGATGCGCGAGGGCACCGGCCGCTCGGTATACAACACGTTGCCGCGCAACCTCACCCTGGCGGGCAAGACCGGTACCAGTAACGATTCGCGCGACAGCTGGTTCTCCGGCTTCAGCCAGGACCTGCTGGCGGTGGTGTGGATGGGCCGTGACGATAACGGCAAAACGCCATTTACCGGCGCCACCGGTGCCCTGCAAGTGTGGACCAGCTTCATGAAAAAGGCCGACCCGCTGCCGCTGGACATGCCGCAACCGGATAACGTGGTGCAGGCCTGGATCGACCCATACAGTGGCCATGGGTCTGATGGCAGCTGTCCGGGAGCGGTGCAGATGCCGTATATTCGCGGCAGTGAACCGCCCGCCGGCGCGACCTGTGGCGGCGAGCAGGATCCAGTTGAATCGGTCATGGACTGGGTCAAGGGCTGGATGAATTAAGCACAGGCTGCATTGATGAGGTGTGACGTGAACAAGTGGCTGTTTCCTGCCGTGACGGCGCTGGCGGTGCTCCAGGGGTGCGCCAGCGTCCCGCGCGGCAATATTCCGGTGGTCGACTCGAGCACCCGCGTGTCCAACAGTGAACGCGTGACGGCCAACCGCTCTGCGGGTGGCTATAACGCGGGCACCGCGCAGGCGCAAACGCTGCCTGAGGATTCCGGCGTCACCGTGATGATCCCCCAGGGCGCTGGCGCTTCGGGCATCCAGACGTTCCCGGCGGCCAATGGCGCGGCGCCGATCAGCACCTCGCCGATTACCCCGGGGCCGATCACCTCCGGACCGATCACTACAGCGCCGGTCGGTTCGGCACCGATGACCACCAACCCCAACCCGATCGCCGACGAACCCTTCGACATCGCGGCGATGAACAGCGCTTCGCAAAGCACCAGTGCGCCAACCGGTATCCCACGTAGCAGCGCTGCTGCGGGTGGCCTGTCGGCCGATGAGCAACTGGACGGCCCGGTGCTGGCGCTGCTGACTACCGCGAAGACGCAGCAGGGCAGTGGTGACTTCAACGGTGCCGCCTCGAGCCTGGAGCGCGCCCAGCGCATTGCCCCGCGCGAGCCACAGGTGCTGTACCGCCTGGCCCAGGTGCGCCTGTCGCAAGGTGATGCGCCGCAGGCCGAGCAGCTGGCGCGTCGCGCCCTGACTTACGCCAACGGCCGCCCGAGCCTGCAGGCCGAGCTGTGGAACACCATCGCCCAGGCCCGCGAAAAGCAGGGTGACAGCGCTGGCGCCGCCCTGGCCCGGCAAAAGGCCCGGGTCAATTCGTGATGATCGAGCAGCGTATTCTGGATATTGCCGACCACCTGATGCTGATCGAGCGTGAACTGCAGGTGCAAGGCTGGTGGGGTGACGAGCCACCCAGCGATGAGGCACTGGCCAGTACGGTGCCTTTCGCTGTCGATACCCTCAGTTTCGAGCAGTGGCTGCAATGGATCTTCCTGCCGCGCATGAAGATCATCATCGAGTTGGGTCAGCCGCTGCCCAACGCCTCCGGCATCCTGGTCATGGCCGAAACCGTGTTTACCGACCGGCCAGAGCAAAGTCGTGAGCTGCGCCGCCTGTTGGCAGCATTTGACCAATTGATTGCTCCTTCCGCCTGATTTCTTCAGTTTTTCCTTCAAGGGCCGCAGATTGTGGCCCTTTTTTATGGAAATCTTATTAATTCTGCTGCTGAAGCGATTTTTAGTGGTGGCAGGAATTCATCTTGGGGAAAAATTGGCAATAATTTTTCTTGACTTGTTGGCGCCGAATCAGAAGAATCCAATCTCCGCTGTAGAGGGACTGCCAGAAGCAGACCCGCTAAGCAGATCATGAGGCGCACACCCGCGCCGACCTGTTACACCCCGCAACGCGTTACCTCGCGCTGGGTGGGAAAACCCCGCAACACTCTGGGGCGCTCCCAATACTTGCTCAGTCAGTGCTGACGTTCGCTCATGCTCTGCTTGGCAGTAAACCTATTAAGACCCGTCCAGTGAGGGCGGTATTCTGGCGTTTTAGAGGTGAACAACGTGGAGCTTTTATCTGGCGCTGAGATGGTCGTCCGCTTCTTGCGTGACGAAGGCGTTAAGCACATCTACGGGTACCCTGGTGGTGCTCTCCTGCATGTTTACGACGCGCTGTTCAAGGAACCGGAAGTCGAGCACATCCTGGTTCGTCATGAGCAGGCAGCTACCCATATGGCGGACGGCTACGCCCGCGCCACCGGCAAGGCCGGCGTGGTGCTGGTAACCTCCGGCCCGGGCGCGACCAATGCCATTACCGGTATTGCCACCGCCTACATGGATTCGATTCCGATGGTCATTCTGTCCGGCCAGGTGCCTAGCACCATGGTGGGGACCGATGCCTTCCAGGAAACCGACATGATCGGTATTTCGCGGCCGATCGTGAAGCACAGCTTCATGATCAAACATGCCAGCGAAATCCCCGAAGTTCTGAAAAAAGCATTCTACCTGGCGCAATCCGGTCGCCCAGGTCCGGTCGTGGTCGACATTCCAAAAGATATGACCAACCCGGCCGAGAAGTTCGAATACGTCTACCCGAAAAAGGTCAAGCTGCGCTCCTACAGCCCGGCGGTACGCGGCCACTCCGGCCAGATCCGCAAGGCGGCCGAGATGCTGCTGGCGGCCAAGCGCCCGATCGTCTACTCCGGTGGCGGCGTGATTCTCGGTGGTGGCTCCGAAGCCCTGACCGATATCGCCAAGTCGCTGAACCTGCCTGTCACCAATACCCTGATGGGTCTGGGTGGCTTCCCGGGTACCGACCGCCAGTTCCTCGGCATGCTCGGCATGCACGGCAGCTTCACTGCCAACATGGCCATGCACCATGCCGACGTCATCTTCGCCGTCGGTGCCCGCTTTGACGACCGCGTGGTCAACGGCCCGGCCAAGTTCTGCCCGAACGCCAAGATCATCCACATCGACATCGACCCGGCGTCGATCTCCAAGATGATCAAGGCCGATGTGCCAATCGTCGGCCCGGTCGACAGCGTGCTCAGCGAAATGCTCGGCATCCTCAAGGAAATCGGCGAGCAGCCTGACAAGGCGGCGCTGGATGCCTGGTGGAAGCAGATCGACGAATGGCGTGGCAATGGCGAGCTGTTCCCTTACGACAAGGGCGACGGTAATGTCATCAAGCCGCAGAAAGTCATCGAGACCCTGTGCGAAGTGACCAATGGCGATGCCTTCGTCACCTCCGACGTGGGCCAGCACCAGATGTTCGCGGCGCAGTACTACCGCTTCAACAAGCCGAACCGCTGGATCAACTCCGGTGGCCTGGGCACCATGGGCTTCGGCTTCCCGGCGGCGATGGGCGTCAAGCTCAACTTCCCGGACCAGGACGTTGCTTGCGTGACCGGCGAAGGCAGCATCCAGATGAACATCCAGGAGCTGTCCACCTGCATGCAGTACGGCCTGCCGGTGAAGATCGTCAACCTGAACAACGGTGTGTTGGGCATGGTCCGCCAGTGGCAGGACATGGCCTACAACGGTCGTCACTCGCACTCGTACGTCGAGTCGCTGCCTGACTTCATCAAGCTGGCCGAGGCCTATGGCCATGTGGGTATCCGCATCACCAGCCTGAAGGACCTCAAGCCGAAGCTGGAAGAAGCGTTTGCGATGAAGGACCGCCTGGTGTTCATCGACATCGCGGTTGACCGCAGTGAGCACGTCTATCCGATGCAGATCAAGGATGGCTCGATGCGTGACATGTGGCTGAGCAAGACGGAGCGTACCTGATATGCGGCACATCATTTCCCTGCTGCTGGAAAACGAACCAGGTGCGTTGTCCCGTGTGGTCGGCCTGTTCTCCCAGCGTAACTACAACATTGAAAGCCTGACCGTGGCGCCGACCGAAGACCCGACCCTGTCGCGTCTGACGCTGACCACCGTTGGCCATGACGAAGTGATCGAACAGATCACCAAGAACCTGAACAAGCTGGTCGAAGTGGTCAAGCTCGTCGACCTGTCGGAAAGCGCTCATATCGAGCGTGAACTGATGTTGGTCAAGGTCAAGGCCACCGGTGCCCAGCGCGCCGAGATCAAGCGCACCACGGATATCTTCCGTGGCCAGATCGTCGATGTGACCGCCAGCGTGTACACCGTACAGCTGAGCGGCACCAGCGACAAACTGGACAGCTTCATCCAGGCGATCGGCACTGCATCGATTCTCGAAACCGTGCGCAGCGGCGTTACCGGCATTGCCCGTGGCGACAAAGTGCTCAGCATCTAAATTCAAAAATTAGCGATGGCTCCGCAGGGGCCGAGATATAACCAGGGGTATTTTCATGAAAGTTTTCTACGATAAAGACTGCGACCTTTCCATCATCCAGGGTAAGAAAGTCGCCATCATCGGTTACGGTTCCCAGGGCCACGCTCAGGCGTGCAACCTGAAGGACTCCGGTGTGGATGTCACCATCGGTCTGCGTAAAGGTTCGGCCACCGTTGCCAAGGCAGAAGCCCACGGCCTGAAAGTGACCGACGTTGCCTCTGCCGTCGCTGCTGCCGACCTGGTCATGATCCTGACCCCGGACGAATTCCAGGGCCAGCTGTACAAGCAGGAAATCGAGCCGAACATCAAGAAGGGCGCTACCCTGGCCTTCTCCCACGGCTTCTCGATCCACTACAACCAGGTCGTTCCGCGTGCCGACCTCGACGTGATCATGATCGCGCCGAAAGCCCCTGGCCACACCGTGCGTTCCGAGTTCGTGAAAGGCGGCGGCATCCCTGACCTGATCGCTATCTACCAGGACGCTTCGGGCAACGCCAAGAACGTCGCCCTGTCCTACGCTTCGGGCGTAGGTGGCGGCCGTACCGGCATCATCGAAACCACCTTCAAGGACGAGACCGAGACCGACCTGTTCGGTGAGCAGGCCGTTCTGTGCGGCGGTACCGTCGAGCTGGTCAAGGCCGGTTTCGAGACCCTGGTCGAAGCTGGCTACGCGCCGGAAATGGCCTACTTCGAGTGCCTGCACGAGCTGAAGCTGATCGTTGACCTCATGTACGAAGGCGGCATCGCCAACATGAACTACTCGATCTCCAACAACGCCGAGTACGGTGAGTACGTAACCGGTCCGGAAGTCATCAACGAAGAATCCCGCAAGGCCATGCGCAACGCCCTGAAGCGCATCCAGGACGGCGAGTACGCGAAGATGTTCATCTCCGAAGGTGCTACCAACTACCCATCGATGACCGCCAAGCGCCGTAACAACGCCGCTCACGGCATCGAAATCATCGGCGAGCAACTGCGTTCGATGATGCCGTGGATCTCGGCTAACAAAATCGTCGACAAGACCAAGAACTAAGTCTTGTCGAAAGATGAAAAACGCGGCTTCGGCCGCGTTTTTTCGTTCTGGCAGTCAGCTTCTGGTATAAAGCAGACCAGTGGCTTGCCGTCAGAACCTGTTTTGCAGGCCCGTGTCGAACATTTTCCATCCTGTTGCAAGGTACCCTCCATGAGCGAACGTCCCGAAGAGCCGAACAAGCCCTCCGACGCCGAAAGCCTGCTACCTGTCGATGAGCACGTTGAAGAAGGGCATGACGCCGAAGGGCGCAAGGTGCGCCATCGCGGCATCTATCTGCTGCCCAACCTGTTTACCACCGCCAACCTGTTTGCCGGTTTCTATTCCATCATCAGCTCGATGAGCGCGCAGAGCGCCCTGAGCGCCGGTGACCCGCGCGAGGCGAGCAAGTACTTTGCCTTTGCTGCCATCGCCATCTTCGTGGCCATGGTGCTCGACGGCCTCGACGGCCGTGTCGCGCGCATGACCAACACCCAGAGCGCCTTTGGTGCCGAGTACGACTCGCTGTCGGACATGGTCGCCTTTGGTGTGGCTCCGGCCTTGCTGGCCTTTGGCTGGGCGCTGGGCGACATGGGCAAGGTCGGCTGGATGGTCGCCTTCATCTATGTGGCCGGTGCAGCACTGCGCCTGGCACGCTTCAATACCCAGGTCGGCACCGCCGACAAGCGCTACTTCATCGGCCTGGCCAGCCCGGCTGCCGCGGGCGTGGTCGCGGGTACCGTGTGGGCGTTCAGTGACTACGGCATCCAGGGCTCCAAGCTGTCGTTCCTGGTGGCACTGCTGGTGGCTGCTGCCGGCATGCTGATGGTCAGCAACATCAAGTACAACAGCTTCAAGGAACTGGACCTCAAGGGCCGTGTGCCGTTCGTGGCGATCCTGGCCGTGGTGCTGGTGTTTGCCGTGGTGTTCAGCGACCCGCCGCGTATCCTGCTGCTGATCTTCCTTGCCTATGCGGCTTCGGGGCCGATCCAGTTCCTGCTGAAGGCACGTCGTCGCAAAGCGTGACAATCATTTAATGCTGGAATAACCCGCCGGCTCCATAGTCTTACTGGTACATCCGTTATCCAGTGCTGTGGAGCCGCTCATGCTCATCAAGCTACCCAGGTCTTCCGAGTGCAAGGCGTCGGAGATCACCCCCGAAGGCATCTACCTCTCCCGTCGTACCCTGCTGGGTGGCTCGTTGGCCGGCCTGGCCCTGGGCGCTTTGCCGGGCATGACGCGCGCGGCCGAGGCCAGCCGTTACGCCGATGTCGAGGCGGGCAAGGCGCCGGGCTGGTTCAATGAAAAGCTCGCGGCCACGCAATGGCAGGCAGTAACGGTCAAGGGGGAGGCAATCACGCCGTTCAAGGATGCCACCCACTACAACAACTTCTATGAGTTCGGGCCCGACAAGGGCGACCCGGCGGCCAATGGCGACAGCCTGAAAACCGAACCGTGGAGCGTTGTGGTCGATGGTGAAGTGGGTAAGCCCGGGCGCTATGCGCTGGAGGACTTCGTCAAACCGTACCAGCTTGAGGAGCGCATCTACCGGCTGCGTTGCGTAGAGGCATGGTCGATGGTCATTCCGTGGCTGGGCTTTCCGTTGGCGCAGGTGCTCAAGCAGGTCGAGCCGACTTCCAGGGCGCGTTATGTGCGCTTCGAAACCCTGAAGGATCCGGAGCACATGCCGGGGCAGCGCTCGGGGTTCGCCTTGATCGACTGGCCATATAGAGAAGGCTTGCGCCTGGACGAGGCGATGCATCCGTTGGCGATCCTGGCGGTCGGGATGTATGGCCGGGAGCTGCCCAGTCAGAATGGTGCGCCGTTGCGGCTGGTGGTGCCGTGGAAGTATGGTTTCAAGAGCATCAAGTCGATCGTGCGTATCAGCCTGGTGGCCGACCAGCCCGGCACCACCTGGGAAGGGTTGGCGCCGGATGAATACGGTTTCTATGCCAATGTGAACCCGACGGTCGACCACCCGCGTTGGAGCCAGGCGCGCGAGCGGCGGCTGCCCAGCGGGCTGTTCAGTCCCAATGTGCGGGAAACCCAGATGTTCAATGGCTATGCCGATGAAGTGGCGTCGCTGTATACCGGGCTCGATCTGCGGAAGAACTATTGATGCGTTACCCCTGGTTTCGTCTGGCCATCTTTGTCGTGGGATGCCTGTTCCCGGTGTGGTGGTTGTATGAGGCAGCGATGAATCTGCTGGGGCCTGATCCCGGGAAGATCATGATGGACCGCCTTGGGCTCGGGGCGCTGACCTTTCTGCTGGTTACCTTGAGCATGACCCCGCTGCAGAAACTGACGGGCTGGTCTGGCTGGATCGTGGTGCGCCGGCAGCTGGGTCTGTGGGTGTTTGCCTATATCGTGCTGCACATCCTGGCTTATCTGTTCTTTATCCTTGGGCTGGATTGGGGGCAGTTGGCGGTGGAGTTGCGCAAGCGGCCTTACATTATTGTGGGTGCGCTTGGGTTTCTCGGGTTGCTGGCCCTGGCGGTTACCTCGAATCGGTATAGCCAGCGGCGGTTGGGGGCGAGGTGGAAGAAGCTGCACCGGTTGGTGTACGTGATACTTGGGTTGGGTTTGCTGCATTTTCTGTGGATCGTGCGCTCGGATCTGCGGGAGTGGGCTGTTTATGCCTTTATTGGTGTTGTGTTAATGGCGTTGCGGGTTCCTGTGGTTTCGCGGGTGCTTCCCAAGCTTGCTCGGAGGCAGGGGAAGGCGGTTTGAGGGGCTGTTTGGGGCCTGTCATGAAATTGAGTTGGATTCGAGATGTGCCTGCCTTTAGTCTTCTGGCGCCTGTGAGATCGAGCGCCGCCCGCGCGGCGCTCGATCTCACAGGCGCAGCAAGGCTTGTGGCAAGCACCTGGTGGCCCTGAAACGGTCTTTTTCTCTTATATTTCAATTTCTTGAAATTAAAGGTTGACGCCCATCCGAATCCCCTTATAATGCGCCCCACTTCCAGCGGCAACGGAACGACAAACTCCTTGATATTCAACGAGTTAGACGATTCGGAAGGTGCTGAAAGGGCTTCGATCAAATGATCGATGGCGGTTGAGATGAAGGTTGACAGCGGTTTTAAACGCTGTATTATTCGCCTCCCGCTACGAGAGATCGCAGCGAGTCAAGTGTTTGAAGTCAAACGAGTTTCTCGCAAAAAACTTCAAAATAAACGCTTGACAGCAAATGAGGAAAGCGTAGAATGCGCGCCTCGGTTGAGATGAAAAGCTCTTGACCAAACGCTCTTTAACAAATCGAATCAAGCAATTCGTGTGGGTGCTTGTGAGTACGGACTGATAGTCACAAAGATTATCAGC
>NZ_JBIWEM010000009.1:0-233889 GCF_044762545.1 Pseudomonas sp. NPDC096925 | reverse complement strand
GTCACTTGTGATGCTGATAATCTTTGTGACTATCAGTCCGTACTCACAAGCACCCACACGAATTGCTTGATTCGATTTGTTAAAGAGCGTTTGGTCAAGAGCTTTTCGTCTCAACCGAGGCGCGCATTCTACGCTTTCCTCATTTGCTGTCAAGCGTTTATTTTGAAGTTTTTGCGAGAAACTCGTTTAGCTTCAAACACTTGACTCGCTGCGATCTCTCGTAGCGGGAGGCGAATCATACAGCGTTTAGAAACGCTGTCAACCATCTTCTCAACCACTGCCGATCAGGCGACCGAAGCACTCCTGATACTACCTGAATCGCTTAACTAATTGATTTTCAAGAAGTTTTGCGCTTCGACTACGTCAGAAGTGGGGCGCATTATAAGGGGATTCGAAACCGCGTCAACCTTTAATTTCAAGAAACACTGGTATCGCTGAAAAGCAAAGCGGGGAGGCCTGACGGCCTCCCCGCTTTTCACCAAGGCCACACGCCCTTAAAGCACGCCAGCACTGCGCAGCCGTTGCACCTCATTGGCATCCAGCCCCAATACATCCTCCAGCACCACCTCGGTATGCTCACCCAGCAGCGGCGGCGCCCGACGGTACTCCACCGGCGTCTCCGACAGCCGTATCGGGCTCGCCACCTGCGGCACACTTCCCGCCAACGGATGCGGAATGCTCACCGCCAACCCGCGCGCCAGCACCTGCGGGTCCTGGAACATCTGCGCCAGGTCGTTGATTGGCCCGCACGGCACCCCTGCAGCCTCCAGCTGGCTCACCCACTGCGCCGTGGTCTTGAACACCGTGGCCTGGCGGATCAGCGGAATCAGCTCGGCCCGGTTGGCCACCCGCAGCTTGTTGGTAACGAAGCGTGGATCGTCCGCCCATTGCGGCTGCCCGGCCACCTCGGCGAACTTGCGGAACTGGCTGTCGTTACCCACGGTAAGGATGAAGTCGCCATCCGCCGTCGGAAAATCCTGATAAGGCACGATATTGGGATGCGCATTCCCCAGGCGACGAGGCGGGTTGCCCGTGGTCAGGTAGTTCATGGCCTGGTTCGCCAGGCAGGCCACCTGCACATCGAGCAACGCCATGTCGACATGCTGGCCCACCCCGGTCTGCTCCCGATGGGCGAGGGCAGCGAGGATCGCCACCGTGGAATACAGCCCGGTCAGGATATCGGTCAGCGCCACCCCCACCTTGACCGGCCCCGCACCTTCTTCACCCTCCGGACGGCCAGTCAGGCTCATCAGCCCGCCCAGCCCCTGGATCATGAAGTCATAACCCGCGCGCTTGGCATAAGGCCCGGTCTGGCCAAACCCAGTGATGGAACAATAGATAAGCCGCGGGTTGATCGCCTTCAGGCTCTGGTAGTCCAGGCCATAGGCAGCCAACCCACCCACCTTGAAGTTCTCGATGACGATATCGGACTTCGCCGCCAGTTCACGCACCAGGCGCTGCCCCTCGGCCTGGGTGAAGTCGATGGTCACCGAGCGCTTGTTGCGGTTGGCCGACAGATAATAGGCCGCCTCACCGGTGTTCTCACCCTCGGCATCCTTGAGGAAGGGCGGCCCCCACGAGCGGGTATCGTCACCACTGCCAGGGCGCTCGACCTTGATCACATCGGCACCAAGGTCAGCGAGAATCTGGCCAGACCAGGGGCCGGCCAGCACGCGAGAAAGGTCCAGCACCCGCAGATGTGATAGCGCGCCCATGGACTGGCTCCTTATCAATAGAAGGCCTGGATACCGGTCTGCGCACGCCCCAGGATCAGTGCATGCACATCGTGGGTACCTTCATAGGTGTTGACCACCTCCAGGTTGACCAGGTGACGGGCCACACCGAACTCATCGGAAATGCCATTGCCACCCAGCATGTCACGCGCCATGCGGGCAATATCCAGCGCCTTGCCGCAGGAGTTGCGCTTCATGATCGAAGTGATCTCCACTGCAGCCGTGCCTTCGTCCTTCATCCGCCCCAGACGCAGGCAGCCCTGCAGCGCCAGGGTGATTTCGGTCTGCATGTCGGCCAGCTTCTTCTGGATCAACTGGTTTGCAGCCAACGGACGGCCGAACTGCTGACGGTCCAGGGTGTACTGACGCGCGGTGTGCCAGCAGGCTTCGGCGGCACCCAGTGCACCCCAGGAGATGCCATAGCGGGCAGAGTTCAGGCAGGTAAACGGGCCTTTGAGGCCGCGCACATCCGGGAAGATGTTTTCTTCTGGCACGAACACGTTGTCCATGACGATTTCGCCAGTGATCGAGGCGCGCAGGCCGACCTTGCCGTGGATCGCCGGAGCACTGAGGCCTTCCCAACCCTTTTCCAGGACAAAGCCGCGGATATCACCCGCATCATCCTTGGCCCAGACCACGAATACATCGGCGATCGGGCTGTTGGTGATCCACATCTTGCTACCGGTCAGGCGGTAGCCGCCATCGACCTTCCGGGCACGGGTGATCATCGAACCCGGGTCGGAGCCGTGGTTGGGCTCGGTCAGGCCAAAGCAACCGATCCACTCGCCGCTGGCCAGCTTGGGCAGGTACTTCTGCTTTTGTGCCTCGGTACCGAACTCGTTGATTGGCACCATCACCAGCGACGACTGCACGCTCATCATCGAGCGGTAACCCGAGTCGATGCGCTCTACCTCGCGAGCAATCAGGCCATAGCACACGTAATTCAGGCCACTGCCACCGTATTGCTCGGGAATGGTAGCGCCCAGCAACCCGACCTCACCCATTTCACGGAAGATCGCCGGGTCGGTCTGCTCATGACGGAAGGCCTCGAGCACACGCGGGGCCAGCTTGTCCTGGGCGAACTGATAAGCGCTGTCACGCACCATGCGCTCTTCTTCAGTGAGCTGCTGATCGAGCAGCAGCGGGTCGATCCAGTTGAAGCTTGCTTTACCGGCCATGAGCGAAATCCTCGAAATAGGGGGCAGTGTTCTTGTGCCTTTGAGCCTAGGCCTGATCGGCCGCCGGGACAAACGAGGATTGCGCACCAATTAGTGATAATTTGTCACTTCGTAAATCGGCAAAACGCCATATTGACAGCCTTACGAGTGAGGTTGACGTACATGCGCCGCAAGATCCCCAGTACCGCCGCCCTGGTTTGCTTCGAGGCGGCGGCGCGCAACGAGAGCTTTACCAAGGCCGCCCAGGAACTCGCCCTGACCCAAGGCGCCGTCTGTCGTCAGATAGGTAGCCTGGAAGCCTTCCTCAATGTGGAACTGTTCCGCCGCTCGCGCCGCGGCGTGAAGCTGACCGAAGCCGGCCTTTCCTACAGCCGTCAGGTGGCCGCCCAACTGGACGCAGTAGAGCGCGACACGTTGTCGGTAATGCGCCAGCAGGGCGCCAACGTGATCGAATTGGCCGTGGTACCCACCTTCGGCACCCAGTGGCTGCTACCGCGGCTCAAGGACTTCCAGCAGCGCCACCCGGAGGTCACGGTCAATCTCACCAACCGCACCCGGCCCTTCCTGTTTGCCGACACCACCTTCGATGCTGCCATCTACTTCGGCGATGCCGACTGGTCCGGCACCCAGTCGCACCGGCTGATGGGGGAAAACCCGGTACCGGTGTGCAGCCCGGCGCTGCTGGGCGGGCAGGGTGCGCTCGACGCGCAGCGCATTGCACAATTGCCACTGCTGCAGCAGAGCACGCGCCCCTATGCCTGGCGGCAGTGGTTCGGCAGCGTCGGCATGAATGTGGAGCGCGACATGACAGGCCCGCGCTATGAACTATTCTCGATGCTCGCCCAGGCGGCCATGCATGAGATGGGCATCGCGCTGATTCCGCCGTTCCTGATCCAGCGCGAGTTGGAGGAGGGTAGGCTGGTGGTCGCTAACAGGCATGCCCTCAGTAGTGACAAGGCCTACTATCTGATGATTCCGGAGCGCAAGGTGGAGTCGGCTTCGCTGCGCGCCTTCCGCGACTGGCTACTGAGCCAGGCTCAGGCGTACACGGCGAAGACTTAGGGAAGCGCGACAAATTGACCCCGTAGTCAATTATTTTAAACACCTACAGATATATGTATTTGTCGCATCTACATAAACTGTTATGCAGGTGCAAAAATCCTCTTTAATCCTGCTTACGGCGCGGCTTTGCGGGTTATTTTGCGACATTCACCAAGCCGTAAGCGAATTGACCGCAAAATTTTTGATTTTTTCTCCTACTCTGCCAATAGCCTATGTTTGACGCGCTGCAGCCTGACCGTTGCGACATACGGTCACAGGGTGACTTGTAGTTTTGACTTCGTTTCGCTCCAGAATCGGTTGAAGGCCCCCGGCTTCGTCTGCAAAATGCTTCGCCCGCCCGGAATTCGGCGGGTCGGCGCTCCACAGCCGCCCCAGCGCACCATCCGAAGTGCGCTGGCTTTTACAAAGACAAAAGGTCACCGCAGGAGAAATAGTCGTGCACATTGGTGTTCCTCTCGAGACGCAGACCGGTGAGACAAGGGTCGCTGCGACCCCGGAAACCATCAAGAAACTGATTGGCCAGGGCCATCAGGTCACCGTCCAACGGGGGGCAGGGCTCAACGCCAGCATTCCGGACAGTGCCTATGAGGCCGTGGGCGCTTCCCTGGGGAGTGCAGCCGATGCCTACGGCGCCCAATTGGTGCTCAAAGTGGTCGCTCCCAACGACCAGGAACTGGCCCTGATCAACAGTGGCAGCCTCCTGGTGGGCATGCTCAACCCCTTCAACAGCGAGCTGATTGGCAAGATGGCCGAGCGCGGCATTACCGCGTTCGCCCTGGAAGCCGCGCCACGCACCTCGCGGGCGCAGAGCCTGGACGTGCTGTCATCGCAAGCCAACATCGCCGGTTACAAGGCGGTGTTGCTGGCTGCCCATCACTACCCACGCTTCATGCCCATGCTGATGACCGCCGCCGGCACCGTAAAGGCCGCGCGCGTGCTGATCCTGGGCGCGGGCGTTGCCGGCCTGCAGGCCATTGCCACGGCCAAGCGCCTGGGTGCGGTGATCGAGGCGTCCGACGTACGCCCGGCCGTGAAGGAGCAGATCGAGTCGCTGGGTGCCAAGTTCATCGACGTGCCCTACGAAACCGATGAGGAGCGCGAGTGCGCCGAAGGTGTTGGCGGTTACGCTCGGCCAATGCCGGCCAGCTGGATGCAACGCCAGGCCCAGGCCGTGCACGAGCGCGCCAAGCAGGCGGATATCGTCATCACCACTGCGCTGATCCCGGGGCGCAAGGCACCGACCCTGCTCAGCGCCGAAACCGTCGCGCAGATGAAGCCCGGCTCGGTGGTCATCGACCTCGCAGCGGCCCAGGGTGGCAACTGCCCGCTGACCGTCGCCGACCAGGTGGTACAGGAGAACGGCGTGATCATCGTCGGCCCGACCAACCTGCCGGCCCAGGTGGGCGCCGATGCCTCGGCGCTGTATGCCCGCAACCTGCTGGACTTCATGAAGCTGCTGTTCGACAAAGACGGCGCGCTGGTCATCAACCTCGAAGACGACATCGTCGCGGCCTGCCTGATGTGCCGTGATGGCCAGGTCGTCCGCAAGAACGGCTAAGGAGCACGACAATGGAAGACATGCTGATTTCCCACGGCATCTACAACCTGATCATCTTCGTGCTGGCCATCTATGTGGGCTACCACGTGGTGTGGAACGTCACCCCGGCGCTGCACACGCCGCTGATGGCCGTGACCAACGCCATTTCGGCGATCGTCATCGTCGGCGCCATGCTGGCCGCAGCCCTGACCGTGACCCCGGCCGGCAAGCTGATGGGCACCCTGGCGGTGGCCCTGGCCGCGGTCAACGTGTTCGGTGGCTTCCTGGTCACCCGTCGCATGCTTGAGATGTTCAAGAAGAAAACCAAGAACGAGGCGCAGAAGTAAGCATGAGCATGAATCTGGTAACGCTCCTCTACCTCGTCGCCTCGGTGTGCTTCATCCAGGCGCTCAAGGGCCTGTCGCACCCGACTACCTCGCGGCGCGGCAACCTGTTCGGCATGATCGGCATGGGCATCGCCATCGTCACCACTGTCGGCCTCATTTATAAGCTCGGGGCTGAGCTTGCGACTGCCGGTATCGGCTACGTCATCGTTGGCTTGCTGGTCGGCGGTACCGCCGGTTCGATCATGGCCAAGCGCGTAGAGATGACCAAGATGCCGGAACTGGTCGCCTTCATGCACAGCATGATCGGCCTGGCTGCGGTGTTCATCGCCATCGCCGCGGTGCTGGAACCGCAATCGATGGGCATCGTTGCCGCCATGAGCGACCCGATCCCCACCGGCAACCGCCTGGAGCTGTTCCTCGGCGCGGCCATCGGTGCCATTACCTTCTCCGGTTCGGTGATCGCCTTCGGCAAACTGTCGGGCAAGTACAAGTTCCGCCTGTTCCAGGGCGCACCGGTACAGTTCGCCGGCCAGCACAAGCTGAACCTGATCCTCGGCCTGACCACCATCGCCCTGGGCCTGCTGTTCACCTTCACTGGCCACTACAGTGCCTTCACCCTGATGCTGGTCCTGGCCTTCATCATGGGCGTGCTGATCATTATTCCGATCGGGGGCGCCGACATGCCGGTGGTGGTGTCGATGCTCAACAGCTATTCGGGCTGGGCCGCGGCCGGTATCGGCTTCTCGCTGAACAACTCGATGCTGATCATCGCAGGCTCCCTGGTCGGCTCGTCCGGTGCGATCCTCTCGTACATCATGTGCAAGGCGATGAACCGTTCGTTCTTCAACGTCATCCTCGGTGGCTTCGGTGGTGATACCGATGCCGGCGCGGCACAAGGCTCGAAAGAGCAGCGCCCGGTGAAGTCCGGTTCGGCCGACGATGCTACCTTCCTGCTCAGCAACGCCGACAGCGTGATCATCGTCCCGGGCTACGGCCTGGCGGTGGCCCGCGCCCAGCACGCACTGAAGGAACTGACCGAGAAGCTGACCCACAACGGCGTAACCGTGAAGTACGCGATTCACCCGGTGGCGGGCCGTATGCCCGGGCACATGAACGTGCTGCTGGCCGAGGCCGAAGTGCCGTACGACCAGGTGTTCGAGATGGAAGACATCAACGCCGAGTTCGGCCAGGCCGATGTGGTGCTGGTGCTGGGCGCCAACGACGTGGTCAACCCGGCGGCGAAGAACGATCCCAAATCGCCAATCGCCGGCATGCCGATCCTCGAAGCGTTCAAGGCCAAGACCATCATCGTCAACAAGCGCTCCATGGCCAGCGGCTACGCCGGCCTGGACAACGAACTGTTCTACCTCGACAAGACCATGATGGTGTTCGGCGACGCCAAGAAGGTCATCGAAGACATGGTCAAGGCGGTGGAGTGACACCTGTCGCTGCAAACCAGCTGATATAAAGGAAGCCCCGGTCAGAATCTGCCGGGGCTTTTCTTTTATTGATCCGGATCAACGGCTCTATTCCAAGCCTTCTCATACGACCATGGTCGCGGGACGGCAAGGGGCGAAGTCTCTAGACTGCGCTGCAGTAGTTTCAGTAGCCCGAGATAACAATCCATGTACCGTGATCGTATCCGCTTGTCCTCCCTGCACAGCAAGGTAATGAGTGCGGCTGATGCCGCTGGTCTGATCGAGGACGGCATGACCGTCGGCATGAGCGGCTTCACCCGCGCCGGCGAAGCCAAGGCCGTACCACATGCACTGGCCGAACGTGCCAAGCAGTCGCCACTGAAAATCAGCCTGATGACCGGCGCCAGCCTGGGCAACGACCTGGACAAGCAACTGACCGAGGCCGGCGTGCTGGCTCGCCGCATGCCGTTCCAGGTCGACAGCACCCTGCGCAAGGCCATCAACGACGGCCAGGTGATGTTCATCGACCAGCACCTGTCGGAAACCGTCGAGCAACTGCGCAACCAGCAGCTGAAGCTGCCGGACATCGCGGTCATCGAAGCCGTGGCCATCACCGAACAAGGCCATATCGTACCAACCACCTCGGTGGGCAACTCGGCCAGCTTCGCGATCTTCGCCAAGCAGGTGATTGTCGAGATCAACCTCTCGCACAACACCAACCTCGAAGGCCTGCACGACATCTATATCCCGACCTACCGCCCGACCCGCACGCCAATCCCGCTGGTCAAGGTCGACGACCGTATCGGCAGCACCGCCATCCCGATCGACCCGGCCAAGATCGTCGGCATCGTCATCAGCGACCAGCCGGACTCGCCGTCCACCGTACTGCCGCCGGATGACGAAACCCAGGGCATCGCCGACCACCTGATCAACTTCTTCAAGAAAGAAGTCGAAGCTGGCCGCATGACCAACAAGCTTGGCCCGCTGCAGGCCGGTATCGGCAGTATCGCCAACGCAGTGATGTGCGGCCTGATCGAGTCGCCGTTCGAAGACCTGACCATGTACTCCGAAGTACTGCAGGACTCCACCTTCGACCTGATCGACGCCGGCAAACTGAGCTTCGCTTCGGGCAGCTCGATCACCTTGTCGACCCGCCGCAACGCCGACGTGTTCGGCAATCTGGAGCGTTACAAAGACAAGCTGGTGCTGCGCCCGCAAGAAATCTCCAACCACCCGGAAGTCGTCCGTCGCCTGGGCATCATCGGTATCAACACTGCGCTGGAGTTCGATATCTACGGCAACGTCAACTCCACCCACGTCTGCGGCACCAAGATGATGAACGGCATCGGTGGCTCGGGTGACTTCGCCCGTAACGCCCACCTGGCCGTGTTCGTCACCAAGTCGATTGCCAAGGGTGGCGCGATTTCCAGCGTGGTGCCGATGGTCAGCCATGTCGACCACACCGAGCACGATGTGGACATCCTGGTCACCGAGCAAGGCCTTGCCGACCTGCGAGGCCTGGCGCCACGCGAGCGGGCCCGGGCGATCATCGACAACTGTGTGCACCCAGACTACCGCGCGGCACTGAACGACTACTTCGATCGTGCCTGCCAGCGTGGCGGCCACACCCCGCACATCCTGCGCGAAGCCTTGAGCTGGCACGAGAACCTGGAAGAAACCGGGCGCATGCTGGCTAGCTGATCCAGATGTGGTACGGAACGGCGGCCCTGCTTCCGCTGTTCCGGGCTCTTCGCGGGCTTGCCCGCGAATGGGCCATAACAGTCAAACCCTTTCATCAACACCCCGCCGCAATTTGCAACATAATCTGTACTACTGTACTGGTGTTTTCACACCTTACTGGCTGAGAAATTCCCTTCCTCGAACCAAAACGCACCAAATAAGTGCTGACCAGTACAGTTACGCCAGTTTCGGGTGCAACAGTAGGGTTACACAGTTAACTGGACCATCGTCTTTCAACCGAACTGTATCTACTGTTATGGACGACAGAGGAGGATCATTGGCATCAGTTAAATCACTACCTAATCCCGCCATAAGCGGAAGGATGAAACATCATGGAACGTACCCTCAGTTCCGGTCTGGTTTTTGAAAGCAACGCCCAACAATCCAACGCTTCGCTGCCGCTGCGCGCTCTGTCCACCCTGCTGCTGTGGCAGCGCCGCATGGCCAGCCGCCGTCAACTGGCTCGCCTGGACGCCCGCCTGCTGGCCGACGCCGGTATCAGCGAGTCGCAGCGTTACGAAGAGCTGAGCAAGCCTTTCTGGCGCTAAGCTCCGGCTTGCCGGCTTCGGCCGGCACCGCGAATTCCCGAAACCCGTTGCAGGTGACTGCGACGGGTTTTTTGTTTGCAGGCCGCATGACAGAGCCTTTCCGCAAACTGACCAATACAGTTTGTGAAAAACAAAAATACACAGGTACAGTTCATGAGCGCGCTGTTCATTAACATCCAGAAACACCGGCGCGTGATACGCTTGGTGTAACAGTCTGGTAGAACGCACTGTTGAAAGTACCGCGACGAGCTGTGTGAGCGTCCGATAAACAGAACCACCCGACCCTAGTCCAGGAGTCCACGATCATGTCCCGCAAATACCTGATTGGCGCCGCTCTGATGCTGAGCCTGGCCGGCACCGCAAACGCCACCAGCTTCGTTGTCACCACTGACGCCGTCGTTGGCGCAGTGGCCGCGTCCACCGATGCCACTTCCGATATTTCCTCCTCGTTCCGTGACGACAAGATCGTCCAGGCCGCCCGTGACGACGCCGCCAGCTTCGTTGGCAGCCAGGGCGACATCCGCGGCGCCAAGCTGGAAAGCGCTTTCCTGCACATCCGCTCGCAGATGCCTGCCCTGCAGGCCAGCGATGCACAACTGGCCCAGGCCATCCTGGCGCTCTGACCCCGGCTGAACCGTTCAGCTGTGCTGGTCACTACCAGCACAGCCGTACTCACCTTTGCCGCCCACGTTTCCAGCTGTCGTAGAGCCCATGCGTTATCTGTTGCCGTTGCTGTTCTCCGTTGTTGGCGTGGCCAGCGCCCATGCCATGGATACCACCACGCAAGGGCTGGTCATCACCGGCTATGTCACCAGCCAGGTCACCACCGCACCGTTCGACCGCAAACTGGTCCGCCAGGCCCACGACGATGCCGCTGCCTTCGTCGCCAGCGACGGCCAGATCCGCGGTGCGCGGCTTGAAGCAGCGCTGGAATCATTACGCCACAATTGCGCACGGCAACGCGTCGGCGATCTGGAACTGGCGCAGGCAATTCTCGTCCAATAACTACATCTGACTCCCTGTATTTTTCGGAGATGCTCCATGCGTAAACCGCTGATTGCCGCTACCCTCGGCATGCTGCTGCTGGCCGACCTGGCCCAGGCACAGACCCTGGTGGCCACCAGCAATATCATCGTGCGGGCCTTTGGCCGTTCGATCGATTTCACCTCTGACACCACCACTTCGATCCGCGACTCCAAAGTGGTGCGCGAAGCCCATGACGACGCCGCCAGCTTTGTCGCCAGCAACGGTGAAATTCGCGGCGCCCAGCTCGAGGCCGCCTTCAACACCCTGCGCGAGCGCGTGCCGCAAGCGCGCGACGCCAGCGACCAGGTACTGGCCGAAGCCATCCTCGCGCTGTGAACCGCGTGCGCGCCTGGCTGCTCGGCTGCGCCCTGACGCTGCTCGGCACGCCCGCCCTGGCCGACCTGCAGCTCGCGCTGCAGGCGTCCGGCCTTGATTCGCAGCAGGCCCAAGCCACCCAGGCCCTGCTCGACGAGGCCCTGGGCAAGCTGCCCCCTCGCTTCAAGCAACAGCTGAACCGCCGCGTGCAGGTCAGCTGGAGCGACAACATGCCGGCCGACGCCTATGGCCAGGCATCGTTGGTGTCCACCCTCGAACTCAATCGCCGCCTGCTGCCCAGCCTCACCGATGGCAGTGCCGCCACCGAGCGCACCAACCGCCCGCATGGCACGGTGCGTGAAGAACTGCTGGCCACCGTGCTACACGAGCTCACTCATATCTACGACCGCGCCCGGCTGTGGCCCAACGCCGACAGCGCGCTGATCACCCGCTGCAAGCGCCAGCAAGGCACGTTGGGCAAGGTCGGCCTGCCCGAGGCATGCCGTGGCCAGGCCGAGCGCCGCTTTACCCTCAGCGACGACCCGCGCCTGCTCGACCTGGCCGGGTGGCAGCAGTACGTGGGCCGACGCGGCGAGCGCGAGCAGCACAACGGCCAGTTCGTGCGCAGCCCCGACAGCTATGAACTGAGCAGCCCCAAGGAGTACATCGCGGTCAACATGGAGTATTTCCTCCTCGACCCGAGCTACGGTTGCCGCCGCCCGGCGCTGAACCAGTACCTGCGTGAGCACTTCGGCTGGGCACCGCAACAGGACAGCTGCGCCAAAGGCCTGCCGTTCATCAATGCCGGCAGCGACTTCGCCCGCCAGCCGCTGGGCGAAATCGACCCCGAGCGGGTCTATGAGGTGGATTACCTGCTGGCCGAAGCCAACCAGAACCTGGTCAGCCGCTGGGGCCACAGCATGCTGCGCCTGGTGATCTGCAAGCCAGGCCGCCCACGCGGGCCGGACTGCCGCCTGGACCTCGACCAGAGCCTGGTGCTGTCGTACCGCGCCTTTGTCAACGATGTGCAGCTTTCCAGCTGGGACGGGCTGGTCGGCGCCTACCCCTCGCGACTGTTCGTGCTGCCGCTGGGCCAGGTGATCGACGAATACACCAAGACCGAGCTGCGCAGCCTGGCCTCGGTACCCTTGCGGCTCAGCCGCGAGGAGATCGAAAACCTGGTGCGCCAGGCCGCCGAAATGCACTGGAGCTACGACGGCAACTACTGGTTCCTGTCCAACAACTGCGCAGTGGAGTCGTTGAAGCTGCTGCGCAGCGGCACCGCCAACCCACGCCTGAACGACCTCGACAGCATCATGCCCAATGGCTTGCTGGCCGTGCTCAAGGGCAGGGGGCTGGCCGACACCAGCGTGCTCGACGACCCCCGCGAGGCGCTGCGCCTGGGTTATCGCTTCGACTCCTACCGCGACCGTTACCAGGCCATGTTCGAGGTGTTGAAGAAACAGTTGCCAATCAAGCAGGCCAAGGTCGAAGACTGGCTGGCTCTGGACGCCGAGCAACGTCGGGGCTGGTTCGCCCAGGCCGACCTGCGCACCAGCGCCGCCTTGCTGCTGCTTGAACAGGCCAGCTTGCGCCGGCAACTGCTGCTGGCCCAGGAAGAGGTCAAGCAGCGCTACCTGAATGCCGCCGCGCGGAACGATGGCAGCGTCAGCAAGGCCGATGCGACCCTCCGGCAGATGCTGGCCAACAGTGGCTTCCTCAGCCGCCCGGCAGAGTTGCTCGATAGCAAAGGCTACGGGCTGCCACAGCCGCAGGAGCGCAAGCACCTGGAGCAGGTCAGCAGCGAGCGGCAGGCGCAGTTGCTGCGCTTGAGCACGAGCCTGGACAAAGAGGTGAGGGCGCTGCTGGAGCCGTCGCGGGCCAGGGAAATTGCGGCGGTGGAAGCCAATGTGAAGCAGGTGGGCGAACATCTGCGGGCACTGCACAAGGCCGCCGGTGGCCTGCAATTGTAACGACCATTGTGCCGGCCTCTTCGCGGGCATGCCCGCTCCCACAGGATCTGTACAGCACCTGAGATCTGCGCCGCACCTGTGGGAGCGGGTTTACCCGTGAAAGGGCCGGCACAGACAGCACAAGGCCTACAGGTTCTCCTGCGCCTCCGAAGGCAAATCCTCATCCAGATGCAACCAAGGCAACCGGCTACCCACCCAGATATGCCGGTTGGCCCTGACCCGCTCCGGGTGGTCCAGGGTCGCCACCGTCACATCCACCGTGTCCGGGCTATGCGTGGTCAGCAGCGCTACATGCGCCCCGCAATGCCCACAGAAGTACCGGCTGCAACTGGCCGGCGCGACATAGCAGTTCGGCTCGCCCGCCAACCACCGGAACCCCGAGCGGGGCAGGGTGAGCCAGGTCACCACCAGCCCGCCGCTGACCCGCCGGCAGATCGAACAATGGCAGTGGGCAATGTCCGTCAGGTCGCCCTCCAACCGATAACGCAAGGCGCCACAATGGCAGCCACCCTCGGTCACCTCCTGCATCACCTACCTCTCGTCGCCTTTGCTTCGGCGAAAGCTGGCTGAAAGCTTGCCCTCATAGGATAGCCCCCCACTACCGGCACAAGACCGGTCAGCCAGGGCACCCGGTAACCACCGCGCCCGGCCCAATCAACAACAACAATGGTGATTCTGATGTTTTCCTGTGCCCGACTTTCCGTAGCCACCCTCCGCATGCTCCCCGCACAGCGCCATACGCGCTGATTCGCCCGAATCGACTTTCCTTTCGCCGCGCCACGCCTGGAGTACTGCCATGCTGACCTTCCTCGGCTTTGCCATGGTCATCACCTTCATGTACCTGATCATGACCAAGCGCCTGTCGGCCTTGATCGCGCTGATCCTGGTACCGATCCTGTTTGCCCTGTTCGGCGGTTTTTCCGCCAAGATCGGCCCGATGATGCTCGAGGGCATCAGCAAGCTCGCGCCTACCGGCGTGATGCTGATGTTCGCCATTCTCTACTTCGCCCTGATGATCGACTCCGGCCTGTTCGACCCGGCCGTGCGCAAGATTCTCAAGCTGGTCAAGGGCGATCCACTGAAAGTCTCCGTCGGCACCGCAGTACTGGCCCTGGTGGTCTCGCTCGACGGTGACGGCGCCACCACCTACATGATCTGCTGCGCCGCCATGTTGCCGATGTACAGCCGCCTGGGCATGAGCCCACGGATCATGGCCGGCCTGATCATCCTCGCTGGCGGGGTGATGAACATGACCCCCTGGGGCGGCCCGACCGCCCGTGCCGCCAGCGCCCTGCACGTGGACCCGTCGGACATCTTCGTGCCGATGATCCCGGCCATGCTGTTCGGCGTGCTGGCAATCCTTGCCATCGCCTACCTGTACGGCAGGCGCGAACGTGCCCGCCTGGGCGAGTTGCACCTGCCCACCGACGACATCGATCACAGCGAAATCACCGTTTCGCAGTACCCGGACGCGCGCCGGCCTAAACTGCTGTACTTCAACGGCGCCCTGACCGCTGCCCTGATGGTCGCGCTGATTGCCGGTGTGCTGCCGCTGCCGGTGCTGTTCATGATCGCCTTCAGCATCGCCATGATCGTCAACTACCCGTGCCTGCAGCAGCAGAAAGACCGCATCGCGGCCCATGCTGGCAGCGTGCTGGCGGTCACCGGGCTGATCTTCGCCGCCGGCATCTTCACCGGGATCCTGTCGGGCACCGGCATGGTCGACGCCATGTCCAAGAGCCTGCTGGCGGTCATCCCCGAGGCGCTGGGCCCTTACCTGGCAGTGATCACAGCGATCGTGAGCATGCCGTTCACGTTCTTCATGTCCAACGACGCGTTCTATTATGGCGTGCTGCCAGTGCTGGCCGAAGCCGCCAGCCATTACGGCATCAGCCCGGTGGAAATGGCCCGTGCGTCGATCGTCGGGCAGCCGGTACACCTGCTCAGCCCCTTGGTACCCTCCACCTACCTGCTGGTGGCCCTGGCCGGCATCGAGTTTGGCGATCATCAGCGCTTCACCTTGAAGTGGGCAGTGCTGGTGTGCCTGTGCATAATGCTCGCCGCGCTGCTGATGGGCATTTTCCCGCTGTTCAGTAGTCTTTAATAAACGCGTATTACCCAACGCGACGCGCCCCTGATCCGGACGCGTCGCCTTTACCGTTCGAAGGAAAACACATGGAATGGCTGACCAGCCCGGAAATCTGGGTTGCCTTTTTTACCCTTACTGCGCTTGAGATCGTCCTCGGTATCGACAACATCATCATGATCTCGATTCTGGTCAGCCGCATGCCCAAGCACATGCAGCCACGCACCCGGATCTTTGGCCTGGCCCTGGCCATGGTCACCCGTATCATGCTGTTGCTGTCGATCACCTGGGTCATGCGCCTTACCGCCGACCTGTTCGTGGTGTTTGGCCAGGGCATTTCCGGGCGTGACCTGATCCTGTTCTTTGGTGGCCTGTTCCTGCTGTGGAAAAGCTCGCAAGAGATCTACCACGGCCTGGAAGGCGAGGACGAGAACCCGGAAGAGCCGAAAGGCGCGGGTGGCAAGTTTTTCTATACCATCATCCAGATCGCCATCATCGACATCGTGTTCTCGCTGGACTCGGTGATCACGGCGGTCGGCATGGTGTCCCATGTACCGGTAATGATCGCCGCGATCATCGTCGCCGTGTTGGTGATGATGCTGTGCGCCGGCACCATCAGCGAGTTCATCGACAAGCACCCGTCGCTGAAGATGCTCGCACTGTCGTTCCTGATCGTGGTCGGTACCGTGCTGATCGCCGAAGCTTTCGACGTGCATGTGCCGAAGGGCTACGTCTACTTCGCCATGGCGTTCTCGCTGGCGGTGGAAGCCATCAACATCCGCATGCGCACCGCCCTGGCCCGCAAGAACGGCAAAGAGCATGAGCCAGTGAAACTGCGCAAGGACATTCCGGGTCAATAAGATCAGGAAGTGCAGGACACAAAGGGCCCTTCGGGGCCCTTTTTCATGCCCGGATCACTGAATTCTGCCGTTTGCTGTACTGGCCTCTTCGCGGGCACGCCCGCTCCCACAGGGATATCACAGGCCCTGAGGGTGGTGTGGTATCTGTGGGAGCGGGCGTGCCCGCGAAGAGGCCGGCACAGGCAATCATTCATTTCCCATGTGTTTCAAATCACAGACAGCCATGCGAAGCTGGCGACAGCTACGCAAAACAACTAAAGCTTTGAGTGAGCACTGAAAATTCTTCAAACGCTCACGCTTCTTCTCTTGGCCCGCTGGGCCAATGCAACAGGGGGCCGTCGCCATGCTGACCCTGCTCAACCTGCTCTCGGCCGTTACGCTTCTGGTCTGGGGCACCCACATCGTACGTACCGGCATCCTGCGGGTATTCGGCTCGAGCCTGCGGCGCATCATCGGCCAGAACATGAACAAGCGCCCGCTGGCGTTCGTCGCCGGCATTCTGGTCACGGCCATGGTGCAAAGCAGCAACGCCACTGCCATGCTGGTCACCTCGTTCGTCGGCCAGGGCCTGATGGCCATGACCCCGGCCCTGGCGATCATGCTCGGCGCCGACGTGGGTACCGCGCTGATGGCACGGGTGCTGACCCTGGACCTTTCCTGGCTGTCGCCACTGCTGATCTTCCTGGGTGTGATCTTCTTCCTCTCGCGCAAGCAGACGCGGGCTGGCCAGCTGGGCAGGGTAGGCATCGGGCTTGGCCTGATCATCCTGGCATTGGAGCTGATCGTGCAGGCAGCTACGCCGATTACCCACGCCCAGGGCGTGAAAGTGCTGTTCGCCTCGCTGACCGGCGACATCATGCTCGACGCACTGGTCGGCGCATTGTTCGCCATGATTTCCTATTCCAGCCTGGCCGCTGTGCTGCTCACCGCGACGTTGGCCGGTGCCGAGGTGATCAGCCTGCCGGTGGCCATCGGCCTGGTGGTCGGCGCCAACATCGGCAGCGGGCTGCTGGCCTTCATCAGCACCAGCATGCAAAACGCCGCCGGGCGCCGGGTGGCCCTGGGCAGCCTGCTGTACAAGCTGATCGGCCTGCTGCTGATCATCCCCGTACTGCACCCATTGGTGGGCTGGATGGACTCACTGAGCTTCAGCCCGCAGGAGCTGGTCATCGGCTTCCACCTGCTCTACAACACGCTGCGTTGCCTGATCATGCTGCCCACGGTCAAACCCATGGGCCGGCTGTGCAACGCCCTGCTGCCCGAACGGGAAAACGGCAACGGCCAGATACGCCCGCGCCACCTCGACACCTCGGCGCTGGAAACACCCAGCCTGGCCTTGGCCAACGCATCCCGCGAAACCCTGCGCCTGGGCGATATCGTCGACAGCCTGCTTGAAGCCATGCTCGGAGCCCTGCGTGGTACCCAGACTGCCTTGCCGCAGCAGGTCCGCGCTTTGGGCGAGGACGCCGAAGCCTTGTACAGCGCGATCAAGCTGTACCTGGCGCAGATGTCGCGTGAAGACCTCAGCGAACAGGACAACCGCCGCTGGGCAGAAATCATCGAGCTGGCAATCAACCTCAAGCTGGCCTGCGACCTGATCGAGCGCATGCTACGCAAGGTCCAGCAGCAGAAAACCAGCCAACGCCGGGAATTCTCCCAGGTGGGGCTGGAGGAGCTGACCGGCCTGCAGGAACAGTTGCTGGCCAACCTGCGCCTGGGCTTGTCGGTGTTCCTCAGTGCCGACCCGGAAAGCGCCCGCTTGCTGCTGCGGGAAAAACGCCGTTTTCGCGCCCAGGAACGGCGCCTTGCCCACGCCCATGTCAGCCGCCTGCAGCGCAAGGTAGTGCAAAGTATCGAGACCAGTTCGCTACACTTGGAGCTGATCGCCGACATGAAGCGGTTGAACTCTTTGTTCTGTAGCAGTGCCTATGTGGTACTGGGCGGCTCGGACACGGGCGGGCTGATGCTCGACAGCGTGCCGGACGAAGCCCGTCTGCCGTGATTTCGCCTACCTGAGGACCCGAGCTCGCCCATGCGTTGCCTGATGTTCGTTTGCCTGCTGATCTGCAGCCTGCCCTCATTCGCCCTCGACCGCTCGCGGGTTGAAGGTTACCTGTTGCCCAATGGCCTGCAGGTCATCCTGAAAAACGGCTATGAACGTGACCATGTGGCGATCCGCCTGGTGGTCGGCGTCGGCCTGGATGACTTCAATTGCGAGCAGAAAGAGCTGCCGCACCTGCTCGAACACCTGCTGTTCAGCGGCATCGACGAAACCGGCGAGGGCGGCCTGGAAGAGCGCCTGCAATCGCTGGGCGGTGAATGGAACGCCTACACCAGCAGCGCCGACACCACCTTCGTCATCGAAGCCCCGGCGCGCAACCAGCGCAAAATCCTTGACCTGCTGTTGGCGGTGATTCGTGACACCCGCATCGATGCCAAGACCCTGGCCACCGCCAAGCGCATCATCGAGCGCGAGGATGGCGGCCACTATGGCCACCTGCAGCGCTGGCTCGACCGCCAGGACATCGGCCACCCCGCCAGTGACCAGCTGGCCACCGAACTGGGCCTGAAATGCCCGGAGCGCTCCAACCTCGACGACATGACCCTGGAGCAGGTGACCACCTTGCGTGACCGCTGGTATGCGGCCAACAACATGACCCTGATCGTGGTCGGTGGTCTCGACCGCCTGCTGCCGGCCTACCTGGAGCGCACCTTTGGCGAACTGCCCGCCACCGAGCCGGAGGAACGCCGCACCCTGGAAAGCATCGGCCAGCAAGCTGAACAGCGCCGCAACCTGACCCGCGGCTGGCTGGGTGACAGCGTCAAGCTGCACTGGCTGTTCGTCGAGCCGGTGCTGGACAACGATCACCAGGCCACCCTCGACCTGCTGTCGCACTACCTGGACTGGGCGCTGTAC
Source organism: Pseudomonas sp. NPDC096925 (assembly GCF_044762545.1). Classification (NCBI taxonomy): domain Bacteria; kingdom Pseudomonadati; phylum Pseudomonadota; class Gammaproteobacteria; order Pseudomonadales; family Pseudomonadaceae; genus Pseudomonas; species Pseudomonas sp. NPDC096925. The sequence continues at coordinate 215,149 of NZ_JBIWEM010000009.1, read as the reverse complement.
GACCAGCTGCGCCTGCGCAACGGGCTGTCCTACGGCCCCTCGGCAAAACGCGAAAGCTTTGGCGACACAGGCCTGCTCAGCCTCAACGCCGACCTGGAGCGCGAGGACATCGACCAGGCGGTCGAGGTGATGCAGAAGTTGTTCGACCACCTGCGCAAGGAAGGCCTCGACCCGAACACCTTCGAGCGTATCAAGTACGCCAGCGTCGCCAAGGAAAGCTGGAGCACCCAGGGCAACAGCGCCTTGGCCGACTACTACTGGGGCGCGCTGAACGACTATAGCGACGGGCGTTTTGCCAACCCGGTGCGCAAGCTGCGCCAGGTCAGCCTGGCGCAGGCCAACGCGGCGCTGAAGCAGCTGCTCAAGGAAGATGGTTATGTACGTATCGAGAAGCCCTTGCTTGGCTACGATGAACTCTACGGGCTGGTTGCCTTGCTGTTGGGGCTGATCCTGGCTGCGGGGCTGTTGCGCTGGCGTCGGCATGGTCCGGAAAAGCCGAGCGGTGCTACACGCGAGTAGTGAAACGACGGTATCCTTTTGCCAGTACCGGCCTCTTCGCGGGCACGCCCGCTCCCACAAAGTGAGGTGGCAACCCGGACCCTGTGGGAGCGAGCGCGCCCGCGCGAAGAGGCCAGCACAGCCACCTCACCCATTCTGTTGTAGCCCCCAATGCCCCAAATCCCCCACATCGTCCAGCGCATCATCGAACTGCTCAAACGCTACCCCGGCATCATCGCGCTCTGCGGTTTCCTCTCCGGCATCGGTAGCTTCATCCTGGTCGACCGCCAGGCTGGCCTGGCCAGCTGGGTAGCCGTGCTCATGTTGGTCAGCTGGCTCTGGCTGATGCTGGAAAACACCCTCACCGGCCTGTTCGCGCGCACTTTCAACCGCGAAATCCCGCAGCCGCTGCTACGCTACGCTACGCAGATGATCCACCAGGAATCGCTGTTCTTCGTGCTGCCGTTCTTCTTCATCACCACCACCTGGAACAGCGGCCAGCTGGTATTCACCGGCCTGCTCGGTGCGGCCGGGCTGATTTCGATCATCGACCCGCTGTACTACAAATGGCTGGCACCGCGGCGCTGGCTGTTCCTGGCGCTGCACACCCTGACCCTGTTCGCCGCCCTGCTGACTGCGCTGCCGATCATCCTGCACCTGACCACCGCGCAAAGCTTCAAGCTGGCCCTGATCGCGGCCATGGCCCTGTCGTTCCCCAGCCTGGCCAGCAGCTTCCCGATCAACAACTGGCGCCGCGCCGTGGCCCTGGTGCTGGTCACCCTGGCGGTCGGCGGCGGGGGCTGGCTGCTGCGCTCCTGGGTACCACCGGCGACCCTGTGGATGACCGAGGTGGCGGTCAGCACCGAAGTGCTGAACCGCCAGCCGGGCGATTCGCTGCACGAAATAGCCGCCAGCCGCATCCGTAGCAGCGGCCTGTACGCCTACACCGCAATCAACGCGCCACGCGGCCTGAACGAACGGATCTACCACGTGTGGCAAAAGGACGGCCAGGAAGTCGACCGCATTGCTCTGGACATCCACGGCGGGCGCAAGGAAGGCTACCGGGCCTGGACCCACAAGCAGAACTTCCCGCCGAACCCGGTGGGCAAGTGGCAGGTGAGGGTACTGACCGAGGATGGGCAGGTCATCGGCGTGCTGCGCTTCAAGGTGATAGATGACGCGCAGGCGCAATGATTGAAAGGGGCCGCTTTGCGGCCCTCTGTCCTCAACAGACAGCACATAATCACCAAACAGCCCATGTCCGCTGCGCTATGATCAGCCCCTAAGCCTTAGCGCCGAGTCAGTAGCATGGAGCCGATGACCACCCCCAGCGCCACCCTGGACACCAGTAGCCAACCGGCCTGCCTGCGCATTACCGGTGACTGGACCCTGGCGCACTACGCCAGCCTCAAGCGTGAGAGCGAGCGCCTGCGCGCGCAGTACGCTGCCGCTGCCGATGCCGTCGCCGACCTCAGCCAACTGGGCCGCCTGGATACCGCCGGTGCCTCACTGCTGGCCGAACTGCTCGGTTCCGAACGCCTGTCACGCTGCACCCACGAGCTGCCCGACGCCAGCCGCGCACTGCTCAAGAACGTCTACTGCTCGGTGCAGGACTACTGCATACCGGTCAAGGAACCCGAGCGTAACGTGCTGCTGTTACTGCTGGAGCGCATCGGCTGCGCCGTCGGCGCCTTGTGGCAAGACACCCTGCAGGTGCTCGGCTTCGTTGGCCTGATCCTCGAAACCCTGCTGCGCCGCGCCCTGCAACCGCAGCGCTGGCGCTTCACCCCGGTGGTGGCGCACATCGAACAGACCGGCCTGGACGCCGCGCCCATCGTCGCCCTGCTGACCTTCCTGGTGGGCGCGGTGGTGGCCTTCCTCGGCGCCACGGTGCTGGCCGATTTCGGCGCGACCATCTTTACCGTCGATCTGGTGGCATTTTCGTTTCTGCGCGAGTTCGCCGTGCTGCTGACCGCCATCCTCATGGCCGGCCGCACCGCCAGCGCTTTCACCGCGCAGATCGGCTCGATGAAGGCCAACGAGGAAATCGACGCCATCCGCACCTTGGGCCTGAACCCCATGGAGCTGCTGGTGGTGCCGCGAGTACTGGCGCTGTTGATTTCGCTACCGTTGCTGACCTTCATCGCGATGATCTGCGGCATCGTCGGCGGCGCGGTGGTGTGCGCGCTGACACTGGACATCTCGCCAGCCATGTTCCTGTCGCTGCTACAAAGCGACATCGGCGTGCAGCACTTCCTGGTCGGCCTGGCCAAGGCACCGTTCTTCGCCTTTCTGATCGCTTCCATCGGCTGCCTGGAGGGCTTCAAGGTCAGTGGCAGCGCCGAATCGGTAGGGGCGCACACCACCTCGGCGGTGGTGCAGTCGATATTCGTGGTCATCGTGCTGGACGCGGTGGCCGCCCTGTTCTTCATGGAGATGGGCTGGTGAGTGGTCAGGAACGCGTGATCGAGGCCCGCGGCATCTGCAATCGCTTCGGCCGCCAGAGCGTCCACGAAAATCTCGACCTTGACCTGTACCGCGGCGAGATCCTCGCCGTGGTCGGCGGGTCGGGCAGCGGCAAATCGGTGCTGTTGCGCAGTATCATCGGCCTGCGGCGGCCCGACGAAGGGCAGATCAAGGTGTTCGGCCAGGACTTGGCCGGCCTGCGCGAAGAGCAGCGCTCACTGGTCGAGCGGCGCTTCGGCGTGCTGTTCCAGAAGGGCGCACTGTTCTCTTCTCTGACTGTCACCGAAAACGTGGCATTGCCGCTGATCGAGCACGCCGGGCTGTCCCGCGCCGATGCCGAGCACCTGGCCGGAGTGAAGCTGGCCCTGGCCGGGCTGCCGATCTCGGCCGCCGACAAATACCCGGCCTCGCTGTCGGGGGGTATGATCAAGCGTGCCGCGCTGGCTCGGGCCTTGGCACTGGACCCTGACATTCTGTTCCTCGACGAACCCACCGCCGGCCTGGACCCGATCGGCGCCGCCGCCTTCGACCAGTTGATCCTGACCCTGCGTGATGCCCTGGGCTTGTCGGTGTTCCTCATCACCCACGACCTCGACACCCTGTACACCATCACTGACCGCATCGCCGTGCTGTCACAGAAGAAGGTCCTGGTGGCCGGCCCGCTTGCCGAGGTCGAGCAGACCAACGACACCTGGATTCAAGAATACTTTCATGGCCCACGCGGGCGCGCAGCCGAGCAGGCCGCTACCCGTGCCGGGCAGGAGCGCTGAGCAATGGAAACCCGAGCCCATCACGTTCTTATCGGCCTGGTCACCGTCCTGGTGGTGGCCGGTGCCATGCTGTTCGGCCTGTGGCTGGCCAAGTCCAGTGTCGACGATGCCTTCAAGGACTACGAAGTGGTGTTCAACGAAGCGGTCTCCGGCCTGTCCCGCGGCAGCCCGGTGCAGTACAACGGCATCAAGGTGGGCGACGTGTCTACCCTGCGCCTGGACCCGAAGGACCCGCGCCGGGTACTGGCACGGGTGCGCCTGAGTGCCGACACTCCGGTAAAGGAAGACACCCAGGCCAAGCTGACCCTGGCCGGCGTGACCGGCAACTCGTTCATCCAGCTCAGCGGCGGTACCCCGCAAAGCCCAGAGCTGAAAGGCAAGGACGGCAAACTGCCGGTGATCATCGCCTCGCCCTCGCCGATTTCGCGCCTGCTCAATGACAGCAGCGACCTGGTGACCAACATCAACCTGCTGCTGCACAACGCCAACCAGATGTTCTCCGAAGACAACATTGGTCACCTCAGCAACACCTTGGCCAACCTCGACAAGACCACCGGTGCCTTCGCCGGCCAGCACGGCAGCATCGCCCAGGCCATCGAACAACTGGTGCAAGTGGGCAAGCAGGCCAGCGCCACCCTGGCCGAAACCCAGGCACTGATGCGCAACGCCAACGGCCTGCTGGGCAGCGAAGGCAAGCAGGCGATCGGCAGCGCCGAGCAGGCCATGCAGTCGCTGGCCGAGAGCACCGCCACCATCAACCGCCTGCTCCAGGAAAACCACGAAGCCATCGGCGACGGTGCCCAGGGTCTGAACCAGCTGACCCCGGCGATTCGCGAATTGCGCGAAACCCTCAACGCACTCAAAGGCATTTCCCGGCAACTGGAGGCCGACCCTGGCGGTTACCTGCTCGGCCGCGACAACAACAAGGAGTTCCAGCCATGAAACCGTCGCTGCACCTGCTGGCCCTGGCGGCCGCGCTGAGCCTGGCCAGTGCCTGCTCGATCCTGCCGCAGAGCGAACCCGTCGACCTGTACCGCCTGCCGGTGAGCCAGCCCAGCCGCGCGGTGCCGGCGCTGGACTGGTCATTGCGCCTGAACAAGCCGCTGGCCAGCGACGTGCTGGCCGGGCCACGAATTGCCGTGATTCCCCAGGGCGATGTGGTCAGCAGCTACAAGGGCGCGCGCTGGAGCGATGCAGTGCCGGTGCTGCTGCGCAACCGCCTGCTCGACGGCTTCCAGCGTGACGGCCAGGTACAACGCCTGAGCGCCGACGACAGCAACCTGCAAGCCGACTACGAGCTGGCTGGCGAGCTGCAGGCGTTCCAGACCGAATACCACGCGGGCGGGGCAGTGGAGGTGGTGATCCGCTATGACGCACGCCTGGTCCAGGGCCGCAACCAGCGTATTCTGGCCAGCAAACGCTTCGAAATCCGCCAGCCGCTGGCCGACAAGCAGGTGTCAGCGGTGGTTGCCGGCTTCGGCAAGGCCTGCGACCAGCTGACCGGGCAGGTGGTGAGTTGGACCATTGCGCAAGCAGCCAGCGTTCCGGCTCACTGACCCCTGCCTGCTTTTTGTGGGAGCGTCAGGCGAAGAACCAGTAGCAGACGAAGATCGCCGCGATCACCCCGGACAATTCCGCCAGCAATGCGCACCCGACCGCGTGACGCACCCGCTGGATACCCACGGCACCAAAGTACACCGCCAGCACGTAGAAGGTGGTTTCGGTACTGCCCTGAATCGTCGCTGCCACCAGCGCCGGGAAGCTGTCCACGCCATGGGTCTGCATGGTCTCGATCAGCATCGCCCGCGCCGCGCTGCCGGAGAACGGCTTGACCAGCGCCGTGGGCAGGCCCTCGACGAAGCGGGTGTCCAGGCCGAGCCAGGTCACCGCATGGCGGATACCGTCCAGGGCCAGTTCCAGGGCGCCTGAAGCCCGCAGCACACCCACCGCCACCAGCATCGCCACCAGGTAAGGCAACAGGCCCTTGGCCACGTCGAAGCCTTCCTTGGCGCCTTCGACAAAGGCTTCATACACCTTCACCCGCTTCAAGGCACCGACCACCAGGAACAGGATGATCACGCCAAACAACGTGAGGTTGCCCAGGATCGACGACAGGCTGGCCAGCGCGGCCGCCGACAGGGTGCCGAGGAAGGCCATGAACCCACCTAGCAACAGGGCCCCCGGGATCAGGTAGGCGAGCACTACCGGGTCCCATAGGCGCAGGCGCTGCATCACCGCCACCGACAGCAGGCCGACCAGGGTCGAGACGCTGGTGGCCAGCAGGATCGGCAGGAACACCATGGTCGGGTCCGCCGCACCTTGCTGGGCCCGGTACATGAAGATGGTCACCGGCAGCAAGGTCAGCGACGAGGCGTTGAGCACCAGGAACAGGATCTGCGCATTGCTCGCCGTGGTGCTGCTGGGGTTCAGCTCCTGCAGCGCGCGCATGGCCTTCAGGCCGATCGGCGTGGCGGCGTTATCCAGGCCCAGGCCGTTGGCGGCGAAGTTCATGGTGATCAGGCCCAGGGCCGGGTGGCCGGGTGGCACTTCCGGCATCAGCCGGGCGAACAGCGGGCCCAGCACCTTGGCCAGCCACTCGACGATGCCCGCTTTCTCGGCGATCTTGAGAAAGCCCAGCCATAGGGTCAGCGTGCCGAACAGCAGCACCATCACCTCGACCGACAGCTTGGCCATGGCGAATATGCTCTCGACCATCGCCGCGAAGATGCCGGCGTTGCCGCCTACCAGCCATTGGGCCAGGGCGGACACTGCCGCCACCAGGAAAAAGCCAAGCCAAAGGCCGTTGAGCATCCGTGTGTTCCCCCTGAAAAATGCCCGAATGATAGCGTATCGGGGCGCATGGCTGGAGACCGCAGGCGAGGGCTGCGCCCTCGTATCGCGACACAAGGCCGCTCCCACAGAGCTCGCTATACGCCGGCCATTGTGGGAGCGGCCTTGCGTCGCGAAAGGGCCGCAAAGCGGCCCCAGGATCTCGCAGGCAACAAAAAGCCCCGACAAGTCGGGGCTCTTGGTCATGCAGCAGTCAGGCTCAGCGCTTGGCGGTTTCGCCAACCATGGAGGCTTCCTGCTTGCCGGCCATCAGCGAGGCGTAGTACTTCTCGCCCTTGGCGGCGTCGTACATGCCCTCCCAGCGAGCGATGACCAGGGCTGCCAGGGCATTGCCCACAACGTTCAGGGCGGTACGGGCCATGTCCATGATGCGGTCGACACCGGCGATAAAGGCCAGGCCTTCCAGCGGGATGCCCACGCTGCCCAGGGTGGCCAGCAGGACCACGAAGGAAACACCCGGTACGCCAGCGATACCTTTGGAAGTGACCATCAGGGTCAGCACCAGCAGCAACTGCTGGCTCCACGACAGGTCGATACCGTACAGCTGGGCAATGAAGATGGCCGCAATGCTCTGGTACAGGGTCGAGCCGTCGAGGTTGAACGAGTAGCCGGTCGGTACCACGAACGAGCAGATCGACTTCGGTGCACCGTATTTCTCCATCTTCTCGATCACGCGCGGCAGCACGGTCTCCGAGCTGGAGGTGGAGTAGGCAAGGATCAGCTCATCTTTCATGATGCGCATGATCTTGATCACCGAGAAGCCGAACAGGCGGGCAACCAGGCCCAGCACCATGAAGGCGAAGAAGGCGATGGCGAAGTACACCAGCAGCACCAGCTTGGCCAGCGGCAGCAGCGAGCTGAAACCGAAGTTGGCGACGGTCACGGCGATCAGGGCGAACACGCCGATCGGAGCGTAGTTCATGATCATGTGGGTGACCTTGAACATGGTCTCGGAAACCGCCTGGAAGGTACGCACCAGAGGGTCGCGCAGCTCTGCCTGCAGGCTCGACAGGCCCAGGCCGAACATCACCGAGAAGAAGATGATCGGCAGCATTTCGCCACGCATCAGCGCTGCGAAGATGTTCGACGGGATCAGGTTCAGCAGGGTTTCGATGAACGCGTGCTCATGCTGCACTTCGGCCGCGGTGGCCTGGTACTTGGAGATGTCCACGGTACCCAGGGTGCTCATGTCGATGCCGGCGCCCGGGTGGAACAGGTTGGCCAACACCAGGCCGACGACGATGGCGATGGTGGTAACCACTTCGAAGTAGATGATGGTCTTCAGGCCGATGCTGCCAAGTTTCTTCGCGTCGCCAACCCCGGCGATACCCACGATCAGCGACGAAATCACGATCGGGACGACGATCATCTTGATCAGGCGAATGAAGATGTCACCAGCGGGCTGGAGGACGTTGCTGATCCACCATGCCTTTTCTGCACTGAAATGATTCAGTAGAGCGCCGATTGCAACACCCAGGACCAGACCGATGACGATCTGCCAGGCGAGGCTCAGTTTTGCCTTCTTCATGTCTTTACCCTTTGTTCTAGTGGTCATGGGCACCCGACGGAAACGCGCGTTACAGAGCCTTTGGCTAGGTCACGAGCAGCAGATGCTTCCGTCCGGCGACTTCATGTAAGGACACCGCAGGCGAGCGACAGGGCGCTCGGGCCAGCGAAAAAGGCGGCAACTATTGCGATGGCAAAGGGGGAAATCTAATGCCGGAAGCGCATAGCCCATGCCGTTTATGCATAACATTTCTGACCAAACCAGAAGGTTCGCAAGTGCTTGATTTACAACGTTCGGAATCCCGAACAAGACCAACCCGCCATATTTAGGCAGATTTGGCAGAGTGGAAAGGGCAAGGAAGATGGCCTGTTCGACAATCCGAATGGCTGAAATGCCACTTGTACAAGCACCGGGTTGGTCGAAAAAAAATGGATGTACGGTCGAGACAAAATGTGTCTCGAAGAGGAAATCGCGCAGGGGAAGAGACGTTTCCTACATGGCTCCTCGGAAGTCAGGTCTGGTCAGGTGCCCCTATGACACCGCCGACCTGAAACTTCCGATTCCGCCTTTCCTGACCCGGCCCATTGCTGGAGGCACTCCCTGTACCCCTAGGCCACTCCGATCCTGCAACAATCAGAACAGCCCGGCCCCTTGGTCATGCGCTGCCCCTCCTCGGGGCGGCGCATCATAGAAGCCTGAAATATAGAAAGGTTCAGCTTCTATTACGTGACAGTGCATGACTTTTCATCCGTACCGGGTGCAAACCCTCAGTACCAGTTCGGGTCACGCTTTAGCTGCTCCTTCAACATCGCCTTCATGCCGTCGTCCGGCTCACCCAGCCAGCGGTACTGCGCATGGCGGGTGGGCGACTTGTCGTTCGGCAAACCTTCGGGTACCTCCACGAGCATCCCATAGGCATCGTCCTTGTCCCAGCTGAACGCCACGATCAGGCGCTTGTAGGTGCAGTTGTCCTGGCCTTCGCACAACGGGCCGACGAGGTACTTGTCGCCGTCTTCGGTAACGGCGGACATCTGCTGCTGGGCACTGCCGGTCAGATTGACCACCCAATCGGGCAGGCGTTCCTCGCCTTTGATCGTGTCCTGCCAGGTTTCCCGGTACTCCGGGTCCGAACCGAGCAGCTGGTCGACCCGGACCTGGCCGTCATTGGCCGCCATCGCCACCGCGCTGCCACCCAGTAACAGGGCGGCAGCCAGGGCTGTCCAACGCTTACTGCCCATCTTCAACCTCGTCCACGTCCAAAGAAGAAAGAGGCCACGAACAGCACCAGGAAGACAATGAACAGAATCTTCGCGATACCCGTGGCAGCGCCCGCGATACCACCGAAGCCCAGTACGGCAGCGACAATGGCGATGATGAGGAAAGTGATAGCCCAGCTCAGCATGGTGGTTCTCCTTTCTTTATCGAAATCGGTCCGGCGAGTCAGAACACCCAGCGGTCCTGGGGTACGACATTTTCCAGGGTGCCCGGGGAGGCAGTGGCCTGGCCGGAAGGCAGCGGGTCGGCGGCCCTGACCAGATTGTTGGCACGGGTTGCCTGAATCTGCGTCAACAGGGCGGTCTGCGCCGCCACTTGCTCGGCCAGGCGCGCGGTCTGCCAGCTGTAATAGAAGAGGCCAGCGGCCAAGGTCAGCAACAGCGCCAGGCCGAGTGACAGCATCTGACGCAGGGGCAGTGCGGCGTTCTGCAAGCGGTTGACGGATTGGCGGTTCATGCCTGCTCCTCCTGCTGTAGTTCTTGTTCAAACCTGAACAGGTAACTGCAGCCTGCATGCCAGCCTTTTTCTTCCAATAAAATTCTTTTAAATCAGATAGTTATGGAAATACGGCAAACCCGGCAAGGACGTATCCTGCACGATGCCGCCCGGGTCGTCGTGCGAATTGCACGATCAGCCCTCGACCTTGGTCGCCACCTTGAGCAGGTCGGCATCCACCCCGCGCACGCCGATGATCTGCCGAGCGATCTCCACGGCTATGGTTTTCTGCTCGCTGCTGACCACCTCGCCCGAAAGCCGCACCAAACCCTCTTCGCTGGCCACTTTCAGGTTAGGGCCATCGAGGTTGCGGCTGAAGCGGTAGCTGTTCTGGATCTTGTCGATAATCCAGCTGTCACTCGGTTGCGGCCCGGTCGGCGCGCCCACCGGGACTTCCCGGGCCTTGGCCATGGCGGCGGTATCGAGGCTCACCAGGTTGTTGACCAGGTGCACACCCTCGGTAGTACGCGCCACCACCCCGGCCAGCTCCTTGGCCTCGGCGCTGTCGACCTTGCCGCGCAGGGTCACCACACCTTCGCTGCTCTGTACATCTATAGGCGCCTTCTCGGTGGCGCGGCTCCATAGCAGCCGCGCACGGATCACCGCGGCCAGGGTGGCATCCTCCAGGCGCTGGGCGTAGGCACGCAGCGCCAGCGGGCGTTCCACCAGCTGGGCATCGACCCGCAGCTGGTTGTCCACCTGCTCGATGCCACGGGTTGCCAAGGCCACATGCTCGGCCAACTGGCGTTCGACTTCGTTCTCCACCTCACCGGAAAGCCGCGCCTGCTTGCCGTTCACCTCGACCTCGATACGAAATGGGTCAAGCATGCGGTTCAGCGACAGGGCCGTTTGCAGTGCCCCCTCCAGGCGGGCGTCCTGCACCGGGCCGGCGAATGCCGGGGTGAAAACCGGCAGCAAGGTGGCGGCCAACACGGCGGCGCGAATGGAAAAAGACATGGCAGTGCCTCCTTTTGTAGAGCAAAAGCTAAAATTCCTCGCAACCAATGTGCCACCGTAGACCTCTAAGGAAATCATCGGGATATCGCAGCCTCCAGGCGTTGATTGGCCATTGGCTAGCATGCAAAGCACGGGCTCCTTCACAATTGACCATGCAACTTGCCCGATTTTTCCCACACTAAATGAAGATCTATCCTTAAGGAGCGCAGCACATGGAGTCAGCCCCGGATAACCAAGGCCGCATTCTGCTGGTGGATGACGAGTCCGCGATCCTGCGCACCTTCCGCTACTGCCTGGAAGACGAAGGCTATAGCGTGTCCACGGCCAACAGCGCCGCCCAGGCCGAAACCCTGCTGCAGCGCCAGGTATTCGACCTGTGCTTCCTTGATCTGCGCCTGGGCGAAGACAACGGCCTCGATGTGCTGGCGCAGATGCGTATCCAGGCGCCCTGGATGCGAGTAGTGATTGTCACCGCGCACTCGGCGATCGACACGGCGGTGGACGCGATCCAGGCCGGTGCCGCCGATTACCTGGTCAAGCCGTGCAGCCCCGACCAGCTGCGCCTGGCTACGGCCAAGCAGCTGGAAGTGCGTCAGCTTTCCGCTCGCCTGGAGGCCCTGGAAGGTGAGGTTCGCAAACCCAAAGACGGCCTCGACTCGCACAGCCCGGCCATGATGGCGGTGCTGGAAACCGCCCGCCAGGTCGCCACCACCGACGCCAACATCCTCATCCTGGGCGAGTCGGGCACAGGTAAAGGTGAGCTGGCCCGAGCCATCCATGGCTGGAGCAAGCGCGCGCGCAAAGCCTGCGTGACCATCAACTGCCCGTCGCTGAACGCCGAGCTGATGGAAAGCGAGTTGTTCGGCCACACCCGCGGCGCCTTCACCGGTGCCAGCGAAAGCACCCTGGGGCGAGTCAGCCAGGCTGATGGGGGCACGCTGTTCCTCGACGAAATCGGCGATTTCCCACTGACCTTGCAGCCCAAACTGTTGCGCTTCATCCAGGACAAGGAATACGAGCGCGTCGGCGACCCGGTCACCCGCCGCGCCGATGTGCGTATCCTCGCCGCCACCAACCTCAACCTCGAAGAGATGGTGCGCGAAAGCCGCTTCCGCGAAGACCTGCTGTATCGCCTGAACGTCATCACCTTGCACCTGCCGCCCCTGCGCGAGCGCAGTGAGGACATCCTGACGCTGGCAGATCGCTTTCTCGCCCGCTTCGTCAAGGAATACGCCCGGCCTGCCCGTGGCTTCAGTGACGAAGCCCGCACGGCCCTGCTCAACTACCGCTGGCCCGGCAACATTCGAGAATTGCGCAACGTGGTGGAGCGGGCCAGCATCATCTGCCCGCAGGAACGTGTGGAAATCAGCCACCTGGGCATGGGCGAACAGCCTGCAAGCAACGCCCCGCGCGTCGGCGCCGCGCTGAGCCTGGATGAGCTGGAACGCGCCCACATCGGCGCGGTGCTGGCCGCCAGCGACACCCTGGACCAGGCCGCCAAGACCCTGGGGATCGATGCCTCCACCCTGTACCGCAAACGTAAGCAGTACAACCTGTGAGGTGGCCGCCCATGAAGCTGCGCACGCGGCTTTTCCTCAGCATTTCGGCGCTGATCACCGTGGCTTTGCTCGGGCTGCTGCTGGGCCTGGTCAGTGTGCTGCAGATGGCCACAGTGCAACAGCGACTGGTGCGCGATACCACCCACGCCCTGGAAGTGGGGCTGAAGTTGCGCCAGAACCTAGGCGAACAGATGACCCTGATCCTCGATGACCAGACCTCCCCGGAGAGCCTGCGGTTGCTGCAGGACAACTTCCAGGTCCTGCTCAACCAAGGGCTGGAACAAGGCGGCGAACGCACCGGCTTCAGCAAGGCCAGCAGCAATTACCAGGCCTTCCTCCAGGCCTACCGCGACAGCCCGGCGCCGGCCCGTAGCATGGGCGTGGAGCAGCCACTGGGCGCCGCGTTCAACCAGGTGCGCACCGACCTGATCGATTCCCACAAGCAGGCCCTGGAACACATCACCCGCAGCGAGGAGCACACCCGCGACCACGCCCTGCTGGTCAGTGGCGTACTTGGCCTGATGGGCCTGGTGGTGCTGGTATTGGGCTTCATTACCGCGCACAACATCGCCCGGCGCTTCGGCCAGCCGATCGAAGCCTTGGCCAAGGCGGCCGATCAACTGGGCAAGGGCAATTTCGATGTCACCCTGCCGGTCACCCAGGCCACCGAACTGAATCAGCTGACCCGCCGCTTCGGCTTGATGGCAGAAGCCTTGCGCAAGCACCAGGCCACCAACGTTGACGAGCTGCTGGCCGGCCAGCAACGCTTGCAGGCCGTACTGGACAGCATTGACGATGGCCTGCTGATCATAAACCGCCAGGGCCGCCTGGAGCACCTCAACCCGGTTGCCCAGCGCCAGCTGGGCTGGACCGACAGCCGTGTGGGCAGCAGCCTGGCCGAAGCCCTGCAGCGCCCGGAGCTGGAACAGCAGCTACGCCAGGTACTGCGCGGCGGCAATCTCGACCGCCAGCCGGACGACCTGAGCATGGAGGTCGATGACGAAACGCGCCTGCTCGCCTACAGCCTGACCCCGGTCAGCCACCCGCAAGGGCCGATCCTTGGCGCGGTGATGGTGCTGCACGATGTCACCGAGCAGCGAGCCTTCGAACGCGTGCGCAGCGAGTTCGTGTTGCGCGCGTCCCACGAGCTGCGCACCCCGGTGACCGGCATGCACATGGCCTTCGGCCTGTTGCGCGAGCGGCTCAAGTTCCCGCCCGAGGCGCGCGAGCATGACCTGCTGGAAACCATCGGCGAGGAAATGCAGCGCCTGACCCAGTTGATCAACGACCTGCTCAACTTCAGCCGCTACCAGAGCGGGATGCAGAAGCTCGACCTGACCCCCTGCGCCATCGACGAGCTGCTGGAGCGTGTAGAACGGCGCTTTGCCGAACCGGCGGCGCACAAGCAGATCGAGTTGATCACGGAACTGGAGCCGCCGCTACCGCGTATCCAGGCCGACATCGCCCAGCTCGACCGGGTGCTGGACAACCTGTTGAATAACGCCATCCGCCATACCGCCAACGGCGGGCGTATCCGCCTGCACGCACGACGGCATGCGGAGCGAGTGATCATCAGTGTCGAGGACAACGGCGAAGGCATTGCCTATGGGCAGCAGGGGCGCATCTTCGAGCCCTTCGTACAGGTAGGGCGCAAGAAAGGCGGCGCCGGGCTGGGCCTGGCGTTGTGCAAAGAGATCGTGCAGCTGCACGGCGGGCGCATGGGCGTATTTTCCCGGCCGGGGCAGGGGACCCAGTTCTACATGGCGCTGCCGGTCTGAATGAGGCCGACGCAGGATCGCTCAATGCTCAACCCGCCGCGGCAGCCGTCCGCGGGTCACCAGTTCGGCAAACTGCCGGGCATTCAATGGCCGGGCAAACAGCCAGCCCTGGCCATAATTGACCCCTTCGCTGTTCAGCAGCACCGCCTGGTCTTCACACTCGATGCCTTCGGCAATCACCCGCAGGTGCAGGTCATGAGCCATGCGGATGATATGCGGGGCCACTCCGCTGCTGGCGGCGTCATGCCCCAAGGCATCAATAAAGGCCTTGTCGATCTTCAGGCAGTCCACCGGCAGGGTCTGCAAGTAGGCCAGGCTGCAATAACCCGTACCAAAATCGTCGATCAGCACCTGATGCCCCACCGCGCGCAGCGCCTGCAGGTTGTCGCGGGCCACCACCACGTCGATCAGGCCGCGTTCGGTCACTTCGAAGGCAATCTGGCTGGCCGCCACCCGGTGCAAAGCCAGCAAGCGCGCCGCCACCCGGCCAATGCGCGGCACCATCACATCGCAGGCCGCCAGGTTCACCGAAATGTACAGGTTGGGGTGCGAGCGCAGCAGTTGCCCTAGCTGTTCCAGCACACGCTGCAGGACAAAGTCAGTGATCTGGCGAATCTGCCCGGTGTTTTCCGCCAACGGGATGAACAGGTCCGGGCTGGTCAGGGTGCCATCCGGGCGGCGCCAGCGCACCAGGGCCTCGGCACCCACACAGCGCCGGCTGTCGAGTTCGAATATCGGCTGGTAGAGCACCTGCAGCTCGCCACGGCGCAAGGCATTCTGCAATTCGGAGCTCATCGACCGCCGCTGCAGGATCAGTTGCAGCACCAGCCAGCCGATGCAGCAGGCCGCCAGTACACTGCCGGGGAACAGAAGCCAGAGCATGCCGTTCATCCTCAACGGCAGGCTCGCCCGGGGGGCAATCAGCACCAGCTGGTAGTCCGGTGACTTGGTCGGCATACGGTAGATCAGGCGGTCGCTGAGTTCGAGCAGTGACTTGTGGCTGGTCGACCAGGCCGAGGGCGGCGGCCATACCTGCGGCGGGCCCAGTACGGGGATAGCCCTGGTGCCGTTGTCCAGCACCACCACCAGGCTGCCGCCCGGGGGCAGGTCGACCACATCGGTCAGGTGCCCACGGGAGGTGGAGACCACGAACTTGCCCCGCCCCAGCATCAGCGCGGCCAGGTTCTCGTTCGGTTCGGTCGTGGTGTTCAGCCAGTAGCTGTAGGTCGGCCCCTGGATGTCGGGGGCCCGCAGGGGTTCGAACGCGCGCTCATCACCGCGGTTGGAGCAGACGACATCACCATCCACGTAAGCGGCTTCATAAATGAAGCGTGAACTCAGGCCTACCTGCTGCAATGCCGTCAGCATCGCCGGGCTGCAGCCGCGCAAGGGCTGCGCCTGCAGCAGGTCGACGCCTTCGCGCAACTGGCCGAACACCTGCTCGAGGCGCTCAAGAAAGCGCTCGCCCTGGGCGTTCATCTGTGCACTCTCGCTTTGCTTCATCTGTTGCAGGGCAATGCCGATGCTGGCGGAGAGCAACAGTGCCGCGCTGGCCAGTGCTGCCAATGTGGCCAGCATCCAGGGACGGTAAAAAATTTGGCGCAGCAAGGCGATGAAGGCTGACATCGAAGGCATCCAGTTGATAACTAAGGTATAGCAACTGAATCGGGAATCACCTTCGCCGTTTGGCGCTTCGTTTGCTTGTTGGGAGATGGCCACCGGCCAAGACTGCGCTGTCGCAGAGAACTCGATTTGCAAGCGCTACGCGGCCCCTGTGGGAGCGGGCGTGCCCGCTCCCACAGGGGCCGCGCAGCCTCGCTGACGGCTCAACGCATCCGGTTGAGCACCTGCAGCATCGCCGCCGTCTGCGCATCCGGCATGCCATCGAAGCGCTGTGGGCGGAAACGCATCTGGAACGCGGCGATCACATGGCGGGTGGCAACATCCAGTACCCCGGTCTGCTCGATCGCATAGCCAAACCGCGCCAGTTCCTGCTGATACCAGCCAACGCTTGGCGGGTTGACGCTGAAATAGGCCTGCTGCCGTGCCACGGCATTGGCATCCGGCCAGACACCCAGCCCGGCGTCGGCCAGGCGCTTCCACGGGAACAGCGGCCCCGGGTCCAGCTTGCGCAGCGGCGCGATATCGCTATGGCCAATGATGTGCCGTGGCTCGATGTTGTTACGTTTGACGATGTCCTTCAGCAGCGCGATCAGCGACTGGACCTGCGCTTCGCTGTAAGGGTGCCAGACCCGGCCATTCGGCGTGTCGGTGAAGCCTGGGTTGACGATTTCTATACCGATGGACGAGGAGTTCAGCCAGGTTCGCCCCTGCCACTGGCTATCACCGGCATGCCAGGCACGGCGGCTTTCATCCACCAGCTGGTACACCGTCGCCGGGCCATCACCAATCAGGTAATGGCTGCTGACTTCGCCATGGGTCAGCAACGCCAGGGAACGCTCCAGTGAAGCATTGGTGTAGTGCAGGACAACGAACTGGATGCGGTTGTCCTGGTTGACCGAGGGATGGCTACGGTCGATGCGCAGGCCCGTCGAGCAACCAGCGACAGACAACAACAGGAAGGAGACCAGGGTTTTTTTAAGCGTGGAAAGCACGTCAATAGCCTCAGCGAATGAGCGCTACAGTATAACGTGCTCCCCGATAACCGTGCTTGCCGCGAGTCAGCGGCTGCCGGCTATGCCTGCTCGACGCGATTGCGCCCCAACTCCTTGGCCCGGTACAGCGCCGCATCGGCGCGCTTGAGCACCTGGTCACCGCGCTCACCGGAACGGAATGCACCCAGGCCGATGGACGTGGTGATCACTACCCGTTCGCCCTTGAAGTGGAACGGGCATGCCTCGACCGTGGCCCGCAGCACCTCGGCTATCTGGGCGGCGTCGGCCGGCGAGGTTTGCGGTAGCAGCAGGACAAACTCCTCGCCGCCAAAGCGGGCGATGAAATCACGGCCGCGCAGGCGCTTGCGCAACTGGTCGGCGACGATCTTCAAAACCTTGTCCCCGGCCAGGTGCCCATAGCTGTCGTTGATACGCTTGAAATGGTCCAGGTCGAGGATCGCCATCGCCAGATGACCGCCGTGCGCCTGCCATTCGAGTATTTCGCGCTCGACCCGCTCGCTCCAGGCCGCACGGTTGGGCAGGCCGGTAAGGGGGTCGAGCAGGGCTTTCTGGCGCTGCTCTTCCAGGTGCTCGCGGTAGCCGAGCGCCTCCTGCTCCATGCTCGCCACCCGCTCCGACAGCCCTTGCAGCCGTCCGGCCAGCTCCTGCTCGCGGCGATCGCGCTCGTGCTTGTGCTCGTCCATGGTCACCAGCAGGCCTTCCAGACGGTTTTCCAGAATGTGCTTGAGGCTGTCCACATCGGCGGCACCTTGCACACTGCTCTGCAGCCCATCGACGTGCTCACGCAGCTGGGTATCCAGCTCGCGGGCGGCCGAGCTGTTATCGGCATGACCGGCGCTGGCCTCGTGCAGGTGGCTCTGAAAACCTTCCAGGCGTTCGTTGAGCTGCTGCAGGTAGGTTTCAAATTCGTGCTGGCCGCTGTCGGTGATCGCCAGCATGAGCACAGCCAGGTCATCCAGCACCGGGATCAGCTCATACCAGTTCAGGCCGCGGGCGACCCGCTCGCGCATGTTCAGTGCCTGGGCCTTGTGCCGCTCCGGCAGGCTGAGGTCATCGAGCAGGCCGATCAGGGTTTGCTCGATGTGCGCAGCAACCTGGCTGTAGGGCGGCTCTACCGCGTAAGGCAGGGCATAAGGGCCGTCTTCACCGAAGGTTTCTTCCAGTGTTTGTACCGGTTGTGCTTTAGCCGGTGCCTCACTGGCGGCAACTTCCGGGGCTGGCACGTCGTCCGGTAGCGGCTGCGGCAGCGGGGCTGGCGACAGTTCGGCCGTTTCGATCAACGCGGGGCCAGCAACCTCCAGCTCGGGCTTGGGCGTTACCGGGGCCTCGACAACAGAGGCTGGAAAGGCTGGTAGCCGCTGTAGCGCATCCACATCGTCGGCATCGACACTGCCCGGTGCTGCCAAGGGCTGCGCCTCGGCAACAGGCGACGCCAGCGGCGCAAGCGCTGGCTCGCCTTGCACGTCATTCTCGCGGCTGCCGAACAAACGCTGCAAGAACCCCGGCCGGGCATCTTCCCCCGATTTGCCCAAGGCTGACAGCGCGCGGCCCTGCAAGCCGCTCAATTCACCCAGCAACGGTGGCAGGTCGCGTGACTGGGCCACGCCGCCGTCGAGCTTCTTCGCCAGTTTTTTCAACGGCCGCGAGACATCGTTTGGCAGCGGCAGGCCTTGCAGTTGACCGACCAGCGCGATCAGCGCATCGCTGACCTGGTTCATGCGGGTTTCCCGGCGCTGTTCGGAGTCCAGCACCGCCTTCTCAAGACGCGGAATCAGCCCGGCAAGGCCGGCGTCCATGTTGTCGCTGCGGATGACCTCGCGCATTTCCTTCATGCACTGGTCCACCACCTTGTCACTGCCTTCGGCAGCCAAGGTGCTGCGTACCAGGCCGCGGCGCAGCAGGTCGAGACGGGCGTCCCAACGGCGCTCGAGCTTTTCCTGCTGCTCGATGCTTTTAAGGTATTTCTCTTTCCAGCGCTCAGCGTCTTCAGTCATGCCCGGGTCCGCAAACGGTGATGGCAATTAGCTCAGGACCGGCAGCGTATCCACAGTCAATGCATCAGGCAATCGAATCTCGACAGCAACGGGAAGGTGGTCGGAAATTGGCTGCGCCAGCACCTCGACACGCTCCAGCGTGAGGCTTGGGCTGAGCAGGATGTGGTCCAGGCAACGCTGTGGGCGCCAGCTGGGGAAGGTGGCTTCGACTTGCGGGGCAATCAGGCCCAGGTCGCGCAGCGGCGAGTGCTCCAGCAGGTCGGTGGCATGGGTATTCATGTCGCCCATCAGCACCTGGTGGCGGTAGCCACCAATCAGCTCGCGGATGTAGCCCAGCTGCAGGGCGCGGGTCTTGGCGCCGAGGGCCAGGTGCATCATCACCACGATCAGCGCATCTTCACCCTCGCCAAAACGCACCAGGATCGCACCACGCCCAGCTGGGCCGGGCAGCGGGTGGTCTTCGAGCAGCTGCGGCTTCAGGCGGCTGAGCACGCCATTGCTGTGCTGGGCAAAACGCCCAAGGTTGCGGTTGAGTTGCTGGTACCAGTAGGGGAAGGCGCCCAGGTGGGCCAGGTGCTCGACCTGGTTGACGTAGCCCGAGCGCAGGCTGCCGCCATCGGCCTCCTGCAAGGCCACCAGGTCGAAGTCGCCCAGCAGTTGGCCAATCTTCTGCAGGTTGCCGGCACGACCGTTGTGCGGCAGCAGGTGCTGCCAGCTACGGGTCAGGTAATGCCGGTAGCGCTCGGTGCTGATGCCCACCTGGATGTTGAAACTGAGCAGCCGCAGGCGACCATCCTCCGGCAGGCCCGGGGCCTGCAGGTGATGTTCGTTGACCTGCGGCTGGTGCAGGCCAATGCCACGCGCGGTTCTGAAGCGGCGCATGGGTTACGCCGCTTACTTAGCGGCGCGCTCCTTGGCGATCAGCTGGTCGGCAACGTTCAGTACGCCTTCCGGCCCGCCGGCGGTACCCAGATCGAAGCGGTATTTGCCGTTGACCACCATGCTCGGTACGCCGGTGATCTCGTACTTCTTCGCCAGCTCCTTGGCCTGGTTGACCTGGCCTTTGATGGCGAACGAGTTGAAAGTGGCGAGGAACTTGTCCTTGTCCACGCCCTGGGTGGCGAGGAAGTCGGCCATGTCCTGCGGGTCGGTCAGGCGCTTGCGCTGGTTCTGGATGGCATCGAACACCGCGGCGTGCACCTTGTGCTCGACGCCCATGGCTTCCAGGGTCAGGAACATCTGGCCGTGGGCGTCCCACGCGCCACCGAACATGGCCGGTACGCGCTTGAAGTTGACGTCCTTGGGCAGCTTTTCAACCCATGGGTTGATGGTTGGCTCGAAGTGGTAGCAGTGTGGGCAGCCGTACCAGAACAGCTCGACCACTTCGATCTTGCCAGGCACGGAAACTTGAACAGGGTTGCTCAGCTCGAGGTATTCCTTGCCGGCAACAGGCTCGGCGGCCTGGACGGCAGTCATACCGAATACGCTGGCAGCGACCAGCGCGGCGCTGAGAATCAGTTTACGCATGCTTTACTCCTGGGCAGTCATTGTCGCCACGACGCGACCTGTACTGAGACAGGCCGGGAAGGGGCCGAGTTCTGTAGTGTAACGGCTGCGGACGGAAAAAAGGGCGGTCCGGCCGCCCTTTCATCATTGGCCTACAACATTAACTGAAAGTTAATGCGCCGCCTGTAATGGCCTCAGTGCAGGCCCTGGATGTAACTGGCCAACGCCTCGATGTCGTGGTTGCTCAGCTTGCCGGCGATGGTGCGCATGGTCATGGCATCGCCATCGTTGGTGCGGTTGCCTTCGCGGAAGTCGGTGAGCTGCTTGGTCACGTACTGCGCGTGCTGCCCGCCCAGGTGCGGGAAGCCGGCCAGGGCGATGCCGGCGCCGTTCGGCGAGTGGCAGCCGGTGCAGGCGGGCATGCCTTTTTCCAGGTCGCCGCCGTTGAACAGCGCCCGGCCACGTTCGACCAGCTTGGGATCGGCCGCGCCCACGCTGCCTTTCTGGCTGGAGAAGTAGGCGGCGATATCGGCCAGGTCCTGGTCGCTGAATGCGGCCAGCATGCCGGTCATCTCCAGCACGGTACGCTTGCCCGACTTGATATCGTGCAATTGTTTTTCGAGGTAGCGCTGGCCTTGGCCGGCCAGTTTCGGGAAGTTCGGTGCCAGGCTGTTGCCGTCGGGGTTGTGGCAGGCGCCACAGACGGCCGTCTTGGCCTGGCCGGCGGCGGCATCGCCTTTGACGGGTTGCGCAGCAGTGGCCGCACCTGCGACACCCAGGGTCAACAGCAGACTCACGACTAGTTTGTTCATCAGCTAATCCAACACGGCTAAGGGTGAAATGTTATGTATCGGGACTGCCACTCATCCAAAGGATGACCAAACGGTAGTCCTCGGCACTGCAGTCCATGCACAATCCACGCGGCGGCATAGCCTTGAAACCCTGGGTCACGTGCTTCACCAGTACATCCATGCCTTGCGCCAGCCGTGGCTCCCATGCTGCCCGGTCACCCTGCCTGGGTGCCTGTGGCAACTGCCCGGTGTGACAGGCCGCACACGTGCGGTTGTACAACACCTCGGGATCCTGTGTAGCCTGTGCGCTGAAAACCGGCAGGAACATACCGACAGCAAGCAGCCATTTCGCCATGCGGAACGACCTTCAGGGTTGGGGGCCGCGCTGCGTTCTGTTGCGCGAGCTATTGTTCGACACCCCATGCCCGTTCTCCTTCGCCGGGAGAATGAGCACACAAAAACTGGGGCATTATATACTTCCGCCATCCAAACGGAAACGACACCGCTTGCCAGGCTCGGGCCCAAAGAGTCAGGCAACACCCACATCGGATATCCCATGCAAGTCAAGAACCCCATCCTCGGCCTCTGCCAGAAAGCCAAATTCGCCCTCAGCGCTGCCAAGGTCGAACAATGCCCGGACGACCAGGGTTACGAGGTGGCTTTCGCCGGCCGCTCCAACGCCGGCAAATCCAGCGCCCTCAATACCCTGACTCATGCCAGCCTGGCGCGCACCTCGAAAACCCCCGGGCGCACCCAGCTGTTGAATTTCTTCAGTCTGGACGATGAACGGCGTTTGGTCGACCTGCCTGGCTACGGTTATGCAAAAGTCCCGATTCCGCTCAAGCAGCACTGGCAGAAACACCTGGAAGCCTACCTGGGTAGCCGGGAGTGCCTGCGTGGCGTGATCCTGATGATGGATGTGCGCCACCCGATGACCGACTTCGACAAGATGATGCTCGATTGGGCCAAGGCCAGCAGCATGCCGATGCACATCCTGCTGACCAAGGCCGACAAGCTGACCCACGGCGCAGGCAAGAACACCCTGCTCAAGGTGCAATCGGAAATCCGCAAGGGCTGGGGCGATGGCGTGACCATCCAGCTGTTCTCGGCGCCCAAGCGCCTGGGCGTGGAAGAGGCCTACCGGGTGCTGGCGGACTGGATGGAGCTGGAAGACAAGCCAGTCATTTGAAGGTCTGCTCAACCTGTGGGAGCGGGCATGCCCGCGAAGAATCCAGCGCGGAGCATGGCCTGGGCTTCGCCCAGGTTCGCGGGCGCGCCCGCTCCCACAGTGTTCCTTCACCAGACTCAAGGCAAATTCCGGGCAAAAAAAACCCCGGACTTCGTATGGGGAGGGAGAAGTTCGGGGTCCAAGTCCGGACCGCTAGGGCGGGGTCCAGATATCTGCCAACACTTAACA
Source organism: Pseudomonas sp. NPDC096925 (assembly GCF_044762545.1). Taxonomy (NCBI): domain Bacteria; kingdom Pseudomonadati; phylum Pseudomonadota; class Gammaproteobacteria; order Pseudomonadales; family Pseudomonadaceae; genus Pseudomonas; species Pseudomonas sp. NPDC096925. The sequence continues at coordinate 192,650 of NZ_JBIWEM010000009.1, read as the reverse complement.
CAACATAGGAGCATCGAAAGGCTTCACCAGCCATTCAGTTACTCTGAGTTCCGCTTCACCGGTTAAGTTCCAAAGCCCTGAAAACTATTTGCGATAGTTTCATGAAACCTCAGCACCACTGGCACTGAGCGGAGCCAGGACCCGCGTCCCCATGTCACGGATCCTGCCCAGCTTTCCCCGCTCGATCAGTGAGCTTCGTCCCAGTTCGCACCAATTCCTGCCTCGACCAGCAGCGGCACATCCAGCTGCGCAGCCCGGCTCATGTGCTGGCGAATTTCATCTTTCACCTGCGCCACCAGGTCCTCGCGCACTTCCAGCACCAGTTCATCGTGTACCTGCAGGATCACCCGGGCATCCAGCCCGCTCTCGGTCAGCCAGTTATCCACATTGACCATGGCCCGCTTGATGATGTCAGCCGCCGTGCCCTGCATCGGCGCGTTGATCGCCGTGCGCTCGGCGCCTTTGCGCAGGGCCGGGTTCTTGGCATTGATATCCGGCAGGTACAGGCGGCGGCCAAACAGGGTTTCGACAAAGCCTTGCTCCGCCGCCTGGGCGCGAGTGCGCTCCATGTAGGCCAGCACGCCCGGGTAGCGAGCAAAATAGCGGTCAATGTAGTCCTGCGACTGCTTGCGGTCGACGCCGATCTGCTTGGCCAGGCCAAAGGCGCTCATGCCGTAGATCAGGCCGAAGTTGATGGCCTTGGCGCTACGGCGCTGGTCAGTGGTGACGTCGGCCAACGCCACGCCGAACACTTCCGCCGCCGTGGCACGGTGCACGTCCAGGTCATTGCGGAACGCATGCAGCAACCCTTCGTCCTTGGCCAGGTGGGCCATGATGCGCAACTCGATCTGCGAGTAGTCCGCCGCCAGCAGCTTGTAGCCCGGGCTGGCAATGAAGGCCTGACGGATGCGCCGGCCTTCGGCAGTACGGATCGGGATGTTCTGCAGGTTCGGATCGCTCGACGACAGCCGGCCGGTGGCCGCCACCGCCTGCTGGTAGGAGGTGTGGATACGCCCGGTGCGCGGGTTGATCTGCCCCGGCAGCTTGTCGGTGTAGGTGCTCTTGAGCTTGCTCAGGCTGCGGTACTGCATCAGTACCTCCGGCAACGGGTAGCCTTGCTCGGCCAGTTCGTCGAGCACCGCTTCTGCCGTGGATGGCTGGCCCTTGGTGGTCTTGCTCAGCACCGGCATGCCCAGCTTGTCGTAGAGGATCGCGCCCAGCTGCTTGGGCGAGCCAAGGTTGAACTCCTCTCCGGCCAGCTCATAGGCACGCTGCTCCAGCTCGGCCATCTTCACCCCCAGCTCACCGCTCTGCACCTGCAGCAGCGCGGCATCGACCAGCGCCCCTTGGCGCTCGATCTTGGCCAGCACCGGCACCAGCGGCATCTCGATGTCCATCAGCACCGGCTGCACGCTCGGCGTCTGCGCCAGGCGCGCCTGTAGCGCGTGGTGCAGGCGCAGGGTGATGTCGGCGTCTTCGGCGGCGTAGGGGCCGGCCTTGTCCAGGTGGATCTGGTTGAACGTCAGCTGCTTGGCGCCCTTGCCGGCGATGTCCTCGAAGGCGATGGTGGTGTGGTCGAGGTACTTCTGCGCCAGGCTGTCCATGTCGTGACGGGTGGCGGTGGAGTTCAGCACGTACGACTCGAGCATGGTGTCGTAGGCCACGCCGCGCATTTCGATGGCGGGGGAGCCGTTGGCGAGGATGTTGATGTCGTACTTGGCGTTCTGCCCGACCTTGGCCTTGGCCGGGTCTTCCAGCAGTGGCTTCAGCGCCAGCAGTACGGCGGCGCGGTCCAGTTGAACCGGCGCCCCTTCATAGTCATGGGCCAGCGGCACATAGGCCGCTTCATGGGGATCGACAGAGAACGACAGGCCGACCAGCTGCGCCTGTTGGGCGTCCAGGCCGGTGGTCTCGGTGTCGAAGGCGAACAGTGGCGCCTGGCGCAGCTTCTCCAGCCAGAAGTCGAAACGGGCCTGGTCGAGGATGGTTTCGTACCTGGGCTCGACCTTGGCCGCCGGCTCCGCGACCGGCGCGATGTCGTCACCGGCCTTGGCCGCGTCGCGCTGTACCTCGGCGACCCAGCTCTTGAACTCCATCTCGGTGTACAGCGCCAGCAACGCTTCACGGTCCGGCTCGCCGCACACCAGGGCATCTACTTCGATGTCCAGGGGCACATCGACCTTGATGGTAGCCAGCTCATAGGACAGGAACGCCGCGTCGCGGTGCTCCTCCAGCTTGGCCGGCAGGGTCTTGGCACCACGAATGGCCAGCGTCGGGACCTTGTCCAGGTTGGCGTACAGGTCACTGAGGCCGCCGCCGATGCCGGTCAGCAGGCCGACTGCGGTTTTTTCGCCCACACCCGGTACGCCGGGGATGTTGTCGACCTTGTCGCCCATCAGTGCCAGGAAGTCGATGATGTGTTCCGGGCCGACGCCAAATTTCTCGTGCACGCCGGCCACGTCCAGCACGCTTCCGGTCATGGTGTTGACCAAGGTAATGTGCCCGTCCACCAGCTGCGCCATGTCCTTGTCACCGGTCGAGATGATGACCGGCCGGCCCAGGGCCGCACTGCTGCGCGCCAGGGTGCCGATCACGTCGTCGGCCTCGACCCCTTCGACGCACAGCAGCGGGTAGCCCAGCGCCTTGACGCTGGCATGCAGCGGCTCGATCTGCACCCGCAGGTCGTCCGGCATGCTCGGGCGGTTAGCCTTGTATTCGGCGAACATGGCATCGCGGAAGGTACCGCCCTTGGCATCGAACACCACCGCGAACAGGCTGTCGGGGTATTGCTTGCGCAGGCTCTTGAGCATGTTCAGCACCCCCTTCACCGCGCCGGTCGGCATGCCCCTGGAGGTGGTCAGCGGCGGCAGCGCGTGAAAGGCGCGGTACAGGTAGGAGGAACCGTCCACCAGGACGAGGGGCGCTTGGCTCATGAGCAGAATCAACCTTTTCGACGGGTCCGGCGCTAGAATAGCCAGAATCATTGACGACAAAGGGACAAGGTTATCATGCGTACACTCAATCGCCTGTTACTGCTCGGTCTGTTGGCAACCATGCCAGTCGTCACCCTGGCGGCGGACGACGCCCCCTCGGCCGATCCCGAGGTGACCATTCGCACGGAAGGCGACAAAACCATCCAGGAGTACCGGCAGAACGGGTTCCTGTATGCGATCAAGATCACGCCGAAAAACGGCAAGCCTTATTTCCTGGTACGCGCCGATGGCTCTGATGGCAATTTCATTCGATCCGACCAGCCGGACATGCTGATTCCGTCCTGGAAGATCTTCGAGTGGTAATCTGACGCGCACCGTTCACATCAACCCGGCACTTCCCGGCGGAAGTGCCCGTATGGGCAAATTTTCATCATGTCAGTTTTCACCCCCGTGACCCGGCCTGAGCTGGAAACCTTTCTGGCGCCGTACGCGCTGGGTCGTCTGCTCGATTTCCAGGGCATCGCCGCCGGCACCGAGAACAGCAATTTCTTCGTCAGCCTCGAACAGGGGGAGTTCGTCCTGACGCTGATCGAGCGCGGGCCCAGCGAGGACATGCCGTTCTTCATCGAACTGCTCGACACCCTGCACGCTGCCGACATGCCAGTGCCCTACGCGATACGTGACCGCGACGGCAACGGCCTGCGCGAGCTGTGCGGCAAGCCGGCGCTGCTGCAGCCACGGCTGTCGGGCAAGCACATCAAGGCACCGAACGCCCAGCACTGCGCACAGGTTGGCGAACTGCTGGCGCACATTCACCTGGCCACCCGCGAGCACATCATCGAGCGCCGCACCGACCGCGGCCTGGACTGGATGCTGGCCTCGGGTGCCGAGCTGCTGCCGCGCCTTACCGCCGAGCAAGCCACGCTGCTGCAGCCGGCGCTGGATGAAATCAGCGCGCACAAGGCACAGATCCTTGCCCTGCCACGGGCCAACCTGCATGCCGACCTGTTCCGCGACAACGTGATGTTCGAAGGCACCCATCTGACCGGTGTGATCGACTTCTACAACGCCTGTTCCGGGCCGATGCTGTATGACATCGCCATCACCGTGAACGACTGGTGCCTGGATGAACACGGCGCGATCGATGTGCCGCGCGCCCAGGCACTGCTGGCGGCCTATGCGGCGCTGCGGCCGTTTACCGCGGCCGAGGCCGAGCTGTGGCCGGAGATGCTGCGCGTGGGTTGCGTGCGCTTCTGGCTGTCGCGCCTGATTGCGGCGGAATCGTTTGCCGGGATGGATGTGATGATCCATGACCCGAGCGAGTTCGAAGTGCGCCTGGCGCAGCGCCAGCAGGTGGCTTTGCACCTGCCCTTCGCCCTCTAGAGCGTGTCTGCTTCTTCGCGGGTAAACCCGCTCCCACAGGTACGGTGACAGGCGTGAGGCTGGCGCTATCCCTGTGGGAGCGGGTTTACCCGCGAAGAGGCCGGCACAGGCTTACAGCTGCTCCAGGCACCCAGCCAGGTCGCCACCCAGCTTCTCCAGCAAGCGTTCATAGCCCTTGCCATCCACCGGGTCGGTACCGCCCAGGGCATCCAGCTCGGCCAGGCGCACCGGCAGCCCTGCTGTCAGGGTCTCGGCCAGTCGCGGCCGCAGTGGCGGTTCGCTGAACACACAGGTCTTGCCTACTTCCTGCAGGCGCTTGCGCATGGCTGCCACGTGCTGCGCACCCGGTTGCACCTCGGACGCCACGCTGAACACCCCGGTGTGCTTCAGGCCATACTCGGCCTCGAAATAGTCGAACGCTTCGTGGAACACGAAGTAGGGCTTGCCGGCAATCCCGGCCACCCGCGCCTTGATCCGCCCATCCAGTGCGTCCAGGCGTTCGTCGAAGGCCTTCAGGTTGCTCTGGTAGCGCGCCGCATTGGCCGGGTCGACCTGCGCCAGGTCAGCCGCCATTTTCGCCGCGATTACCCGCGCGTTGACCGACGATAGCCACAGATGCGCGTCCAGGCTGCCCGGGCGGTGGTCGTGGTCATGGTCGTCGTGGTCTTCTTCCTCATGGGAATGGCTGTCCTCGCCAAAGTGGCGCAGCTTCATGCCCGGCAGCGACTGCACGGCCACCGTGGGTTTGCTGCGATTGCCCAGTACCCGCGGCAGGAAGCCTTCCATGTCCGGGCCGATCCAGTACAGCAGGTCGGCATCACCCACTCGCCGAACGTCGGACGGGCGCAGTGCATAGTGATGCGGCGAAGCGCCCGGCGGCAGCAATACCTCCGGGCTGCCAACACCGTCCTGCACGGCGGCGGCAATCTGCTGCAGGGGTTTGATGCTGGTCAGCACGCGTACGTCGGCCTGGGCGGAAAATGCGATGAAAGCGACAAAAAGGACTAGGAATCGGGACACGGTGAATACTCGAGTCATCAGAAACAGGTAACATAATAACGTCTCCATCCAGAACCGTCGCTGCCCATGTCCATCACGCCGCTGGCCAACCGTCCTCACGATCACTCCCATTGCGTACACAGCGCACTGGCTGAAGCCGACGCCTTGTGCACCCGCCAGGGCTTGCGCCTGACCGCGCTGCGTCGTCGAGTGCTGGAACTGGTGTGGCAAAGCCACAAGCCGCTGGGCGCCTACGACATCCTCGCCGTGCTCAGTGAGCAGGACGGCCGCCGCGCCGCGCCACCCACGGTATACCGCGCCCTGGACTTCCTGCTGGAAAACGGCCTGGTGCACCGCATCGCCTCGCTCAACGCCTTCATCGGCTGCAGCCACCCGGAACACCTGCACCAGGGCCAGTTCCTGATCTGCCGGGCCTGCCATGTGGCCATCGAGCTGGAACAGGAGAGCATCAGCGAAGCCATCATCAGCAGCGCCAAGGGCGTGGGCTTCACGGTCGAGACCCAGACGGTGGAAGTGGTTGGCCTGTGCAGCAATTGCCGGAGCGCGGCATGAGCGATGCACTGATCCGCCTGGAGCAGGTCGGCGTCACCTTCGGCGGCGAGGCGGTGCTCGACAGCATCGACCTGTCGGTCGCACCCGGCCAGATCGTCACCCTGATCGGCCCGAACGGGGCGGGCAAGACCACCCTGGTGCGCGCCGTGCTCGGTCTGCTCAAGCCGCACCGCGGCAAGGTATGGCGCAAGCCGAAACTGCGCATTGGCTACATGCCGCAAAAGATCCAGGTCGATGCCACGCTGCCGCTGTCGGTGCTGCGCTTCCTGCGCCTGGTGCCCGGTGTAGACCGTGCGGCAGCCCTGGCGGCGTTGCAGGAAGTAGGCGCCGAACAGGTCATCGACAGCCCGATCCAGACCATTTCCGGCGGTGAGATGCAGCGCGTGCTGCTGGCCCGCGCGCTGCTGCGCGAACCCCAGCTGCTGGTGCTCGACGAGCCGGTGCAAGGCGTTGACGTGGTCGGCCAGACTGAGCTGTACAACCTCATTACCCGCCTGCGCGACCGCCACGGTTGCGGCGTGCTGATGGTTTCCCACGACCTGCACCTGGTGATGAGCGCCACCGACCAGGTGGTGTGCCTGAACCGCCACGTGTGCTGCTCGGGCCACCCCGAGCAGGTCAGCGGCGACCCGGCATTCGTCGAGCTGTTCGGCCAGACCGCAGCACCGAGCCTGGCCATCTACCATCACCATCACGACCACAGCCACGACCTGCACGGCTCGGTGGTCGCCCCTGGCACCCATGTTCACGGAGCGCACTGCAAGCATGGCTGATTTTCTTCTCTACGCCCTGCTTGCCGGTTTGTCCCTGGCGCTGGTGGCCGGCCCACTGGGCTCCTTCGTGGTGTGGCGGCGCATGGCCTACTTTGGCGACACCCTGTCCCACGCCGCGCTGCTCGGCGTGGCCCTGGGCTTTGCCCTGGACGTCAGCCCGGCGCTGGCGGTAACCGTGGGCTGCCTGTTGCTGGCGATCTTGCTGGTGACCTTGCAACAACGCCAACCGCTGGCCTCCGACACCCTGCTCGGCATCCTCGCCCCCAGCACCTTGTCGCTGGGCCTGGTGGTGCTGAGCTTCATGCACGATGTGCGCATCGACCTGATGGCCTACCTGTTCGGCGACCTGCTGGCCATCAGCACCACCGACCTGGGCTGGATCCTCGGCGGCAGCGCGCTGGTCCTGCTGCTGCTCGCTGCGCTGTGGCGGCCTTTGCTGGCAGTCACCGTGCACGAGGAGCTGGCCATGGTCGAAGGCCTGCCGGTGGCCGGCCTGCGCATGGCGCTGATGCTGCTGATCGCGGTGGTGATTGCCGTGGCCATGAAGATCGTCGGCGTGTTGCTGATCACCTCGCTGCTGATCATCCCCGCTGCTGCGGCGCAGCGTCACGCCCGCTCTCCCGAGCAGATGGCCCTGGGCGCCAGCCTGCTGGGCGTGACCGCGGTATGCGGCGGCCTGGCCATGTCCTGGTTCAAGGACACCCCCGCCGGCCCGTCGATCGTGGTCTGCGCGGCAGTGCTATTCTTGCTGAGCCTGGCCCTGCCCAAACGCTGAAAAACAGGGCGCGTGAAGGCGCGCCCTGCAACCTTTTCGCACGTAAAGGGTCTGTAAGACTTGTTTTCGAGCGTGCGCACCTGGGTGTAGACTTGCTCGCTTTTTGCGCAAATAGAGAGTCGCAGGAATGAAGCCGTTCGCCTTCCGTTATCTGCTTGTTGCCGCGTTTTCCCTGTTCCTGGTCGCGTGTTCCAGCGCGCCGGTCGAACAGGCCACCGCACCTGCCCAAGCCGATGCCTGGCAGCAGTTGCAACAGAACATTGCCAGCAACGAGCTGGCCACCGCCGAGGACCAGCTGGCAGCCCTGCAAGCCCAGGCGCCCGATGACGCGCGCCTGGTGCAATACCAGCGCCAGCTCGCCGAAGCCTACCTGCAACGCAGCCAGATCTTCCTGCAAAAGGGTGATGTGAATGCTGCCGCCACCGCCCTGGCCCGTGCCCGCGCGCTGATGCCGCAGGCCCCGGCGGTGACCGGTGGCGATGCCGTGACCCAGGCGCGCAAGGCCGAGCTGGAGAAGGCGGAAGCGGCGTTGAAAGCGGCCGAGGCCAAGCCCAAGGCGCGCATCATCGACCCGTCCGCACCGAGCACCGTGGTGGCCTTGAAGACCACCGACAGCCGCGCCATGCGCCGCCAGCTGGATGACATTGCCGCCGATGTGGTGAGCTACCAGTGCGACGTGGTGTTCCAGGTGCCGCGCACCGAGGATGCGCCTTGGCTGAAGACCTTGCTGGAGAAGCGCGTGCGCAAGATCGACAGCGGGTTCGAGTTGAAGCAGAAGCACGAGATTCAGCGGTCGCTGCCGGCGCAGGTGGTTCTGGTTCCGCATCAGCGTTAAGAATCTGGGGGCGCTGCGCGCCCCTTTCGCGACACAAGGCCGCTCCTGCAAGGGAATGCGATCTCCTGCAGGAGCGGCCTTGTGTCGCGATGGGCTGCAAAGCAGCCCCTTAGGCCGGCACAGCCTCCGCAGCCGCCTCCCGCTCCCACACTCGATGCCCTTCTACCGCTTTGACGAAGGCATCCACGGTCTTCTGCTCATCTCCCAGCAGCAACCCCTTGTCTTCTTTCAGCCCCAAGCTGCCCAAAAGCTCTTTGGTCAACACCATCGCCTTCAGGTGCTTGTAGCCCTCCAGCAGAAAATGCTTGGCCAAACCGCTGGCCGCCAGCGCATCGGTCGAAGCCTTGCCCCCAGGCACGACAATCCCGTCAAACATGATCGAGGGCATCCCTTCCATGGAAGCATCCACCGGTAGTTGCTTGCCGTCCGCAGCCTTCACCGGTGCTGAGGTCGGCCCAAGGAGCAATGGTCGGGCACTGTGTGCTTCCAGGGCTTTGACCAGCTTCTCCACGCTGCCAGCGTCTACGCCATCTGTCACCAGTACGGCGATCTTGCGGCCCTTGATGCCAACCGAGCCCGGGTGGTTCATCTGGCTCAGGGCAGGCGACTGCGCAAGCTGGCTACCCTTCACTTGCACCGTGCCTGCACTCGGCGCAGGCAAGCCGAGGTTGGCAGCCACCGCAGCCGCCAGCTTCAAGTCGATATTGGCAAGAATTTCATTCACTTCCCGAGCACGAATCGTCTCACGTTCCACTTTGCCCAGCTCAAAGCTGTAGGCCTTGATGATGTGCTGCTGCTCGGTCGGGCTCATGCTCTGGAAGAACAGCCGCGCCTGCGAGAAGTGGTCACCGAACGACTCGCTGCGCTGGCGGATCTTGTGCGCATCGATGCGTTCCTGAAAGCTCTCGAAACCACCATCCTGTGCGGCAGGTGGGGTTTCCTTTGGCCAGCCGCCATCGATGGAGTTTGGCTCGTAAGAAGCGCGCCCCTTGTGCACCACATGCTGATGCAGGGCGTCGCGCTGGTTGTTGTGATTGGGAGCGACGGGGCGGTTGACCGGGATCTGATGGAAGTTGGGCCCACCCAGGCGGCTAAGCTGGGTGTCGGTGTAGGAGAACAGCCGCCCCTGCAGCAACGGGTCGTTGGTAAAGTCGATGCCCGGTACGATATGGGCCGGGCAGAACGCCACCTGTTCCACTTCGGCGAAAAAGTTGTCCGGGTTGCGGTTCAGGACCATCTTGCCCAATGGTGTAACCGGCACCAACTCTTCCGGGATTATCTTGGTCGGGTCCAGCAGGTCGAAATCGAACCTGTGCTCGTCCGCTTCCGGCACGATCTGTACGCCCAGTTCCCATTCCGGGTAATCGCCGGTCTCGATAGCCTCCCACAAATCGCGTCGCTGGAAATCAGCGTCCTTGCCGGCCAGCTTCTGTGCTTCGTCCCATAGCAGGGAATGCACGCCCTGGCGCGGTTTCCAGTGGAACTTGACGAAACTGGCCACACCCTGGGCATTTATCAGGCGGAAGGTATGCACCCCGAAACCTTCCATCATCCGCAAGCTGCGCGGGATCGCACGGTCCGACATTGCCCACATGACCATATGGGCAGACTCCGGGACCAGCGAGACGAAATCCCAAAAGGTGTCATGGGCCGAGGCACCGGTCGGGATCTCGTTGTGCGGCTCCGGCTTTACTGCGTGGACAAAATCCGGGAATTTGATTGCATCCTGAATGAAGAACACCGGCATATTGTTGCCCACCAGATCGAAGTTGCCTTCGTCGGTGTAGAACTTGACCGCAAAACCCCGCACGTCGCGCACGGTATCGGCTGAGCCACGCGGGCCTTGCACCGTGGAAAATCGCACGAAAACGGGCGTGATTTTCTCCGGGTCCTGCAGGAAGCCAGCCTTGGTCAGCTCGGCGTGGTTGCCATAGCTCTGGAAATAGCCATGCGCTCCCGTCCCTCGCGCATGCACGATGCGCTCCGGGATGCGCTCGTGGTCAAAGTGCGTGATCTTCTCGCGCATGATGAAATCTTCGAGCAGCGAGGGGCCTCGGTCACCGGCCTTCAGCGTGTTCTGGTTGTCGGCGATGCGCACCCCCTGATTGGTACGCAACGCACGGCCTGTGGCATCGCTGCGGTCAGCCTCCAGGCTTTGCAACTTGGCGTTGGTATTGGCCCGGTCCGGGGTCTGGGTGCCGGCGGCCTCGCTGTGCTTTGGCGCGTCCGTGTTCTTGCTGGGCATGGTCGGCTCTCCTCATCAGTCTACAGGCGTGCCCGTTCGGGCTTGTTCAGGTAGTGACCGGAGCGCTTTGCCGAGCGTTCAATCAGAATTACCGGTTGTCGCGATATGCCCGAAGGATTGGTGCATTACGAAATAAATGCTAAGAACAGCTATGGGAAAAGGCTAAAATGCGCGACCCCAGCTAACCGCTGACCCAAATTCCATGCGCCCCACAAGGTTCGCTACGTGATCGAGTTCCAACAGGTACACAAGACCTACCGCGTCGCCGGTAGGGAAATCCCCGCACTGAATCCGACCAGCCTGACCATCGAAGATGGCCAGGTGTTCGGCCTGATCGGCCATTCCGGCGCCGGCAAGAGCACCATGCTGCGTCTGATCAACCGCCTGGAAGAGCCCTCCGGCGGCAAGATCATCGTCGATGGCGAAGACGTTACCGCGTTCAACGCCAGCCAGCTGCGCGGCTTCCGCCAGCAGGTCGGGATGATTTTCCAGCACTTCAACCTGCTGGCCTCCAAGACCGTCGCCGACAACGTCGCCCTGCCACTGACCCTGGCCGGCGAGCTGTCGCGCAGCGAAATCGACAAGCGCGTGACCGAGTTGCTGGCCCGTGTCGGCCTTTCCGACCATGCCAGAAAGTACCCGGCGCAGCTGTCTGGCGGCCAGAAGCAGCGCGTCGGCATCGCCCGCGCCCTGTCCACCAACCCGAAGATCCTGCTGTGCGACGAGGCCACCAGCGCCCTCGACCCGCAAACCACGGCCTCGGTCCTGCAATTGCTGGCCGAAATCAACCGTGAGCTGAAACTGACCATCGTGCTGATCACCCACGAAATGGACGTGATCCGCCGGGTCTGCGACCGCGTGGCAGTGATGGACGCGGGCCAGATCGTCGAACAAGGCTCGGTGGCCGAGGTGTTCCTGCACCCGCAGCACCCCACCACCAAGCGCTTCGTCCAGGAAGACGAGCAGGTCGACGAAGGCGAGCAGCGTGACGACTTCGCCCACGTACCAGGCCGTATCGTGCGCCTGACCTTCCAGGGCGACGCCACCTACGCGCCGCTGCTGGGCACCGTGGCCCGCGAAACCGGTGTGGACTACAGCATCCTCGCCGGGCGTATCGACCGCATCAAGGATGTCCCCTATGGCCAGCTCACCCTCGCCCTGATCGGCGGTGACATGGAAGCGGCGTTCGCCCGCTTCAAGGCAGCTGACGTACATATGGAGGTACTGCGTTGATGGACGCCCTGAATTTCTTCGCCAACGTCGACTGGGCCGAAATCTGGCTGGCCAGCGTCGATACCATGATCATGCTGTTCGGCTCGCTGTTCTTCACCGTGCTGCTGGGCCTGCCCCTGGGCGTGCTGCTGTTCCTCTGCGGGCCGCGGCAGATGTTCGAGCAAAAGGGCGTCTACGCGCTGCTGTCGCTGATCGTCAACGTCCTGCGCTCGCTGCCGTTCATCATCCTGCTGATCGTGATGATCCCGATCACCGTGCTGATCACCGGCACTTCGCTGGGCGTCGCCGGCGCCATTCCGCCGTTGGTGGTAGGTGCCACACCGTTCTTCGCGCGCCTGGTGGAAACCGCCCTGCGTGAAGTGGACCGCGGCATTATCGAAGCCACCCAGTCGATGGGCGCCACCACCCGCCAGATCATCACCAACGCGCTGCTGCCAGAGGCCCGCCCGGGCATCTTCGCGGCCATTACCGTAACCGCCATCACCCTGGTGTCGTACACCGCCATGGCCGGTGTGGTCGGTGCCGGCGGCCTGGGTGACCTGGCCATCCGTTTCGGCTACCAGCGTTTCCAGACCGACGTGATGGTCGTCACCGTGGTGCTGTTGCTGGTACTGGTTCAAGTCCTGCAGAGCGTGGGCGACAAACTGGTCGTGCATTTTTCCCGTAAGTAACCCCCGTTCGGGGGCCGTCGCGGCCCTCACAAGGAGTGATCAATGAAGAAGCTGCTTGCTGTTGTCGCCGCTGTCGCGGCCTTCTCGGCCCACGCCGAATCGCTGACTGTCGCCGCCACCCCGGTGCCGCACGCCGAAATCCTCAACTTCGTCAAACCTGCACTGGCGAAAGAGGGCGTGGAGCTGAAGGTCAAGGAATTCACCGACTACATCCAGCCGAACGTGCAGGTTGCCGAAAAGCGCCTGGACGCCAACTTCTTCCAGCACCAGCCGTACCTGGATGAGTTCAACAAGGCCAAGGGCACCAACCTGGTGAGCGTGGCTGGCGTGCACATCGAGCCGCTGGGCGTGTACTCGACCAAGATCAAGAAGCTGGACGAGCTGTCCTCCGGCGCCACCGTGGTCATACCCAACGACGCCACCAACGGCGGCCGCGCGCTGCTGCTGCTGGACAAGGCCGGCGTGATCAAGCTCAAGGACAACAAGAACATCCTGGCCACCGTGAAGGATGTTGCCGAGAACCCGAAAAGCCTGAAGTTCCGTGAGCTGGAAGCAGCCACCATTCCACGCGTGCTGACCCAGGTCGATGCAGCCCTGATCAACACCAACTACGCGCTGGAAGCCAAGCTGAACCCGGAGAAAGACGCCCTGGTCATCGAAGGCAGCGACTCGCCTTACGTGAACATCCTGGTTGCCCGCCCGGACAACAAGGACTCGGACGCGATGAAGAAGCTGGCCGCTGCACTGCACTCGCCTGAGGTGAAGCAGTTCATCGTCGAGAAGTACAAAGGCGCTGTGGTGCCGGCGTTCTAAGCCGTCACATCGCGCTGGACTCTTCGCGGGTAAACCCGCTCCCACAGGGATAGCGCAAGGCTCACGGCCTACGCTGTACCTGTGGGAGCGGGTTTACCCGCGCAGCTTTTGGGGTTAACTCAATCCCGCTTCACAAGCCCGGGCAACTGCGCCACCAGCTTCTGGTTGTTGAACGGCGCCCGAATGAACCCGCGCTGACGCCCGTCCGGCCCCACAACCGCCAGGTTGCCGCTGTGATCCACGGTATACCCGGGCTTGCTGGTATCGGCCGGAATGAACGGAATGCTCAAGGCATTGGCCAGCTTCTGGGTATCCTCGATCGACCCCACCACCCCGACGAAATCCTTGTCGAAATAACCCAGGTACTGCTTCAGCTGATTCGGCGTGTCGCGGTTCGGGTCTACGCTCACCAGCACCACCTGCAGCCGGTCGACGGCCTCCTTGGGCAACTCGCTCTTCACCTGGCGCAGCTGGGCCAGGGTGGTCGGGCAGATGTCCGGGCAGTAGGTATAACCGAAGAACAGCAGCGACCATTTGCCCTTCAGGTCATCCAGCTGCACCGGCTGGCCGTCCTGGTTGGTCATGGTCACGTCAGCCACGGTACGGCTCTGCGGCAGCAGGATGATGCCGGCATCGATCAGCTCGGTGGGGTTGGGCTGGTCGCGGCCATTGAGCACCTTGTTGACGGTCAGGCCCAGGATCAACGCGACCAGGGCAACGAGGATGAAGACGGTTTTCTGGGTTCGGGTCATAGGTTCAGCAACAGGTAGTGGTCGAGGAGCAACGCGATGAACAGCGCGAACAGGTACCCGATAGAGTACTTGAAGGTGCCGATCGCCGCGTGCGGCCGGCTGCCACGGTACAACACCCAGGCCCATTGCAGGAAGCGCAGGCCCAGCACCAGGGCGCAGGCCAGGTACAGCGGGCCGCTCATGTGGATGGCGTAGGGCAGCAGGCTCACCGCCAGCAATACCAGGGTGTACAGCAGGATATGCAGCTTGGTGTAGCGCTCGCCGTGGGTCACCGGCAGCATAGGGATATCGGCCTTGGCGTATTCCTCCTTGCGGTGAATGGCCAAGGCCCAGAAGTGTGGCGGGGTCCAGGCGAAGATGATCAGCACCAGCAGCAGGGGCTCGGCGCTGACATGGCCACTGACCGCCACCCAGCCCAGCAACGGCGGGGCGGCACCGGCCAGGCCACCGATGACGATATTCTGCGGCGTGGCACGCTTGAGAAAGCCGGTATAGAGCACCGCATAGCCGAGCAATGAGGCCAGCGTCAGCCAGGCGGTGAGGGAGTTGGTGAACACCAGCAGCAGGGCCATGCCCAGCAGCGCCAGCGCCAAGGCGAACAGCAGCGCCGGCAGCGGCTCGACCCGGCCTTGGGCCAGGGGCCGCTTGTGGGTACGCGCCATCAGTGCGTCGATGCGTCGGTCCACCACATGGTTGACCACCGCCGCGCCGCCTGCACACAAGCCAATGCCCAGGTTGCCGAACAGCAGCACGCTCCAGCTGACACCTGCACGGGTGGCCAGGAACATGCCCGCCAGCGAGGTGATCAGCATCAGCACCACCACCTTGGGCTTGGTCAGCTCCAGGTAATCACGCCAGCTGGCCCGCCGTGCGCTCAGAAGCGTCGCCACGAATCATTCCTCATGTGGTGGGAGATACCCACGCCAGCCACAGGTCGCAGGCGCCAGCCATGGCCGACACCCACGCGAACCTTGTCGACCACGCGGATGCGGTAGTTCACCAGCACCATGCTCAGCAACAACAGCGCCCCACCCGCGTTGTGTGCCACGGCCACGGCCAGCGGCAGGTGCAGCAGCACATTGCTGATGCCCAGGCCGACTTGCACCAGCAGCGCCAGCAGCACCAGCCGCGCCAGGCCAGGGAGGCCGCAGCGGTGCAGCTTCCAGCTGAGCATCAGCAGCACGCAGGTCACCAGCAATGCACCCAGGCGGTGGCTGATGTGGATGGCCGTGCGCGCATCACTGTCCAGCTGCCCGCCCAGGTAGTTGGGCCCGACGTGCTGGGTCAGGTGAAAACCGTTGCTGAAGTCCGCCGCCGGCCACCACTGGCCGTGGCAGGTGGGCAGGTCGATGCAGGCGACGGCCGCGTAGTTGGCACTGACCCAGCCGCCCAGGGCGATCTGGCCGATCACCACCAGCAAGGCCAGCGCGGCGATCCGGCGCAGGCTCAATGGCAGCTTGGGCAAGGGCGCAAAGGCCCGGGACAGACGCAGGGACAACAGGAACAACAGGCTCAGGGTAGTGAAGCCACCGAGTAGATGCGCGGTGACCACCTGCGGCCACAGCTTGAGGGTGACCGTCCACATGCCGAAGGCGGCCTGGGCCAGCACCACTCCCAGCAACAGCAAGGGCAGGCGATAAGGCTGGCCATCGCGTGTATGCCGGCGCAGCGCCTGCACGGCGAGCAGGGCTATGACCATCGCCAGGGTGCCGGCAAAGTAGCGGTGGACCATCTCGGCCCAGCCCTTGGCAGCTTCCACCGGGTGCTCGGGGAAATGCAGCTCGGCATGGGCCAGCTGCGCTTCGCTCTTGGGCACGCTGATGAAGCCGTAGCAACCCGGCCAGTCAGGGCAGCCGAGGCCGGCGTGGGTCAGGCGGGTATAGGCACCGAGCAGGACGACCAGCAGTGCCAGCAGGGTGGCGAACACAGCAAGGCGGAATCCGGGTCTGGCCATGGCAGGCTCCTAGCCAATGTTGGACAGCTTGAGCAGGTGGCGCAGGTCGTCCAGCACATGCTTGCCGTTGACCTTGGCGTCGTAGCGCAGCACCAGGTTGCCGTGCGGGTCGACGATCCACAGCTGCGGGCCGGCCTCACCGACCTGCTGCAGGTAGCGTTGCGCATCCAGCGGGTAGCGTTGCAGCTGCGGATACTCACGGCCAATCAGCGCCTGGTAGTCGGCGCTCAGCGGCTGGGCGGTCGCCAGCGCATGGCTGGCACGGCTGGCATCGCGGCCCAGACCAACCTGGATCTGCCGGGCCAGGTACACCAGGCGCTGGCAGTCCTCGGCACACACCTCGGGCGCGCTCACCAGCAGCTGCCAGTGCTCGTCCTGGCCTGCCACGCCGAGATCGGCGCGGCTTTCACCGTTGCCGATCATGGCGCCGTGGTAGCTGCGGCCTTCCGGCACCCAGAACTTGAGCTTGTACATGCTGGTGGCCAGGACCATCGGCCCGAGCACCACCAGCAGGATCAGGACAAGCTGCAAACGCCCGCGGGCTCTGGGTTTGCTACGTTCAGGCACTTCCAGTGGAGTGGCGGTGGCCATGGGGTTTCTCCTTGTTGTGGTGCCAGCCGAAGTAGAGGTAGAGCAGTACCAAAGTGGTTGCCAGGGCGAACCATTGCACGGCGTAGCCCAGGTGTTTTTCCGGGCCCATGGCAACGACCGGCCAGTCCAGGCGATAGGTCGCCGGGCCGGGCTCCAGGCGCAGCTCATGGGCGAAGCCTTCGCGATCGAGCTGTTGCCATAGCTGGGCGGCATCCACGGCGGTCAGCAGGTGCGGCCACTGGCCGCCTGCAGGGTCGGGATGCAACTGGAATGTGCTGCCAGGCGCGACATATACCGAGGCATCCAGCGCCAACGCCTGGGCAGGGGTATCGAAATGCACAGGCACGCGGCGATCCGGCCAGGGTAGCCAGCCGCGGTTGACCAACAGCCACAGGCCGCTAGCCTGGTCGTGGAAGGGTTGCAGCAGCTCGACACCGGCCTGGCCATCGCGCATGCGGTTGTCCAGCAACAGGCTGTGCCCGGCGTCGAAGCGGCCATGGAGATGCACGCGGCGGAAGGCATTGTCCTGGTTCGCGGTCAGCTGGGCCGTGGCCAAGGGCGCTTCGATCCGCCGCTCGGCATAGGCGGCCAGCAGTACGCGCTTTTCCTCGGCACGGCCGAGTTGCCAGCAGCCAAGCGCGATCAACCCCGGCAGCAGCGCAAGCACCACCAGGGTTGGTACCCAGCCCGGACGAAACGGCCTCATCGGAGCCTCGCCGGGCCGATCGCTATACTTATCCACATCACCGCATCCCCCCGGAGTATCGCCATGCTCAAGGCCGCGATTGTCCTGATGCTGTTGGCCACGATTGCCAGCCTGTTCAGTGGCCTGGTGTTTCTGGTCAAGGACGATGAAAACTCGACCCGTTTGCTGAAAGCGCTGACCGTGCGGGTGACCCTGGCGGCCCTGACCATCGGCCTGGTGGCCTGGGGCTTCATCAGCGGTCAGCTCGTCTCGCACGCCCCCTTCTGAAGTTCTCACCTACCCCTGTGGGAGCGGGTTCTTTATTCACAACACATAGACAAAGATGAACAACCCCACCCACACCACATCGACGAAATGCCAGTACCAACTGGCCGCCTCGAAACCAAAGTGTTTCTCCGGGTTGAAATGCCCGCGCAAGATGCGCACGAACATCACGATCAGGATGATCGTGCCCAAGGTAACGTGGGCGCCGTGGAAGCCGGTTAGCATGAAGAACGTCGCGCCATAGATCCCCGATCCCAGGGTCAACCCCAGCTTGGTATAGGCCTCGTGGTACTCGTAGGCCTGCAACGCGATGAAGCTGGCGCCCAGGATGATGGTCAGCGCCATCCAGAATTTCAGCGGGCCACGGTGGTCACGGCGCAGGGCATGGTGGGCGATGGTGATGGTCACGCTGGAACTGACCAGCAAGATGGTGTTGATCAGCGGCAGGTGCCACGGGTCGATCACTTCCTTGGGCGGCGGGAACAGTTTCGGGTCGGGCGTGTGCAGCAGCGGCCAGGTGAATTCGAAGGTCGGCCACAACATGTGCGCAACACCCTTGGCCCCTTCACCGCCAAGCCACGGCCCGGCCAGCACGCGCACGTAGAACAGCGCACCGAAGAAGGCCAGGAAGAACATCACCTCGGAGAAGATGAACCAGCTCATGCCCCAGCGGAACGAGCGGTCCAGCTGCGGGCTGTACAGCCCCGCGCGGCTCTCCCGTACCACCGAACCGAACCAGCCGAACAGCATGTAGGCCAGGAACAACGCGCCGATGAAGAAGATCAGCGGCCCGTGCGACTCGGGATGGCCAGCCTTCATGTCGTTGAACCAGGTACCCAGGCCGAACACCGTGATGAACATGCCGATGGTGGCGATGATCGGCCACTTGCTCTGCGCCGGGACGTAGTAGTGCTCATGACTTGCCATTGCTGTTCTCCTTCCCTTAACGGGCGCCCTGGACGTCCTGGGCCGCGACATGCGCGACCGGCGGGTGGCGAGCGGTGATGTCGAACAAGGTGTAGGCCAGTGTCAGGTGCTTCACGCTGGCCGGCAGGTCGCGGTCGACGATGAAGCGCACCGGCATCTCGATGCGTTCGCCGGGCTGCAGCACCTGCTGGGTAAAGCAGAAGCACTCGGTCTTGTGGAAGTACGCCGCGGCCTCGGCCGGGGTGATGCTGGGGATGGCTTGCGCACTCATCGGCCGGTCGGTCGGGTTGTGAGCGATGAAGATCATCTGGTTCACCGCCCCCGGGTTGACCTCCAACTGATCGGCGGTGGAGTAGAAGTCCCAGACCATGTCGCTGGCATTGGTCGACATGAACTGCACCCGCACCGACCGCGTGGGGTCGCTGATCTGGCTGCCTTCATACTGCCCACCGGTCTTGCCGTTGATGCCGAAGGCCTTGCACATCACGTCATAGATAGGCACCAGGGCAAAGCCGAAGGCGAACATCACCACCGTCAGCATCAGCAGGCGCAACACCAGGCGCTTCAGCGAAAGGCCGTTCATGGCACGGTTCCTATTTCACTTCCGGTGGCGTCTGGAAGGTGTGATACGGCGCAGGCGAAGGGATCGACCACTCCAGGCCCTCGGCGCCATCCCAGGGCTTGGCCGGTGCCGGCGCGCCGCCACGGATACACTTGATGACGATGAACAGGAAGAAGATCTGCGTGGCGCCGAACATGAACGCGCCGATCGACGACACCATGTTGAAGTCGGCGAACTGCAGGTTGTAGTCGGGAATCCGCCGTGGCATGCCGGCCAACCCCACGAAGTGCATGGGGAAGAAGGCCATGTTCATGCCGACGAACGATAGCCAGAAGTGCAGCTTGCCGAGGGTTTCGTCGTACATGTGGCCGGTCCATTTCGGCAGCCAGTAGTAGGCCGAGGCGAAGATGCCGAAGATCGCCCCAGGCACCAGCACATAGTGGAAGTGCGCCACCACGAAGTAGGTGTCGTGGTACTGGAAGTCCGCCGGGGCGATCGCCAGCATCAGCCCGCTGAAACCGCCGATGGTGAACAGGATGACGAAGGCGATGGCGAACAGCATCGGCGTCTCGAAGGTCAGCGAGCCTTCCCACATGGTGCTGACCCAGTTGAACACCTTCACCCCGGTAGGCACGGCGATCAGCATGGTGGCGTACATGAAGAACAGCTCGCCGACCACCGGGATACCGACCACGAACATGTGGTGGGCCCAGACGATGAACGACAGGAAGGCGATGGCGCCGGTGGCGTACACCATCGAGGTATAGCCGAACAGTGGTTTGCGCGAGAACGCCGGGATGATCGAACTGACCGCGCCGAAGGCCGGCAGGATCATGATGTACACCTCGGGGTGGCCGAAGAACCAGAACACGTGCTGGAACAGCACCGGGTCACCACCGCCGGCGGCACTGAAGAAGCTGGTGCCGAAGTGGATGTCCATCAGCATCATGGTCACCACGCCAGCCAGCACCGGCATCACCGCAATCAGCAGGAACGCGGTAATCAGCCAGGTCCAGACGAACAGCGGCATCTTCATCAGGGTCATGCCCGGGGCACGCAGGTTGAGGATGGTGGCAATCACGTTGATCGCGCCCATGATCGAGCTGATGCCCATCAGGTGGATGGCAAAGATGAAGAAGGTGACGCTGGCCGGCGCATAGGTGGTGGACAGCGGGGCGTAGAAGGTCCAGCCGAAGTTGGGCCCGCCGCCCGGGCTGAACAGGGTCGAGACCAGCAGCAGGAAAGCCGCCGGCAGCAGCCAGAAGCTGAAGTTGTTCATCCGCGGCAGGGCCATGTCGGGCGCGCCGATCATCAGCGGGATCATCCAGTTGGCCAGGCCGACGAAGGCCGGCATCACCGCACCGAACACCATGATCAGGCCGTGCATGGTGGTCATCTGGTTGAAGAACTCCGGCTGGACGATTTGCAGGCCGGGCTGGAACAGCTCGGCGCGGATCACCATGGCGAACGAGCCACCGAGCAGGAACATCAGGAAGCTGAACCACAGGTACATCGTGCCGATGTCCTTGTGGTTGGTGGTCAGCACCCAGCGCATCAGGCCCTTGGCCGGGCCGTGTGCATGCTCATGGCCGTGGGCGTGGTCGTCGATCACTGCACTCATGTCCTGTCTCCTGCAATCCATTGATTGCCGCGAGTAACCCGGTTCATTGCGCTTCTGCCTGCTTCAGCGCCAGCACGTCCTTCGGCGTGACCATGTCACCCTTGTTGTTGCCCCAGGCGTTGCGCTCGTAGGTGACCACGGCGGCGATATCGACTTCCGAGAGCTGCTTGCCGAACGCGGCCATGGCGGTGCCGGGCTTGCCGTGGAAGACGATGCCCAGGTGGGCTTCCTTCGGCCCGGTGGCGATCTTCGAGCCCTTGAGCGCCGGGAACATTGGCGGCAGGCCCTGGCCTTCGGCCTGGTGACAGGCAACGCAGGTGGTGTGGTAGACCTTGTCACCACGTTCCACCAGTTCTTCCAGGGTCCATTCCTTGCTGGTCAGCTCCTTGAGCTTGGCAGCTTCAGCCTTGCGCTCGCCCAGCCAGGTGTCGTAGTCGGCCTTGGACTTGACCTCGACCACCACCGGCATGAAGCCGTGGTCCTTGCCGCACAGCTCGGTGCACTGGCCGCGGTAGATGCCGGGCTTCTCGATACGGGTCCAGGCTTCGTTGACGAAGCCGGGGATGGCATCACGCTTGACCGCGAAGGCCGGCACCCACCAGGAGTGGATGACGTCGGCAGCGGTCACCAGGAAGCGCACCTTGGCGCCTACCGGCAGCACCAGCGGCTGGTCGACTTCGAGCAGGTAGTGCTCGTCCTTGGGTGCCTTGTTATGGATCTGTTCGGTGGGGGTGGCCAGGTTGCTGAAGAACTCCACGTCCTGGCCCAGGTATTTGTAGTGCCACTTCCACTGGTAGCCGGTAACCTGGATATCGATGTCCGACTCGCTGGCATCGTAGATGTCGATCAGGGTCCTGGTGGCCGGGATGGCCATGGCCACCAGGATCAGGAAGGGGACCACGGTCCAGAGGATTTCCACCCAGGTGTGCTCGTGAAAATGCGCAGCCTGCTGGCCGGTGGAGCGGCGGTGGATGACCATCGACCAGAACATCGCACCGAACACCACGATACCGATGATCACGCAGATCCAGAAGATGGTCATGTGCAGGTCGAAGACGGCGTTGGAGACTTCCGTCGCCCCCGGGTGCATGTTCACGGTCCAGGCGGCGTTGGCCTGACCAAAAACCGACCACAACAGGAGGCCCATCCAGACATGTGGATGTCGCATCATTGCGGGTTCCCCTTCTCGTTCTTGTAGTCCCGGAGGCGTGGCCTGCGGCAAGAGGGAACGGTGGTCAAGACTGCCTGGCTTCGACGACCGAGCCCCTGCTAAAAGCAGTCGGGCCTCATCAACGAATCACGTTCACCGGGAGTATAGACAGCGACCAACGGCACGCAACGAAGCCCGTGAAATGAACTCGATGAAATGGCTGAATAGCCTGAAAACCGCGCGCTTGACACGGCATGGCACAATAATGGCGTTTCGATATGCCTGAGCATGCACACGTTTGCGCGACTTATAACAAATGCGTCTTAGGTATTCTGTATACCGAGCTAATTTAGTGTCTTCCGTTTGAAACGTAATGTCCCTGGAGTTGTCATGAACATCGCTGCTGTACGCGAGCAGGTAAGCCAAGCCCATCAACACGAAGGCCAGACCGGCCAACTGAAAAAGCGTCTCGAGCTGCAACTGCCCCACCTGCACCCCTCGATCCAACTGCCTGAGCAGGACGCCCAGGGTACTTTGGCGCGCTTCGTCAGCGCCTACATCGACCAGGTTCCGGAACTGCTGGAGGCCGCCCACGCGGTTGCCCGCGAGGCCGGGATCGAATCGCAGATCAAACCTGTACTGAAAATTGCCGAAGCCTACTTCCTGCAGCCACCCAGCGTGATGCAAGGGCATGTGGGCCTGGACTGCCTGCTGGATGAGGCCTACCTGGCGCACCGCCTGGTGGAAGAGGTGAACGACCTGTACATCCGTCACTTCCAGCAGCCGCTGATCCCGGTCGACACCACCGTCGCCAACCTGATTGCCCACCAGTTGATTGGCGAGACCTTTGCCAACCAGCTGGATGAAGTGGTGCACCATTCGGTGGACGAAATGTTGAACGACGAAAGCTTCGCGGTGGAGTCGGTGGAGGCCTACCGCGAGAAACTGAGCAGCCCGGAAACCGGTGCGGCGTGGAAGCGCTGGCCGTGCCTGTCTCGTCAGCTGGGTGTGGAGTTGGGCCAGCCGGCCTGATTTCCTGTCCCGGCCTCTTCGCGGGCACGCCCGCTCCCACAGGTACTGCACAGGGTTCAAAGCCTGTGCAGTACCTGTGGGAGCGGGCGTGCCCGCGAAGAGGCCAGTTCAGGCGATACAGGCTTTCAGCTTCAAGCCCCAACCCCCGCCGTAGTCCGCATCCGCCCCTCGATCCGCCGTTTCAGGCGCCGCTGCTCGATCAGCAACCGCGACCCATTGGCCGAATTGCTGCGACCCCAGTCCTCCAGCAGCTCAAGGCACGAGTGGTCGATATAGCTCAGGTTACCCAGCGGCACGTGCAGCGTGGTCCCCGCCGGCACGCTATCCAGCACCTGAGTCAGCGCCGGCACCTTGAGGAAGGTGGCGGCACCACTAAGCCGCAGTTCCATGTGCCCAGCCTTCTCCAGGCTGACCAGGTTGATCTTCAACCGCGCCGCCTTCAGAGCCAGCTTCAGCAAGGTCAGGGCAAAGCCCAGCAGCACGCCGGTCAGCAGGTCGGTAAAGATGATCGCCAACGCCGTCGCCGCGTAGGTGAACATCGGCATACGGCCATAGCGGCCAAGGCCGCGAAACGCCTTGAAATCCACCAGCTTGACCCCGGTAAACACCAGCACACCCGCCAGGCTCGCCACCGGGATCTGCTGCAAAACGCTGCTCAGCGCAACCACGAATGCCAGCAACCAAAGGCCATGGAAGATTGCCGAAGCCCGGGTCTGTGCACCCGCCTGCACGTTGGCCGAGCTACGCACGATCACCCCGGTCATCGGCAACGCGCCCAACACCCCGCACAGCATGTTGCCGATGCCCTGGGCCGACAGCTCACGGTCGAAGTCCGAACGCTGGCCGCTGTGCATGCGGTCAACCGCTGCAGCCGACAACAAGGTTTCGGCACTGGCGATGAAGGCCAGGGCAAACGCGGCAACCAGCAGGGTAGGGTCGGCCAGTTGCATCAGGTCACCAGGGCGGATCCAGTCGATGGCCTCGGACAGGTCGGCCGGCACCTGTACGCGGTTCACCGGCAAGGCCAGCCACATACTGATTGCCGTCATGGCCGACACGCCCAGCAGGGCACCCGGGACGAAGCGCAGCCGCTGCGGCCGCAGGCGCTCCCAGCCCCACATGATGGCGATGGTGCCCAGGCCCAGCGCACCGGCCACCCAGCCGGAGCCGGCGTTTTCATGTGGCAGGGCTGCGGCCACCGTCGCCGGGAACTCCAGCAGGTTCTGCATGCCGGAAGGCTGCGGCGCGGTGTCGAACATCACATGCACCTGCGACAGCACGATCAGCACGCCAATCCCGGCCAGCATGCCGTACACAACCGCCGGCGCGGTAACCCGGAACCAGCAGCCCAGGCGCAAGCGCCCAGCCAGCAATTGCAGCAAGCCGGCCAGCAGCAGGATCGGCCCGAGCATGGCCATGCCATGCTGGCGCACCAGCTCGAACACCAGTACCGCCAGGCCCGCTGCAGGGCCACTGACCTGCAGCGGCGAACCGGCGAGGAAACCCACGACAATGCCGCCGATAATGCCGGTAATCAGGCCTTTGGCTGGCGGCATGCCCGAGGCGATCGCAATGCCCATGCACAACGGCAGGGCAACCAGGAAGACCACCACCGACGCCAGCAACTCACGCGGCAGGGCCGTTTTCAACTGTGTAATGTTCACCGTGTTTCTCCTTTCTCTGTCACACAGCCATTCCCCTGGCCGTGGGCACGTTTGCCCCTGACGAGCGCGCAGGCGCGGGCCGCCAGCGGGCGTGCCGGCAGGCAGTCAGGGAATTCAAGGCAGCCGAAGGCCGCGCCACACCCTAGGGGGTGCAGCCGGCTATCAAGGTTTCAGCGGGCGGATGGGTCGCTTAGTAGCGGCCTCTCGGAGTAGCGCAGGGGACCGGCTCGCCGGCGGCCAGGGGCAGGAAGCTATCGCTGGCGGCGTCGTAGGCTTCGATCTTGCTGGTCTCGATGTCGTAGACCCAGCCATGGATGAACAGCTCACCGGCGGCCAGGCGCGAAGCCACCGAAGGGTGGGTGCGCAGGTGATGCAGCTGGGCGATGACGTTTTCCTTGGTCAGCACTTGCATCGTTTCGTGTTCGCTGCCGCACGAGCAGTTGTTCTCGACCACGGTACGGGCCACTTCGGCGTGGCGCAACCAGGCGGATACGGTCGGCATCTTGGTCAGCGATTGCGGGTTGAGTACCGCGCGCATGGCGCCGCAGTCGGAGTGGCCGCAGACGATGATGTGATGCACTTTCAACGCCAGTACGGCGTACTCGATGGCGCTGGAAACGCCGCCGTTCATCTGGCCATAAGGCGGTACCACGTTACCGACGTTACGGGTCACGAACAGGTCGCCAGGCGAACTCTGGGTGATCAGCTCGGGAACGATGCGCGAGTCGGCGCAGGTGATGAACATGGCACGCGGTGTTTGCGCGGTGGCGAGCTTCTTGAACAGCTCTTGCTGCTCGGGGAAAACGTCATGGTGAAAACGCAGGAAGCCGTCGACGATGTGCTTAAGGGCGGCATCGGCGCTCTCCGCGGGGACCTGCGGTACGACCTTGGATGGGTCCTTGATGGGCATGATTCATCCTCTTGACGGTGTATAGGTAAATCCATTTTACCGGTGAAAGATTCTGGCTATGCAGGGATTTAGATGACACGCACGGGCCATAGATCACAGTCGGTGTGGACTGATTTCCTACGCTAGCGAGGAAAACTTAACTGAAGCTTAATTCGAAGGCTCTAGAACGGGGGTTCCAGATGAAAGAGGCGGGAACTGGATAATAGCAAAAAAACATCAACTGCCAAGAGCCATTAGTCCAATTATCAACTTGGATTAGTTGTATTGATGGCTGGCAATGCGCCCCATGCAGGAACCCGGAACCTGGCCGTGCTCTGCTCAGCATCAGAACAGCGCCATCTGCCCACCCGGCGGGCAAAACGCCGAACAATCCAGCGCCTGCGCTTCTCGCCCTTCGAAATCCAACCGCTTCATGGCCTTGGCAAAGCGCTGCGCCAGCAACTCGGCAAACACGCCTTCACCGCGCATGCGCACACCAAACCGGCTGTCATACAGCTCGCCACCGCGGCTCTGGCGGATCAGGCTCAACACATGCGCCGCCCGCTGCGGGTAATGGTCCTGCAGCCATTGCTCGAACAACGGCGCCACCTCCAGCGGCAGGCGCAACATCATGTAGGCCGCGCTCTGCGCGCCAGCCTCCCTGGCCGCCTCCAGCAGGCGCTCCAGTTCACTGTCGTTGATCATTGGAATCATCGGCGAACACAACACGCCCACTGGCACCCCCGCCTCGCGCAACACGCGGATCGCTCGCAAGCGCGCCTTGGGTGACGCCGCGCGCGGTTCCAGCACCCGTTTCAGGTCATCGTCCAGTGTGGTCAGGCTGATCATCACCCGCGCCAGGCGCTGGCGGGCCATCTCGGCCAGCAGGTCAAGGTCGCGCAATACCAGCGAACCCTTGGTGACGATGGTCACCGGGTGGCGAAAACGCAGCAGCACTTCGAGCAGGCGCCGGGTCAGCAGTTGCTCCCGCTCGATCGGCTGGTACGGGTCGGTATTGGAGCCCAGGTTGATCGGTGCGCACACGTAACCCGGTTTGCTCAGTTGTTGCGCGAGCACCTCGGCGGCATTGGTCTTGGCTATCAGCTTGGTCTCGAAATCCAGGCCGGGGGAAAGGTCCCAGTAGGCGTGGGAAGGGCGGGCATAGCAGTAAATGCAACCATGCTCGCAGCCACGGTAAGGGTTGATGGAGCGGTCGAAGGGCAGGTCGGGCGAAGTGTTGCGGCTGATCACCGACTTGGCCGTCTCGACTCGCACCTCGGTGCCCTGGGTTTGCGGCACCTCCTGGCACCAGCCATCATCCTCCGCCACCGAATGGCTGGGGGCAAAGCGATTGTGCGGATTATGTGCCGTGCCACGGCCCTTTTGCGGTGCTGGAGGAATCATGGCCCACCCCGTATACTGTATTCATATACAGTATCGTGCGCGCCATAATCTTTCCAGCACCTCCGGTCAGCGTCCCCTCACTTCAGGCCATGCCAACGCAGGTAGGGCAGCTGGCTCGGCTGCCGGCCAAGGAACAGCTCGATGCCTTCACGCAACGGGCGCGATGCCCCCGGGGCAAGCAATGTCTCCTGCAGCGCCCGGCCTGTGGCCCGATCCAGCAGGCCTTGGGCCTCGAAGCGGGTGAACAGGTCAAAGGCGTGCACATCCGACCACAGATAGGCGTAATAGCCGGCATCATAGCCGTTCACCAGATGGTCGAAGGCGTGCGCCGGGTGCTCGAAATCGGCAAGGGGCCAGTAGCCAGAATGCTCACGGGCATCGCTCAGGCGCTGTTCGAGGGACCGGCCATCGTTCGGCGTACCATGCAGGTCCAGGTCGAACAGCGCCAGGCTCAGATCGCGCGCGGTTTCCTCCACGCCTTGCTGCCGCAAGCGGCGCAGGCACTCATCGACCCGCGCCCGGTCAAGCTGGCTGCCATCGTGCTGGTGCGACGAGATCGCCACCAGGTAATCAGCGTCCCAGACCCAGCGCTCGAACAGCTTGCCGAACAGCTCCACGCCATCGGTCCCGAGTTCGGTGACGTTGGACATCACGTGGTTGGTCGTGCGCACCAGCAAGTGGTGCAAGGCATGGCCAAACTCGTGGAACAGCTTGCGCAGTGACAAATGGCCCAGCAACGGCTGGCTACCCGGCAGCGCTGCTGGCACGTCGCTGTAGACCACCACCGAGGCCGCCTGGTAGATCCCCTCGGCATCGACCCGGCGGTTGCGAATGTAGGTGGTGAACACCGAGTCAGGCTGCTTGCCGGCATGCTGTACGGCGTCCAGGTAGAAGAAGCCGATCAAGGCGTTGTCCTGCCACACCTCGAACGGTTGCACGCTGTCATCCCAGGTTGCCAGCGGCCTGGCCTGCAGCGTCACGTCAAACAGCTTTTCCGCCAGTTGCTGCAATGCGCTGACCACAGCATTCAGCGGGAAGTATTCGCGCAAGGCTTCGGTGGACAGCACCGTGCGCGACGAAGCCTGCAGGTAGGCAATGTCCCAGGGTTGAATATTCCCCAGCCCCTTGGCTGCGGCCTGGCGCTGCATGTCTGCGCGCCACTGCAGCATGGCCGGCCGCACATGCTCGGCCAGGTCATGAAGAAAGCCGCGCACATGGGTAACCGAACCCGCGCTCTTCACATGCAGGCTCTGCTCCAGATGGCTGGCAAAGCCGAGCAGGTGAGCCTTTTCTTCCAGCAGCCTCGCCAGTTGCTCCAGGAGCGAGCGATTGTCCTGCTGCAGGCCAAGGCCGACGCCTCGTGTGTTGTAAGCCCGGTACACGCGCTCACGCAGCTGCCGGTTGTCAGCATGTTTGAGCACGGCATAGGTGGTCACGCTTTCGCACGCAATCAACCAGCCTGGCTCTCCCGCCTCCTGTGCCCTTGTAGCCAGCTCATCACGGATGCGTTGAGGTATACCGCTCAGTTCGGATTCATCCGTGACGCTCAGCCCTGGCCTGTTGATGTTGCTGCGAAACGCCTCCCGCGCAGCGCTAATCTGTTTCAGGAGCTCGGCCAGGCGTACCTTGCCTGCAGGGGCGAGCGATGCACCACTGGCGCTGAACTTGTCCAGATGCCAGCGCAATGTGGCGCGTTTCTGGGCATCCAGCTGCTTGCCGATGTCGCTGTTGGCCAAGCGCTCATACAGGGCCTGCAGTGCAGCGTTGGTGAATTTCTGGTCGAACCGCTCCGTGGTCTTGGCAAAGAAGTCGATAATGGCCGCGGCCCAGGCTTCATCCCGGTCAACCAATGGCGAGGCGGCATACAACACCGCCAACAGCTGGCTATCCAGCCCGTCAACCGCCAGCACCATGTCATCCCAGGTTGGCATGGCCTGCTGATCGAGGAGGATGCGTTCGATGCCTTGCTCGTGCGCCAACAGCACGTGTTCAAAGGCGACTTGCATGTTTTCGATGGTGATCGCCGGATAATCGACGGGGATATGGCTATTTTGCAGAAGTGGGTTGTCCATGGCGCAACACCTTGCTCGTAGAAAAGAGCAGGCGAGCTTGCATGGCCAGCGTACAGCAGGTGGCCTGACTATCTACCACCTGGGCATACCGGCCCGGGCACGGCGCCCGGGCGGCACGAAGGCTTTATTCAGCCGGTTTCTTCAGCTTCGGGTTGGGGAAGAACTGCACCGTCTGTACCTTGGCCGGCGCGGCTTTCGGTTGCAGATGGTTGACCCGGGTGCCGAGTTCCTTCGGCACCGACAAGCCCTGCTCGTTGAGGGTGTCGGTAAAGCCGCAGGCCACGCACTCGCGGTGTGGTACGCCGTCTTCGTTCCACATCATCAACTTGTCGGTCTCGCTGCACGCCGGGCATACCGCCCCGGCAATGAAGCGTTTCTTGGTCTTGTTCACGGCTACCTCGCTCATGCTGCAGCGTCCTCGCTCAGGCCACTGTGGCGCAGCAAGGCATCGATGGAAGGCTCACGGCCACGGAAGTCGACAAACAGCTCCATCGGCTCGCGAGAGCCACCGCGTGCCAGTATCGCCTCGCGGAAGGCGCGACCGGTCTCGGCGTTCAGCACGCCTTCTTCCTCGAAGCGCGAGAAGGCGTCAGCCGACAGCACCTCGGCCCATTTGTAGCTGTAGTAGCCCGCCGCGTAACCACCCGCGAAGATGTGCGCAAAGCTGTTGGGGAAGCGGTTGTACGCCGGTGGGCGCATGACCGACACCTCGTCGCGTACGCCTTCGAGCACCTGCAGCACGCTGCGGCCGTCACCATGGGTGGCATGCAGCTCGAAGTCGAACAGCGAGAACTCCAGCTGACGCACCATCATCATGCCCGACTGGAAGTTCTTCGCCGCCAGCATCTTGTCCAGCAGGTCCTGGGGCAGGGGTGCACCGGTTTCGTAGTGGGCGGAGATCAGTGCCAGGCCTTCCGGCTCCCAGCACCAGTTTTCCATGAACTGGCTCGGCAGTTCGACCGCGTCCCAGGCCACGCCGTTGATGCCGGATACGCCGGCATGCTCGATGCGGGTCAGCATGTGGTGCAGGCCATGGCCGAACTCATGGAACAAGGTGGTGACCTCATCGTGGGTCAACAGCGCCGGCTTGCCAGGGGCGGCCGGGGTGAAGTTGCACACCAGGTTGGCCACCGGGCTCTGCAGCTGGCCAGCGGCGGTGCGGCGACGGTCACGCGCACCATCCATCCAGGCGCCGCCACGCTTGTTGGCGCGGGCATAGAGATCGAAGAAGAAGCGGCCGACGTGCTGGCCGTTTTCCTTGATCTCGAACAGGCGAACGTCCGGGTGCCAACTGTCGAAGCCCTTGAGTTCGGCGATTTCGATGCCGTACAGGCGCTGCACGATGCTGAACAGGCCGCCCAATACCTTGTCGATCGGGAAGTAGGCGCGCAGGGCTTCCTGCGAAACACTGTAACGCTGCTCGCGCAGCTTCTCGCCGAAGTAGCCGGCGTCCCAGCTGGCCAGCTCAGGGCAGCCCTGCTCAGCGGCGTAGGCCTTGAGCTGCTCCAGGTCCTGGGCGGCGAACGGCTTGGAACGCTTGGCCAGGTCACGCAGGAAGCTCAGCACTTGGTCGCTGGACTCGGCCATCTTGGTGGCCAGGCTCAGCTCGGCGTAGTTCTTGTAGCCCAGCAGTTCGGCCAGCTCCTGGCGCAGGCCAAGGATTTCCTGCATCACCGGGCCGTTGTCGAACTGGCCAGAATTCGGGCCCTGATCCGAAGCACGGGTGCAGTAGGCGGCGTACAACTCTTCGCGCAGGGCACGGTCGCTGGCGTAGGTCATTACCGCGTAGTAGCTGGGGAATTCCAGGGTGATCAGCCAGCCGTCGAGGCCCTTGGCCTGGGCGGCGGCGGCCATCTGCGCCTTGGCCGAATCGGTCAGGCCGGCCAGCGCGGCTTCGTCGGTAACGTGCTTGGTCCAGGCCTGGGTGGCGTCGAGCAGCTGGTTGGAGAAACGGCTGCCCAGCTCGCTGAGCTTGCTCTGCACTTCGGCGTAGCGCTGCTGTTTATCAGCAGGCAGGTCGATACCCGACAGGCGGAAGTCACGCAGGGCATGCTCGAGGATAGTCTTTTGCGCCACGTCGAAGCCGGCGGCCTCCGGGCTATCGATCAGCGCCTGGTAGGCTTCGAACAGCGCACGGTTCTGGCCCAGTTCGGTAGAGTAGGCGCTCAGCGCCGGCAGGCACGACTCGTAGGCTTCGCGCAGTTCCGCGCTGTTGCACACCGCATTGAGGTGGCTGACCGGGCTCCAGGCGGCGCCCAGGCGGTCGTTCAGTTCGTCCATGGCCAGCACCAGACCGGCCCAGGTCGGGTTCTTGCCCTGCTTTTCGAGGATCTCGGCAATGGCTTTACGGTTGTCGGCCAGGATCGCTTCGATCGCCGGCAACACGTGTTCGGCACGGATTTGCGAGAAGGGCGGCAGATCGTAGGACTGCAGAAGCGGGTTGTTCGCACTCACGGTTTGGATACCTTGGCAGAAGAAACACTGCCCCATCTTAATTACAATCGACGCCGACCGCAGCAGGCAGCCTGCCTATCGGCACAGATGAGAGACGCTATCATGGCCATCCGAAGCTTCCAGCAACACACTCCGAAAGTTGGGCCCAGGGCCTTCGTCGACCGGTCGGCGGTAGTGCTGGGCGACGTGGAAATCGGTGAAGACAGCTCGGTCTGGCCGTTGACCGTGGTACGCGGCGACATGCACCGCATCCGCATCGGCGCTCGCACCAGCGTGCAGGACGGCAGCGTGCTGCACATCACCCACGCAGGTCCCTTCAACCCGGACGGTTTCCCGCTGATCATCGGCGACGAAGTGACCATCGGCCACAAGGTCATGCTGCATGGCTGCACCCTGGGCAACCGCATCCTGGTCGGCATGGGCAGCACCATCATGGACGGCGCCATCGTCGAGGACGAAGTGATCATTGGCGCCGGTAGCCTGGTGCCGCCAGGCAAACGTCTGGTCAGTGGCTACCTGTACATGGGCAGCCCGGTGAAACAGGCCCGGCTGCTGAACGACCAGGAACACGCATTCTTCGCCTACAGCGCCAGCAACTACGTGAAGCTCAAGGACCAGCACCTGGCCGAAGGCTACGACCAACCTGAATGACCGCATTCGCGGGTAAACCCGCTCCCACAGGTACGGCGCCGGCCTCAGGCCCTGTGATATCCCTGTGGGAGCGGGTTTACCCGCGAAGAAGACCACGCAGCACTCAAGTGGAACTCAGTAAATGCACCAGCAAAACATCCTGTTCGACCTCGACGGCACCCTGACCGACCCTCGCCTGGGCATCACCCGCTCGATCCAGTACGCACTGGCCAAACTGGGCATCGACGAGCCGGACCTCACCCGCCTCGAGCACTTCATCGGCCCACCCCTGCTGCAGGCCTTCATGCAGTTCTACAGCTTCGACGAAGCCAAGGCCTGGGATGCGGTGAACTTCTATAGGGAACGCTTCAGCGTCACCGGCCTGTACGAAAACCTGGTGTTCGACGGTGTACCGGAGCTGCTCGAGGCCCTGAACGGCCAGGGCCGCACGCTGTACATCGCCACCTCCAAGCCGTGGGAGTTCGCCCGTGAAATCGCCCGGCACTTCGCCTTTGACCACCACTTCAAGGTGATCTACGGCAGTGAGCTGGACGGCACGCGCACCAACAAGGTCGAGCTGATTCGCCATCTGCTTGATGAAGAAGGGCTGGACCCGGCGCAGACCCTGATGATCGGCGACCGCAAGCATGACCTGATCGGTGCGCGCAGCAATGGGTTGCAGGCAGTGGCGGTGGGGTATGGGTTTGGTAGCCAGGAGGAGTTGATGGCGGAAGAACCGGCATTCCACTTTGCTACCTTGGCCGAGATGCATCAGGCATTTCTCAAGGCTTGATGGCCATTGGGGCTGCCTTGCCGGCGATGGGCCGCAACGCGGCCCCAAAATCTCACCGGCTAACCATCAACCGCCGCAACGCCGCCTTCCGCTCTTCAATCGGCAACCGCCCCAACTGCTCCACCCTCTGATAAAACCGTGCCCAATCCCCACCCACTTCGCGGAACACCGCCGCAAACGCCGGCACCCACTGGTCATACAGCCCGAACGGCAACAACTTGGCATTGTTCATCGGCCCATCCATCCAGGCGTCATAACGCTTGTCGCCACCCCACTGGCCATCCCGCAGCTGCCGGTATTCACGCCGCAAGCGCTCAAACTCCGCCTGCTTGGCCGCCCGCTTCTGCACATCATCCAGAGGCCCGGCATATATCGCCTGCAGCCGCTCGCGGCTGGCCAGCACCAAGCGGGTGAACTGCTCACGCTGCTGCCCCTGCTTCCCCCCAACCGCAGCAAGCCCACGCGCCATGCGCCATTGCCGCGTGCCTTCCTGCTCGACGAAGGAGGCAAACGACTCGTTGAACTCGGTATCGTCCTGCACATAGAAGCGCTGGTGGGCGAGCTCATGGAAGATCAGCGTGGCCAGGCGCTCTTCGCTCCAGCCCACCATCGACGACAGGATCGGGTCGTCGAACCAGCCCAGGGTCGAATAGGCCTCCACGCCACCCACGTATGCATCCATGCCTTCCTGGCGCATCAACGCCGCCGCCCCACGCGCCGCGCCTTGCTGGTAATAGCCGCGATAGGCCACACACCCCGCGATCGGGAAACAGTGAGTCACCGGCTGCAACGACAGCTCGGGGGTGGCGAACACATTCCACACCACGTAGGGCCGGCCAATGTCGGCATATACCCGGTAGCTGCGGTTGTCCGGCAGCTTCAGCTGCTGGCTGGCAAATACCCGTGCCTGACTGGCATGTTCCAGGCGCGCGCGCAGTTGCGCGGAGGTGGCCGGGTCGGCCACTACCTGCTCCACCGGCTGCCGTGCACGCAGCAACTGCCACTGGCCCTCGGCCAACTGCCCATAGTAGGCGGCGCTGCTGCAACCGTTCAGCAGGAGCACCGCCAGCAGCGGAACCAAACGGGTGAAAAGAAGGTCGAGTGGCCCAGGACCTGAGCGCTGCATAAGAATAAGTCGAAGCATCCGGGACTGTCTGACTCGCTCAAGGCCGATTCACTCCAAGACTATCTCGCCAAGGGGGCGTTTCGCCATGCGTGCACTATTGGTCATCGGCTCACTGCTGCTGATATCCGCCTGTTCGACCTTGCCAGACCCAGACCCGAACCAGGCCTGGATCGACCTCACGCCCTACGACAACACCTCGCTGCACGCCGTGCAGGTAGATGAACGCGACTGGGCCGACAGCCGCTATTTCGAAGTACAGCCCGGCAGCCACGAGCTGACGGTGCGCTACCAGTTTCCGGTTACCCCCAGCAATATCGGCCCGGTCAAGGAGCCGTTGTGGCGTGATTGCCAGGTCAAGCTGACCTTCAAGGATTTCAGTGCCGGCCAGCGCTACCAGATGCAGGCTGGCAGCATCGGTTTCCGCCCCTGGATCAAACTCTACGACCATCAGCAGAAACTGGTTGGCCAGGGCTTGCCTGCAGGCTGCCAGCGCACCTGAACCGTACAAACGGCGCTATGCTTGTAGCGTGTAAACCGCAAGTGGAGACTTGCCATGCGCCAGCCCATGATGCTGATCGCCCTCAGTGCACTGGGGGCCTGCGCTAGCCCCTTGCCCCCCGTCGACCCCAAACAGGCTTGGGTCGACCTGTACACCATGACTCCCGGCAGGACGATCATGGCCGACCGCCTCGATGGCCAGCGCCTGGAGGATGGCCGTTACTTCCAGGTGACACCGGGCAAGCACGAACTGGTAGTGCGCTTCGATTATGAGATCTACGGGGGCGGCCCCATGACCCAACCCAGGGACCGTACCTGCTACCTGACCGTACGCTTTGACAACTTCCGGGCCGGTGAACGCTACCGCCTGGAGGCTCGGGCGCCGGTGATGGAGCCGCAGGTGCTGCTGTATGACGGCAGCCGCAAGGTAGTGGTGAACGAGCCTAGCGAGGTGTTCTGCATTCCGTGACCTGGGGCTGCCTTGCAGCCCCGGGCTCTAGAACTTACTGATCATTCTTCTGATAAATGATCTTCTTGGTTCCACCATCGCAGGTCCCGACGACCATGTTCTGGTCCTTGACCTCGCTGTTGGGCACGATTTCCAGGGTATAGGACGAAACCCCTTGGGCCTGGATCTTGGCCTCGATCTCGGCTTTGAGCTCCTCGCACGGCTTGACCGCCGCCAGCGCAGATGTGGCGACCAGGGAAGCCAACACGGCGAATGCTACGCGAATCATGAAACGGCTCCTGAAAGGGCAGCGTGCTGCCGACGCTGTTTAGACTACAGCAAACCGCTCTCATTGCACCGTTTCCCCAATAAGAGCCCAGCCGCCAACGGCAAGCTCATAATCGCAAGGCAAGCATTGAATCCATCGAATGTGCCCATACAGAGTTGAAAAGGCCTGTGGCCAAACACCTTTGCGGAGGCTCCATGACGCAGCTGCGTGACCTGAAGATTTCCACCCTCGACCTGGTACCGGTACGCGCCGACGCCGGCCCGGCGCAGTCGCTGCGCAACTCGCTGGACCTTGCGCAGCACGTCGAGCGCTTTGGCTACAACCGCTTCTGGGTGGCCGAGCACCACAACATGGACGGCATCGCCAGTTCGGCGACTGCGGTGCTGATCGGCTACCTGGCCGGTGGTACCTCGAGCATTCGCGTGGGCTCTGGCGGGGTCATGCTGCCCAACCATGCGCCGCTGGTGATCGCCGAGCAGTTCGGCACCCTGGCCAGCCTGTACCCGGGGCGCATCGACCTGGGCCTGGGCCGCGCGCCGGGTTCCGACCAGATGACCGCCTACGCCCTGCGCCGCGACCGCGCCGGCGGCCCGGATGACTTCCCGGACGATGTCGAGGAACTGTCACGCTACCTCGGCCCGCGTACTGATGACCAAAAAGTGATCGCAGTGCCAGGGCACGACACCGAGGTGCCGATGTGGCTGCTCGGCTCCAGCCTGTTCAGCGCCCAGCTGGCCGGCATGCGCGGCATGCCTTACGCCTTCGCCTCGCACTTTGCGCCGCGCTACATGCACGAGGCGATCCGCGTATACCGCAACCACTTCAAGCCCTCGACCACGCTGGACAAGCCGTATGTAATGCTGGGCATCCCCATGGTGGTGGCGCAAACCGATGAAAAGGCCGAGTACCTGGCCACTTCGGTGTACCAGCGCATCCTCGCGCTGATTCGCGGGCAGAGCCTGATGCAGAAGCCGCCGGTGGAAAGCATGGATGGGCTGTGGCTACCCCATGAGCGGGATGCGGTGGGCAGCTTCCTCGGCCTGGCGATGATCGGCAGCCCGCAGAAGGTGCGGGCCAAGGTGGAAGTGCTGCTGGAGCAGACCGGCGCCGATGAGCTGATCTTTACCTGTGATCTGTATGAGCATGCGGACCGGATCCGGTCCTATGAACTGATGGCGCAGGCTCTCAAGACTGCGTGACCTTCTTCGCGGGTAAACCCGCTCCCACAGGGGTATCACAGGGCCTGAGACCGGCACCGTACCTGTGGGAGCGGGTTTACCCGCGAAGAATCCAACCCGTTAACCGCGACGGTACACAATTTCCTTGGTACCAGCCTCGCAACTACCAATCACCTTGCCAGCCGGGTCGCCCTTGTCGACGATCTCCAGCTTGTAGCCGGTAACCCCCTTGGCATCCAGCTTCGCCGCAATCTCCGCCTTGAGCTCCTCGCACGGCTTGCCCGCTGCCAGTGCACCACCCGCCAGGGTCATAAGGCCCAGCGCCAGAATCAGTTTGTTCATCACTCGCTTTCCTTGTGCAGATGAAATCAGAAAGGGCGCCCGCCAAGGCGCCCCCTTCCTGAATACCCCATCATGCCGGGCTCATCCAGCCCGACGGTGTTTCAGCTGTTGGCAATACGGAAGCCGACCTTCAGCGTGACCTGGAAGTGCGCCGCCTTGTTGTCACGGATATGACCGCGGGTATCTATCACCTCGAACCACTCCAGGTGCTTGATGCTCTTGCCGGCTTCGGCCAGGGCATTGTTGATCGCCTCTTCGATGCTGGTGGTCGACGACCCCACCAGTTCGATCTTCTTGTAAGTGTGATGATCGGTCATGAGCGCTCTCCTTGGATAACGGTGAGATTCAGCCTAGCAGCGCAGGCCGGGTTTACCTGCGAGCTGTCACCGCTGGTGAAAGTTCGATCGCACTTTCGCTTCGCCAGGCAGTCGCAACTTCTACAGCCCACAACGCGAAGGAGAGTCAACATGCACCGCAATTCGCTGCGTAAAACGTCCCTGGAAAGCATGGAAGCCGAAATCGAGAGCCTTCTGAAGACCCTGGAGAACCTCAAGCATGATGCTTCCGAGGAATCCCAGAAGTCGGTGAAGGCCATCCGCAGCAACGCCGAAAGCGCCCTCCGCCATTCCCGTAGCCTGCTGAGCGATGCCTACGAAGAAGTGAAACACCGTACCCGCCAGACTGGCATCGCCACACGCGATTACGCTCAGGAACACCCCTACACCACGGCGGGCGTTGCTATTGGTGCACTGGGCCTGCTGGCAGCCTACCTGCTGTGCAAGCGCAACTAGACTAGGCGCCCTGCCGCGCCAGCTCCGCCCGTAACCACTGCGCCAGCTGCTCGGCGCGCCCGTCCGCGGCGCGCCGGGGCACCCACAATGCCAGCGCTGCAGGGGTTGGTGAAAAGCCCCACGGCGCACTCAAACGGCCCGCCCGCAGGTCATCGGCGACCAGCGGCTGCGGTGCAATCGCCACACCCAGCCCGGCCACGGCCGCTTCCAGCAGGTAATACAGGTGCTCGAAAGCCTGACCATAGTGGAGGGCCGCCGGCTCCAGCCCCTGCTCCAGCGCCCAGGTCGGCCAGGCCTGCGGGCGCGAGGTGGTGTGTAGCAAGGCCTCGCCCAGCAAGGCCTTGGCCGGCGCACCCTGCAAGCGCTCGAAGCCGGCGAAATGCGGGCTGAGCACCGGCCCGATGCGTTCCTCGGCCAGCACATGCACCTGCATGTCCGCCGGCCACGGTGGCTCGGCATATACCAGCAGCGCATCCAGCCCCGGCCGCCGCGGGTCGAGGTCGCCTTCGCCCGCCGACAGGTGCAGGCGCAGCTCTGGCAAGTCCGCCTGCAGCCGCCCCAACCGCGGGATGAACCAGCGCGCCAGCAGGCTGCCCGAGCAGCCCAGCACGAACGGCGCCTCGCTGACATCGTGGCTGAGCTCGGCACACACGCTGCGCAGCCGGTCGAAGGCTTCGCCACTGGCATCGCGCAGACGCACACCGGCATCTGTGAGTTTG
Organism: Pseudomonas sp. NPDC096925; assembly: GCF_044762545.1. Classification (NCBI taxonomy): domain Bacteria; kingdom Pseudomonadati; phylum Pseudomonadota; class Gammaproteobacteria; order Pseudomonadales; family Pseudomonadaceae; genus Pseudomonas; species Pseudomonas sp. NPDC096925. Next base: position 154,561 of record NZ_JBIWEM010000009.1, on the reverse strand, counting down.
ATGCCGCGCCCGTCCTTGACGAACAGCGCTACGCCCAAGTGTTCCTCGAGCACCTTGATCTGCCGGCTGACGGCGCCATGGGTGACGTGCAGCGCTTCGGCCGCCTGGCTGACGCTATTGAGCCGTGCGGTGGCCTCAAAAGCCCGCAGGGCGTTGAGGGGAGGGAGGTCGTGGGCCATTTTACCTGTGAGTTTTTCTGACAAGTTTGCGCAATCTTATCGGTTTTCAGCCGGGCTTGCCGTGGTTAGAGTAAAGCCCATCACTCATTCATTACGCCCTGGAGCGCCCCATGACCCAGTCCCAATACCGCCCCGGCCCCGACGCCAACGGCCTGTTCGGCTCGTTCGGCGGCCGCTACGTGGCCGAAACCCTGATGCCACTGGTGCTGGACCTGGCCCGCGAATACGAAGCGGCCAAGGCGGACCCCAAGTTCCTCGAAGAGCTGGCCTACTTCCAGCGCGACTACATCGGCCGCCCCAACCCACTGTACTTCGCCGAGCGCCTGACCGAGCACTGCGGTGGCGCGAAGATCTTCTTCAAGCGTGAAGAGCTCAACCACACCGGCGCGCACAAGGTGAACAACTGCATCGGCCAGGTGCTGCTGGCCAAGCGCATGGGCAAGAAGCGCCTGATCGCCGAAACCGGCGCCGGCATGCACGGTGTGGCCACTGCCACCGTTGCCGCGCGCTTCGGCCTGCCTTGCGTGATCTACATGGGCGCCACCGACATCGAGCGCCAGCAGGCCAACGTGTTCCGCATGAAGCTCCTGGGCGCCGAGATCGTCCCGGTCACCGCCGGCACCGGCACCCTGAAGGACGCCATGAACGAAGCCCTGCGCGACTGGGTCACCAACGTCGAAGACACCTTCTACCTGATCGGCACCGTGGCCGGCCCGCACCCGTACCCGGCCATGGTCCGCGACTTCCAGTCGATCATCGGCAAGGAAACCCGCGCCCAGCTGCAGGAGAAGGAAGGCCGCCTGCCAGACAGCCTGGTTGCCTGCGTCGGTGGTGGCTCCAACGCCATGGGCCTGTTCCATGAGTTCCTCGAAGAGCCAAGCGTGCAGATCATCGGCGTCGAAGCCGGTGGCCACGGCGTGCACACCGACAAGCACGCCGCCAGCCTGAACGGCGGCGTGCCGGGCGTGCTGCACGGCAACCGCACCTACCTGCTGCAGGACGAAGACGGCCAGATCACCGACGCCCACTCGATTTCCGCCGGCCTGGACTACCCGGGCATCGGCCCGGAGCACGCCTACCTGCACGAAGTGAAGCGTGTCGAGTACGTCAGCATCACCGACGACGAAGCGCTGGATGCCTTCCACGCCACCTGCCGCCTGGAAGGCATCATCCCGGCCCTGGAAAGCTCCCACGCCCTGGCCGAGGCAATCAAGCGCGCACCGAAGCTGCCCAAGGACCACCTGATGGTCGTGTGCCTGTCGGGCCGCGGCGACAAAGACATGCAAACCGTCATGAACCACATGGCCGCCCAGGAGAAACAGGCATGAGCCGTCTTGAACAACGCTTCGCCGAGCTGAAGGCCGAAGGCCGCTCGGCACTGGTCACCTTCGTCACCGCGGGCGACCCGGGCTATGACGCCTCGCTGCAGATCCTCAAGGGCCTGCCGGCAGCCGGTGCCGACGTGATCGAACTCGGCATGCCGTTCACCGACCCGATGGCCGACGGCGTGGCCATCCAGCTGGCCACCCTGCGCGCCCTGGAGGCTGGCCAGACGCTGGCCAAGACCCTGCAGATGGTTCGCGAATTCCGTGTGGATAACCAGACCACACCGATCGTACTGATGGGCTACTACAACCCGATCCACCGCTTTGGCGTGGAAAAGTTCGTGGCCGAAGCCAAGCAAGCCGGCGTCGATGGCCTGATCATCGTCGACCTGCCGCCCGAGCATGATGCCGAGCTGGCGACCCCGGCCCAGGCCGCGGGTATCGACTTCATCCGCCTGACCACCCCGACCACCGACGACGCGCGCCTGCCGCGCGTGCTGGAGCGCAGCTCCGGGTTCGTCTACTACGTGTCGGTGGCCGGTGTGACCGGTGCTGGCTCGGCGACCACCGAGCACGTGACCGAAGCCATTGCCCGCCTGCGTCGGCATACCGACCTGCCGATCAGCGTTGGCTTTGGCATTCGTACGCCGGAGCAGGCTGCGGCCATTGCCCGCCTGTCGGACGGCGTGGTGGTGGGCTCGGCGCTGGTCGACAAGATTGCCCAGGCCAAAGATGCCGATCAGGCCGTGAACGATGTATTGAGCCTGTGCTCGGCACTGGCTGAAGGGGTGCGCGGCGCCCGCCGTTGAACCGCGTCGCCATCTTCGCGGGCACGCCCGCTCCCACAGGTCCTCCACAGTTTTCAGCATCTGTGTGGTCCCTGTGGGAGCGGGCGTGCCCGCGAAGAGGCCGGCACAGGCTATAGCGGCCTATCCCCCAAAAATCGACAGGTCCAAAGGCCGCACAGCCCCCATCCAGATCGCATGGTCCCGGTGGTCTGCCAGTTCATCCCCGGTCAGCGGGTGCATGAACACCACCAACCCCTTCCGATACAACGCCAACCAAGGCAACACCACCCCCACCACCTCCGGCCCGAACGCCAGTTGGCAGCTCCAGTCCGGGTGCGGCCCGACCGGTTGCTGGTGCATGCGCCCCATGGTCACGGGGAATAACCGCGAGGCCTCCTCGCACAGTTCGCGGGCCTGCTCCATGGTCGCTGCGTCATAGTAGACGTGGGCGTGGTAACCCTTGATTCTCTGCACGATAACTCCTGATTGTGGTCCAATCATCACCACCAGCAAGGGGAATGATGCCGTGAAAAACGCCGAAACCCCAGTGTTCAAACTGGTCCTGTTCGGGCCTGAAAGCAGCCTGGGTAATGCCCTGATGGTAGAGCTGCTGTCACGCCAGCACGAAGTCACCGCCGTGGTAGACGACCTGAACCGCCATGCGCCGCGCCCCGGCCTGCACTTCAAGATAGGCGGGCTGGGCGATGCCGACCAGGCGGAGCAGGGCGCGGCAGGCGGTTCGGCGGTCATTGCCCTGTTATCGACGCTGGCGCCGGGCGATCTGCCCGGGCAAGCCCGCATGAGCGAAGCGCTGGTGGCAGGGCTGAAGCGTACGACTATACGCCGGCTGTTGCTGGTGGGCGATTTCGATGTGCTGGATGAGCCAGGCAAATACAGCGAGGTAGAGCGGGAATGTGTGGATCAGGTGGTCGACGGGTTACAGCGCAGTGCGTTGCGCTGGACCCTGATTAATGCACCACACGAGGTCCCTGGGTTGGGGATGGAGCATTTTCGCAGCACCGAAGGTACGCTGGAGCCGGAGTTGGCTGAGCCGTTGCGGCGCCTGGCCAGGGTCGCGGCGGGGATGGTGGATATGCTGGAGCTGGATTTGCACCGGGGCGAGCATCTGAACTTCGTGGTCTAGATTGCCGGCGATGGGCCGCAAAGCGGCCCCGGGGATGTCACAGGCTGCGCTCGCGCTCCAGCCAATCCACAAACCGCTGGATCAACGCCCCACGCCGCTTGCGTGGCGGCAACACCGCGTAATACCCGCGCGCCGAACGCAAACTCCCCTCCAACGGCCGGCACAACAACCCTTGCTCCACCAACCCATCCACCAGGTGCCCCCAGCCAATCGCCACCCCTTGCCCGGCAATCGCCGCCTGGATCAGCAACGTATAATTATCGAACCGCAACTGCCCCGCCGGCGGCGGGCTGGCCACGCCAAACCCGCGGAACACCCCCGCCCAGTCAAACCAGCGGCTAGCCTGCTCGCCCTTCAAATGCAGCAAGGGAAATCGTTGCAAAGCCACGGCTGACAAGGGTTTGCCATGAATCAGCCGGGGGCTGCATACCGGGAAAACTTCCTCATCGAACAGCCAGCGACTCTCGCCCTGGTGAAAGCGCCCGTCGCCAAACAGCACCGCCACGTCGATGTCCGGGCGCAACATGCCCTGGCTGCGCTCACCGGTCACCAGGCTCACGTCCACTTGTGGATAAGCCTCGTGAAAACGCTGTAGCCGTGGCATCAGCCAGAACGCCGCAAAGGCGAAGTCGGTAGCCACCTGCAGCACTTCGCGCTGGCCACGCCCACTGACCTGGGCAATGCCGTCCTCCATGGCCTGCAAGCCCTGATGCACCTGTTCGAACAGCACCTGGCCAGCCTCGGTCAGTTCGATACCCCGGTAGATGCGGTCGAACAGGCGCGTGCCCAGCTGTGACTCCAGCCGTTTGACCTGCTGGCTCACCGCCGGCTGCGTGGTACCCAGCTCCAACGCCGCAGCGGTAAAACCACGCAGGCGTGCGGCGGCCTCGAACACGCGCAAGGTATCCAGCGACAGCTCGGCAAGGTGCTCAAACATAAGCTTGGCTAATCCCAGTCATTGCCCGCCATGGGCTTTACCCATGTTATCCACAGTCGCATCTTGATAGGCAAGCGGTTCGCATAACCCTCAACGATGGAAGCTACCATGACGCGCCCGAATATCCTGTTCATCATGGCCGACCAGATGGCAGCACCCTTGCTGCCGATCTACGCCCCTTCGCCGATCCAGATGCCGTACCTGAGCCGCCTTGCCGAACAGGCGGTGGTGTTCGACTCGGCCTACTGCAACAGCCCGTTGTGCGCGCCGTCGCGCTTCACCCTGGTCAGCGGCCAGCTGCCCAGCCGCATCGGCGCCTACGACAACGCCGCCGACTTCCCCGCCGACGTACCGACCTACGCCCATTACCTGCGCCGCCTGGGCTACCGCACCGCGCTGTCGGGCAAGATGCACTTCTGCGGCCCGGACCAGCTGCATGGCTACGAAGAACGCCTGACCAGCGACATCTACCCGGCCGACTACGGCTGGGCGGTGAACTGGGATGAGCCAGACGTGCGCCCTAGCTGGTACCACAACATGTCCTCGGTGCTGCAGGCCGGCCCGTGCGTACGCACCAACCAGCTGGATTTCGACGAGGAAGTGGTGTTCAAGGCGCGCCAGTACCTGTACGACCATGTGCGCGAAAACGATGGCCGGCCGTTCTGCCTGACCGTGTCGATGACCCACCCGCACGACCCGTACACCATCCCCAGGCGCTATTGGGATCGCTACGAGGGTGTGGATATCCCCATGCCCCGCGCCGAACCCGGCCAGGCAGAACTCGACCCGCACTCGCTGCGTCTGCTGAAGGTTTACGACCTGTGGGACAAGCCGCTGCCTGTGGACAAGGTCCGTGACGCCCGCCGTGCCTACTTCGGCGCCTGCAGCTACATCGACGACAACATCGGCCTGCTGCTGCAGACCCTGGAGGAATGCAACCTGGCCGAAGACACCCTGATCGTGTTCTCCGGTGACCACGGTGACATGCTTGGCGAGCGCGGCCTCTGGTACAAGATGCACTGGTTCGAGATGTCGGCACGGGTGCCGCTGCTGGTGCACGCGCCGAAGCGCTTCGTGCCAGCCCGGGTCAGCGCCTCGGTGTCGACCTGCGACCTGCTGCCGACCCTGGTCGAGCTGGCTGGCGGCGCTGTGGATAACCACCTGCACCTGGATGGCCGCTCACTGGTCGGCCACCTGCAAGGGCAGGGCGGCCATGACGAAGTGATCGGCGAGTACATGGCCGAAGGCACCGTCGGCCCGCTGATGATGATCCGCCGCGGGCCTTACAAGTTCGTGTACAGCGAAGACGACCCGTGCCTACTCTACGACCTGAGCCGCGACCCGCACGAGCGGGAGAACCTCACCGACAGCCCGGAGCACCAGGCGCTGCTGCAGGCATTTGTCGATGAAGCACAGCAGCGCTGGGATATCCCCAGCTTGCGCCAGCAGGTACTGACCAGCCAGCGGCGCCGCCGCCTGGTGGCCGAGGCGCTGGCCATCGGCAAGCTGAAAAGCTGGGACCACCAACCGCTGGTGGACGCCAGCCAACAGTACATGCGCAACCATATCGATCTCGACGACCTCGAGCGCAAGGCACGTTATCCACAGCCCGCCCCCCTGGATTGAGAAGAGAGGCCGCCATGCACAAGTTCTCCGCCGCCGTGTTCGCCCTGGCCCTGAGCCTGGGTACCGCCACGGCCCACGCCGCCGACAGCGACGCGCAATGCAGTACCGTGAAGATGGCCGACCCCGGCTGGAGCGATATCGCTTCCACCAACGCCGTGACCCGCCTGCTTCTGGAAAGCCTGGGTTACCAGGTAAAAATCGATAGCCTGGCCGTGCCGATCATCTACGGCGGCCTCAAGGATGGCCGGGTCGATGCCTTCCTCGGCAACTGGATGCCGGCGCAGCAGGGCTTTCATGACAAGTTCATCGCCAATGGCGATGTGCAGCAACTGGCGCGCAACCTGGAAGGAACCGAATTCACCCTGGCAGTGCCCGACTATGTGTGGAATGCCGGGGTGAAGGACTTCGCCGACCTGCAGAAACACGCCGATCAGTTCGACAAGAAGCTGTACGGGATTGGCTCCGGGGCACCCGCCAACCTGTCGTTGAAGGAAATCATCGACAAGAATGAGTTCAACCTTGGCCAGTGGAAGCTGGTGGAGTCCAGCGAGCAGGCGATGCTGGCGCAGGTCGACCGTGCGGTGAAGAAACAGCAGTTCATCACCTTCCTCGGCTGGACCCCGCACCCGATGAACGTAAAGCTGAAGATGCACTACCTGAGCGGCGGGGAGCAGTGGTTTGGCAGCAAGGGCGAGGTGTATACCCTGACCCGCAAGGGTTATCCACAAGCCTGCCCGAATGCGGCCAGGCTGCTAGGTAACCTGAAGTTCACGCTGGACATGGAAAACAGCATCATGGCCGAGGTTGTGGACAAGAAGATCAGCTTCGATGATGCGGCCAAGGCCTGGGTGAAGGCACATCCCGAGTTGCTGGAAGGGTGGCTGGCCGGGGTGACTACCAAGGCCGATGGCAATGCCCTGGAGGCTGTCAAAGCCAAACTGTAACCTGACAAGCAAACCTCTATCCCTGTGGGAGCGGGTTCACCCGCGAATGCGTCGGTAGATTCACTGCAGCATTCGCGGGTAAACCCGCTCCCACAGGGGACAGTGCAATTTCAGGATTGTGGATAACCCATGCATCGCCTCACTCACCTGCTGCCCTTCCTCACCTGGCTGCCCCGCCAATCGGGCCGTAGCCTGCGCCAGGACCTGCTGGTGGGCCTGAGCGGCGCAATCCTCGCCCTGCCGCAATCCATTGCCTACGCCCTGATCGCCGGCCTGCCCGCCGAATACGGCCTGTACGCCGCCATCGTGCCAGTGCTGATCGCCTGCCTGTGGGGCTCGTCCTGGCACCTGATCTGCGGCCCGACCGCTGCCATCTCCATCGTCCTCTATGCCAGCATCAGCCCGCTGGCCGTGGCCGGTAGCGCCGACTACGTCACCCTGGTGCTGCTGCTGACCTTCCTCGGCGGCATCTTCCAGTTGCTGCTGGGGCTTTTGCGCTTCGGTGCACTGGTCAATTTCGTCTCCCATTCCGTGGTGCTCGGCTTCACCTTGGGCGCCGCTGTCGTCATTGCCCTGGGCCAGCTGCCCAACCTGCTGGGCATGGACCTGCCCAGCCAGGCCACGGCGCTGAAGACCGTGCAGGACCTGGCCAGCCATGCCGGCGAGGCCGACCTGCCTTCCTTGATTCTGGGCCTGGCCACAGTAGCGATCGGCGTGGCCTTCAAAGTCTGGCGCCCACGCTGGCCCAGCCTGTTGATAAGTCTGATTTTGGTGAGCCTGCTGGCCTGGTTGCTGCCCGGGTTCTTTGGCCATGTGCCGCGTGTGCCGGCATTCACCGGGCAGCTGCCACCCTTCAGCCCGCTGCCCTTGCTGGATGTGGAACTGATCCTGCGCCTGCTGCCCAGCGCCGTGGCGGTGGGCATGCTCGGGCTGGTCACCAGTCTGTCGATCGCCCGCTCGTTGTCGGCACGTTCGGAGCAGTTGATCGACGCAGACCAGGAAATACGCGCACAGGGCCTGTCGAACATCGTCGGTGCGTTTTTCTCCGGTTACCTGTCTTCCGGCTCCTTCACCCGCTCCGGGCTGAGCTACGACGCCGGCGCCCGCTCGCCCATGGCCGGGGTATTCTCGGCGCTGTGGGTGGCGGTGTTCGCCGTTGCCGGGGCCGGGCTGATCGCGCACCTGCCAATTCCGGCCATGGCCGGCAGCATCCTGTTGATCTGCTGGGGATTGGTGGACCACCGGGGAATTCGCGCGCTGTTCCGGGTGAGCCGCTCGGAGTTTCTGGTAATGGCACTGACGGCGGCGGCGACCTTGTTGCTGGAATTGCAGACGGCGATCTATGCCGGGGTGCTGGCGTCGCTGTTCTTCTATCTGAAGCGAACGTCACGGCCACGGGTACAGCAGAGCCGTGAAGGTGATGCGGATGTATTGCGGGTGGGCGGTTCGATCTTCTTTGGTGCGGCGCATTACCTGCAGGTGCGCTTGCAGCGCTGCCAGGGGCCGCATGTGGTGATCGATGCGCGGCAGGTGAACTTCATCGATTACTCGGGTGTGGATATGTTGCACCGCGAGGCGCGGCGGTTGCGGCGGGCGGGGGGGAGTCTGACCCTGCATCGGGCCAGGCCGCAGGTGATCGAGGAATTGCAGAAGCTGGAAGGGGTGGAGATGTGTCCGATCCGGTTTGAGGAGTGATAGCTGAGATCCTGGGGCTGCTTTGCAGCCCATCGCGACACAAGGCCGCTCCCACAGATCCAATGTGGGAGCGGCCTTGTGTCGCGAAAGGGCCGCAAAGCGGCCCCGACAATCTCAGCCCCGAGCCAGCTGCCGGCGCAACTCTGCCAAAACCGGCGCCGTATCCGGCCGCACCCCACGCCAGATAAAGAAAGCCTCAGCCGCCTGCTCAGCCAGCATCCCCAGCCCATCCAGCACCTTGGCCGCCCCCAGCTTCTCTGCCCACTGGCAAAACGGCGTAGGCTCCTTGCCATACATCATGTCGTAGCAAACCGTGCGCCCGGCCTCGACCAGGCTGTCGGCAATCGGCGGCAACTCACCGGCCAGGCTCGCCGAAGTGGCATTGATGATCACATCCACCGGCTCTTGCAACCAGGCAAACCCGCTGGCCACCACCGGCCCCAGTTCATCGAACTCACGCGCCAGCTGCTCGGCCTTTTCCACGGTACGGTTGGCAATCACCAGTGACTGCGGCTTGTGCGCCAAGATCGGCTCCAGCACGCCACGCACCGCACCACCAGCACCCAGGATCAGAATGCGTTTGCCCGCCAGCTCGACCCCGGCATTCACCGTCAGGTCGCGCACCAGGCCAGCGCCATCAGTGTTGTCGCCCTGCAGGGTGCCGTCGGCCAGCTTGCTGAGTGTGTTCACCGCGCCAGCGCGCCGGGCACGCGGAGTCAGGCTGTCGCACAGGCGATAGGCCTCTTCCTTGAACGGCACGGTGACGTTGCCGCCGCGGCCTTGCTTGAAGAAGCCGCGTGCGCAGTCGCTGAACTCGTCCAGTGGCGCCAGCAGCGTGGCGTACTCCAGGTCCTGCCCGGTCTGTTCGGCGAACAGGCGATGGATCAGCGGCGACTTGCTGTGGCCGATGGGGTTACCAAAAACGACGTACTGGTCCATGACGGCTCCTAGGTTATCCACAGGCTTACTGACCGAGCCAGTCGCGGTCCTGCAGGAAGTATTCGGTCAGGCGCGCTTCTTCGCTGCCGGGCGCGGCCTTCCAGTCGTAGCCCCAGCGCACCTGCGGCGGCAACGACATGAGGATGGACTCGGTGCGGCCACCGGACTGCAGGCCGAACAGGGTGCCACGGTCATAGACCAGATTGAACTCCACATAGCGGCCACGGCGGTATTCCTGGAACTCGCGCTGCTGCGGCGTGTAGGGCGTGTCCTTGCGGCGCTGGACAATTGGCAGGTAGGCGTTGATGTAGGCATCGCCGATGGCGCGGATGAAGGCGAAGCAGGTGTCGAAGTCCCACTCGTTCAGGTCATCGAAGAACAGGCCACCAATGCCGCGTGGCTCGCCACGGTGCTTGAGGTGGAAGTAGCGGTCGCACCAGGCCTTGTAGCGCGGGTACACGTCGGCGCCGAACGGCGCGCAGGCCTGCTCGGCCACGCGGTGCCAGTGGATGCAGTCTTCTTCATTGCCGTAGTACGGGGTCAGGTCGAAGCCGCCGCCGAACCACCAGACAGCCTCTTCACCTTCCTTTTCGGCGATGAAGAAACGCACGTTGGCGTGGGAGGTGGGCACATGCGGGTTGTGCGGATGGATCACCAGCGACACGCCCAGGGCCTCGAAGCCACGGCCCGCCAGCTCGGGGCGGTGGGCACTGGCCGACGGCGGCAGGCCGGCGCCGAACACATGGGAGAAGTTGACCCCGCCTTTCTCGATCACCTTGCCGTCACCGATCACCCGCGTGCGGCCCCCGCCACCGGCTTCGCGCACCCAGGCGTCCTCGACGAAGCGGGCGCCGCCGTCTTCTGTTTCGAGGGCAGAGCAGATGCGATCTTGCAGGTCGAGCAGGTAGGCTTTCACGGCCTCGGTGCGGCTAGTCATCGGGTCACCAGGAACGGGCAGGGAAGAATTCGCCGCGTAGCATACCACCGCCAGCCCACGCGCCGCAGTTGACGGCGATCATGCAAAGGCGTCCGATAGAAGGCCTTTCCCGATCCCGACGACAGGAGTGCGAGATGGCCAAGCGTATCCAGTTCAGCCAGCATGGCGGCCCGGAAGTGCTGCAGTTTGTGGAATTCGAACCAGCCCCACCCGGGCCACAGCAGGTACGTGTGCGTAACCATGCGATCGGCCTGAACTTCATCGATACCTACTTCCGCAGCGGGCTGTATGCGCCGCCGTCCCTGCCTTCGGGGCTGGGCACTGAAGCGGCTGGCGTGGTCGAGGCCGTGGGCGAGGGCGTGACCCGGTTGAAAGTGGGTGACCGCGTGGCCCATGCCGGCGGCCCGCTGGGCGCGTACAGCGAAGTGCATACGCTGCCGGAAGCCAACCTGGTCAAGTTGCCCGACAACATCAGCTTCGAGCAGGCGGCGGCGGTGATGCTCAAGGGTTTGACCGTGCAGTACCTGCTGAAGCAGACCTATGAGGTGAAGGCGGGTGACGTGATCCTGTTCCACGCAGCAGCTGGCGGCGTGGGTTCGTTGGCGTGCCAGTGGGCCAAGGCCTTGGGCGCCAAGCTGATCGGGACCGTGAGTTCTGCCGAGAAGGCCGAGCGGGCCATGGCGCTAGGGGCGTGGGCGACCATCGACTACAGCCATGAGGACGTGGTCAAGCGGGTGCTGGAGCTGACCGACGGCAAGAAATGCCCGGTGGTGTATGACGGTGTGGGTGCCGATACCTGGCTGACCTCGCTGGACTGCCTGCAGCCTCGTGGGTTGATGGTGAGCTTTGGCAATGCCTCAGGCGCGGTGAGCGGGGTGAACCTGGGAATTCTGGCGCAGAAGGGTTCGCTGTATGTGACCCGGCCGACCCTGGCGAGCTATGCCAACAATGCCGAGAATACCCAGGCCATGGCCGATGACCTGTTTGCGATGATTGGTAGTGGGAAACTGGTAGTGGATATCCAGCAGCGGTATCCGCTGAGTGAGGCGGCCAAGGCGCAGGCAGAGCTGTCGGCGCGGCGGACTGTGGGGTCGACTGTTTTGTTGCCTTGATTGGTAGAGGGCCGAATTGAGGCGACCAGGTGCTTGCCTTGGTTTTTGTGGTGTTGCGGATATCGAGCGCCGCCCGCGCGGCGCATCGCGAGCAAGCTCGCTCCTACATTTGTTTCGGGCCAGGTATTCCTGAGGTAGGCGCGCGCGGCCCCTTGGCGTTCACCTCAATATCGTGTGGAACAAACAAGGCGGTCGCGCGCGCTGGCGCAGGCGTTACTGGCCTGAAACAGATGTAGGAGCGAGCTTGCTCGCGATGCGCCGCGCGGGCGGCGCTCGATCTCACAGGCGCTAAAAAACCTAAAGGCGGACACTTGTCAGCCCTCACACCTTCTTCTGCGACGGCGAATTCGACTCGATGCCATCGAGTATCGCCTCCACCACACCCTCTGCCATTTCAATCGCATGCAGGTTCGACCAGAACATGCCACGGCCTTCTTCGCGCATGTAATCCAGGGCTTTGTAGCCGGTCTCGTAGGCGCTGCGCAGGTACAGGGCCACGTGGACCAGAGCGTCCTCGGCGGAAATGTTCGGGTTTACGGTGAACAGCGGTTCATGGCCGGCATCGCATCGACCAAACGGGCGGGTAGAAGTACAGGGTAGGGATGGATCGGGGACTATCTTCTTCATCTTGAGATCTCGCTTCATGGCCGCGCCCATTCGTTACCACGCGAATAGGTGGCAGCTGTACGCGGGGTGGTAAACCGGGTGGGAGATCTCAAAACCCAGCAGGCACGAAGCCTCCCGCGCACAGCCGCCATGGACTGCCAAGATCACCCTAATCCCGGGTTACCACACCCGATCGCCAAGGTATTCAGCGATGGATGAAGCCTAGAGACACTGGTTCCCACTGAGAAGGTGATGGCAGGGGACGCGGCTCGTAGGATATTTCCCAATCCTCAAACCGGACAGCCATTCCGGACAAAATCAGAAAAATCTGGGGGGCTTGGCCCTGACCTGTGGGAGCGGGCATGCCCGCGAACACGGGCGCAGCCCGTGCCAGGCACCGCGTTGGATTCTTCGCGGGCTCGCCCGCTCCCACAGGAGGTCGCGACCAGGCCAGTGGATATGTATCAGCCTGGCCGAACGACTTCGCCAGTGGCCAGGTTGCGAATCACGCTCGGGTTCTTCCTTCCACCCAACGCCCCGCCCAGCACCAGATCCAGCTGCCCATGGAAGTACTGCTCCACCCGCAACCGGGTCTTCGCCGCCGGGCGCCCGCCCGGGTTGCACGAAGTGGAAATCAACGGCCCCACCAGCGCGCACAGCTCACGCACCACCGGATGGTCGCTGACCCGCAACGCCACGGTGTCATGCTCCCCGGTCACCCACTCGGGCAACAGGTCCTGGTGCGGCACCAGCCAGGTATTCGGCCCCGGCCAGGTGCTGCCCATGCGATCAATCCAGTCCTCGGGGAAATCCTCGAACAAAAAGTCGAACTGGCGGATGTTGTCGGCGACCAGGATCAGGCCTTTATCCACAGGCCGGGACTTCAGCGCCAGCAGGCGATACACCGCGTCCTCGTTCCACGGGTCGCAGCCCAGGCCCCAGACCGCTTCCGTCGGGTAGGCAATCACTGCGCCCGCCCGGATCTCACGTGCGGCTTGTTGCACACGAAAACTGCTCACCATTTCTGTTACTCCGCCTAAATACCTTGCTGGTGAGCAGTGTACTTAGCCCGTGCGGGCAAACCAACGCCCGGCTTCATTGCTGACCCGGCCTTCCAGTTCAAGCTCGGTCAGCTGTGCCAGCACATCGGCCAACGGCTGCTCGCTGCAGTGGGCCAGGCTTTCGCTGGTCTGCGGCGCGGCATGCAGCAGGGCAAGCAGGGGATGGTCGAATTTGTTCACAACCGCAGGCGGCAGGTTCTGCCAGCCCTGCAGGCTTTCCAGGATCTGTTCCACGCTCTCCACCAGCAGCGCACCGTCACGAATCAACTGGTGGCAGCCCTTGGCCCCGGGGTGGTGAATGGAGCCCGGTATGGCATACACCTCACGGCCTTGCTCGGCGGCCAGGCGTGCGGTGATCAGCGAACCACTGGCCAGGCTGGCCTCGACCACCAGCACGCCCAGCGACAGGCCACTGATGATGCGATTGCGCCGCGGGAAGTTGCCGGGCAGTGGCCCGGCATCCAGCGGGTACTCGGAAACCAGCGCGCCGCCATTGTCGATCATCGCTTGCGCAAGCGACTTGTGGCGCTGTGGATAAAGTTTTTGCAACCCCGTACCGAGCACGCCAATCGTGCCGCCACCCGCCTGCAGTGCGGCCCGATGAGCGGCACCGTCGATGCCCACGGCCAAGCCGCTGGTAATGGTGAAACCGGCCTGCGCCAGGTAACGGGAAAATGCCGCAGCGGTGTCGAGCGCCGGGGGTGAAGCACGTCTGCTGCCCACAATTGCCAGCTGTGGGCGCTCGAGCAAGGCCGGGTCGCCAGCGATGAAAAGCAGCGGTGGGGCATCGTCGATTTCCGCCAATAGTGGCGGGTAGCCAGGGTTGTCCCACATCAGTAAATGCTGGCCCGGGCGCTCTAGCCAGGCCATTGCGGCCAGTGCACCTTCACGTACTTCGGCACTGCGGCGGGCATCGATGGTGGCCTGTGGTATGCCCAATGCGCGCCAGGCGCCGGCCGGTGCGCACAGTGCCGACGAAGCACTGCCAAAGGCTTCCAGCAAGGTGTTAAAGCGACGCAATCCTGTTTCCGGCAGCCGGTGCAGGCGCAATCGCGCCTCCAGTTCGGCAGGCGGAAGAGGCGACAAATGGTAGCTCTGCATATGGATCATCCTTGATCGAAATAGGGCCATCGACGTGGCACAAGCTGTGGATAACTTTGTTGATAACGCTTTGACAACCTGTCCATCGAATGGGCTATAAGCAGCCCTTGGAAACCCTAGCCGAGCTTTGCCAGGTGCTGAAATCCCCGTTTCCCTTTATTATGTGTGCTCAGTTTTCAACCGAACGCACAGTGACTGCCTGACCTTATGGCCATCTTGAACATTCTCGAATTCCCGGACCCGCGCCTGCGCACCATCGCCAAACCGGTGACGGAGTTCGACGACGCCCTGCGTCAGCTGATCGACGACATGTTTGAAACCATGTACGAAGCCCCTGGCATCGGCCTGGCTGCCACCCAGGTCAACGTGCACAAGCAGGTCGTGGTCATGGACCTCAGTGAAGACCGCAGCGAGCCGCGGGTCTTCATCAACCCCACGGTCGAAGAGCTGACCCACGACATGGGCCAGTACCAGGAAGGCTGCCTGTCGGTACCTGGCTTCTACGAGAACGTCGACCGCCCGCTGCGTGTGCGGGTCAAGGCCCAGGACCGCGACGGCAAGCCGTACGAGCTGGAATGCGAAGGCCTGCTGGCGGTGTGCGTGCAGCACGAATTCGATCACCTCAACGGCAAGCTGTTCGTCGACTACCTGTCGCAACTCAAGCGCGACCGGATCAAGAAGAAGCTGGAAAAGCAGCACCGCCAGCAAGCCTGATCCCCACCTTCCAGAAGGCTTGCTCCGGCAAGCCTTTTTCTTTTTTGAAGCGAGAACTCCATGCGCATCGTCTTTGCAGGCACTCCAGAGTTTGCCGCCGAACACCTCAAGGCCTTGCTCGACAGCCCCTACGAGATCGTGGCCGTCTACACCCAGCCCGACCGCCCAGCCGGCCGCGGCCAAAAGCTGATGCCGAGCCCGGTCAAGCAACTGGCTGTGGCCCATGACATCCCGGTGTTCCAGCCGCCGACCCTGCGCAACGCCGAAGCCCAGGCCGAACTGGCCGCGCTGCAGCCGGACCTGATGGTGGTGGTCGCCTATGGCCTGATCCTGCCGCAAGTGGTGCTGGATATCCCGCGCCTGGGCTGCATCAACAGCCACGCCTCGCTGCTGCCACGCTGGCGCGGTGCCGCACCGATCCAGCGCGCCGTGGAAGCCGGCGACGCCGAGAGCGGTGTGACCGTGATGCGCATGGAAGCAGGCCTGGACACCGGCCCGATGCTGCTCAAGGTAGCCACCCCGATCAGCGCCGAAGACACCGGCGGCAGCCTGCACGACCGCCTCGCACAAATGGGCCCGCCGGCTGTAGTCCAGGCCATCGCCGGCCTGGCCGATGGTTCGCTGCACGGTGAAGTGCAGGACGATACCCTGGCCACCTATGCGCACAAGCTGAACAAGGACGAGGCGCGTATCGACTGGAGCCGCCCGGCCGTCGAACTGGAGCGCTTGATCCGTGCCTTCAACCCGTGGCCGGTGTGCCACAGCACCCTCGATGGCGAAAGCGTGAAAGTGCTGGCCGCCAACTTGTCCACAGCGGCAGGGGCCCCTGGCGAGATCCTCTCCGCCAGCAAGGACGGCCTGGTGGTCGCCTGCGGTGACCAGGCGCTGAGCCTGACCCGCCTGCAACTGCCTGGCGGCAAGGCGCTGAACTTCAGTGACCTGTTCAACAGCCGCCGCGAGAAATTCGCCAGCGGCAAGGTGCTGGGCCAATGAACCCTCGCCTCGCCGCCGCCCGTGCCCTTGCCGCTGTGCTCAGCGGCAAGGCCTCGCTGAACAGCTCGCTGCCGGCGCAACTGGACAAGGTCGATGAACGCGACCGCGGCCTGACCCAGGACCTGGCGTTCGGCACCGCGCGCTGGCAACCACGCCTCGACCTGCTGGCCGCGCAACTGCTGCAGAAGCCGTTCAAGGCCGCCGATGCCGATGTGCAGGCGCTGCTGCTGGTCGGCCTGTACCAGCTGTTCTACAGCCGTATCCCGGCCCACGCCGCCATCGGCGAAACCGTTGGCTGCGCCGACAAGCTGAAGAAACCATGGGCCAAGGGCCTGCTCAATGCCGTGCTGCGTCGCGCCCAACGCGAAGGCGAAGAGTTGCTGGCCGGCATGGAGCGCGACCCGGTGGTACGCACTGCCCACCCGCGCTGGCTACAGAAGTCGCTCAAAGCCTTCTGGCCGGAGCAATGGGAGGCCATCTGCGCCGCCAACAATGCCCACCCGCCGATGATCCTGCGGGTCAACCGCCGCCACCACAGTCGCGACGCCTACCTGGCACTGCTGGCCGAAGCGGGCGTTGGCGCCAGCGCCTGCCAGTACAGCCGTGACGGCATCGTGCTGGCCGAAGCCTGCGACGTGCGCGGCCTGCCAGGCTTTGCCGAAGGCTGGGTGAGCGTGCAGGACGAAGCCGCGCAGCTGTCCGCCGACCTGCTGGAACTGGCCCCCGGCCAGCGCGTGCTCGACGCCTGCTGTGCACCGGGCGGCAAGACCTGCCACCTGCTGGAAGCCGAAGCCGGCCTGGCCCACGTGGTGGCCATCGACCTCGAAGCCAAGCGCCTGACCCGTGTGCGCGAGAACCTCGACCGCCTGCGGCTGGACGCCGAGCTGATTGCCTGCGATGCCCGTGACACCGCCAGCTGGTGGGACGGCAAGCCGTTCCAGCGCATCCTCCTCGACGCACCATGCTCGGCCACTGGCGTGATCCGCCGCCACCCGGACATCAAGCTGACCCGTCAGGCCGACGACATCCCGGCCCTGGCCACGCTGCAAGGCGAGCTGCTCGATGCCCTGTGGCCGACCCTGGAAGTGGGCGGCATGCTGCTGTATGCCACCTGCTCCAGCCTGCCGACCGAGAACACCGAAGTGATCGACGCTTTCCTCGCCCGCACCCCGGGCGCCCGTGAGCTGGACCTGGCCACCGAAGCCGGCCTGCGCCAGCCCCACGGCCGCCAGTTGCTGGCCCAGGAGGGCGGCCACGACGGTTTCTACTATGCCAAGCTGATCAAGATCGCCGCCTCGCGCGGATAAGAACAAAAGGTAGGGAGTAGCGGATGAAGATCATCATCCTCGGCGCAGGCCAGGTAGGCGGTACGCTGGCTGAGCACCTGGCCAGCGAAGCCAACGACATCACCGTGGTCGACACTGATGGCGACCGCCTGCGCGACCTGGGCGACCGCCTGGACATTCGCACCGTGCAAGGCCGCGGCTCGCTGCCTACGGTGCTGCGCCAGGCCGGTGCCGACGACGCCGACATGCTGGTGGCAGTAACCAACAGTGACGAGACCAACATGGTCGCCTGCCAGGTGGCCTATTCGCTGTTCCACACCCCGACCAAGATCGCCCGGGTGCGCGAGTCGGCCTACCTGACCCGCGAAGAGCTGTTCGACAACGACCATATCCCGGTCGATGTGCTGATCAGCCCCGAGCAGGTAGTGACCAACTACATCAAGCGCCTGATCGAGCACCCGGGCTCGCTGCAGGTGATCGACTTCGCCGAAGGCAAGGCCCAGCTGGTGGCAGTGAAGGCGTACTACGGTGGCCCGCTGGTGGGCCAGCAACTTCGCCAGATCCGCGCGCACATGCCCAACGTCGACACCCGCGTGGCGGCCATCTTCCGCCGCGACCGTCCCATCACCCCGCGGGGCGACACGGTGATCGAAGCCGACGACGAAGTGTTCTTCATCGCCGCGAAGAAGGACATCCGCGCGGTGATGGGCGAGCTGCGCCGTATCGACGAAACCAACAAGCGCGTGGTCATCGCCGGTGGCGGGCAGATCGGCGAACGCCTGGCCGAGGCCATCGAAAGCCGTTACCAGGTGAAGATCATCGAGATGAGCCCGGCCCGTTGCCGACACCTCTCCGACACCCTGGAAAGCACCGTGGTGCTGCAGGGCAGCGCCTCGGACAAGGACCTGATGCTCGAGGAGAACATCGCCGACGCCGACATCTTCCTGGCCCTGACCAACGACGACGAAGCCAACATCATGTCGTCGCTGCTGGCCAAGCGCCTGGGTGCGCGCAAGGTGATGACCATCATCAACAACCCGGCCTATGTCGACCTGGTGCAGGGTGGTGACATCGACATTGCCATCAGCCCGCAGCTGGCGACCATCGGCACCCTGCTGGCGCACGTACGCCGTGGCGACATCGTCAGCGTGCACTCGCTGCGCCGCGGCGCGGCCGAGGCTATCGAAGCGGTGGCGCACGGCGATTCGAAATCGAGCAAGGTGGTCGGCAAGGCGATCGAAGACATCGCCCTGCCGCCAGGCACTACCATCGGCGCGATCATCCGTGATGAAGAGGTGATGATCGCCCACGATGACACCATGATCGAGTCGGGCGACCATGTGATCCTGTTCGTTGTGGATAAAAAGCATATTCGGGATGTGGAGAAGCTGTTCCACGTCGGCTTGAGTTTCTTCTAGGAGCACAGGGCATGCGCGAATCGCTGGAGAAAATGCTGGCCAAGGGTGTGGATAACCCGTTGCTGAGGTTCGGGCTGGGCAAGGCCTGGCTGGATGAAGGCAATGGCGCTGAAGCGGCGGTACACCTGGCGCGCTGCGTGGAACAGGACCCGAAGTACTCGGCGGCGTGGAAGCTGCTGGGCAAGGCGCATCAGCTGCAGGGTGACCTGGCGGCGGCGCGCAAGGCCTGGGAGGAGGGGATCGTCGCGGCGCAGGCCCATGGCGACAAGCAGGCCGAGAAAGAGATGACCGTGTTTCTGAAGAAACTCAACAAGACATCAGGTTGACGCGATCCCTGTGGGAGCGGGTTCACCCGCGAATGCGATGCTGGATTCACCGACGCATTCGCGGGTAAACCCGCTCCCACAGGGGGACAGTGAAACAATCAATACCAGCGTGGCTCGCCGGCCGGGCGCTTCTTGAAGCGCTTCATGCTCCACATGTACTGGCTGGGGTACTCGCGCACATAGCGCTCCACCACCTTGCTCATTGCCGCCGCCGACACCGTCACGTCGGTGCTGTACATCTCTTCCGGCGCCGCCTCCAGAAACACCTTGAAGCCCGAACCATCCGGCAGCCGCAGGGCATGCAGGAACACCCCCACCGCCTTGCCCCCGGCCAGCATGTTCGGCACGAACTTGCTGGTCAGCGCCTGGGTGCCCAGGAACGGTACGAACACCCCCGCCGACTCCGCCGGCTCCGGGTCGGCAGGAATACCCACCTGGCCACCACGGCGCACTTCCTTGATCACGCTGAGGATGCCTTCCTTGGTCGAAGGCGCCACGCGGTTGCCCATCTGCACGCGCTGCTCGCGCAGCAGGTCATCCACCGCCTTCAGCTTCGGCGGGCGGTAGAAAATGATCGGTTTGCACTGGTTGCAGTAGAAGTGGTTCAGCACCTCCCAGTTGCCCAGGTGGCTGGTGATACCGACCACACCCTTGCCCGAAGCCAGGGCCTGCTCCAGCACTTCCAGGCCGTGCACTTCCTTGACCAGCTCCAGCGAGCGCTGCGGCGGCCAGATCCAGGCACAGGCACTTTCGACGAAGGATTTACCGATATCCTTCAACGCGCGACCCACCAGTTGCTCGCGTTCGACCGGGTCCATCTCCGGGAAGCATTTGGCCAGGTTGATACGCACGACATTGCGCGAGCCGTTGGGGATCTTCCACATCAGCCAGCCGATACCGGCGCCGACGCGCTGCACAGCGCCCCAGGGCAGCTTGGCAAACAGACGCAGCACCCCGACCATCAGGGCGCCCTTGAACTTTTCCACAGGCGAATTCCTTATTTCAGCAAGGCGCGCATTGTAACCCCTCAACGCAACAAGGCGGCGTAGCGATCGCAATCGGTGGTGTGGTCCATGACCATGCCGGTGGCCTGCATGAAGGCATAGCAGATGGTCGGGCCAACGAAGGTGAAGCCGGCTTTCTGCAGGGCTTTGCTCATTGCCTTGGCTTCATCGGTAACTGCTGGCACCTCGCTGCGCCCCGTGAAGTGGTTGATCTTCGGCGCCCCACCAACAAACGACCACAGCCATTCGGCGGGGTTATCCACAGCCAGCCAGGCCTGCGCGTTACGCCTGGCAGCCTTGAGCTTGAGGCGGTTGCGGATGATACCGGCATCCTGCATCAGCTCCTCGATGCGTTCGTCGCTCATGACGGCGAGTTTCACCGGATCGAAGCCGTGCATCACCTCGCGATAACGCTCGCGTTTGCGCAATACGGTGATCCACGACAGCCCCGCCTGGAACCCTTCGAGCAAAAGCATCTCGAACAGCAACGCCGGGTCACGCTGTGGCGTTCCCCATTCCTGGTCATGGTAGGCCTGGTACAACGGATCGTCGGTACACCAAAAGCAGCGTGGCATAAGGCTCCAATGAGTAGAGGGCGAGGCGAATCAGGTTATACTCCCGCTCTTTACATCCGCATCCCCAGATACAGGTGAATTTCGTGAGCCAGCCTACGCCAGCCGTGCGTACCTTCCAAGACCTGATCCTCGCCCTGCAGAACTACTGGGCCGAGCAAGGTTGTGTGGTGCTTCAGCCCTACGATATGGAAGTAGGCGCCGGCACTTTCCACACCGCTACATTCCTGCGCGCCGTGGGTCCAGAAACCTGGAACGCCGCCTATGTGCAGCCTAGCCGTCGCCCTGCCGACGGGCGGTATGGCGAAAACCCCAACCGCCTGCAGCACTACTACCAGTTCCAGGTGGTACTCAAGCCCAACCCGGCCAACTTCCAGGAGCTGTACCTCGGCTCGCTGAAAGCCATCGGCCTGGACCCGCTGGTCCACGACATTCGCTTCGTCGAAGACAACTGGGAATCGCCGACCCTCGGCGCCTGGGGCCTGGGTTGGGAAATCTGGCTCAACGGCATGGAAGTCACCCAGTTCACCTACTTCCAGCAGGTAGGCGGCATCGAGTGCTACCCGGTCACCGGTGAAATCACCTACGGCCTCGAGCGCCTGGCCATGTACATCCAGGGCGTCGACTCGGTGTACGACCTGGTGTGGGCCGACGGCCCGTTCGGCAAGGTCACCTACGGTGACGTGTTCCACCAGAACGAAGTGGAGCAGTCGACCTACAACTTCGAACACGCCAACGTCGAGAAGCTGTTCGAACTGTTCGACTTCTACGAAAGCGAAGCCAACCGCCTGATCAAGCTTGAGCTGCCGCTGCCGACTTATGAAATGGTCCTGAAGGCCTCGCACACCTTCAACCTGCTGGACGCCCGCCGCGCCATCTCGGTAACCGAGCGCCAGCGCTACATCCTGCGTGTACGTACCCTGGCCCGGGACGTGGCGCAAAGCTATCTGCAAGCCCGTGCACGCCTGGGCTTCCCGATGGCTACCCCTGAACTGCGTGACGAAGTGTTGGCTAAGCTGGAGGCTGCACAATGAGTGCTCAAGATTTCCTGGTAGAACTGGGCACCGAAGAGCTGCCGCCGAAGGCCCTCGCCAGCCTCGGCGAAGCTTTCCTGGCCGGTATCGAGAAAGGCCTGCAGGCCGCTGGCCTGAACTACACCGGCAAGCAGGTATACGCCGCGCCGCGTCGCCTGGCCGTGCTGATCCGCCAGCTGGACGTGCAGCAGCCTGACCGCAGCATCAACATCGACGGCCCGCCCCTGCAGGCTGCTTTCAAAGACGGCGAGCCGACCCAGGCTGCCTTGGGCTTTGCCAAGAAATGCGGTGTGGAGCTGTCGGAAATCGACCAGAGCGGCCCCAAGCTGCGCTTCTCCCAGCACATCCCGGGCAAGGCCACCGCTGGCCTGCTGCCGACCATCGTCGAAGATTCGCTCAACGACCTGCCGATCCCCAAGCGCATGCGCTGGGCGGCCAGCCGTGAAGAGTTCGTGCGCCCGACCCAATGGCTGGTGATGCTGCTGGGCGACCAGGTGGTCGACTGCACCATCCTGTCGCAGAAGGCCGGCCGTGAATCCCGTGGCCATCGCTTCCACCACCCGGAAAACGTGGTCATCACCACCCCGGCCAACTACGTCGAAGACCTGCGCAAAGCGTACGTGCTGGCCGACTTCGCCGAGCGCCGCGAGCTGATCAGCAAGCGTACCGCCGAGCTGGCCATGCAGCAGGAAGGCACAGCCATCGTGCCACCGGCGCTGCTGGACGAAGTGACCGCTCTGGTGGAGTGGCCAGTGCCGCTGGTGTGCTCGTTCGAGGAGCGTTTCCTCGAAGTGCCGCAGGAAGCCCTGATCACCACCATGCAGGACAACCAGAAGTACTTCTGCCTGCTGGACAGCGAAGGCAAGCTGCTGCCGCGCTTCATCACCGTGGCCAACGTCGAAAGCCGTGACCCGAAGCAGATCGTGCAAGGCAACGAGAAGGTCGTGCGCCCACGCCTGACCGATGCCGAGTTCTTCTTCAAGCAGGACAAGAAGCAGCCGCTGGAAACCTTCAACGAGCGCCTGAAGAACGTGGTGTTCCAGGCTCAGCTGGGCACCGTGTACGACAAGGCCGAGCGCGTTTCCCGGCTGGCCGCCTTCATCGCCCCGCTGATTGGCGGCGACGCCCAGCGCGCCGGCCGTGCCGGCCTGCTGTCGAAGTGCGACCTGGCCACCGAGATGGTCGGCGAATTCCCTGAGATGCAGGGTGTTGCCGGTTACTACTACGCGCTCAACGACGGTGAGCCGGAA
The DNA here is from genome assembly GCF_044762545.1 of Pseudomonas sp. NPDC096925. NCBI lineage: Bacteria > Pseudomonadati > Pseudomonadota > Gammaproteobacteria > Pseudomonadales > Pseudomonadaceae > Pseudomonas > Pseudomonas sp. NPDC096925. The sequence goes on along the minus strand of NZ_JBIWEM010000009.1, from coordinate 131,570 downwards.
GACGTGGCCCTGGCCCTGAACGAGCAGTACATGCCGCGCGGTGCTGGCGCCGAGCTGCCGCAGACCCTCACCGGTGCTGCCGTGGCCATCGCCGACAAGCTCGACACCCTGGTCGGCATCTTCGGCATCGGCATGCTGCCGACCGGCAGCAAGGACCCGTACGCCCTGCGCCGTGCTGCCCTGGGCGTGCTGCGTATCCTGATCGAGAAGCAGCTGGACCTGGACCTGACCGGCGCGGTCGAGTTCGCAGTCAAGCAGTTCGGCGCCAAGGTCAAGGCCGCCGGCCTGGCCGAGCAGGTACTGGAGTTCATTTTCGACCGCCTGCGTGCACGCTACGAAGACGAAGGCATCGACGTGGCCACCTACCTGTCGGTACGTGCCCTGCAGCCAGGTTCTGCCCTGGACTTCGACCAGCGTGTGCAGGCTGTACAAGCCTTCCGCAAGCTGCCGGAAGCCGAGGCCCTGGCGGCGGTGAACAAGCGCGTGTCGAACCTGCTGAGCAAGGCCGAAGGCGCCATCGCCGATCACGTCGAGCCGAAGTACTTCGACAATGCCAACGAGTTCTCCCTGTACTCGGCCATCCAGCAGGCCGACCAGGCCGTGCAACCGATGGCAGCTGCACGCCAGTACAGCGAATCGCTGGCCCGCCTGGCGGCCCTGCGTGACCCGGTCGACGCCTTCTTCGAGGCAGTGATGGTCAACGCCGAGGACGCCAAGGTACGCGCCAACCGTTATGCCCTGCTCAGCCGCCTGCGCGGCCTGTTCCTGGGCGTGGCCGACATTTCGCTGCTGGGGTAAGCCTTGAAACTGCTGATTCTCGACCGTGACGGAGTCATCAACCACGACTCCGACGCCTACATCAAGACGCTGGACGAGTGGGTGCCGATCCCTGGCTCGGTCGAAGCGATCGCGCAGTTGAGCAAGGCGGGCTGGACGGTGGCCGTTGCCACCAACCAGTCCGGCATTGCCCGTGGCTACTATGCGCTGGCAACCCTCGAGGCCATGCACGCGCGCCTGCGCGCGCTGGTGGCCGAGCAGGGTGGCGAGGTGGGCCACATCGTGTATTGCCCGCACGGGCCGGACGAAGGCTGCGATTGCCGCAAGCCCAAGCCTGGCATGCTGCGGGCGATCGCCGAGCATTACCAGGTCGGCCTGGAAGGCGTCTGGTTCGTTGGCGACAGCAAAGGTGACCTGGAGGCCGCCCTGGCCGTCGGTGCACAACCCGTGCTGGTGAAAACCGGCAAGGGCGAGCGGACCCTGGAAAAAGGCGTCCCGGAAACTACACTGATTTTCGACGATCTGGCAGCTATCGCCAGAGAACTAATTTAAACAGTGCGCCTTCGGGCGCATTTTTCTCAGGCGGGCATGCCCCGCAATGGTACAAGCCACTATGTCGATCCTGCAGGCGATCAGAATCTTTCTTTTTTACCTGCTGCTGGGCACCAGTTCGCTGCTGTGGTGCTCGCTGAGCTTCTTCGTCGCGCCGTTCCTGTCGTTCCCCAAGCGCTACAAGTTCATCAACGTGTACTGGTGCCGTTGCGCGTTGTTCCTGGTGCGCACCATCCTGGGTATCGACTACAAGGTCACTGGCGCCGAGAACGTGCCTGATGAGCCTTGCGTGATCCTGTCCAACCACCAGAGCACCTGGGAAACCTTCTTCCTTTCCCAGTACTTTTCGCCGCTGAGCCAGGTGCTCAAGCGCGAGTTGCTGTACGTGCCGTTCTTCGGTTGGGCCATGGCCATGCTGCGGCCGATCGCGATCAACCGTGACAACCCCAAGGAAGCCCTGCGCCAGGTAGCCAGCAAGGGTGATGAGTTGCTCAAGCAGAAGATCTGGGTGCTGATCTTCCCGGAAGGGACCCGTGTGCCGTTCGGCACCATGGGCAAGTTCTCCCGTGGCGGTACCGCGCTGGCGGTGAATGCCGGGCTGCCAGTGCTGCCGATTGCCCACAACGCCGGCAAGTTCTGGCCGAAAACCGGTTGGGGCAAGCGCGCTGGCACCATCGAGGTGGTGATTGGCAAGCCGATGTACGCCAACGGCACCGGGCCACGGGCCATTGCCGAGCTCAACGACCGCGCCGCGGCGTGGAACGAAGCGACCCAGCGGGCCATGGGTTCGCTGCCGCCAGCAGAGGAAAAACCCCAGGAGCAGATGGCCTGACCATCTGTGGATAACTTGTGAACTGTTTTTGGATTAAATGCCTGAAGTGATAGCTAAGTGTTTGAATTAGCTGTTTATTTCTGTGTATGACATTTTTCTGAAAATCGTGCATAAGTTTTTTTGGGGCATAAGAAAACCGGCTTTTACAGCCGGTTTTTTTATGGGCTCGGTAGCAGGATTGCACCCTCTGTGGGAGAAGACTGTGGGAGCGGCCTTGCGTCGCGAAAGGGCCGCAAGGCGGCCCCGGCAATTCATGCATCACAGCTGAAATCCTGGGGCCGCTGGGCAGCCCAATCGCGACACAAGGCCGCTCCCACAACAAGCGCTTCAGCGCCTGAGCATTTGGTGCAGGCCTTGAGCTGCGTCAGATCTTGTCGATATCCACATCCTTGGTTTCTTTCAGGCAGAAGATCCCCACCACCAGGCTGACCCCGGTCACCAGCACCGGGTACCACAGCCCGTAGAAGATATCCCCGGTATACACCACCAGCGCGAACGACACCGTTGGCAGGAAGCCACCGAACCAGCCGTTGCCAATGTGGTAGGGCAGCGACATCGAGGTGTAGCGGATACGGGTCGGGAACAGCTCGACCATTACCGCCGCCAGCGGCCCATAGGTCATCGTCGCGATCAGGATCATCGCCACGATCAGCACCACCACCATCACCTGGTTGACCTGAGCAGGGTCGGCCTTGGCCGGGTAGCCGGCCTGTTCCACCGCCGCACGCATGGCCGCTTCGTCGAAGCCGTTGATGGTCTTGTCACCGATGTTCACCACCACATCGCTACCGGCCACATCCACCGAGCTATAGGGCAGGCCCTGCTTGACCAGGAAAGTCTTGACCTTGTCGCACGGGCTGTCGAAACGCGCCTTGCCCACCGGGTCGAACTGGAAGGTACAGCCTTGTGGGTCGGCAGTGACCACGATCGGCGCCTGGCGGCTGGCCGCGTCGATCTGTGGGTTGGCGTAGTGGCTCAGCGCCTTGAACAGCGGGAAGTACAGCAACGTGGCCAGCAGCAGGCCGAGCATCAGGATCGGCTTGCGGCCAATACGGTCGGACAACCAGCCGAAGAACACGAAGAACGGCGCACCAATGACCACGCTGATGATCAGCAAGGTATTGGCCTGTGCCGGGTCCATCTTCAGCATCTGGGTCATGAAGAACAGCACGTAGAACTGCGCCGTGTAGAAGGTCACGGCTTGCCCGGCGTTAATGCTGAACAAGGCGGTAAGCACCACTTTCAGGTTCGGCCAGGAGGTGAACGACTCACGGATCGGCGACTTGCTGACCTTGCCTTGGGCCTTCATTTTCACGAAGGCCGGCGACTCGTGCATGCTCATGCGGATCCAGGTGGAAATCGCCAGCAGCACGATCGACAGCAGGAACGGCAGGCGCCAGCCCCAGGTTTCGAACTGGTCACCACTGATATAGCGGCTGCCCAGCACCACTACCAGAGACAGCAGCAGGCCGAGGGTGGCGGTGGACTGAATGAAGCCCGTGTGGAAGCCGCGCTTGCCGGGCGGCGCATGCTCTGCCACATAGGTGGCCGCACCGCCGTACTCACCGCCCAGCGCCAGCCCCTGCAGCATGCGCAGGACCACCAGGATGATCGGTGCTGCGATGCCAATGCTGGCGTAGGTGGGCAACAGCCCCACCGCGAAGGTGGACAGGCCCATCAACACGATGGTGACCAGGAAGGTGTACTTGCGCCCGATCATGTCGCCCAGGCGGCCGAACACCAGCGCGCCGAACGGCCGCACCAGAAAGCCGGCGGCAAAGGCCATGAGGGCGAAGATGAAGGCGGTGGTATCGTTCACGCCAGCGAAGAACTGCTTGCTGATGACCGCTGCCAACGCACCATAGAGAAAAAAGTCATACCACTCGAAAACTGTCCCGAGGGATGACGCGAAAATGATCTTGCGTTCTTCACGGCCGCTGGCGCTGCTGGCCGCCGTACCCTGCTCTTGGATGTAATCCGACATCGTTGCTGTCCTCGGCCCGCAGGCCACAGTGATTATTCTTGTTGTTCCACTGTCGGCAGCTTCTGACCGCTAGCTGCCGGTACTGCACGCACCCCGGGGTCAGGGCGTCGGTATCGCGTCTTCGTTCAGATAGGTCTGGGTAGCAGCTCCTTTGAGAATCAGTTGCGCCGCCTTCTCGGCGATCATCAGGGTGGGTGAACAGGTATTGCCGGAGGTGATCTGCGGCATGATCGAGGCGTCAGCCACGCGCAGGCCGGGGATGCCGTGCACGCGCAACTGGTTATCCACAACGTCCAGTTCGCCATTGCCCATGCGACAGGTGCCGACCGGGTGAAAGATGGTGGTGCCGATCTTGCCGGCGGCTTCGAACAGCTCTTCCTCGGTTTGCAGGGCTGGGCCCGGCAGGTATTCCCTTGGGTCGAACGCAGCGAGGGCAGGGGCCTGGACGATGCGCCGGGTAAGGCGAATGGCATCGGCGGCGACGCGCAGGTCCTGGGGGTCGCTGAGGTAGTTGGGGTCGATCAGCGGCGTGCTGTTCATGTCGCTGCTGCGGATATCGATACGCCCGCGGCTGGCCGGGCGCAGGTTGCACACCGAAGCAGTAAAGGCCGGGAACCTGTGCAGTGGCTCGCCGAAGCGTTCAAGTGACAGCGGCTGCACGTGGTACTGCAGGTTGGCGGTGGCCTGCTCCGGGCTGGAACGCACGAACGCGCCCAGTTGGCTCGGCGCCATGGCCAGCGGGCCACTGCGGTCATAGAGGTAGCGCAGGCCCATGCCCATCTTGCCCCACAGGCTGTTGGCCATCTGGTTCAAGGTGCGGGTATTGCGGATCTGGTAGATCAGGCGCAGTTGCAGGTGATCCTGCAGGTTGCCGCCAACGCCTGGCATGTCGTGACGCACGCCAATGCCCAGGCTTTCCAGCAACTGCCGTGGGCCGATGCCGGAGCGCTGCAGAATACCGGGTGAGCCCACCGCACCCGCACAGAGGATGATCTCGCGACGCGCCGCAAACTCGTGCCAGGCACCTTGCCAGAACGCCTTCACCGCCCGTGCTCGGGTGTTGTTGAGCAGCACCTGGTCAACCTGGACGCTGGTCAGCACAGTGAGGTTGGGGCGGTCCTTGATCGGCCTCAGGAAGGCCTTGGAGGCGTTCCAGCGCACACCACCGCGCTGGTTGACCTGGAAATATCCACAACCCTGGTTGTCGCCGGTATTGAAGTCATCGACCTTGCCGATACCACTTTGTTCGGCGGCATCGCGGAAGGCATCGAGGATCGGCCAACTGTAACGCTGGCGCTCGACCCGCCATTCGCCTTCACCGCCGTGGTGCTCACTGGCGCCGGCAAAGTGGCTTTCGCTGGCCTTGAACAGTGGCAGGACATCCTTCCAGGCCCAGCCGTCGTTGCCTTGCTCGGCCCAACGGTCATAGTCGGCGGCCTGGCCGCGCATGTAGATCATGCCGTTGATCGAGGAGCAGCCACCCAGCACCTTGCCCCGTGGATAGCCCAGCGCACGACCGCCCAGGCCAGGCTGCGCCTCGGTCTTGAAGCACCAGTCGGTGCGCGGGTTGCCGATGCAATAGAGGTAACCGACGGGGATATGGATCCAGGGATAGTTGTCACGGCCACCCGCTTCCAGCAGCAGCACGCGGCAGGAAGGGTCGGCGGACAAACGATTGGCCAGCAGGCAACCGGCGGGACCGGCCCCTACGACCACGTAGTCGAAGACAGAATCGGCTGATGGCATGTGCAACCTCGGGCCTGATTATTATTCTTGTCCCGATCCATCTTAGTGAGTAATTTCGTGGAGGAAACACGAGATTTCGCGCAGCCGCTGTGCGTTTTAGCACAGGGGTAAGCCTGTACCGCCCTCTTCGCGGGCACGCCCGCTCCCACAGGGATCGCGTTACCTTGTGGGAGCGGGCGTGCCCGCGAAGAGGCCGCAACGAACTGCCAAAAAGGATCAGCATGTTCGACTGGAACGATCTGCGGTTTTTCCTCGAGTTGCAGCGCAGCGGCCGCTTGCTTACCGCCGCCAAGCGCCTCAACACCACCCACAGCACCGTGGCCCGGCACATCGAGAGCATCGAGCAAAGCCTGGGTACTGCGCTGTTCGTGCAGCATGCCCAGGGCTATGAACTGACCCCCTCGGGCCAGGCTCTGCTCAAGCACGCCGAGGCCATGGAAAACGTCGCCCTGCTGGCGCAGGAAGAAATCACCCAGGCCATCACGCCGCTGGGCAAGATTCGCCTGGGGGTGACCGAAGGCATCGGCATCATGTTCTTCACTCCGCGCATGAATGCGCTGTTCGACCGCTACCCCGGCCTGGAAGTGGAGCTGGTGGCGGTGCCGCGCTTCGTCAGCATCCTCAACCGCGAGGCAGAGATCAGCATCCACCTGGAACGGCCCAACGCCGACCTGCTGATCACCCGCAAGCTCACCGACTATCGCCTGGCCCTGTACGCCAGCCAGGCCTACCTGGACCGCGCGCCACCGCTGCGCAACCGCGAGGACCTGGCCCGGCACAGCTGGATCGGCTACGTCGACGACTTGCTGTTCAGCCAGGAACTGCTGTTTCTCAACAGCTTCTGCCGGGCCCCCAACGTGGTGTTTCGCAGCACCAGCGTAATCGCCCAGCAAACCGCCGCCCGCGCCGGGCTGGGCATTGCCGTACTGCCCAACTACATGGCCCGCCACGACCCGACGCTGGTGCGCGTGCTGCCTGGCGAAACCATCCAGCGTAGCTACTGGATCTGCACCCGCCGCGAACTGCACAAGTCGGTGCGCCTGCGGGTAGTGTGGGACTACCTGCTGGCGCTGTGTGCGGCAGAACAGGGCGAGCTGTTAGCCCAGTAGCGCCTTGCCGGCCAGCAGCAAGGCCGCAGCCCAACCGGCCACGGCAAACATCTGCTGCAAGCGCGGCCCGGCCAGCCTGGCCGCCAATGGCCGCGCCAGCAGCAGGCCGAGCACCGCGCCGCCGGCGAACGGGGCGCCAACCTGCCAGTGCATCACCCCTGCCAGGCTGGCGCTGACCACACTGCCGGTGGACACCAGGGCGATCACCGCCAGCGAGGTGGAGACGATGCTGGTCATGCGCAGGTTGGTGTAGCGGTTCAGGGCCGGGATGATGACAAAACCACCACCCACGCCCAGCAAGCCGGACAGCAGCCCGGACAATGCGCCGGTGAAGGCCAGGGCGCGCGCGCAGGGCAGGGTCCAGCGCAAACGGCCCTGCAGCGGGTTCAACACACAGGGTTCGATGTAGCGATGGGCGTCATTGCCTGCGCCGCGCAGTTCCTTGGCCGCCTTGCGCCAGATACGCACGCAGGCGTACACCAGCACCCCGGCGAACACCAACTGCAGTGGCGTGTTCGGCAGGCGGTGCGCCAGCATCAGCCCGAACGGCGCCGCTGCCACACCGATCAATGCGATGAACAGCGCCGCCCGGTAGCGCACCAGCCCCTGACGCAAGCCCAGCACAGCCCCCACCGCCGCTGCCATGCCTACGGCCAGCAGGCCGACCGGTGCCGCCTCGACCATCGACAGGCCCAGGCCGAACACCAGCAAAGGGACAGCGAGAATGCCACCGCCGGCACCGGTCAACGCCAGCACGGCACCGATGATCGCGCCCAGGCCCGCGCCTAATAATTGATGTTCGATCACTGCCCATCCTCGGCGACCAACTGCGGGCGCGCCAGCCACTCGCGGCCCTTGAGCATGCCTTTCCAGTACAAGGGCGGCAGCGCCTGTGCCTTGAGCAACCAGGCCAGACGCGTCGGTTTACGGCCATCCAGCAACCAGCTGGGGAAGCTCGGTGCCAGCTTGCCGCCATAGGTGAATTCGGCCAGGACGATCTTGCCGCGCTCGACGGTGAGCGGGCACGAGCCATAGCCATCGTATCGGGCCAGGGTGGGTAGCCTGCCCAGGGCCACCAGCACATTGTTGGCCACGACCGGCGCCTGCTTGCGGGCAGCGGCGGCGGTCTTGGCATTGCTGGTGTTGGCCACGTCCCCCAAGGCATGGACATTGGTGAAGTGGCGATGGCGCAGGGTGTGCGGATCGACATCGACCCAGCCGGCGCTGTCGGCCAATGGGCTTTCACGAATGAAGTCCGGTGCCACCTGCGGCGGTACCACGTGCAGCATGTCGAACGCCTCGATACGGGTTTCGCTGCTGCCATCGGCCAAGGTACGCGCGAAGGTGGCGCGCTTGTTCGGGCCATCCACGGCTACCAGGCGGTGGGAAAAATTGAGGTCCACAGCGTACTTCTCGATGTACTTCATCAAGGCGGGCACGTAGTCCGCCACACCGAACAACACCGCGCCGGCATTGAAGAAGCTGGCTTTTACGGCCCCCAGGTGACCGTGCCGCAGCCAGTGGTCGCAAGACAGGTACAGCGCCTTCTGCGGCGCGCCCGCGCACTTGATCGGCATGGGTGGCTGGCAGAACAGGGCGCGACCTTGCTTGAGCTTCTGCACCAGCTCCCAGGTATAGGGCGCCAGGTCGTAGCGGTAGTTGGAGGTGACGCCGTTGCGGCCCAAGGTCTCGCTGAGGCCATCAATGGCCGCCCAATCCAGCTTGAGGCCAGGGCAGACCACCAGCTGTTCATAACTGATGGCGCGGCCGCCTTCGAGGAGGACCAGTTGGCCCAGCGGGTCGAACCCCTGCACCCGTGCCTTTATCCAGCGCACACCCCGCGGGATGATCGAGGCCATGGTACGAGCAGTGCTGGGTGCCTTGAACACGCCGGCACCGACCATGGTCCAACCAGGCTGGTAGTAGTGCACCTCGGCGGGGTCGATCAAGGTCACATCCAGCGACGGGTCACGGCTGATCAGGCTGGAAGCAGTGGCGATGCCGGCGGCACCGGCACCGACGATGACCACTTTGTGGTGGTCGGTATTGGCAGGGGACAACAAGGCAGACATGGCGGTAAATCCTGGAAATCTGGTTATGGGGCAGGGCGGTCACAGCTTGTTCAGCGGAATCTTCAGGTAGCTCACACCGTTCTCTTCCGGCGCGGGGAACTGGCCGCTGCGCATGTTCACCTGCACCGAAGGCAGGATCAGCACGGGCATGTCGAGAGTCTTGTCGCGGGCTTCACGCATGGCGACGAAGCTGTCCTCATCGACACCCTGATGGATATGAATATTGCTGGCGCGCTGCTCGGCCACGGTGGTGACGTACTGCATGTCGCGGCCACCTGGCAGGTAGTCGTGGCACATGAACAGCCGGGTCTGGTCGGGGAAGGCCAGCAAGCGACGGATCGAGCGGTACAGGGTGCGAGCATCGGCCCCCGGGAAGTCACAGCGAGCAGTACCGTAATCGGGCATGAACAAGGTGTCGCCGACGAACACCGCGGTCTCGCCGGCGTCCTCGATCATGAAGCTCATGCACGCAGGCGTGTGCCCTGGGGTGTGCAGCGCGCGGGCATGCAGGTTGCCAATGCGGAAACCTTCCTCGTCTTCGAACAGCACATCGAACTGGCTGCCATCGCGGGCGAAGCCAGGCTCGGCATTGAACAAGGCGCCGAACACTTTCTGTACCTGGGTGATGTGGGCGCCGATGGCGGTATGGCCGCCGAGCTTTTCCTTCAAATAAGCCGCTGCCGAAAGGTGGTCGGCATGCACATGGGTTTCCAGCACCCACTGCACGCTGGCTTCAAGCTCGGCCACTCGCTGGATCAGGCGGTCGGCCGAGGCAGTGCAGGTGCGCCCGGACTTGGGGTCGTAATCCAGCACACTGTCAATCAATGCGCACTGGCGGGTTTCAAGGTCCATGACCAGGTAGCTGATGGTCGAGGTCGCCTGGTCGTAAAAGGCGTCCACGTGCAGGTTGTTGCCGATGATCATCACGTTCTCCAATTTATCCACCCGGCCTTGTACAGGCGCAGGCAGTGCCAGGAGGTTTATCAAGATGCATGCCAGGCATTTTCTCGCGAGCGGGCCAATGAAACCGGCCCGTTGCTGACAGTTGCCGATGACAGTGGCAGCGCGGCTGGCAGTCGACTGTCAGCCAATGGCAGTGTTTGGCAGTCCTTGTTACCCTGCGCCGGTCATCCAATCGGTGCCGTCATGCCTGAAGCCCATCCCCTCATCCTAGCCCTGGTTTCCTACCTTGAGCACGATGCCCTGCCAACCATCGTGCTGGATACCGACTACAACATCCTGGCCGCCAACGCTGCCTATCGCCGCCAGTTCGGTCGCCATGAGCAGGCGCCGCTGGGCGAAAAATGCCACAAGGTCTCGCACCACTATGCCGTACCTTGCGACCAGGCCGGCGAGCATTGCCCGATGCGCAAGGCATGGCACAGCAAGGTACCGGAGCGGGTGCTGCACATTCATCACACGCCACGCGGCCCCGAGCATGTGGATGTCGAGCTGCGGCCGATCCTGGATGAACAGGGCAGGGTGGTGGCCTTTGTCGAACGCCTGACCAGCATCACCCTCGCATCGGCGCAGCCCCAGGAGCAAGGGCTGGTCGGCCGGGCGCCAGCGTTCAAGGCGGCCCTGGCCAGCCTGCAGCGTGCGGCGCCGGCGCAGATCCCGGTGTTGCTGCAGGGTGAGTCGGGTACCGGCAAGGAACTGTTCGCCCGCGCGGTGCACATGGGCAGCCCAAGGGCCAACGGCCCGTTGGTGGTGGTCGACTGTACCGGCCTGACCGAGTCGTTGTTCGAGAGCGAGCTGTTCGGCTACGAGAAGGGCGCGTTCACTGGCGCCAACCAGCGCAAGATCGGCCTCGCCGAAGCGGCGCATGGCGGCACCCTGTTCCTCGATGAAATTGGCGAAGTACCGCTGGCGATGCAGGTGAAGCTGCTGCGCCTGATCGAGTCCGGCAGCTTCCGCCCGGTGGGTAGCCTGCGCACGGTGCATTCGGATTTTCGTCTTGTTTCAGCGACGCACAAACCCCTCCGGCAGATGGTGGCGGATGGTACCTTCCGCGAAGACCTGTATTACCGCATCAGCGGCTTCCCGATCCGCCTGCCGGCATTGCGCGAACGTGTGGAAGATTTACCCCTGCTAGCGCAGAGCCTGTTGCAACGCATGGCAGGCAAGCCGACGCCCAGGCTGAGCGACGATGCCTTGCAGCAGCTTGGCCTGCATCCATTCCCGGGCAACATTCGCGAGCTGCGCAACATTCTGGAAAGGGCACGCCTGTTTGCCGATGACGGGCTGATCCGGCCGGAGCATTTGCCGGAGGATATCGGACCGGCGGGGGCGATCAAGGCAGGTGGCCGGCGCAATCACCTGGGTGAACTGGCGCAGGCACTGGAACAGTTCAAGGGCTCGCGCAGTGAACTGGCCCGTCACCTTGGCCTGAGTGAGCGCACGCTGTATCGCCGGTTGAAGGAACTTGGCCTGAATTGACGCGTGGGCTGCGCCGGCCCTATCGCCGGCAAGCCGGCTCCCACAGGTACGTCACAGGACCTGAATACAGCACCACACCCGCTCCCATAGGGATGGCGCTTCACGGACCTTTACCGGACCTTTACCTCTGCACTGACATTAAGCGGGAAGGATTGTGGTCTGATCAGTTAACCGAACCTGGCAACCTGTCAGCTCCCGCCAGGCGTTAACATGCAGAGGACCGCATCAAATGAAAAAGACCCTAACCGTGATCTGCGCCGCGCTCATGCTCAGCGCCCCCTTGGCCAGCTTCGCGCAGCCGGGCCCACCTGATCGGCATGATGGCGGCCCTGCACACCAAGGCAACCCGCCCCATGGTCAGCCACAGCACCAAGGCCGCCATGACAATGGCCGCGGTCCCGCCTACCGCGACCCGAACTTCCGCCCACAACCGGGCATGCCGGTTCCGCATCAACAGTGGCATCGCGGTCATGTGGTTGACCCGCATTACCGTGGCGACCGTTACTGGGTGACCGACTGGAAAGCACGCCACCTGTATGCTCCACCCCGTGATCACCGCTGGTTGTATGTGAACGGGGACTATGTGCTGGTGGCTATTGCCAGTGGTGTGATCGTCAACGTCCTAAGCGGTTACTGATTTCTACAGGCACTAAAAAGCCCGCTTTCGCGGGCTTTTTAGTGCCTGTAGATCTACGCGAATCAGAAGTCCAGGTTCGACACCGACAACGCGTTGCTTTCAATGAAGTCACGACGCGGCTCGACTGCATCACCCATCAGGGTGTTGAAGATCTGGTCGGCAGCGATCGCATCCTCGATGGTGACCTTGAGCATACGGCGAACGGTCGGGTCCATGGTGGTTTCCCACAGCTGGTCCGGGTTCATCTCACCCAGCCCTTTGTATCGCTGAATCGTGTGTCGCTTGGTGGTCTCGTTCATCAGCCAATCCAGGCCTTCCTTGAACTCGACGATTGCCTTGCGGCGCTCACCGCGCTGCACGTAAGCACCTTCGCCCAACAAGCTGGAAAGCTTGGCACCAATGTTGACTACGGTACGGTAGTCATTGCTGCCGAAGAAGTCCCGGTTGAAGGTGACATAGCTGGCCAGGCCGTGGGAGGTAATTTCCACTTCTGGCAACCATACGTTGCGCTCTTTGTCTTCGCGCAGGCTGGCTTTGTAAACCAGGCCGGACTTCTGGCTGTTGTTCAGACGCTCCTGGAACTGGGCCAACCAGGCTTGCATCACAGCGTGGTCACCCAGCTGCTCCAGGCTCACCTCCGGCAGGTAGATGAAGTGCTCGGTCAGCTCTTCCGGGTACAAGCGCGACAGGCGCTTGAGGGTCTTCATGACGCTACGGAATTCATTCACCAGTGCTTCCAGCTGTACACCGGAAACCGCTGGCGCCGACTCGTCCAGGTGCAGGCTGGCATCTTCCAGGGCCGACTGGGTCATGTACTCTTCCATGGCCTCGTCGTCCTTGATGTACTGCTCCTGCTTGCCTTTCTTCACCTTGTACAGCGGTGGCTGGGCAATGTAGATGTAGCCACGCTCGACCAGTTCCGGCAGCTGACGGAAGAAGAAGGTCAGCAGCAGTGTACGGATGTGCGAACCGTCAACGTCAGCATCGGTCATGATGATGATGTTGTGATAACGCAGCTTGTCAATGTTGTACTCTTCGCGGCCGATACCACAGCCCAGCGCAGTGATCAGCGTGCCCACTTCCTGGGACGAGATCATCTTGTCGAAGCGCGCTTTCTCGACGTTGAGGATTTTACCCTTCAACGGCAGGATCGCCTGAGTACGACGGTTGCGGCCTTGCTTCGCCGAGCCACCCGCGGAGTCACCCTCCACCAGGTACAGTTCGGAAAGGGCAGGGTCCTTTTCCTGGCAGTCCGCCAGTTTGCCTGGCAAGCCGGCGATATCCAGCGCACCTTTGCGGCGAGTCATCTCACGAGCTTTACGTGCCGCTTCACGGGCACGTGCCGCGTCGATCATCTTGCCAACGACGGCCTTGGCCTCGTTCGGGTTTTCCAGCAGGAAGTCGGCGAAGTACTTGTTCATCTCCTGTTCCACGGCGGTTTTCACCTCCGAGGAGACCAGCTTGTCTTTGGTCTGCGAGCTGAACTTAGGGTCCGGTACCTTCACCGAGATGATCGCGGTCAGGCCTTCACGGGCGTCGTCGCCAGTAGTCGCGACCTTGTTTTTCTTGGCCAGGCCTTCCTGTTCGATGTAGCTGTTCAGGCTACGGGTCAGCGAGGAACGGAAGCCCACCAGGTGAGTACCGCCGTCGCGCTGCGGAATGTTGTTGGTGAAGCACAGCAGGTTTTCGTTGAAGCTGTCGTTCCACTGTAGGGCGACTTCAACACCCACGCCATCGTCACGCTGGACGTTGAAGTGGAATACCTGGGAGTTGACCGGGGTCTTGTTGGTGTTCAGGTATTCGACGAATGCACGCAGGCCGCCTTCGTACTTGAAGAATTCTTCTTTACCACTGCGCTCATCCTTCAGCAGGATGCCAACGCCCGAGTTGAGGAACGACAGCTCGCGGATACGCTTGGCCAGGATGTCCCAGCTGAAGTGGATGTTCTTGAAGGTTTCAGCCGATGGCTTGAAGTGGATGTGGGTACCAGTGCTTTCGCTGTCACCGACAACCGCCATCGGCGCCTGTGGAACACCGTGAACATAGGTCTGTTCCCAGATCTTGCCGCTACGGCGAACGGTCAGTACCAGTTTCTCGGACAGGGCGTTCACAACAGAAACACCTACGCCGTGCAGACCACCGGATACCTTGTAGGAGTTGTCGTCGAACTTACCGCCAGCGTGCAGCACGGTCATGATGACCTCGGCTGCCGAAACGCCTTCTTCTTTATGCACGTCGACCGGAATGCCGCGACCGTTGTCGCGCACACTGATGGATTCGTCCGGGTGGATGATGACGGTGATGTCATCGCAGTGACCGGCGAGGGCTTCGTCGATCGAGTTGTCGACCACCTCGAAGACCATGTGGTGCAGGCCGCTGCCATCATCGGTGTCGCCAATGTACATGCCGGGGCGCTTGCGCACGGCATCCAAACCTTTCAGCACCTTGATGCTGGAGGAGTCGTACGTTTGATTTTCGCTCATGCATTCACTCCCGATGGTCGTGGGTCTGGGTGATACGGCCTTGTTCCACGTGGAACAAAGCAACTGGCGTTTCCGTCTGCCAGCCTTCCCTCAGTAATTCGTGATCTACACAGGTGATGAACACCTGGCAGCGTAATTCTTCAAGCAAGCGACACAGCGCGCGGCGATGCTGGTCGTCCAGCTCGGACGGCAAGTCATCCACGAGATAAATACAGTGACCGCGGCGAGCCTGACTAACGAGGTGGCCTTGGGCAATGCGCAATGCACACACCACCAGCTTTTGCTGACCACGCGACAGGATGTCGGCTGCGTTGTTGGCAGCCAGACGAAGACGCAGATCAGCACGCTGCGGACCGGCCTGGGTATGGCCCATCTGCTGATCGCGAAGGAGAGAGGAGGCGAGTACTTCTTGCAGTTCCCGGTCCTTGTCCCAGCCTCGGTAGTAGCTCAGGGTCAACCCGTCCAGCTCGACCAGTTCGCTCAGGGTTCGCTCGAAGACGGGCTTCAAGGCCTTGATGTAGTTGCGACGGTATTCATCTATTTCCGCGCTGGCCAGGCACAATTCCCGGTCCCAGGCGGCTTGCGAAGCTGGGTCAAGTGTACCATGCCGCAACCATGAGTTCCGCTGCCGCAGTGCCTTCTGCAGCCGTTGCCAGGCAGGCAGGAAACGAGGTTCCACGTGGAACACTCCCCAATCCAGGAACTGGCGGCGTATTTTCGGAGCACCTTCCAACAGGCGGAAACTGTCTGGGTTGATGAGCTGGAGCGGTAGCAACTCAGCCAGCTGCGCCGCGCTGCGCGCGTTCTGCCCATCGATGCGAATAGTGAACTCCCCTTGCCGCTCCCGGGATACACCCAGGTTGCTGCTGCCACCCTCGGCTAATTGCACTTCGCCGAACACGGTACAGACAGGCTGTTCGTACTGGATAACCGGGTTCAGGCGGGTGCTGCGGAATGAGCGCGCCAGCCCGAGCAAGTGCACGGCTTCAAGCACGCTGGTCTTGCCGCTGCCGTTGGCGCCGTAAAGGATGTTGATGCGGGGGGAGGGTGAGAGTGTCACCGGGTGCAAGTTGCGCACCGCGGTGACAATGATACGTCGAAGGGACATTTCGCCTGCTACGGTTACAGGCGCATCGGCATGACAACGTAGGAAGAATCGTCATTGCCGGCTTCCTGCAGCAGGGCACTGCTGTTGGAGTCGGACAGGATCAGACGAACTTGCTCGGTAGTCATCACGCCCAGCACGTCCAGCAGGTAGCTGACGTTGAAGCCGATTTCCAGCGAGCTACCTTCGTAGTCCACGCTGATTTCTTCTTCAGCTTCTTCCTGCTCGGGGTTGTTGGCCTGGATCTTCAGTTGGCCAGCAGCCAGTTGCAGGCGGATACCGCGGTACTTTTCATTGGAAAGAATCGCAGTACGGCTGAAGGCTTCACGCAGCGCCTGGCGGTCGCCGACCACCAGCTTGTCACCACCCTTGGGCAGTACACGCTCGTAGTCCGGGAACTTGCCGTCCACCAGCTTGGAGGTGAAGGTGAACTCACCGGTGGTGGCGCGGATGTGGTGCTGGCCCAGGACGATGCTCACCATGCCTTCCGGGTCGGTCAGCAGGCGCGCCAGTTCGAGGATACCTTTGCGTGGCACGATGACCTGATGGCGATCATCCTGCTCGATGGGCGCGCTCATGGAGCACAGCGCCAGGCGGTGGCCGTCGGTGGACACAGCACGCAGGGTGTTGCGGGAAACCTCCAGCAGCATACCGTTGAGGTAGTAGCGCACATCCTGCTGGGCCATGGCGAAACTGGTGCGCTCGATCAGGCGGCGCAGCTTGCTCTGTTCCAGGTTGCAGGTCAGCGAGCCCGGGCCTTCTTCCACGGTCGGGAAGTCATTGGCTGGCAGGGTCGACAGGGTAAAGCGGCTGCGACCGGCCTTGACCAACAGTTTCTGCTCGTCAACCTTGATATCGATCAGGGCATCGTTCGGCAGGCTTTTGCAAATGTCCATCAGCTTGCGCGCCGGGACAGTGATTTCGCCAGGCTCGGCCGGCTCTTCCAGTTGCACGCGGCCTACCAGCTCGACTTCCAGGTCGGTACCAGTCAACGACAGTTGCTGGCCTTGCACGACCAGCAATACGTTGGACAGGACCGGCAAGGTCTGACGGCGCTCGACGACACCGGCGACCAGTTGCAGGGGTTTCAACAGGGCTTCGCGTTGAATGGTGAAATGCATGGTCTAGTCCCTTGCCTTCAATTAGCTGCGCAGACGGCCATCAGGTCGTCAGCG
The DNA here is from genome assembly GCF_044762545.1 of Pseudomonas sp. NPDC096925. Taxonomy (NCBI): domain Bacteria; kingdom Pseudomonadati; phylum Pseudomonadota; class Gammaproteobacteria; order Pseudomonadales; family Pseudomonadaceae; genus Pseudomonas; species Pseudomonas sp. NPDC096925. The sequence goes on along the minus strand of NZ_JBIWEM010000009.1, from coordinate 114,659 downwards.
TCCGCAGCAGGTTCTTGTAGTCCTCGCGGATGTCCGCGTCGGATTCCTTAAGTTCGTTGATCTTGCGGCAGGCATGCAGCACGGTCGTATGGTCGCGACCACCGAACATGTCGCCGATTTCCGGCAGACTGTGGTTGGTCAGCTCCTTGGACAGGGCCATGGCCACCTGACGTGGACGCGCCACGGAACGCGAACGACGCTTGGACAACAGATCGGAGATCTTGATCTTGTAGTACTCGGCGACGGTACGCTGAATGTTATCCACACTGACCAGCTTGTCTTGCAACGCCAGCAGGTCCTTGAGCGACTCACGGATCAGCTCGATGGTGATGTCGCGGCCCATGAAGTGCGAGTGAGCGATCACCCGCTTCAATGCACCTTCCAGTTCGCGGACGTTGGAACGGATACGCTGGGCAATGAAGAAGGCTGCGTCATGCGGAAGTTCGACCTTGGCCTGGTCGGCCTTCTTCATCAGGATCGCCACGCGAGTTTCCAGCTCTGGTGGCTCGACGGCCACCGTCAGGCCCCAACCAAAGCGCGACTTCAGGCGCTCTTCCAGGCCTTCGATCTCCTTGGGGTAGCGGTCAGAGGTAAGGATTACCTGCTGGCCGCCCTCGAGCAAGGCGTTGAAGGTGTGGAAAAACTCTTCCTGCGAGCGCTCTTTACGGGCGAAGAACTGGATATCGTCGATCAGCAACGCATCCACAGAACGGTAGAAGCGCTTGAATTCGTTGATGGCGTTGAGCTGCAGCGCCTTGACCATGTCCGCGACGAAGCGCTCCGAATGCAGGTACACGACCTTGGCGTTCGGGTTCTTCTTCAGCAGGTGGTTACCCACAGCATGCATGAGGTGGGTTTTACCCAGGCCCACACCACCATAAAGGAAGAGCGGGTTGTAGCCATGCTTGGGGTTGTCGGCCACCTGCCAGGCAGCCGCGCGCGCCAGCTGGTTCGACTTACCTTCGACGAAGGTGTCGAAGGTGAAGGTGCGGTTCAGGTAGCTGGTGTGCTTGAGCGCGCCTTCAACTTGCACGGTGCGCTGTTCTGTCCGGGCACTGCCGGCCGTCGCCGGAGCCGGCTCGGCCATGGCATCGAAGCTGTCACGCGAAGATGGCTCGGCCAGTTCATCGACCAGCACAGGCTCGGCCGCTGCCACGGCTACCGGTTCGACCACTGCCGGCACTGCCTTCTGTGTCTGGCTCTGCGCCTGGGTGTGCGCCAGCGAAGCGGCCACGGCGGCACTCACAGGTGCGTTGGGCGCCGCACGTGGTGCCGAGCTGCGGCGGCTGCCGATCAACAAGGAAAGGGCAGGCGCAATACCGCTGCCGTTTTCGCCCAACAGCTCGAGCAAGCGACCCAGGTACTTTTCATTGACCCAATCGAGAACGAAACGGTTAGGCGCATAGACGCGCAACTCGTCGCCTTCGGCTTCGACCTGTAGCGGACGGATCCAGGTGTTGAATTGCTGGGCAGGCAGTTCATCGCGCAGAAGCTCCACGCACTGCTGCCAAAGTTCCACTGACACGGATATCCCCTGAGTTTGAAAGCCGGATGAGGCAAAAACAAACCGCCATTGTACCGGTCGAGCGTTCAGTTATCCACATGTGGACACGCTAGGAACCATGACAAAACAGCCATTTATCGACCGAAACGGCTTCGCGGCGCTGTGAATAAGCCCTGTGGATAAGCGCCCATGAGCGCTATGCACAACCCTGGGGTCAGCCCTGTTGATAACTCAACTGTGGATAAGCGTCGTTTTCATCCACAGCTTTTGACCATGAAGGAAACAAGCGCAGCACCGGTTGAGAACACAGTTGTAAAACTCTGTACAGCGCGTATTTTATGGCCTCAAGAAGGTTATCCACAGAAGGTTATCCACTTAAGATTTATAGATTCTTCAGAAAAGCTTTTTATATGTCTCTTCTTTTTTTTCATGTTGTCCCCAATTCGTGTGTCCGATCAAGCACCCCGTGGTGATGGACAAGCACGCACCGTCCATCACGTGCTCTATATGGAAAGACTGGTTGGAAATTGACCTACGGGCTTGCTTTCTCTAGAATCGCCGGTCTCTTAAAAAGGGGGCCATCCCGGCCCGTCGTCGACAAACCAGGTAATACGCCATGAAACGTACTTTCCAACCAAGCACCATCAAGCGCGCGCGCACCCACGGCTTCCGTGCCCGTATGGCTACCAAGAACGGCCGCGCTGTTCTGTCGCGTCGTCGTGCCAAAGGCCGTAAGCGTCTGGCCATTTGATTTTTCGGCACAGGTGGTGAGTCAGGACTTCAGTCGGGAAAAGCGACTGCTTACACCCCGACATTTCAAAGCGGTCTTCGACTCCCCAACCGGCAAGGTTCCAGGGAAAAACCTGCTGATCCTTGCTCGCGAGAACGGCCTCGATCACCCACGCCTTGGCCTGGTGATCGGCAAGAAGAGCGTCAAGCTCGCCGTTCAACGCAACCGCCTCAAGCGCTTGATGCGCGATTCCTTTCGTCTGAACCAGCAATTGCTTGCCGGGTTGGACATCGTGATCGTCGCGCGCAAGGGATTGGGTGAGATAGAAAACCCGGAATTGCACCAACACTTTGGCAAACTCTGGAAACGCCTGGCGCGCAGCCGGCCCGCTCCAGCAGCGACTGCCAATTCCGCAGGGGTAGACAGTCAAGATGCGTAAACTGGCGCTCGTTCCGATCCAGTTTTACCGTTATGCCATTAGTCCTCTGATGGCCAATCACTGTCGTTTCTTCCCCAGTTGCTCCTGTTACGCTTATGAAGCCATCGAAAACCACGGCCTCTGGCGTGGTGGGTGGCTAGCCGTTCGTCGCCTGGGGCGTTGTCATCCGTGGAACGACGGCGGTTTCGATCCCGTTCCTCCCGCTCCTTCCTCCCGAACTTCTTCGATAGCCGAGTAATCATGGATATTAAACGCACGATCCTGATCGTCGCCCTGGCAATCGTGTCCTACGTCATGGTCCTCAAGTGGAACCAGGACTACGGCCAGGCTGCCCTGCCGACTCAGAATACTGCTGCCAGCACTGTTGCCCCGGGCTTGCCGGACGGCGTACCGGCCGGTAATGCCGGCGCCAGCGCCGATGTACCAAGTGCCAACGCCGAAACCAGCGCAGCCGAACTGGCGCCGGTCGCGGTCAGCAAGGACCTGATCCGGGTCAAGACCGATGTTCTGGAACTGGCTATCGATCCGGTCGGTGGTGACATCGTCCAGCTGAACCTGCCGCAGTACCCACGTCGCCAGGATCATCCGGACATTCCGTTCCAGCTGTTCGACAACGGTGGCGAACGTGTCTACCTGGCACAAAGCGGCCTGACCGGCACCAACGGTCCGGATGCCCGTCCTGCCGGTCGCCCGCTGTACGCTGCCGACAAGAAGGCTTACCAGTTGGCCGATGGCCAGCAGCAACTGGTGGTCGACCTGAAGTTCAGCGATAACGGCGTCAACTACATCAAGCGCTTCAGCTTCAAGCGCGGCGAGTACGACCTGACCGTCAGCTACCTGATCGACAACCAGAGCGGCCAGGCCTGGAGCGGCAACATGTTTGCCCAGCTCAAGCGTGACGCCAGCTCCGATCCGTCGTCGAGCACCGCCACCGGCACCGCTACCTACCTGGGCGCCGCCCTGTGGACAGCTTCCGAGCCTTACAAAAAGGTCTCGATGAAGGACATCGACAAAGGTAGTTTGAAAGAAAATGTGTCCGGCGGCTGGGTTGCCTGGTTGCAGCACTACTTCGTGACCGCCTGGATTCCGGCCAAGTCGGACAACAATGTTGTTCAGACCCGCAAGGACAGCCAGGGCAACTACATCATCGGCTACACCGGCCCGGCCATCAGCGTGCCTGCTGGCGGCAAGGTCGAAACCAGTGCCATGCTGTACGCCGGCCCGAAAATCCAGTCCAAGCTGAAAGAGTTGTCCCCAGGCCTGGAACTGACCGTCGACTACGGCTTCCTGTGGTTCATCGCCCAGCCGATCTTCTGGCTGCTGCAACATATCCACAGCCTGCTGGGTAACTGGGGCTGGTCGATCATCGTGCTGACCATGCTGATCAAAGGCCTGTTCTTCCCGCTGTCGGCTGCCAGCTACCGTTCGATGGCGCGCATGCGTGCCGTTGCGCCGAAGCTCGCTGCACTGAAGGAACGCTTCGGTGACGATCGCCAGAAGATGTCCCAGGCGATGATGGAGCTGTACAAGAAAGAGAAGATCAACCCGCTGGGCGGCTGCCTGCCGATCCTGGTGCAGATGCCGGTGTTCCTGGCCCTGTACTGGGTACTGCTGGAAAGCGTGGAAATGCGCCAGGCCCCATGGATGCTGTGGATTACCGACCTGTCGATCAAGGATCCGTTCTTCATCCTGCCGATCATCATGGGCGCCACCATGTTCATCCAGCAACGCCTGAACCCGACGCCGCCAGATCCGATGCAGGCCAAGGTGATGAAAATGATGCCGATCATCTTCACCTTCTTCTTCCTGTGGTTCCCGGCTGGTCTGGTGCTGTACTGGGTTGTGAACAACTGCCTGTCGATTGCACAGCAGTGGTACATCACCCGCAGCATCGAAGCAGCCAGCAAAAAAGCTGCTGCTTGACAGGCTGCTACGCTAGCCTGTGAATAAAAACGCCCCCTAGTGGGGCGTTTTTGCTATCTGTCGTTTTTGTCGTAGAGGCTTTCGAGCATGAACACTGTGCGTGAAACCATCGCCGCCATCGCCACTGCCCAGGGCCGCGGCGGTGTGGGTATTGTCAGGTTGTCCGGCCCTCTGGCTGCCCAGGCCGGCCAGTTGATCACCGGCCGTACGCTTACCCCGCGCCACGCCCATTACGGCCCGTTCCGCGACGAGGAAGGGCTGGTGCTGGACGAAGGGATTGCGCTGTTCTTCCCCGGGCCGAACTCGTTCACCGGCGAGGACGTGCTGGAACTGCAGGGCCACGGTGGCCCGGTGGTGCTGGATATGCTGCTGCAGCGCTGTGTACAAGTGGGTTGCCGGCTGGCCCGCCCGGGGGAGTTCAGCGAGCGTGCGTTCCTCAACGACAAGCTCGACCTGGCCCAGGCCGAAGCCATTGCCGACCTGATCGAGGCCAGTTCCAGCCAGGCCGCGCGCAATGCCCTGCGTTCGCTACAGGGGGAGTTCTCCAAGCGCGTGCATTTCCTGACCGAGGCGTTGATTGCGCTGCGCATCTACGTCGAGGCGGCGATCGACTTCCCTGAGGAAGAAATCGACTTCCTCGCCGATGGCCACGTGCTGGCGATGCTCGATACAGTGCGGGGAGATTTGTCCAGAGTACAGCGTGAAGCCGGGCAGGGGGCCTTGCTGCGTGATGGCATGACCGTGGTCATCGCCGGCCGGCCGAATGCAGGCAAGTCGAGCCTGCTGAACCAGCTGGCCGGGCGGGAAGCAGCCATCGTCACCGATATTGCCGGTACCACCCGGGACATCCTGCGCGAACATATCCACATCGACGGCATGCCGCTGCACGTGGTCGATACTGCCGGCCTGCGCGATACCGATGACCATGTGGAAAAGATCGGCGTGGAACGCGCGCTGAAGGCCATTGGCGAGGCAGACCGCGTGCTGTTGGTGGTGGACTCCACCGCGCCCGAGGCCAGCGACCCGTTTGCCCTGTGGCCGGAATTTCTCGACCAGCGGCCGGACCCGGGCAAGGTCACGCTGATTCGCAACAAGGCCGACTTGAGTGGTGAGCGGGTCGCGCTGGAACAGTGTGATGACGGCCATGTGACGATCACTCTCAGCGCCAAAGGGGATGACGCAGGGCTGCAGCTGCTGCGCGACCACCTGAAGGCCTGCATGGGTTATGAACAGACCGCTGAGAGTGGTTTCAGCGCCCGCCGGCGCCATCTGGATGCCCTGCGCCAGGCCAGCGAGCACCTGGAGCACGGCCGTGCACAACTGACCCTGGCTGGTGCGGGTGAACTGTTGGCGGAAGACCTGCGCCAGGCGCAGCAGGCCCTGGGGGAGATTACCGGGGCATTCAGCTCGGATGACCTGCTGGGGCGGATTTTCTCCAGCTTCTGCATCGGCAAGTAATCCACAGCCAGGCAAGGCCAAGCGCCGCTCCTTCGGGAGCGGCTTTTTTTTGCCTCAAATTTCACAGCTCCTACGGAAATCGCGCCGTACCTGAAGGCTGTGCAGAACCCTGTGGGAGCGGGTTCACCCGCGAAGAGGCCGGTGCAGGTTCACATTTTTTTCATTCGCCTACACCAATCTGCTCTCAGGAGCCCTGTGGAAAACTCGCATTGAGCTCCGTTGATAAGCAGGCTTTTTTGCTGAGGACAAACCCGCTTGTGGGTAAACAGCCATTTAATCCACAGGCTAAATCATGTTATCCATAGCCCTCATGGCACTCCAGCCACAGGGTTTAATTTTTCTCTATGCAGCATGGATAAAGGGCTGCATAACCTTATCCACAGACAGGCATGTGCATAAGAATAAACATAAAAACAAAGCTTTTTTAAATTTTTCCTCTTTGATTTCTGTTGTCTGCCATTCATCCACAGACTGGTCAAATTTTGCTCAGACGGTTTCTTTAAAGGGGCTGAAGTCCCTATACTTGTCCGCTTACCTTCTCTATTCGCAAAAACAGGCACGAGGTGCGTGGTGGATTTCCCTTCCCGTTTTGAAGTGATCGTCATCGGCGGCGGCCATGCCGGTACCGAGGCTGCGCTTGCGTCTGCACGCATGGGTGTGAAAACCCTGCTGCTGACCCATAACGTGGAAACCCTCGGTCACATGAGCTGCAACCCCGCCATCGGCGGTATTGGCAAAAGCCATCTGGTCAAAGAGATCGATGCCCTCGGCGGCGCCATGGCGCTGGCTACCGACAAGAGCGGCATCCAGTTCCGCGTTCTGAACAACCGCAAGGGCCCGGCCGTACGCGCCACCCGTGCACAGGCCGACCGCGCCATCTACAAGGCCGTGGTCCGTGAAATCCTGGAAAACCAGCCGAACCTGTGGATATTCCAGCAGTCCTGCGACGACCTGATCGTCGAGCAGGACCAGGTCAAAGGCGTGGTAACCCAGATGGGCCTGCGTTTCTTCGCCGAATCGGTGGTTCTGACCACCGGTACCTTCCTCGGCGGGCTTATCCACATTGGTCTGCAAAACCATTCCGGTGGTCGCGCCGGTGATCCACCTTCGATCGCCCTGGCCCACCGCATGCGTGAACTGCCGCTGCGCGTCGGCCGCCTGAAAACCGGTACCCCGCCACGCATCGACGGCCGTTCGGTGGACTTCTCGGTGATGACCGAGCAGCCAGGTGATACGCCTATCCCGGTCATGTCGTTCATGGGCAATGCGCAGATGCACCCGCGCCAGGTAAGCTGCTGGATTACCCACACCAACGCGCGCACCCACGAGATCATTGCCTCGAACCTCGACCGTTCGCCGATGTACTCGGGTGTGATCGAAGGTGTCGGCCCGCGCTACTGCCCGTCGATCGAAGACAAGATCCACCGCTTCGCCGACAAGGAAAGCCACCAGGTGTTCATCGAGCCGGAAGGCCTGACCACCCATGAGCTGTACCCCAACGGTATTTCCACTTCGCTGCCGTTCGACGTGCAGCTGGAACTGGTGCGTTCGATCCGCGGCATGGAAAACGCCCACATCGTGCGCCCGGGCTATGCCATCGAATACGACTATTTCGACCCGCGCGACCTCAAGTACAGCCTCGAAACCAAAGTCATCGGTGGCCTGTTCTTCGCCGGCCAGATCAACGGCACCACCGGTTACGAAGAAGCCGGCGCCCAGGGCTTGCTGGCCGGGACCAACGCTGCCCTGCGGGCGCAGGGCCGTGACAGCTGGTGCCCGCGCCGCGACGAGGCGTACATCGGCGTACTGGTCGACGACCTGATTACCCTGGGTACCCAGGAGCCGTACCGCATGTTCACTTCGCGTGCCGAGTACCGCCTGATCCTGCGCGAAGACAACGCCGACCTGCGCCTGACCGAAAAGGGCCGCGAACTCGGCCTGGTCGACGACCAGCGCTGGGCCGCTTTCTGCGCCAAGCGCGACGGCATCGAGCGCGAGGAACAGCGCCTGAAGTCGACCTGGGTACGCCCGAACACCGAGCAAGGCCAGGCCATTGTGGATAAGTTCGGCACCCCGCTCAGCCACGAGTACAGCCTGCTCAACCTGCTGGCACGTCCGGAAATCGACTACGCCGGGCTGATCGAGGCAACCGGTGGTGAAGCGATTGATCCACAGGTCGCCGAGCAGGTCGAGATCCGCACCAAGTACGCCGGTTACATCGACCGCCAGCAGGATGAAATCGCCCGCCTGCGTGCCAGCGAAGACACCCGTCTGCCTGTGGATATCGATTACTCGACGATTTCCGGCCTGTCCAAGGAAATCCAGGGCAAGCTGGGCCAGACCCGTCCGGAAACCCTGGGTCAGGCTTCGCGCATCCCGGGCGTGACCCCGGCGGCGATTTCCCTGTTGCTGATTCACTTGAAAAAACGCGGCGCTGGCCGCGAATTGGAGCAAAGCGCTTGAGTTCCCTGGTCACCCCGCAACACGCTGAAGAGTTGTCCACAGGTGCGCGCCAGCTCGGTGTCGAGCTGAGCGCCGAGCATCACGAAAAGCTGCTCGGCTATCTGGCCCTGTTGATCAAATGGAACAAAGCCTACAACCTCACCGCCGTGCGCGACCCTGACGAGATGGTGTCGCGCCACCTGCTCGACAGCCTCAGTGTCATGCCGTTTATCCACAGCGAGCGTGACAACTGGCTGGATGTCGGCAGTGGCGGTGGCATGCCCGGTATCCCGTTGGCTATCCTGCATCCGCACAAGCGCGTGACGGTGCTGGACGCCAATGGCAAGAAGACCCGCTTCCTGACCCAGGTGAAAATGGAGCTCAAGCTGGACAACCTCACGGTTATCCACAGCCGGGTCGAAGCCTTCCAGCCGGCACAACCGTTCAGCGGAATCATCTCTCGCGCCTTCAGCAGCATGGAGAACTTCACCAACTGGACCCGCCACCTGGGCGACACCGGGACGCAATGGCTTGCAATGAAGGGGCTGCATCCTGCCGATGAACTGGTAGCATTGCCCGCAGACTTCACAGTGGAAAGCGAGCAGGCCCTGACCGTTCCAGGTTGCCAGGGCCAGCGCCATCTGCTGATACTGCGCCGCAAGGCATGACTGGGAACACACGCAACAATGGCTAAGGTATTCGCAATCGCGAACCAGAAAGGTGGTGTGGGCAAGACAACCACCTGTATCAATCTCGCCGCCTCGCTGGCCGCGACCAAGCGTCGTGTGCTGCTGATCGACCTCGATCCGCAGGGCAACGCCACCATGGGCAGCGGTGTGGACAAGCACGAGCTCGAGCACTCGGTCTACGACCTGTTGATCGGGGAATGCGACCTGGCCCAGGCCATGCATTACTCCGAGCACGGTGGTTTCCAGTTGCTGCCGGCCAACCGTGACCTGACCGCCGCCGAAGTGGTGCTGCTGGAAATGCAGGTCAAGGAAAGCCGCCTGCGCAACGCCCTGGCGCCGATTCGCGAGAACTACGACTACATCCTCATCGACTGCCCGCCGTCGCTGTCGATGCTCACGCTAAACGCCCTGGTCGCCTCTGATGGCGTGATCATCCCGATGCAGTGCGAGTACTACGCACTGGAAGGTCTCAGCGACCTTGTGGATAACATCAAGCGTATCGCTGCCCGGTTGAACCCGGAGCTGAAGATCGAAGGCCTGCTGCGGACCATGTACGATCCGCGCCTGAGCCTGAACAACGATGTTTCTGCGCAGCTTAAGGAGCACTTTGGCCCGCAGCTGTACGACACGGTCATTCCGCGCAACATTCGCCTGGCCGAGGCCCCGAGCTTCGGCATGCCGGCCCTGGCCTACGACAAGCAATCGCGCGGCGCACTGGCTTATCTGGCCCTGGCTGGGGAACTGGTACGCCGTCAACGTCGTCAATCCCGCACTGCACAAACAACTTAAGGAATCCGTATGGCCGTCAAGAAACGGGGTCTCGGACGTGGGTTGGATGCACTGCTCAGTGGTCCTTCCGTCAGCGCGCTCGAAGAGCAGGCTGTGAAGATCGACCAGAAAGAACTGCAACACCTGCCGGTCGAGCTGATCCAGCGTGGCAAGTACCAGCCACGCCGGGACATGGACCCGCAGGCGCTGGAAGAGCTCGCGCACTCGATTCGCAACCATGGCGTGATGCAGCCGATCGTGGTGCGCCCGGTCGATGGCAACCGCTACGAGATCATCGCCGGTGAGCGCCGCTGGCGTGCCACCCAGCAGGCTGGCCTGGACAAGATCCCGGCCATGGTCCGCGAAGTGCCCGACGAAGCCGCCATCGCCATGGCGCTGATCGAGAACATCCAGCGCGAAGACCTCAACCCGCTGGAAGAAGCCCTGGCCCTGCAGCGCTTGCAGCAGGAGTTCGAGCTCACCCAGCAACAGGTGGCCGATGCCGTGGGCAAGTCGCGGGTAACCGTGGCCAACCTGCTGCGCCTGATCACCCTGCCCGATGCGATCAAGACCATGCTCGCCCATGGCGACCTGGAGATGGGCCACGCCCGTGCATTGCTTGGCCTGGAAGAACACCGTCAGGAGGAGGGGGCGCGTCATGTTGTCGCACGTGGCCTCACCGTGCGCCAAACCGAGGCACTGGTCCGTCAGTGGCTCAGCGACAAGCCTGATCCGGTCGAACCGAGCAAACCTGATCCGGATATCGCACGCCTTGAACAGCGGCTCGCAGAGCGTCTGGGCTCGGCCGTGCAGATCCGTCATGGCAACAAGGGCAAAGGCCAGTTGGTTATTCGCTACAACTCGCTTGACGAGTTGCAAGGCGTGCTTGCTCACATCCGTTGAAACAATTCCCGTTGTAGCGCGCAGTCGGAAATCACTACGAAGAGTTGAATAGGGGTTAATCCACCCCTATACTCTGCGCGCATTTTGTCGGCACAAATTATGCCAAGTCATAACTGACTTGTTGGTCGACTTCCGAGGAGCAGTTGTGATGGAAATCCGCACGCCAAACCGCCTGCCTTTCCATCGCTGGGCGGTTTTCCCGGTACTGCTGGCTCAATTCGTCGTACTGCTGCTGGCAACGTTGGTGTTGTGGCAGTGGAAAGGGGCGGTCAGTGGATATTCAGGCCTTTGCGGAGGTTTGATTGCCTGGCTACCCAATGTGTATTTCGCCTGGAAGGCTTTTCGCTTCAGCGGGGCCCGGGCGGCACAAGCCATCGTCAAGTCGTTCTACGCTGGCGAGGCAGGCAAGATGATTTTGACGGCAGTGCTTTTTGCACTGACCTTCGCAGGAGTGAAGCCACTGGCGCCGTTAGCAGTATTCGGCGTCTTCGTGTTGACCCTTTTGGTCAGCTGGTTCGCGCCCCTGCTGATGAATAAAAGACTTTCGAGACCTTAGGGCGTTTGAGGCAACCATGGCAGCAGAAACCGCTTCGGGCTATATCCAGCACCACTTGCAGAACCTGACCTACGGTCAACTACCAGACGGCAGCTGGGGCTTCGCCCATTCGGCTGCAGAAGCCAAGGCAATGGGCTTCTGGGCGTTCCACCTGGACACCCTGGGTTGGTCCGTCGCGCTGGGTCTGATCTTCCTGTTCATCTTCCGCATGGCGGCCAAGAAGGCGACTTCCGGCCAACCTGGCGGCCTGCAGAACTTCGTTGAAGTGCTGGTGGACTTCGTCAACGGCAGCGTGAAGGACTCCTTCCACGGCCGTAGCCCGGTAATCGCCCCGCTGGCGCTGACCATTTTCGTCTGGGTGTTCCTGATGAACGCCATCGACCTGGTACCGGTCGACTGGATTCCTCAGCTGGCCATCCTGATCTCCGGTGACCCGCACATTCCGTTCCGCGCCGTGTCGACCACCGACCCGAACGCGACCCTGGCCATGGCCTTCTGTGTGTTCGCCCTGATCATCTTCTACAGCATCAAGGTCAAGGGCCTGGGCGGCTTCATCGGTGAGCTGACCCTGCACCCGTTCGGCAGCAAGAACATCTTCGTGCAGATCCTGCTGATTCCGGTCAACTTCCTGCTGGAATTCGTCACCCTGATCGCCAAGCCGATCTCGCTGGCACTGCGTCTGTTCGGCAACATGTACGCCGGCGAGCTGGTGTTCATCCTGATCGCCGTGATGTTCGGCGCCGGCATCCTCTGGCTCAGCGGCCTGGGTGTGGTGCTGCAGTGGGCGTGGGCTGTGTTCCACATCCTGATCATCACCCTGCAAGCCTTCATCTTCATGATGCTTACCATCGTCTACCTGTCGATGGCTCACGAAGATAACCATTAAGACCGCCTGGCGTGTCTGATAGCCTTCCCCGCTCGTTTGGGGGGAGGGCTTAAAAAGTCCGCAAGGGCATGCTGTACCAAACGATTTGTTTTACCGCTTCAAACTAAAAACCTAACCAATACGACGTAAAAGTCGGGAGGAAAGATGGAAACTGTAGTTGGTCTGACCGCTATCGCTGTTGCTCTGCTGATCGGCCTGGGTGCTCTGGGTACCGCCATTGGTTTCGGCCTGCTGGGCGGCAAGTTCCTGGAAGGCGCTGCTCGTCAACCAGAAATGGTTCCGATGCTGCAGGTGAAAATGTTCATCGTTGCCGGTCTGCTCGACGCCGTAACCATGATCGGTGTTGGTATCGCTCTGTTCTTCACCTTCGCGAACCCCTTCGTTGGTCAGATCGCCGGCTAATCACTCGTTTCTACGAGTTGATTGATGTGATGGACAAAGACCGAGCGAGGTGTTGGCGTGAACATTAATGCAACCCTGATTGGCCAATCCGTTGCTTTTCTGATTTTTGTACTCTTCTGCATGAAGTATGTATGGCCTCCGGTCATCACTGCCCTGCAAGAGCGCCAAAAGAAGATTGCCGACGGCTTGGACGCTGCCAACCGCGCAGCTCGCGACCTGGAGCTGGCCCAAGAGAAAGCGGGTCAGCAACTGCGTGAAGCGAAGGCACAGGCAGCCGAAATCATTGAGCAAAGCAAGAAACGCGCTGCTCAGCTTGTCGAGGAAGCCCGTGAACAGGCTCGCGTCGAAGCTGACCGTGTGAAGGCTCAGGCTCAAGCCGAGATCGAACAGGAACTGAACAGCGTCAAAGACGCCCTGCGTGCCCAAGTGGGTGCCCTGGCTGTTGGCGGTGCTGAAAAGATCCTTGGCGCCACAATCGATCAAAACGCGCATGCGGAGCTGGTTAACAAACTGGCCGCTGAAATTTAAGCGAGGGCGATCATGGCAGAACTGACCACGTTGGCCCGACCTTACGCTAAGGCTGCCTTTGAGCATGCCCAGGCCCATCAGCAACTGGCCAATTGGTCAGCCATGCTCGGCCTGGCTGCTGCGGTGTCGGAAGACGACACCATGCAGCGCCTGCTCAAGGCCCCGCGACTGACAAGCGCAGAAAAGGCCGCCGCATTCATTGAAGTGTGCGGTGACAAGTTCGATGCACAGGCACAGAATTTCATTCATGTTGCCGCGGAAAACGACCGTCTCCTGCTCCTGCCGGAGATTGCCGCCCTGTTCGACCTGTACAAGGCCGAGCAAGAAAAATCCGTGGACGTGGAAGTCACCAGTGCTTTTGCGTTGAACCAAGAACAGCAAGACAAACTCGCCAAGGTTCTCAGTGCACGGCTCAGCCGGGAAGTGCGCCTGCACGCGTCGGAGGATGCCAGCCTGATCGGCGGCGTCGTCATCCGCGCCGGCGACCTGGTAATCGATGGCTCGGTTCGCGGCAAGATCGCGAAACTGGCCGAAGCATTGAAATCTTGAGTTTGAAGGGGCAGCAGAGCAATGCAGCAACTCAATCCTTCCGAAATTAGTGAAATCATCAAGGGTCGCATCGAGAAGCTCGATGTCGGCTCCCAAGCCCGTAACGAAGGTACCGTCGTAAGCGTTTCCGACGGTATCGTACGGATCCACGGTCTGGCCGACGCTATGTACGGCGAAATGATCGAGTTCCCGGGCGGCGTATACGGTATGGCACTGAACCTGGAGCAAGACTCCGTAGGTGCGGTGGTACTGGGTGCGTACACCTCCCTCGCCGAGGGCATGAGCGCCAAGTGCACCGGTCGCATCCTGGAAGTTCCGGTTGGCAAAGGCCTGCTGGGCCGCGTCGTCGACGCTCTGGGTAACCCGATCGATGGCAAAGGTCCTCTGGCCACCACCGAAACCGACGCGGTCGAAAAGGTCGCTCCGGGTGTTATCTGGCGTAAGTCGGTAGACCAGCCTGTACAGACTGGCTACAAGTCGGTTGACGCCATGATCCCGGTTGGCCGTGGCCAGCGCGAGCTGATCATCGGTGACCGTCAGATCGGTAAGACCGCCATGGCGGTCGACGCGATCATCAACCAGAAAAACAGCGGTATCTTCTGCGTATACGTGGCCGTAGGCCAGAAGCAGTCGACCATCGCCAACGTTGTGCGCAAGCTGGAAGAAGCCGGCGCCCTGGCCAACACCATCGTTGTTGCCGCCAGCGCCTCGGAATCGGCCGCGCTGCAGTTCCTGGCTCCTTACGCCGGCTGCACCATGGGCGAATACTTCCGTGACCGCGGTGAAGACGCCCTGATCGTTTACGATGACCTGTCCAAGCAGGCCGTTGCCTACCGTCAGATTTCCCTGCTGCTGCGCCGTCCGCCAGGACGTGAAGCGTACCCAGGTGACGTGTTCTATCTCCACTCCCGTCTGCTGGAGCGTGCATCGCGCGTTTCGGAAGAGTACGTCGAGAAGTTCACCAACGGCGCAGTCACTGGCAAGACCGGTTCCCTGACCGCCCTGCCGATCATCGAAACCCAGGCTGGCGACGTTTCCGCGTTCGTTCCGACCAACGTGATTTCCATCACCGACGGTCAGATCTTCCTGGAATCGGCCATGTTCATCTCGTGCATCCGCCCTGCAGTTAACGCCGGTGTTTCGGTATCCCGCGTAGGTGGTGCCGCTCAGACCAAGATCATCAAGAAGCTGTCCGGTGGTATCCGTACCGCTCTGGCTCAGTACCGTGAACTGGCTGCATTCGCCCAGTTCGCTTCCGATCTGGACGAAGCGACCCGCAAGCAGCTGGAGCATGGTCAGCGCGTTACCGAGCTGATGAAGCAGAAGCAGTACGCGCCGATGTCCATCGCGGACATGGCTCTGTCGCTGTACGCCGCTGAGCGTGGTTTCCTGACTGACGTGGAAGTCAACAAGGTCGGTAGCTTCGAGCAAGCACTGATCGCCTACTTCAACCGTGATCACGCCGAACTGATGGCGAAGATCAACGTGAAGGGTGACTTCAACGACGAAATCGACGCTGGCATGAAAGCCGGTATCGAGAAGTTCAAGGCCACCCAGACCTGGTAAGCCGCAGCGGGGGCTGCGGCCCCCGCTTGCTAACCTGATAGGTGATACATGGCAGGCGCAAAAGAGATTCGCAGTAAGATTGCGAGCATCAAAAGCACGCAAAAGATTACCAGCGCCATGGAGAAAGTGGCGGTCAGCAAGATGCGCAAGGCACAACTGCGCATGGCTGCTAGCCGTCCTTACGCGGAGCGTATCCGCCAGGTGATCGGTCATCTGGCCAACGCCAACCCGGAATACCGCCACCCGTTCATGATCGAGCGCCCTGTAAAGCGCGCCGGTTATATCGTGGTGAGCAGTGACCGTGGTCTGTGCGGTGGCTTGAACACCAACCTGTTCAAGGCCCTGGTCAAGGACATGAACGAAAACCGCGAACAGGGCGTGGAAATCGACCTGTGCGTGATCGGCAGCAAGGGTGCGACTTTCTTCCGCATCTTTGGCGGCAACGTCGTAGCCGCGATCAGCCACCTGGGCGAAGAGCCATCGATCAACGATCTGATCGGCTCCGTCAAAGTGATGCTGGACGCCTACCTGGACGGCCGTATCGATCGCCTCTCGGTGGTTTCGAACAAGTTCATCAACACCATGACCCAAAAACCGACGGTCGAGCAATTGGTACCGTTGGTGGCAACCCCGGATCAGGATCTCAAGCACCACTGGGACTACCTGTACGAACCCGACGCAAAAGAGCTGCTGGACGGCTTGATGGTGCGTTACGTGGAGTCGCAGGTGTACCAGGCGGTGGTCGAGAACAACGCTGCTGAACAAGCGGCCCGGATGATCGCCATGAAGAACGCCACAGACAACGCCGGTGATTTGATCAGCGAACTCCAGCTGATCTACAACAAGGCGCGTCAGGCTGCGATCACCCAGGAGATCTCGGAAATCGTCGGCGGCGCTGCCGCGGTTTAACGGTTCAAATATTCAGAGGATCCAGCTATGAGTAGCGGACGTATCGTTCAAATCATCGGCGCCGTCATCGACGTGGAATTCCCACGTGACGTCGTGCCGAGTGTTTACAACGCGCTGAAAGTACAAGGCGCGGAAACCACCCTGGAAGTTCAGCAGCAGCTGGGCGACGGCGTGGTTCGTACCATTGCGATGGGCTCGACCGAAGGCCTGAAGCGCGGTCTGGATGTCGTCGACACCGGCGCTGCCATTTCCGTTCCTGTTGGTAAGGCCACTCTGGGCCGTATCATGGACGTACTGGGCAACCCGATCGACGAAGCCGGCCCGATCGGCGAAGAAGAGCGTCGTGGTATCCACCAGAAGGCTCCTTCCTTCGCTGACCAGGCAGGCGGCAACGACCTGCTGGAAACCGGCATCAAGGTTATCGACCTGGTATGCCCGTTCGCCAAGGGTGGTAAGGTTGGTCTGTTCGGTGGTGCCGGCGTCGGCAAGACCGTTAACATGATGGAACTGATCCGTAACATCGCCATCGAGCACAGCGGTTACTCCGTGTTCGCCGGTGTGGGTGAGCGTACTCGTGAGGGTAACGACTTCTACCACGAGATGAAGGATTCCAACGTTCTCGACAAGGTAGCACTGGTCTACGGTCAGATGAACGAGCCACCAGGAAACCGTCTGCGCGTAGCGCTGACCGGCCTGACCATGGCCGAGAAGTTCCGTGACGAAGGTAACGACGTTCTGCTGTTCGTCGACAACATCTATCGTTACACCCTGGCCGGTACCGAAGTATCCGCACTGCTGGGCCGTATGCCTTCCGCAGTAGGTTATCAGCCGACCCTGGCCGAAGAGATGGGCGTTCTGCAAGAACGTATTACTTCGACCAAAGAAGGTTCGATCACCTCGATCCAGGCCGTATACGTACCTGCGGACGACCTGACCGACCCGTCGCCAGCCACCACCTTCGCCCACCTGGACGCCACCGTCGTTCTGTCCCGTGACATCGCCTCCCTGGGTATCTACCCGGCGGTCGACCCACTGGACTCGACTTCGCGCCAGCTGGACCCGAACGTGATCGGCAACGAGCACTACGAAACTGCTCGCCAGGTCCAGTATGTTCTGCAGCGCTACAAAGAGCTGAAAGACATCATCGCGATCCTGGGTATGGACGAACTGTCCGAAGCCGACAAGCAACTGGTAGCCCGCGCTCGTAAGATCCAGCGCTTCCTGTCGCAGCCGTTCTTCGTGGCCGAAGTCTTCACCGGTTCGCCAGGCAAGTACGTTTCCCTGAAAGACACCATCGCTGGCTTCAGCGGCATCCTCAAAGGTGACTACGACCACCTGCCAGAACAAGCGTTCTACATGGTCGGCAGCATCGACGAAGCGATCGAGAAAGCCAAGAAACTGTAATCCCGGCGCCCCGAAAGGGGCGCTAATCAGGTTGAGGCAAGCAGATGGCTATGACAGTCCATTGCGATATCGTCAGCGCGGAAGGAGAGATCTTCTCCGGCCTGGTCGAGATGGTAGTTGCGCACGGTAACCTGGGTGATCTTGGTATCGCTCCGGGCCACGCGCCGCTGATCACCAATCTCAAGCCTGGTCCGATCACGCTGACCAAGCAGGGTGGCGAGCGCGAGGTGTTCTACATCTCCGGTGGCTTCCTGGAAGTGCAGCCGAACATGGTCAAGGTACTCGCCGACACCGTGCAGCGTGCAGCCGACCTGGACGAAGCCTCCGCTCAGGATGCCGTCAAGGCAGCTGAGAAGGCCCTGCATGAGAAAGGCGCGGATTTCGACTACAGTGCCGCATCCGCACGTCTGGCCGAGGCCGCAGCCCAGCTGCGTACCGTCCAGCAGATCCGCAAGAAGTTCGGCGGTTAATTCCGCAAGCTTCATGTAGATTGAGAACAAGGGTAGCCATCGGCTACCCTTTTTCTTTTTTTGTAACCTATGAAACCGGTCATTTCACTGACCGCCCAGGATTGGTAGCCAGTAATGTCACTCGATATCGTTATTCTCGCCGCCGGCCAAGGCACCCGCATGCGCTCGGCGCTGCCCAAGGTGCTGCATCCGGTAGCCGGCAATTCCATGCTCGGCCATGTTATCCACAGCGCGCGCCAGTTGCAGCCGCAAGGTATTCACGTGGTCATTGGCCATGGTGCCGAGCTGGTTCGCGAGCGCCTTGCCGCTGACGACTTGAACTTCGTCATGCAGGACAAGCAGCTGGGTACCGGCCATGCGGTTGCCCAGGCATTGCCGGCGCTGACCGCCGACACCGTGCTGGTGCTGTACGGTGACGTGCCGTTGATCGAAGTAGAGACCCTGCAGCGTCTGCTGGCCAAGGCCAACGAGCAGCAGCTGGGCCTGCTCACGGTGACCCTCGACGACCCGACCGGCTATGGCCGCATCGTGCGCGACGAGCAGGGCAAGGTGACTGCCATCGTTGAGCACAAGGACGCCAACGATGCGCAGAAAGCGATCAAGGAAGGCAACACCGGTATTCTGGCCCTGCCAGCCGCGCGCCTGGCCGACTGGATGGGCCGCCTGTCGAATAACAACGCCCAGGGCGAGTATTACCTGACCGACGTCATCGCCATGGCTGTGGCCGATGGCCTGGTGGTGGCTACCGAACAGCCCCACGACCCGATGGAAGTGCAAGGCGCCAACGACCGTCGCCAGCTGTCCGAGCTGGAGCGCCACTACCAGTTGCGCGAAGGCCGTCGCCTGATGGCCCAGGGCGTGACCCTGCGCGACCCGGCGCGCTTCGATGTGCGCGGTGAAGTGACCGTTGGCCGTGACGTGCTGATCGACATCAACGTGATTCTCGAAGGCAAGGTGGTCATCGAGGACGATGTGCAGATCGGCCCTAACTGCGTGATCAAGAATACCACCCTGCGCAAAGGCGCAGTGGTCAAGGCCAACAGCCACCTCGAAGGCGCCGTGATGGGCGAGGGCAGCGATGCCGGCCCGTTCGCCCGCCTGCGCCCGGGCAGCGTGCTGGACGCCAAGGCCCATGTGGGTAACTTCGTCGAACTGAAAAACGCCCACCTGGGTGAGGGCGCCAAGGCCGGTCACCTGACTTACCTGGGCGATGCCGAAATCGGTGCGCGCACCAACATCGGCGCCGGCACCATCACCTGCAACTACGATGGCGCCAACAAGTTCAAGACCGTGATGGGCGAGGACGTGTTCATCGGCTCCAACAACTCGTTGGTAGCGCCTGTGGAAATCAAGGCTGGTGCGACCACTGCTGCCGGCTCGACCATCACCCAGAGCGTGGAGGCAGGCGACCTGGCGGTGGCTCGTGCGCGTCAACGCAACATCTCGGGTTGGAAGCGGCCGGAAAAGATCAAGAAGAGCTGAGTTATACACAGCTGTTTCGATCGAAAGCCGACTTATGTGAATAAGTCGGCTTTTTTATTGGCAGGTCGCACTCAATTGCAGTCCGGCGCAATCCCTGTGGGAGCGGGTTCACCCGCGAACACCGTGTCTCTTTCTTCGCGGGTAAACCCGCTCCCACAGGGCGCCAATTTGCCGTGACGATTTATCCACAGCTTGACGAATCGTTCATCTTAGGTTTTGATTGCCACCATTATCTTTCGAAACGAAACTTAAGCGCTCATGTCGAAACGAAACACCCCGCAGCGGCGGCACAACATCCTGGCTTTGCTCAGCGAGCAGGGCGAGGTGAGTGTGGACGCTTTGGCCAAGCGTTTCGCAACCTCGGAAGTCACCATCCGCAAGGACCTTGCTGCCCTCGAAACCAATGGCCTGTTGCTACGGCGCTACGGTGGCGCGGTCCCGGTGCCGCAAGAGCTGCTGGGTGAGCCCGCCCAGCCCGTGTCTTCCTATAAAAAGGCCATCGCCCGCGCCGCCGTCGCGCGTATCCGCGAGCATGCGCGCATCATCATCGACAGCGGCAGCACCACGGCAGCCATGATCCCCGAGCTGGGGCGCCAGCCTGGCCTGGTGGTGATGACCAATTCGATGAACGTGGCCCGCGCCATCTGCGAGCTCGAACACGAGCCGGTGCTGCTGATGACTGGTGGCACCTGGGACCCGCATTCCGAGTCGTTCCAGGGCCAGGTGGCCGAGCAGGTGTTGCGCTCCTACGATTTCGACCAGCTGTTCATCGGCGCTGACGGTATCGACCTCGGCCGCGGCACCACCACCTTCAACGAACTTCTCGGGCTGAGCCGGGTCATGGCCGAAGTCGCCCGTGAAGTGATCGTGATGGTCGAATCGGACAAGGTCGGGCGCAAGATCCCCAACCTCGAGCTGCCCTGGGGCAGCGTGCACACCCTTATTACTGACGAACGCCTGCCCGCAGCGGCACGCGAACAAATTCAAGCCCGCGGCATCAACCTGATCTGCGCCGCGATCAGCCAGGAGCAATAAACCATGTGTGGAATCGTTGGTGCCGTCGCCGAGCGCAACATCACAGCCATCTTGATCGAAGGCCTCAAGCGTCTTGAGTACCGTGGGTACGACAGCGCCGGCCTGGCCGTCCTCACCCAGAACGGTGAGCTGCAGCGCCGCCGCCGTATCGGCAAGGTCAGCGAGCTGCAAGCCGCTGTTACCGCCGAGCCACTGGCCGGCCAGCTGGGCATCGCCCACACCCGCTGGGCCACCCACGGTGCGCCGACCGAAGGTAACGCCCACCCGCACTTCTCGGGCAGTGATGTGGCCGTGGTGCACAACGGCATCATCGAGAACCACGAAGAACTGCGCGAAGAGCTGAAAGACCTTGGCTATGTCTTCACTTCGCAGACCGATACCGAAGTCATCGTTCACCTGATCCACCACACCCTGAAGAGCATCCCGGACCTGACCGATGCCCTGAAGGCTGCGGTGAAGCGCCTGCATGGCGCTTATGGCCTGGCGCTGATCAGCGCCAAGCAGCCCGACCGCCTGGTAGCCGCACGCAGCGGTAGCCCGCTGGTCATCGGCCTGGGCCTGGGCGAGCACTTCCTGGCTTCCGACCAGCTGGCCCTGCGCCAGGTCACCGACCGCTTCATGTACCTGGAAGAAGGCGACATCGCCGAGATCCGCCGTGACCAGGTCTCCATCTGGGATCAGGACGGGCACAAGGTCCAGCGTGAAACCGTGCAGTACCACGAAGGTGCTGAAGCCGCCGACAAGGGCGCCTACCGCCACTTCATGCTCAAGGAAATCCACGAGCAGCCAAGCGTGGTGCAGCGCACCCTGGAAGGCCGTCTGGGCAAGGACAACGTGATGGTCCAGGCTTTCGGCCCGAAGGCTGCCGAACTGTTCGCCAAGGTGCGCAACGTGCAGATCGTTGCCTGCGGCACCAGCTACCACGCCGGCATGGTCGCCCGTTACTGGCTGGAAAGCCTGGCCGGCATCCCGTGCCAGGTGGAAGTGGCCAGTGAGTTCCGTTACCGCAAAGTAGTGGTGCAGCCGGACACCCTGTTCGTCTCCATCTCGCAGTCTGGCGAAACTGCCGATACCCTGGCCGCGCTGCGCAACGCCAAGGAACTGGGCTTCCTCGGCAGCCTGGCGATTTGCAACGTCGGTATCAGCTCGCTGGTACGTGAGTCGGACCTGACCCTGCTGACCCTGGCCGGCCCGGAAATCGGTGTGGCATCGACCAAGGCCTTCACCACCCAGCTGGTATCGCTGATGCTGCTGACCCTGGCCCTGGGCCAGGTGCGCGGTACCCTGGAAGCTGGCGTCGAAGCCGAGCTGGTTGAAGAACTGCGCCGCCTGCCGGCCCGCCTGGGCGAAGCCCTGGCCATGGACGCCACCGTCGAGAAAATCGCCGAGCTGTTCGCCGACAAGCACCACACCCTGTTCCTCGGCCGTGGTGCGCAGTACCCGGTGGCGATGGAAGGTGCACTCAAGCTCAAGGAAATCTCCTACATCCACGCCGAAGCCTACCCGGCAGGCGAGCTGAAGCACGGCCCGCTGGCGCTGGTGGACAACGACATGCCGGTGGTTACCGTTGCGCCGAACAACGAGCTGCTGGAGAAGCTGAAGTCCAACCTGCAGGAAGTGCGTGCCCGTGGTGGCGAGCTGGTGGTGTTCGCCGACGAGCAGGCCGGGATGACCAATGGCGAAGGTACCCATGTGATCAAGGTGCCACACATTGCCGACGCCCTGGCGCCGATCCTGTACACCATCCCGCTGCAGCTGCTGTCGTACTACGTGGCCGTGCTCAAGGGCACCGACGTGGACCAGCCGCGTAACCTGGCCAAGTCGGTTACGGTCGAGTAAGCCAGAAGCCGGGGCGCTTCGCGCCCCATAGCGACACAAGGCCGCTCCTACAGGAAATCGCGTTCTCCTGTAGGAGCGGCCTTGTGTCGCGATGGGCTGCAATGCAGCCCACGGCTATCTCGCATCAGATCTGCATCGCCATCCCGTCCACATTCATCGCTGCCTGGCGCAAGGCCTCGGAGCGGGTGGGGTGGGGGTGGCAGGTGAGGGCGATGTCTTCCGCCGAGGCCGAGAACTCCATGGCCACGCAGAACTCACCAATCATCTCGCTGACACTTGGGCCCACCAGGTGCACACCCAGCACTTCATCGGTCTCGGCGTCGGCGATGACCTTGGCGAAGCCTTCGGTCTCGTGGTTGATCTTGGCGCGGCTGTTGGCCGTGAACGGGAACTTGCCGACTTTATAGGCACGCCCTTCGGCCTTGAGCTGCTCTTCGGTCTTGCCCACGGTGGCCAGCTCCGGGCGGGTGTAGATCACACCAGGGATAAGGTTGTAGTTGACCTCATGGGGCTTGCCGGCGATGCGTTCGATGCAGGCCACCGCTTCGTCTTCGGCTTTGTGCGCCAGCATCGGGCCGGAGGTGACGTCGCCAATCACCCAGATACCCGGCACGGAAGTGCGGTGGTGGTCATTGCCGAGCATGCCGCGCTTGTCGGTCTCCAGGCCTACGCTTTCCAGGTTCAGACCCTTTGTATAGGGGCGGCGGCCGATGGCGACCAGTACGTAGTCGGCCTGCAGCGTTTCTGCGGTGCCGCCGGCGGCTGGCTCCAGGGTCAGGCTCACGCCATCGGCGCTGGCGCTGGCCTGGGTCACCTTGCTGCCCAGCTTGAATACCATGCCTTGCTTGGCCAAGGCCTTCTGCAGGGTCCTGGCGGTTTCTTCATCGGTGCCCGGGCAGATGCGGTCGAGGTATTCGATGACCGTGACCTGGCTGCCCAGGCGACGCCATACCGAACCCAGCTCGAGGCCGATCACGCCGGCGCCGATGACGACCAGGTGCTTGGGTACCTGTGGCAGCGACAGCGCGCCGGTCGAGTCGATGATGCGCTGGTTGTCGATGGTCACGCCCGGCAGCGGGGTAGGCTCGGAGCCGGTGGCAATGACGATGTCCTTGGCCTGCAATGCGGTTTCGCTGCCGTCCTCAGCCTTGACCACGACCTTGCCGACACCATCCAGGCGGCCCCAGCCCTTGATCCAGTCGGCCTTGTTCTTGCGGAACAGGTACTCGATGCCCTTGGTCAGGCCGGTCACGCTCTCGTCCTTCTGTTTCATCATCTGGGCGAGGTTTAGGGTAGGTTTGACTTCGATACCGAGGTGGGCGAACTCGTCACCGCTGGCGGCTTCGTACAGCTCGGAAGCATGCAGCAACGCCTTGGAGGGCATGCAGCCCACGTTCAGGCAGGTGCCACCCAAGGTCGAGCGGCCCTCCACGCAGGCTACGCTCAGGCCCAGCTGGCCGGCACGGATGGCTGCGTTGTAGCCGCCAGGGCCACCGCCGATGATCACCACGTCATAGGATTTCATGGGTTCAACTCCAGGATGAAGAAGCGCAAGAGGGGCACAAGGTTAAGCTGAGATGCAAAAATTGTATACAATCTGCTGTATGGATAAGATCAGTCGGTTCTAGACCATGGTCTGGTTTAGAGGAAACATCCCACGAATGAACTACTCTGATCCGGCGACGTTCGAAATATAAGGCGTCGTGGCCAAATACGGACAGGAGGGTCGTTCATGCTTGCGCAACTTCCACCGGCACTGCAGAGCCTGCATCTGCCGCTGCGGCTGAAACTGTGGGACGGTAACCAGTTCGATCTGGGGCCTAGCCCGCAGGTCACCATCCTGGTCAAGGAGCCGCAGCTGATCAGCCAGTTGAGCCACCCGAGCATGGACCAGCTGGGCACGGCATTTGTCGAAGGCAAGCTGGAGCTGGAAGGCGACATTGGTGAAGCCATCCGCGTATGTGATGAGCTGAGCGAAGCGCTACTGACCGACGAGGACAACGTCCCACCGCAACGGCGGGCCCATGACAAGAGCACCGACGCTGAAGCCATTTCCTACCATTACGATGTTTCCAACGCGTTCTACCAGCTCTGGCTGGATCAGGACATGGCCTACTCCTGCGCCTACTTCCGCGAGCCGGACAACACGCTGGATCAGGCACAGCAGGACAAATTCGATCACCTGTGCCGCAAGCTGCGGCTGGACGCCGGTGACTACCTGCTCGACGTTGGTTGTGGCTGGGGTGGGCTGGCGCGTTTCGCTGCTCGCGAATATGGCGCCAAGGTGTTTGGTATCACCTTGAGCAAGGAGCAGCTCAAGCTCGGCCGCGAGCGGGTCAAGGCCGAGGGGCTGGCCGACAGGGTCGACCTGCAGATTCTCGACTACCGCGATCTGCCTCAGGATGGCCGCTTCGACAAGGTTGTCAGCGTTGGCATGTTCGAGCATGTCGGGCATGCCAACCTGGCGCTGTATAGCCAGAAACTGTTCGGAGCCGTGAGGGAAGGGGGCCTGGTGATGAACCACGGTATCACCGCCAAGCATGTGGATGGCCGCCCGGTCGGGCGTGGCGCTGGCGAGTTCATCGACCGCTACGTGTTCCCCCACGGCGAGCTGCCGCACCTGTCAATGATCAGCGCCAGCATCTGTGAAGCGGGGCTGGAGGTGGTGGACGTGGAAAGCCTGCGTTTGCACTACGCCAAGACTTTGCACCACTGGAGCGAGAACCTGGAGAACCAGTTGCACAAGGCCGCGGCGCTGGTGCCCGAGAAGACCTTGCGCATCTGGCGCCTGTACCTGGCCGGGTGTGCCTATGCCTTCCAGAAGGGCTGGATCAACCTGCACCAGATACTGGCCGTGAAGCCCTACGCCGATGGGCACCATGATCTACCCTGGACGCGTGAAGACTTGTATCGCTGAATTGCAACCAAGCACGCAAGCGCGACACCATACCCTGTGGGAGCGGGTTTACCCGCGAATGCGTCGGTACAGCCACTGACGTCTTCGCGGGTAAACCCGATCCCCCAAGGGCCGCGATACCTTGCGAGGTGCGCAGACGCATCACAGAATCGGCGAAATCAGCCGCGCAATCCGCATCCCCAGTTGCTGCAGCCGATGGGTATCGCGGCTGTCCTCTGCAGTAATTTCCCGTGCCTGTTCAAAGTCATTGATCAGCATGTTCTCGACCTGGTCGGCGAAGCCGCGGTCGACCGTCAGCAGGGTGATCTCGAAGTTCAGGCGGAACGAGCGGTTGTCCAGGTTGGCACTGCCGATCGCACTGACATCGTCATCCACCAGCACCACCTTCTGGTGCAGGAAGCCCGGTTGATAGCGGAACATGCGTACACCCGCACGTACCGCTTCGAAGGCGAACAGACTGGAGGCGGCATAGACGATGCGATGGTCTGGACGTGACGGGATCAGCACGCGCACATCGACCCCACGCAGTACCGCCAGGCGCAGGGCGGCAAACACCGCCTCGTCGGGGATGAAGTACGGGCTGGTGATCCACACGCGCCGGGTGGCTGAATGAATAGCCTCAAGAAAGAACAGCGAGCAGGTTTCCTGTGGGTCGGCCGGGCCGCTGGCCAAGGCTTGGCACAGCACGCCGTTGTCCGGGTAGGCGTCCGGCAGGATCAGCGGCGGTAGCTGGCGCGCGGCCCAATACCAGTCCTCGGCGAACGACTCCTGCAGGCAGGCCAGCACCGGCCCGCTGATCTGCACATGGGTGTCGCGCCAGGGTGAGAGCTGCGGGTCGCCACCAAGGTACTCATCGCCCACGTTATGCCCGCCGATGAAACCGAGCAGGCCATCCACCACCACGATCTTGCGGTGGTTGCGGAAGTTCACCTGGAAGCGGTTGAACCAGCCACGACGGGTAGCGAAGGCATGGATCTGTACACCACCGTCGCGCAGTAGCTGGCTGTAGCTGGCCGGCAAGGCATGGCTGCCGACGCGGTCGTACAGCACGAACACCTGCACCCCCTCGGCGGCTTTGCGCAGCAGCAGTTGCTGCAACGCCTTGCCCAGGCTGTCGTCATGGATGATGAAGAACTGCACCAGCACCACGGCGCGGGCTTTTTCGATGGCGGCGAAGATGGCATCGAATGTCGCCTTGCCATCGATCAGCAGCTTCACCTGGTTGTTGGCCAGGCAGGGCATGCGCCCGAGCTTGGGCATGGCGCGCAGGGCCGCATAGCTTTCCGACTCGCGGGCGGTGAGGGCTTCTTCTACCCAAGGCCGCCAGTTGAGGTTGGCCATGGCCACGTGCATTTCCTGGTTGGCCTGTCGCCGGGCCTTGATATAGGCGTAGAACGAGCGGGCACCGAAGATCAGGTAAGGGATCAGGGTGAGGTAGGGGATGAAGAACAACGGCATCGCCCAGGCGATTGCGCCCTGGGCAGTGCGCACGGTGAACAGTGCGTGCAGTGCGGCGACGATACCCAGCAGATGAACCAGGCCGAGTAGATAACCGAAGAAGTAGGGGCTGTGGTAGTCCATATGCATCCTGCTGGCCGAGTACACTTGAGTAACAGAACACGTTCCCGGTCCGTCTTGCAACCTGCGGGTGGATTTGGCGTCTAAGGCTCAGCCCGGCCCGCTTGGCCGGCTTTTTTCCAGGAGCGTTCGTCCATGAAGATTCGTCTGCCACTGTTGGCGTTGGCCCTAGGTGTGAGCAGCCCGCTGGTGCATGCCCAGATGCTGCAGCCAGGTTTGTGGGAGCTGACCACCAGCAACATGCAGGTCGATGGCAAGCCGTTACCCGACATGGAGTTCATGCTCGGCCAGTTGAAGAACCTGCCGCCGGAGCAGCGTGCGATGATGGAAGGGGTGCTGGCCAAACAGGGGGTGACTGTTGGGGGCAAGGGGGTGCGCTCGTGCCTGACGCCAGAACAGGTGGCAACCAACGATATCCCGCTGCAGGACCCGAAGTCAGGTTGTACCCAGAAGATCACCGACCGCACCGGCAATGTGTGGAAATTCCAGTTCAGTTGCCCCAAGGCACAGGGCAGTGGCCAGGCGACTTTCCTCAGTGACCGGGAGTTCACCACACAGGTCAATGGCACCTTCAACGCCTCGGGTGTTCAGCAGCAAGGCAGCATGAACACCCGTGCCGTGTGGCTGGGTAATGATTGCGGTTCGGTCAAGCCGCGCAGCTGACATCCCAATGCCACTGGCTGGTCGCGACAGCGTCGTGGGCATGCAGGCTTTCTGCATGTTCCACGCGCAGCTTGAAGGCCGTGCTCCACTCTATTTGCCGTAGCGCCTTGTGCAGGCGTCGTGCGGCGTCTTCGCAGAACATCAGGTTCTGGCCGTTGGCCAAGGCAAAGGCTTGCTCGTCTGCGCGCTTTACCGCGGTCTGTACCGCTGTCCCCAGGCTGGCTTCTATGCGGTCGATCAGCTCGGTGATTGGCAGTACCTGCTGATTGCTGCGCAGCCTTACCCGGATTTGTGCGCTACTGCGTTGGCTATGGGGCGTCGCTACGATGCCTTCGGCGCTGCCAAGCCACTGCAGCACTGCAGATTTTTCGACCTGCTCAGCGCCGAAATGCGCCTGGAACTGCTGCTGAATCAGCTGCCGTGCAAGTGCAGCCGAGCATGGGCAGGTCGACGAGTAAGGCACGGAAACGGATAGTTCCACGTGGAACATTTCGTTTTCCATCCTTGCGTCGACTGTTACCGCATAGCTTTTCCAACCATCCAGTGGGCTGACCAGGGCTGGCCTTTTCAGCAGATGGTCGAAGTGCAGGCGCAGATAAGCCGCAGAAGAAAGGCCTTCGTGGCTGCTCAGAAAGTGAGCCAGCAGTTGGTGCATGGCGAGCGGCGTCAGGGGCTGATGCTCCAGGGAAGCCAGGGCAAGGTAAAGCCGAGACATATGGATACCCCGTGAGCTGCCGTCTACCAGGCTTACACCGGCATCGATGGTTGCAGCCGCCGTGCGCCCTTCGAACTGCACAGGCAGGGCGATCCCGCACATACCCACCCAGTTCAACGGCAAGGCATATTCCTGGGATTGGGCGGCAATGTCGGGGAGCTTGAGCTGGTTCATTTGGCATTCCAAACAGAAGGGGAGCACGCGTCCGTCGAGAACGGGCTTGGCGAAATTGTATTGTTACTTTATAACATTGTGCAATGCATCGTTTCGAATGCGCTCGCCTGAAGAGGTTTCGCCATGTCCAACCGTCTCCCTGTCACCGTGCTGTCCGGCTTCCTTGGTGCCGGCAAGAGCACTTTGCTCAACCATGTGCTGCGTAACCGCGACAACCTGCGGGTCGCGGTCATCGTCAACGACATGAGCGAAATCAACATCGACGCCAGCGAGGTGCAGCGCAACGTCAGCCTCAACCGTGCCGAGGAGAAGCTGGTGGAGATGAGCAATGGCTGCATCTGCTGCACGCTGCGAGAAGACCTGCTCGAGGAAGTGGCACGGTTGGCCGAAGAAGGGCGTTTCGATTATTTGCTGATCGAGTCCACCGGGATCTCGGAGCCGCTGCCGGTGGCCGAGACCTTCACCTTTCGTGACGAACAGGGCCGCAGCCTGTCCGACATGGCGCGGCTGGACACCATGGTCACCGTGGTCGATGGCCTGAACTTCCTGCGTGATTACCAGGCAGCAGACAGTCTGGCCAGCCGTGGCGAAACCCTGGGTGAGGAGGACGAGCGCTCGATCAGTGACTTGTTGATCGAGCAGGTCGAGTTCGCCGATGTGCTGTTGCTGAGCAAGATCGACCTGATCAGCCAGCACGAGCGCGAAGAGCTCATTGCCATTCTGCGCAGCCTCAATGCCCGGGCGCAGATCGTGCCCATGGTCATGGGCCAGGTGCCGCTGGCGCGCATTCTCGATACCGGCCTGTTCGACTTCGACCAGGCTGCCCAGGCACCGGGCTGGCTGCAGGAGCTACGTGGCGAGCATGTGCCGGAGACCGAAGAGTACGGCATTGCCGCCACCACCTGGCAGGCCCGGCGTCCGCTTCATCCACAGCGCTTCTTCGATTTTATCCACACGCCCTGGAGCAATGGCCGACTGCTGCGTTCGAAAGGTTTTTTCTGGTTGGCCAGCAAGTACCAGGAGGCCGGAAGCTGGTCGCAGGCGGGCGGCATGATGCGCCATGGCCTGGCGGGCCGCTGGTGGCGTTTTGTGCCGCGCGAGCAGTGGCCACAGGATGTGGATAACACTGCAGCGATCATGAAAAACTGGGCTGCCGAGAGTGGTGACTGCCGCCAGGAACTGGTGTTCATCGGGCAGAACATCGACTTCGAAAAATTATCCACAGCACTTGATGCATGCCTGTTGACCGATCAGGAAATGGACTTGGGGCACATGGGCTGGTTGCGTCTGCCCGATCCGTTCGGCCCATGGCATGAGGAGGCGGCAGCATGAACCCCGCACGCAAGCCTGTGGATATCTTCCAGATGTTCGGCGAGACACCGCAGGTGCTGACCGAAGTACTGCAGGACGGCGTGAACCTGGCGGTATGGCGCCGGCGTTTGCCGCCGCAGCTGGAGGACTTTGCCACGCTGGTAGTCGGCCTTGGCCAGCCCTTGGCAGACCAGCGCGTCATCGATGTGGACGAGCAGCACATGCCGGTACTGACCGAGTTGTTGCGCGAAGCGGCGGACTTGCACGGCTACGAGGCATTCGTGGCCGATGTGACCTGGCTGGTGGCAGCTTATACCTGCCTGGTGGGTGCGCGGCGGGTCGGTTTGCGCCTGCGGGTACTGGCTGGCCCCATGTGCCCGCGCTTTCATGTGGATAACGTGCCGCTGCGTCTGCTCACCACCTATACCGGTCCGGGCAGCGAGTGGTTGCAAGAGCACAGGAGTCAACGCGGTGAGTTACACGCAGCCCTACCTTCTGTGGATAACATCCAGCACCTGCAAGCTGGTGATGTGGCGGTGCTCAAAGGTGAGAAGTGGCAGGGCAACGAAGGTGCGGGCCTGGTGCACCGTTCGCCCGCGGGCCAGCAGGGGCGCCTGTTGCTCAGCCTTGACTGGCTGGCATGACGGCGCATAGTGAGGCATCACTATTGCCCGAAGCCACCCATGCTGCAGAACATTCCCACCCACGTGATTGCCGGCCCGTTGGGGGCCGGCAAGACCACCCTGATCCGTCATCTGCTGGCCCAGCGCCCGGCCAATGAGCGCTGGGCTGTATTGATCAACGAATTCGGCCTGGTAGGCCTGGATGCCGCCTTGCTCAGCCGTGACGAAGACGGCATCGCCATCGGCGAGGTCGCAGGTGGCTGCCTGTGCTGCGTCAATGGCATGCCGTTCCAGGTGGGCCTGGGCCGGCTGCTGCGCAAATCCCGGCCTGACCGGTTGTTTATCGAGCCGTCCGGGCTGGGTCATCCCTTGCAGTTACTTGCTCAGTTACAACAGGCTCCTTGGGCTGGAGTGCTGACAATACAGCCATTGCTGATGGTCGTGGATGCGCAGTCGATGGTCCGCAACGAGCAGCTTCCGGAGGCTCAACAGCAGACGTTCGATGCTTCTGAAAGCATTGTTTTCAACAAATCAGAGGCTGTGAATGAAGATTATAAGTTGTTGATAAATAACAGATTATATGGAAAGAAAATATTCTGGACCGTCCAAGGGAAGCTGCCCTTTTCGGACCTTCCAACTATACCCAAGGGCATTGTCGACAGCTCGTTTGTGGATAACAGGATTGTCGACAATCCTGTAGATCCACCGGCAGCGCTATGGGCGGACCCCGGCCAGCCGATCTGTCTTGCCCAGCAGGGAGAGGGGGGTTGGAGCATCGGCTGGCGCTGGCACCCCGGGCAGCAGTTTTATCCACAGCGGCTGCAGGCGTTCCTGCGTGCCTGGCCGTGGCGACGCGCCAAAGGGGTTATCCACAGTGTGGAGGGTTGGCAATCATTCAATGGCCTGAATGGAGACATGCCCACCTGGCAGCCCAGCGACTGGCGCAGGGATACTCGCATCGAGCTGATTTTCGATCAGCCGCAATCGCAACCCGCGTTGCAAGCCGGGTTGAGCGAATGCCGCGTCAGCTGATCAGTTGCGCCAGCGGTTGTGCTCCTGGCGCCACTGCTGCATCTCGATGACATTGTCGGCGCGGGGCGGGGTCTTGATCTCGAACGGGTAGGGCGCCAGTTCGATCTGCACGCTGTGGGCGCCGAACTGGGTCACGGTACCGGGGTGGCGCTGCTCGCCGGTGACGGTGAATTCGAAGGCGTAGACGCGCGCCAGGCGCTTGCGGCCGTTGGCGTCACGGACAAAGGCGATACGCTTGAGTGCGACCGCATCGTCGAGCAGTTCGAGGTCGAGCTTGGCGCAATGCTGTTTGACCCGCTCCAGGGCTTTTTCGCGCAACCCGTGGTTGTGCCACAACCAGGCGCCTGCCGTGGCGACCAGCATCAGGACGAAGAGGTTTTCCAGGGTCAACATTTGCATATGCTCCAAACAGGTCGATCCAGCTTAACTGCGTCCCTGGCCTGTCGTACAGGTGGCAATCGAGTTCATACTGCGCTGCGCACAATCCCTGAAACAGCTTTGGAAACCTCCCGCATGAAACGTACCCCGCACCTGCTCGCCATCCAGTCCCATGTGGTGTTCGGCCACGCCGGCAACAGCGCCGCGGTGTTTCCCATGCAGCGTATCGGGGTCAATGTGTGGCCGCTCAATACCGTGCAGTTCTCCAATCACACACAGTATGGCCAGTGGGCGGGTGAAGTGCTTGCCCCGGCGCAAATTCCTGCGTTGGTGGAAGGCATTTCCAACATCGGCGAGCTGGGCCACTGCGACGCGGTGCTGTCCGGCTACCTGGGCAGTGCCGAACAAGGGCGGGCGATTCTGGCCGGCGTCGAGCGGATCAAGGCAGTAAACCCAAAGGCCTTGTACCTGTGCGACCCGGTCATGGGGCACCCGGAGAAGGGCTGCATCGTGCCAGCGGAAGTCAGCGAGTTCCTGCTCGACGAGGCGGCCGCCAGGGCTGACATCCTGTGCCCCAACCAGCTGGAGCTGGACAGCTTCTGTGGGCGCCGGGCGCAGTCGCTGGAGGACTGTGTGAACATGGCCCGTAGCCTGCTGCAGCGCGGGTCGCAGGTGGTGCTGGTCAAGCACCTGGCTTACCCCGGGCGTGCCGAGGACCAGTTCGAGATGCTGCTGGTGACTGCCGAGCACAGCTGGCACCTGCGTCGCCCGCTGCTGGCGTTCCCACGGCAGCCGGTGGGGGTGGGTGACCTGACCTCAGGCCTGTTCCTGGCCCGCGTGCTGCTCGGCGACAGCTGGGTGCAGGCGTTCGAGTTCACCGCTGCAGCCGTGCACGAAGTGCTGCTGGAAACCCAGGCCTGCGCCAGCTACGAGCTGCAACTGGTGCGGGCCCAGGACCGCATCGCGCACCCGCGGGTGCGCTTCGAGGCACAGCTGCTGGCGCTTTAAATGGCGTCGGTTTTCAGGTCCTGGTAGCGCTTTTCCAGTTCCTGGCGGATCTGCCGGCGCTGCTGGCCCTGCAGGAAGCGGCGCTTTTCTTCGCTGCTTTGCGGCTGGCGTGGCGGCACCGGCACCGGGCGACGGTTGTCGTCGACCGCGACCATGGTGAAGAAGCAGCTGTTGGAATGGCGTACCGAGCGCTCGCGGATGTTCTCGGTCACCACCTTGATGCCTACCTCCATCGAGGTGTTGCCGGTGTAGTTGACCGACGCCAGGAAGGTCACCAGTTCGCCCACGTGCACCGGCTCGCGGAAGATCACCTGGTCGACCGACAAGGTGACCACATAACTGCCGGCATAGCGGCTGGCGCACGCATAGGCCACTTCGTCGAGGTACTTGAGCAGGGTGCCGCCATGTACGTTGCCAGAAAAGTTGGCCATGTCCGGGGTCATCAGGACGGTCATGCTTAGCTGGGCGTTTCCAGGTTCCATAGTGTGCTCACGGTGAGGTTGCGCTGAATCGGGCGAATGGGGGGTATTATCTGCAGACACTTCTGTTCCCCTCTTTTGAATTTGCCTTCCTGATACGGGACGTTGGCTGACGCTCCATCGTCACGCCGATCATGCCATCAGCGGCGCTTTTCCAGCCGATCTGTTTCTGCATATTGCACCGCCTTTTTGCGGCGGGGTGCGATGTTAACCTGACTACGCCCATGCAACATGGGCCTTTCCTGCATTCAAAACAGTATGTACTTGCTGCTCGCTCAGGGTTGCCTTGGCAGAGGAGCGGTCTGCCCAGGCATCCAGCAACGGACGAGAAAAAGGAGTATCACGCCATGCATGCCATCAGCTTCATCCAGGACCTGGCTGTCATCATGCTGGTTGCCGGCGTGGTCACCGTTCTCTTTCACCGCCTCAAGCAACCCGTGGTGCTGGGCTACATCGTCGCCGGCTTCATCATCGGCCCGCACACCCCACCGTTCGGCCTGATCCACGACGAAGACACCATCAAGACCCTCGCCGAACTGGGGGTGATCTTCCTGATGTTCTGCCTGGGGCTCGAGTTCAGCCTGCGCAAGCTGTTCAAGGTAGGCGCCACGGCGTTCATCGCGGCGTTCCTGGAAATCGTGCTGATGATCTGGATCGGCTTCGAGATCGGCCGCTGGTTCGGCTGGAACACCATGGATTCGCTGTTCCTCGGTGCCATCCTGGCAATTTCCTCGACCACCATCATCGTCAAGGCGCTCAACGACCTGAAGATGAAGAACGAGCGTTTCGCCCAGCTTATCTTCGGCGTGCTGATCGTCGAGGACATCCTCGGCATCGGCATCATCGCTCTGCTGTCGGGCATCGCCGTCAGTGGCACGGTCAGCTCGGGCGAGGTGTTCTCCACTGTTGGCAAGCTGTCGCTGTTCATGATCGTCGCGCTGGTCATCGGCATCCTGCTGGTGCCGCGGCTGCTGGCCTACGTGGCCAAATTCGAAAGCAACGAGATGTTGCTGATTACCGTACTGGGCCTGTGCTTCGGCTTCTGCCTGCTGGTAGTGAAGCTGGAATACAGCATGGTGCTGGGTGCCTTCCTGATTGGCGCGATCATGGCCGAATCGCGCCAGCTGCTGAAGATCGAGAGCCTGATCGAACCGGTACGCGACCTGTTCAGCGCCATCTTCTTCGTCGCCATCGGCCTGATGATCGACCCCCAGGTGCTGATCGACTACGCCTGGCCGATCGTGGTCATTACCTTGGCGGTGGTGTTGGGCAAGATGCTGTCATGCGGCATGGGCGCGTTCATTGCCGGCAATGACGGGCGCACATCGCTGCGGGTGGGCATGGGGCTTTCGCAGATTGGCGAGTTTTCCTTCATCATTGCCGCGCTGGGCATGACTCTGCAGGTGACCAGCGACTTCCTCTACCCGGTGGCTGTGGCGGTATCGGCAATCACCACGCTGCTGACACCCTACCTGATCCGCGCCGCCGACCCGCTGTCGCTGAAGCTGGGCAAGGTAGTGCCCAGCCGTCTGGCGCGGGTGCTGTCGTTGTATGGCGAATGGTTGCGCAGCATCCAGCCGCAGGGCGAGAGCGCCATGCTGGCGGCGATGATCCGGCGCATCCTGTTGCAGGTGGGGGTGAACCTGGCGCTGGTGATCGCCATCTTCTTCAGTGGTGGCTACTTCGCCGGGCGTATCGGCAACTGGCTCAGTGAGTGGGTCAGCGATGCCAGCCAGCAGAAAGCGCTGATCTGGGGGGCGGCGTTGTTGCTGTCGCTGCCGTTCCTGATTGCTGCCTATCGCAAGCTCAAGGCGCTGTCGATGCTGTTGGCAGAGATGGGCGTCAAGCCCGAAATGGCCGGGCGGCATACCCAGCGTGTGCGCCGAGTGATTGCCGAGGTGATCCCGCTGTTGTCGCTACTGGTGATTTTCCTGCTGCTGTCGGCGCTGTCGGCAAGCATTCTGCCGACCAGCGAGTTGCTGCTGGTGATTGCCGTGGTGGCTGCGGTGGTGGTGGCCTTGCTGTGGCGCTGGTTTATCCGCGTGCATACGCGTATGCAGATTGCCTTGCTGGAGACGCTGGAGAACAGCCGCGAGAATACGCACTGAAGGGGGCATGCTTCCTGCGCAAGATTTCACCGTCGTCCGAGGGGATGGAGCGGTAGCGATGTCGCCAGGCGCAGAAAGCCTGGCGATTTTAACTACATTGATGGCACTGGGCCATAGATTTTCCTATTCCTGTGCCGGCCTCTTCGCGGGTAAACCCGCTCCCACAGCGACTGCACAGGTGTTGAACATTGTGCAGTCCCTGTGGGAGCGGGGAGGCCGGCACAGTCAGCATCAAATCAGAGGTTGGAATCAGCTCTCCAGCCAGACATCCCGCGCCCAGTGCCACACCGATTCCCAGCTGTCTTCGCCGACGATTTCCTCTTCGGCATCCCACAGCACCACGGTGCCGTCTTCTTCGACGCAGTAGTAGTTGTCGCCGTCCTGGCACAGCGGAATCAGGTCACGGGGTACGCCGGCATCCCAGGCATTGGCGGCGACGTCGGGCAGGTAGGTATGCGACTGTGGGTCGGTAACTGTCACTGGTTCCAGAGAGCCATACACCACGTCACTGACGGTCAGCAGGAACTCTTTGAACACGAACGGAATGTTGATGAACAGCTCTTCTTCGATCTCGACCAGCAAGTCCTCGTCAGGAAGCTCAAGGGGCACCGGCACTGGCTCGTTGGCTTCACGGAGTTGTTCGATCACTTCTTCCACGGTTCGCTTCCTCTGACCTAGATGACAACGCTGCGCGTTATACCCTAGTAGGCCACTCTGGCAAAAGCAAAACCCCGGGACAGGCCCGGGGTTTTTGTGCAGCACGCAGCGATTAGCCGTTTTGACGGATACCGGCCACCAGCCAAGGCTGGTTTTCGCCTTGGGCGCGGACCATGTGCCAGCTTTCGCTGAACACTTCGCCCTGGTCGAAGCGCGAGTTCTTCGACACGCCACGGAAGGTCAGGGTGGCGTCGGTACGGTCGGCGCGGTCGTCGACACCGTCCAGCTGCACATCGAGGTTGTCGATGTAGGTGGACTGGAAGCCATCACCCAGTTCAGCGCGCTCGCGCTTGAGGAACTCGAGCATCTGCGGGGTGACGAACTCGGCGATCTTGTCCATCTCGTTGGCGTCCCAGTGCTGCTGCAGCGCCTGGAAGTGGTTGCGGGCGGCAGCCAGGAAGTTCTGCTCGTTGAACCAGGCCGGGGCGTTGATCACCGGGGCGGCTGCGGCAGCAGGTGCGGCCGAACCACCGAAGATCGACGGCTGGGCAGGCTGGGCGTGAGCTTCACGGTGCATTGGTGCATGGCCCGGCATGGCCATTTGCGGCTGCTGCTGGCGACGGCGCGCGGCGATGAAGCGGAACACCAGGAAGGCGATCAGCGCCACGATCAGGAAGTCCATGATCTGGAAGCCTTCGAAACCGTCGCCCATGAACATGGAAGCCAGCAGGCCACCGGCGGCGAGGCCAGCCAGTGGGCCCAACCAGCGCGAAGCACCGCTGGCGGCCGGAGCTGCACGGCCAGGTGCGGTCGGCGCGGCGGCAGGCGTGGTTGGCGTGGCCTGGCGGGTCTGGTGAATAGGCGCGGAGCCCGAGCTCTTGCCGCCGCCAAAGCGCTTGGCGTTGGCGTCCAGGCTCAGCGTCAGGCCGACGCAGAGCGCCAGAGCGATGCTAAGAAAACGTTGCATAAGTGGGATATCCCCTGTTGTGGATTGCACGCGCGTCATGGTGCACAGGTTCCCGGGCACATGACCAGCGACATAATGTTTCGAGCTTTTGCCTGAATGTTACAAACCTGCCACGACCGGCCCTCTGAATGCTGGCGCAATACCTGTAGGAGCGGGCATGCCCGCGAACACCGGCGAAGCCGGTGCCATACACCGAGTTGTCGGCTTCGCGGGCATGCCCGCTCCCACAGGTATTGCGCAGGCTTCTAAAACTTTGGGCAAGCCTCAACCAGGGCCTGCGCAGGCTTTTAGATGGCCTCGAGCTTGGCGTACCCCAGCATCAACCATTTGCTGCCCTCGGCAAAATTCACCTGCACCCGCGCCTGGGCGCCGGAGCCCTCGAAGTTGAGGATCACACCTTCGCCGAACACCGCATGCTGCACACGCTGGCCCAGGTTGAACGCGGTCTGCGGAATGCTGGCATTGGCGAACAGGTTGCTGTTCGTGGCCGTCTTGGCCCCGCCGAACGGGCGGCTGACACTGTTGGACAGACGCACTTCCTGAATCAGGCCCGCCGGAATTTCGCGTACGAAACGTGACACCTTGTTGTAGGTTTCGCTGCCATACAGGCGACGCGTTTCGGCGTAGGTCATGACCAGCTGGCGCATGGCGCGGGTGATGCCCACATAAGCCAGGCGGCGTTCCTCTTCCAGGCGGCCGGGCTCTTCCAGGCTCATCTTGTGCGGGAACAGGCCTTCCTCCATGCCCACCAGGAACACATACGGGAACTCCAGGCCCTTGGCGCTGTGCAAGGTCATCAGCTGGACGCTGTCTTCGTGCTCGTCGGCCTGGGCATCACCTGCCTCGAGCGAGGCGTGGCCGAGGAACGCCGAGAGTGGCGAGAGGTCGGCGTCTTCGTCGGTGGACTCGAAGTTGCGCGCTGCGCTGACCAGTTCCTCAAGGTTTTCTACCCGTGCCTGGCCCTTTTCACCCTTTTCTTCCTGGTGATAGATGATCAGCCCGGACTGCTCGATGGTGGTCTGGGTCATGGTATGCAGTGGCATGTCCACGACCTTGGCAGCCAACCCCTCGATAAGCTCGATGAACGCACCCAGGGCACTGGCGGCGCGGCCTTTCAGGGCCTTGGCAGCGAGCAGCTGGCACATGGCCTCCCACATCGACAGCTGGCTGTGGCGGGCGTGCTCGCGGATGGCTTCGACGGTTTTCTCGCCAATGCCACGTGGCGGTACGTTGATCACCCGCTCCAGGGCGGCATCGTTGCCACGGCCTTCGATCAGGCGCAGGTAAGCCATGGCGTTCTTGATTTCGGCGCGCTCGAAGAAGCGCTGGCCACCGTAGATGCGGTAGGGGATGCGCTCGCGCAGCAGGGCTTCTTCCAGTACCCGTGACTGGGCGTTGGAACGGTACAGGATGGCGATCTCGTTGCGCGCATTGCCCTGCTTGACCAGGCTCTCGATGGTTTCCACCACGTAGCGCGCTTCGTCGTGCTCGTTGTAGGCCGCGTACAGGGTCAGCGGCTCTCCTTCGCCCATGTCGGTCCACAGCTCCTTGCCCAGGCGCCCGCTGTTGTTGGCGATCAGCGCGTTGGCTGCCTTGAGGATGCCGCCGGTGGAGCGGTAGTTCTGCTCCAGGCGGATCATTTCGGCGTCGGGGAAGTCGGCAGTGTACTGGTGGATGTTCTCGATCTTGGCGCCGCGCCAGCCGTAGATCGACTGGTCGTCATCGCCCACCGCCATCAGGCTGTCACCGCCGCGCGCCAGCAGGCGCAGCCAGGCGTACTGCACGGCGTTGGTATCCTGGAACTCGTCCACCAGCACGTGGCGGAAGCGCCGCTGGTAGTGCTCCAGCAGGCCCGGGTGGTCGCGCCACAGGTCAAGACCGCGCAGCAGCAACTCGGAGAAGTCGATGACCCCGGCGCGCTCGCAGGCCTGCTCGTACGCGGTATATACGTCGCGCATGGTCGACAGGAACAGGTCGCCCCCGGCCTGGATATGCTGCGGGCGCAGGCCTTCGTCCTTTTGCCCGTTGATGAACCACTGGGCCTGGCGTGCCGGCCATTTCTGCTCGTCCAGGCCCAGCTCGCGCATCACCCGCTTGATCAGGCGCTGCTGGTCGTCGCTGTCGAGGATCTGGAAGTTCTGCACCAGCCGTGCTTCCTGCCAGTGGGCCCGCAGCAGGCGATGGGCCAGGCCGTGGAAGGTGCCGACCCACATGCCCGCCGGGTTGATGCCCAGCAGTTGCTCGATCCGCTGGCGCATTTCTGCCGCGGCCTTGTTGGTGAAGGTCACCGACAGGATCGAGTGTGGCGATGCCTGCTCCACCTGGATCAGCCAGGCAATGCGGTGCACCAGCACGCGGGTTTTACCGGAACCGGCGCCAGCAAGCACCAGTTGACGCCCGAGCGTGGCCGCTACGGCCTGGCGTTGGGCATCGTTGAGGGAATTCAGCAGGAGGGAGAGGTCGTCTGTGTGCATCGGGCCATTCTAGGGCGCGGCAGGAAATGGGGCAAACTTCTACTGTATGAATATTCACCTGCCACATGCCCGTTCATCGAGCCGATGGCAGGTGCCAGGTCGCCGCTCGGCGACCTGGCCGT
Source organism: Pseudomonas sp. NPDC096925 (assembly GCF_044762545.1). Lineage (NCBI taxonomy): Bacteria > Pseudomonadati > Pseudomonadota > Gammaproteobacteria > Pseudomonadales > Pseudomonadaceae > Pseudomonas > Pseudomonas sp. NPDC096925. The sequence goes on along the minus strand of NZ_JBIWEM010000009.1, from coordinate 74,971 downwards.
CAGCGGCTCAGTCGACCGTCTCTATGTTGCGTATTTCGCAGCGCTGCGAACCGTCGCCATGAATGATTTCCACGGTTTTCCAGGGCGTGCCGCCTGCACGTTCGAACACCACGGTTTTTTCCGTCACCACCTGCGGGGTGATTGCGCCGCTATCCTGCAGTTGAAGCTCCAGCACCTCCCAGCCGCCCTTGTGGCGCACCTTGGGTTCGACCAGCACCGGTTCGATGGCCGGGCAGCCGACCATAACGGTGCCGTGAACCCTGAAAACCTGCTCGCCGTTGGCGATGTCATTGATTGCAACGAGGTTGGCGATAGTAGCCATTGTCTGCTCCTGTCTCGGGTTGAAAGTAGCGCCAGTGCGCGGGGGCTACTTTCTGCCCTTTCACCTGCCACAGGAGCAGGGCAGTGCTTCAGCTATGCCAGTGCCTGCCATGCCTGGCGAGCAGGCTGTTGGCTTGCTCCGGCCCGTTGCTGCCTGCCGGGTACGGTCGCGGCGCCTGGAAGTGCTCTTCACAGCCCTTGATGATCGGGTCGATCCAGGCCCAGGCCGCTTCCACTTCATCGCGGCGCATGAACAGCGTCGAGTCGCCCTCCAGCACATCCAGCAGCAGCCGCTCGTAGGCTTCCCAGCGGCGGGTCTGGCTGAACACCTGGGCCAGGTTCAGGTCCAGGTCCACCGGCTCCAGGCGCATGCCTTTGCCCGGGCTCTTGGTCATCATGCGCAGGCTGATGCGTTCGTCCGGTTGCAGCTGGATCAGCAACTGGTTGACCTGGCCACCCTTGAACAGCTCGTGGGGCACTGGCTTGAACTGGATGACGATCTGCGATGAGCGCCGTGCCATGCGCTTGCCGGTGCGCAGGTAGAAGGGCACGCCCGCCCAGCGCCAATTGTCGATGTGCGCCTCGATGGCGATGAAGGTTTCGGTGTCGCTGTCGTTGTCGACGTCCTTTTCGAAGTAATAGGCCGGCACTTCCTGGCCGCCGATGTACCCGGCGCCATACTGGCCGCGTACGGTCTTGTCCTGAACGTCCTGGCCAGTGATGGGCTTGAGGGCCCGCAGGATCTTCACTTTTTCGTCACGCACCGCTTCGGCCTCGAACTGTGCGGGGGGCTCCATGGCCACCAGGCATAGCAGCTGTAGCAGGTGGTTCTGCAGCATGTCGCGGGTCGCCCCGGCGCGGTCGTAGTAGGCGCCGCGGTTCTCTACTCCCAGGGTCTCGCAAACGCTGATCTGCACGTGGTCGACCTGGTTGTTGCGCCATACCGGCTCCAGCAGCGCGTTGGCAAAGCGCAGGGCCATCAGGTTCTGCACGGTTTCCTTGCCCAGGTAGTGGTCGATGCGGAATACCTGGTTTTCCTCCAGCACTGCGCCAATCGCTTCGTTGATGGCGGTAGCCGATTCCAGCGAGTGGCCGATCGGCTTTTCCAGCACGATGCGCGCTTCGGCGTCGGCCAGGCCGGCGTTATGCAGGTGTTTGGCAATCGGCACGAACAGGTTGGGGGCGGTGGCCAGGTAGAAGATGCGCGTCAAGCCGCCGGGCTCGCCCAGGTAGCGTGCCAGGCGGCCGAAGTCGGCGCTTTGCGAAGCATCCATGGCGAAATAGTCGATCCGCGCGGAAAACCGCTGCCAGACCTCTTCTTCGAAATCGTTGCGGGCGATCTGTGCCCGGCAATGGCGTTCGGCGAGCTTGAGATAATCGTTACGTGGCAGGTTGCGGCGCGCCAGCGCGATGATCCGCACGGCAGGGTCAAGACGGGCCTCGCGAAACAGGTGGTAGAGCGCCGGAAGCAATTTGTGCAGGGCCAGATCGCCGGTGCCACCGAAGACCAGAATGTCGCAAGGAATAGTCAAACCACCACTCTCCACGTTCGTTTAACTGGGCGGGTTGGCGTCCATGTAGTATAACTACAAGAAAGCTACAACCCGGCCAGCCGATCATAACCGAGTCCAGCCCGTGAATCTGTTGCAACATATCGCCCAATCGCGCCACCTGCTGCGCAAATCGGAACTGAAAGTGGCCGACCACGTGCTACTCGACCCGGCTGCCGTCATGCACAGTTCCATGGCCGACCTGGCGCACAGCGTGGGTATCAGCGAACCGACCATCGTGCGTTTCTGCCGCGCGATCGGTTGTTCGGGCTTCCAGGACTTGAAGCTGAAGCTGGCGCAGAGCCTGGCCGCGGGGGCCAGTTTCGGTCAGTTCGCCATCCATGAAGACGATTCGGTCGCCGACTACAGCCTGAAGATCTTCGACACCACGCTGCATACCCTGATGGAAGTGCGCGAGCACCTCGACCCGCAAGCGCTGCAGCAGGCGGTGACCGCCATGGCCCAGGCGCAGCGTGTGGAGTTCTATGGCTTTGGTGCTTCCGGTGCGGTGGCGGCCGATGCCCAGCACAAGTTCTTCCGTCTGCTGCTCAGCGCGGCAGCCTATTCCGACCCGCACATGCAGGCGATGTCGGCGGTGACCCTGAAACCGGGCGATGTGGCAGTGTGCATTTCCCAGTCGGGCCGTTCCAAGGACTTGCTGATCACCGCCAACCTGGTCCGTGAGAGCGGTGCCAACCTGATTACCCTGTGCCCCAGCCAGACACCGCTGGCAGAGCTGTCGACGGTCAACCTGGCGATCGACGTGCATGAAGACACCGAAATCTATACCCCGCTGACCTCGCGTATCGCCCACCTGGTGGTGATCGACGTGCTGGCCATGGGCGTGGCCATGGCGCGCGGGCCGAGCCTGGTCAACCACCTGAAGAGCGTGAAGCGCAGCTTGCGCAGCCTGCGTTTGTCGCCCAAGTCGATCAAGGCTACCGACGACTGATTGTCGTTGCCTGTGCCGGCCCTTTCGCGGGTGAACCCGCTCCCACAGGTACTGCACCGTCCTTGAGGCTGGTGAGCACCTGTGGGAGCGGGTTTACCCGCGAAGAGGCCGGCACAGGTGCTATAAATTTCACTGTTTTGTCACCATTCCACAGCCAAACCGTAAACCATCAAGGCCAGTCTGAAACTCCCGCATCCTATCAGGGAGACAGGCAATGGCTCGTGACTTCGACGGTACGTACCAACCCAGCGCCAAGGCTCGCAAGCAGCAGGAAAAAGATCAGCGCCGCATGGAATACCGCCGCGCGATCGAAAGCTATTGCGACCAACGTCAACTACTCCGCGACCTGGTGGACTACCCCGAGTTGCAAGAGCTCACGGTCTGGCAGGTGTCGGCGGCAACTTCCCCGAAAAACGCTCAACCAGCGCGCTGATCAACGCACGTTCGCTGCGGATGAACGCCAGAAAGGCCAAGGCCACCGGCGACTGCCGTTTGGCCTTGGACTGCACCACGCACCAGCTGCGGTACAGCGGCAGTTCCTCCACCGGCAGCTCCTTCAGCACACCGGTGGCCAGCTCCAGGTTGACCGCATGGCGGGTCAGCAGGGCAATGCCCAGGCCGGCGATCACGCACTCGCGCTGGGCGTCGGCCGAGGCCACTTCCAGGGTCTGGGTGAAGTGCACGCGTTTGTCCTTGAAGTATTCCTCGCAAGCCTTGCGCGTGCCTGAACCTTGTTCGCGGACCAGCAGGGTATGAGGCTCCAGGTCCTGCAGGCGCAGCTGTTCCAGCTTGCACAGCGGGTGCTCGGGCGGCGCCACAGCGATGATCGGGTTGTTGAGGAACGGCAGGAACTCCAGCCCCATGTCCTGCGGCACCATGGACATGATGATGAGGTCGTCGCGATTGTCCGACAGGCGGCGGATGGCCTGGGCCCGGTTGACCACAGTCAGGGTCAGGTTGACCTCCGGGTGACGCTGCTTGAAGGCCGCGAACAGGTGTGGCACGAAGTACTTGGCACTGGACTCGATTGCCAGTTTCAACTGCCCCTGCAGTGAACCCTGCATGTCCGACAGCTGCATGTCCAGGCTCTCCAGGCGCCCGAAGATATCGCGACTGGCGCGTTGCAGGGCCTCGGCAGCTTCGGTCAGGTAGAGCTTCTTGCCCACGTACTCGAACAGAGGCTGGCCGATCAGTTCTTCGAGCTGGCGGATTTGTAGACTAACGGCGGGTTGCGTCAGCGCCATCTCTTCCGCCGCACGGCTGTACGAACGCAAATCGCACACCTCGTTGAAGATCTGCAATTGACGCAAAGTCATACGCATCAAGGACTTACGCATTTTAATCCGCCCTTCGGCAACACCTTGTTACCGCACTATAAGCTTTTACTAATACAGCCTCTAACAAATATTGATTTTTGTTTATCAACCTACAGCGCTAGGGTGAATGTGCGACTGGCCAGCAACGTCTGGTCACGCGCCGACCGGGAGAACCGGCTCGACTGTTCCTACGGCTTTGGGAAGACTCCAGTGATAAAAAAAATCCTGATCGCCAACCGAGGTGAAATTGCAGTTCGGATCGTGCGTGCTTGCGCCGAGATGGGCATTCGCTCGGTAGCGATCTATTCCGACGCCGACCGCCACGCCTTGCACGTCAAGCGCGCCGACGAAGCCCACAGCATTGGTGCCGAGCCGCTGGCCGGTTACCTGAACCCGCGCAAGCTGGTGAACCTGGCTGTGGAAACCGGCTGTGATGCCCTGCACCCGGGTTATGGTTTCCTGTCGGAAAACGCTGAACTGGCGGAGATCTGCGCCGAGCGCGGTATCAAGTTCATCGGCCCGGCCGCCGATGTCATTCGCCGCATGGGCGACAAGACAGAAGCGCGCCGCACCATGATCGCCGCCGGTGTGCCGGTAACCCCGGGCACCGAAGGCAACGTTGCCGATATTCACGAAGCCCTGAGCGAAGGTGACCGCATCGGTTACCCGGTCATGCTCAAGGCCACCTCGGGTGGTGGTGGCCGTGGTATTCGCCGTTGCAACAGCCGCGAAGAACTGGAACAGAACTTCCCCCGCGTCATCTCCGAGGCTACCAAGGCCTTTGGTTCCGCGGAAGTGTTCCTGGAAAAGTGCATCGTCAACCCCAAGCACATCGAGGCGCAGATCCTGGGTGACAGCTTTGGCAACGTCGTACACCTGTTCGAGCGCGACTGCTCGATCCAGCGCCGCAACCAGAAGCTCATCGAAATCGCCCCGAGCCCCCAGCTCACCCCTGAACAGCGCGCCTACATCGGCGACCTGGCGGTGCGTGCGGCCAAGGCGGTGAACTACGAGAACGCCGGTACCGTGGAGTTCCTGCTCGCCGATGGCGAGGTGTACTTCATGGAAATGAACACCCGGGTGCAGGTGGAGCACACCATCACCGAGGAAATCACCGGTATCGACATCGTCCGTGAGCAGATCCGCATTGCCTCGGGCCTGCCGCTGTCGGTCAAGCAGGAAGATATCCAGCACCGCGGTTACGCGCTGCAGTTCCGCATCAACGCCGAAGACCCGAAGAACAACTTCCTGCCCAGCTTCGGCAAGATCACCCGTTACTACGCCCCCGGTGGCCCTGGCGTGCGTACCGACACGGCGATCTACACCGGCTACACCATTCCGCCGTTCTACGACTCCATGTGCCTGAAACTGGTGGTGTGGGCGTTGACCTGGGAAGAAGCCATGGACCGCGGCCTGCGTGCCCTGGACGACATGCGCGTGCAAGGGGTGAAGACCACCGCCGCGTACTACCAGGAAATCCTGCGCAATCCGGAATTCCGTAGCGGCCAGTTCAACACCAGCTTCGTCGAAAGCCACCCGGAACTGACCAACTACTCGATCAAGCGCAAACCCGAAGAGCTGGCCTTGGCCATCGCCGCCGCCATCGCCGCCCACGCAGGCCTGTGAGGAACCCCATAATGTCCAAGAAAATTCACGTAACCGACACGATCCTGCGCGACGCCCACCAGTCCCTGCTGGCCACCCGCATGCGTACCGAAGACATGCTGCCGATCTGCGACAAGCTCGACAAAGTCGGCTACTGGTCGCTGGAAGTCTGGGGTGGCGCCACCTTCGACGCCTGCGTGCGCTTCCTCAAGGAAGACCCGTGGGAGCGCCTGCGCAAGCTGCGCGCGGCGCTGCCCAACACCCGCCTGCAAATGCTGCTGCGCGGCCAGAACCTGCTGGGCTACCGTCACTACAGCGACGACGTGGTCAAGGCCTTCGTCGCCAAGGCCGCGGTCAACGGTATCGATGTGTTCCGCATCTTCGACGCGATGAACGACGTGCGTAACCTGCGCGTGGCCATTGAAGCGGTCAAGGCCGCCGGCAAGCACGCCCAGGGTACCATCGCCTACACCACCAGCCCCGTGCACACCATCGACGCCTTTGTTAACCAGGCCAAGCAGATGGAAGCCATGGGTTGCGACTCGATCGCGATCAAGGACATGGCCGGCCTGCTGACCCCGTTCGCTACTGGCGAACTGGTCAAGGCACTGAAGGCCGAGCAGTCGCTGCCGGTGTTCATCCACTCCCATGACACTGCCGGCCTGGCCGCCATGTGCCAGCTCAAGGCTGTGGAAAACGGTGCCGATCACATCGACACCGCCATCTCCAGCTTCGCCTGGGGCACCAGCCACCCGGGTACCGAGTCGATGGTTGCCGCGCTCAAGGGCAGCGAATTCGACACCGGCCTGGACCTGGAGCTGCTGCAGGAAATCGGCCTGTACTTCTATGCCGTGCGCAAGAAGTACCACCAGTTCGAAAGCGAGTTCACCGCTGTGGACACCCGCGTGCAGGTCAACCAGGTGCCGGGCGGCATGATTTCCAACCTGGCCAACCAGCTCAAGGAGCAGGGCGCCCTCAACCGCATGAATGAAGTGCTGGCAGAGATCCCGCGCGTGCGTGAGGACCTCGGCTTCCCGCCGCTGGTGACCCCGACTTCGCAGATCGTCGGCACCCAGGCGTTCTTCAACGTGCTGGCCGGTGAGCGCTACAAGACCATCACCAACGAGGTGAAGCTGTACCTGCAAGGCGGTTACGGCAAGGCCCCGGGCGTGGTCAACGAGCAGCTGCGCCGTCAGGCGATCGGCAGCGAAGAAGTGATCGACGTACGCCCGGCCGACCTGCTGAAGCCGGAAATGGCCAAGCTGCGTGCCGACATCGGCGCCCTGGCCCGTTGCGAAGAAGACGTGCTGACCTTCGCCATGTTCCCGGACATTGGCCGCAAGTTCCTCGAAGAACGCGAAGCCGGCACCCTGACCCCTGAAGTCCTGCTGCCAATTCCTGAAGCCGGCGCAGTGGCGTCCCATAGCGGCGAAGGCGTACCGACCGAGTTCGTCATCGACGTGCACGGCGAAACCTACCGCGTCGACATCACCGGCGTGGGCGTGAAGGCTGAAGGCAAGCGCCACTTCTACCTGTCCATCGACGGCATGCCGGAAGAAGTGGTGTTCGAGCCGCTCAACGAATTCGTCGGCGGCGGCAGCAGCAAGCGCAAGCAGGCCAGCGCCCCGGGCCATGTCAGCACCACCATGCCAGGCAACATCGTCGATGTGCTGGTCAAGGAAGGCGACATGGTCAAGACCGGCCAGGCCGTGCTGATCACCGAAGCCATGAAGATGGAGACCGAAGTGCAGGCGGGTATCGCCGGCAAGGTCGTGGCCATCCACGTGGCCAAGGGCGACCGTGTGACACCGGGCGAAATCCTGATCGAGATCGAAGGCTGAGATAAGCCTTCATCTACAAGCGGTTAACCTCTGGGGAGCGGAATGCTCCCCTTTTTTTATGGAACGATATGCAATTTAATGCAGATTACAGGCGCAAAAAGCCGCCATATCTGCACTAAAATGCATAAACTGGGTGTGGTTCAGAAATACATCTGCACTATACTGCAGGCTGACGGCTGAGGCTGATCGAAGATATGCAGTAAATTGCAGGTGGCCAATGTACCGACTCACGCTCCAATTACATGACCAAGGTAAATGGCATGATGCTATTGCCATCGCCTTCGCCGAACCGGAAAGAAGCCTCTCCAGCCCTTGCGAGTTCGGATACACATCCAACTACGTCAAGGCCAATCTGCATGCTTACGACAGCCTGTTCAGCCTGGCGGCCAGTGCCAAGCTCCCGGTGGACTTTGGCTCTCATCGTCTACCGCATGCTCCTGCATTCCTTTACGACATAGCGCCTGCAGGGGCTGCGAAGCGTTTTCTGCTGAGGCATATCGGTCGTGAAAGACCGGCAGGCATGGGGGAAGACTTGTTTCTGCTAGGGCGCTCCACCCCAGCTCCGATTGGCAATATGCGCATCAGGGAGTCGGCTGAATTACTGGACCTTGCGGACCCCATCGGTTTTGCTCGCCAGGACGTCATCGTTCGCGATCAGCGTTTTCTGGAGTACGCCTACGAGCAGGGCGCGGCCATAGGTGGCGCGACAGGCGCCGGTGGAGAGGCGCCAAAGCTGCTGATGACCGAAGATGAAAACGGCCAGCTTTACCCGGACGCGGTGCTTGCGGATGAGGGGGCCTGTCGCCATTGGTTCATCAAGTTCGCCAGGCACCCGGCCTTGGCCGATGATCAGGAGATCCTGCGGGCCGAGTACCTCTATTACAGGGCGTTGCAGCAGCTTGGCATCGAGACGGTGGCCAGTGAACACATGGCGCTGGAAGAGGGAGCCAAGCCCAGCCTGTGGATGGAACGCTTCGACCGTCAGGTTACCGATCAGGGAGTACAGCGGTTTGCCGTGGAATCGATGTATTCCTTGTGTGGTGTAACCGAACCCGGTAGCCGGATGGGGCATTTGGAGGTGATCGAGACGCTCGTTGGCTTGTGGAAGATGGCCGGGCAGGGTAAAGAGGTGCCTGATCTGATCGCGGATTACCTGCGGCGCGACCTGATCAACAAGATCCTGGGTAACGCCGATAATCATGGACGCAATACAGCGATCATTCGTACCCGCGACACGGTGCGTCTTGCACCCATTTACGACTTGGCACCGATGGTGATGGATCAGGAGGGTGTAACCAGAACGACGAAGTGGCCCGCTTTGATCGAAAGAGCAGGCGAAATCGACTGGCACGCAGCCTGTGTTGCGCTGGCCGAATTCATCGATCCGGATGAGGCTTACCAGCGTCTGCGCCAGGAGGCCCGGCACCTATTGGCATTGCCCGATATCTTGTCCGGCCTTGGGCTCCCGGAGGCAGTGATGAATCACCCGGCGATTGCGCTGGGCAAGCTTGAGCGCCGGATGGCGGAGTGGGGGTTGGCATGACGGTTTCCATCGATGCCCGAGGTCTGATGATCGATGGCGTGCGCGAAGGTATTGCCGACGGCACAATCGAGTTGGGTACTGCTGTTCGCCGCCTGCGCGTAGAAGTAGCAAAGATGCAGCAGACCCAGTTTGCGCTGATGTGCAAGATTTCCGTGCGAACGCTCATTCAGATCGAGCAGGGGGACGGTAACCCCACGCTCAAATCGTTGAACGCAGTATTCAAACCGTTCGGTTTGCAGATGGGCGTCGTCAGGCGTGTGAGCCCGATCAGATAACCGGGCTTGCACCGATCGCGGGCCTGCCGGCCCGTGATCGGTTATGCCGATCCCCCCCTACGGCAGTCCTCAAGTGTCCGCACCTGGCCTTGAGGCCGCTGGTTCTCTTCACTCAACCAGCGCTCGAACGCGGCCGCCAGCGCCGGCCACTCATCATCGGTAATCGAATACCACGCCGTATCCCGATTGTGGTCCTTCACCACCAGGTGCTTGCGGAAAACTCCCTCGAACACAAAGCCAAACCGCTCCGCGGCGCGCCTGGAGCGGGCGTTGGCGTTGTTGCACTTCCACTCCAGCCGGCGGTTGCCCAGTTCGAAGGCCGCCTTGCCCAGCAGGTACACCGCCTCGGTGCTCTTGGGCGTGCGCTGCATGGCGGCGCCGAAGGCGACGTGGCCGATTTCGATGCGGCCGTGGTCGGGCACGATCGACATCAGGCTGAGGATGCCCTGGGCCTGGCCGCTGGGGCGGTCGATCACGGTGTAGAACAGCGGGTCGCGGCCGGCGGCGTTGCCTTCCAGCCAGCGATCGAAGGCGGCACGTTCGGCGAACGGGCCATAGGGCAGGTAGTCCCACAGCAGCGGGTCGGCAGCCGGGCCTTGCAGCGCCTCCCAGAGGTCGTCGCCATGGCGCGCCGGGTCGAGCTTTTCCAGGCGGATGAAGCGGCCGTCGATGGGCTCGGCCTTGGGTGCTGCAGCGGGTTTCCAGTTCAATGCGTCGGTCATGTTCGGCTTAGAACTCTTTGCGGAATTGAATGAAGCCCGAGCGCTCGGCAACCTGCTGGTACAGGCTGATGGCGGTGGCGTTGGTCTCGTGGGTCACCCAGTACACCTTGCTGCAGTTGTCGGCCTTGGCTCTGGCGTAGACGTGCTCGATCAGCTGGCGGCCAATTCCCAGGCCGCGCTGCGCGCTGTCCACGTACAGGTCCTGCAGATAGCAGGCGTTGCCGATGCTCCAGTTGGAACGATGGTAGATGAAGTTGACCATGCCCACCGCCTTGCCATCGACCCAGGCCAGGGCTGAATGGGTCGGTTCACTCGGGTCGAGCAGGCGTTGCCAGGTGCTGAGGCTGATCTCTTCGGCCAGTTCGGATTCATAAAAATGCAAGTAGGCCTGCCACAGGGCGTGCCAGGCAGCGTGATCTTCGGGGGTGACAGGACGCAGGGTAACGCTGGACATGGGCTGTTCCTTCAGAGTTGGCGCATATGCGCCGCGAGTTGGTTATCCAGGTAATCGGGGCTGGCGCTCAGGCCTTCACGCACGCCGGCAATGTCTTGCTCAGAGCGGTTCTGGCTGAGCTTGCGCGCGCCTTGCAGGCGAGCGATGGGCAGGCGGATGCCGACGATGGCGCGGAGCATGCCGTCGAGGTAGTCACGCGGGGCGTCGGTGACTTTCCACGGTTCGCTGCGGCCTTGTTCGTGGCGCTCGGTGAGGCGACTGACAATGGCCAGCAGAGGCTCGGCGTCGTGGATCACTTCTGCCGGGCCATAGGCGTGCACGGCCAGGTAGTTCCAGGTTGGCACCACCTTGGGGTTGTCGGCCTTGCTCGGGTAGTAGCCGGGGCTGACATAGGCATCGGCGCCGGGAAACACCAGCAGGGCTTCGCCACCTTGCTCCAGGTCGTGCCACTGGCGGTTGACCCGCGCCAGGTGGGCATAGACGGTGCCGAATTCGCCTTCGGCGATATCGACCAGCACCGGCAGGTGCGTGGCCAGCAGGCCTTGCTCGCCCTGGCTGACCAGGATGGCCAGTCGGGTGTCGAGCATGTGCTGGTGCAGACGCCCGAGGTCGTGTTCCTGATGGGGTTTGCTGTTGTACATGCTCGGTTTCCTTGTGCGATGGCGCCATCCTAGGCAGGCTATTGGTTCATAGTAAGATCCATTCAAAGCTGATTTCATAGGTCCAATGCCATGAGCGAGCGCCCCCTCGTATTGCCTTTCGACCCTGCCGGGATCGCCCTCGATCGCCGCCGCGGGCTCAGCCAGCAGTTGTACCAGGCGCTGCGTGCGCGGGTGCTGGACGGGCGCCTGAGCAGTGGCACGCGGCTGCCGGCCACCCGAGATCTGGCTGCCATGCTGGCGCTGTCACGCAACAGCGTGGTGCGGGCCTATGACCAGCTGTATGCGGAGGGCTACATCGAAAGCCGGGTAGGCGACGGCACCTATGTCAGCCAGCTACCGAAACTTTCCGCCGCAAAACTATCCACACAAGTATCCACAGGGTTATCCCGGCTGTTATCAACAGACTTATCCACATTTCCTTCCGAAAATACTGAGGATTTATCCAGCAGCCGACGTACCAGTGAGCCTTTGCTGCGCCTGAAAAGTAACCATTTGCCGCCGCCAAGAAGCGGTGCTCCGCGTGCTTTTCGCGTCGGTATTCCGGCGTTCGATCTGTTCCCGTTCGACGTCTGGGCCAAGCTGCAGGCGGGTTTCTGGCGCAACCCGGCTCCGGCGCAATTGGGCTATGGCGACCCGGCAGGAGAGCCGCTGCTGCGCGAACTGATCGCGGCCTACCTGCGTCGCTCGCGTGGACTGACTTGTACGGCTGAACAAATTGTGATCACCAGTGGTGCGCAGCAGGCCATCAGCCTTTGTGCACAGTTGCTGTTGCAGCCGGGCGACGGCGTGGCTGTGGAAAACCCGGGTTACCGCGCAGCTGGGCATGCCTTTGCGCTGGCCGGTGGCAGGTTGCATGGCGTGCCAGTGGACGAGGACGGCATGGACTGTCGCCGGCTCGGGCAGCTGGCGGATTGCCGGCTGGTCTATGTCACGCCGGCCCACCAGTACCCGACCGGGGTGACCATGAGCCTGGCGCGACGCCTGGAATTGCTGGCCTGGGCCGAGCGCAGCGATGGCTGGATCATCGAAGACGACTACGACGGCGAATACCGTTACAGCGGTGCGCCCTTGGCCCCGCTTGCTGCGCTCGACCGCCACGGGCGGGTGCTGTACGTCGGTACCTTCGGCAAGATCGCCTTTCCGGCGTTGCGCCTGGGCTACCTGGTATTGCCGGCGCAACTGGCGCAGGCGTTCAGCCAGGCCAGGGCGCTGGCGGTGCGGCATTCGGAGGTCAGTAGCCAGTGCGTGATGGCCGAGTTCATGGCCCGGGGGCACTTCCAGCGGCATATCCGGCGCATGCGCAAGGCGGCGTTGAGCCGGCGAAATGTGCTCAAGGCCGGCTGGCCTGTGGATATTCCGGGGTTGGGCGGCATGCCGGAAGTGGCGGCCGGGCTGCATGTGAAAGTCGATGTGGATAACTTTGCGCGGGAGCAGGAACTGGTGGCCAAGGCTGAAGCGGTGGGGGTGGAGGTGACGCCGCTGAGCAATTTCTGGCTGGCGGACAGCGAGGTACCTGTGGATAAAAGGGCAGGGCTGGTGCTGGGGTTTGCAGCGGTGCCGGAGGGGGAGATTGCCGAGGCGTTGATGAAATTGCGCAAGGCTTGGCGGCCTATTCGCGGGTAAACCCGCTCCCACAGGTACAGCGCTGGCCTTGAGTGTGGCGCAGATCCTGTGGGAGCGGGCGTGCCCGCGAAGCAGGCGACTCAGGTACCGGACTTGATCCGCGTCCAGGCCCGGGTCCGCGCCCGCTCTGCATCTCGCGCCAGGGGCTTGAGGGTATACAGCTTGGCCATCGCCTCCGCCGTCGGGTACAGGTTGGGGTTGTTGCGAATCGCCGGGCTCACCTTGTCGGTCGCATCCTTGTTCGGGTTCGGGTAGCCGACAAAGTCGCTGATCGGTGCAATTACCTCGGGCTGCAGCAGGTAGTTGATGAATGCATGGGCATCTTCCGGGTTGGCCGCGTTCTTCGGAATCGCCAGCATGTCGAACCAGATCGGCGCACCTTCCTTGGGCAGGCGCATGTCCACCACCACGCCATTCTTCGCATCGCGGGCGCGGTTGGCGGCCTGCGAGAAGCTGCCGCTGTAGCCCACAGCCACGCAGATATCGCCATTGGCGATGTCGGCCATGTATTTCGAGGAATGGAAGTAGGTGATGTGCGGGCGGATCTTCAGCATCAGCGCTTCGGCTTTCTTGTAATCAGCCGGCTTGTCGCTGTTCGGTGGCAGGCCCAGGTACTGCAATGCCAGTGGCAGAATCTCCGAGGGCGAGTCGAGCAGGGCCACGCCGCACTGCTTGAGCTTGGCGATGTTCTCTTCCTTGAAGATCAGATCCCAGCTGTCCACCGGGGCGTTGTCGCCGAGCGCAGCTTTGACCTTGGCCGGGTTGAAGCCGATCAGTACGGTGCCGTACATGTAGGGCACGGCAAACTTGTTGCCGGGGTCGTTGGCCTCGATCAGCTTCATCAGTGCCGGGTCCAGGTGCTGCCAGTTCGGCAGCTTGCTGCGGTCAAGCGGCTGGAACACCCCCGCTTCGATCTGCTTGGCGAGGAACACGTTGGACGGCACCACCACGTCATACCCGGAGTTGCCGGTCAGCAGCTTGGCTTCCAGCGCCTCGTTGGTGTCGAAGATGTCATACACCAGCTTCACCCCGCTGTCCTTCTTGAACTCGGTGAGGGTTTGCGGGGTGATGTAGTCGAACCAGTTGTACACCCGCAGGGTGCGCTGTTCGGCCTGGGCCTGCAGGGCACCGGTGAACAGGGTCGCGGCGATGAACGGGGCGAGCAGGCGCTTGAGTCGGACCATTATCGGGCTCCTGGCTGGGCGCGCTGGAAGCCTTCCAGCACATTGACTGCGTTGATACCGATTTCTTCCACAGCGTAGCCGCCTTCCATCACGAACAGGGTCGGCTTGCCGAGCCGGGCGATGCGCTTGCCCATTTCCAGGTAGTCCGGGCTGTCCAGCTTGAACTGTGAGATCGGGTCGTCCTTGAAGGTGTCGACGCCCAGGGAGATCACCAGCACGTCGGCGTCATAGGCGGCGATACGCTGGCAAGCGTCCTCCAGGGCGTCGCTCCAGGCGGCCCAGTCGCTGCCGGCCGGCAGTGGGTAGTTGATGTTGCAGCCTTGGCCGGCACCCTCGCCGGTTTCGTCGGCATAGCCGAGGAAGAACGGGAACTCGTCGCGCGGATCGCCGTGGATCGAGGCGAAGAACACATCGTTGCGGTTGTAGAAGATGTCCTGGGTGCCGTTGCCGTGATGGTAATCGACGTCGAGGATGGCGACCTTGCGCCGGCCCTGGTCGAGGAAGGCCTGGGCGGCGATGGCGGCGTTGTTCAGGTAGCAATAGCCGCCCATGACTTCGCCAGCCGCGTGGTGCCCTGGCGGGCGGCACAGGGCAAAGGCGGAATGTGCGCCTTGCTGAATCGCCGCCTGGGCGGTGAGGGCGACCTGGGCGGCACTGTAGGCGGCCTGCCAGGTGCCGGCGGTGATCGGTGCACCGGCATCGAAGCTGTAATAACCCAGTTCACCGTGCAGGCCGGTGGGTTTTACCTGGCGCAGGGTGCGTGCGGGCCAGGTGAACGGCAGCAGGTCGCCTTCCTGGCCCAGTGCGGCCCAGCGCGCCCAGGCGCCTTCGAAGAAGTTCAGGTAATCGGCGCTGTGGATGCGCAGCAAAGGGGCGCGGCCGAAGTCGGTGGGGCCCTGGATGTCGCCGAGGTTGCGCTTTTTGACCTGGTCGAGCACATGGTCGGCGCGTGACGGCATTTCGAAGCAGGGCATCAGCTTGCCGTCGATCAGCTCGCAGCGGCCGTGGTGCAGGCGGTGGTCATCGGAATAGATCGTCAGCATTGTTGTTCTCCGGTGGGTACTGGCGTGGGTCCATTTTCATGGGCGGGCCAGTGGGGGAGAACGACGCAAGTGGCCAAAAGGGGATCGATGTGGCCAAGCTCTTTGGCCAGGTTTTCCTGTACCGGCCTCTTCGCGGGCTTGCCCGCTCCCACAGGTACACCAGAATATTCAAGGGTTGTGGAGATCCTGTGGGAGCGGGCGAGCCCGCGAAGAGGCCGGTGCAGGTCAACCGCGAAAATGGCTGGGCGCGACACCACTCCAGCGCTGGAAGGCATGCCGGAAGCTGGCCGTCTCGCTGAACCCCAGGGACTCGGCAATCCGGTAGATCGGCATCTGCTCATCGGCCAGCAACTGCTTGGCCCGCTCGAACCTCAGTTCATCCAGCAGCTGTTGATAACTGCTGCCCAGCGCCTGCAAGTGCCGGCGCAGGGTGCGCGATGAGCAGTTCATCTGTCGCGCCAGCCCTTCCAGCCCGGGCGCTGCATCCAGTTGCTGCGCCAGCAGTTGGCGAATCCGCCCCAGCCAGGCCTGGCGGCCGGTGAACTCCAGGTTAAGGCGCCGGCAGCGTTCGCTCATGGCCTTGTGGGTAATCGGGTCGGCCAGTGGCAGTGGCGTGTCCAGCCAGCGCCGTTCGAAGGCAAAGGCATTGTCCTCGGCGTCGAAACGGACCGGGCCCTGGAATGCCCCGGCATAGAGCGCGTGGTAGCCAGGCCGCGGGTGCTCGAAGCGGGCGCCCAGCAGGGGCAACGGGCGACCGAGCAGGTCGTCGCAGATGACCTTCAGCGACACCAGGCAGAACTCGGCGTTGAAGGCGGTCAGCGCCGGGCTGTCGTGGTAATCGCTGGCGCTGAACCAGACGCGCTGGCCGTCGTCGAGCAAACGCAGCTTGAAGACTGTTCCCAGCAGTGCCGGATACTGCAGCGCCAGGCGCAAGGCGTCACCCAAAGTGGCACTGGAGAGCAGGGCGTAACCGAGCATGCCGTAGCACGACACATGCATGCGCCGGCCCAGTTCCAGGCCGATATCCTCGCGCCGGGCAACGGCGTTGGCGCACACCTGCAGTTCCTGCTGGGTGGTGATGCGCGCATCGGCATGGCCCAGGTCTGCCGGGCCGATGCCGCTGCCGGCCAGCAGCGCCGACGCCTCGCAGCCGTCTGCCTGGAAGACGTTGAGGATCAGCGAAACCGCGTTGAGGGTGGTGAGGTGGCTGTGCAGCATGCTGGGTAATCCCGTTGGGCTGGGACGCATTATCGAGCAAGTTGTGTGCCGATAGGGCTGCAAGGCAGCCGCAAAATCCTGCAGGCGAAAAAAAAGGCCCGAAGCATAGGCTCGGGCCTTGGAAAGGTTGAGAGGTGTCTAGTCCCTCGACCTGGTGAGACTGTTTACAGCGGCCTGGTTACGCCTTCAGCGGAACCAGACGGGGAGCGATCATGTTTTCCGGACGCAGGATGTCGTCGAGCATCGCGTCGTCCAGCAGTTTCTCTTCGCGCACCAGTTCCAGCACGCCGCGGCCGGTTTCCAGGGCAACGCGGGCGATACGGGTGGCGTTTTCGTAGCCGATGTACGGGTTCAGGGCGGTGACCAGGCCGATCGAGTGCTCGACCAGTTCACGGCAGCGCTGTTCGTTGGCGGTGATGCCGACGATGCAGTGCTCGCGCAGCATGTCCATGGCGCGTTGCAGCAGGCGGATCGAGTCGAAGATCTTGTAGGCGATCAGCGGCTCCATCACGTTCAACTGCAGCTGGCCACCTTCGGCGGCGACGGTCAGGGCCAGGTCGTTGCCCATGATGGCGAAGGCCACCTGGTTGACGGCTTCCGGGATAACCGGGTTGACCTTGCCTGGCATGATCGAGCTGCCTGGCTGACGCGCTGGCAGGTTGATCTCGTTGATGCCGGTGCGTGGGCCGCTGGACAGCAGGCGCAGGTCGTTGCAGATCTTCGACAGCTTGACGGCGGTACGCTTGAGCATGCCGGAGAACAGCACGAAGGCGCCCATGTCGGAGGTGGCTTCGATCAGGTCGGCAGCCGGTACCAGCGGCTGGCCGCTGATGGCAGCCAGGCGCTGCACGGCCAGGGCCTGGTAGCCAGGGTCGGCGTTGATGCCGGTGCCGATGGCGGTACCGCCCAGGTTGATTTCGGTCAGCAGTTCCGGGGCCAGCGAGCGCAGGCGCTGCAGGTCTTCGGTCATGGTGGTGGCGAAGGCGCGGAATTCCTGGCCCAGGGTCATCGGTACGGCGTCCTGCAGCTGGGTACGGCCCATCTTCAGTACGTGATCGAACTCTTTACCCTTGGCAGCGAAGGCCTGGATCAGGCTGTCGAGGCTGGCCAGCAGGGCGTCGTGGCCCAGCAGCAGGCCCAGGCGGATGGCCGTCGGGTAGGCGTCGTTGGTCGACTGCGCCATGTTCACGTCGTTGTTCGGGTGCAGGTACTGGTACTCACCCTTCTGGTGGCCCATGGCCTCCAGCGCGACGTTGGCGATGACTTCGTTGGCGTTCATGTTGGTAGAAGTACCAGCACCGCCCTGGATCATGTCCACCACGAACTGGTCGTGGTAATCGCCTTTGATCAGGCGGGCGCAGGCTGCGGTGATGGCAGCGTGCTTGGCATCGCTCAGGTGACCCAGCTCACGGTTGGCGTCAGCAGCAGCCTGCTTGACCATGGCCAGGGCCACGACCAGCTTCGGGTAGTGCGACAGCGGAACACCGGAGAGGTGGAAGTTGTTGGCAGCGCGCAGGGTCTGGATGCCGTAGTAGGCATCTGCAGGAACTTCAAGGGTGCCCAACAAGTCTTTTTCGACGCGGAACGATGCAGCGGAGGACATGATGTATATCATCTCGATTTTGACCCGGCACATGCCGGAATGGCGCCAATCCTAGGCCTGAAGGTGATTTTGCGGCCAATGCTGTTGCACGCTAACCTATGCACAAACGGCATAGTGTTTCATGTGACGCCAATTGACATTCGAGCGTGTTCCATTTTGGTGCACGCCAGGAGATGTGCTTCGTGAACCTTGAAAGCAAATGGCTGGAAGACTTCAGCGCGCTGGCCGCCACCCGCAGTTTTTCCCAGGCGGCAGAGCGGCGTTTCGTCACCCAACCGGCCTTCAGCCGACGTATTCGCAGCCTGGAAGCCGCCTTGGGCCTGCAGTTGGTGAACCGTTCCCGCACGCCGATCGAACTGACCGAGGCCGGCCAGCTGTTTCTCGTCACGGCGCGTACTGTTGTCGACCAGTTGAGCGAAATTCTCCGCCATTTGCATCATCTGGAAGGTGGCCAGGGCGAGGTGGTGCAGGTGGCCGCGGCACACTCCCTGGCATCGGGCTTTTTCCCACGTTGGGTGGCCCAGTTGCGCAACGACGGGTTGAACATCGCCACCCGCCTGGTTGCGACCAACGTCGGAGATGCCGTGCATGCATTGCGCGAAGGTGGCTGCGACCTGATGCTGGCCTTCTATGACCCGGATGCCGCCCTGCAGATGGATGCCGAAATCTTCCCGTCGCTGCACATGGGTACCACTGAAATGTTGCCGGTATGTGCCGTGGATGCCGACGGCAAGCCGTTGTTCGACCTGGAAGGCGAGGGTAGCGTGCCGCTGCTGGCCTATACCGCCGGCGCTTTCCTCGGTCGCTCGGTCAATTTGCTGCTGCGCCAGCGCAACCTGCGCTATACCACCGTCTATGAAACCGCCATGGCAGACAGCCTCAAGAGTATGGCGCTGGAAGGCATGGGCATCGCCTGGGTGCCGCGGCTGTCGATGCGCGGCGAACTGGAGCGGGGCGAACTGGCGATCTGTGGCGGTAGCCAGTGGCATGTGCCGCTGGAAATTCGCCTGTACCGCTGCGCACTGGTGCGCAAGGCCAATGTAAGGCTGTTGTGGCGCAAGCTCGAAGGGGCGGCAATGGTTGACCCGAAAGTCAGCCAAAGCCCCGAAAAATAAGGGGCGACAGTTGGTCGCCGGGGTGCCTTAAACGCACCACCTTACGGTATACTGCGCGGCCTTTCGACCGGATGCGTCCGGTCCTGATCAGCAAACAAGCCACGCCGGTCGTCCCGCGTGGCTTGTTGTTTTTTGACGCGCCCAAGGGCGCACAAGCGAAGAGGCTCGACGATGAGTGCACTGGTTGGCGTGATCATGGGCTCCAAGTCCGATTGGTCCACCCTTAGCCACACCGCCGATATGCTGGAAAAACTCGGCATTCCCTACGAAGTGAAGGTGGTTTCCGCCCACCGCACCCCGGATCTGCTGTTCCAGTATGCCGAGGAGGCTGAGGGCCGTGGCATCGAGGTGATCATCGCCGGTGCCGGTGGTGCAGCCCACCTGCCAGGCATGTGCGCCGCCAAGACCCACCTGCCGGTGCTGGGCGTGCCCGTGCAATCGTCGATGCTGTCGGGTGTCGATTCGCTGTTGTCGATCGTGCAGATGCCAGCCGGCGTACCGGTAGCCACCCTGGCCATCGGCCGTGCCGGTGCGGTCAACGCCGCGCTGCTGTCGGCCAGCATCCTCGGCGCCAAGTACCCGCAGTACCACGCGGCGCTCAAGCAGTTCCGCACGGAGCAGACCGACACCGTGCTGGACAACCCAGACCCGCGCCAGGCTTGAGGCTCAACCCATGAAGATCGGTGTAATCGGTGGCGGCCAGCTGGGCCGCATGCTGGCTCTGGCGGGTACCCCGCTGGGCATGAACTTCGCCTTCCTCGACCCGGCGCCGGACGCCTGCGCTGCGCCGCTGGGCGAGCACCTGCGTGCCGACTACGGCGACCAGGACCACCTGCGCCAGCTGGCTGACGAAGTCGACCTGGTCACCTTCGAGTTCGAAAGCGTCCCGGCCGAGACCGTGGCTTTCCTCTCGCAGTTCGTGCCGGTGTACCCCAGCGCCGAAGCGCTGCGCATCGCCCGTGACCGGCTGTTCGAGAAGAGCATGTTCCGCGACCTGGGTATTCCCACCCCGGCCTTCGCCGACATCCTCTCGCAGGCCGACCTGGACGCCGCGGTGGCCAGCATCGGCCTGCCGGCCGTGCTGAAAACCCGCACACTGGGTTACGACGGCAAGGGCCAGAAGGTGCTACGCACGCCTGAGGACGTGGTCGGTACCTTTGCCGAGCTGGGCAGCGTGCCGTGCCTGCTGGAAGGCTTCGTGCCATTCACCGGCGAAGTGTCGCTGGTGGCCGTGCGTGCCCGTGATGGCGAAACCCGCTTCTACCCGCTGGTGCACAACACCCACGAAAGCGGCATCCTGCGCCTGTCGGTCGCCAGCCAGGCGCACCCGCTGCAGGCCTTGGCCGAAGACTACGTGGGCCGCGTGCTCAAGCAACTGGACTATGTGGGCGTGATGGCCTTCGAGTTCTTCGAAGTCGACGGTGGCCTGAAGGCCAACGAAATCGCCCCGCGCGTGCACAACTCCGGGCACTGGACCATCGAAGGCGCCGAATGCAGCCAGTTCGAGAACCATCTGCGTGCCGTCGCCGGCCTGCCGCTGGGCTCGACCGCCAAGGTCGGCGAGAGCGCGATGCTCAACTTCATCGGTGAAGTGCCGGCGGTGGACAAGGTGGTTGCCATCGGTGACTGCCACCTGCACCACTACGGCAAGGCCTTCAAGGCCGGTCGCAAGGTCGGCCACGCCACCCTGCGCTGCCACGACATGGCCACCCTCGAGCGCAAGATTGCCGAAGTAGAAGCCCTGATCGACAACTGATCGAACTTCTGCCAGCGGCTTGCCCTCTGAAATGGCGACAAGCCAAAGCGCTGTCTAGGCTTTGGCTTGTTCCACTTTCACTGCAGAGGGATTGCCATGGGTATCATTGGAACCATCTTCATCGGCCTTATCGTCGGCCTGCTGGCCCGCTTCATCAAGCCGGGCGACGACAGCATGGGCTGGATCATGACCATCCTGCTGGGGATTGCCGGCTCCCTGCTGGCCACCTACGGCGGCCAGGCGCTGGGCATCTACCAGGCCGGGCAGGCTTCGGGTTTCCTTGGCGCGCTGGTCGGTGCCGTGATCCTTCTGGTGGTCTACGGATTCATCAAGAAACGCTGAATAGTGGTTAGAATGCCCGGCAATTCATTCGAGTTGCCGAGCATTTTCATGCGTGCCTTTTTCCTCGCTCCACTGCTGTTGGCCAGCGCCCTGGCCCATGCCGAACTGCCTGAAACCGACTGGCTGGAGCTGATGCCCGAGTCGGACCAGCAGGCGCTCGAGCAAATGCCCGAAATCGACCACAACTCGCCGGAAGCCATGGGCACCTTTACCGACAAGGGTGGCCTGAAGCAGAGCAAGGGCCTGCCGGCGGTGATGTACTCGACCAAGACCGTGGCGGCCATGAACGGCAAGGACATTCGCCTGGGTGGCTACCCGGTGCCGCTGGAGAGCGACGCCAAGGGCAACAGCACACTGTTCTTCCTGGTGCCATACCCGGGCGCGTGCATCCATGTGCCGCCACCACCGCCTAACCAGCTGGTGCTGGTGCGCTACCCGAAAGGCCTGAAGATCGATGACATCTACACACCGCTGTGGGTCAGCGGCAAGCTGAAGGTGGAGAAGGTCAGCAATGACCTGGCCGATGCGGCCTATGCGCTGGATGCGGGGAAGGTCAGGGTGGTGGAAGACGCAGACCTCTGATTGCCTGCGCCGGCCCTTTCGCGGGTAAACCCGCTCCCACAGGGTCTCCACAAACCCTGAATATTGTGGCGACCCTGTGGGAGCGGGTTTACCCGCGAAGGGGCCCGAACAGGCACTGCAAGACTCAGATCATTTCACAGCCAATCCTGACCCCCAGCGAGCTGCTGGCCCCAGGCTTCAATTCCACCAGGTCATCCCACACGTTCGCCGTCTCGATGCACAGCATCCGCTGCCACCCGTCATCGGCCATGTCCGGCAGATCCTTGGCCCGCTCGGTCCAAGGGTTCCAGATCACCGCCGAGCGCGACCCGCTGCTGGTCAAGGTAATTCGCCGGCTCCAATGTGGGTCGACAATGCTCAGCGTCTGCGGGGTTGCCAGGTAGATCCGGTCAGTCTCCCCGGCAAACCCCAGCGGCCCCTGCTGCTGGCGTTGTTCCCAGCCAGCCAGGGTCTCGATATAGCCCAGCCCTTCGACCCCTTCGACCCGCGCCTGGCGCACGTCACTGACCGCGAAGTAGCTGTGCAGGGCCTGGCTGATGGTAACGGGGGTATTGCCCATGTTGCGGCTGGTCAGGTTCAGCTGCAGGTCCTCGCCCAGCTCCACTACCAGCTTCAGCTCGACGTCATGAGGCCAGCCAGGCAGGTCACCCTGCGCTTCTGGCAGTTCGAATTCGATGCGCAGGCCATCACCTGCTTCCTCGATACCCAGCAATTGCCAGTCGCGCGCGCGCGCCAAGCCGTGGGCAGGTGCCTGCTCGCCGCGGTACATGGCCTGCACGGCCTGGGGGTTGCGCTGCAGGTTGCCGAACCACGGCCAGCACACCGGCACACCGGCGCGTACCGACTTGCCCTGACGGAAGATGGCCTGGTCGCTCAGCCACAGCAGCGGTGGCTGGCCAACGCGCTGGTAGCTGAGGATCTGCGCGCCCTGCTGGGCGATCAGTAGTTCGGCGTGGTCGCTGCTGATACGCCAGCAGTTGAGTTCGCCATGTTGCTCGGTTACGACCTGGAAGGTAGCCATTGCATTTATCTCATTGATTGCCAGTGGGCCTTGGACCCGGGCACATGCAATGAGTTTACCGCCGGCGTGGCTTAGCGACGAGGTACGGAGCGGGTGCGGCCACTGCCGTCGATGGCGACAAAGACGAACACGGCTTCGGTGACCTTGCGCCATTCGCTGGACAACGGGTCGTCGCTCCACACTTCGACCATCATCTGGATCGAGCTGCGGCCGATTTCCAGGGTCTGGGTATAGAACGACAGCTGCGCGCCGACGGCGACCGGTACCAGAAAGGCCATGCGGTCGATGGCTACGGTGGCCACGCGGCCGCCGGCGACACGGCTGGCCATGGCGGTGCCGGCCAGGTCCATCTGGGCGACCAGCCAGCCGCCGAAGATGTCGCCAAACCCGTTGGTCTCGCGCGGGAGTGCGGTGATCTGCAAGGCCAGGTCGCCTTGCGGGATTGGATCTTCTTGTTCGAGCTCAATCATGCGATGGGGCCTCTGACCCGTGACGCTTTTCGTTGGTGTGGCGCAAAGGCCGGGTAAACGATTCAGCTTGAAACATACTACGCCGATTTCGTTTCACTGGGCGGCCGTAGGGAAACTCTGCGAAACCGTCTGACAATAATGACCGGCGTTTTCGCACAACATCCCACGTTAGGAGCAACCTTTTCCTACGAATCGCCAGTATATAGAGCATAACGGCCAGCGACGACCGCGCATTCATGAATATGTGTAGGGATTTTGTATCGCTTTCGGCGCAGCTCAGCAATTTGCTATCTTCGCCTGTCTCCCAATCCAGAAGCCGCATGCCAAGCGGCCTGCATGCCCACAAAGAGAACAACGAGCGATGACTTCCGTGCCCAGCAGTATCGAGCAGCCTTCGCGGCCGCTGACCCGCAGTGACTACAAGACTCTCTCACTGTCCGCCCTGGGCGGTGCGCTGGAGTTCTACGATTTCATCATTTTCGTGTTCTTCGCCACGGTGGTCGGCAAGCTGTTCTTCCCGGCTGACATGCCCGAATGGCTGCGCCTGATGCAAACCTTCGGCATTTTCGCCGCCGGCTACCTGGCGCGGCCGCTGGGCGGCATCATCATGGCCCACTTCGGTGACCTGCTCGGGCGCAAGAAGATGTTCACCCTGAGTATCTTCATGATGGCCCTGCCAACGCTGATCATGGGCCTGCTGCCAACCTATGCACAGATCGGCATGTGGGCGCCGATCCTGTTGCTGCTGATGCGCGTGATCCAGGGCGCAGCGATCGGTGGCGAGGTACCGGGCGCCTGGGTGTTCGTGTCCGAGCACGTGCCAGAGCGCAACACCGGCTACGCCTGCGGCACCCTCACCGCAGGCCTGACCGCGGGTATCCTGCTGGGCTCGCTAGTGGCAACCCTGATCAACAGCGTCTACAGCGCGCAGGAAGTGGCTGATTACGCCTGGCGCATCCCGTTCCTGCTCGGCGGTGTATTCGGCCTGTTCTCGGTGTACCTGCGCCGCTGGCTGCACGAAACCCCGGTGTTCGCCGAGATGCAGCAGCGCAAGGCGCTGGCCGAGGAGCTGCCGTTGCGCGCGGTGCTGCGTGACCATCGCGGCGCGATCATCCTGTCCATGCTGCTGACCTGGATGCTGTCGGCCGCCATCGTGGTGCTCATCCTGATGACCCCGGCACTGCTGCAGAGCATCTACCACATCAGCCCCACCGACTCGCTCAAGGCCAACAGCCTGGCCATCGTGCTGCTCAGCTTCGGCTGCATCGGTGCTGGCAGCCTGGCCGACCGCTTTGGCGCGGGCCGGGTATTCGTGATCGGCAGCCTGCTGCTGCTGGCCAGTTCCTGGACCTTCTACCACAGCCTGCCGACCCGGCCCGAGCTGTTGTTCCCGCTGTATGCGGTGACCGGTTTGTGCGTGGGTGTGATTGGCGCGGTGCCTTATGTAATGGTCAAGGCCTTTCCGGCGGTGGTGCGCTTCAGCGGGCTGTCGTTCTCGTACAACGTGGCCTACGCGATCTTTGGCGGGCTGACACCGATGGTGGTGACTGCGCTGCTGAAAGTGAGCCCGATGGCGCCTGCCTACTATGTGGCGGGGCTGTGTGCCGTTGGTCTGGTCGTGGGCGTGTACCTGCTCGCCAACAAGCGCTGATCTGCGCCACGGCTGCTGCCCTCTTCGCGGGCACGCCCGCGAAGAGGCCGGACCTGCTTTTCGGTGATGGCCTTTCATCCAATTGTCATATTCAAGTCATATCGTATTCATGCGGCCTGCAGATACTTGGGCCCGTTCCATCCAACACCCCAATATTCCTGCTAGGAGCAAGGCATGAAACTGAAGCGTTTGATGGCGGCCCTCACCTTTGCCGCCGCTGGCGTTGCAACCGCCAACGCGGTAGCCGCTGTCGATCCTGCGATCCCGACCTACACCAAGACCACCGGTGTTTCGGGCAACCTCTCCAGCGTCGGTTCGGACACCCTCGCCAACCTGATGACTCTGTGGGCCGAGGCCTACAAGAAGGAATATCCGAACGTAAACATCCAGATCCAGGCTGCCGGCTCCTCCACCGCGCCACCCGCGCTGACCGAAGGTACCGCCAACCTCGGCCCGATGAGCCGCAAGATGAAGGACGTCGAGTTGCAGGCCTTCGAGCAGAAGTACGGCTACAAGCCGACCGCCATCCCGGTCGCCGTAGACGCCCTGGCTGTGTTCGTACACAAGGACAACCCGATCAAAGGCCTGACCATGGCCCAGGTCGACGCCATCTTCTCTTCCACCCGCCTGTGCGGTGGCAAAGCCGACGTCAAGACCTGGGGTGACCTGGGCGTGACCGGCGACCTGGCCAACAAGCCAGTACAGCTGTTCGGCCGTAACTCGGTATCGGGCACCTACGGCTACTTCAAGGAAGAAGCCCTGTGCAAAGGCGACTTCAAGCCTAACGTCAACGAACAGCCTGGCTCGGCTTCGGTCGTGCAGTCGATCAGCTCCTCGCTGAACGGCATCGGCTACTCGGGCATCGGCTACAAGACCGCCAGCGTCAAGACCGTGGCCCTGGCCAAGAAGGAAGGCGGCGAGTTCGTTGAAGACAACGAAACCAACGCCCTGAACGGCACCTACCCGCTGTCGCGCTTCCTGTACGTCTACGTCAACAAGGCCCCGAACAAGCCTCTGGCCCCGCTGGAAGCCGAGTTCGTCAAGCTGGTGCTGTCGCAAGCTGGCCAGCAGGTCGTGGTGAAGGACGGCTACATCCCGCTGCCGGCCAAAGTCGTCGACAAGACCTTGGCTGACCTGGGCCTGTCCCACGCAGGTAACGTTGCAAAAAAGTAAGTAACTGAGGGGGAGGCCGGTGCTGATGCCCGGCCTCTTCCACGAATTTCCAGTCCGAAGCCAGGTTTCCTGTGCGGCGGGCTTTCGTGCGTCACCATTTTGTAATGTTTTTGTCACACGGGACCGCTAGGGTGTGCGCATGAATGATCTGGCCAACTCCAACATGACCCAAAACTCCCAGCCCGTGCGGATTGATTTCAATACGCCGGAGTTGCAACGCAAGCGCCGCATGCGCGCGCTCAAGGACCGCCTGACCCGCTGGTATGTACTGGTGGGCGGGCTTGCCGTACTGGCGGCGATCACCCTGATCTTCTTCTATCTGGCCTATGTGGTGCTGCCGCTGTTCCAGGGTGCCGAACTGACCAGCAAGAAGGCCCTGGAGCCAACCTGGCTGCAACAGGATGCCGGCAAGCCGCTGATGATCGCGCTTGAAGAGCAGAACCTGGTGGGCATGCGCGTTTCGGACAAGGGCCAGGCACTGTTCTTCGATACCAAGAGCGGTAACGAGCTCAAGCGTTTCGACCTGCCAGTGCCGGCAGGCACCCAGGTCACTTCGATCAGTGCCGATCAGCCGGGTAGCCCGCTGGTGGTGCTGGGCTTGTCCAATGGCCAGGCGCTGGTGTTCCACCACTCCTACAAGATCACCTACCCGGACAACAAGAAAACCATCGCCCCCGGCATCGACTACCCGTACGGCGAGCAGCCGTTCGTGCTCGACGAGCAGGGCCGTGCGCTGGAGCATGTCAGTGTCAACGTCAACGGCGACACCCTGCTGCTGGCCGGCTCCACCGGCGCGCACCTGCAGGTGGTCGAGCTGACCCGTACCGAAAACATGATGACCGAAGAGGTCACCACCGAGCAGAACCGCATTGAACTGCCGCAGATGACTGAAACGGTGAAGAACATCTTCATCGACCCGCGTCAGCAGTGGCTGTACGTGATCAACGGCCGCGCCACCGCGGACGTGTTCAACCTGCGCGACAAGAGCCTCAACGGCCGCTACAAGCTGTCTGACAGCGCCGACACCGAAATCACCGCCACCGCCCAGCTGGTCGGCGGCATCTCGCTGATCATCGGCGACTCCAAGGGCGGCCTGTCCCAGTGGTTCATGGCCCGTGACCCGGACGGCGAATCGCGCTTCAAGCTGATCCGCACCTTCCAGATGGGCAAGGCCGCGGTCGTGCAGATCGACGCCGAAGAGCGCCGCAAGGGCTTCGTCGCCCTCGACGCCGCAGGTGAGCTGGGCGTGTTCCACAGCACCGCGCACCGCACCCTGCTGGTCGAGCCGGCCGCCGAAGGCCCGGGCATCCTGGCCCTGTCGCCACGCGCCAACCGCATCATCATCGAAGAAGGCGGCAAGCTGCTGCCACTGAGCTTGCGTAACCCGCACCCGGAAATTTCCTTCAGCGCGCTGTGGGGCAAGGTGTGGTACGAGAACTACGACGAGCCGAAGTACGTCTGGCAATCGACCGCTTCGAACACCGACTTCGAGCCCAAACTGAGCCTGTCGCCGTTGACCTTCGGTACCCTGAAGGCCGCGTTCTACGCGATGATCCTGGCGGCCCCGCTGGCGATTGCCGCGGCCATCTACACCGCCTACTTCATGGCCCCAGGCATGCGCCGCAAGGTCAAGCCGGTGATCGAACTGATGGAAGCGATGCCGACGGTGATCCTCGGCTTCTTCGCCGGCCTGTTCCTCGCCCCGTACCTGGAAGGCCACCTGCCGGGCGTGTTCAGCCTGTTCCTGCTGATGCCGCTCGGTATCCTGCTGGCCGGCTTTGCCTGGACCCGCCTGCCCGAGTCGATCCGCCTGCGTATCCCGGATGGCTGGGAAGCGGCGATCCTGATCCCGGTCATCCTGTTCACCGGCTGGTTCGCCCTGACCATGAGCCCGCACCTCGAGAGCTGGCTTTTTGGCGGCGACATGCGCCTGTGGATCACCAACGACCTGGGGATAACCTACGACCAGCGCAACGCCCTGGTCGTGGGTATCGCCATGGGCTTCGCGGTCATCCCGAACATCTACTCCATCGCCGAAGACGCCGTGTTCAGCGTGCCGCGCAGCCTGACCCTGGGCTCCCTGGCCCTGGGTGCAACGCCCTGGCAGACCTTGACCCGCGTGGTCATTCTCACCGCCAGCCCGGGTATCTTCTCGGCGCTGATGATCGGCATGGGCCGTGCGGTGGGCGAGACCATGATCGTGCTGATGGCCACCGGCAACACCCCGGTGATGGAGCTGAACCTGTTCGAGGGCATGCGCACCCTGGCCGCTAACGTGGCCGTGGAAATGCCGGAATCGGAAGTCGGTGGCAGCCACTATCGCGTGCTGTTCCTGGCCGCGCTGGTGCTGCTGATGTTCACCTTCATCATGAACACCTTGGCCGAGCTGATTCGCCAGCGTCTGCGCAAGAAATACTCGTCGCTTTGATAGAAAGGTAGCGATCCGTGAAAAAGGATTCCCTCAAAGGCTGGTTCAAGAGCGGCGCCCCAGGCGTCTGGATGAGCGGCGGCGCGGTGGCCATGGCCGTGATCATGACCGTTGGCCTGCTGGCGGTGATTGCCGTGCGCGGCCTGGGCCACTTCTGGCCGGCCGATCTTGTCCAGGCCACCTACAAGGTGCCGGGCCAGGCCGATCACGTCGTCATTGGCGAAGTGGTGCAAAAGGAAGAAGTACCCCGTGCCCGCCTGAAGGGCGCCGGCCTGCCAGTGCCTGACCAGGGCCCGGAGTTCATGACCCGCGAGCTGATCAAGGTGGGCAACCGTGACCTCAACGGCAGCGACTTCACCTGGGTGGTCGGCGACTGGCTGGTGGACGAAAAGCACCCGACCGACCTGATCGCCCTGGAGCGCCGCGAGTGGGGCAACTTCTACGGCTACCTGGTCAGCGTCAAGGAAGAGGGCCGCGTGGTCGCAGAAGGCGCTGCCGCCTGGAACGAGCTGCAGGCCCGTCTCAAGCGCGCCAACCAGCTCAACAGCGAACTGCAAAGGCTCGAGAAGAAAGACATCGGTGCCATCAACCATGGCCTTGAGCGCCTGCGTCTGCAGGCGCGCAAGCTGGAGCTGGAGGGCAAGCTGGACGCCGCCGCCCAGGCCGACATGGACGCCGAGCGTGCCGAGCTGAACAGCCGCTACAAGGCCATCGAAGACCGCCTGACCGGCCTGCACCAGGCCTTCGCCCGCGACAGCCTGGTGGCCCGCGATGGCGACGGCCGTGAAGTGGAAATCAACCTCAGCAAGGTGGTGCACGCCATCCAGCCGAACGCCATGTCGGGCTTCACCAAACTGGGCAGCTACTTCACCAAGGTCTGGGAGTTCCTCAGCGACGATCCGCGTGAAGCCAACACCGAGGGCGGTATCTTCCCGGCCATCTTCGGTACCGTGATGATGACCCTGATCATGGCCGTGATCGTCACCCCGTTCGGTGTGCTGGCTGCCGTGTACCTGCGTGAATATGCCAGACAGGGCCCGGTGACCCGCCTGATCCGCATCGCTGTGAACAACCTGGCCGGTGTACCGGCGATCGTCTACGGCGTGTTCGGCCTGGGCTTCTTCGTCTACGTGCTGGGTGGTTCGATTGACCGCCTGTTCTTCCCTGAAGCACTGCCGGCGCCAACCCTGGGTACCCCGGGCCTGCTGTGGGCATCGCTGACCCTGGCGCTGCTGGCCGTGCCGGTGGTGATCGTGGCCACCGAAGAAGGCCTGGCGCGCATCCCGCGCACCGTGCGCGAAGGCTCGCTGGCCCTGGGGGCGACCAAGGCCGAGACCCTGTGGAAGATCGTCCTGCCGATGGCCAGCCCGGCGATGATGACCGGCATGATCCTCGCCGTGGCCCGCGCCGCCGGTGAAGTGGCGCCGTTGATGCTGGTAGGTGTGGTGAAGCTGGCGCCATCGCTGCCGGTGGACGGTAACTACCCGTACCTGCACCTGGACCAGAAGATCATGCACCTGGGCTTCCATATCTATGACGTCGGTTTCCAGAGCCCTAACGTCGAAGCAGCGCGGCCGCTGGTATACGCCACGGCGTTGCTGCTGGTGCTGGTGATCGCGGCCCTCAACCTCTCGGCCGTGTGGATCCGTAACCACCTGCGCGAGAAGTACAAGGCCCTCGACAGCTGATCCTGATTGCAAGCGTGCCGCCCGTGAGCCGGGCGGCCCTTTGAAACGAATTGTTAGCGTATGGAGTTGACCATGCAGCAAGAATCCCATGCCCACGGCATCGACATGTCTGCCCTGGGCCGCGACAAGCAGAGCCTGCGCCTGGCCGAAGAAACCGTAGCCATCGAAGTGCCGGGTCTGAGCCTGTTCTACGGCGACAAACAAGCGCTGTTCGATGTGCAGATGAATATCCCCAAGCAGCGCGTGACCGCTTTTATCGGCCCGTCCGGCTGCGGCAAGTCGACCCTGCTGCGCACGTTCAACCGCATGAACGACCTGGTTGACGGCTGCCGCGTGGAAGGCGCCATCAACCTGTACGGCAACAATATCTACCGCAAGGGCGAAGACGTGGCCGAGCTGCGCCGCCGTGTGGGCATGGTATTCCAGAAGCCCAATCCGTTCCCCAAGACCATCTACGAAAACGTGGTCTATGGCCTGCGCATCCAGGGCATCAACAAGAAGCGCGTGCTCGACGAAGCGGTCGAGTGGGCGCTGAAGGGCGCGGCCCTGTGGGACGAGGTCAAGGACCGCCTGCACGACTCGGCACTGGGCCTGTCCGGTGGCCAGCAGCAGCGTCTGGTCATTGCCCGCACCATCGCCGTGGAACCGGAAGTGCTGCTGCTCGACGAACCGTGCTCGGCACTGGACCCGATCTCGACCCTGAAAGTCGAGGAACTGATCTACGAATTGAAATCCAAGTACACCATCGTCATCGTGACCCACAACATGCAGCAGGCGGCCCGTGTTTCGGACTACACCGCGTTCATGTACATGGGCAAACTGGTCGAATTCGGGGATACCGACACCCTGTTCACCAACCCGGCGAAGAAGCAGACCGAAGACTACATCACCGGTCGCTACGGCTAGCAGCCGCTCGGGACAGGTGCCTGGCCCCTGTGGGAGCGGGTTTACCCGCGAAGCAGGCGCTGCGGTGTCTGGCACCGGCTTCGCCGGTGTTCGCGGGTGAACCCGCTCCCACAGGATGTGTTTGCCAGGGTGGGCCAGGGTATGACACGAACAAATTGAAGCTTGCAGCTTCTTCGCGGAGCGAACGATGATCAACAAAGAAAGCCTTACGCATCACATTTCCCAGCAGTTCAACGCCGAGCTCGAAGAGGTGCGTAGCCACCTGCTGGCCATGGGCGGCCTGGTCGAAAAGCAGGTCAACGACGCAGTTACCGCGCTGATCGAAGCCGACTCGGGCCTGGCCCAGCAAGTGCGCGAAGTCGATGAGCAGATCAACCAGATGGAGCGCAACATCGACGAGGAGTGCCTGCGCATCCTCGCCCGTCGTCAGCCGGCGGCCTCCGACCTGCGCCTGATCATCAGCATCTCCAAGTCGGTGATCGACCTGGAGCGCATCGGTGACGAGTCGACCAAGATCGCCCGTCGCGCCATCCAGCTGTGCGAGGAAGGCGAGTCGCCGCGCGGTTACGTCGAGGTGCGTCACATCGGTGACCAGGTACGCAACATGGTCCGCGACGCGCTGGACGCCTTTGCCCGCTTCGACGCCGAACTGGCACTGTCGGTGGCCCAGTACGACAAGACCATCGACCGTGAATACAAGACCGCCCTGCGTGAGCTGGTGACCTACATGATGGAAGACCCGCGCTCGATTTCGCGGGTACTGAGCGTGATCTGGGTGCTACGTTCGCTGGAGCGCATCGGCGACCATGCGCGCAACATCTCCGAGCTGGTGATCTACCTGGTGCGCGGCACCGACGTGCGTCACATGGGCCTCAAGCGCATGACGGCAGAAGTGCAGGGTACCGCTGTCGCTGACGGCGAAAACGCTAATGTTCCGGCTGAACCGGACGATAAGTAAGGTTGCTCCCGAGCATCGACGCCCGGCCTTGGCCGGGCGTTTTCGTTTGCGGTCGAGGAGCCGGCAGGCACCCGCGAACGATGTGAAGAAGTCCCGGCGTGACCAGGTTGTAGCAAATGGCCATTATTCGGCAGTAGGCTAGTCGGGATTCAGAAGGAGTATCGATGAGTAAAGTGAATGTGCTGGTCGTGGATGACGCCCCGTTTATCCGTGACCTGGTCCGCAAATGCCTGCGTAATGCCTTCCCGGGCATGACCATCGACGATGCCGTCAACGGTCGCAAGGCCATGGCCATGCTGGGCAAGGAAGCGTTCGACCTGGTCCTGTGCGACTGGGAGATGCCGGAAATGTCCGGCCTGGAACTGCTCACCTGGTGCCGCCAGCAGCCTGCGATGAAGAACCTGCAGTTCATCATGGTGACCAGCCGTGGTGACAAGGAAAACGTCATCCAGGCGATCCAGGCGGGCGTTTCCGATTTTGTCGGCAAGCCGTTCACCAACGAGCAGCTGCTGACCAAGGTGAAAAAGGCCTTGGCCAAGATCGGCAAGCTCGACAGCCTGATGGCCAGTGGCCCGGCGCGGATCAATTCGGCGTTCGCCAATGACTCGCTGAATGCGCTGACAGCCGGCAAGCCTGAAGCGGTGAAGGTCGCGGCGCCAGCGGCGGCACCCGTACCCGCCAGGCCACTGGCCAGTGCCCCCAGGCCCGCAGCCCCCGCGCCGACTGGCCGCGGCCAGGGCCAGTTGCGCCTGGCCAGCGGCATGCAGCCGTGCGTGATCAAGGCGCTGAGCCTGAAGGAGGCCCTGCTGGTGGTGCGCCGTGGCGAAGTGCTGCCGCAGGTGCTGGAGGGCGCGGTGCTGGACCTGGAGCAGGGCGAGAGCGCCGAAGTCGCGCGCCTGAACGGCTACCTGCATGCCGTCGCGGCACTGGAGCCCAAGCCCGACAGTGACTGGTTGCAACTGACCTTCAAGTTCGTCGACCAGGATGCCCAGAAGCTCGACTACCTGTCGCGGCTGATTGCCCGCGGGACGGCGCAGAAGCACTTCACCCCGGGCGCCTGAGTCATGGCTACTGGCCTTGTCGCCGGCAAGCCAGCTCCCACGGGTACAGCGCCAACCTCTGGCCTTGTGCAATTCCTGTGGGAGCTGGCTTGCCGGCGATGGGGCCAGTCCTGTTGACGCCATCCGACCAACTGTCATACCCGCCACAAAACCCGCTGCTAGGCTTCGACAGATCATAACTGTCAAAAAGCCACTATCATGCCCGCCCGCCTGCTGCTGTTCTGTGCATTGCTCATGGCCTCGGCGTCGAGCCTGGGCATGACCATCTACGAGATCACCGACGATGGCCGTGTGACCTCCTATTCCGACCGGCCCGGCCCCGGTGCCAAACCCTTGGTGCGGCGCGTACCCATGGTCGAAATGGCCGAAGGCCAGGTGCTGCTGAACGCGATTACCTTCAACGGCGGCGTGAGCTTCTCGGCGCGCAACCAGCTGCATGTGCCGGTGGAGGTGGAGTTGCGCCTGGACAACCTGGTGAACGCACAAGGTGGCAATGCCCCACGTATCGTGCGCCGGGTGCTGCCGCCGCGCACCACGCAAATGCTCAGCGTGCTCAGGGGGCGGCCCGGAATGCTGCTGAACTACCGCTCGACCCTGCTGCAGGCCATGGGCGACCCGGGCAAGCGGCCGCAGGGTTTCCGTTATGCCTTTCCCTGGCTCGGCGGGCCGTTCCGCGTGACCCAAGGGCCCAATGGCCGAGTAAGCCATTTTGGGCCCAAGGGGCGCTATGCCATGGATATCGCCATGCCCGAAGGCACCACCATCATTGCGGCGCGGGAAGGAGTGGTGGTGAAGACGGAGAACAGCCAGAGCGGGCGCGGGCCCAACCCGTCGGGCAATTTCGTCAGGATCCTGCACCCGGATGGCACCATGGGCGTGTACCTGCACCTGATGCGCGGTTCGGTGGTGGTGGCGGAGGGGCAACGGGTGCGGCAGGGGCAGATGCTGGCCAGGTCGGGCAATACCGGCAACAGCACCGGGCCGCACCTGCATTTCGTGGTGCAGCGCAATGTGGGGTTGGCGCTGGAGTCGATACCTTATCGGTTCGACAGGCCGATCAGCGGGTTGCCTGACTTCACTGCGGGTAACCCTTGATCCGTGCCGGCTTCTTCGCAGGCTCGCCCGCTCCCACAGGTAATCTGAAAGGCCCGGCCTTTGGCGATCCTGTGGGAGCGGGCGAGCCCGCGAATGGCCCTCAATCCAGCTTGAGCACCTTGGCCAACACGATCTTCGGCCCTTTCATCTTCTTGATGATGATGCGCAGCCCTTCGACCTCCAGCACTTCCTCTTCTTCAGGTACGCGCTTGAGTGTCTCGTAGACCAGACCGGCCAGGGTTTCTGCCTCGATGTGGTCAAGGTCGACGCCCAGCAGGCGTTCGACCTTGAACAGCGGCGTATCGCCACGCACCAGCAGCTTGCCCGGCTGGTAGGCGAGGATGCCGCGCTCGGTCTTGCGGTGCTCGTCCTGGATGTCGCCCACCAGCACTTCCAGTACGTCTTCCATGGTCAGGTAGCCAATCACCTTGCCATCGGCTTCCTCCACCAGCACGAAGTGTGCGCCGCCCTTACGGAACTGCTCCAGCAACTGTGCCAACGGCATGTGCCGCGACACGCGCTCCAGCGGCCGGGCCAGGTCGTCCAGGTCGATGGTTTCGGGCAGGTGCTCGAGTTCGGCCAGCTCCAGCAGCAGGTCCTTGATGTGCAGCAGGCCGGTGAACTCCTCGCGCTCGGCGTCGTACACCGGGTAGCGGCTGAACTTGTGGCGGCGTACCAGGGCCAGGATCTGCTTCAGCGGCGCATGGGCGTCGATGCTGACCATGTCCTCGCGCGAATTGGCCCAGTCGACCACCTCCAGCTCACCCATTTCCACGGCCGAGGCCAGTACGCGCATGCCCTGGTCGCTCGGGTCCTGGCCCCGGCTGGAGTGCAGGATCAGCTTGAGCTCTTCACGGCTGTAGTGGTGCTCGTGGTGCGGGCCGGGCTCGCCCTGGCCGGCAATGCGCAGGATGGTGTTGGCACTGGCATTGAGCAGGTAGATGGCCGGGTACATCACCCAGTAGAACAGGTACAGCGGCACGGCGGTCCACAGCGACAGCAGTTCGGGCTTGCGGATGGCCCAGGACTTGGGCGCCAGCTCGCCGACCACGATGTGCAGGTACGAGATGACGAAGAAGGCGACGAAGAACGAGATCGCCTTGATCAGCTCGGGCGTGTCCACGCCGACGTATGCCAGCAGCGGTTCGAGCAGGTGGGCGAACGCCGGTTCACCGACCCAGCCCAGGCCCAGCGAGGCGAGGGTGATGCCCAGCTGGCAGGCCGACAGGTAGGCGTCGAGCTGGTTGTGTACCTTGCGCAGGATGCTGCCACGCCAGCCATGCAGCTCGGCGATGGACTCGACGCGGGTGGCGCGCAGCTTGACCATGGCGAACTCGGCGGCAACGAAGAAGCCGTTGAGCAGCACCAGGAGCAAGGCAAAGATGATCATGCCGAAATCGGCGAATAACGAGGTGAGGCTGATACCAGGGGAAGGGTCCATGATGGAGTTTTTACGGGGTCCGTCTTCAAGATAGAGAGAAAAAAAGTGCCAGCTCTTGCTGGCACAGGGGGTCCAATGTAGCGGCTGGGGCCGTAAAAGCAAAGGGTGGCGGACTTATTGCGGCCCCTGTGGGAGCGGGCGTGCCCGCGAAGGGCCGCGCAGCAGTCCCGATCTCAAGCCTTGCCGTTAGCCAATTGTGCCGGTGCAAAGTGACAGGTAAAGGTACTGCCATGCCCCGGCACGCTGCTGATCTCCAGCTTGCCGCGGTGGCGCATCAGCACATGCTTGACGATCGCCAGCCCCAGCCCGGTGCCGCCGGTATTCGACGCACGGCTGGAATCGACCCGATAGAAGCGCTCGGTCAGGCGCGGCAGGTGCTTGGCATCGATGCCCACCCCCGAGTCCTGCACCGACAGGTGTGCGCCCTGGGCATCGGCCCACCAGCGAATACGGATGCTGCCGTTGTCCTGGGTGTACTTCACCGCGTTGAACACCAGGTTGGAAAAGGCACTGCGCAGCTCCGACTCGCTGCCCTTGAGCTTCACGCCGGGTGTGGCTTCCAGGGTGATGCGCTGGTTGCGTGGCCCGGACAGGGCCTGGGCGTCGTTCCTGATCGCGGTGAGCAAGGCATCGACTGCCACCGGCTGGTTGTCCGACGGGTAGTCGGTAGCCTCCAGCTTGGCCAGCAGCAACAGGTCGTTGAGCAGCGTCTGCATGCGCGAGCCTTGCTGGCTCATCTGCTGCAGGGCTCGGCTCCAGCGCGGGTTCACGTCCTCGACGTTGTCCAGCAGGGTTTCCAGGTAGCCGGTGATCACCGTCAGCGGCGTGCGCAGCTCGTGGGACACGTTGGCGACGAAGTCCTTGCGCATCTGCTCCAGCTGGTGGATGCGGGTAACATCGCGCACCAGCATCAGGTGCTCGTTGTTGCCGTAGCGGGTGATGTGCAGCTGCACGCGCATGCGGTCGTTGATCGGCGAGGGGATCTCCAGCGGCTCTAGGTAGTTCTCCGCCTCGAAGTATTCCTTGAAGCGCGGGTGGCGCACCAGGTTGGTCACCTGCTGGCCGCCGTCCTGTGGGGTCTTGAAGCCCAGCAGGGTCTCGGCGGCGCGGTTCCACCATTCCAGGTTGCCGTCGCTGTCGAGCATGATCACCGCGTCACGCAGCGCAGCGGTGGACTCCTGCACCCGGTCGATCACCGCCTGCAGGCGGCCGCGCACGCGCTGGTCGCGGCGTTGCAGGTGGTAGATGCTGTCGAACACCTCGCCCCACAGGCCGTAGCCATCGGGCGGTGCTTCGTCGGGTTGGTGGTTGCGCAGCCAGTCATGCAGGCGCAGCAGCTGCTTGAGGGTCCAGCCCAGGTACAGCGCCAGGCCGATGGCCAGGCTCCAGCCATAGTAGCCGCTGACCAGCCCGCCGATCAGGCAGACGGTGATCAGCAGCAGCAGGTGGCGAATCAGGGTCGCGTGCCAGTTCTGGTTCAATTGACGGTCCTTGTACAACGACGTGCAGCTTGGCGCTTTTCAGCTCGATCAGCTCTTGGTCGAGAAGCGGTAGCCGGTGCCCCGGACGGTTTGTACCAGATTTTCGTAGGCTTCACCCAGCGCCTTGCGCAGGCGGCGGATGTGCACATCGACGGTGCGTTCCTCGACATAGACGTTACCACCCCACACCTGGTCCAGCAGCTGGCCACGGGTGTAGGCGCGCTCCTGGTGGGTCATGAAGAACTGCAGCAGTCGGTATTCGGTGGGGCCCATTTCGGCGGGCTTGCCGTCGATGGTCACGCGATGGCTGATCGGGTCGAGCAGCAGGCCGCCGACTTCGATCGGTGCCTCGCTGTCGCTCGGGCCGGAGCGGCGCAGCACGGCTTTCAGGCGGGCGACCAGTTCACGCGGCGAGAACGGCTTGGTGATGTAGTCGTCGGCGCCCACTTCCAGGCCCTGGATCTTGTTGTCCTCCTCACCCTTGGCGGTGAGCATGATGATCGGGATGTCGCCGGTCAGCTCGTCGCGCTTGAGGCGGCGGGCCAGCTCGATGCCGGAGGTGCCCGGCAGCATCCAGTCGAGCAGGATCAGGTCCGGTTTGCGGTCGACGATGATCGCGTGGGCCTGTTGGGAGTTTTCCGCTTCCAGGCAGTCATAACCGGCCATTTCCAGGGCAACGGCGATCATCTCGCGAATCGGCGCTTCGTCGTCGACGATCAGAATGTTCCTGCCAACCATGCTCAAAACCTCTCCTGGATACGGTGTCTTGGCCCGCATTAGATAACGGAATTATTGCAGCTGTGTGACAGGGTGTTGGCCGTTCTGGCGACATTCCGTGACTGAACTAGGCTTGAAAGGGCCGCAATCGTGGCAACCCGAACTCAATCCCCCCGAATCAATGGTGAATCCAATGACACGACAAACGCTGAGCTGGATGGCCCTTTTCACTGCGCTGGCGCTCCCGGGGGTGGCCTTGGCCGACCATGCGATGGAGAAGGGCGGGATGTTGGTCGATCATGCCGGCATGACCCTGTACACCTTCGACAAGGATGCGGGTGGCAAGTCGATGTGCAATGGCGAATGCGCCGCCAACTGGCCGCCGCTGATGGTCAAGGGCGGTGAAATGGCTTCTGGCAAGTGGACCCAGGTCAAGCGTGACGACGGTTCGATGCAGTGGGCCTACGACGGCAAGCCGCTGTATACCTTCGTCAAGGACAAGAAGGCCGGTGATATGACCGGTGACGGCATGAAGGACGTCTGGCACGTCGCCAAGCCTTGAGATCCCGGGGCCGCTTAGCGGCCCATCGCCGGCAAGCCAGCTCCCACAGGTTGTATGCAAGCCTTGATGGCAGCGCTGTACCTGTGGGAGCTGGCTTGCCGGCGATAGGGCCATCAGCTTCAGCGCATTGCGTAATCCAGCACCACCCCGATGAACACCAGCATCCCCGCCCAGTGATTGTGCAGAAACGCCTTGAAGCACGACTCCCGGTCCAGCTTGCGCGTCGACCAGTATTCCCAGGCAAAGCACGCCGCCGCGCCCAGCAGCCCCAGATGGAACCAGCCACCCAGCTCGAAGCGGTTGCCGGCCAGCAACAGGCAGCCCAGCGACAGCAGCTGCAAGGTCAGGATGATGGTGCGGTCGGCGTCGCCGAACAGGATTGCGGTCGACTTCACGCCAATCTTCAGGTCGTCATCACGGTCAACCATGGCGTAGTAGGTGTCGTAACCCACAGTCCACAGCAGGTTGGCGATATACAGCAGCCAGGCGCTGGCCGGCAGCTCGCCACCCGCTGCGGTGAAGGCCATGGGAATGCCCCAGGAATATGCCGCCCCCAGCACCACCTGCGGGTAATAGGTGTAGCGCTTCATGAACGGGTAACAGAACGCCAGTGCCACCGCGCCGAACGACAGCCACACCGTGCGGCTGTTGGTGCACAGCACCAGCAGGAAGCTCACTCCGACCAGGATGGCGAACAGCGCCAGTGCTTCGCGTGGCCGGACCCGGCCACTGGCCAGGGGGCGGTCGGCGGTGCGCTTGACGTGACCGTCCACCTTGCGGTCGGCAAAGTCGTTGATGCAGCAGCCTGCGGCGCGCATCAGCACCACGCCGAGGCCGAAGATCAGCACGTTGGCCAGGGTTGGTGAGCCGTTGCCGGCAATCCACACCGCCGACAAGGTCGGCCACAGCAGCAGGTAGATACCAATCGGCCGGTCCATGCGGCTGAGCTGGACGAAGTCCCAGGCCCGTGGGTGCAGGCGGTTGAGCGACTTGAGCAGTTGCAGGTACATCAGCGGTTTTCCTCCTTGGCCGCTTGCCACAATGCTGGCAGAAATACCTCTGCCACCAGCAGGTCCAGGCCGTCACGCTCGAAGCGCGAACGGCGGCCCCACAGCGCCGCATGGGCGGCTTCGCTCGGTAGCCAGGCCTGTGGATAACTGCACACCTCGATGGGGTGGCGGATGAACGCCTGATCGCAGAACAGCAGCTCGCCCAGCGAGCGGCTGCCCAGGGTTTCCAGGTCCAGCCCGCCGCGCTCCAGGGCGCTGCGGCTGGCGACGCTGCGGGCGAATACCCAGGGTCGGCCATGGCCGCGCAGGTACACCTCACGCACCCAGCCCTCGGCGCCGGCGGCGATGCCCAGTGCCTGGCATTCGTCATCGCGCAGCGGCTGCCAGCCCTCGAACAGCGGGGTGACGGAGAAGTGATCGTTGGACAGGCGGGTCAGGCGGCGGGTCAGCGAGCCCTCGTCGAACAGCCAGTCAAGGGTGGGCTGGTCGATGTCGGTCGCCAGCCGTGAATACGGCAGCCACGCGACAGCGGCTGCTTGCGGGGATTCGTACGACACGTCGGTCTGCTTGTTACAACCAGAGAGGCGGCGAGCTTAGCATGATTGCCCCGACTGCTTGCATACTGCTGGCAGGGCCGCTACAAAGCCCCACGAATTGCGCGCTGGCCTCTTCGCGGCCGCGCCCGCTCCTACAGGTTATGCACAACTCCTGTGGGAGCGGGCGTGCCCGCGAAGAGGCCATCAGCAGCAACACAAAGCCCCAGCCTGAAGCGAGGAAACCCACCCCCATGAAAAAGTGGCAATGTATTGTCTGCGGCCTGATCTACGACGAAGCCGAGGGCTGGCCCGACGACGGCATCGCCCCCGGCACCCGCTGGGAAGACGTGCCTGAAGACTGGCTGTGCCCCGACTGCGGCGTCGGCAAGAGCGACTTTGAAATGATCTCCATCGGCTAATCGAGGAAAGCACGACATGACGTCCCCTGTGGTAATCATCGGCACCGGCCTTGCGGGCTACAACCTGGCCCGTGAATTTCGCAAGCTCGATGCGCAGACGCCGCTGCTGCTGATCACCGCCGATGACGGTCGCTCCTACTCCAAGCCCATGCTGTCCACCGGCTTTGCCAAGCAGAAAGACGCTGATGGCCTGTGCATGGCCGAGCCGGGCGCCATGGCCGAGCAACTGAACGCCGAGATTCGCACCCATACCCGCATCAGCGGCATCGACCCGGGCCACAAGCGCCTGTGGATTGGCGAGGAGGCGGTGGAGTACCGCGACCTGGTGCTGGCCTGGGGCGCGCAGACCGTGCAGGTGCCGATCGAAGGCGATGGCGGCGATCGGGTGTTCCCGATCAACGACCTGGAAGACTACGCGCGCTTCCGTGCTGCCGCCGTCGGCAAACAGCGCGTGCTGATCCTCGGTGCCGGCCTGATCGGCTGCGAATTCGCCAACGACATGAGCCTGGGCGGCTTCCAGGTCGATGTGGTGGCGCCGTGCGAGCAAGTCATGCCGACCCTGCTGCACCCGGCCGCTGCCACTGCCGTGCAGGCCGGGCTGCAAGGCCTGGGCGTGCGCTTTCACCTGGGCCCGGTACTGACCCGCCTGCAGCAGGTGGGACAGGGCCTGGAGGCACACCTGTCCGATGGCAGCGTAATCGCCTGCGACCTGGTGGTTTCGGCCATCGGCCTGCGCCCGCGCACCGACCTGGCCGCCGCCGCCGGGCTGCAGACCAACCGCGGCGTTTGCGTGGATCGCCAGCTGCGTACGTCCCACGCCAACATCTTTGCCCTTGGCGACTGTGCCGAGGTCGATGGCATCAACCTGCTCTATGTGATGCCGCTGATGAGCTGCGCCCGCGCCCTGGCGCAAACCCTGGCCGGCAAGCCGACAACGGTCGCCTACGGGCCGATGCCTATCACCGTGAAAACCCCCGCCTGCCCGCTGGTGGTTTCGCCGCCGCCCCCGGGCCACGAAGGCACCTGGCAGGTGGACGGGCAGGGCAGTGACCTCAAGGTGCTCTGCCTTGATGCCGACGGCAAGCTGCTGGGCTACGCCCTGACCGGGGCGGCCGTGATGGACAAGCTGGCCCTGAATCGCCAGCTGCCGGCCGTTATGGCGTAAATAGCTGGTGTTCTGTCGGATTTATCCTGTTGTTGCTTGCACAATGGCCGCCCAGATACTGGCGCGGCCCCGGTGCACGTGCCATTCTCACTTCCGTCTGCCGCAGATTAGAGCCTGCGGTGCCTTGAGCGCTGCTCCCAGGGCAGCACGGCATAACAACAAGAATTCCGTCAAAGAGGCTTCACTATGCGCAAACCAGAACTCGCCGCCGTCATCGCCGAAAAGGCCGATCTGACCAAGGAAAAGGCCAATCAGGTTTTGAACGCGATTCTCGACAGCATCACGGGTGCCCTGGACAAGGACACCGTGACTTTGGTCGGTTTCGGCACCTTCGAAAAACGCCATCGCGGTGCGCGTACCGGCAAGAACCCGCAAACCGGTGAGCCGGTCAAGATCAAGGCCAGCAATACCGTGGCCTTCAAGCCAGGCAAGAACCTGCGCGACAGCGTCAACGCCCCCGTCAAGCCGGCCAAGAAAGGCAAGTGATCGCTCCCTGACAACCCCAGTGTCAGCCAAGCGGGCGCCCCAGGGCGCCCGTTGTGCTTTCTGCAGGCAAAATGTTTCGAACTTGCATAAATAGTTCTGTAAAAGGATAAACTGCGCGCCTTAGTCACTTTTAATTCGAGGCGCGTTGATGAAGTTCCGCTTTCTTCTCTGGGCCATGGGGCTGTTGATGGCCAGGGCCAGCCGTAACAACCCGGCTTTCCAGCAGCAGCTCAAGGGCAAGGACCTGGTGTTCCAGATGCAGACTCTGGACGGCAAGGTCGCCCGGCACTTCATCGTCAACAATGAACGCATCAGCAGCAAAGGCGGCGCGCACCCGCAGCCGGCGTTCGCCATTGCCTTCAAGGACGCCGCCTATGGCTTCGCTACCCTGCAGGCGGGTAACAAGCAGTTGGCGTTCATGCAGGGGATTCAGGACAAGCACATCCAGATCAAGGGCAACCCGGCCCTGGTGATGTGGTTCCAGGGGTTGATGAAGTACCTGAAGCCGAAGAAGAAGGGCTGAAACCCAACGGGGATGTTGACGCCTTACCTGTGGGAGCGGGCATGCCCGCTCCCACAGGTTACGCGTTAATGCTTAATGCGGTGCGTGGAACTGCGAAGCCAGCTCGCGCAGCAGGTTCTCGGCCTCGAGCACCTTGTTCACCACTTCCTCGGCCTTGTCCCGGGTTATCCCCAGCCGCTCCAGCAGCTCGTCAGGAATCTCCTGCTGCGGCCCCGAGCCAATCCCCCGCGAGCGCAGCAGGCGGGTGGCCAGGCATACCAGGTTGGGGAATGCCGAATACTCGCCTTCATAGGCTGGGTCGTGCTGGAAGCGCAGCGCGGTGGACAGTTCTTCCGGCATGTCCCACAGCTTCATCAGCCAGGCTCCGATCTGTTCGCGGCTGATGCCCAGCAGGTGTTGTTCCACGTAGGTGTGGCACAGGTGCGGGTTGACCTCCAGGTGGCGGCAGATCAGCGAGAAGTGCGGCGGAAACACGTGTGCCAACAGCAAGTAGCCGAAATTGTGCAGCAGCCCGGCCAGGTAGGTCAGGCCAGCTTCCGGGCGTTCGGCGCGCGGCATGGCACGGGTCAGGCCATCGATGACGGCAGCAGTGTAGATCGACTGCTGCCAGTATGGTGTGGCCTGCTGCGGGTGGTCTTTCGGCAGGCTCAGGGTCTTGCCCAGTGCGAGGCCCAAGGCCAGGTTGATCACCAGGTCGAAACCCAGCACCCGCACGATGGCATCTTCCACAGAGCGAATCTTGTAGGTCGAGCCGTAGTAGGGCGATGCCGCCCAGCTCACCACCTGTGCCGCCAGTGCCGGGTCGGTTTCGACCACGCCCGTGATGTCATCGATACTGGCGTTGGGGTCTACCCGCAGCTTGATGATCTTTTGCGCGGTGTCGGCCAATGGCGGGATTTCGATGGTTTCTTCCAGGCGCTTCTGAATGCGCCTGGCGGTGAAGGCTTGCACTGCCTGGGTGATTTCCCGGGTGTCGTCATCGGGGCGGTCGAGGTTTGGGCTGATGGCCTCG
The DNA here is from genome assembly GCF_044762545.1 of Pseudomonas sp. NPDC096925. Classification (NCBI taxonomy): domain Bacteria; kingdom Pseudomonadati; phylum Pseudomonadota; class Gammaproteobacteria; order Pseudomonadales; family Pseudomonadaceae; genus Pseudomonas; species Pseudomonas sp. NPDC096925. The sequence continues at coordinate 31,461 of NZ_JBIWEM010000009.1, read as the reverse complement.
ACCTCCTGGCCGAAGCTGCTGGCGCTGGCCTTGACCAGCATGCGCTTGAAGTGCACGCGGTCGATTTCCAGCAGCAGGCCGGCTTCACCGGACTGGATGAACACGCTATCGGCGTCGAGCAGGCTCTTTTCGTACTGGCACGGCGAGCTGGTCAGCGCCGGGATACCCGGCAGGGCCTTGAGCTGATGCTTGTCCAGCATCTGCTTCAGGCGCGGCACCGACACCGCCGTGAGCTTGCGCCCGGTCAGTTCGGCCAGGCGGTCAAGGTCCAGCAGCTGGCTTTGCGGGAACAGCACCATCAGGGCGCCGACCTCGTCATCGAGCAGCACGGCCTGTACCCGCGACGCTGGCGGCAGGTGCGGATGTTCGACCACCTCGCGGTAGGCTACGCCGAGTTTGTCGAGCAGCAGCCGGATGACCGAGGGAGCGTGTGGGGTTGCGGTTTCCAGGGCAACTTCAGTCATGGTCCGTATCCACTGATTCTTTTAAACGCAAAGTATAACCAGCCTCGGGGCGAAACTGGATCCATTATGGGACGAGCGTCACACTTGGCCATATTGCTGGCCATGGCGCAGCCAGCGGTCGAGCAGTGGGCTGACGTGCTCCGGCCAGCGTGCGATCAGGGCCTGGGCGGCGTCGCGCACGGCCGGCAGCAGGTCGGCATCGCGCATCAGGTCGGCGACCTTGAACTGCAGCAGGCCGGTCTGGCGGGTGCCGAGCATCTCGCCGGGGCCACGCAGCTCCAGGTCTTTCTCGGCGATGATGAAGCCGTCGTTGGTTTCCCGCATGATCCCTAACCGTTCGCGGCCGATCTGCGACAGTGGCGGGTGGTACAGCAGCACGCAATGGCTTACGGCGCTGCCCCGGCCAACCCGGCCGCGCAGCTGGTGCAACTGGGCCAGGCCCAGGCGCTCGGGGTTCTCGATGATCATCAGGCTGGCGTTGGGCACGTCCACGCCCACCTCGATGACCGTGGTGGCGACCAGCAACTGCAGGTTGCCGGCCTTGAACTCGGCCATGATTTCAGCCTTTTCCGCCGGCTTCATGCGACCGTGGATCAGCCCCACCCGCAGTTCGCCCAAGGCGCTGCCCAGCTCCTCGTAGGTGCTTTCGGCGGCCTGGCAGGTCAGTTCTTCGGACTCTTCGATCAGGGTGCACACCCAGTAGGCCTGGCGCCCTTCGGCGCAGGCGGCGCGTACCCGCTCGACCACTTCGAAGCGGCGGCTGTCGGCCACCAGCACGGTGTTCACCGGGGTGCGCCCGGGCGGCAGTTCGTCGAGCACCGAGGTGTCCAGGTCGGCGTAGGCGCTCATGGCCAGGGTGCGCGGAATGGGCGTGGCGGTCATGATCAGCTGGTGCGGGCACAGCTCGCCGGCCACGCCCTTCTTGCGCAGGGCCAGGCGTTGCTGCACGCCAAAACGGTGCTGTTCATCGATGATCGCCAGGGCCAGGTGCTTGAACTTCACCTCTTCCTGGAACAGCGCGTGGGTGCCGACCACCATCGGTGCACCGTTGGCGATCTGCTCCAGGGCGGCTGCCCGGGCCTTGCCCTTGAGCTTGCCGGCCAGCCAGGCCACTTCGATGCCCAGCGGTTCGAGCCAGCGCTTGAAGGTGATGTAGTGCTGTTCGGCGAGGATCTCGGTGGGCGCCATCAAGGCCACCTGGTAGCCGGCCTCCAGGGCCTGCAGGGCAGCCAGGGCGGCGACCACGGTCTTGCCGGCACCCACGTCGCCCTGCACCAGGCGCATCATCGGCTCGTGCTGGCTGAGGTCGTAGGCAATTTCGTTGGCCACCCGCTGCTGCGCGCCGGTCGGCTGGAAGCCCAGGTTGGCCAGGTACTGCGCCTGCAGACGCTGGGCCTTGGGCAGCACCGGTGCGCGCAGGCTGCGCAGGCTTTCGCGCAGGCGTTGCTGCGACAGCTGGTGGGTCAGCAGCTCTTCGAAGGCCAGGCGGTGCTGGGCCCAGTGCTGGCCTTCGGCAAGCTCGTCGAGGTCGGCATCGGCCGGCGGGTTGTGCAGGTAGCGGATGGCATCGTCCAGCGGTGCCAGCTGGTAGTCCCTGGCCAGTTCGTCGGGCAGCCAGTCCGGCAGGCTGCGCGGGCCGAGCAGGCCCAGGCTCTGCTGGCACAGCAGCCGCAGGCGTTGCTGGGTAAGGCCTTCGGTGGACGGGTAGATCGGCGTCAGGGTCTGCTCGACCGGTGGCGGCGGCTCGTCGCCATTCAGCGCGCGGTATTCCGGGTGGTAGATTTCCAGGCCCGAAGCACCAGGGCGGGCTTCGCCGTAGCAGCGCAGGTGAGTGCCACGCTTGAGGCCTTCCTTCTGCGCGTTGCTGAAGTGGTAGAAGCGCAGGCTCAGCACGCCGCTGCCGTCACCCAGGCGCACTACAAGACTGCGGCGCTTGCCCATGGTCACGTCGGCGCCGCTGACCACGCCTTCGATCACCGCGTCCTGGCCCGGACGCAACTGCCCGATCGGCACGACGCGGGTGCGGTCCTGGTAGCGCAGGGGGAGGTGGAACAGCACGTCTTGCAGGTTCTCCAGGCCGACCTTGGCGAGTTTCTCCGCCATGGCCTCACCAACCCCCTTGAGTACCGTGACCGGGACCTTCGACAGCTCACTCATGACTCAGGCCGGCTGTTCCGCAGGGGCTTTGGCGACCGAGCACAGGCGGATCGAGTCGGCGAGGATCTCGATGGCCTTCGGCCGCGGGAAGCTGGCGCGCCAGGCGATGGCCACGGTGCGGAATGGTGCCGGTGCGGTCAGTGGGCGGACCTCGATGACGCCGGGGGCGTAGTGGTGGCTGTGCACCGCCGACAGCGGCAGGATCGACACGCCAAGGCCCGAGGCCACCATGTGACGGATGGTTTCCAGCGAGCTGGACTCGACCGTGGTGTGCCTGGAGCCTTCACCGCCCTTGTTCAGCGTTGGGCAGGCTTCCAGTACCTGGTCGCGGAAGCAGTGGCCTTCACCGAGCAGCAACAGGCTCTTGTCGTTGAGCATGGCGGTGTCGATGGTCTTTTTCGCCGTCCACGGGTGGTCGGCCGGCATCAGGGCGCAGAATGGCTCGTCGTACAGCGGCAGGGTCAGCACGTCGGCTTCGTTGAACGGCAGGGCGATGATCACTGCGTCCAGTTCGCCGTTGCGCAGCTTTTCGCGCAATACGTGGGTGAAGTTTTCTTCGATGTACAGCGGCATCTGCGGTGCCACACGGTGCAGCTGCGGGATCAGGTGCGGGAACAGGTACGGGCCGACGGTATAGATGGCACCGACCTTGAGCGGGGCGGTCAGCTGGTTCTTGCCGGCCTGGGCCAGTTCGCGAATGCCCTGGGCCTGCTCCAGTACCTTCTGCGCCTGGGCGACGATGCTTTCGCCGACCGGGGTCAGGCGTACCGCGCTCTTGCTGCGCTCGAAAATCAACACGCCAAGCTCATCCTCGAGCTTCTTCACACCGACCGACAGGGTCGGCTGGCTCACATGGCAGCGTTCGGCGGCATGGCCGAAGTGCTGTTCCTGGGCGAGTGTGACGATGTAGCGTAATTCTGTGAGGGTCATAACGTGCGTCCATGAAGTTGCGGGCCCAGCATAGCGGCTGCAATCGATAGACGCACGTTATCAGACTTGCCGATTTGTGACAGAAACAAAAGTCTCAGCGGCGGTCCAGCGAGTAGACGAACGGTGCCACGACTTCGATCGTGCCGTTGTTCAGCAACTCGGGTGGCGGCTTGGGTACCGTGCCGGCCCGGCGGATCATTTCCAGGGTCGCCCGGTCCAGGGCGGCACTGCCCGAGCCACCGGCCATGGAATACGACACCACCTTGCCTTCGGCGTCGACCACGAAGCGCAGGCGGTTGATGCCCTGCAGGCCGCGACGGCGCGCGTCTTCCGGGTAGCGCTTGTACTTGGCCAGATGACGCAGCAGGTCGCTCTGCCAGGTCGGCAGGGCGTTGCTGTTGGACGCAATGCTCGGCGCCGGTGCAGCGGACTTCTGCGGTGGCGTGTTGCTGGGCGGTGCGTCTACCGTTTGTTCGGTCGGCGGTGCTTCCTTCGGCGGCTCAGGCTTTTTCTCGGGCTTGGGCGGCTGCGGCTTGGCCTTCGGCTTGGGCGGCTTGGGAATGGCGATCTTGGGTTTGGGGGCCTCGGCCAGCTTCGGCAGCGGCGGTTCCTCGACCGGTGCCGGTGGCTGTGGGGCCGCTTTCGGAGGGGGTGGTGGCGCAGGCTCCGGCAACGGTGCCAGCTCGACCATCATGGCTGCCGGGGGCAGTTCGATGGCCTGGGGCACCGACCAGTTGAGCGTCAGCAGCACGGCGACCACGTGCACACCCAGCACGATCGCCAGGCTGCCACCGTAGCGCGCCATGTTCGAGCGCGTTCTTGTCATTTCTTGGCTGCCGTCTCGAGACCTACCAGACCGACTTTCAGGTAGCCGGCCGCGCGCATGTTGTTCATCACTTCCATCAGGTCACCGTAATCCACGCCTTTGTCAGCCTGGAAGAAGATGGTGGTTTCCTTGTCGCCCTTGGTCTTGGCATCGAGCATCGGGCCAAGCTGGTCGGGGGCAGGGACCTGATCGTCGCCGACGTACAGCTTCTGGTCGGCCTTGACGCTGACGAACACCGGTTTCTCGGGCCTCGGCGCCGGCTTGGCGGTCGAGGCTGGCAGGTCGACCTTGATGTCGACCGTGGCCAGGGGGGCTGCGACCATGAAGATGATCAGCAGCACCAGCATCACGTCGATGAACGGCGTAACGTTGATTTCGTGGTTTTCGGCGAGGTCGTCGCCACCTTCGTTGAGATGCAGGCCCATGGCTTACCCCACTTTCACCATGTGCGGGGCAACACGCTCGCTGCCCTGGTGGTCCAGGTCACGGCTGACCAGCAGCAGCACCTGGGCGGAGGCGTCGGACACCTGGGCCTTGTAGCCGGCGATGGAGCGGGCGAAGACGTTGTAGATGACCACGGCCGGGATCGCGGCGACCAGGCCCAGGGCGGTGGCCAGCAGGGCTTCGGCGATACCCGGGGCAACCACGGCCAGGTTGGTGGTCTGGGTCTTGGCGATGCCGATGAAGCTGTTCATGATGCCCCATACGGTACCGAACAGGCCGACGAACGGCGCAGTGGAGCCGATGGTGGCGAGTACGCCGGTGCCGCTGCTCATGGTACGGCCGCTGGCGTGTACCAGGCGCTCCAGGCGGAAGCTGACGCGCTCCTTGATGCCTTCTTTTTCGCGGGCGTTGGCCGACAGGCGCATCTCTTCGAGGGCGTCGTGGACCAGGGTGTGGGCCAGGGTGCCTTCCTTGTTGGAAACGTCGCTGGCTTCCTTGAGGCTGGCGGATTTCTTCAGCAGGGCGATTTCACCACGCAGGCGGCGCTTGGCGCCCATCAGCTCGAAGCCTTTGGCGATCCAGATGGTCCAGGTGATGATGGAGGCGATGGCCAGGCCGATCATGACTGCCTTCACCACCACGTCGGCGTTCTTGTACATGCCCCATGGGGACAGGTCGTGGGCCATGCCCAGCGAGGTGTCTTCAACCAGGGCTTCGACGCTCGGGTCTACTGCGACCGGGGCATCAGCCGGGGTGGCGGCAACTGCGCCGGCAGCCGGCGCTGCGGCTGGAGCAGCTGGAGCAGTAGCGGCAGCCGGGGTGGCGGCATTGGCGGTTGGCTCATCGGCCATGGCCACCGGGGCCAGCACCAGGCTGAGCGTCAGCGCGGCGATGGCGCGCCAGGCGCGCGACGGGGTTGGCGAAGCGGAAGGTTGAGTACGTGTCATGCTGGCCGGACCTGATGAAGAATAGAGTGAACGTTCTCCAAGGCCTCGAGGTAGGCCGAGAACAATTTGGCGGCCATTATTGCAAGTAATTCTTGTTAACAAAAGTAATCTTGTTGCTTTTTTCGCCTATGGTCTAGCTATCCATCGTGTAGCGTGGGCGGGCTGATCAATTGGTCCAGGGAGTTTAGAGATGTCAGGCCTTTCCGTGATGGTGGTGGGTTGTGGTGATGTAGGCGGGCGTCTTGCCCGGCAAATGCTTGCGCGCGGTTGGCAGGTGTGCGGCCTGCGTCGCTCGATCGGGCAGTTGCCTGCGGGTGTCGTGCCGGTGGCTGCAGACCTGTCCGAGCCCTCCATTCCCGCCGCCTGGCCGCAGCGTGCACCGGACTACCTGGTGTACTGCGTGGCGGCCAGCCAGCACGACGAGGCGGGTTACCAGGCGGCGTATGTTGATGGTTTGCGCCATGTGCTGGCCTGGCTGGCCGAGCGCGGCCAACGCCCACGGCGCCTGCTGTTCGTGTCCAGCAGCAGCGTGTATGCACAGAAGGACGGCGAGTGGATCGAGGAGGGCGCGGCCACCGAGCCTGAAGGCTATTCCGGGCGGTTGATGCTGGAGGCTGAGCGGCTGGCACTGGCCAGTGGCATCCCGGCTAGCGTGGTGCGCCTGACCGGAATCTATGGCCCCGGCCGCGAGTGGCTGCTCAGTCAGGTGCGCCAGGGCTACCGCGTGGCCGAGGAGCCTCCGCTGTATGGCAACCGTATTCATGCCGAGGACGCCGCCAGCCTGTTGGCGTTCCTGTTGCAGGCCGATGCCGATGGCAAGGTGCTGGATGACTGCTACATCGGCGTCGACGACGACCCGGCGCCGCTGGCCGACGTGGTGGCCTGGCTGCGGGCGTACATGGGGGTGACCGAGTGGTCGGATGAGCAGCGGGTGCGGCGTACCGGCAGCAAGCGCTGCAGCAATGCCCGGGCAAGGGCGTTGGGCTGGGCGCCGGTGTATCCGAGTTACAAGGAAGGCTATGCCGCAATCCTGGAAGGCGTGCGCTGAGTCTACCGGCCTCTTCGCGGGTAAACCCGCTCCCACAGGTGCACCGCTGGTTTCAAGCCTGGCGGTGTACCTGTGGGAGCGGGTTTACCCGCGAAGAGGCCAGTGTGTTCGGCCGCTATTCAGCAGGTCTCAGCTGCGCTCCAGCACCCATTGGCGCTTGCCTGCTGCCAGTTCCGGCATTTCATCCGGCTGCGCACGGTTCACCGCCTGGAAAATCTCCAGCTTGTCGCCATCGCGCTTGATGATGAATGGCGCACCACGCTGGTTGCGCTCCAGCCACAGGCTGTCATTGCTGCCACCCATGGTCGCGCAATCACCCGCCAGGCACAGGGCGAAACGGTCTGGCCCCGGCAGGCCGGTGACGTTGCCGGTGTCGCTGAAGCGCACGGTGGCACCTTTGCCCTGGCCTTCGACGACCTTCCAGTCGCCGCCCAGATAGGCCTGGTACAGCGCCTTCTCGAAGCTGCTGCCCAGTGGTGCGTTGGCCGCCGCCGGCGCTTTGGCGCGCACGAAGGTCTGCTTGCTGCCGCTTTGGTCGACAGCCTGCAGTTCGTCGCCATCGAGCGACAGTTGCTCGGTCTGGCCGCCCTGGAAGCTGGCCTGCCATTGCTTGTCGGTGGCGCTCAGCTGGCCGTCGGCCGCTTCGAAACCATTGCTGTAGCTGGCCTGCTGGCTGGCGACGTCGAGCTTCCACTCGAACACCGGGCCGTGCTCATTGAGCGCCTGGCGCAGGCTGCCGCCCTTGACGGCCGCAGTGATGGCGTCCTGGTTGATCCAGGTGCCGTTGAAATCTTCGGGTTTGTGGCTGGCGCAGCCGCCCAGAAGCAGGGCTGCCAGCGCGAAGGGCAGTGCTTGACGCATGACGGGGTAACCTTGCAGAGAAGGGAAGGTGACGGGCAGGGCGCCCGTCACCGGGGCATCATTCGATGACCAGGATGGCGTCCATTTCGACCTGGGCGCCTTTCGGCAGCGCGGCAACGCCGATGGCGGCGCGGGCTGGGTACGGCTGCTCGAAGTAGCGGCCCATCACCTCGTTGACCTTGGCGAAGTGGCTCAGGTCGGTGAGGAAGATGTTCAGCTTGACGATGTCCTTGAACGAACCGCCAGCGGCTTCAGCCACGGCCTTGAGGTTCTCGAACACCTGTACGGTCTGGGCTTCGAAGCCTTCGACCAGCTCCATGGTCTTCGGGTCCAGCGGGATCTGGCCCGACATGTACACGGTGTTGCCGGCCTTGATCGCCTGCGAGTAGGTGCCGATGGCGGCAGGGGCCTTGTCGCTGTTGATGACGGTCTTGCTCATGATGACTCCTTGCGGTTGGCGGACTACGTACGCATGCGGGTGATGCGGACCACACCGGTCAGGGTACGCAGCTTCTTGATCACACGCGCCAGGTGCACGCGGTCGTGCACGCTGACCACCAGTTGGACCACGCTGATACGGCCGTCGCGTTCGTCCATGCTGATCTTCTCGATGTTGCCGTCGGCGGCGTTGACACTGCTGGCCAGCAGGGCAATCAGGCCGCGCTGGTGCTCCAGTTCGACACGCAACTCGACATTGAATTCACCGGTGATGTCCTTGGCCCAGGAGAGCTGTACGCATTTCTCCGGGTTGTGGCGGATTTCACTGATGTTGCGGCAGTTTTCCAGGTGCACGACCATGCCCTTGCCGGCTGACAGGTGGCCGACGATCGGGTCTCCCGGGATCGGCGTGCAGCACTTGGCGTAGCTCAGCACCAGGCCTTCGGTACCGCGGATCGCCAGCGGGCCTTCCGGTGCCGGCAACTGCTCGCCTTCGGCCGACAGCAGGCGGCGCGCGACCACGTAGGCCATGCGGTTGCCCAGGCCGATGTCTTCGAGCAGGTCTTCGATCAGTTCCAGGCGGTACTCGGCGAGAATCGCCTGGATACGCTCCTGGGGGATTCTCTCCAGGCTGCTGTCGAAGCCGGTGAGCACCTTGTTCAGCAGGCGTTCGCCCAGGCTGATGGACTCGGAGCGACGCTGCTGCTTGAGCGCGTGGCGGATGTGCGTGCGCGCCTTGCCGGTAACCACGAAGTTGAGCCAGGCCGGGTTCGGCCGTGCGCCCGGGGCGCTGACGATTTCCACCGTGGAGCCGCTTTGCAGCGGTTCGGACAGCGGCGCCAGGCGGCGGTTGATGCGGCAGGCGATGCAGCTGTTGCCGACGTCGGTGTGCACCGCGTAGGCGAAGTCGACGGCCGTGGAGCCTTTGGGCAGCTCCATGATGCGGCCTTTGGGCGTGAACACGTAGACCTCGTCCGGGAACAGGTCGATCTTCACGCTCTCGATGAATTCCAGCGAGTTGCCGGCACGTTGCTGCAGTTCGAGGATGCCCTTGACCCACTGGCGGGCACGGGCGTGGCTGCCCTTGGGCTGCTCGTCGTCGTTGGACTTGTACAGCCAGTGCGCAGCGATGCCGTTGTTGGCCATCTCTTCCATCTCGCGGGTGCGGATCTGGATTTCGATAGGCACGCCGTGCATGCCGAACAGCGTGGTGTGCAACGACTGGTAGCCGTTGGCCTTGGGGATCGCGATGTAATCCTTGAAGCGACCGGGCAGCGGCTTGTACAGGTTGTGCACGGCGCCGAGCACGCGATAGCAGGTGTCGACCTTGTCGACGACGATGCGGAAGGCGTACACGTCCATGATCTCGTTGAAGGCGCGGCGCTTGCCACGCATCTTCTTGTAGATGCCATAGAGGTGCTTCTGCCGGCCGCTGACCTCGCCCTCGATGCCGTCGGCGGCCAGGCAGTTGGCCAGCGAGTGCTCGATCTTGGCGACGATCTCTTTGCGGTTGCCGCGTGCGCTTTTCACTGCCCGGTGGATCAGTGACGAGCGCATCGGGTGCATGGCCTTGAAGCCGAGGTCCTCGAACTCCACGCGTACGGTGTGCATGCCCAGGCGGTTGGCGATGGGGGCGTAGATCTCGAGGGTTTCCTTGGCGATGCGCCGGCGTTTTTCGCCGGACAGCACCTCCAGGGTGCGCATGTTGTGCAGGCGGTCGGCCAGCTTGACCAGGATCACGCGGATATCGCGGGCCATGGCCATGGCCATTTTCTGGAAGTTCTCGGCCTGCGCCTCGGCCTTGGTCTCGAAGTTCATCTGGGTCAGCTTGCTGACCCCATCGACCAGTTCGGCCACGGTCTCGCCAAACTGCTGGCTGAGGGCTTCCTTGGCGATGCCGGTGTCTTCGATCACGTCGTGCAGCATGGCCGCCATCAGGCTCTGATGGTCCATGTGCATGTCGGCGAGGATGCTGGCCACGGCCAGCGGGTGGGTCACGTAGGGCTCGCCACTGCGGCGGCGCTGCCCGTCGTGGGCCTGTTCGGCGTAGAAATAGGCGCGCCGGACCAGGTTGACCTGTTCCGGGCCAAGATAGGTCGACAGCCGTTCGGCCAAGGCTTCTATACCCGGCATGGGTTCACCTCCTGCCGAGGAAGGGGGCCTTGCGCCGTGCGACTTCGACCTGGCATCAATCAGACAGCCTCGTTGTTCTCGTCCTCGAACGCGGCGAACACCGGATCCTCGGTGACGATCTCTTCAGCGGCGATGAACTCGTTGGTGACGATGCCTTCGGCGATTTCACGCAGGGCAACAACGGTCGGCTTGTCGTTTTCCCACGCAACGCGTGGCTCTTTGCCGCCGGTCGCCAGCTGGCGAGCGCGCTTGGTCGAGAGCATGACCAGCTCAAAGCGGTTATCCACGTGTTCCAGGCAGTCTTCAACAGTTACGCGGGCCATGGTCTTCCTCAGTAGCAATTGCGGTGGGCGTGCAGCCCAATAGTGGGCAGGCGGACTCGATAGTTTAAAAAATCACCAGCCAATAGGGAAGCGCTGTTTTGTCGGGTGGTTACCTTCAAGCCCTGTATTGCCTTCTTCGCGGCTAAAGCCGCTCCCACAGGGACCGCATTGTTCTCAGGTTCATCACCGCACCCTGTGGGTGCGGCTTCAGCCGTGAAAGGGCCGGAACAGACACCCTATCACTTGAGCTTGACGATAACCTCAGAGCATCGCGTCACGCAACCGCGGGGTCAGCTCCTCGAACAGGGTCTGCACCGAGCGCAACGCCCGGCAATCGGGCCGGGTCAGCAGCCACAGCTGGGTGTCGCAACCCGGCAGCGGCCCGCTCAGCGCATCCACCCCGGGCAGCGCGTGCACCATGTAGTCCGGCAACGCCGCCACGCCGAGCCCGGCCGTGACCAGCTGGGCGATGGTCGACATGCCGCTGCACTGGTAGCGCGGGCTCAACCCCGGGTGCTGCTGGTTGCGCCAGACCACCGTGGGGTGGTCCTGCATCGAGTCGTCGGGGGCGATCCACGGCACGCTGGCAGGTGACTCGGCCAGGCGCTCGCGCCACTGCGGTTGGCCGCAGACCACGTAGGAGGTGGACCCCAGGTTGCGGCCCACCAGGTGCTCCGGCGGCGTGTTGGTCAGGCGCAGGGCAATGTCGGCATCGCGCCGGCTGAGGTTGGCGAAGGTGTTGGAGGTGCCCATTTCCAGCGACAAGGCCGGGTAGTTGGGCATGAACTCGGCCAGCGCCGGCAGCAGCAGGCTGTGCATCACCGCTTCGGTACAGGTCAGCCGCACCGTGCCGCTGACCACCTGCTCGCCACTGGTCATGGCGATGCGCGCCGCCTCCAGCGCCTGCTCGGCGCGTTCGGCCTGCTCGGCCAGGGCCTGGGCGGTGTCGGTCGGCAGGTAGCCCTTGCGGCTCTTGACGAACAAGGCGGTGCCCAGCGCCGACTCCAGCCGGCGGATCGAGCGGAACACCGTCGACACGTCGACCTTGAGCAGCTCGGCAGCCTTGGCCAGCGAGCGGCCACGTTCCAGGGCCAGGACCAGGGAAAGGTCGGCATGGGTAATCTGATATTGCATTGGTGCACGCTCTGCTTGCCGAATTGCCAATGTCTGTTGCGTTTTGGCCATTTTATAGTGGAACGGCCCCCGGGAATCAATGCGCCCGGTCGGGTAACCAATCCCCACGATGGGAAAGTGAAAAGAACAACAGCTGCAACCATCGTCGCCCGTGAGGCGCCAGCCGTATCCCCACATCGCCGCAGCAAATCAAAGGATGTACAGCCATGACGTCGGTAACCCCGTGCGCCAGTTCTTCCAGCGAGATGAATGACTTCCTCCAGGCCCATCCGGACACGCAGTACGTCGACCTGCTGATCTCCGACATGAACGGCGTGGTACGTGGCAAGCGCATCGAGCGGGCCAGCCTGCACAAGGTGTACGAGAAGGGCATCAACCTGCCGGCATCGCTGTTCGCCCTGGACATCAACGGTTCCACCGTCGAGAGCACCGGCCTTGGCCTGGACATCGGCGATGCCGACCGCATCTGCTTCCCGATCCCCGGCACGCTGTCGGACGAGCCGTGGCAGAAGCGCCCCACCGCCCAGCTGCTGATGACCATGCACGAGCTGGATGGCCAGCCGTTCTTCGCCGACCCGCGCGAAGTGCTGCGCCAGGTAGTGAGCAAGTTCGACGACCTGGGCCTGGATATCTGCGCCGCGTTCGAGCTGGAGTTCTACCTGATCGACCAGGACAACCTCAACGGTCGCCCGCAGCCGCCGCGCTCGCCGATTTCCGGCAAGCGCCCGCAGTCGACCCAGGTGTACCTGATCGACGACCTCGACGAATATGCCGACTGCCTGCAGGACATGCTCGAAGCGGCCAAGGAGCAGGGCCTTCCCGCCGACGCCATCGTCAAGGAAAGTGCCCCGGCACAGTTCGAGGTCAACCTGCACCATGTGGCCGACCCACTGAAGGCCTGCGACTACGCGATCCTGCTCAAGCGCCTGATCAAGAACGTCGCCTACGACCATGAAATGGACACCACCTTCATGGCCAAGCCCTACCCGGGCCAGGCAGGCAATGGCCTGCACGTGCACATTTCCTTGCTGGACAAGAAAACCGGCAAGAACATCTTTGCCAGTGACGACCCGCTGCAAAGCGATGCGCTGCGCCACGCCATCGGTGGCGTGCTGGAAACCATGCCGGCGTCGATGGCCTTCCTCTGCCCGAACATCAACTCCTACCGCCGCTTCGGTGCGCAGTTCTACGTGCCCAATGCGCCAAGCTGGGGCCTGGACAACCGCACCGTGGCCGTACGCGTGCCCACTGACAGCAGCGACAACGTGCGTCTCGAGCACCGCGTGGCTGGTGCCGACGCCAACCCGTACCTGATGCTCGCGGCGATCCTCGCTGGCGTTCACCACGGCCTGACCAACCAGCTCGAGCCCCAGGCACCGATCGAAGGCAACTCCTACGAACAGCTGGAGCAGAGCCTGCCGAACAACCTGCGCGATGCCCTGCGCGCGCTGGACGACAGCGAAGTCCTCAACCAATACATCAGCCCGGACTACATCGATATCTTCGTGGCCTGCAAGGAAAGCGAACTGGCCGAGTTCGAAGTGTCGATTTCCGACCTCGAGTACAACTGGTACCTGCACACGGTGTAAGCCCATGAGCGCAAATGCGGTCCCCTTGATCGGCGTCAGCGCCTGCCGCCAGCAGGTGGGGAAGAACTCGTCGCACACGGTAGGCGACAAGTATGTCGAGGCGGCCGGCTTTGCCGGCTTGCCACTGATCTTGCCGGCCCGTGACGGGGGCAGCGACACGCAGGCGCTGCTGGCCCGCCTGCACGGCATTGTTTTTACCGGCTCACCTTCAAATATCGAACCGCATCATTACAATGGCGCCCCCAGCGCGGCAGGTACCCGGCACGATCTGGCACGCGATCGCCTGACCCTGCCGCTGCTGCAGGCGGCCATTGCCGCCGGCGTGCCGGTGTTCTGTATCTGCCGTGGCTACCAGGAACTGAACGTGGCCCTGGGCGGCAGCCTGCACCAGCGCGTGCAGGAACTGCCCGGCTACCTTGACCACCGTGAACCTGAGGACGCACCCCTGGAGGTGCAATACGGCCCTCGTCACCCTGTCGGCATCGAGCCTGGCGGGATGTTCGAGCGCCTGGGCCTGGCTGAGCAGTTCGAGGTCAACTCGCTGCACAGCCAGGGCATCGACCGCCTGGCCCCGGGCCTGCGCGTCGAGGCACGGGCCCCGGATGGCCTGATCGAAGCGGTGTCCATGCCTGCGGCGCCGGGCTTTGTGCTCGGCGTGCAGTGGCACCCGGAGTGGCGATTTACCGAAAACCCGGTCTCGCTGCGCCTGTTCCAGGCGTTTCGCGAGGCCTGCATTGCCTACGCAGCACGGGAGGGCGCACGGCAGGAGGCATTCTGAAGTCACCCGAAGGTCTCGGATGACTTGTTCCCGGCAGCAAGCTTTCAATGAGTGAAAGCGGGCCTTGTGCGCAAGGCCTGTGAAAACAATTCCAAAATTTACGGCAAATACTCATGAGCAATTACACAGAAGCCGGCCGCCCACCCGACGTGGCGGCCGACGCGGGCAATACCCAGCGCAGCAAGGGCCTGGCCACAGGCCGGCTGGGCTTGCTGGCCAGCGTGGTGCTGGGCATTTCCACCATCGCCCCGGTCTACACCCTGACCGGCGCCCTTGGCCCGACCGTGCGTGAAGTGGGTGCGCACCTGCCCGCCGTGTTCATCGTCGGCTTCCTGCCGATGCTGCTGGTGGCCTTGGGCTACCGCGAACTGAACTCGGCGGAGCCGGACAGCGGTACTTCGTTTACCTGGTCGGCGCGTGCCTTCGGCCCGATGATCGGCTGGATCGGCGGCTGGGGCCTGGTGGTCGCCACCACCATCGTGTTGTCGAACCTGGCAGGGGTGGCGGTCGATTTCTTCTACCTGTTCCTTGGCCAGATCACCGGCAAGCATGAGCTGGCGGCATTGGCCGACAACCTGCTCATCAACATAACCACTTGTTGCGTGTTCATCGCCTTGGCGGTGTGGATCTGCTGCCGCGGCATGACCACCACCATGACCGTGCAGTACGGCCTGGTGGCCCTGCAGTTGCTGGTGCTGATCGGCTTCGCCTTTGCCGCTTTCGGCGAAACCACCGCGCCGCCACCGCTGGAGTTCGATTTCGCCTGGTTCAACCCGTTCGGCGTCGAGTCGTTCTCGGCTTTTGCCGCCGGGCTGTCGCTGTCGATCTTCATCTTCTGGGGCTGGGACACGTGCCTGACCGTCAGCGAAGAGTCGGTGGGCAGTGAAGAGGTGCCGGGCAAGGCCGCCACCTGGACCGTGATGTTGATTCTCGGCCTGTACCTGTTTACCGCCATCGCCACCCTGCAGTTTGCCGGTATCAGTGAAACTGGCCTGGGCCTGAACAACCCGCGCATCCAGGAAAACGTGTTTGCCCACCTGGCCGGCCCGGTCATGGGGCCGCTGGCGATCCTGATGTCCATCGCCGTGCTGGCCAGCACGGCGGCTTCGCTGCAGTCGACCTTCGTGGCGCCGGCGCGCACCCTGTTGGCCATGGGTTACTACGGCGCGGTACCGCAAAAGTTCGCCAGCGTCTGCCCGCGTTCGCAAACCCCGCGCTACGCCACCATCTGTGCCGGCCTAGCCGCAGGCCTGTTCTACGTGACCATGCGTACCCTGAGCGAGAACGTGCTGGCCGATACCATTACCGCACTGGGCATGATGATCTGCTTCTACTATTCGCTGACCGCGTTCGCCTGCGTCTGGTATTTCCGCCACAGCCTGTTCGACAGCCTGCGCCACTTCATCATGCGCGGCCTGTGCCCGCTGGTGGGTGGGGTGATCTTGTCGGTGATCTTTGCGCGTACCGCCATCGATAGCGCCTCGCCGGACTTTGGCAGTGGCTCGCATGTGGGCGGGCTGGGGCTGGTGTTCGTTATTGCCGCGATCATCTCGGTGCTCGGCATCGCGCTGATGATGCTGTCGCGCATGCGCGCGCCGGCGTACTTCCTGGGGGCTACCCTGCGTCAGCAGGCTACCTTGCCACTGCAGGAATAAAGCTGGGGGCGCTTTGTGCCCCTATCGCGACACAAGGCCGCTCCCACAAAAGCACGGCGTACGCCATCAGATGTGGGAGCGGCCTTGTGTCGCGAAAGGGCCTCGAAGAGGCCCAGGCAATCTTTAGCCGATCATTTGCTTCAGCAACGCCGCATGACGCTGCTGCTGCTTCTTCAACACCAGGCGATTCGAGCGGAACACCGCTTTCAAATCCTCCAGCGCCACGTCGAAATCATCGTTGATGATCACGTAGTCATACTCGTCGTAGTGCACCATCTCGCTGACGGCTTCCTTCATGCGCCCGGCGATGATCTCTTCGCTGTCCTGCCCGCGGCCGTCCAGGCGCTGGCGCAGTGCCTGCTGGCTTGGCGGCAGGATGAACACCGACAACGCCTGCGGCATCAGCTTGCGCACTTGCTGCGCGCCCTGCCAGTCGATTTCCAGGATCAGGTCGTAACCCTGGTCCAGGGTCTGCTGCAGCGCGCTGCGCGAGGTGCCGTAGAAGTTGCCGAACACCTCGGCATGCTCCAGGAAGTCGCCTTGGGCGATCAGCGCCTTGAATTCCTCGTGGACGACGAAGTGGTAGTTCACCCCGTGCTGCTCGCCCGGGCGCATGGCGCGGGTGGTGTGCGAGACCGAGACGCGGATTTGCTGGTCGTCCTTGGTCAGGGCGGTGACCAGGCTGGTCTTGCCGGCGCCCGAAGGAGCCGAAACGATGTAGAGGGTGCCGCTGCTATGGTTCATGGTCGGGGTGGCCTTACTCGATGTTCTGTACTTGTTCACGCATCTGTTCGATCAATACCTTCAGGTTGACCGCCGCTTGCGTGCTGCGTGGGTCGAAGGCCTTGGAGCCGAGGGTGTTGGCCTCGCGGTTGAGTTCCTGCATCAGGAAGTCCAGGCGCCGGCCGGCGGCACCGCCACCCTTGAGCACTCGGCGCACTTCGGTGACGTGGGTGCTGAGACGGTCGAGTTCCTCGGCCACGTCGCTCTTCTGGGCCAGCAGCACCATCTCCTGCTCCAGGCGTTGCGGGTCGAGTTCGGCCTGCATGTCGCCGAAGCGGTCGAGGATCTTCTGCCGCTGCGCCGCCAGCATCTGCGGCACCAGGGCGCGCAGGGTGGTGACTTCGCTGGCCATGTTGTCCAGGCGCTCGTTGATCAGCCGGGCCAGTTCCTGGCCTTCACGCTGGCGCCCGGCCTTGAGCTCGGCCAGCGCTTCATCGAACAGCGCCATGGCTTCGCTATTCAGTGCCTGCGGGTCGCTGGCGTCGGCTACCAGCACGCCAGGCCAGGACAGCACCTCCAGCGGGTTCAGGGGGGCCGGCTGCTTGATCAGGCCGGCCACTTCCTCGGCGGCGGCAACCAGCTGTGCGGCGCGCTCGCGGTCCACCTTCAGTGGTTTGCCGTTGCTGTCTTCGTTGAGGCGCAAGGTGCATTCCACCTTGCCCCGCGACAGGCCCTGGCGCAGGCCTTCACGCACGGCGCCTTCGAGGTCGCGCAGGGCCTCGGGCAGGCGCAGGTGCGGTTCCAGGTAACGGTGGTTGACCGAGCGCAGCTCCCAGACCAGGGTGCCTTGGCTGCCGGCGCGCTCGACACGAGCAAAAGCGGTCATGCTGTGCACCATGGGGAGTACCTCGCGTAGATGAATGAACGGTGGGAGCCTCTCGGCTGCAAGGCGCAGGATTGTAGCGCAGTGGGGCCTTGGCGCCCAATCCACCCATGTTACCGACGGGTGGCCTGGCCGGTAGGAAAAGGCGACGGGCAGTGCCGGGCGCGACAATAGGCATGTCTTCCCCGGGCTGCGGGCTCTATAATGCTCGGCAGATTCAAAGTCCCAGTACAGGTATCCCAGATGAAACGTCCAAGTGGTCGCGCCGCCGATCAGCTCCGCTCGATCCGCATCACCCGCAACTACACCAAGCACGCCGAAGGGTCGGTACTGGTCGAGTTCGGTGACACCAAGGTCATCTGCACGGTCAGCGTGGAAAACGGTGTGCCACGCTTCCTCAAAGGCCAGGGCCAAGGCTGGCTGACCGCCGAATACGGCATGCTGCCGCGCTCCACCGGCGAGCGTAACCAACGTGAAGCCAGCCGTGGCAAGCAGGGTGGGCGCACCCTGGAAATCCAGCGCCTGATCGGCCGTTCGCTGCGCGCCGCGCTGGACATGAGCAAGCTCGGTGACATCACTCTGTACGTCGACTGCGACGTGATCCAGGCCGATGGTGGCACCCGCACTGCGTCCATCACCGGTGCCATGGTCGCCCTGTGCGACGCCCTGGCGGTGATCAAGAAGCGCGGTGGCCTGAAGGCCGGCAACCCGCTCAAGCACATGATCGCCGCCGTGTCGGTGGGCATGTACCAGGGCGAAGCGGTGCTCGACCTGGACTACCTGGAAGACTCCGCCGCCGAAACCGACCTGAACGTGGTCATGACCAGCGCCGGTGGTTTCATCGAAGTGCAGGGTACTGCCGAGGGCGCGCCGTTCCAGCCTGAAGACTTCAACGCCATGCTCGCCCTGGCACAGAAGGGCATGAGCGAGATCTTCGAACTGCAGCAGGCGGCACTGGCCGACTGAACCCAGCCAGGGAGGTGCGGGGCATGAGCGAATCGAACCTGTCGATCACCCCGCCCAATGCCGAAATCCGGCAATGGGCGATGTTCTGCCACCTCTCCGCGCTGCTGGGCCTGGTGGTGCCGCTCGGGCACCTGCTGGGCCCGCTGGTGCTGTGGCACCTCAAGCGCGAGCAAGACCCTTTCATCGACGCCCAGGGCAAAGAGGCGCTGAACTTTCAGATCAGCGTGACCATTGCCGGGTTCATCTGCTTCCTGCTGATGTTCGTGTTCATCGGGCTGGTGCTGTTCGCCATGCTGATGGTCGCGGTGATGATCCTGATCATCATTGCGGCGGTGCGGGCGAATGAGGGCAAGCCTTATCGCTACCCGATGATCTGGCGACCGATCAAATAGCAATTGGGGCCGCAGAGCGGCCCCAATTGCGTTTAGATGGTCAACGTCCAGTCATAGTCGACGATCAGCGGCGCATGCTGGGAGAAGCGCGGCTGACGCGGCAGACGGGCGTTACGCACGAAGCGGCGCAGGCCCGGGGTTAGGATCTGGTAGTCGAACCGGTAGCCCAGGTTGAGCATCTCGGCCTGCTCGTTGTCCGGCCACCAGCTGTACTGGTCGCCTTCACGGCTGACTTCGCGCAGGGCATCGACGTAACCCATCTCGCCAGTGATCGCATCCATCCAGGCGCGCTCCGGCGCCAGGAAACCCGGCGACTGCTGGCTGTCACGCCAGTTCTTGATGTCGAGCTTCTGCTGCGCCACGTAGAACGAGCCGCAGTAGATGTATTCGCGACGCTTGCGACGCTGTTTGTCCAGGTATTTGGCGAAGTCGTCCATCAACTTGAACTTCTGGTTCAAGTCTTCGTCGCCGTTCATACCCGAAGGCAGCAGCAGGCTGGCAATACTGACTTTGTCGAAATCTGCTTGCAGGTAACGCCCGTAGCGGTCGGCTGTCTCGAAGCCCAGGCCGGTGATGACTGCCTTGGGCTGCATGCGCGAATACAGGGCCACACCACCTTGGGCAGGCACCTCCGCGTCGCAGGCATAAAGGAAATAGCCATCGAGCTGGAAAGCTGGGTCATCGAGTTCAAAGGCCGAGGCGCGGGTATCCTGAAGGCAGATGACGTCGGCATTCTGGGCTTGCAGCCAGCTGAGCAAACCACGCTCGGCCGCAGCCTGAATGCCATTTACGTTCACACTGATGATCCGCATAAATGGCCCCAAAAATCTCGTGCGTGTATGATACCCGAGCTCAAACCATTTAGCTAAATCCGTGGTGTCCGGGACTATCCATGCAGCCGTATCAGCGCGACTTCATCCGTTTTGCCATCGATCGCGGGGTACTGCGTTTCGGTGAATTCACCCTGAAATCGGGGCGTACCAGCCCGTATTTCTTCAATGCCGGCCTGTTCAACACCGGTTCCGCCCTGGCCGAACTGGGGCGCTGCTATGCCGCAGCCATCGTCGACAGCAAGATCCCGTTCGATGTGCTGTTCGGCCCGGCCTACAAGGGTATCCCGCTGGCAGCGACGACTGCCGTGGCCCTTGCCGATCAGCATCAGCTCGACGTGCCATGGTGCTTCAACCGCAAGGAAGCCAAGGATCACGGCGAAGGCGGCAGCCTGGTCGGTGCACCGCTGGCCGGTGACGTGCTGATCATCGACGACGTGATCACCGCCGGTACCGCCATTCGTGAGGTCATGCAGATCATCAATGCCCAGCAGGCCAAGGCCGCCGGCGTGCTGATCGCGCTGAACCGCGAAGAGCGTGGCAATGGCGAGCTGTCGGCGATCCAGGAAGTGGAGCGCGACTTCGGTATCCCGGTGGTCAGCATCGTTTCGCTGACCCAGGTGCTGGAGTTCCTGGCCGATGACCCGCAGCTGAAGCAGCATCTGCCGGCTGTCGAGGCTTACCGGGCGCAGTACGGTATCTGATTCGAGGCCCGGAAATGAAAAAGGCGACCTTCGCATGAGGGTCGCCTTTTTTGTTTCGCCTGTTCCGGCCTCTTCGCGGGTAAACCCGCTCCCACAGGATCTCCACAGCCCTCAAAGGCGGTGCTGTACCTGTGGGAGCGGGTTTACCCGCGAAGAGGCCGGAACAGGTTGACGATCAGCGCTGCTTGCGGTTGGTAATCAGGGTACCCACACCGCTGTCGGTGAAGATCTCCAGCAGTACCGCATTCGGCACACGGCCGTCGATGATGTGCGAGCTGTTCACACCGCCCTGCACCGCATCCAGCGCGCACTTGATCTTCGGCAGCATGCCGCCGTAGATGGTGCCGTCGGCGATCAGTTCGTTGACCTGCTCGGTGGTCAGGCCGGTCAGCACCTCGCCCTGCTTGTCCATCAGGCCGGCGATGTTGGTCAGCAGCATCAGCTTCTCGGCCTTCAGCGCCTCGGCTACCTTGCCCGCCACCAGGTCGGCGTTGATGTTGTACGACTCACCGTTGGCACCCACGCCGATCGGCGCGATCACCGGGATGAAGTCGCCCTTCACCAGCATGTTCAGCAGGTCGGTGTTCACGCTCACCACTTCGCCCACGTGGCCGATGTCGATGATTTCCGGGGTGGTCATCTCGGGTGTCTGGCGGCTGACGGTCAGCTTGCGGGCGCGGATCAGCTCCGCGTCCTTGCCGGTCAGGCCGATGGCGCTGCCGCCGTGGCGGTTGATCAGGTTGACGATGTCCTTGTTGACCTGGCCACCCAGCACCATCTCCACCACGTCCATGGTCGCCGAGTCGGTGACGCGCATGCCGTCGATGAAGTGGCTTTCGATCGACAGGCGCTTGAGCAGGTCGCCGATCTGCGGGCCACCACCGTGGACCACCACCGGGTTGATGCCCACAGCCTTCATCAGCACGATGTCACGGGCGAAGCCGGTCTTGAGCTCCTCGCTCTCCATCGCGTTGCCGCCGTACTTGATCACCAGGGTCTTGCCGACAAAGCGGCGGATGTAAGGCAGTGCTTCGGACAAAACCTCGGCTACATGGGAAGCGGCATCGCGATCGAGGGTCATGCAGGGCTCCTGTAAGGAACAGATAGTCGGTCAGAACGGCAGTTGCAGCTCAGGCTCAACCCGCAGCAACTGAGTACGGAAAACATCCTTGATACGTTGCAATTCGGCGTCGCTGTCGGCCTCGAAGCGCAGCACCAGCACCGGGGTGGTGTTGGAGGCGCGAACCAGGCCCCAGCCGTGGGCATAATCCACCCGCACACCATCGATGGTGGTCAGGTTGGCGTCGCCCCAGTCGGCGTCGCGTTGCAGTGCATCAATGATGCTGAATTTACCCTCGTCGGTCACATCAATATTGATTTCCGGCGTGGAAATATCGTTCGGGAAGGCGGCAAACAGGTTTTCGGCGCTTTGCCCGGTCTTGCTGAGGATCTCCAGCAGGCGCGCGGCGCTGTAGATGCCGTCGTCGAAACCGTACCAGCGTTCCTTGATGAAGATGTGACCGCTCATCTCGCCGGCCAGCAGCGAGCCAGTCTGTTTCATCTTCTTCTTGATCAGCGAGTGTCCGGTCTTCCACATCAGCGCGCGGCCGCCGTGCTGCTCGATCAGCGGGGTCAGGCGGCGGGTGCATTTGACGTCGAAGATGATTTCGGCGCCCGGGTTGCGCGACAGCACGTCCTGGGCAAACAGCATCAGCAGGCGGTCGGGGTAGACGATGCTGCCGGTGTTGGTCACCACGCCGACGCGGTCGCCGTCACCGTCGAAGGCCAGGCCGATGTCGGCGCCGGTTTCCTTGACCTTGGCGATCAGGTCTTCGAGGTTTTCCGGCTTGCCCGGGTCCGGGTGGTGGTTGGGGAAGTTGCCATCGACCTCGCAGAACAGCGGGATCACTTCGCAGCCCAAGGCTTCGATCAGTTGCGGCGCAACCACGCCAGCGGCGCCATTGCCGCAGTCCACCACCACCTTGAGCTTCCTGGCCAGCTTCACGTCGCCGACAATCTGCTGGAAGTAGCGGTCGAGGATCTCGACCTTTTCTACGCGGCCTTCGGCGCGGGTCAGGTTGTTGGTTTTCAGGCGGGTCAGCAGCGCCTGGATCTGTTCGTTGGCCAGGGTATCGCCGGCGATGACGATCTTGAAGCCGTTGTAGTCCGACGGGTTGTGGCTACCGGTCAGCATCACACCCGACTTGCCGGCCAGCACGTTGGCTGCGTAGTACAGCGCCGGGGTAGGCACCAGGCCGACGTCGCTGACCTGGCAGCCGGCATCGACCAGGCCCTTGATCAGCTGTTCGACCAGCATCGGGCCGGACAGGCGGCCATCGCGGCCGACCGAAACCTGCGGTTCGCCCTGGGCCAGGCTTTGCGCGCCGATGGCGCGGCCGATCCAGTAGGCGGTTTCGGCGTGAAGGGTTTTGCCGACCACGCCGCGAATGTCATACGCGCGGAAAATGCTGTCTGGCAGTGCGGCGGGGACCAGGTGGGCCATGTCGTTCATCTCTGGAAGCTCCATTAGTCAAAGGCTTTCTGGGCAGGCGCAAACTGAACGCTTGGACGGTGGTTTCGCCAGAGAGTTCGCCATCCTTGGCCTGAACGGTCATTTCTCGGCTCAGTGGCTGCCGGAATGGCCGAAGCCGCCAGCGCCGCGCTGGCTTTCATCGAACGCTTCGACGATGTCGAAATGGGCCTGTACCACCGGTACCAGCACCAGCTGGGCGATGCGCTCGCCGACAGCGATGGTGAACGGGGTGTTGCCGCGGTTCCAGCACGACACCATCAACTCGCCCTGGTAGTCCGAGTCGATCAGCCCGACCAGGTTGCCCAGCACGATGCCGTGCTTATGGCCCAGGCCCGAGCGCGGCAGGATCACCGCCGCCAGGCCCGGGTCGCCGATGTAGATCGACAGGCCGGTGGGAATCAGCAGGGTCTGGCCTGGCTCGAGGACGGTGTCCTCCTTGAGCAGGGCGCGCAGGTCCAGGCCGGCGGAGCCGGGGGTGGCGTACTGCGGCAGGGGGAATTCGGTGCCCAGGCGTGGGTCGAGGATCTTGGCTTGAAGAGCGTGCATGTAACTTATTGAACCTGATTGAGCCGTTCGGCGATGAAGGCGACCAGTTGCCGGGCGATCTTGCCCTTGCTGGTCTGCGCGAAGAGGGTCTGGTGCTGCTGGCGGTCGATCACGGTCAAGGCGTTTTCTTCGCTGTTGAAGCCGATGCTGGGGTTGGCCACATCATTGGCGACGATCAGGTCGAGGTTCTTGTCCTTGAGCTTGCGCGTGGCGTAATCGAGCAAGTGTTCGGTTTCGGCGGCGAAGCCGACGCTGAACGGGCGGTCGGCGCGGCCAGCGAGGGTGGCAAGGATATCGGGATTGCGCACCATCTGCAGCAGCATGCCGTCGCCGGTCGTAGGATCTTTCTTCAGTTTTTGCGTGGCAACGACTTCCGGGCGGTAGTCCGCGACCGCCGCCGAGGCGATGAACAGGTCGCACGGCATGGCCGCTTCACAGGCTGCGAGCATGTCCCGCGCGCTGACCACGTCGATACGGCTGACCCGGTCGGGGGTCGGCAGGTGCACAGGGCCGGTGACGAGGGTGACCCTAGCCCCGGCTTCGGCGGCCGCTTCGGCCAGGGCGAAGCCCATCTTGCCGGAGCTATGATTGGTGATGTAGCGCACCGGGTCGATGTTTTCCTGGGTCGGGCCGGCGGTGATCAGCACGTGCTTGCCGGTCAGGGCCTGGCGCTTGAAGCTTTCCGCGGCACACCAGGCCAGGTCGGTGGCTTCGAGCATGCGGCCCAGGCCGACGTCGCCACAGGCCTGGCTGCCGGACGCCGGGCCGAACACCTGGATGCCACGGCTCTTGAGCAGTTCGAGGTTGGCCTGGGTGGCCGGGTCGCGCCACATGGCCTGGTTCATGGCCGGGGCCACGGCGACGGTAGCGTCGGTGGCCAGTACCAGGGTGGTCAGCAGGTCGTCGGCCATGCCTTGGGCCATGCGCGCCATGAGGTCGGCGGTGGCCGGGGCGATCAGCACCAGATCGGCCCACTTGGCCAGTTCGATATGGCCCATGGCCGCTTCGGCGGCAGGGTCGAGCAGGTCCATGTGCACCGGGTGGCCCGACAGCGCCTGCAGGGTCAGCGGGGTGATGAACTCTGCACCACCACGGGTCATGACGACGCGCACCTGCGCGCCGTGCTCCAGGAGTCGGCGAATCAGTTCGGCGCTTTTGTAGGCGGCAATGCCGCCACCCACGCCGAGAACGATGCGCTTGCGATACAGCCGCTGCATAGGCTTGCCTTTTTCCAGTGAGAGCGGGCGGCGACGTTTGGGAATGCCTGCGGCAGAACGTCGCATGTACGAGGCGAAATAGATTAACACAGGGCCGAAATGGGCCGCAGCAAGGGCAGAGGGGCGGGATGAATATCAGGGAGTGGCCGGCTGAAGAGCGGCCGAGGGAGAAGTTGTTGCAGCGTGGGGTCGGAAGCCTGACGGATACGGAATTGCTTGCTGTATTTCTCGGCTCAGGTGTGCGTGGGCGCAATGTCGTGGAACTGGCGCGAGGTCTGCTCGTGAAGTTCGGGGGCTTGCGCCAGTTGCTGGAGGCCGACCGTGAGGCCTTCGTCGGTGAGCTTGGTTTGGGCCCGGTGAGGTACAGCCAGTTGCAGGCGCTGCTGGAGATCGGGCGCAGGCACCTTGCAACTTCGATTGAGCGTGAATCTGCGATGGACAGCCCGGGAACGGTGAGGCGCTATCTGAAAGCGATGCTGCGACATGAAGTCAGCGAGGTGTTCGGATGTCTCTTTCTCGATACCAAGCACAGGCCGTTGGCGTTTGAAATCCTCTTCCGAGGCACGATAGATCGGGCCAGCGTCTACCCACGGGAAGTGGTGCGGCGGGCATTGCTGCATAACGCAGCGGCCTTGATCCTGTGCCACAACCACCCCTCAGGCAACAGTGAGCCCAGCCAGGACGATGTGCATTTGACCCTGTCGCTGAAGCGGGGGCTGGCGTTGATCGATGTGCGGGTGCTGGATCACATCATCATCGGTGACGGGGAGCCGCTGTCGATGGTCGAGCATGGGTGGATTGTGGCCTGAGGAAAAACTGGGAGCCTTGTGCTGCCAGTACCGGCCCTTTCGCGGGTGAACCCGCTCCCACAGGGATGGTGCCATGTTCAAAGTTGGCGCGTTCCCTGTGGGAGCGGGTTTACCCGCGAAGAGGCCGGCGCGGGCTTACTTGGTCACTGACACCTTGCTGAAATCCAGCCGCCCGAACGGGCTCACCTGGTACCCCTCGACCCCTTGGCGCAGCAGGGCCGCCGCCGTCGGGTGCGCCAGCGGCACCCACAGCGCCTGCTGCTGAATCAGGGTTTGCGCCTGCTGGTAAAGCCGGCTGCGCACGCTCTGGTCGTTGGTGGTACGCCCGGCGCTGATCAACTGGTCCAGGCGGCTGTCGCAGAAACGTGCGAAGTTGGTCCCCGACTGCACCGCGGCGCAGGAAAACTGCGGGCTGAGGAAGTTGTCCGGGTCGCCGTTGTCACCCGCCCAGCCCATGAACAGCAGGTCATGCTCGCCCGCCTTGGCGCGGCGGATCAGCTCGCCCCACTCGATCACGCGGATCTCGGCCTTGATGCCAATCTTGGCCAGGTCGGCCTGCAGCATCTGCGCACCGAGGCTGGGGTTGGGGTTGAGCAGGCTGCCCGACGGGCGGGTCCAGATCGTGGTGCTGAAGCCTTGGGCCAGGCCAGCCTTGGTCAGCAGGGCCTTGGCTTTCTTCAGGTCCAGCGGGTAGCCGGGCAAGTCCTTGGCGTAGCTCCAGGTGTTGGGCGGGTAGGGGCCGTTGGCGGCTACCGCGGAGTCTTCGAACACGGCCTTCAGATAAGCCTGCC
Organism: Pseudomonas sp. NPDC096925; assembly: GCF_044762545.1. Taxonomy (NCBI): domain Bacteria; kingdom Pseudomonadati; phylum Pseudomonadota; class Gammaproteobacteria; order Pseudomonadales; family Pseudomonadaceae; genus Pseudomonas; species Pseudomonas sp. NPDC096925. The sequence goes on along the minus strand of NZ_JBIWEM010000009.1, from coordinate 5,340 downwards.
TGTCGAAGGCCAGGTTGATGGCCTGGCGCACTTCCGGCTTGTCCAGCGGTGGGTGCTGGCTGTTGATGGCGACGAAGGCGGTCATGAAGGCCGGGGTGGTGACCACCTTGAGGTTGCCGTCCTTGCCGGCTTCGGCAATGTCCAGCGGCTTGGGCGACAACGCGACCTGGCACTCGCCGCGCTTGAGTTTCTGCAGGCGCACGTTGGCATCGGTGGTGATGGCGAAGATCAGCGGGTCGACCGCCGGCTTGCCGGCGAAGTAGTCAGGGTTGGCGCGGTAGCGCACCAAGGCGTCCTTCTGGAAGCGCTGGAAGATGAACGGCCCGGTACCGACCGGCTGGCTGTTGAGCTTCTCCGGCGTGCCGGCCTTGAGCAGTTTGTCGGCGTACTCGGCGGAGTAGATCGAGGCAAAGCCCATGCTCAGCGTGGCCAGGAACGTGGCGTCCGGGTGGTTGAGGGTGAAACGCACGGTGTTCGGTGCGGGCGCCTCGATCGCCTTGATCAGGCTGCCCAGTTGCAGCGACTGGGCATGCGGGTAACCGCCCGGTGCGGTCTTGTGCCAGGCATGGGCGGGGTAGAGCATGCGCTGGAAGCTGAACAGCACATCGTCGGCGTTCAGGGCGCGGCTTGGCTTGAAGTAGGCGGTGGTGTGGAATTTCACGTCATCGCGCAGGGTAAAGTCGTAGATCAGGCCATCGGCCGATACCGTCCAGCTGGCCGCCAGGCTCGGCACCACCTTGCCTTGCGCCGCGTCGAACTCCACCAGCCGGTTCATCAGCACATCGGCCGTGGCGTTGGTGGTGGTCAGCGAGTTGTACTGCACCACGTCGAAGCCTTCGGGGCTGGCCTCGCTGCAGACGCTCAGCGGGGCGGCCTGGGCAACGCCGGCGGCGAACAGGGCGCCTGCGGCGAACAAGGAGTTGAACAATAAGGAAAGGGCGGCAGCACGCATAGTGGCTCCTTGGCTGTCAGTGGCCCATCTGCCAGTGCAGTCTGGAAAAGGCCTACCCTAGTGTGCCCGTCGGGAAATGGCCACACCCTTTTTTACAAAATTGGCGACGAGCGGTCGACGGCTGACGGGGCCTGCCGCTATGCTGGCCGGGCGCGTCGAGGCTCGTGTCAATATTCATCTAATGTTGTTGCGGCCGAGTCTTTCTGGTATAAAGCAGCGCTCTTTTCTAGGGGCTCGGCCTGTCGCATCAGCGAATGCGGCCGATAAGACCTCCAGAATCACGGCGCCCAGGCGCCAAAGACTGAGAGATTAAGCGGCCAACCCATGCCGGGTTGGGCATGTGGTTTTAGAGGGCTGAGTCATGTCGAGAGTCTGTCAAGTTACTGGTAAGGGTCCAGTAACCGGGAACAACATTTCCCACGCAAACAACAAAACCCGTCGTCGTTTCCTGCCGAACCTGCAGCACCACCGTTTCTGGGTTGAATCCGAGAAGCGTTTCGTGCGTCTGCGCGTATCTGCCAAAGGCATGCGCGTCATTGACAAGCGTGGTATCGACGTAGTGCTGGCCGAGCTGCGCGCTCGCGGCGAAAAGTTCTAAGGAGAACGTCATGCGTGAATTGATCCGTCTGGTTTCGAGTGCTGGCACTGGCCACTTCTACACCACCGACAAGAACAAGCGCACCACTCCGGACAAAATCGAGATCAAGAAATATGATCCGGTTGTTCGCAAGCACGTGGTGTACAAGGAAGCCAAGATCAAGTAATTGATCGGCGACCTGAAAAAACCCGCATCCGAAAGGACGCGGGTTTTTTTATGCCTGTGCTGGCCTCTTCGCGGGCAAACCCGCTCCCACAGGTGCATCACAAGCCTTTAGGGCGGTGAAATCCTTGTGGGAGCAGAGGCCGGCACAGCCTCAAATCATTTCTGCTCGAACATCACATAGATCTTGCGGCAAGGTTCCAGCACCTCCCAGGTGCCCTTGAACCCCGCCGGAATGACAAACCGGTCACCGGCACGCAAAGTCTTGGCCCCACCGTCCTGGTCGCGCAGCACCGAAACACCCTGGACGATCTCGCAGTACTCATGCTCGGTGTAGTTCACCGTCCATTGCCCCACCTCGCCTTCCCACACGCCCGCGGCAAACTGCCCGCACGGGCTGGAATAATGGTTGTAGACCGCCTGGTCGGGCTCGCCCTTGAGGATTTTTTCCGCCGCCGGGCGGTAGCGTTCGGCCTCGGTAATGACCTGTGCGAAGTCGATGATGCTGTCGATGCTCATGGTGCGGCTCCTGTTGTTGTTTAATAAAATGCACATCAGTAGGCTTTTGAGCCTTCTGTGTCAAATATATTGATAGTTTACCCGGGCTGGTTTAGGGTATCGCTTGCCAGTGTGCGCTCGTCGCCCACCAGAATTCTGACAACGCCTGTGAGTCCTCAGTGCGGCGTTGCACCTAAACAAGAGGAGGAGTTTCGTATGACCACCCTGACTCGTGCGGACTGGGAACAACGTGCCCAGCAACTGAAGATCGAAGGCCGTGCCTTCATCAACGGCGAATACACCGATGCCGCATCCGGTGAAACCTTCGAGTGCCTGAGCCCGGTCGACGGACGCTTCCTGGCCAAGGTTGCCAGCTGTGACCTGGCCGATGCCAACCGCGCTGTGGAAAACGCCCTCGCCACCTTCAACTCCGGCGTGTGGTCGCAGCTGGCACCGGCCAAGCGCAAGGCCAAGCTGATCCGCTTCGCCGACCTGCTGCGCAAGAACGTCGAAGAGCTGGCACTGCTGGAAACCCTGGACATGGGCAAGCCGATCGGTGACTCCTCCAGCATCGACATCCCGGGCGCGGCCAATGCCATCCACTGGACTGCCGAAGCCATCGACAAGGTCTACGACGAAGTCGCCCCGACCCCGCATGACCAGCTCGGCCTGGTCACCCGTGAAGCAGTGGGTGTGGTCGGTGCCATCGTACCGTGGAACTTCCCGCTGCTGATGGCCTGCTGGAAGCTTGGCCCGGCCCTGGCCACCGGTAACTCGGTAGTGCTCAAGCCGTCCGAAAAATCGCCGCTGACTGCCATTCGCATCGCCCAGCTGGCCATCGAAGCCGGTATCCCGGCTGGCGTGCTGAACGTGCTGCCAGGCTACGGCCACACCGTGGGCAAGGCACTGGCCCTGCACATGGACGTCGACACCCTGGTGTTCACCGGTTCGACCAAGATCGCCAAGCAGCTGATGATCTATGCTGGCGAATCGAACATGAAGCGCATCTGGCTGGAAGCCGGTGGCAAGAGCCCGAACATCGTCTTCGCCGACGCCCCGGACCTGCAAGCTGCTGCCGAGGCTGCCGCCAGCGCCATCGCCTTCAACCAGGGCGAAGTGTGCACCGCAGGCTCGCGCCTGCTGGTCGAGCGTTCGATCAAGGACAAGTTCCTGCCAATGGTGGTCGAGGCCCTGAAAGGCTGGAAGCCAGGCAACCCGCTGGACCCACAGACCACTGTCGGTGCCCTGGTCGACACCCAGCAGATGAACACCGTGCTGTCGTACATCGAAGCCGGCCACAAGGACGGCGCCAAGCTGCTGGCCGGTGGCAAGCGCACCCTGGAAGAGACCGGCGGCACCTATGTCGAGCCGACCATCTTCGACGGCGTGACCAACGCCATGCGCATTGCCCAGGAAGAAATCTTCGGCCCAGTGCTGTCGGTGATCGCCTTCGACACCGCTGAAGAGGCCGTCGCCATTGCCAACGACACGCCGTATGGCCTGGCCGCTGGCATCTGGACCTCGGACATCTCCAAGGCCCACAAGACCGCCCGTGCCGTGCGCGCTGGCAGCGTCTGGGTCAACCAGTACGACGGCGGCGACATGACCGCGCCGTTCGGTGGCTTCAAGCAGTCGGGCAACGGCCGTGACAAGTCGCTGCATGCGCTGGAGAAGTACACCGAGCTGAAGGCGACCTGGATCAAGCTGTAATCCCAGGGGGCCGCTTTGCGGCCCATTCGCGGCACAAGGCCGCTCCTACAGGGGCATGCGTTTCCCTGTAGGGGCGGCCTTGTGCCGCGAATGGGCTGCAAAGCAGCCCCAAGAACTCAAGAGGTCAAGGATGCGTTGGGGGACCTACTTCGCCGTACTGGCATCGGTGCTCAGTGTCGGGCTGGCGCTGGGCGTGAGCATGCCGCTGGTGTCCCTGCGTCTGGAAGCCTGGGGCTATGGCAGCTTCGCTATCGGCGTAATGGCCGCGATGCCGGCGCTGGGTGTGCTGGCAGGTGCCAGCCTGGCCAGCCGCCTGGCCGGCTGGGTCGGTGTGCCCTCGGCCATGCGCATATGCCTGTGGGGCGGCGCGCTGTCGATCGGCCTGGTGGCACTGCTGCCCAGCTACCCATTGTGGCTGCTGTTGCGGCTGATGATCGGCATGTCCCTGACCGTGGTGTTCATCCTCGGCGAAAGCTGGATCAACCAACTGGTGGTCGAGCAATGGCGTGGCCGCTTGGTGGCGCTGTATGGCAGCAGCTATGCCCTCAGCCAGCTGGCCGGCCCGCTGGTGCTGGGCTTTCTCGGCTCGGATGACGACTTCGGCTTCTGGGCCGCGACCGGCCTGCTGCTGGTGGCGCCGCTGATTCTCCTTGGGCGTGGTGGTGCGCCCAGTACAGAGGCCTGCAGCGTCACCTTCGGCGACCTGTTCGCCTTCTGCCGGCGTTTGCCGGTGATCGCCTGGGCCATTGCCCTGTTCGCCTCGTTCGAGGCGATGATCCTGACCTTGTTGCCGGTGTACTGCCTGCAGCAGGGCTTCAGCACCGAAATCGCCCTGTTCATGGTCAGTACCGTGGTGGTGGGCGACGCAGTGCTGCAGCTGCCCATTGGTGCGCTGGCCGACCATATGTCGCGGCGCACCCTGTTCACCGGCTGCGCGGTGACCTTGCTGTTGTCCAGCCTGGCGATTCCGCTGTTGTTGCACACGCCGGCGATCTGGCCGTTGTGGGTGTTGTTCGGCGCCAGTGCGGGGGGCTTGTTCACCTTGTCGCTGGTGCTGATCGGCGAGCGCTACCGCGATGATGAGCTGGTGCGGGCCAATGCCCATGTGGCGCAACTGTGGGGCATTGGCTGCCTGCTCGGGCCGTTGTTGGCGGGGGCGGGGGGCCAGTGGATCAGCGGGCATGCGTTGCCGTTGCTGATGGCTGCGGGGGCTGCGGGGTTGGTGGTATTGACCCGGAGGCGCGGGGCCTTCGAGCCTGCTTCTGCCTGATGGATTTTTGGGGCCGCTTTGCGGCCCATCGCGACGCAAGGCCGCTCCCACATTTTGAACTGCGCCCCTGATGTTGGACAAAAATCCAACCTCAGGGGCGTTTCACATGAGCAAGCACACCAGACAGTTCAAGCTTTCCGCCATCCAGGC
>NZ_JBIWEM010000008.1:0-328424 GCF_044762545.1 Pseudomonas sp. NPDC096925 | reverse complement strand
CATGATCAAACTCTTCAGTTCAATACTGCTTGGGTTTTTAAGAAACCCTAAACTTGGCTCAGCAATCTCAAATGACTATGTGATTTCTCGCATGGCCACTTGTGATGCTGATAATCTTTGTGACTATCAGTCCGTACTCACAAGCACCCACACGAATTGCTTGATTCGATTTGTTAAAGAGCGTTTTGTCAAGAGCTTTTCGTCTCAACCGAGGCGCGCATTTTACGCTTTCCTCATTTGCTGTCAAGCGTTTATTTTGAAGTTTTTTGCGAGAAACTCGTTTAGCTTCAAACACTTGACTCAACAGGGTGGCTGGCTTTGCTTCGCTACCGTGTTGGAGTGGTGCGCATTATAGGGCGGCTTTTCAGGAGGTCAACCTTTAATTTCAATAATTTAGAATCTTTTTGGAGAAGACCGCATCAGGGCCGCCAGGTGCTCGCCACAACACCTTCAGCGCCCCACAACCAAAAGCCAAACCCCAAAAACAAAACAGGGAGGCCTACCGGCCTCCCCGCTTCTATATAGCTACACCCAAAGCCAATCACTCAGCCTTCAAGGTAACCCGCGCAAACGACTTCTTGCCCGCCTGACACACATGCGTCGCACCCAGCGCAAACATGAAATCGCGATCAACCACCACACCATCAACCTTGACCGCACCACCACTCAGCAAGTCCCGCGCCTGCGCCGAGTTCTTCACCAGGCCAGCCCGGTTCAACACGGCAGCAATCGGCAGGCTTTCCGCCGCAGCCACTTCGACTTCCGGCAGGTCTTCCGGCAGCTCACCTTCCTTCATACGGTTACCCGCAGCACGGTGAGCATTGGCCGCAGCCTCCTCACCATGGAAGCGCGCAACGATCTCTTCGGCCAGCTTGATCTTGATGTCGCGCGGGTTGGCGCCATTGGCAACATCGGCACGGAACTGCTCGATCTCTTCCATCGAACGGAAGCTCAGCAGCTCGAAGTAGCGCCACATCAACGTATCCGGGATCGATACCAGCTTGCTGTACATCACCCCCGGCGCTTCCTGGATACCTACATAGTTACCCAGCGACTTGGACATCTTCTTCACACCGTCGAGCCCTTCGAGCAGCGGCATGGTCACGATGTTCTGCGCTTCCTGGCCATAGGCGCGCTGCAGTTCGCGCCCCATCAGCAGGTTGAACTTCTGGTCAGTACCACCCAGCTCGACATCCGCCTTCAGCGCCACCGAATCATAGCCCTGCACCAGCGGGTACAGGAACTCGTGGATGGCGATCGGCTGGTTGGTGGTGTAGCGCTTGTCGAAATCATCGCGCTCGAGCATGCGCGCCACGGTGTACTGCGACGCCAGACGAATGAAGTCGGCCGGGGTCAGCTTGTCCATCCAGGTGGAGTTGAACGCGACCTCGGTCTTGGCCGGGTCGAGGATCTTGAACACTTGCTGCTTGTAGGTCTCGGCGTTTTCCAGCACCTGCTCGCGGGTCAGCGGCGGTCGCGTGGCGCTCTTGCCGCTCGGGTCGCCGATCATGCCGGTGAAGTCACCGATCAGGAAGATGACCTGGTGCCCCAGATCCTGGAACTGGCGCAGCTTGTTGATCAGCACCGTGTGCCCAAGGTGCAGGTCAGGCGCGGTCGGGTCGAAGCCGGCCTTGATGCGCAGAGGTTGGCCGCGCTTGAGCTTCTCCACCAGTTCCGACTCGACCAGTACTTCTTCCGCACCGCGCTTGATAAGCGCCAGCTGCTCTTCAACCGACTTCATAGACAAACCCGCAAGGCTCAGATTCAGGGGGAGCCAACCATACAAGATCGGCCGTCAATTACAAGTTTCGCAAAGGAATGTGACCCGAACACAGGCTTGCGGCGTCTACGCGCCCTTGCGTGAAAATGGATTTGGTTATATTTTATACAGTTATTTCATCTTCATCATGTCATTCATCTTTTCCATTTCACCTTTTTCAAAGTCACCTTGCCCATGACCAACGAACCGCCTAAAGCGCCCCCGCTTTATCCGAAAAGCCATCTGTTGGCCGCCAGCGGCATCGCCGCCCTGCTCAGCCTGGCCCTGCTGGTGTTTCCCTCCAGCGAAGTGGAAGCCAAGAAAACCACCCTCAACCTCGAGCTGGAGAGCCCTGCCGAGCAGTTGAAGGACGAATCCCGCGCTGCGCCCCTGGTGCAGGCAGAAACCGAGCAAAGCTCGCCATTCGCCCAGATCGAAGACGCCGCCCCCGAGACCCAGAAGGCCGAACAGGAGGCGCCTGCTGCCGAACCGGTCGTCGAAGCCGCCAAGGAACCCAGCCACCGCGAAGTCACCGTGGCCCGTGGTGATACGCTGTCCACCCTGTTCGCCAAGGTCGGCCTGCCGACCAATGCGGTGCATGACCTGCTGGCCAGCAACAAGCAGGCCAAGCAGTTCAGCCAGCTCAAGCACGGCCAGGTACTGCAGTTCGAGCTCGACAAGGATGGCCAGCTGGCCAGCCTGCACAGCAAGGTCAGCAACCTCGAAACCATTCGCCTGACCAAGACCGCCAAGGGCTACACCTTCAACCGCGAAATCAGCAAGCCGGTAATGCGTACCGCCTACGCCCACGGCGTGATCAAAAGCTCGCTGTCGGCCTCGGCCCAGCGCGCCGGCCTGTCCCACAGCATGACCATGGACATGGCCCGCGTGCTGGGTTACGACATCGATTTCGCCCAGGATATTCGCCCGGGCGACGAATTCGACGTGGTCTACGAGCAGAAAGTGATGGACGGCAAGGTGGTCGGCACCGGCAACATCCTGTCCGCACGCTTCACCAACCGCGGCAAGACCTACACCGCCGTGCGCTATACCAACAAGCAGGGCAATACCAACTACTACACCGCCGATGGCAACAGCCTGCGCAAGGCCTTCATCCGTACCCCGGTCGATTTCGCCCGCATCAGCTCACGCTTCTCCGCCGGCCGCAAGCACCCCATTCTGAACAAGATCCGCGCCCATAAAGGCGTCGACTATGCCGCCCCACGCGGCACGCCGATCAAGGCAGCCGGTGACGGCCGCATCGAACTGGCCGGGCGCCGCGGTGGTTATGGCAACACCGTGATCATCCAGCACGGCAACCGCTACAAGACGCTGTACGGCCACATGCAGGGCTTTGCCAAGGGCATCAAGACCGGCAGCTCGGTCAAGCAGGGCCAGATCATCGGTTACATCGGCACCACCGGCCTGTCCACCGGACCGCACCTGCACTACGAGTTCCAGGTCAACGGTGTACACGTCGACCCGCTGAGCCAGAAAGTGCCGATGGCCGACCCGATCGCCAGGAACGAGCGCCAGCGTTTCCTGCAGCAGAGCCAGCCCCTGATCGCCCGCATGGATCAGGAAAAGGCCACCCTGCTCGCAGCGAACAAGCGCTAAGCCCATGGCGCTCTACCTGGGGGTGATGTCCGGTACCAGCCTCGATGGCCTGGACATTGCCCTGATCAAACAAGGCGAGCAGCTCGAACTGCTCGCCACCCACTACCTGCCCATGCCCGGCGACCTGCGCCAGGAACTGCTGAGCCTTTGCAGCAGCGGCCCTGACGAGATCGCCCGCGCCGCACTGGCAGAAAACCGCTGGGCCAGCCTGGCAGGCGAAGGCATCCGCCAACTGTTGGCCAGGCAAGGGCTGCAGGCCGATGCCATCCGTGCCATCGGCAGCCACGGCCAGACCATCCGCCACGAACCAGCACGCGGTTTTACCGTGCAGATCGGCAACCCGGCGCTACTGGCCGAGCTTACCGGTATCAGCGTGGTCGCTGACTTCCGCCGTCGCGATGTGGCGGCCGGTGGCCAAGGTGCGCCACTGGTGCCGGCCTTCCATGAAACCCTGTTCAGCCACCTCGGCCAGCGCCTGGCCATTCTCAACGTGGGCGGCTTCAGCAACCTCAGCCTGATCGAACACGACAAGCCGGTCCACGGCTTCGACTGTGGCCCGGGCAATGTGCTGCTGGATGCCTGGATCGAGCGCAAGCGCGGCCAGGCCTACGATGCGGATGGGGCGTGGGCTGCCTCGGGTGTGGTGCAGCCCGACTTGCTCAGCGCACTGCTGGCCGACCCGTTCTTCGCCGGCAGCGGCCCGAAGAGCACCGGCCGCGAAGTGTTCAACCTGCCTTGGCTGGATGGCCACCTGGCCCGCTTGCCCGCTTACCGCGACGAGGACGTGCAGGCGACATTGCTGGAGCTGACCGCACGCAGCATCATCGACTCGCTGAGCAACGCCCAGCAAGACACCGAAGCGTTGCTGGTCTGCGGTGGCGGTGCGCGCAACGGCGCCCTGATGGCGCGCCTCGGCCAGTTGCTGCCCGACGCCCGTGTCGCCAGCACCGGTGCCCATGGCGTGGACCCGGACTGGGTCGAAGCCATGGCCTTCGCCTGGCTGGCCCACTGCTGCCTGGAGGGCATCGCCGCCAACCGCCCTAGCGTGACAGCGGCCAAGGGCCTGCGTGTACTCGGCGCAATCTACCCGGCCTGAGCGCTACGCCAGAAAGCAAAACGCCGCGCAATTGCGCGGCGTTTTCGTATAGCCAGGCCTCAGATCGAGAACGACGAGCCGCAGCCGCAGGTGGTAGCAGCATTCGGGTTCTTGATCACGAAGCGCGAACCTTCCAGGCCTTCCTGGTAATCCACTTCGGCGCCAGCCAGGTACTGGAAGCTCATCGGGTCGACCACAAGGGAAACACCCTCGCGCTCAACGATGGTGTCGTCTTCGGCCACGTCTTCATCGAAGGTGAAGCCGTACTGGAAGCCCGAGCAGCCGCCACCGGTGACGAACACGCGCAGCTTCAGACGATCGTTGCCTTCCTCGGAAACCAGGTTCTTCACCTTTTGTGCAGCGCCGTGGGTGAATTCCAAAGCCGTGGGGGTGAAGGTTTCGACGCTCATGTTGATTCTCCCGGCGCGGTAGCCGCCATAAAACTCGATGACGCGCATTATCCGCTTTCCCGAGAAAATCGGTCAAGAATTGTGCGGCTTTAGTCGCGACATACAAAAAGGCCCGCACGACGCGGGCCTTTTCGAACGCTGGCTGCTTACGGCAGCAAGCCCGCGTGGGACAGGCCCATGCGCTCGTCCAGGCCGAACAGGATGTTGAGGTTCTGCACCGCCTGGCCGGACGCGCCCTTGACCAGGTTGTCGATCACCGACAGTACGACTACCAGGTCACCACCCTGCGGGCGATGAACGGCAATACGGCAGACGTTGGCGCCGCGCACGCTGCGGGTTTCCGGGTGGCTGCCCGCCGGCATCACGTCGACGAACGGTTCATCGGCGTAGCGCTTCTCGAACAGCGCCTGCAGGTCGACCGAGGTGTCGGCGACGGTAGCGTACAGGGTCGCGTGAATGCCACGGATCATGGGCGTCAGGTGTGGCACGAAGGTCAGGCCGATATCCTTGCCAGCGGCCAGGCGCAGGCCCTGGCTGATCTCCGGCAGGTGGCGGTGGCCCTTCACCGCGTAGGCTTTCATGCTTTCACCGGCTTCGCAGAACAGCGAACCCACCGCCGCACCACGGCCAGCGCCGCTGACGCCCGACTTGCAGTCGGCGATCAGGCGCGACGGGTCGGCCAGGCCAGCTTCCAGCAGCGGCAGGAAGCCCAGCTGGGTGGCGGTCGGGTAGCAACCCGGCACTGCGATCAGGCGCGCCTGGCGGATCTTCTCGCGGTTGACTTCAGGCAGGCCGTACACCGCGTCTTTGAGCAGCTCTGGCGCACCGTGCGGCTGGCCGTACCACTTGCCCCACTCGGCGGCGTCCTGCAGGCGGAAGTCGGCCGACAGGTCGATCACCTTGGTACCGGCCGCCAGCAGCTCGCCGGCCAGGGCATGGGCTACACCGTGCGGAGTGGCGAAGAACACCACGTCACAGGCGGCCAGGGTCTTGCTGTCCGGCACGCTGAACGCCAGCCCGTCATAGTGGCCGCGCAGGTTCGGGTACATGTCCGCCACTGCAACGCCCGCCTCGGAGCGCGAAGTGATGACCGCCACCTCGGCCTGTGGATGCTGTGCCAGCAGACGCAACAGTTCGACGCCGGTGTAACCCGTGCCGCCGACGATACCGACCTTGATCATAACGCTTGCCCCTTATCAACGAGCCGTCTGGAAAGCGCACGATAATAGGGGCGCAAGGCGCCTGTAACAACTCTTCGGGTGACCCTTCGGGCGCTTGACCACTACTATCTGACGACCGTGTATACCTGAAGGAACTCCCCCATGCTTTACCTATGGATCAAAGCGCTGCATATCGTCAGCGTGGTCTGCTGGTTCGCCGGCCTTTTCTACCTGCCGCGGTTGTTCGTCTACCACGCCCAAAGCCAGGACAGCATCAGCCAGGAACGCTTCGTGACCATGGAGCGCAAGCTGTTTCGCGGCATCATGAACCCGGCGATGATCGCCACCTACGTGTTCGGCGCGTGGATGCTCTACCTCACACCCGGCTGGCTCAGCCAGGGCTGGCTGCATGCCAAGCTGACCCTGGTCATCCTGCTGACCGTCTACCATCACATGTGCGGCGCCCAGCGCAAACGCTTCGCCAGCGGCAGCAACACCCACGGCCACGTCTACTATCGCTGGTTCAATGAAGTACCCGTGCTGTTCCTGCTGGGTATCGTAATTCTGGTGGTGGTCAAACCGTTCTGACATAGCCACTCGCTCAAGGAGCCTTGCCATGTCGCTACCTGCCTCCCTCGAACAACGCCTGCGCCTGCCCGTGGTTGCCGCACCGATGTTCCTGATCTCCAACCCCAGGCTGGTATTGGCCTGCTGCGCCAGCGGCGTGGTCGGCAGCTTCCCGGCCCTAAACCAGCGTGACAGCGCCGGTTTCAAGGCCTGGCTGGAGGAAATCGAGACAGGCATGGCGCAATTGCAGGCGCCAGCGCCCTATGCCGTGAACCTGATCGTCCACCCGACCAACCCGCGCCTGCAGGCCGACCTGGCGTTGTGCGTGGAACACCGCGTGCCGATCGTCATTACCAGCCTGGGCGCGGTGAAGGAAGTGGTCGATGCCGTGCATGGCTACGGCGGCCTGGTGTTCCACGATGTCACCACCCGCCGCCATGCCGAGAAAGCCGCCGAAGCCGGTGTCGATGGCCTGATCGCCGTCGCCGCCGGCGCAGGCGGCCATGCCGGCACCTGGAGCCCGTTCGCCCTGGCCGCGGAAATTCGCCAGTTCTTCGACAAGACACTGCTGCTGGCCGGCTGCCTCAACCACGGCCACGAGATCCTCGCCGCGCAAATGCTGGGTGCGGACCTTGCGTACATGGGTACCCGCTTCATCGCCACCGCAGAAAGCCAGGCCCCGGGCGCCTACAAGCAGATGCTGCTCGATGCCCATGCCGCCGACATCATCCACACCCCGGCGGTGTCCGGCGTGCCTGCCAGCTTCCTGCGCCCGAGCCTGGAGCAGGCTGGCTATGACATGAACGCCCTCAAGCGCGGCCACGAACAAGGCAAGCTCAAGCCGATCGACGACGAAGCCAAGGCCTGGAAGACCGTGTGGTCGGCGGGCCAGGGGGTCGGCGGTATCGACGACCTGCCCAGCGCCAGCGCGCTGATCGGCCGGCTGCATGACGAGTACCGGGACGCCCTGGAACGCTGCCAGGCCCTGCGCGCGCGGACCTTGTAGCAAAAGGCAACACCTTGCCCGGCCAAGCTGTACACTAGGCGCCCTCTTCAGCCCCCAGGAGCCTTGCATGACCCGTTACGCCATGATCACTGGTGCTTCCAGCGGCCTGGGCCTGGCCCTGGCGGAAGCCCTGGCGCGGCGCGGGCGCAACCTGATCCTGGTGGCACGCCAGCGTGAAACGCTGGAGCCGGTGGCCATCGAGCTTACCCAACGCTTCGGTGTCGAGGTGCTGTTCCGTGCCTGCGACCTCAGCCAGCCGCTGCGCCTGTCGGGCTTCGTGCTGGAGCTGGAAGAAGGCGAGCGGCGCATCGACCTGCTGGTCAATTGTGCCGGCCTGCGCACCTACGGGCCATTCCTGGCCCATGAGTGGGCCGACGAGCAGGACCTGCTGGAAGTCAACGTGCTGGCCCTGAGCCGCCTGTGCCACGCCATCGGCAACCTGATGGCCGTACAGGGCGGCGGGCAGATCCTCAACGTCGCCGGCCTGGCCGGGGTGGCGCCTGGCCCCTGGATGGCCACCTATGCCGCCAGCAAGGCCTATGTGCTGAGTTTCTCCCAGGCCTTGCGTGAAGAACTCAAGCGCACCGGCATCAAGGTTTCGGTACTGTGCCCCGGCCCGGTGCGCTCCGCGCGCCGTCGCATTCCGCGGCTGCATGGCAAACCACGCTGCCTCAGCCCTGAGGAAGTGGCTTTGTACACCGTGCGCGCGCTGGACAAGAACCGCGCGCTGATCCTGCCCGGTCGGCGCAACCGCTGGCTGGCGTTCGCCCCGCGCCTGCTGCCGCGCTGGCTGGTGCGCAAGCTGGCCGGGGTCATCCACCGCCGCTATTGCCCGGTCGGCATGGAATAGCCACTGGGCGAGCGGCGCCCGGCTGAGTACACTCGGCCCGACCCTCACCATGGAGCAAGTGCTGTGGACGATTTATTCATCAAGATCATCAACCGGGACATCCCGGCGAAGATCATCTACGAGGACGACCAGGTACTGGCGTTCCACGATATCGCCCCCCAGGCGCCGGTGCATTTTCTGGTCATCCCGAAAAAGCACATCCGCACCCTCAATGACTTGACCGAAGAAGACAAAGGCCTGGCTGGCCACATCTTGTTCACCGCCCAGCGCCTGGCCAAGGAACTTGGCTGCGAGGACGGCTTCCGCGTGGTCATGAACTGCAACGAGCAGGGCGGCCAGACCGTCTACCACATCCACATGCACGTGCTTGGCCAGCGCCAGATGCACTGGCCACCGGGCTGATCCACGGCAAGCGACCCTGCCACTATTGCGGTAAACTGTCGGGCACATTCTTGCGGAGGTGCCCGATGGCTACCGAACGTCACTACTCGCCGCTCGACCGCTTGTTGCTGCAGGCCGATACCGCCATGCGCACCTTGCTGCCCTTCAGCGGCCAACCCGCCCGCCCATCGCCGGCCATCGTCCAGCCGGACGTCGACCTGGACGAGCAGCAGGCGCGCCATGTTGCCGGGCTGATGCGCATCAACCACACCGGTGAAGTCTGCGCCCAGGCGCTGTACCAGGGCCAGGCCCTGACCGCCAAGCTGCCCGAAGTGCGCAAGGCCATGGAACACGCCGCCGAGGAAGAAGTGGACCACCTGGCCTGGTGCGAACAGCGCATTCGCCAGCTGAACAGCCACCCCAGCGTACTCAACCCTTTGTTCTACGGCATGTCGTTCGGCATCGGCGCACTCGCCGGGCTGGTCAGTGACAAGGTCAGCCTGGGCTTCGTCGCTGCCACCGAGCACCAGGTCTGCAAGCACCTCGACGAGCACCTGGAGCAGATCCCGCAGGAAGACGAAAAATCCCGGGCCATCCTCGAGCAAATGCGCATCGATGAGGAACAGCACGCCGAGTCTGCGCTGGAAGCCGGCGGATATCGCTTCCCCGCCCCGGTTCGCTTTGGCATGAGCCTGTTGGCCAAGGTCATGACCAAGAGCACCTACCGTATCTGAAGGCATCACCATGACGGACCGTTTCGACGCCAAGGACCTGGCGCGCGCCGTGCAAGCCGGCATTCTCCAGCCGGGCCAGGACCAGGCCCTGCTGGCGTTCCTGCGCCAGCAACCGGCACAGCGTGGCAGCTTCCAGCTGGCCCATGTCGCTTTCTACTTCGGCGCCATGCTGATCATGGCAGCCATGGGCTGGTTGCTCACCGAAGCCTGGATGCGCATCGGCGACTGGGCGCTGCTGGTCATCGCCAGCCTCTATATTCTGCTGCTCACGCTGTTCGCCGTTAACCTGCAACGGCGCGTACAGCCCGTCGCGGCCGGGGTGCTGGCGGCGGTGGCGGTCAGCATCGTGCCGTTGGCGGTGTTCGCCATCGAACGGCTGGCCGGCTGGTGGCCGATGGATGATGCGCAGGCGAACTATCACCAGTACTACACCTACGTGCAGGGCGGCTGGC
This sequence comes from Pseudomonas sp. NPDC096925, assembly GCF_044762545.1. Taxonomy (NCBI): domain Bacteria; kingdom Pseudomonadati; phylum Pseudomonadota; class Gammaproteobacteria; order Pseudomonadales; family Pseudomonadaceae; genus Pseudomonas; species Pseudomonas sp. NPDC096925. Next base: position 318,392 of record NZ_JBIWEM010000008.1, on the reverse strand, counting down.
TGGCAATGGAAGCGGCCACGGTGCTTGCCGGGTTGTTGATGCTGCGGCTGATCCCCTACCCGTTCATCGTCATGCCGATTGCCGTGGCCTTGTGGTTCATGTCGATGGACCTGAGCGAATGGTTCTTCGGCTCGCCATTCAGCTGGGAGCAACGCCGCGAGGTTTCGTTGTGGTTCGGGCTGGGGTTGCTGGTGGTGTTCGTCGGGGTGGATGGTCGCACCCGCGAAGACTACGCCCACTGGGGCTACCTGGCCGGGCTGGCGGCATTCTGGGGCGGGCTGACGCTGGTGGACAGCGGCAGCGAGTTGGGCAAGGCCCTGTACTGCCTGATCAATATTGTACTGATGGGCATGGCGGTGCTGTTACGTCGGCCGGTGTTCATGGTGTTCGGGGCGCTGGGCGTGGCGGCTTACCTGGGGTACCTGTCGTACGAGGTGTTTGCCGACTCGCTGCTGTTCCCGCTGGTGGTGACCCTGATCGGGCTTGGGGTTATCGGGCTGGGGCTGGTTTACCAGAAGCGGCGGGAGCGGTTGAGCCGGGTGATGCGGGGCTGCTTGCCGGGATGGGTGCGGGCTGCACTGCCGGCGCTTCGCAGCTGAAATTGTCGGGGCTGCGTTGCAGCCCCAAAAATCCGGGGCTCAACCCAGCTCTACAATCTCGTACCCGTGGGTAATCTCTACCCCGGCACGCTCGAGCATGATCGAAGCCGAGCAATACTTCTCCGCCGACAGCTCCACCGCACGCTTGACCTGGGCCTCTTTCAGCCCACGCCCCTTCACCACGAAGTTCATGTGGATCTTGGTAAACACCTTCGGGTCTTCGCTGGCACGCTCGGCCTCCAGGAAAGCCTCGCAGCTTTCCACTGCCTGGCGCGACTTCTTCAGAATGCTGACCACGTCAAAGCTGCTGCAGCCACCCAGGCCCAGCAACAGCATTTCCATCGGGCGCACACCCAGGTTGCGGCCGCCGGCCTCGGGCGGGCCGTCCATCACGACGACATGGCCGCTCCCCGATTCGCCGAGGAACATCGCCTCACCGGCCCACTGGATACGTGCCTTCATCTACCCGGACTCCTGATATTCGAAAAAGGGTGTCAGCTTAGACCTTGTATGGCTGCGGGAAAAGTACGAGTCGTGTCGGTTTAGTACCGAAACATCCTGTAGTGTCTGATAAGCTGGCGCCAAATGACTGGCGCACACCGCCAGCCAACCTTTATAAAAAGGCCTATGCGTCGTATCGAACAGGATTTCGTGATGGTTGCCTCTGCCCTACCCGCCAAGATCAAGAACATCGACAAGCTGCTGGCGCACTGCCAGCGTCGCCGCTATACCGCCAAAAGCAACATCATCTGCGCCGGCGACCGGGCCGAGACATTGTGGTTCATCATCAAGGGATCGGTCACCATCCTCATCGAGGACGACAACGGCCATGAAATGATCATCGCCTACCTCAACAACGGTGACTTCTTCGGCGAGCTGGGCCTGTTCGAACCGGTCGAGGGTGAACAACAGCGCAGTGCCTGGGTGCGCGCCAAGACCGAATGCGAAGTAGCCGAAATCAGTTACGAGAAGTTTCGCGAACTGGCCCGCCAGGACCCGGAAATCTTGTACGCCCTGGGCAGCCAGATGGCCCAGCGCCTGCGCAACACCACGCGCAAGGTCGGCGACCTGGCTTTCTTCGACGTTACCGGGCGCGTCGCCCGTTGCCTGCTGGAGCTGTGCAAGCAACCCGACGCCATGACCCACCCCGACGGCATGCAGATCAAGATCACCCGTCAGGAAATCGGCCGTATCGTCGGTTGCTCCCGGGAAATGGTCGGCCGCGTCCTCAAGGACCTTGAAGAGCGCAGCCTGGTGCAGGTCAAAGGCAAGACCATGGTGGTCTACGGTACCCGCTAGTCCTTGGGCAGGTCAGCCAGCACCTTGGCATAGGCCTGCGACAGCCGCTCGAACCAGGGCGCCGCGGGCGCCACTTCGTGCAGGGCGATGTGCGCATCGGCGCGGCAGCGCTGCTCCAGCTCGCAGCACTCGTTGAAGCGGTTGACCGCCGCCACCATCGACTCACGCTCGTTATCCAGCAGCAGCGCACCGTGCACCAGCACCACCGGGCGCTTGCCGCCCAGCCCCTGGCGCCAGCGTTGGGCAGTGCCCACCAGCTTGCGGCCATTGAGGTTGACGTTGTAGCGGCCATCGCAGAAAGCGCCGTCGATTTCGCCCACCGACGCCACCCCGCCCCACTCGCGCAGCACATCGCACAGCGGCAGGCACAGGCGCTCGTAGGCGTTCTCGATACGGCCGTGGTCGCCTTCACTGCGGGGGGCGACATAGACCAGGGCAACGTTCACCGTCGAATGAGACTGCGGCACCGGCTCACCACCGGTTTCGCGTAGCAGCACCGGCCAGCCGGCGATTGCCAGCTCCGAGCAGGCGGCTTCAAAGTTTTCCAGTCGGCTCATGCGCCGAGGCATGACCAGGGCGTGGTCGGTCGGGCGCCAGAACAGCACGCCACTGTCGCGTTCGCCGCGGCAGACGGCGGCCAGCAGTTCCTGTTCGGCGTGCAGGCCTTGTTCTACGGTCAGGGCCAGGGGTTGATCGGTCATTGATCCACCTATGTCGTTTTTACCGGCCTCTTCGCGGGCTCGCCCGCTCCCACAGGGATTCCACAGATGCCAAAGGCAGTGATCATCCTGTGGGAGCGGGCGAGCCCGCGAAGGGGGCATGGCAGGCATACAAAAAAGCCGGCGACAATGCCGGCTTCGCTTCGATCAGTCCAGTTGCTGAACAGTCTTCTTCACCTGATCCGGGAAGAACAACCGCTGCAGCTCAAGCCCTGGCTGCTCGGCGCGCATGAACGCCTCACCCACCAGGAACGAGTAGACCTCGTTGATCGCCATCAGCTCCACATCGGCCCGGTTCAAGATACCGCTCTCGGTAATCGCCAGGCGATCACGCGGAATACGCGGTAGCAGGTCGAGGGTGGTTTCCAGGCTGACCTCGAAGGTGTGCAGGTTACGGTTGTTCACCCCCACCAGCGGTGTATCCAGGGTTTTCAACGCACGCTCCAGCTCATCGCCATCGTGCACTTCCACCAGCACGTCGAGGCCGACATCCTTGGCCGTGGCCGCCAGTTCGGCCATTTTCACGTCATCCAGCGCCGACACGATCAGCAGCACACAGTCCGCGCCCAGGGCCCGGGCTTCAACGATCTGGTACGGGTCTACCATGAAGTCCTTGCGGATCACCGGCAGCGACACCGCCGCGCGGGCCTGCTGCAGGTACTCGTCGGCACCCTGGAAGTAATCCACATCGGTCAGCACCGAAAGGCAAGTCGCCCCGCCCTTCTCGTAGCTGACGGCAATTTCCGCCGGCACGAAATGCTCGCGAATCACGCCCTTGCTCGGCGAAGCCTTCTTGATTTCGGCAATTACCGCCGGCTGCTTGCGCCCGGCTTGCTCGATCAGGGCCTTGGCAAAGCCACGCGGGGCATCGGCAGCCTTGGCCAGACCCTCCAGTTCGGCGAGGCTGACGCGCGCACTGCGCTCGGCCACTTCCTGGAACTTGCGGGCAATGATCCTTTCCAGCACCGTCGGCACACTCATGCTTCGTTCTCCACCTTGAATACTGCAGTAAAGGCACCCAGCTCCTGCAGCTTCTCCCAGGCCAGCCCGGTGTGCAGTACGTCGTGGGCCAGTTCCACACCGGCTTTCAGGCTCATGGCATGGTCAGCGGCATACAGCGCCGCGCCCGCATTGAGCACGATCATCTCGGCGGCCTTCTGGCCGTTCTCGGTCTTGCGTCGGCCCAGCGCATCGCGGATCAGCTCCAGCGATGCCTGCGGGTTCTCGACGGCCAGGCCGTGCAGGCTCTGGCTCTTCATGCCGAGGTCTTCCGGCTCGACCCAGTATTCGGTGATTTCGCCATTCTTCAGTTCGGCGACGAAAGTCGGCGCGGCCAGGCTGAACTCGTCCAGGCCGTCCTTGGAGTGCACCACCAGCACGTGCTTGCTGCCCAGGCGCTGCAATACTTCAGCCAACGGGCGGCACAGGGTCTGGGCGAATACACCGACCACCTGATGCTTCACTCCGGCCGGATTCGTAAGCGGGCCGAGCATGTTGAACAGGGTACGCAGCCCCAGGTCGCGACGCGGGCCGGCAGCATGCTTCATGGCCGAGTGATGGCTTTGCGCGAACATGAAGCCGATGCCCAGGCTGTCGATGCAGCGGGCCACCTGGGTGGGCGTCAGGTTCAGGTAGATGCCGGCGGCCTCCAGCAGGTCGGCACTGCCGCTCTTGCCCGATACCGCGCGGTTGCCATGCTTGGCCACGGTGCAACCCGCCGCCGCCAGGACGAACGACGAGGCGGTGGATACGTTGAAGATGTTGGCACCATCACCGCCGGTGCCGACGATATCGACCACGCCATCGAGACTTTGCAGTTCGACCTTGTCGGCCAGCTCGCGCATCACCGACACCGCACCGACGATCTCGTCGATGCTTTCGCTCTTCATGCGCATGCCCATCAGGAAGGCACCGATCTGCGCTTCGCTGCACTGGCCGGTCATGATCTGGCGCATGACGTCACGCATTTCTTCGGTGGAAAGGTCCAGCTGGCCGACGATACGGCTCAACGCACTCTTGATATCCATGTTCGATCCTTAGCGGCGGCCGCCGGTCTGCTTGAGGAAGTTGGCGAACAGTTCGTGGCCCTGTTCGGTCAGGATCGACTCGGGGTGGAACTGCACCCCTTCGATATTCAGCGTTTTGTGACGCAGGCCCATGATCTCGTCGACCGAACCGTCAGCATGGGCGGTCCAGGCAGTCACTTCCAGGCACTCGGGCAAGGTTTCGCGCTTTACCACCAGCGAGTGGTAACGGGTCACGGTCAACGGGTTGTTGAGAGTGGCGAACACACCCAGGTCGCGGTGGTGGACCGGGCTGGTCTTGCCGTGCATCACCTGGCGGGCACGCACTACGTCACCGCCAAAGGCCTGGCCGATGGACTGGTGGCCCAGGCACACGCCGAGGATTGGCAGCTTGCCGGCAAAATGCAGGATGGCCTCGATCGACACGCCCGCCTCGCTCGGCGTGCACGGGCCTGGAGATACGACGATGCGCTCGGGGTTGAGGGCTTCGATCTGGGCGATGGTCATTTCGTCATTGCGAATGACCTTGACCTCGGCACCCAGCTCGCCAAGGTACTGAACGACGTTGTAAGTGAATGAGTCGTAATTGTCGATCATCAGTAACATCGGGTTAAACCTCTTGAATCTACTGACTTCAGAATTCGAACCTTTCTGCACCCGCCAACAGGCGCGGCTTTGCCACAAGGGGCGGTAGACAGGAAGGCAAACGGGGGCGGGCCGGACGGGCCGGCAGGAGATAAAGTCAGGCGCGCCAACGCCAACGGGCGTGGGCCTTGATTACGCGCATCAAGAGTTTGCTGACGATCAACACAGGATAGGTCTCGCTCATACGTCACGGCACAGTAGCCTACCGGGGCGGCGGGCGCAATATGCCCGTAAACACGGGGAAACGAATGGACTTGGGAGGGATGCACTGCGATTTGCTAAGGTCGATCGGGTTGTCCTTCATAAAAAAACAAAGAAAAGGATATTCCCAGATGCGAAAAGCACCGTTATTGCGCTTTACCCTCGCCTCCTTGGGCTTAGCCTGCAGCCAAGCCTTCGCCGCCCCCTCTCCCTACTCCAGCATGATCGTGTTTGGCGACAGCCTCAGCGACGCGGGACAGTTTGGCGGCGTGCGCTTTACCAACCGCGATGCCGATGGCAATTATGCGCCGGTGTCGCCGATGATCCTTGGTGGGAAGCTCGGGGTAGACCCGACAGCGCTGGGCCCTTCCACATCCCCCATCAACCCGGCACTGGGGATTCCCGACGGCAACAACTGGGCCGTTGGCGGCTATACCACCCAGCAGATCCTGGATTCGATCACCACTACGTCCAAGACGGTCATCCCACCCGGGCGCCCCGGCGCCGGGCAGGTACTGCGAGAAAAACCGGGCTACCTGGCCAACGGCCTGCGCGCCGACCCCAACGCGTTGTACTACCTGACCGGTGGCGGCAACGACTTCCTGCAAGGCCTGGTCAGCAGCCCGGCAGATGCCGTGGCCGCTGGCGCCCGCCTGGCCGCCAGCGCCCAGGCCCTGCAGCAAGGCGGTGCCCGCTATATCATGGTCTGGCTGCTGCCCGATCTCGGCCAGACGCCGAACTTCAGCGGTACGCCGCAGCAGAACCCGCTGTCGCTGCTGTCCGGTGCCTTCAACCAGTCACTGCTCGGCCAACTGCGGCAGATCGATGCCGAGATCATTCCACTGAACATCCCCATGCTGCTGAGCGAAGCGCTGGCCAGCCCCGAGCAGTTCGGCCTGGCCAGTGGCCAGAACCTGGTCGGCACCTGCTACAGCGGCGAAGGCTGCGTGGAAAACCCGGTGTATGGCATCAACGGCACCACGCCGGACCCGACCAAGCTGCTGTTCAACGACTCGGTGCACCCGACCATTGCCGGCCAGCAACTGATTGCCGACTACGGCTACTCGATCCTTTCCGCCCCGTGGGAACTGACCCTGTTGCCAGAGATGGCCCACGCCAGCTTGCGCGCCCACCAGGACGAATTACGCAACCAATGGCAGACACCCTGGCAGGCAGTTGGCCAGTGGCAGTCCTTCGTCGCCAGCGGCGCCCAAGACCTGGACTTCGACGGCCAGCGCAGCGCTGCCAGCGGCGATGGCCGCGGCTACAACCTTACCCTGGGCGGCAGCTACCGCCTGAACGATGCCTGGCGCCTGGGCCTGGCCGGCGGCGTGTACCGGCAGAAGCTGGAAGCCGGCGCAGAGGACTCGAACTACAAGCTGGACAGCTACCTGGCCAGCGCCTTCGCCCAGTACCGCGAGGACCATTGGTGGGCCGATGCAGCGCTCACCGCCGGGCACCTGGACTACAGCGACCTCAAGCGCACCTTCGCCCTTGGCGTGAACGACCGCAGCGAAAAGGGCGACACCAATGGCGAGGCCTGGGCGATGTCGGCTCGGCTGGGCTACAACCTGGCGGTCGAGGGCAGCAGCTGGCAGCTGGCGCCGTTCATCGGCGCCGACTATGCGCGGGTGAAGGTGGATGGCTATGACGAGAAGAGCGGGCGCTCGACGGCACTGGGCTTCGATGACCAGGAACGTACATCACGCCGTTTGGGCGTGGGGTTGCTGGGCAGTGTGCAGGTGCTGCCGAGTACCCGGCTGTTCGCCGAGATGGCGCAGGAGCATGAGTTCGAGGATGACCAGCAGGATGTGACGATGCACCTGACCAGCCTGCCGGCGAACGACTTCACCCTGACCGGGTATACGCCGCACAGCGACCTGACCCGGGCGAGCCTGGGGGTGAGCCATGAAGTGGTGGCGGGGGTGCATTTGCGCGGGTCCTACAACTGGCGCAAGAGTGATGAGTTGACGCAGCAGGGAGTGAGTTTGGATGTCAGCGTCGACTTCTGAACTGATGGGGCCGCTCTGCGGCCCTTCGCGGGCTCGCCCGCTCCCACAGGTATTGCACAGGCCTTGTGGGAGCGGGCGTGCCCGCGAAGGGCTGCAAAGCAGCCCCAATCAATTTATTTGGCGGAAGTCTGCTCGGCCAGCGCGACCGCACGGAACATCGCCCGGCGCTTGTTGATGGTTTCTTCCCACTCCAGCGCCGGCACCGAGTCGGCAACGATGCCGCCACCAGCCTGCACATGCAGCTCACCGTCTTTGATCACGGCAGTACGGATGGCAATCGCGGTATCCATGTTGCCGTTCCACGCGAAGTAACCGACCGCCCCACCGTAAACCCCACGCTTGACCGGCTCCAGTTCGTCGATGATCTCCATCGCACGAATCTTCGGCGCCCCCGAAAGCGTACCGGCCGGCAGGATTGCCCGCAGCGCGTCCATTGCCGTCAGCCCTTCACGCAGCTGGCCAGTGACGTTCGACACGATATGCATCACGTTGGAGTAACGCTCGATCACCATCTTCTCGGTCAGGCGCACGCTGCCGGTCGAGGACACACGGCCCACATCGTTACGGCCCAGGTCGATCAGCATCAGGTGCTCGGCAATTTCCTTGTCGTCCGACAGCAGGTCGTCTTCCAGCGCGCGGTCGGCCTCTTCGGTAGCACCACGCGGGCGGGTACCGGCAATCGGGCGCACGGTGACCAGGTTGTCCTCGACACGCACCAGCACCTCGGGCGAGCTGCCGACCACATGGAAGTCGCCAAAGTTGAAGAAGTACATGTAAGGCGTCGGGTTGAAGCAGCGCAGCGCACGGTACAGGTCGATAGGCGCGGCCTTGAAGTCGATCGACATGCGCTGCGACGGCACCACCTGCATGCAGTCACCGGCCAGGATGTATTCCTTGATACGGCCGACGGCGTTCTCGTAATCCTCACGGGTGTAGCTGGAGCGGAATTCCGGTTCGGCAGCCTGCGGGCCACTCAGGTCCAGACCACGGCGTGGGGTGATCGGCTGACGCAGGGTTTCCAGCAAGCCTTGCAGGCGTGCCTGACCCTGTTCGAATGCCTGCTCTTGAGCCGGGTCGACCAGCACGATCGCGTGCATCTTGCCCGCCAGGTTATCGAACACCACCACCGCATCGGACACCATCAGCAGGATATCCGGCACGCCCAGCGGGTCCGGGTTGGGGCTGGCGCCCAGGCGCTTTTCCACATAGCGCACGCAGTCGTAGCCGAAGTAGCCGACCAGGCCGCCGTTGAAGCGCGGCAGGCCGGGGATATCAGCAACCTTGTAACGGTCCTTGAAGGTTTCGACGAAGGCCAGCGGGTCTTCGACCTCAAAGCTTTCCACCTCCACGCCATCCTGCAGGATGCTGACATGGTAACCGTGCACACGCAGCACGGTGCGCGACGGCAGGCCGATCATCGAATAACGGCCCCATTTCTCGCCGCCCTGCACCGATTCGAGCAGGTACGAGTTGGGCTGGTCGGCCAGTTTCAGGTAGATCGACAGCGGCGTGTCGAAGTCGGCCAGGGTTTCGCAGGCCAGGGGAATGCGGTTGTAGCCGGCAGCGGCCAGGCGCAGGAATTCTTCGCGGGTCATGGGTAGCCTCGTGGCAAGCAGCAATAGGTCAGGCAAACGGACGGGCCGGCACGCGCCGGCAGGCAAAAGTCAGGCGCGCCAACGCCAACGGGCCAGGGCCTTGATGACTTTCATCCAGAATTTGCCAGTAACCGCCACGGTGGACTCTCTGTCTTGTGAGGCTTGAAGGTCCGCCAACGTTATCCCAGTGGCCGGGTCTGCGCAACCGGGCAGCAATGCGCGCAGGTCGTCGATCACCAGGCTGGGGGATTCGTCGTGGATCGGCCGCCCGTGGTTGTAGCCGTAGGTCAGGCCCACGCACTGCACGCCAGCCGCCTTGGCCGCCAGCACGTCACTGCGCGAATCGCCGACGAACAGCGACTGTTGCGGGGTAACGCCGGCCATCTGCATGACGAACAGCAGCGCCGCCGGGTCGGGCTTTTTCTGTGGCAGGGTGTCGCCGCCGATGATCCAGCGGAAGTAGTTGCCGATCTTCATCTGGTCCAGCAACGGGCCGACGAAGCGCTCGGGCTTGTTGGTGATCAGCGCCATCTCCACGCCCTGCTTGCGCAGCCAGCGCAGGGTGTCCTGCACACCGGGGTAGACCACGGTCAGTTCGTGGCTCTCGGCATAGGCGTCCATGAACAGCGCCAGCGCCTGGTCGGCCAGTGCATCGTCCACGGCGGCATGGTCGATGCCACCGGCCAGCGCCCGACGCACCAGCACCTGGGCGCCGTTGCCCACCCAGTGGCGCACCGCCTCAAGGCCGGCGGGCGGGCGCCCCAGTTCGAGCAGCATGCGGTCCACGGCGGCGGCCAGGTCTGGCACGGAATCGATCAGGGTACCGTCCAGATCGAACATCACCAGCCTGGGCAGCGTCCCCGGGAACAGCTGCTCGAAGCCGCTCATGGGCGGGCCTGAGCCAGTTCGGCGCGCATCCTGGCGATGACTTCCTGGTAGTCCGGGGCGTTGAAGATCGCCGAGCCGGCCACGAAGGTGTCGGCGCCAGCGGCAGCGATCTCGCGGATGTTGTTGACGTTGACGCCACCGTCGATTTCCAGGCGGATATCACGGCCACTGGCATCGATCAGCGCACGCGCCTCGCGCAGCTTGTCGAGGGTACCAGGGATGAACTTCTGCCCGCCGAAACCTGGGTTGACGCTCATCAGCAGCACCATGTCGACCTTGTCCATCACGTACTTCAGGGCATCCAGGCTGGTGGCCGGGTTGAACACCAGGCCGGCCTTGCAGCCACCGTCCTTGATCAGCTGCAGCGAACGGTCGATGTGCTGCGAGGCTTCCGGGTGGAAGGTGATGTAGGTAGCGCCAGCTTCGATGAAGTCACCAATGATGCGGTCGACCGGGCTGACCATCAGGTGCACGTCGATGGGAGCGGTGACGCCGTACTTGCGCAGGGCGGTGCAGACCATCGGGCCGATGGTCAGGTTGGGGACGTAGTGGTTGTCCATGACATCGAAGTGGACGATGTCGGCACCCGCGGCCAATACCTTGTCGACATCCTCGCCCAGGCGGGCGAAATCGGCGGAGAGAATGGAGGGGGCAATAGCGTAGGGCTGCATGGCGCACCTGTTGGCAGAATCACGGTGGCGCGCATTGTAACCCAGGGAAGCGGATGAAGGCTGATTAGCATCAACCTGTACTGGCCTCTTCGCGGCTAAAGCCGCTCCCACAGGTGCACAAACCCTGTGGGAGCGGCTTTAGCCGCGAAGAGGCCAGCACAGGCAACATACCTTCAACCGGGCTGCTGGGTTCTCAACTTCTCGCTACGCCCGCGCAACCACTCCAGGGTCAGCAGCAACACCACCGAGAAGGCAATCAGCAAGGTCGCCGCCGCGGCAATGGTCGGGCTCAGGTTTTCGCGAATACCACTGAACATCTGCCGCGGCAGGGTCGCCTGCTCCGGCCCGGCCAGGAACAGGGTCACCACTACTTCGTCAAACGACGTGGCAAAGGCGAACAACGCCCCCGAAATCACCCCGGGCGCGATCAACGGCAGGGTCACCCGGCGGAACGTGAGCAGTGGCGAGGCGCCCAGGCTGGCCGCAGCGCGCACCAGGTTATAGTTGAAGCCCTGCAAGGTCGCCGAAACGGTAATGATGACGAACGGCACGCCCAGTACAGCATGCACCAGGATCAGCGAGGTGAAGCTGTTGCCCATGCCCAGCGGGGCGAAGAACAGGTAGCTGGCCACACCGATGATCACCACCGGCACCACCATCGGCGAAATCACCAGCGCCATCACCAGCGACTTGCCCGGGAAGTCGCCACGGGTCAGGCCGATGGCTGCCAGGGTGCCGAACACCATGGCCAGCACCGTGGCCGCCGGGGCGACGATGATGCTGTTCTTCAAGGCCCGCATCCATTCGGCCGAGCCGAAGAAGTCCTGGTACCACTGCAGCGAGAAGCCCTGCAGCGGGTAGACCAGGAAACTGCCACTGTTGAACGACAGCGGCACGATCACCAGAACCGGCAGAATGAGGAACAGCAGGATCAGGCCGCAAAGAATGCGCAGGCTGTAGAACCACACCCGCTCCACGGGCGACATGTAAGGGCTCAGCATGACAAGGCTCCTCAGCTCAGGCGCAGGCGGCTGGCGCCGACCAGCCAGCTATAGATCAGGTACAACAGCACGGTCGCCAGCAGCAACAGCCCGCCCAGCGCGGTGGCCATGCCCCAGTTGATGCTGGTGTTGGTATAGAAGGCCACGAAGTAGCTGACCATCTGGTCGTTCGGGCTGCCCAGCAGTGCCGGGGTGATGTAGTAGCCGATGGCCAGGATGAACACCAGCAGGCAACCGGCGCCAACGCCGGCGTAGGTCTGCGGGAAGTAGACCCGCCAGAAGCTGGCGAACGGGTGGCAGCCCAGCGAGATCGCCGCACGCATGTAGCTGGGTGAAATGCCCTTCATCACGCTGTACAGCGGCAGGATCATGAACGGCAGCAGGATGTGCACCATCGAGATGTACACGCCGGTACGGTTGAACACCAGTTCCAGCGGCTGGTCGATGATGCCCATGGCCATCAGCGCGCTGTTGATCAGGCCACCCGACTGCAGCAGCACGATCCACGCCGCCACCCGCACCAGGATCGAGGTCCAGAATGGCAGCAGCACCAGGATCATCAGCAGGTTGCTCTGCCGGGTCGGCAGGTTGGCCAGCAGGTAGGCCAGCGGGTAGGCCAGCACCAGGCAGATGGCGGTAATCACCACACCCATCCACAGGGTGCGGGCGAAGATGTCCAGGTAGATGGCCTGGTCCGGGGTGGCCTTGGCCAGTTCGCCAAGGTCATCGATACGGTGGTCGAGCGAAGCCAGCAGGTAGAACGGGGTGACCGTGCTGGTGTTGCGGCGGATCGCCTGCCAGTAGGCCGGGTCGCCCCAACGCTCGTCGAGGGCCTGCAAGGCATCTTTATAGGAAGCGGGTTCGCTCTTGAACGGCAGCGCCCGCGCGGTCTTGGCCAACAGGCTGCGGTAGCCGGCCAGCTCCATGTTCAGGCGCTTGGACAGGTCGCCCAGGGTCTGGTTCTTGCGCGATTCGGCCAGGTCCTGGCTCAACGCCTTGTACACGTCCTCGCCCGGCAGGCTCTTGCCATCCCACTGGGTGATGACGCCCACGGTGCGCGGCAGGCCGCCAACCACTTCCGGGTTGCCGACGCTCTTGTACAGCAGCGCCGCGATCGGCACCAGGAACACCAGCAGGAGAAACAGCGCCAGCGGCGCGATCAACGCCTGCGCCTTCCAGCGGTTGACCCGCTCGGCGTGCTTGAGGCGCTGCTTGAGACTTGGACCTGCGCCTTCTTTGAGGGGCACTGCAATGGCCATGGCGAACTCCGCGATACAGGCTGAAATGGGGGCTGCAATGCAGCCCCACACACTGGTCGTTTACTTCTTCGCCGCCCAGGCGTTGAAGCGTTGCTCCAGCTGCTCGCTGTTGTCAGCCCAGAAGGCCACATCGATCTGCACCTGGTTGGCGATGTTTTCAGGCGTGGTCGGCATGTCCTTCTTCACCGCGTCCGACAGCAGGCTCACGGCCTTGGAATTGGCCGGGCCGTAGGCGATGTTCTCGGAGTAGGTCTTCTGCTGCTCGGGCTGCACGCTGAAGGCGATGAATTTCTTCGCTTCGTCGGCATCCTTGGCACCTTTCGGGATGGCCCAGGCGTCGAAGTCGTAGATGCCGCCGTTCCACACCACCTTCAGGTTGCTCTCTTTCTGCACGGCAGCGATGCGGCCGTTGTAGGCCGAGCTCATGACCACGTCACCCGAGGCCAGGTACTGCGGCGGCTGGGCGCCGGCTTCCCACCACTGGATGCTGGGCTTGAGTTCGTCGAGTTTCTTGAAGGCGCGGTCCACGCCCTCTTTGGTGCCCAGCACCTGGTACACGTCCTTCGGCGCCACACCGTCGGCCATCAGGGCGAATTCCAGGGTGTACTTGGCGCCCTTGCGCAGGCCGCGCTTGCCGGGGAATTTCTTGGTGTCCCAGAAATCGGCCCAGCTGGTCGGTGCGGTCTTCAGCTTGTCGGCGTTGTAGGCCAGCACCGTGGACCATACGAAGAAGCCCACACCGCAAGGCTGGATGGCGCCCGGCACGTAGTCACCCTCGTTGCCGAACAGCGCCGGGTCGAGCTCTTCGAACATGCCCTCGTCACAACCGCGGGCCAGCTCCGGTGACTCCACTTCCACCAGGTTCCATGACACGCTCTTGGTGTCGACCATGGCTTTGACCTTGGCCATTTCGCCGTTGTACTCGCCAGCGACGATCTTGCCCTTGCCGGCCTTCTCCCAGGGCTCGTAGAACGCCTTGACCTGGGCCGCCTTGTTGGCACCGCCGAACGAGACCACAGTGAGGTCTGCGGCCATGGCCTGGCCAGCGGCGAACAGCCCCAGGGCCAGGGCGGTCAGTTTCAACTGCTTGCGCATTATTATTCTCTCCACAGTACAGGGTTGGTGAAGCAATCCATCAATGGGCTTCGGCAATCGGATCGAGCGCGCGGGCGTGCTCCACCTCCCAGCCCAGCGGTACCACATCGCCCACGGCCAGGGCCGGGTCGAGCTCGGCAATCGGCTGCTTCACGAAGAAGTCGCCCTTGCCGCAAACCTCCAGGCGCACCCGCACGTGGTCGCCCAGGTAAATGAATTCGGCCACCCGGCCCGAGAAACGGTTCACGCAGCTTTCGCTGTGGCCGTTCAGGCGCACGCGCTCCGGACGAATCGACAGGGTCACCGGCTCGCCGGCCTGGCCGACATTCACCGCCAGCGCCTCGACCCGCTCGCCACGCGGCAACTGCACCTGGCAGCGCTTGCCATCGCTGCCCAGCAGGGTGCCGTTGATGCGGTTGTTCTCGCCGATGAAGTTGGCGACGAAGGTGTTGCAGGGCTCTTCGTACAGCGTGCGCGGGTCGGCGATCTGCTGGATCTCGCCCTGGTGGAACACCGCCACGCGGTCGGACATGGTCAGCGCCTCGCCCTGGTCGTGGGTCACGTACACCACGGTCACGCCCAGGCGCTGGTGGATGTGCTTGATCTCCATCTGCATGTGTTCACGCAGCTGCTTGTCGAGGGCGCCCAGCGGTTCGTCCATCAGCACCAGCTGCGGCTCGAACACCAGTGCCCGGGCCAGGGCCACACGCTGCTGCTGGCCGCCGGACAACTGGCCGGGGTAGCGCTTGGCGAAGGCGTCGAGCTGGACCATGTTCAGTACCCGCTTGACCCGCTCGCTGATGTCGGTCTTGCTCAGGTTGCGCACGGTCAGCGGGAAGGCCAGGTTCTCGGCCACGGTCATGTGCGGGAACAGCGCGTAGTTCTGGAACACCATGCCGATGTCGCGCTTGTGCGGCGGCACGTTGTTGATCGAGCGCCCGGCCAGCTGGATCTCACCGGCGGTGGGGGTTTCGAAGCCGGCCAGCATCATCAGGCTGGTGGTCTTGCCCGACCCGGACGGGCCAAGCAGGGTAAGGAACTCGCCCTTGCGAATATCCAGGTTGAGGTCTTTGACGATCAGCGACTCGCCGTCGTAGCTCTTCTGCACACCACGGAAGCTGACCAGCGTTTCGCTGGTTGCAGCGTTCGACTTCGCCTCGCTCATGCCTGCACCTTCTTGTTGGATGACTGCGTAGGCAAAGACTAGACAAGCGGCAAGCGCCGGAAAATCGGGGGTGCTGAGAGAATGCCATCATCCGGATGGAAGATTTTTTGTAGGGATTCCCCTACAAAGATGGCGGTTTTGGAATGCTCCCTTCAGCCCTCCGGCGCCCGCTGTGGGAGCGGGTTCACCCGCGAAGAGGCCGGCCCAGGCACCGCAGATGGCAGGTCAGGCCCTTTCGCGGGTAAACCCGCTCCCACAAGGACTCGCTACAGACTGCAGGAAGTGCATGTCGCAATCAGACCAGCTTGTGCTCCATGGCGTACTTCACCAACTCCGCCAGCGAGTTCACTTTCAGCTTCTGCATCAGGCGCGCCTTGTGGGTGCTGATGGTTTTGCTCGACAGTGCCAGCTGCTGGGCGATGTCGTTGACGTTGGCGCCCTGGGCCAGGCGCTCGAACACCGAAAACTCCCGCTCCGACAGCAGCGTGTGCAACGGCCGCGACTCGGTCAGGCCTACTTCGAAGACCATGCGGTCGGCCAACGCCGGGTCGATATAGCGCCCGCCAGCGGCAACCCGGCGAATCGCGGTCAGCAACAGCGCCGGGTCGCTGTCCTTGGTGGCATAGCCCGCCGCCCCGGCCTTCAGCGCCCGCGCCGCCATCTGCGCTTCATCGTGCATCGACAGCATCAGGATCGCCGGGGCGTCGTGCAACGCGCGGATACGCGGGATTGCCTCCAGGCCATTCACGCCCGGCATCGAGATATCCAGCAACACCACTTCGCACGGTGTGTGGCGCAGGGTTTCCAGCAACTGCTCGCCATTACCGGCCTCCCCCGCCACCTGCATGTCCTTGGCCAGGCCAATCAACTGCTTGATGCCCTCACGGACAATGGTGTGGTCTTCGGCCACCAGCACTCGAATCACGATCGCTCTCCTACTCCAAGGGTATGGCCACGCTCAGGCTGGTGCCTTCGCCCGGTTCACTGTCCAGCACCATGCTGCCGCCCAGCATCAGCACCCGCTCACGCACCCCCACCAGGCCAAACGAGGTGGGCCGGGGCTGGTCGCGGCAAAAGCCCTGGCCGTCATCGCTGACGGTCATGCGCAATTGCCCGTGCTCACGCACCAGTTCGATCTCCACGCTGTGCGCCTGGGCGTGGCGCATCACGTTGGTCAGCGCCTCCTGGAGGATACGGAACAGCCCGATGGCCTTGGCATCGCTCAATGCTGGCAGATTATCCGGTACTTGTACCAGGCAGGGGATTTGCGTGCGTGCTTCAAAGCGCCGCGCCTGCCATTCGATGGCCGAGGCGATGCCGGCATCGAGAATCGGCGGGCGCAAGGCGGTGGCCACATCGCGCACCAGCTGGAACAGTTGGGCGATCAGGCGCTTCATGCTGGCCAGGCGCTCGTTCAGGCCTGGGTCCAGTTCGGCAAAGGCCAGCTCGCACATCGACACCTCCAGCTTGAGCACAGTCAGCATCTGCCCCAGTTCATCGTGCACTTCCCGGGCGATGCGGGCCTTTTCTTCCTCGCGCACGCTTTCCAGGTGGGCTGACAGTTCGCGCAGCTGCTCCTGGGACCTGGCCAGCGCCAGCTCGGCCCGCTTGCCTTGGGTGATGTCCCACACCACGCCGTCCCACACCACCTGGCCGTTGCCCAGGCGCCGGGTACTGGCCTTGATGTCGGCCCAGCGCTGTTCACCCTGGCGGGTGAGGATACGCCCCTGCCAGGACCAGTCCTGGTCGCTGGCCAGGGCCAGGTCCTGCACCCGGTGGTAATCGGCGCGGTCCTCGGGATGCACCAGGTTGCGCAGGCCCATCTGCGGGTGCTGGATCTCGCTAGGCGCATAACCCACCAGGGCCTCGCTGCCCTCGCTGATGTAGGGGAACTCCAGGTCGCCCTCGGCCGGGTCGCGCTCAAGGCGAAACACCAGCCCCGGCACGTTGCCGGCAATGCCCTTGAGCCGCGCCTCACTTTCGCGCAGGGCCGCCAGGGCGCGGTGGCGCTCGGTGACATCGGCGAGGTAGACCACCAGGTACTCGGAATCACGAAAGCGCAGAAAACTCAGCGACAGCTCGACCGGCAGCAGGCTCTGATCAGCCCGACGGCACTGCGTCTCGAACTGGCCGACACCGCCCGACCCGGTGCGCGCGCCCTTCCACAGCTCCAGCCAGCGGTCCATGCTCAAGCTGGGTTCAAAGTCGCTCAGCGGCCGCTCCAGCAGCGCGCCTTCACCGTAGCCCAGCATGCGCTCGGCGGCATGGTTGGCGTACCGTACGTGGCTGTCCCAGTTGACCCAGAGGATGCCCACCGTGCTCTGGTCGATGGCGAACTGGCTCAGACGCAACGCTTCTTCACGCACTTGCCGCTCCACCAGGCTTTCTCGCGTGGCCAGCAGGCTGCGCTCCAGTTGGCGCTGCTGCCGACGCTGCCACACCAGGGTGGCCAGCGCGCACAACAGCAGCAGGCCGGACAGCAAGGCCAGGTTCTGCCAGAAACCAGTCGACTCACTCAGACGTGGGTACTTTGGCTGCAACCAACGCTGGTGCAGTTGTTCCAGTTCCTTGGCCGGCAGCGCCTGCAGCCCACGCTCGAGCACATCGGCCAGCAGCGGCCAGTCGCGCCGCGAACCGATGCGCAACAGTTGCGGCAGGCCGATATCGCCGACCACCGCCAGCTCGCCGAACTCGCTTTCGCGCGACAGGCGGCTGAGCTGGGCTTCATCCAGCACGGCGAAACTGGCCTGGCCGCCTACCACCAATTGCAGGGCCTCGCGCTCGCTGGGCACCCCTTGCAGGTTGAGGTTGCTGTAGTTGCCGCGCAGGTAGTCCGCCAGTTGGCTGGGCATGCGCACAGCCACCCGCTGCTCGGCCCCGAGCGTTTCCAGTTCCACGGCCATGGTCCCGGTGCGCGGCCCCACCACCAGTTGCGGCACGCGCATGTAAGGGTCGCTGAACAACCACAGGCGCAGGCTGGCGGGGGTCTGGGTAAGGCCTGGGGCAAAGTCGATTTCGCCGGCCTGCAGGGCATGCTCAAGGCTGGCCTGGTCGGTGAAGTTGCGCCAGGTCAGGTCCAGGCGCAGCACCTGCGCCAGGCTGCTCACCAATTCCACGTTGGCCCCGTACAGTTGCTGCAGGCGCCGGTCGAACTGAGCGTAGGGCGCCTGCAACACCAGGCCGACGCGCAGGCTGCGGTGCGTATCCAGCCATTGCTGCTGGGCCGGTTCCAGGGAAACCGTGGGCACCGTCTCGGGCCTGGCCAATGCAATCAAGGGCAGCCACAAGCAGCCGATAACCAACAGGCGACGCACTCGCTTCATCTATACGCTCGTCTTGGCAAAGGCGGCCATGCAGCATGGCCGTCACGGGCAAATACTATTAGGCTGCCGGTATCATTCTGGCCCCGGGTTGACTCATGTCCACACTTTATCGCACGACGCTGGCAATGTGCTGCCTGGCCTCGATCCTTCCTCTCGGCGCCCTTGCCGCCGATGCCGAAAAACCATCCACCACCACCGAGGCACCCGCGGCCCAAGCCCAGCGCCCGCCGCTGCTGGAACGCAGCCAGGAGGATGCCCAGGCGCTCGAACGGCTGGTGCCCAAGGCCGAGCAGCAGACCCTGCAGGCCGGTGCCGACAGCTTCCTGGCCCTGTGGAAACCGGCCAACGACAGCGACCCGCAAGGGGCGGTCATCATCGTCCCCGGTGCCGGCGAAACGGCCGACTGGCCAAATGCAGTCGGCCCATTGCGGCAGAAATTCCCCGATATCGGCTGGCACAGCCTGAGCATCAGCCTGCCCGACCTGCTCGCCGACAGCCCGCAGGCGCGGGTCGAAGCCAGGCCGGCTGCCGAGCCGGAGCAAGACAAGGGCGAAAGCGCGCCGGCCAAGGACGTGCCGGCCGATGCCAATGCCAACGTTGCCCAGGCCACGGCGGCCGATGCCGACACCGCAGAAAGCACTGACGCCAAACAGGCCAGCGAGCAAACCGACCCGGCCGATGCCGAGCGCGTTTTCGCCCGCCTGGATGCCGCGGTGGCCTTTGCCCAGCAACACAATGCCCGCAGCATCGTGCTGATCGGCCATGGCAGCGGCGCGTACTGGGCGGCCCGTTACCTGAGCGAGAAACAGCCGCCGCAGGTGCAGAAACTGGTAATGGTCGCCGCGCAGACACCGGCGCGGGTGGAGCATGACCTGACAAGCCTGGCCCCGACCTTGAGAGTGCCGACTGCCGACATCTACTACGCCACCCGCAGCGGTGACCGCAATGCGGCCGCGCAGCGCCTGCAGGCCAGCAAGCGGCAGAAGGACAGCCAGTACCGGCAGTTGTCGCTGATTGGCATGCCGGGGAACAAGGCGGCCGAGCAGGAACAACTGTTCCGCCGGGTGCGGGGGTGGATGAGCCTGTAGGGTTGATCTGAAATCGCCGGGGGCGCTTTTTTATGCTTGTCGTGGGTTGTGTGGCGCCAGTGAGATCGAGCGCCGCCCGCGCGGCGCATCGCGAGCGAAGCTCGCTCCTACATCTGTTTCGGGCCAGTAACGCCTGCGCCAGCGCGCGCGACCGCCTTGTTTGCCCGACACGATATCGAGGTGAACGCCAAAGGGCCGCGCGCCTCTGCCGCAGGATTAACTGGCCCGAAACAAATGTAGGAGCGAGCTTCGCTCGCGATGCGCCGCGCGGGCGGCGCTCGACTTACGCATCACCTCAAAACTCAAGCCAGGTACCCTTTAAAGGCCCCGCCGCTTGCGGATCATGGCATAAGCCTGATGCAACTCCCGGGTCCGCTCGGTCGCTTCCCGCACCTGTGCCTCACTGGCGCCAGTGCCCGCCAGCTTGTCCGGGTGGTGCCGGCTGACCAGCCGACGATACGCCTGCTTGATCTTGTCGCCATCGGTGTCCGCCTCGACTGCCAGCAAGCGCAACGCCGCCGCATAGGTCATGGCCACCCCTTCTGGCCCCGCCTTGCGCGGCTCGTACTCCAGCGACATGGCCTGCACCTGCCGTCGGCTCAGGCCCAGCTTCTGCCCCCAGTCCAGCAAAAGCTCACGCTCCTTGTTGCCCATCTTGCCGTCGGCCCAGACCATGCGCCAGCAGGCACGCAGGGTGCCCTCGGCCGCATGTGGCTGCTGGCGAATGCGCCGCAGGTGCCCGCCCAGCCGGTCCTTGCCCGCCTTGCCACGGTTGAACGCGGCAATCGCGCGCAGCCGGGCCGCTTCGGCCAGGTCCAGGCGCACCATTTCCTGACGCGCCTGCTGGATATGCTGCTCACCCACCCGGCCATCGCACTTGGCCAGGCGCCCGAGCATCACGAACAGCAACTCGTCATCCTGCAAGGCCGGCCGCCCGCCCAGGCGTTCGCGCATGTCCTCCCAGCCTTGCAAACGCAGGCGGCGGTCAATGGCCTGCCCGAGCAAAGCGCCGAGCAGGGCGCCGGGGATGCTGGCAACGGCAAAGCCGGCACCGGCAGCAATCACCGTGCTTGGCCACCACATGTCAGGCGCGCTCGCCGATCAGGCGCTCGGCCTCGGCCAGGCGTTCTAGCGTACCGACATCCACCCAGTGCCCGCGGTAGTGCTCACCACTGACCTGGCCCGCCGCCATGGCCTGGCGCAGCAACGGCGCCAGCTTGAAGGCACCGGGCTGACAGCCTTCGAACAGTGCCGGGTGCAGTACCGAAAGGCCGCTGAAAGTCAGCGTGCCGGGCGCATCGTCACCATCGACCACCCGCTCGCCCACCAGGCGGAAGTCGCCGCGGCCGTGATGGCCAGGGTTATCGACCAGCACCAGGTGAGCCAGGCCTTGCAGGGGGGCCTGCAGGCGCGCGAAGTCGTAGTCGGTCCAGACATCGCCGTTCACCAGCAGGAACGGCGTATCCCCTAGCAATGGCAGGGCCTTGAAGATGCCGCCGCCGGTTTCCAGCGGCTCGCCTTCGGGCGAATAGCGAATGCTCAGGCCGAAACGGCTGCCGTCGCCCAGGTGGTCCTCGATCTGCTGGCCGAGCCAGGCATGGTTGATCACCACCTCGGTGACGCCCGCCGCAGCCAGGGCCCGCAGGTGGTACTCGATCAGTGGCTGGCCGGCGACCGGGACCAGCGGTTTGGGGGTGTGCAGGGTCAGCGGGCGCATGCGCTCGCCTTTACCCGCTGCCAGGATCATTGCCTTCATGCACGCGCTCCGGCCTGCAACTCGGCAATCAGCTCACCCAGCTCCGCCAATTCGGGCCGGCGGCTGATCACTTCTTCTATATAGGCGAAGAAGCGCGGCACGTCGCCCAGGTAACGGGGTTTGCCGTCACGGTGGCAGATACGGGCGAAGATGCCGATCACCTTCAGGTGGCGCTGCACCCCCATCAGGTCGCTGGCACGCTGGAACGCTTCGAACTCGGCCTGCACCGGAATGCCGGCGGCCTGCGCCTTCTGCCAGTAGTTGCGCAGCCAGCCTTCGACCCGCGCCTGCGGCCAGCTGAGGAAGGCGTCCTTGAACAGGCAGGTGATGTCGTAGGTGACCGGGCCGTACACCGCATCCTGGAAGTCCAGCACGCCGGGGTTGGGCGTGCTCTGCATCAGGTTGCGCGGCATGTAGTCGCGGTGCACCAGCACCTTGGGCTGGGCCAGGGCGCTGTCGATCAGCATCTGGCTGATACGCTGCCAGGTGGCTTTCTGGGCTTCGCTGAAGGTAACGCCAAGTTCACGCCCCACGTACCACTCGGGGAACAGTTCGACTTCACGGCGCAGCAGCGCATCGTCGTAGCTGGGCAGCGGCGCGTCCATCGGCAGGCGCTGGAACGCCAGCAGCGCGTCGATGGCATCGGCGAACAGGCCGTCGGCGTTGTCGGCATCAATGATGTCGAGGTATGTCTGGTGGCCCAGGTCACCCAGCAGCAGGAAGCCGCGCTCCAGGTCCTGGGCGTGGATCAGCGGTACATGCACGTCGGCGCTGGCCAGCAGGTGGTCGATGGCGACGAACGGTCGGCAGTTTTCCTGCGGCGGAGGCGCATCCATGATCACGAAGCTGTGGCCGGCGCCCTGCCAGCGGAAATAACGGCGGAAGCTGGCATCGCTGCTGGCCGCGGTCAGGCTGCCTGCGGGCACATCGCCCCAGGCGTTTTTCCGGAAAAGATCATTGAGCTGCTCATCGAGCCAGACCGTCAGTTGTTGCAGGCGTACATCGTGTTCAGGCATTACAAGGGTCTCCGACGGCCCTAGCCGTCAAGCGGGTCATGCTTTATTATCCAGCATCTTTTTCAGACCATCGAGAGGCGTGCGGCCCCACACGCGGGCAGATGGCACGCAGGAAGCCCGGACTAATAAGATGGCATTGAAATCCCCCGCGTTTCGTAGAAAGTTTCCGTTGCTGGTAACCGGCGGTCTGCTGGCCCTGCAACCTCTGGCCACGTCTTACGTGGTGGCAGCCGAACAGTTCGACTGCCAAGTGTCCGCCTCCGGTGGTTGGGACTGCAAGCCCAAGACCCCAGTCAACAACCTGCCGCCGCGCCCGGTGCACGAGGGTGCTGCCGTCAGCACCGGCACCGAAGCCGCGAGCGAAGGCGAAACTGCGGACCGGCCGGTGCTGGTCACCGAAGCCAAGGGCCGCGCCCTGAAGTCGCGCAGCGAAGACTACAGCCACCTGGACTGGGTTCCGCGTGAAAAGCTCACCGCCGCGCAACTGGCCGAAACCGGCCCGTACTGCGGTGGCGCGTACATCGAGCCAACCCGCCCAGGCATGGCCGACACCACGCCGAAGGACGAGTCGCCGACCTACATTAACGCCAAGGTGTCCAAGTACCAGCAAGAGCAGCAGATCGCTACCCTCGCCGGTGACGTGGTGATGCGCCAGGGCAGCATGCAGGCCGAAGCCGACGAGGCCAACCTCTACCAGACCGAAAACCGTGGCGAGCTCAAGGGCAACGTCAAGATCCGTGACAACGGTTCGCTGGTAGTCGGTGACGAGGCACAGATCCAGCTCGACACGGGCGAAGCCCAGGTCGACAACGCCGAATACGTGATGCACAAGTCGCACATCCGCGGCAGTGCCCTGTACGCCAAGCGTGGCGAAAACGCCATCATCCGTCTCAAGGACGGTACGTACACCACCTGCGAACCGGGCAGCAACGCCTGGCAGCTGAAGGGCAACAACATCACCCTGAACCCGGCCACCGGTTTCGGTACCGCGACCAACGTTACGCTGCGGGTCAAGGATTTCCCGGTGTTCTACACACCGTACATCTACTTCCCGATCGACGACCGTCGCCAGTCCGGTTTCCTGCCGCCATCGTTCAGCAGCACCAGCGACACCGGCTTCATGCTGGTCACGCCGTACTACTTCAACCTGGCGCCGAACTACGACGCCACGTTGTACCCGCGCTACATGACCAAGCGCGGCCTGCTGATGGAAGGCGAGTTCCGCTACCTGACGCCTTCCAGCGAAGGCCAGTTCGGTGGCGCGTACCTCAACGACAAGAACGACGACCGCAAAGACCAGACTGACTACAAAGAGCAGCGCTGGATGGTTAACTGGCAGCACAAGGGCGGGCTGGACGAGCGCCTGATGGCCGAGGTGGACTACACCGACATCAGCGACCCGTTCTACTTCCAGGACCTGGAATCCGACCAGATCGGTGTTGAAACCCAGGACTTGCTGAACCAGCAGGGTGCACTGACCTACCGTGGTGACAACTACACCGCGCGGTTGAATGTGCATGCCTACGAGATGGCGACCATCTCGAAGATCACGCCGTATGATCGTCTGCCGCAGATTACCTTCAACGGTAAGCTGCCGTATGAGCCGGGCGGGCTGAACCTTGCGTATGAGACTGAGGCCGTTCGCTTCGATCGCGACTTGAAAACAGGTCCGGTCTATAACGAAGATGGGATATTGGACACTACAGCTGGCCCCAACGGCGAGCGTCTTGATGAAAATGTCGCAGGCATCGCCCGCGCTAACGGCACACGCCTGAATTTCGCCCCATCGATCAGCCTGCCAATGGAAGCCAGTTATGGCTACCTGACACCAAAACTGAAATACGCCTATACACACTACGATCTTGATCTGGACAGCAAAGGCAAAGCCGGCGCGATCAACCTCAAGAATCTGGACCCGGTGGCATACGGCACTTACAGCAGTACGGTGAACCGTGATGTACCAATTTTCAGCGTGGACAGCGGACTGTACTTCGACCGAAATACGTCGTTGTTTGGCACCAACTACAAGCAAACTCTCGAACCGCGCATGTTCTATCTTTACGTCCCCTACAAGGACCAGAGGGACATACCACTGTTCGACTCGGGCGAAACCCTGTTCAGCTATGATTCGCTGTTCCGCGACAACCGCTTCAGTGGCACCGACCGCATCGGCGATGAAAACAAACTGTCCTTGGGCGTAACTACCCGCTGGATTGAAGAAAACGGCTTCGAACGCCAGAATTTCAGCATCGGTCAGGCGTACTACTTCAAGGATCGCAAGGTCCAGCTGCCAGGCATCAACTACAAGGACCGCAAAGACTCGCAGTCCGACGTTTCGCCGTACGCATTGCTTTACAACTACTACTTCAACCGCGACTGGCGCTTCAATTCGGACTTCAACTGGGACCCGGACAGCCGCAGCACCCGCTCGGGCAGCGCGATGTTCCACTACCAGCCTGAAGACAACCCGAACAAGGTGGTCAACCTCGGCTATCGCTACCGTAACGACACCATCTCCTACGACTCCACGACCGGTACCTGGAAAGTGGGCGGCGGCGACTATGGCACCCCGGGCAGTCCTAACTACGTGAAGGACTACTACAAGATCCAGCAGCATGATTTCTCGGTCATCTGGCCGGTCGTTCCGCAGTGGAGCGTCATCGCTCGCTGGCAGCATGACTACAACCGCAACCGCACCCTGGAAGCCATGGGTGGTTTCGAGTACGACAACTGCTGCTGGAAGCTGCGCCTGATCAACCGCTACTGGATCGATTACGACGACTTCAGCCAAGCCCTTCCGACAAACGAAAAAGGCGACCACGGCATCTTCCTTCAGATCGTCCTGAAAGGCCTCGGTGGTGTAGTCGGCAACAAGGTCGAATCTTTCCTCGACCAAGGCATTCAAGGTTACCGTGAACGTGAAGACCAAGCTTATTGATCGACTGCGCCCAGCGTTGCTGGGCGTTGCATTGCTGAGTGGCGCGGTGCATGCCGCGGTGCAACCTCTTGATCGCGTGGTGGCCATCGTCGACAACGACGTGGTCATGCAAAGCCAGCTGGACCAGCGTGTCCGCGAGGTCCAGCAAACCATCGCCAAGCGCGGCGGCGGCATGCCGCCTGCCGGCGCGCTGGACCAGCAGGTACTGGAGCGCCTGATCGTCGAAAACCTGCAGCTGCAGATCGGCGAGCGCTCCGGCATCCGCATCACCGACGAGGAACTGAACCAGGCCATGGGCACCATTGCCCAGCGCAACGGCATGTCGCTGGAGCAGTTCCACGCCGCCCTGGCCCGTGACGGCATGTCATTCGACGACGCCCGCGAACAGGTCAAGCGCGAGATGATCATCAGCCGTGTACGCCAGCGCCGCGTGGCCGAGCGTATCCAGGTGTCCGAGCAGGAAGTGAAGAACTTCCTCAACTCCGACCTTGGCAAGATGCAGATGTCGGAAGAGTACCGCCTGGCCAACATCCTGATCCCGACCCCGGAAGCAGCCAACTCGGAGGCCATCCAGGCCGCCGCGCGCCAGGTTGGCGATGTGTACCAGCAGCTCAAGCAGGGCGCGGACTTCGGCCAGATGGCCATTGCCCGCTCCGCCAGCGAAAACGCCCTGGAAGGCGGCGAGATGGGCTGGCGTAAAGCCGGCCAGCTGCCGCCAGACTTCGCCAAGATGCTCAGCAGCATGGCGGTGGGCGACATCACCCAGCCCATTCGCATCCCCAACGGCTTCATCATCCTCAAGCTCGAGGAGAAGCGCGGTGGCAGCGAGAACGTGCTGCGTGACGAAGTGCATGTGCGCCACATCCTGATCAAGCCAAGCGAAATCCGCAGCGATGCGGCCACCGAGCAACTGGCCGAGCGCCTGTACGATCGCATCAAGAACGGCGAAGACTTCGGCGAACTGGCGAAGAGCTTCTCGGAAGACCCGGGTTCGGCGCTCAACGGCGGCGACCTCAACTGGGTTGACCCGAACAGCCTGGTACCGGAGTTCCGCGAGCAGATGGCCAACGCCGCCCAGGGCGAAGTCACCCGTCCGTTCAAGACCCAGTACGGCTGGCATGTCCTGGAAGTGCTCGGCCGCCGCGCTACCGACAGCACCGAGCAGGCTCGGGAACAGCAGGCCATGAACGTTCTGCGCAACCGCAAGTACGACGAAGAGCTGCAGACCTGGCTGCGCCAGATCCGCGACGAGGCCTACGTTGAAATCAAGCTGCCTGGCGCTGACCAGGCCACCCAGTGAAGCCCCTGCGCTTCGCCGTCACCCCCGGCGAGCCGGCCGGCATAGGCCCCGACCTGTGCCTGCTGCTCGCCGCAGGCGCCCAGCCCCACCCCCTGATCGCCATCACCAGCCGTGACCTGCTCGCCGAGCGGGCCACGCAGCTGGGGCTGGCCGTCAACCTGCTGCCGGTAGCACCGGGCCAATGGCCCGAGCAGCCGGCGCCAGCGGGTAGCCTGTACGTCTGGGATACCCCCCTGGCAGCCCCGGTAGTGCCGGGCCAGCTCGACAAGGCCAATGCGGCGTTCGTGCTGGATACCCTGACCCGAGCCGGGCAAGGCTGCCTGGACGGGCATTTCGCCGGGATGATCACCGCCCCTGTGCACAAGGGCGTGATCAACGAAAGCGGTATCGCCTTCTCCGGGCATACCGAATTCCTCGCCGAACTCACCCACACCGCGCAAGTGGTGATGATGCTGGCTACCCGGGGCCTGCGCGTGGCCCTGGTGACCACGCACCTGCCGCTGCGCGACATTGCCGACGCCATCACTGCCGAGCGCGTCGAGCGTGTAACCCGTATCCTGCATGCCGACATGCGCGACAAGTTCGGCATTGCCAACCCGCGCATCCTGGTGTGCGGCCTCAACCCGCACGCGGGTGAGGGCGGCCACCTGGGCCGCGAGGAAATCGACATCATCGAGCCGACCCTGGCCCGCCTGCGCACCGAAGGCATGGACCTGCGCGGGCCGCTGCCGGCCGATACCCTGTTTACCCCCAAATATCTGGAGCACTGCGATGCAGTGCTGGCGATGTACCACGACCAGGGCCTGCCCGTACTCAAGTACAAAGGCTTCGGTGCTGCGGTCAACGTGACCCTGGGCCTGCCGATCATCCGCACG
This sequence comes from Pseudomonas sp. NPDC096925, assembly GCF_044762545.1. Lineage (NCBI taxonomy): Bacteria > Pseudomonadati > Pseudomonadota > Gammaproteobacteria > Pseudomonadales > Pseudomonadaceae > Pseudomonas > Pseudomonas sp. NPDC096925. The sequence goes on along the minus strand of NZ_JBIWEM010000008.1, from coordinate 290,923 downwards.
TCGGTCGACCACGGCACCGCCCTGGACCTGGCCGGCACTGGCAAGGTCGACACCGGCAGCCTGCGCGTCGCGCTGGAAACCGCCTACCAGATGGCCGAGAACCGACCATGAACGAGCAATACCAACACCGGGCGCGCAAGCGCTTCGGCCAGAACTTCCTGCATGACGCCGGCATCATCGACCGCATCCTGCGTGCCATCAACGCCAAGGCTGGCGAACATCTGCTGGAAATCGGCCCGGGCCAGGGCGCCCTGACCGAAGGCCTGCTGGGTAGCGGCGCACAGCTGGACGTGGTGGAACTGGACAAGGACCTGGTGCCGATCCTGCAGCACAAGTTCGCCGGCCGCAGCAATTTCCGCCTGCACCAGGGCGACGCCCTGAAGTTCGACTTCAACCAGCTGGGCGTGCCAGCGCGCAGCCTCAAGGTGGTGGGCAACCTGCCCTACAACATCTCCACCCCACTGATCTTCCACCTGCTCAGCCATGCCGGGCTGATCCGCGACATGCATTTCATGCTGCAGAAGGAAGTGGTCGAGCGCATGGCCGCCGGCCCCGGCGGTGGTGACTGGGGGCGTTTGTCGATCATGGTGCAGTACCACTGCCGGGTCGAACATCTTTTCAACGTTGGCCCTGGCGCCTTCAACCCACCACCGAAAGTGGACTCGGCCATCGTCCGCCTGGTGCCGCACGAAGTGCTGCCGTACCCGGCCAAGGATGCAAAGCTGCTGGAGCAGGTGGTACGCGAAGCCTTCAACCAGCGCCGCAAGACCCTGCGCAACACCATGAAAGGCCTGCTCGACAGCGCGGCCATCGAAGCGGCTGGCGTGGACGGCAGCCTGCGCCCCGAACAGCTGGACCTGGCCGCCTTCGTGCGCCTGGCTGACCAGTTGGCCGATCAGCAAGCCTGATATCGCCTGTATCGGCCCTTTCGCGGGTAAACCCGCTCCCACAGGAATTGCACAACCCTTGAAATCTGTGTGATCCCTGTGGGAGCGGGTTTACCCGCGAAAGGGCCGGTACTGGCAACAAAGACCTCAAGCCCCTGCACCGCTGGCCCTCCCCCCTCTCAATGGCCTAGACTGCATTATTGCGTCAGCTCGCCCAAGGCCCTTGCATGTCCGACCCCCGCTATCAGATCGACGTCAGCGTCGTGACCCGCTACCTCAAAGAACAATCCGACCCCGAAAACAGTCGCTTCGCTTTCGCCTACACCATTACCGTGCAGAACAATGGCTCGCTCAAGGCCAAGCTGCTGTCTCGTCACTGGCTGATCACCAACGGTGACGGCGAGGTCGAGGAAGTGCGCGGTGCCGGTGTCGTTGGCCAACAGCCCGATATCGACCCAGGCCAGAGCCACACCTACAGCAGCGGCGCGGTCATCAGCACCCGCGTGGGCACCATGCAGGGCAGCTACCAGATGTTCGCCGAGGACGGCAAACGCTTCGATGCCGAGATCGCCCCCTTCCGCCTGGCGGTGCCCGGAGCGCTGCACTGATGGCTACCTACGCCGTCGGTGACCTGCAGGGCTGCCTGCAGCCACTCAAATGCCTGCTCGAACGGGTCAACTTCAACCCCGCCGTCGACCGCCTGTGGCTGGTCGGCGACCTGGTCAACCGCGGCCCCGAGTCACTGGAAACCCTGCGCTTCCTTTATTCCATCCGCCAGTCGCTGGTGTGCGTGCTGGGCAACCATGACCTGCACCTGCTGGCCGCCTGGCACAACGTCGAACGCCTGAAGAAAAGCGACACCCTGCGCGAGATCATCGAAGCGCCGGACGCTGACCAGCTGTTCGACTGGCTGCGCCAGCAAAAGCTGCTGCATTACGACGAGCCCCGTGGCATCGCCCTGGTACACGCCGGCATTCCGCCGCAATGGACCTTGGGCAAAGCCCTGGCGCTGGCCGCCGAGGTCGAGGAAGTGCTGCGCGACGATGAGCGCCTGAAGCTGTACCTGGACGGCATGTACGGCAACGAGCCGAACAAGTGGAACAAGAACCTCAGCGGCATCGAACGCCTGCGGGTCATCACCAACTGCCTCACGCGCATGCGCTTCTGCACCCCCGAGGGCAAGCTCGACTTCAAGAGCAAGGAAGGCCTGGATACCGCGCCCAAAGGCTACAAGCCCTGGTACGCGCACAAGGACCGCCGCTCACGCCATGTGAAGATCATCTTCGGCCACTGGGCCGCCCTGCAGGGGCAGGTGAACGAGCCCGGCATCATCGCCCTGGACACCGGTTGCGTGTGGGGCGGCGCCATGACCCTGTACAACGTCGACAGCGGCGAATACCACCGCTGTGACTGCAGCGACGACGGCAACTTACGCCTCCCCACCCAAACGCCTACACTGAACGATCAACCCTGAAGGAAGCCGTACCCATGAGCGAATTCAAGCGCATCCCTCCCGAACAGGCCCTGGCCCTGCGCGCGCAAGGTGCGGTAGTCGTCGACATTCGCGACCCGCAGGCCTTTGCCGCCGGCCACATCACCGGCGCCAGGCATCTGGATAACCATTCGGTCGCCGAGTTCATCCGCAATGCCGACCTCGATGCCCCGACCTTGGTGGTGTGCTACCACGGCAATTCCAGCCAGAGCGCTGCCGCCTACCTGGTGAACCAGGGCTTCTCCGACGTGTACAGCGTGGACGGCGGCTTTGAGCTGTGGCGCACTACCTACCCGGCCGAGACCGCCCAGGGCACTGCCGAATAATTTTTTCATTTTTACTGCAGCCCGCGCCCCGTGCGGGCTTGCGGCTTATCTGACGAACGGTCGTTCGCAACTTCTCCGCCCCTCGCCCTTGACCTTGCGGATAACCAACTATTCTTAAGCGCAGGCCATCCAGAAAAAGGGGAGAGCCGGTACACCGGCGTGCGGGTCATCGGTAGCGTTACAGGGTGTTCTGGGGGGTATACAGCAGCCGGCGGACCCGGTTGCATGCCAGCATCAGCTGACTGATCCGGCGTCGTCTCCACGTATCGAGCGAGGTGACGTCATGAGTATTTTTAGCCACTTCCAACAACGTTTCGAGTCAACGCGCCAGGAAGAACTCTCGCTGCAGGAGTACCTCGAGCTGTGCAAAGAGGATCGCAGTGCCTACGCATCGGCGGCCGAACGGCTGTTGCTGGCCATCGGTGAGCCGGAGCTGATCGACACCTCAACCAACTCCAGACTGTCGCGAATCTTCTCCAACAAGGTTATCCGCCGCTATCCGGCCTTTGCCGACTTCCATGGCATGGAAGAGTGCATCGACCAGATCGTGTCCTACTTCCGCCACGCCGCCCAAGGCCTGGAAGAAAAGAAACAGATCCTCTATCTGCTGGGCCCGGTTGGCGGTGGTAAATCGTCGCTTGCCGAAAAACTCAAGCAGCTGATGGAAAAGGTACCGTTCTACGCCATCAAGGGCTCGCCGGTATTCGAGTCGCCCCTGGGGCTGTTCAACGCCACCGAAGACGGGGCCATTCTCGAGGAAGAGTTCGGCATCCCGCGGCGCTACCTGAACACCATCATGTCGCCCTGGGCCACCAAGCGCCTGCAGGAGTTCGGCGGCGACATCAGCAAGTTCAAGGTGGTCAAGCTGTACCCGTCGATCCTCAACCAGATCGCCATCGCCAAGACCGAACCCGGCGACGAGAACAACCAGGACATCTCGGCCCTGGTCGGCAAGGTGGATATCCGCAAGCTCGAGGAATTCCCGCAGAACGACGCTGACGCCTACGCCTATTCGGGCGCGCTGTGCCGGGCCAACCAGGGCCTGATGGAATTCGTCGAGATGTTCAAGGCCCCGATCAAGGTCCTGCACCCGTTGCTCACCGCCACCCAGGAAGGCAACTACAACAGTACCGAAGGCCTCGGCGCCATCCCCTACTCCGGGATTTTGCTGGCCCACTCCAACGAATCGGAATGGCATACCTTCCGCAACAACAAGAACAACGAGGCGTTCATCGACCGGATCTACATCGTCAAGGTGCCGTACTGCCTGCGCGTCAGCGACGAAATCAAGATCTACGACAAGCTGCTGATCAACAGTTCGCTGGCCAAGGCCCACTGCGCACCCGACACGCTGAAGATGCTCGCCCAGTTCACCGTGCTGTCGCGCCTGAAAGAGCCGGAAAACTCCAACATCTACTCGAAGATGCGGGTGTACGATGGAGAAAACCTCAAGGACACCGATCCGAAGGCCAAGTCGATCCAGGAATACCGGGACGCCGCCGGCGTCGACGAAGGCATGAACGGCCTGTCGACCCGCTTTGCCTTCAAGATCCTCTCCAAGGTGTTCAACTTCGACCCGCATGAGGTGGCCGCAAACCCGGTGCACCTGCTGTATGTGCTGGAACAGCAGATCGAGCAGGAACAGTTCCCTGCCGAAGTGCGCGAACGCTACCTGCGCTACCTGAAGGAGTACCTGGCCCCGCGCTACATCGAGTTCATCGGCAAGGAAATCCAGACCGCCTACCTGGAGTCCTACAGCGAATACGGCCAGAACATCTTCGACCGCTACGTGCTGTACGCCGACTTCTGGATCCAGGACCAGGAATACCGCGACCCGGAAACCGGCGAAATCCTCAACCGTATCGCCCTCAACGAAGAACTGGAGAAGATCGAGAAGCCGGCCGGCATCAGCAACCCGAAAGATTTCCGCAACGAAATCGTCAACTTCGTGCTGCGTGCCCGAGCCAACAACAATGGCAAGAACCCGAGCTGGCTGAGCTACGAAAAGCTGCGGGTGGTGATCGAGAAGAAAATGTTCTCCAACACCGAGGACCTGCTGCCGGTCATCAGCTTCAACGCCAAGGCCAGCAAGGAGGACCAACAGAAACACAACGACTTCGTCACGCGCATGGTGGAGCGTGGTTATACCGACAAACAGGTTCGTCTGCTGTCGGAATGGTACCTGCGGGTCAGGAAATCGCAATAAAGCGACAAGCTACCCACCGCGCGCCCAAGGCTGCTACACCAGCCTTGGGCGGCGGCAGCTGCTTTGCTGCCTTTACGTGAAGCGGCTCGTAGCTTGAAGCGTGCAGCTGTTCCCAGCTACCGGAGGGACCATGAGCTACGTTATAGATCGACGCCTGAACGGCAAGAACAAGAGCACGGTGAACCGCCAGCGCTTCTTGCGGCGGTACCGCGAGCACATCAAGAAAGCCGTCGAAGAGGCGGTGAGCCGCCGTTCCATCATGGACATGGAACATGGCGAGCAGATCAGCATTCCGGGGCGCGACATCGACGAACCGGTGCTGCACCATGGTCGTGGGGGCAAACAGACCATCGTGCACCCAGGCAACAAGGAGTTCACCGCCGGTGAACACATCCCCAGGCCGCAAGGCGGCGGCGGTGGTGGCAGCGGCCGTGGCAAGGCCGGCAACTCCGGCGAGGGCATGGACGACTTCGTCTTCCAGATCACCCAGGAAGAATTCCTCGAGTTCATGTTCGAGGACCTCGAGCTGCCCAACCTGGTCAAACGTCACCTGACCGGGGCCGACACCTTCAAGACCGTGCGCGCCGGTATCGCCAACGAAGGCAACCCGTCACGCATCAACATCGTGCGCACCCTGCGTTCGGCCCATGCCCGACGCATCGCCCTGACCGGCAGCAGCCGCGCCCTGCTGCGCGAAGCACAGAAGGAACTCGCCCGCCTGAAGGTCGAGGAACCAGACAACTTCACCGATATCCAGGAAGTCGAACATGAGATCGAACGCCTGAAGGCACGCATCAACCGCCTGCCCTTCCTCGACACCTTCGACCTCAAGTACAACCTGCTGGTCAAGCAGCCCAACCCCAGCTCCAAGGCGGTGATGTTCTGCCTGATGGACGTGTCCGGCTCGATGACCCAGGCCACCAAGGACATCGCCAAGCGCTTCTTCATCCTGCTGTACCTGTTCCTCAAGCGTAACTACGAGCGCATCGAAGTGGTCTTCATCCGCCACCACACCAGCGCTCGTGAGGTCGACGAGGAAGAATTCTTCTATTCGCGGGAAACCGGCGGCACCATCGTTTCCAGCGCACTCAAACTGATGCAGGAGGTCATGGCCGAACGCTACCCGGCCAGCGACTGGAACATCTACGCCGCCCAGGCCTCCGACGGCGACAACTGGAATGACGACTCGCCGATCTGCCGCGACATCCTGGCCAAGCAGATCATGCCGCATGTGCAGTACTACACTTACGTTGAAATCACCCCGCGAGAGCACCAGGCGCTGTGGTACGAATACGAGCGCATCGGCGAAGCCTTCCCCGACACGTTCGCCCAGCAGCAGTTGGTATCGGCCGGCGACATCTACCCGGTCTTCCGTGAACTCTTCCAGCGCAGGTTAGCCACATGACCGCCAGAGCACAGAGACGCCAACCCATTTCCACCGGGTCCGAGTGGACGTTCGAACTGATCCAGACCTACGACCGGGAAATCAGCCGCCTGGCCGAGCGTTACGCCCTGGACACCTACCCCAACCAGATCGAGGTGATTACCGCCGAGCAGATGATGGACGCCTATGCCTCGGTCGGCATGCCGCTGGGTTATCACCACTGGTCCTACGGCAAGCAGTTCCTCAGCACGGAAAAGTCCTACAGCCGCGGCCAGATGGGCCTGGCCTACGAGATCGTGATCAACTCCGACCCGTGCATCGCCTACCTGATGGAAGAAAACACCATGTGCATGCAGGCACTGGTGATCGCCCATGCCTGCTACGGCCATAACAGCTTCTTCAAGGGCAACTACCTGTTCCGCACCTGGACCGACGCCAGCTCGATCATCGACTACCTGGTGTTCGCCAAGCAGTACATCGCCCAGTGCGAAGAGCGCCATGGCATCGATGCCGTGGAAGACCTGATCGACTCCTGCCATGCCCTGATGAACTATGGCGTCGACCGTTACAAGCGGCCTTACCCGATTTCCGCCGAAGAGGAGCGGCGCCGGCAGAAGGAGCGCGAGGAGCACCTGCAGCGGCAGATCAATGACCTGTGGCGGACCATTCCGAAAAGCGCCGACAAGGGCAATGATCGCGATGATGCGCGCTTCCCCGCCGAACCGCAGGAAAACATCCTGTATTTCATCGAGAAGAACGCCCCGTTGCTGGAACCGTGGCAGCGCGAGGTGGTGCGCATCGTGCGCAAGATCGCCCAGTATTTCTACCCGCAACGTCAGACCCAGGTGATGAACGAGGGCTGGGCGACGTTCTGGCACTACACGCTGATGAACGACCTGTACGACGAAGGGCTGATCACCGAAGGCTTCATGATGGAGTTCCTGCAGTCGCACACCAGCGTGGTGTTCCAGCCCGGCTTCGACAGCCCCTACTACAACGGCATCAACCCCTACGCACTGGGCTTTGCGATGTACACCGACATCCGCCGCATGTGCGAAAACCCGACCGAGGAAGATCGCCGCTGGTTCCCCGACATTGCCGGCAGTGACTGGCTTTCTACCATCAAGTTCGCCATGAGCAGCTTCAAGGACGAGAGCTTCATCCTGCAGTATCTTTCGCCCAAGGTCATGCGCGATCTCAAGCTGTTCAGCATCCTCGATGACGACCAGCGCGACGACCTGTATGTACCTGCCATCCACGACGAGGCTGGCTACCGGACCATTCGCGAACTGCTGGCGGCGCAGTACAACCTGGGCAACCGCGAACCGAACGTGCAGATCTGGAGCGTCGACCGCCGCGGCGACCGCTCGCTGACCTTGCGCCACCAGCAACACAACCGCAAACCGCTGGGCGACTCGACCGATGAAGTGCTCAAGCACCTGCACCGCCTGTGGGGCTTCGACATCCATCTGGAGACCGTACAGGGCGAGCAGGTAATGAAGACCCACCACATGCCACCACGCGGCGAACACGGCGAAAACGGCGACTACGGCCGCATGGACCTGGCTGTGATCCACCACCTCTAGTGCCACGCCACGACTGCCGACAGGGTATCCTGTCGGCAGTTATGGAGAGTTGCACATGCACATCTACAAAGTCGGCGGCGCCGTGCGCGACCGCTTGCTCGGCCGCCCTGTCAGCGATATCGACTGGCTGGTGGTCGGCGCCACGGTCGAGGAAATGCACGCCAAGGGCTTTCGACCGGTCGGCGCTGATTTCCCGGTGTTCCTGCACCCGAAAACCGGCGAGGAATACGCCTTGGCGCGCACCGAACGCAAGAGCGGGCGTGGCTATGGCGGGTTCACCTTCCACGCCAGCCCCGATGTAACCCTGGAAGAGGACTTGATCCGCCGTGACCTGACCATCAATGCGATGGCCGAGGACGAGGCGGGTACGGTGTACGACCCTTATCATGGCCAGGACGATCTCGATCAGCGCCTTTTACGCCATGTTTCCCCGGCATTCGCCGAAGATCCCTTGCGCGTGCTGCGCGTAGCACGCTTTGCTGCCCGTTATGCACCGCTGGGTTTCCGGGTTGCCGATGAGACACTTGAGCTGATGCGCCAGATCAGCGCCTCTGGCGAATTGCAGGCGCTGACTGCCGAGCGCAGCTGGAAGGAAATCGAGCGGGCGCTGATGGAGGCGCAGCCGCAGGTGTTCTTCCAGGTGTTGCATGCTTGTGGCGCCCTGCAGCAGCTGTTGCCTGAGCTTGATGACGCTCCCCAGGCCCTGGCAGCGCTGGAACAGGCGGCATTGCACGAACAGCCCCTGCATGTACGCTGGGCCTGCTTGTTGCGGGCGCTGGCCCCAGCCGCGATCAAAGCCGTCAACCAGCGCCTCAAGGCGCCGCGAGAGTGCCAGGAGCTGGCGTTACTGACGGGTGAGTGCCTGGCGCAAGGCAACCAGGCGCTGGAGCTGCCTGCCACGGCATTGCTGGAGCTGTTGCAGAAGTTCGATGTGTACCGGCGACCGCAGCGGTTCGAGGACTTCCTGATCGCTTGCGAGATGACCGCGCTAGGCGAGGGCAAATCGGGTTATCCACAGGCCGATTACCTGCGCGGGGCAGCGGCGGCGGCGCGGGCGGTGGATGTGAAGCCGTTGGTGCAGGCAGGGCTGACTGGCCAGGCCTTGGGCGAAGCGCTCAAAGGTGAGCGGCTGAAAGCCCTCGAGGCTTACAAGCTCGGTTGAGCATACCGGCCCCTTCGCGGCTAAAGCCGCTCCCACAGGGATCGCACAACATTTGGCATCATGCGATCCCTGTGGGAGCGGCTTTAGCCGCGAAAGGGCCGGTACAGGCTTATGCCGGAGTCAGCTGCAACCCACGCCACTCAAAGGCAACCGGCGCCAACACCTGATCGATCCGCGCCTCCTGCCACAACTGCGCCATCGTCTTGCCTACCCCCGGATGCACCAGCTCCGGCGCCAGCAGCGACAGCGGCCACAGGACGAAGGCATTCTTCAGGATCTCGGCCCGAGGCAACACCAGCCCATCGAACGTGCCGTGCAAATCGTCATACATCAGCACGTCGATATCCAGCGGCAGCCCTTTGCGGTCCGGCGCATAGCGGCCGTTGTCGGCCTCGATGAACTTCAGCCGGCGGTCCAGTTCGATCAACGGCAACGCAGTCTGCCCGGTCACCACGAAGTTGATGAACGGCCCGCTCTTGATCCCCACCGCCTGGCTTTCGAACGCCGGCGAACAGCGTATATCGGTCAGGATGCCGGCCAACGCATCGAGCCCGGCGCACAAGTGCGCCTCGCGCTCGATGTTGCTGCCAAGGCCAAGGTAAACCGTGCTCAGAGACATCCGCGCTCGATCTCCACGCCAACACCACCACGGGCCGCAGGCACCGCACCCGGCTTGGTCAGTTTCAACCGCACCCACGGGATGTGGAACTCTTCCATCAATGCCGCCACCAGGCGCTCGGCGAAGGTTTCCACCAACTCGAAACGGGCCTGTTCGGCAAACGCCTGGATGCGCGCCGACACGCTGGCATAGTCCAGGGCCAGGTTCAGGTCGTCACCGGCCGCTGCCGGGCGGTTGTCCCAGGCAAAGCTCAGGTCCAGGCGCAAGCACTGGCGAATATCCCGCTCCCAGTCATAGGCACCGATGACGGTATCGACTTCCAGGCCTTCGATGAACACTCTGTCCAAGCACTTCTCTCCACAGCACGACAAGGGCGACTGGCGCCGTTAGAATCAGGGCGTCCTCGCCCGGAATAGTTAGCATGTTTTGGTTACTGGCGTTGCTCGCCTACCTGCTCGGCTCGCTGTCCTTCGCCATCGTCCTCAGCCGCCTCACGGGCAGCCCGGACCCGCGTTCCAGCGGCTCAGGCAATGCCGGCGCCACCAACATGCTACGCCTGGCAGGCCGCAAACTGGCGATCCTGACCCTGCTTGGCGACCTGTGCAAGGGCCTGTTGCCAGTATTGCTCGCCCGCCTTGCCGGGCTGGACCTGCACGCGCAGGCCTGGGTTGGCGTGTGCGCGGTGCTGGGCCACCTGTTCCCGCTGTACTTCCGCTTCCAGGGCGGCAAGGGCGTGGCAACCGCCGCCGGCATGCTCATGGCTCTTTACTTCCCGGCCGCACTGCTGGCCATCGGCGCCTGGCTGCTGACCTTCTACCTTACCCGCACCAGCTCGCTGGCGGCGCTGATCGCCACACCACTGACCTTGCCATTGCTGGCCTGGCGCGAGCCCGAGGCCCTGCTGCCAATCACCGTGCTGACGGCGATGATCGTGTGGCGCCACCGCAGCAACCTGCGCGACCTGTTTGCCGGGCGCGAACGGCACTTCTGACGCTTAAACCGGCGGCAGCTGCTCCATCGGCCAGCGTGCCTGCACGCTGATTGCCAGGTCCTGCTGCTGCCCGGCCAACAACCGCTGGCAGCCAGCGTAGGCGATCATCGCGCCGTTGTCGGTGCAGAACTGCGGGCGCGCGTAGTACACGTTGCCCTTGATGCTGCCGAGCATGTCCTCGAGGGACGCGCGCAGGGCCTTGTTGGCGCTGACGCCACCGGCAATCACCAGGCGCTTGAGGCCGGTCTGCTTGAGCGCCCGCTTGCACTTGATGGTCAAAGTCTCCACCACCGCCTGCTGGAATGCCAGGGACAGGTCGCAACGGGTTTGCTCACTGTCGTCGCCGGCATCGCGGCACTGCTGCCAGGTGTTCAGGGCAAAGGTTTTCAGGCCGCTGAAGCTGAACTCCAGGCCCGGGCGGTCGGTCATCGGCCGCGGGAACACGAAGCGGCCAGGCACGCCGCGCTCGGCCAGGCGGGCGATTTCCGGGCCACCGGGGTAGTTCAGGCCGATCAGCTTGGCAGTCTTGTCGAACGCTTCGCCGGCGGCGTCGTCCAGGCTCTCGCCCAGCAGCTCGTATTGGCCGATGCCATCGACCCGCACCAGCTGGGTATGGCCACCGGAAACCAACAAAGCGACGAACGGAAACTGCGGCGGGTTTTCTTCCAGCATGGGCGCCAGCAGGTGGCCCTCCATGTGGTGCACGCCAATCGCCGGGATATCCCAGGCAAAGGCCAGCGCCTGGGCGCAGGAGGCCCCCACCAGCAATGCACCGACCAGGCCCGGGCCCGCGGTGTAGGCAATGGCGTCGATCTCGGTGGCGACGCAGCCGGCCTCGTCCAGCACCTGGCGGATGAGCGGCAGCATGCGCTTGACGTGGTCACGCGAGGCAAGCTCTGGCACCACACCGCCGAACACGCGGTGCAGGTCGATCTGGCTGAACAGCGCGTCGGCCAACAAACCGCGCTCGCTGTCGTATAATGCGACGCCAGTTTCGTCGCAGGATGTTTCCAATCCCAGTACTAGCATGGGTTCGTCCCTTGTGGGGGCTGAATTCGAAGCCGCGCATGATAGTCCCCGTGTCGGATGCCGACCAGCGGTTTTCGATCAGAGGCTTTGCATTCCGGCTTGCTAAGGGTTAACATCCGCAACCCTTGAAAACCGACGTTCTCCAGCACACCTTTGTTTTGCCAGGAGCACGTCTACCCCGGTAATGAATTAAGGTAGCCCTGGATGCCAGCCGTCAAAGTTAAAGAGAACGAACCCTTCGACGTAGCTCTGCGTCGTTTCAAGCGCTCCTGCGAAAAAGCCGGTGTACTGGCTGAAGTTCGTAGCCGCGAGTTTTACGAGAAGCCGACCGCCGAGCGTAAGCGCAAAGCAGCTGCTGCTGTTAAGCGTCACGCCAAGAAAGTTCAGCGCGAACAGCGCCGCGCCGTTCGTCTGTACTAATACAGACGTTCTACGCAAAGCTTCTGCCTGCCCGGCTAACCGCCGGGCGATGGCAGTGGTCGCTTCAAACTTGAGCAGCTAGCTCAAGGCCCTGCACAAGCTTCATGCGAACTGCACATGGGCAACCTGCCTGAAACGTCAGAGCTGGTCCTCCTTGCTGTATGACCAGACGTGCACGTCCGACTGACGGGCCCTCAGGGGCTGGCGACGAGCACACATTCCCTCGCACTTCCCCAAGCGGCACTCGCCCCATTCGGCGCGTGAGCGATTAGACTTGCCAGTTGCCAGATGACGAGACTGCCATGGCCGGGCTGATTCCCCAGAGTTTCATTGACGACCTTATCAACCGCCTCGACATCGTCGACGTGGTGAGTTCGCGCGTCCAGCTGAAAAAAACCGGCAAGAACTACTCCGCCTGCTGCCCGTTCCACAAGGAAAAGACCCCTTCCTTCACGGTCAGCCCCGACAAGCAGTTCTACTACTGCTTCGGCTGCGGTGCCGGCGGCAACGCCCTGGGCTTCGTCATGGACCACGACAACCTGGACTTCCCCCAGGCCGTCGAGGAGTTGGCCCGCGCCGCCGGCATGGAAGTGCCCCGCGAGCAAGGCCGCCGCGACCACAAGCCGCGCCAGCCAACCGATTCGCCGCTGTACCCGCTACTGGACGCCGCCTCGGAGTTCTACCGCCAGGCCCTGCGCAGCCACCCGACCCGCAAAGCGGCGGTGGAGTACCTCAAGGGCCGCGGCCTGTCCGGGGAAATCGCCCGCGACTTCGGCCTGGGCTTCGCCCCGCCAGGCTGGGACAACCTGCTCAAGCACCTGGGTGCCGACACCCTGCAGCAAAAGGTGATGATCGATGCCGGCCTGCTGATCGAGAACGCCGAAAGCGGCAAGCGCTACGACCGTTTCCGCGACCGGGTAATGTTCCCGATCCGCGACAGCCGCGGACGCATCATCGCCTTCGGTGGCCGGGTGCTCGGCGACGACAAGCCCAAGTACCTGAACTCCCCGGAAACCCCGGTATTCCACAAGGGCCAGGAACTGTACGGCCTTTACGAGGCGCGCAAGCACAACCGCAACCTCGACGAAATCATCGTCGTCGAAGGCTACATGGACGTCATCGCCCTGGCCCAGCAAGGCCTGCGCAACGCCGTGGCCACCCTTGGCACAGCCACCAGCGAAGAGCACCTCAAGCGCCTGTTCCGCGTGGTACCCAGCGTGCTGTTCTGCTTCGACGGCGACCAGGCCGGGCGCAAGGCGGCCTGGCGCGCCCTGGAATCGACCCTGTCGAACCTGCAGGACGGTCGCCGCGCGCGTTTCCTGTTCCTGCCCGAAGGCGAAGACCCGGACAGCCTGGTGCGCGCCGAAGGCACCGATGCCTTCATGGCCCGCATCAACCAGCACGCCCAGCCGCTGGCCGATTACTTCTTCGAGCAACTGAGCGTCGAAGCCGACCCGCGCTCGCTGGAAGGCAAGGCGCACATGGCGACCCTGGCCGCACCGCTGATCGAAAAGATCCCCGGCGCCAACCTGCGCCAACTGATGCGCAACCGCCTGAAGGAAATCACCGGCCTCGACCCGCAGCAGGTCGAGCAACTGACGCAACACGCCCCGGCCTCCAGCAGCGTGCCGGACTACGACCCTGGCTACGACTACGACGCCATGGCCAGCTACACCCCCGACTACGGCGACATGCCGCAGCACGACTACGCCCCCGTTCATCAGGAACAGGAGTGGAAGCCGAACAAGGGCGCTGGCAAGAAGCAGTGGAGCGACAAGCCCTGGGACAAGAACCGCAAGGGTGGCAAGCCCTGGCAGCAACGTGACGAAGCGCCACCCCGCGTGCCGGCCCCGGTCGAGCCGCCCACCCTGGCCGCCCTGCGCACCCTGCTGCACCACCCGCTGCTGGCCGGCAAGGTGGAAGATGCCAGCCACTTCGCCGACGAAGAGCACCTGTACAGCCAGCTGCTGGTAGCACTGATCGAAGCCGCGCAGAAAAATCCTGGGCTAAGCTCAATGCAGTTGATCGCGCGTTGGCACGGCACCGAACAGGGGCGCCTGCTGCGAGCCCTGGCGGAAAAGGAATGGCTGATCGTGGCCGACAACCTTGAACAACAGTTTTTCGACACTATAACTAGCTTGTCCGCCCGCCAACGCGAGCGCAGCCTGGAACAACTGCTCAGGAAATCACGTCAAAGCGAATTGACCAGCGAGGAAAAAACCCAGCTCCTCGCCCTGCTGAGCCGGAATGTTCCCGCACAAACGCCGACCTCATCTGGCGCGTGAGGCCCATGCTCGGGTATAATCCTCGGCTTGTTTTTTGCCCGCCAAGACCTTCAGTGGATAGGGTGTTATGTCCGGAAAAGCGCAACAGCAGTCTCGTATCAAAGAGTTGATCACCCGCGGTCGTGAGCAGGGCTACCTGACTTACGCGGAGGTCAACGACCACCTGCCTGAGGATATTTCAGATCCGGAACAGGTGGAAGACATCATCCGCATGATCAACGACATGGGGATCAACGTATTCGAGAGTGCTCCGGATGCGGATGCCCTTCTGTTGGCGGAAGCCGACACCGACGAAGCCGCGGCCGAAGAAGCCGCTGCTGCGTTGGCGGCAGTTGAAACCGATATCGGCCGCACGACCGACCCGGTGCGCATGTACATGCGCGAAATGGGTACCGTCGAGCTGCTGACCCGCGAAGGCGAAATCGAAATCGCCAAGCGTATCGAGGAAGGCATCCGTGAAGTCATGGGCGCCATCGCCCACTTCCCGGGCACTGTCGACTACATTCTCGGCGAATATGACCGTGTCACCACCGAAGGTGGCCGCCTGTCGGACGTTCTCAGCGGTTACATCGACCCTGACGACAATATCGCCGCGCCGACCGAAGAAGTGCCGATCCCGGGCACCAAGGCCGCCGCCGCGAAGGAAGAGTCCGACGACGACGAGGAAGAGTCCGAAAGCGGTGACGACGAGGAAGAGGCCGAGAGCGGCCCGGACCCGGAAGTCGCCCGCCAGCGCTTCGGTGCGGTCAACGACCAGCTGCAGGCCACCAACAAGGTCCTGAAGAAGAACGGTCGCACCCACAAGGACAGCGTCGAGGCCCTGCAGGCCCTGGCCGACCTGTTCATGCCGATCAAGCTGGTACCCAAGCAGTTCGAGGTACTGGTAGAGCGTGTTCGTGACTCCCTGAACCGTCTGCGCCAGCAGGAACGCGCCATCATGCAGCTGTGCGTGCGTGACGCCCGCATGCCGCGTGCCGACTTCCTGCGCATGTTCCCGAGCAACGAAACCGACCAGACCTGGAGCGGTGACCTGGCCAAGCGCAACACCAAGTGGGCTGCCGCCCTGGGTGAAAAGGACGCCGCCATCGTCGCTTGCCAGCAGAAGCTGATCGACCTTGAGACCGAAACCGGCCTGACCGTTGCCGAGATCAAGGAAATCAACCGTCGCATGTCGATCGGTGAAGCCAAGGCCCGCCGCGCCAAGAAAGAAATGGTCGAGGCGAACCTGCGTCTGGTGATCTCCATCGCCAAGAAGTACACCAACCGTGGCCTGCAGTTCCTCGACCTGATTCAGGAAGGCAACATCGGCTTGATGAAAGCGGTGGACAAGTTCGAATACCGTCGCGGCTACAAGTTCTCGACCTACGCTACCTGGTGGATTCGCCAGGCGATCACCCGTTCGATCGCCGACCAGGCGCGCACCATCCGTATTCCGGTGCACATGATCGAGACGATCAACAAGCTCAACCGTATTTCCCGCCAGATGCTGCAGGAAATGGGTCGCGAACCGACCCCGGAAGAGCTGGGCGAGCGCATGGAAATGCCTGAGGACAAGATCCGCAAGGTACTGAAGATCGCCAAAGAGCCGATCTCCATGGAAACCCCGATCGGTGACGACGAAGATTCGCACCTGGGCGACTTCATCGAGGACTCGACCATGCAGTCCCCGATCGACGTGGCCACGGTCGAAAGCCTCAAGGAAGCCACCCGTGACGTGCTCTCGGGCCTGACCGCACGCGAAGCCAAGGTGCTGCGCATGCGTTTCGGTATCGACATGAACACCGACCACACCCTCGAAGAGGTAGGCAAGCAGTTCGACGTGACCCGTGAGCGGATCCGTCAGATCGAAGCGAAGGCGTTGCGCAAACTGCGCCACCCGACTCGCAGCGAGCATCTGCGCTCCTTCCTCGACGAGTGATGACAAAACCCCGGCCCAGGCCGGGGTTTTTCTTTTCCGCCCCTTCCACTGCCTGTTCTGGCCTCATCGCCTCCCCCTGCCGGCCGCAACCACACAAAGCCCGCCATCCATCGCACACCGGCAGCAATGCCCGTCTACACTCGACTTCAGACCCCCTGAATGCGAGGCCGCTATGCACCCGATGCCGGCCATTCTGTTGCTGCTCCTGATTTTGTGGAACACAACGGCCGGCGCCCTTACCCTGACAGACGAGGAGAAAGCCTGGTTGGCTGCCCACCCGCAGCTGAGCCTGGGTGTAGACGCCTCTTGGCCACCGTTCGAGTTTCGCGACCAGGAGGGCCGGTACCAGGGATTGGCCGCCGATTACATCGCCACGATCCAGCAACGCCTGGGGGTGACGCTCAAACCGGTCGAACCAAGCAGCTGGACCGAGGTACTGGCGCAAGCCCGCGAAAGCCGCATCGACCTGCTGCCCGGCATCATGTCTACCCCCGAACGCCAAGGCTACCTGGCCTTCACCCGGCCGTACCTCGACTTCCCCATCGTCATCCTCGCCCATAAAGGCGGCGCACAACCGCGCAACCTGAAAGACCTGTACGGCCTGAAGATTGCCGTGGTCGAAAACTACGCTCCGCACGAACTGCTGCGCACCCACCACCCGGACCTCAATCTGGTGGCCCTGCCCAACGTCAGCTCCACCCTGCAGGCCCTTGCCACCGACGAAGTGGACGCGGTGGTCGGTGACCTCGCTTCAAGCATCTGGAGCCTGCGCCAGCTCAAGCTCGACGGCCTCTACGTCAGCGGCGAAACGCCCTACCGCTACCAACTGGCCATGGCCGCCCCGCGCGACAACAAGGTACTGGTCGGCATTCTCGACAAAGTGATGGCCGACATGAGCAGTGGCGAAGTCAGCCAGATCCAGCAACGCTGGGTGGGCTATGTGGTCGACCAACGGATGTTCTGGTCCGACCTGCTGGTGTATGGCCTGCCCGCGGTGCTGGTATTGATGGCCGTGCTGGCAGTGGTCATCCGCATCAACCGCCGACTCAGTTCGGAAATTTCTCGGCGCATCGCCCTGGAACAGGAGCTGCGCAGCAGCGAGTACCACTATCGCAGCCTGGTCGAGAGCCTGTCCGCCATCGCCTGGGAGGCCGACGCCAACGACTTCACCTACAGCTACGTCTCGCCCCACGCCGAAGGCCTGCTCGGCTACCCATTGGCCGACTGGCTCAAGCCCGGCTTCTGGCGCAGCATCCTGCACCCGGAGGATGCCCTCTGGGCCCAGGCCTACTGCGACAGCGAAACTGCCGCCGGGCGCGACCACAGCCTCGACTACCGGGTGATCCGGGCCGATGGCCAGCCATTGTGGGTGCGCAACATCGTCAGCATGATCGAGCATGGCCACCAGCCAGTGATGCGCGGGCTGATGATCGACATCAGCGAGACCAAGCGCACCGAGGACGCCCTGCGCCTGTCCGAGCAGAAGTTCGCCTCGGTGTTCCAGCAGTGCCCCGACATCCTGCTGATCGCCCGCCACAGCGACGGCTGCCTGCTGGAGGTGAACGAAGCCTTCGAAGAGCAGATCGGCCTCTCCCCGGGCCAGGTCATCGGCCGCACTGCCACCGATCTCAACCTGTGGGGCGTCGAAGGCACCGGCCCGCGGCTGCTCGAACGCCTGCATCAGGGCGGTATCCGCAACCTGGAAATGAGCTTCCGCCGCAGCAACGGCCAGCTGTTCACCGGCCTGACCTCGGCCGAAACCTTCGAGCTCGACGGCAACCTCGCATTGGTGGTGGCGGTACGCGACATCAGCCAGCTCAAGGAAACCCAGGAGCAGCTGCAAACCTCGGAAGAGAAATTCGCCAAGGCCTTCCACGCCTCGCCCGACGGCCTGTTGCTGTCGCGCCAGAGCGACGGCTTGCTGCTCGAAGTGAACGAGGGCTTCTGCCGCCTCACCGGCTATGACCTCAGCCCGACCCTTGACCAGACCTCGCTGGACCTGGGCATCTGGGTCGACCTCAACGAACGCAAGCGCCTGGTCGAACAGCTCAACCGCGATGGCTTCGTGCGCGACTTCACGTGCCACTTGCGCCGCAGCGATGGGCAGATTCGCCTCTGCGAGCTCTCTGCACGGCCGCTGCCAATTGCTGGCGAAGACTGCATGCTGACCATCGCCCGCGACATCACCGAACGCCACCTTATGCAGGAAAAGCTGCAGCTGGCCGCCACCGTGTTCGAGAACACCGCCGAAGGCGTGCTGATCACCGACATCGACCAGCGCATCAGTGCCGTCAACCGCGCCTTCAGCGAAATCACCGGCTACAGCGAGATCGAAGCCCTCGGCCAGACCCCACGCCTGCTCGCCTCCGGCCAGCACGACAGCGCGTTCTATGTCGCCATGTGGCATCAGCTGACCGATGAAGGCCACTGGCAAGGCGAAATCTACAACAAGCGCAAGAATGGCGAGCTGTACCCCGGCTGGCTGACCATCAGCGCCGTGCGCAACAGCGAGCGCGAAATTACCCACTTCGTCGCCGTTTTTGCCGACATCTCCAGCCTCAAGCACGCCCAGGCCAAGCTCGACTACCAGGCCCACCATGACCCACTGACCGGCCTGCCCAATCGCGCCCTGTTCGAGAACCGCCTGCAGGCTGCGCTCACCTGCTCGCAGGTGTCCAACCGCAAGGGCGCGGTACTGTTCCTGGACCTTGACCGTTTCAAGCACATCAACGACAGCCTCGGCCACCCGGTCGGCGACCTGCTGCTCAAGGGCATCGCCCAGCGCCTGAAGGAGCAAGTGCGCGACGTCGACACCGTGGCCCGCCTGGGCGGCGACGAGTTCATCATCCTGTTGCCCGGCCTGCACAAACCCAGTGACGCCAGCACCATCGCCAACAAGCTGCTGGCCTGCTTCAACGCGCCGTTCCAGGCCGGCGAGCACGAGTTCTTCACCAGCGCCAGCATCGGCATCAGCCTTTATCCACAAGACGGCACCGACGTTGCCACACTGATTCGCAACGCCGACGCCGCCATGTACCGCTCCAAGGCCAAGGGCCGCAACCGCGTCGAAGCCTACACCCTCGACCTCACCACTCAGGCCAGCGAACGCATTGCCCTGGAGCACGAACTGCGCCGCGCCATCGAACGCAACGAACTGAGCCTGTGCTTCCAGCCCAAGCTCAGCCTCAAGACCCAGAGCCTGGTCGGCGCCGAAGCGCTGATCCGCTGGAGCCACCCGACCTTTGGTGAGGTTCCGCCCGAGCACTTCATCCACTTGGCGGAAGAGAACGGCACCATCCTCCAGGTCGGCGACTGGGTACTGGAGCAGGCCTGCCGGCAGATGCAGGCCTGGAAGAAGCACTACCAACCCTTCGGCCCGCTGTCGATCAACCTCGCCGGCGCCCAGCTGCGTCACCCGCACCTGGCCCGGCGCATCGAACAGCTGCTGAAGCAATACCAACTCAAGGCCGGCGACCTGCAGCTGGAAATCACCGAAAACTTCATCATGAGCCAGGCAGAAGAAGCCCTGGCCGTGCTGTACCAACTGAAGAAACTGGGCGTGCAGCTGGCCATCGATGACTTCGGCACCGGTTATTCATCCCTGAGCTACCTCAAGCGCCTGCCGCTGGACATTCTCAAGATCGACAAGTCGTTCATCCGCGGCCTGCCCGACGACCCCCACGACGCCGCCATCGCCCGCGCGATCATCGCCCTGGGCCGCAGCATGCAGCTGACCATCATTGCCGAGGGCGTGGAAAACCAGGCTCAGCAAAGGTTCCTGGCGGCTGAAGGCTGCGAGCAGATCCAGGGCTACATCGTCAGCCTGCCCCTGCCCCCGGACGAGTTCGCGGCGACGTTTCTTCGCATAGCACTATCGGATCTTTCAGATGGCACAGGTGCGAAACCCTCGTTATAATCCGGCCACTTACTGAGGGCCTATAGCTCAGTCGGTTAGAGCAGAGGACTCATAATCCTTTGGTCCACGGTTCGAGTCCGTGTGGGCCCACCAACCTTGAAGCCGCGTACTACGCGGCTTTCGGCTTTTTGGGTTTGTGGTAGCCGGATCAGTCCTATGGTCCGAAGGTACAAATTAGGTACAGTGCGGCTTCGCTTGCACGCCTTTGGAGTCCTTCAGATGGCCACAATCGTTAAAACCCCTGCCGGCACCTGGAAGGCCGTTATCCGCAAAACCGGATGGCCGACCAACGCCAAAACCTTCCGCACCAAACGCGACGCCGAAGATTGGTCACGACGCACCGAGGATGAAATGGTGCGGGGTGTTTACATTCAGCGCAGCGGGTCTGAGCGCTTGACGCTCGAGAAAGCTCTGCAACGCTATCTAAGCGAAATCACCCCAACGAAGAAACCAACAACTCAACGAGCGGAAAAATCCAAAGCGCAGCAGCTTATCAAGCTGCTCGGGAAATACTCCCTTGTTGCCCTTTCCGCAGAGGTGATTGCTGATTACCGAGATAAGCGCCTTTCGACATCAACCGCACGCGGCCAATCGACCAGCAACAACACGGTTCGTCTTGAATTGGCATTGCTTAGCCATCTTTTCACGGTGGCTATTCAGGAATGGGGATTGGGCCTGACATTCAATCCTGTATTAAACATCAGAAAACCAAGTCCAGGCGAAGGGCGAGATCGCCGCCTTGATCCAGACGAAGAGCTTAAACTCATCACTGCAGTCAAAAAGCACAGCAACCCAATGCTCGGGTGGATCGTGCGAATAGCGCTGGAAACAGGTATGCGCTCATCAGAAATCACGTCTCTGCGCCGTAGCCAGGTCGATCTTCCCCGCCGCATTGTCCGCCTGCTCGAAACCAAGAACACCCAGCCCCGTACCGTGCCTTTGACCACCGAAGCAGCCGCTGTATTTCGCGAAGCACTTGCCAATCCAGTTCGCCCCTTTGAATCCTCTTTAACAAAGAAGCTTACTGGTTACACATCACCTACACAAAGCGCTTACTTGACAGGAGAAAACCACCTTTATGCCATCTGCGAATCAAGACATGTAGCCCACCAAGGTTAGATTGACCAACTTCGCTCTGTTGGCCATCCTAAGCCACCTCTATCTGATATCCGCCTGACAACTTTTTCTAACTATCGACGAATTATGGCGAATTCGGCCTATTCCCCGCCTGCTTTGATGGCGGACCGAAGGACAGATAAAAAATTCCGGTCATAACAGAGTGCTCAGACATTGCACCGTCGTGGCTATGATCTCTCCCCCATCCTCGCAGGCCCGCCATTCTCGCTACCGTTCAAGCGTCACGTAAACCGCCCTGCATCCCAGCACGATCGCCAGGCCTCTTGGCCTCTCACCCTTCCCCTGCGGAATGACTGTCGAAAAAACGGCAAGATTGGTAAAATCTCCCTTCAGTTAATCAGCGCCTTGTAACTACCGAGCCGCTAGCACGTATGGCGCAGAGTGAGAGCCTAACGCAGGAATTACGATGACGACCGTTGATACCCCATATGCCCCCACGCCGTCGATTTCCGAGGAACGAAACCAACTCGGGGAAAACATTGGCGTGGAGCTCGAGCGTGAAGACCGCTCTGATTCTCCGGTCGAAATTGGAGAACCATTCGATCCTGAACTGATCGAGGTCCAGACTCGACTTATGACGATCGGACTGATGATTTCGCGACTGCGCCATAAGGCGGTTGATCTCGATCCGGAGTTCCAGCGTCGCAGAGGCATCTGGACAGACGTTCGCCAAAGCCGACTTATCGAATCCATCTTGCTTAAGATACCGCTGCCAACCTTCTATGCTGCCGAGGACGAAGAGGAGGGTTGGGCGATTGTAGATGGCATCCAGCGATTAACCGCTATCGCTCGCTTCATCGAGCCGAGTACGATAGACGATGGCCAACTCTATC
Organism: Pseudomonas sp. NPDC096925; assembly: GCF_044762545.1. Lineage (NCBI taxonomy): Bacteria > Pseudomonadati > Pseudomonadota > Gammaproteobacteria > Pseudomonadales > Pseudomonadaceae > Pseudomonas > Pseudomonas sp. NPDC096925. The sequence continues at coordinate 268,732 of NZ_JBIWEM010000008.1, read as the reverse complement.
TGACCGGCCTTGAGTACCTTGCCCCGCAGTTTGACGGAAAGACGTTCAAGGACCTCACGCCCAAAATGATGCGGCGTTTGGAGGAAACTGAAATCGTCGTCCATGTGATTCGTCACGGCACCCCAGAGGTGGTGAAACACAACATCTTTGCGAGGATTAACACGGGAGGTATCCCTCTAACAGCGCAGGAGTTGCGCCATGCCCTCATCGGCGGTCAAGCCCGAAAACTCTTAAGGGACTGGGCCAAAGACGAGCGCTTCCTCAAGGCTACCGCTAACGCTATCAGCGATGATCGAATGAGCGACCGAGAACTAATTCTACGGTTCATCGCTTTCAGGCTGACCAAGGCCGCCAACTTCCGCCCGACAGACTTTGATCGTTTCCTAGGACAGGCAATGCGAGCGGTCAACACTTGGGACGAAAAGGAACTTCTACTGCAGAAGGAAGCCTTCGATAGGGCAATGGAGGTTGCTACAGAGATCTTCGGCGATGATGCATTTCGTAAACGGTACAGGAAAGGCGATGCTCGCTTCCCTATCAACAAAGCATTATTTGAATCCGTGGCCGTTAACTTGTCAGAATTGCCAGCCGATAAGCAGAACCTGCTAATTAAAAGGAGCGATCAAGTAAAGGATGGCTTCATTGAATTGATGAGTGACCGTGAGTTCGAGCGCGCTATTTCGCAAGGTACGGGTGACCAAGCGAAGGTGCGGCTCCGCTTTGATCGGATCAAACAGTTATTCCGGAGTGTGGCAAATGCTTGAGGCAGTGACCCTAACGAATTTCAAAGGATTCAAGTCTACTGAAATCCCGCTTGCGCCACTCACTTTGCTATCGGGGCTGAATAGCTCCGGCAAAAGCACAGTGTTGCAGTCGTTAGGGATACTTCGGCAGTCTGTTGACGCTGGCTTCTTGAGCACTGGAAGTTGGCTATTAAATGGCCCCTTTGTCGAGCTTGGGGTAGGTTCCGATGTCCTACATGAAGACAACGATATTGAAGAGCTTGGCATTGGCTTCGTTCAAGACGGCGTCCACTTTGCTTGGACTGTCGCTTATAGTCAGCAAGCCGATGTCCTAGAGGCGAGTACGGTTCCTTCGGAGAGTGACTGGTCAGCTGTCCCATTTTCGGATCGCTTCCAATTCCTACGCGCAGATAGGGTCAATCCTCAGACCATTTCAGCTAAGTCTCGCCACGCTGTAAGCCAGAAAAAGTCGCTTGGCGCCAAAGGGGAGTTTGCAGCCCATTTTCTGGCCATTTTCCGTGATCAACAAGTGCCGGTAAAAATCCGCTACCCAGTAGCTTCTGAGGCTACTCCGGGATTATTGAGCCAAGTAAACGCGTGGATGCAGGAGTTTAGCCCCGGCGTGCGCGTCGATGTCCATGATGTCGCTGGAACTGACTTCGTTCGGCTAAGCTTCGCGTTTGGCTCGGGTATTAGCGAGTCCAACGCGTATCGCTCCACCAACGTGGGATTTGGCCTCGCTTACAGCCTACCCATTGTCATTGCGTGCTTAGCTACGCCTGTGGGCGGCCTCGTCCTCATCGAGAACCCTGAAGCTCATCTCCACCCGCGTGGCCAGATGGCGATGGGGCGACTTGTAGCTCTAGCCGCATCTGCGGGAATTCAAATGATAGTGGAGACCCACAGCGATCACCTTCTTAATGGAGTTCGACTGGCGGTGAAGCACGGCGAGCTCAATTCTACGGACGTGAATATGCACTTCTTCAGTCGGGACCCAGCGCTTCGCCGAAGCACATTCGTTAGCCCTGGCATACAGCCGGATGGAAGACTCACATTCTGGCCAGAAGGCTTCTTCGACCAATGGGATAATGCCTTGATGGATCTGTGTAGCTAATGCCGTTGCTCGGATTTTTAAATGAGCTCTCCACACCTGCTGATGACTCACCACGTGAGATGGTGAGTGAGCAGCTTCTTCAGCTTGCCAGATCAGTCAAGTCAGTGCGTCGTTGGCGCCAAGACTTTGCTCTGCAAACCTCAACCCCGATCCCAAGTTGGCGGTTTGGGGAAAATTACGGGTTTGGTGATTTTTTGCGCGACGCGCGCACCAGAGAAGAAGCACGCTTGTTACTAGGTGCGGTAAATAGGGCACCACTAAGACACGGATTGGCGATGGCGCGCGACGCCGATGGTGACCTTGAATTCCGGTGTGGCGAGCAAGTCACCGAGGCTTTGGGGCTTGCCGATTTGTTCGACGGCTTAGCGCTGAGCTTTAGCCATATGCGCTGGCGACAGCGTTTCCTAAGCGTTGAGCGCACGGAGGTCGTGGAAACGCCCGAGGGAGAGTTGGAGCTTGTCACAACAAACATTGATGTGCGCAACGCATGTACACCTGATGACGTTGACTCGCACCGACCTTGGCTGGACACCGCAGGAAAGCCCCCTTTTGAAGATTTCGCTGATTTCGAGGCCAATCGAACCGACCGGCTCGCCAATCTAGACTTTCTCGGACGTGCGCTTGATCAGCTCAGAGCAATAGAGCCGACCGATCCTTGGTGGGGGGCTATCTTTGGCAGACTTGACGAGTTGCAGGAGGCAATGGTGGAGTGGGATCCTACTGCATCACCAGAGCCACAGTGGCGAAGCCGAGTGACTGGCGAACATCAGCAACGTCGGCGCCTATGCGATTTTATCGACCTCGACGGGGAAACGCGGTGTTTCGACCAACATGCTCGGTTCACACCTCACGCTGGCCGACTTCATTTCCGATTGAACCCTGTCGGGCCTCGACTGATCGTAGCTCACATTGGTCTGAAGCTCTGATGCATCAAGATGATGACAAGACTTGGCTTACTCTGCGGTGGATAACGTAGCCAGGGGGAATGAACGCCACGCTCCACTAATCGCTCAGTGGAGTGCGTGGGTTGCCAAGGAAACAGATCGTTTCTCGCGGGACCGCAAGGTGGATCCTCCGAAGCTCAACATTCACCCTAATGGTACAATTGAGGTACAGCGACTAGTACCCATTACTTTCGCCGAGATACGTTCAACATCAGTTAGCGGCACCATTTCGTTAACTGTACTTACGCCAAGCTAACTACGACTTTACTGAGCTTATAGGTTATCTTGGTAACTCATAATCCTTTGGTCCACGGTTCGAGTCCGTGTGGGCCCACCAGATACGACAAAGCCGCGCGATTGCGCGGCTTTTTCATGTCTGTCGTTCAGGCGGTGAATCACGCTCGTTTCTTCGGGGCATGCCCGGCCGCCTCATTTGCGAAACTTCCAGGCAGGTGACGGGGCACACGGCTCACCTCCACGTCAGCCATTCGAAGTGCTTCCCATCCCTTCATCGCCAAAGCGACCGTCCTCGGCACAGGTTTTTCGCCACTACGATAGTAAGCCAACATGCGCCTGCTCAAGCCCAATTCCCGAGCTGCACGATCCAACGTCAGCTCATGCTTGGCCATCCAGTTCCAGATGAGCTCATGTGAACACTCTCCAGCCTGCTCCACCGCCCGTGCACGCAGGTTGTCGGCAGCAAGCTCCAGATTGTCGTCATCGGCCCAAATGACCGTGTCCTTCCACTCACCAATTGCAGCCGTTGCAAACACCTTTGGATTCGCAAGCGGGCCCAGCGTCGCGTGTTGCTCGATGACTTCATCCAGAGCCACGGTGAATTGCTGCCCGTCCGCAAAGGTCAGTAGCAAGGTGCTGGGGGCCGTGACAGCGACCCCTGTCAGTTGGAAATGTTTGCTGGTCATGAATTCAGCTGCTCCCAGATTGCTAGTAGTCGAGCCCTGTTCTGCGGTGGTAGATGGTCATTTGCATAGAGGCAGATTACGCAATTGGACAACCGATGGATCGTGGGCATGGGCTGATCATACAGTGCAATGGTTGCACCAAACAGTACCATTCGACCAACCTGCTCACAGCCCAAAAAATGTAACCCGTTTAGTTACGTTCCCCCCGAGTTAGTGCCAAATATTGGGCTGCTGCGCAGCCCTTTCGCGACGCAAGGCCGCTCCCACAAGGGATCGCGTCAGCGCAGCCAGCTGTGACTGCCCTTGCCCTGGCCTGCACTGGCTGGCTAGGCTAGCGGGCCAACCGTAGAGACTCGCCATGTCGGATTCCCGCTCCATCACGCTGGATGAAATCGATCGCCAGCTGATCGCCCTGCTGCAGATCAACGCCCGCGAAAGCGTCGCCACCCTCGCCCGCCAGTTGGGCATCGCCCGTACCACCGTCAACTCGCGCCTGGAGCGGCTGGAGAAGAACAAGGTCATCTCCGGCTATGGCGTACGCCTGGGCCAGCGGGTGATGGGGGGTGGTCTGCAGGCGTATGTGGGGATCAAGGTGCAGCCACGCTCGGGCAAGGAGGTGGTGCGCCGCCTGAGTGCAATGGGCCAGGTGCAGCAGCTGTGCGCAGTGAGCGGCGAGTTCGACTATGTGGCCTGGCTGCGTACGGATTCGCCCGAGCAACTGGACCAGTTGCTCGACCAGATCGGCAGTGTCGACGGGGTGGAGAAGACCACCACGTCGATCATTCTCAGCAGCAAGGTGGACCGCGGGCAGCCGCTCTGAACTCGGCTGGCGGTCAAGCTTCCTGGCCGTCGAGCAGGCCTTCCAGAATCGCCGAAAGGCTTTCGGCGCAATGCTGCATCGACCAGACGATGTCACGGCTGCGCTCGGGGGCGTGATGCTGGGCGTAGTCGGTGGCGATCTGATTGAGGCCACGGGCCAGCAGGCAGGCGTGGACCAGGGCGTCTGCGGCGTCGATGCCGGAGCGTATGGCGAATAACGGCGGGTGGCTGGCTTCGCAGTTGCAGAAGGTTTTTTCTGCGGTGGGTTTCAGTTTTTCGGGTTGGTCAGAATCTGTCTTCTTCATGATGCAATTTCCAAATTGAGTCTTGAGGAAACCGCCTACCAACTCCTTCTCACGGGAAATAGGTGGCAGCCATGCACGGGGTGAGAACCGGCCAACTTGGAAATCCGGCCAGGCGAAAGCCTGCCCGCGCACGGCTGCCATGACATAAGCCTTGGTGCGAAGTTGGAGGATGGGTTCTCACACCCAGTCACCCGAACAGCGGCGACCCAGTGAAGTTAACGATGAGGCGTTTCCCACGCAGCCAGACCGAGGCGATAGCGAGCGTAGGGTAATTCTTTAATTCATGGCATGGGTGTAGGAACTGTCTGATCACATCCTGTGGGAGCGGGCGAGCCCGCGAACACGGGCGCAGCCCGTGCCCTACACCGCGGGGCTTCTTCGCGGGCTCGCCCGCTCCCACAGGGGGCCGATGCTGTGCTTGAGATTGGTAGGCTTCCTGCTCGTCATAAAGATATCTGGCTTATACATTTCGACGACACAAGCTACATTCAGACAACAATCTGCACCTTAATAACGAACACTCCACTCCCTAAAATGGCCCCCAGGCATCTCCTATACTCAGGCTCCGCCCGCTGCGCAGCCTCTCTGGCAAGGTCACTCCATGAACAAGAAAAACCGCCACCCCGCCGACGGCAAAAAACCCGTCACCATCTTCGGCCCGGACTTCCCCTTCGCCTTCGACGACTGGCTGGAACACCCCGCAGGCCTGGGCAGCATCCCGCCCGAGCACCATGGTGAGGAAGTGGCAATCGTGGGCGCCGGTATCGCCGGCCTGGTGGCGGCCTACGAGCTGATGAAGCTGGGCCTCAAGCCGGTGGTGTACGAAGCCTCCAAGCTGGGTGGCCGGCTACGCTCGCAAGCCTTCAACGGCACCGACGGGATCATCGCCGAACTGGGTGGCATGCGCTTCCCGGTGTCGTCCACTGCCTTCTACCACTACGTGGACAAGCTGGGCCTGGAGACCAAGCCGTTCCCCAACCCGCTGACCCCGGCCTCGGGCAGCACGGTGATCGACCTGGAAGGCCAGACCTACTACGCCGAAAAACCCACCGACCTGCCCAAGCTGTTCCACGAAGTGGCCGATGCCTGGGCCGACGCGCTGGAAAGCGGCGCCCAGTTCGCCGACATCCAGCAGGCTATCCGCGACCGTGACATACCACGCCTGAAAGCGCTGTGGAACAAACTGGTACCGCTGTGGGACGACCGCACCTTCTACGACTTCGTCGCCACCTCGCGCTCGTTCGCCAAGCTGAGCTTCCAGCACCGCGAAGTGTTCGGCCAGGTCGGCTTCGGCACCGGCGGCTGGGACTCGGACTTCCCCAACTCGATGCTGGAAATCTTCCGCGTGGTGATGACCAACTGCGATGACCACCAGCACCTGGTGGTCGGCGGTGTGGAGCAGGTACCGCAAGGCATCTGGCGCCATGTACCGGAGCGCTGCGTGCATTGGCCGGAAGGCACCAGCCTGAGCGCACTGCATGGCGGTGCGCCGCGCACCGGGGTCAAGCGCATCGCCCGCGCCGCCGATGGCCGCCTGGCAGTCACCGACAACTGGGGCGACACCCGTCACTACAGCGCCGTGCTCGCCACCTGCCAGACCTGGCTGCTGACCACCCAGATCGACTGTGAGGAATCGCTGTTCTCGCAAAAGATGTGGATGGCCCTGGACCGCACCCGCTACATGCAGTCGTCGAAGACCTTCGTCATGGTCGACCGCCCGTTCTGGAAGGACAAGGACCCGGAAACCGGCCGCGATCTGATGAGCATGACCCTCACCGATCGTCTCACCCGCGGCACCTACCTGTTCGACAACGGCAACGACAAGCCGGGGGTGATCTGCCTGTCGTACTCGTGGATGAGCGACGCGCTGAAAATGCTGCCGCACCCGGTGGAAAAACGCGTGCAGCTGGCCCTGGACGCACTGAAGAAGATCTACCCGAAGACCGACATCGCCGGCCACATCATCGGCGACCCGATCACTGTTTCCTGGGAAGCCGACCCGCACTTCCTCGGCGCCTTCAAGGGCGCGCTGCCGGGCCACTACCGCTACAACCAGCGCATGTACGCGCACTTCATGCAGCAGGACATGCCTGCCGAGCAGCGCGGCATGTTCATCGCCGGTGACGACGTGTCGTGGACGCCGGCCTGGGTGGAAGGCGCGGTACAGACATCGCTGAATGCGGTGTGGGGTATCATGAATCACTTCGGTGGTCGCACCCACCCGGACAACCCCGGCCCAGGCGACGTGTTCGACGAAATCGGCCCGATCGCCCTGCCGGACTGAGACAAGGAGGCAACATGCGCATCGCTCTGTTCCAGGGCGCTCCAAAGCCACTGGACGTGCCCGGCAACCTGCAACGGTTGCGCCACCAGGCGCAACTGGCAGCCGAACGCGGCGCCCGCTTGCTGGTATGCCCGGAGATGTTCCTGACCGGCTACAACATCGGCCTGGCCCAGGTCGAGCGCCTGGCCGAGGCCGACGATGGCCCGGCGGCCATGGAGGTGGTGGAGATCGCCCAGGCGCACCGCATCGCCATCGTCTACGGCTACCCGGAGCGCGGCGATGATGGCGCGATCTACAACAGTGTGCAGCTGATCGATGCGCACGGCCGCAGCCTGAGCAACTATCGCAAGACCCACCTGTTCGGTGAACTGGACCGTTCGATGTTCAGTCCAGGTTCCGATCACTTCCCGGTGGTGGAGCTAGATGGCTGGAAGGTCGGCCTGCTGATCTGCTATGACATCGAGTTCCCGGAGAACGCCCGACGCCTGGCGCTGGACGGTGCCGAGCTGATCCTGGTGCCGACGGCGAACATGACCCCTTACGACTTCATCTGCCAGGTGACCGTAAGGGCGCGGGCGCAGGAGAACCAGTGCTACCTGGTGTATGCCAACTATTGTGGCTCGGAAGACGAGATCCAGTATTGCGGGCAGAGCAGCATCATCGGCCCGGACGGTAGCCTGCTGGCCATGGCCGGACGAGATGAGTGCCAGTTGCTGGCAGAGCTGGAGCATGAGCGGGTGGTGCAGGGGCGGGAGGCGTTTCCTTACCTCACCGATTTGCGCCAGGAGTTGCATCTGCGTAAGGGCTGATGGCCCTTTCGCGGGCACGCCCGCTCCCACAGGGTCTGCGCTGCCTTTCGTACCTGCGCCATACCTGTGGGAGCGGGCGTGCCCGCGAAGAGGCCGGGCCTGCAAACAAATGGGGTAGCATGGACAGCAGTTACCGGAGCCCCCATGCCTGACGCCACCCGCCACCTCACCCTCGCCAACGGCCTGCAGCTGACCCTGCGCCACGCCCCGCGCCTGAAGCGTTCGGCCGCCGCACTGCGGGTGCACGCAGGCAGTCACGACGCGCCAACCAAATGGCCCGGCCTGGCCCACTTCCTGGAGCACCTGTTCTTCCTCGGCACCCCGCGCTTCCCGCTGGACGACGGCCTGATGCGCTACGTGCAGGCCCTCGGCGGCCAGGTCAATGCCAGCACCCGCGAACGCACCACCGACTTTTTCTTCGAGGTCCCACCCAACGCCCTGGCCGGGGGGTTGGAGCGCCTGTGCCAGATGTTGGCCGAGCCAGACCTGGGCATCGAGCGCCAACGCCGCGAACGCGAAGTCATCCATGCCGAGTTCATTGCCTGGTCGCGCAATCCGCAGGCCCAGCAACAGTTCGCCTTGCTGCAATCCGCAGCGCCCGGCCATCCGTTGAGCGCTTTTCATGCCGGTAACCGGCACACCCTGGCCTTGCAGGATCCCGCCTTCCAGCAAGCGCTCCATGGCTTTCACCAGCGCTTCTACCAAGGCGGCCAGGTCACCTTGAACCTGTGCGGCCCACAATCGCTGGATGAACTGGAACTGCTGGGCCGGCAGCATGCCGAGCTGTTCGCAACGGGTGAACGGGTTCCACAAGCTCTGCCACCGCCATTGTCGGCGACCGACACGCACCTGCTCTTCAGCCACGAAAACCTCCCGGCAGGAGCCGAGCAGGCCCTTGAGTTGCTGATCACCTGCCTCAGCGATAACCGCCCGGGCACCTGGCTGGATGCGCTTCGCCAACGTGGCTGGTTGCAAGGCTTCAAGGCCGAAGTGCTGTATGCCTTCGCCGGGCAGTTGCTGTGGCACATCGACCTGAAGCTCAGCGAAGACGCCAGCCCAGAGGAGGCCAATACCCTGTTGCAGGGTTGGTTCGGCTTCATCCGCCAGGCCGTACCTGAGCAATTGAATGCCGAGTTCGCACTGCTGCAGCAAAGCCGCGAACGCAGCGCCAGCGCGCTTGAGCTGGCCCGCCGGGACAGCGCCGGCCAGCCGTTCGCCGGTCTGGATACACAAGGCTTGCAGGCCCTCCGTGCCCTGCTGGAAGGCCTGCCGGGCCGCGAGCATGGGCATTGGCAACTGCCCACTGTCGACCCCTTGCTACTGGCGGATGTACCTGATGTCAGGAAGCAGCCGCTGCCAGCGGCACTGAAGGTCAGCGACCAGCTGCCTGGCGCCCGTCAGTACGCGGTGCTGTACCTGCGCTGGCATGTCCCTTCACCCTTGCGCCAGCGCCTGCATGCGCTGCTCGAACGCGCCTTGCACCCCCTGCAGGAGCGCTGCGAGCGCGTATCGGTGCAGCTGCAGTTCAGTGCCGCTGGCGAATACTGGCAGTTGCGCTGCGCCGGGCTGCCCGCAGCAGTCTTGCGCACTGTGGAACAGGCCTTGGTACTGATGCTCAAGCCCCCGGCAAGCAGCTGGCTGCCTTGTTCGGTGCAGCCACCGGCTCTGATCCCCATCCGCGCCCTGCTCAAGCAACTGCCCGACGCCGTGCTGGGCGCCACGCCTGCACCGGTTCCGGAATGCCCCCTGACACAGACGCAACTCGACAGCCTGTGGCAGCACGCACGCTGGCACGGCCTGGCTGCAGGCTTCGACGATGACGCCCTCAACGCATTGGGCACTGCGTTGCAGCACTGCCCTGGCCAAGGCTCGGCGCCTGGCCCTCTGCCTACCTGGGCCAACCACCGTTGGCAACATGCCAAAGTATCCGGCAGTGAACATGCCCTGCTGCTGTTCTGCCCTTTGCCGGCGGCGATGGAAGCCGCTGGCCGCCTGCTCGCCCAATTGCTGCAAGGGCCGGTCTACCAACGACTGCGGGTAGAACTGCAACTCGGCTATGCGGTATTCAGTACCTTTCGTCAGGTCGAGGGTGTCGGTGGCCTGCTGTTCGGAGTCCAGTCGCCCCACGCCAGCCAGGCGCAGATACTCGACCACTTGCTCACCTTGCTACGCCAGGGCATTACCTTCGATCCAGGCGCTCGCCAGGCACTGGCCGGGCAATTCGATGAACCGGCGATGGCCAACGACGCAGTCGCCGAATGGGCATGGCAGACATGCCTGGCTACACAACCTGGCGGGCTGGAAACGCTAGGCAGGGCTATCCTGACCACGCGGCAGGCGGACCTGGACCAGCTGCTGATCCACCTGCTCGATACCGGCTCCAGGTGGCTGTGCCTGGCCAACGCTGCCGCGCCAGATAGCTCCTGGATTACCTCAACCGAGTGATTATTACGCGAACTGCAAGGGCACTTTTCTAATAATTAACCTTTCGGTACACCTATTTCTTGTAAGATAGCGCAATCCCGAATCATGGGAACCTCCAGCCAATGGCGGTACCCTAGTATTAGCTGACAAACCCAACCCTCATCCGGAAGGAGTAATTCCATGTGGACCAAACCTGCATACACTGATCTGCGCATCGGCTTCGAAGTCACCATGTACTTCGCCAACCGCTAAGCCCGGCTTACGGTTCAACGCCTCGGCCTGCCGGGGCGTTTTCGTTTTTTCGCTACGGTTTCTGCAGAGAGAGTGGCCATGTACATCCAGGTTCTCGGTTCCGCCGCCGGCGGCGGGTTCCCCCAGTGGAACTGCAACTGCGTCAACTGCAAGGGCTTGCGTGACGGCACCTTGCGGGCCACGCCGCGCACCCAGTCCTCCATCGCCCTGTCCGACGATGGCGTGCACTGGGTGCTGTGCAATGCCTCGCCCGACATTCGCGCCCAACTCCAGGCCTTTGCCCCGATGCAGCCGGCCCGTGCCCTGCGCGACACCGGCATCAACGCCATCATCCTGCTGGACAGCCAGATCGACCACACCACCGGCCTGCTCAGCCTGCGCGAAGGCTGCCCGCACCAGGTGTGGTGCACCGACATGGTCCACCAGGACCTGACCACCGGTTTCCCGCTGTTCAACATGCTCAGCCACTGGAACGGCGGCCTGCAATGGAACCGCATCGAGCTGGAAGGCAGCTTCGTCATCGACGCCTGCCCCAACCTGCGCTTCACCCCGTTCCCCCTGCGCAGCGCCGCGCCGCCCTACTCGCCGCACCGCTTCGACCCGCACCCGGGCGACAACCTTGGCCTGCTGGTCGAGGACACCCGCACCGGCGGCAAGCTGTTCTACGCCCCGGGCCTGGGCCAGGTGGATGAGAAGCTGCTGACGATGATGCATGGCGCCGACTGCCTGTTGGTCGACGGTACCCTGTGGGAAGATGATGAAATGCAGCGCCGTGGCGTGGGTACCCGCACCGGTCGCGAGATGGGCCACCTGGCGCAGAACGGCCCCGGCGGCATGCTGGAAGTGCTCGATGGCTTCCCGCGCCAGCGCAAGGTACTTATCCACATCAACAACACCAACCCGATACTCGACGAAGACTCGCCCGAGCGTGCCGAAGTGCTGCGCCGGGGCGTGGAAGTGGCCTTCGATGGCATGAGTATCGAGTTGTAACAGCCAGATCGCACAAGCAACACAGCCCCTGTGGGAGCGGGTTCACCCGCGAAGAATCCCACACAGTGTATGGCACCGGCTTCGCCGGTGTTCGCGGGTAAACCCGCTCCCACAGGGATCGAGCCGAGACTCAGCTTTACAGGAGCCAGCCGAATGAGCGACGCACTGCCAATGTCCCCTGCCGAGTTCGAGCAGGCCCTGCGCGCCAAGGGCGCCTACTACCACATCCATCACCCGTACCACGTGGCGATGTACCAGGGCCGCGCCACCCGCGAACAGATCCAGGGCTGGGTGGCCAACCGCTTCTACTACCAGGTCAACATCCCGATGAAGGATGCCGCGATCCTCGCCAACTGCCCGGACCGCGAAGTGCGCCGCGAGTGGATCCAGCGCCTGCTCGACCACGATGGCGCGCCCGGCGAGGACGGTGGTATCGAAGCCTGGCTGCGCCTGGGCCAGGCCGTGGGCCTGGACCCGGACCAGCTGCGCTCCCAGGAGCTGGTACTGCCCGGTGTGCGCTTTGCCGTGGACGCCTACGTCAACTTCGCCCGCCGCGCCAGCTGGCAGGAAGCGGCCAGCAGTTCGCTGACCGAGCTGTTCGCCCCGCAGATCCACCAGTCGCGCCTGGACAGCTGGCCGCAGCACTACCCGTGGATCGACCCGGCCGGCTACGAGTACTTCCGCACTCGCCTGGGCCAGGCCCGGCGTGACGTGGAGCACGGCCTGGCGATTACCCTGCAGCACTACACCACCCGCGCGGGCCAGGAGCGTATGCTGGAAATATTGCAGTTCAAGCTGGATATTCTCTGGAGCATGCTCGACGCCATGAGCATGGCCTACGAGCTGAACCGCCCGCCCTATCACTCCGTCACCCAGGAACGGGTGTGGCACAAAGGGATCACCCTATGAGTTTCAACCGTAAACAAGTGCCGAACTGGCGCCCCGGCTACCGCTTCCAGTACGAGCCGGCGCAAAAGGGCCATGTGCTGCTGTACCCCGAGGGCATGATCAAGCTCAACGACAGCGCGGCCCTGATCGGTGGCCTGATCGACGGCCAACGTGACGTTGCCGCGATCATTACCGAACTCGAACAACAGTTCCCCGGTGTCCCGGAAGTGGCCGATGACATCGAGCAGTTCATGGAGGTGGCCCGTGCCGAACACTGGATCGTCCTCGCCTGAGTTACCGCCCACGCCCGCAGTCGGCCTGCCACTGTGGCTGTTGGCCGAGCTGACCTACCGTTGCCCGCTGCAGTGCCCGTACTGCTCCAACCCGCTGGACTTCGCCGCCCAGGGCCAGGAGCTGAGCACCGCACAGTGGTTCAAGGTAATGGCCGAAGCCCGGGAAATGGGTGCCGCGCAAATCGGCTTTTCCGGCGGCGAACCGCTGGTACGCCAGGACCTCGCCGAGCTGATCGGCGAGGCCCGCCGGCTGGGCTACTACACCAACCTGATCACCTCGGGCATCGGCCTGACCGAGGCGCGCATCGCCGACTTCAAGAAGGCCGGCCTGGACCATATCCAGATCAGCTTCCAGGCCAGCGACGAACAGGTCAACAACCTGCTGGCCGGCTCGAAGAAGGCCTTTGCGCAGAAGCTGGAAATGGCCCGTGCGGTGAAGGCCCATGGCTACCCGATGGTGCTCAACTTCGTCACCCACCGGCACAACATCGACAAGATCGACCGCATCATCGAGCTGTGCATCGCCCTGGAGGCCGACTTCGTCGAACTCGCCACCTGCCAGTTCTACGGCTGGGCTCACCTCAACCGCCTGGGCCTGCTGCCGACCCGCGCACAGCTTGAGCGGGCCGAACGCATCACCAACGAATACCGGGACAAGCTCAAGGCCGAGGGCAACCCGTGCAAGCTGATCTTCGTCACCCCGGACTACTACGAGGAGCGCCCCAAGGCCTGCATGAATGGCTGGGGCAGCCTGTTCCTGACCATCACCCCGGACGGCACCGCCTTGCCCTGCCACGGCGCGCGCCAGCTGCCGGTGCAGTTCCCCAACGTGCGCGACCACGACCTGCACCACATCTGGTACGACTCGTTCGGCTTCAACCGCTTCCGTGGCTATGAGTGGATGCCCGAACCCTGCCGCTCCTGCGACGAGAAAGAAAAGGACTTCGGCGGCTGCCGCTGCCAGGCCTTCATGCTCACCGGCGATGCCAGCAACGCCGACCCGGTGTGCGCCAAGTCGGCCGACCACGGCATCATCCTCAAAGCCCGCGAGGAGGCGGAAAGCGCCCAGCTCGCCATTGAACAGATGACCTTCCGCAATGAACGAAACTCCCGTGTCATCGCCCGCGGCTGAGTTCAGCGCGGCCCAGGCGGTTGCCGCCGGCACCGACTTTGCAGAAATCAAGGTCAGCGCCGCCGGGTTGTTCTGGAATGAATTCCGCCCAGCCGATGGCGCCTGCCGTATCTGGCACTGGCAGCGCCAGCAGGCCCGCTGCCTGACCCCCGATGGTTTCAGCGCGCGTAGCCGGGTGTACGAATACGGCGGCGGCAGTTTTTGCCTGGGTGGTGACGGGCTGCTGTTCGTCAACGAAAAGGACCAGCAGGTCTATACCCAGGCCCTGGAAGGTATGGCACCACGTGCCCTGACCGATGATCCCAGCTGTCGCTACGGCGATGTGCAATGGCACGACGGCCTGGTGCTGGCGGTCGAGGAACAGCATGGCGAACGGGTCGAGCATCGTCTGGTCGCCCTGGGTGAACATACCCGCGAGGTGCTCGCCGAAGGTGCCGACTTCTATGCCTCGCCTACGGTGAGTGCCGACGGCCAGCGCCTGGCGTGGGTCGAATGGGACCGCCCGGCACAACCCTGGACCGTCACCCGGCTGATGTGCCGCACACGTAATGCAAGTGGCCACTGGGGGCCGGCGCAATGTGTGGCCGGCGCTGACGAATCGCTGCAACAGCCGCGCTTCGATAGCGCAGGCCGACTCTACTGCCTGTCCGACCGCAAAGGCTTCTGGCAGCCCTGGGGTGAGATCGATGGCCGCTGGCAGGCCCTGCCTGCCGAGCCCGCGGACCACGCTGCGGCGCCCTGGCAACTGGGCGCCAGTACCTGGCTGGCGCTGGGGCCGCAAAGCTATCTGGCCAGCTGGTGCGAAGACGGCTTCGGGCAACTGGGGCTGCGTACTACCGATGGCCGCCTGGAGCGCTTCGCCAGCGCCTACACGCGCTTTCGCAGCCTGGCCATGGATGGCGAACACCTGTACGCCATTGCCGCCTCGCCGATCAGCCCGCCAGCGGTCATCGCCATTACCCGCAGCAACCACGAGGTCAGCGTGTTGGCCGGTGGTGCCGACGTGCTGCCGGCAACGCATATCAGCCTGCCGCAGTCGATCCACTATGGCAGTGACGGTCACCGCGCCCATGGTTTCTTCTACCCGGCCGCCCGGTCGCAAGGGGCTGCACCGCTGGTGGTGTTCATCCATGGCGGCCCGACCTCAGCCTGTTATCCCGTGCTCGACCCGCGCATCCAGTACTGGACCCAACGCGGCTTCGCCGTCGCCGACCTCAACTACCGGGGCAGCACCGGCTATGGCCGGGAATACCGCCAGGCCCTGCACCTGCGCTGGGGCGAAAGCGATGTGGCCGATGCTTGCGCGGCGGTAGATTACCTGGCCGGACGTGGGTTGATCGACCGCCGCAAGGCGTTCATCCGCGGCGGTAGTGCGGGGGGCTACACCACCCTGTGCGCCCTGGCGTTCCATGATGTGTTCCGCGCGGGCGCCAGCCTGTACGGGGTCAGCGACCCGCTTGCCCTTGGCCGGGCCACGCACAAGTTCGAAGGGGACTACCTGGACTGGCTGATCGGCGACCCGCTGCAGGACGCCGAGCGCTATCGCCAGCGTACGCCGCTGCTGCATGCGGGGCAGATCAAGGTGCCGGTGATTTTCTTCCAGGGCGAGCTGGATGCAGTGGTAGTGCCGGAGCAGACGCGGTCGATGCTGGCGGCGCTGCAGGCTAACGGGATCGAGGCCGAAGGGCACTTCTATGCCGGGGAGCGGCATGGGTTCCGCAAGGCGGAGAACCTGGCGCATGCGCTGGAAGAAGAATGGCAATTCTATTGCCGGGTGTTGGGGAGCTGAGATTTTGGGCTGCGCTGTCGCACAGGGAACAATGTTCGAGAGCGTGTCACATTCCCTTGTGGGAGCGGGCGCGCCCGCGAAACGGCCAACCCGGTGTATGGCACCGGCTCCGCCGGTGTTCGCGGCGGTTCGACGCCTCGACACGCCCGCTCCCACAGAGCCCTGCTAACTCAATTATTTATGTGTTTGCAGAGCAGCCCCAGCAATGTCACCGCTTGGCGATGATATACACCGCATGCACGATCCCCGGAATGTACCCCAGCAAGGTCAGCAGGATATTCAGCCAGAACGCCCCGCCAAACCCCACCTGCAGGAACACGCCGAGCGGCGGCAGGATGATGGCGATGATGATGCGAATGAAGTCCATGCGAGTCTCTCCTGAAGGGGTTACTTCACAGACTAGACCCGCGTGGCAGAGGTTCCACTGGCAAAAAAAAACGCCCCGGGCCGAATGAAACAGGCCAGGGGCGATGCGCAGGAACGCCAGACGGTTCGTAAAATTCGGATCAGGCCGGTACTTCCCGGCGGGCCTGCTGCCGGGTGTGCAGGCGGGCGAAGGCGCGGGCCAGGCGCAGCAGCATTTCGTCGATGTTGCCCTTGCTCACGGTCAACGCCGGCGAAAAGCGCACCACATCCGCCTGCGGTGCGTTAAGCAGCAGGCCTTCGTCCAGGGCCGCCGCCACCAGCTCGCGGGCCAGGTTTTCTTTCAGCTGCAGGGCCCACAGCAGGCCTTGCCCGCGCACTTCGCCCTGGCCGTAACGCCCGGCCAGCCGGCTCAGGCCTTCGCGCAGGTGGCGGCCGTTGTCCTGCACCTGGGCGAAGAAACCAGGCTCCAGCACGGTATCCAGCACAGCCAGGCCGGCGGCGCACATCAGCGCGTTGCCATGGTGGCTACCTTCCAGTTCGCCAGGCTCGGCGCAGCACGCCGTGCCCCGGGCCAGCAAGGCTGCCAGCGGCACGCCACCGCCCAGGCCCTTGCCCAGGGTGATGATGTCGGCGCGCACGCCGTAGATTTCTTCAGCCAGCAGCGCGCCACAGCGGCCGATGCCGGTCTGCACCTCGTCGAGGATCAGCAGGATGCCCAGTTCGCGGCACAGCGTTTCCACACCCTTGAGGTACTCCTGCGTGGCCGGGATGACACCCGCCTCGCCCTGGATCGGCTCGAGCATGATTGCCACGGTGCGCGAGTCCACCTCGGCGTGCAGCGCCGCCAGGTCGTTGAACGGCACCTTGCTGAAGCCCGGCAGGCCCGGCTCGCAGCGGTTGCACGGCAGCGGGTCGGACGCCGACAACGCGCCCAGGCTGCGACCATGGCAGGCCTGGCTGGCGGTGATAATGTGGTAGGCGCCGTTGCGGTGCAGCTGGCCCCACTTGCGCGCCAGCTTGATCGCGCCTTCGCAGGCTTCGGCACCGCTGTTGAGCAGGTAGGCCTGGTCGCTGCCGGTGCTCTGGCACAGGCGGTTGACCAGCCCCAGCAGGCCACGGCTGTGGTAGCCCGAGCCCGGGTTGATCAGCGCCTGGGCCTGGTTGCCCAGCGCTTTCACCAGCACGCTGGGGCTGTGCCCCAGGCTGTTGACCGCACCGCCCTGGGTGAAGTCCAGGTAGGCGTGCCCTTCGTTGTCCCACAACCAGGAGCCCTGGCCACGCACGAACACTTGCGCTGCGCGTTCGGTGCTGGACATCAGGCGCTCACGCGACAGCTGCGGCGCTTCCGGCACGATCACCGGCGCACGCTTGGGCTCGGCGACGGCGGCAGGGGCCGGGCGGCGCAGGTTGAACAGGTTCATCAGGGCTCCAACCAATCACGGTAAAGGGCGGCCACGGTGCGGTCTGGGTGCCGGCACTCGATATTTTGCCTTGCCTATCAAAAGTGTTTTTCATCCGGGGTAACAATCGATCGATTGATCGCTGTAACCCGCTGGAATACGGCGATAGACTAGGCCTCGCGAGGGTTTTCGACCATTTCGTTTTTCCAGCATTTTCGATAAGTGTTACTTATGGATTTCCGCCAACTGCGTTATTTCGTCGCGGTGTATGAAGAAGGCCACGTGGGCCGCGCCGCCGAGCGCCTGTCGCTGTCCCAGCCGGCGCTTTCCCAGCAGATCCGCCAGCTGGAACACAGCCTCGACCTGAGCCTGTTCGAGCGCAGCAACAAACGCCTGCTGCCGACCCTGGCCGCTCATACCCTGTACAACCATGCCCTACCGCTGCTCGACGGCCTGCAGCGCGCCCACGAGGCCATGCGCAACTTCAAGGGCCAGTCCCTGCGTACACTGGCCATCGGCGTGCTGCAGACCGTGCGGCCGAGCCTGGTGCCGCAGTTGCTGGAACGCCTGCGCAGGGCACAGCCGCACCTCGTGGTGCAGATCTACGAATTGTCGGGGCTGGAGATCGAACGGCGCCTGCTCAACGGCAGCCTGGACATCGGTATCAGCTACCTGCCGCCACGTCAGCCGGGGCTGCATGGCCTGCTGCTGTACGAAGACGAGCTGCAACTGGTCATCCCCGCTACCCACCCGCTGAAGGACTTCAAGAAGGTATCCATCCGCCAGGCCGCCGAGCTGCCCATGCTGATGCTGGGCGAGGAATTCCAGATCCGCCAGATCTGGCAGGCACAGCTGGCCAGCCAGGGGCGTCGGCCGCAGGTGCAGGCCGAGATGAACAACATGGCGGGGATTCTCGACAGCCTGGCCCATACCGCGCTGGCCACCATCCTGCCGGGGCGGGCCAAGGAGGCCGCCGAGGATGATCAGGGGCTGCTGTGGAAGCCATTGAGCGAGCCGCGGGTACCGCTGAAGGTTGGCCTGGTATTCCGCGATGCCCAGCGCCAGCAGGCCTCTGTGGAGCTGCTGCGCACGCTGCTGGAGGAAGAGACGGACGCTCGCCTGTTGGGCGCATCGCCGCTGGATGTGCTGGGCTGAAAAAACACGCGCACAAAGAAAACCCCGCCGAAGCGGGGTTTTCCAGACTGTTTCCCTGTGACATCCGTATCGCCCCGCCATCCTGGCAGGTGTCCTTCGTCGTCATCCTTGATCTGTCCTTTGCGCTTCCTGCGCAACGTCCATGTGGTAAAGATTAACCGTGGATCCAATCTGAGAACAGTGGTGAAAAGTCACCACGTTGTGTAGGAAAAAGCTTACACAGGAGGATTCACTTCCAGATGTGCCTGGAATTGGGGCCGCTTTGCGGCCCCAAAATCCGTCAGAACTGCTCGGCATCCAGCAGGTACAGCGACTCACTCCCCGCTTTCACCGAGGCCACCAGCGAATCCACCCGCGGCAGCAACCGCGCAAAGTAGAACCGCGCCGTACCCAGCTTGCCCGAGTAGAACGCCTCGTCCCCCTCACCCGCCTTGGCCGCCCGCGCCATCAGTGCCCACATGTAGCCATAGGCAACATAACCAAAGGCATGCAGGTATTCGACCGAAGCCGCGCCAATTTCATTCGGGTTGCCCTTGGCTTGTTCCAGTACCCACTCGGTCAACCCGTCGAGCTGGTCGAGGCTGGCCGCCAACGGCTTGGCAAACTCATCCAGTTCGCTACCCGCGCTGGTAATGAACTGGCGAATCTCGTCGGAGAACAGCCGATAGTACGCACCACCGCTGGCCACCACCTTGCGCCCCATCAGGTCGAGGGCCTGGATGCCGTTGGTGCCCTCGTAGATCTGCGTAATGCGCACATCGCGCACCAGTTGCTCCTGGCCCCACTCGCGAATGTAACCATGCCCGCCGAACACCTGCTGGCCGTGCACCGCGCACTCCAGGCCCAGGTCGGTGAGGAAGGCCTTGGCCACCGGCGTCAGCAGTGCCACCAGCTCTTCGCTGCGCTTGCGCACGCTGGCATCTTCGCTGAACTTGGCACTGTCCAGTTGCATGGCCACGTAGCTGGAGAAGGCGCGGCCACCCTCGATCAGCGCCTTCATGGTCAGCAGCATGCGGCGCACGTCCGGGTGGACGATGATCGGGTCAGCGACCTTGTCCTTGGCTTGCGGCCCGGTTGGGGCACGGCTCTGCAGGCGGTCGCGGGCGTACTCAACGGCGTTCTGGTAGGAGCGCTCGGCCGAGGCCAGGCCCTGGATACCAACGCCCAGGCGCTCGTAGTTCATCATGGTGAACATGGCCGCCAGGCCCTTGTTCGGCTCACCGACGATGTAGCCGACCGCTTCGTCGAAGTTCATCACGCAAGTGGCCGAAGCCTGGATACCCATCTTGTGCTCGATCGAGCCACAGGTGGCCGGGTTGCGTGCGCCCAGGCTGCCGTCTTCGTTAACCAGGAACTTCGGCACCAGGAACAGCGAAATGCCTTTCGGCCCCGCCGGTGCGTCCGGCAGCTTGGCCAGCACCAGGTGGATGATGTTCTCGGTCAGGTCGTGCTCGCCGCCGGTGATGAAGATCTTGGTGCCGCTGACCTTGTAGCTGCCGTCGGCCTGGGGCTCGGCCTTGGTGCGGATGATGCCCAGGTCGGTACCGGCGTGCGGCTCGGTCAGGCACATGGAACCGGCCCACACGCCGGCGTACATGTTCGGCAGGTACTTTTCCTTCAGCGCTTCACTGGCGTGGGCATTGATCGACAGGCAGGCGCCGGCGGTCAGCATCGGATACAGGCCGAAGGACAGGCTGGAGGCGTTGACCATTTCCTCGACCTGGGCCGAAATGACCTTGGGCATGCCCATGCCGCCAAACAGCGGATCGCCGCCCACGCCTACCCAACCGCCTTCGGCGTAGGTGTTGTAGGCCTCGATGAAACCGGCCGGTGTGCGTACCGCGCCGTTGTCCCAGTGGCAGCCCTCTTCATCCGCAGCGCGGCTGAGCGGCGCAATGGACCTGGCAGTGACCTTGCCGGCTTCTTCCAGCACCGCCATGGCCGTGTCGGCATCGACAACCTCGCCCAGCCCGGGCAACTGCGCCCACTGCTCGGCCACGTTGAAGACTTCATTCAGTACGAAGCGCATGTCGCGCAGGGGCGCTTTATATTCAGCCATGACAACCTCTCGCTAGTCGGGTCGGGGCGGTCTCGGGGAACCGCGACACTGGGTTACAGGCAGTGTAACCGAACAACTTTTACGAGACATAGGGTCATCACTAGACTATATAGTCTATTCCGGTCACGCCGTGCGCACTGCCCCACGCTGCGATTGTTGCCCATGTACCATGACACAATTGCGCCCCGCGCCCTTGGCGCTGTACAGCGCCTGGTCGGCGGATTTCAACACGGCCTCGGGGTTACGATGATCGGTCTGGCGCTCGGCCACGCCAATGCTGATGGTGACCGATACCGTGCCGCCACTGCTACCCGCTCGCCGCTGGCGCCCGGTGGTATCGTCCTGCGGGCGGTTGTGCTGGTCGCGCAGGTGCATCACGTAGTTGGCGATCACTTCGCGCACGGCTTCCACATGCGGCACACATTCCTCGGCGGTCTTGCCGGCAAACACCAGGGCGAACTCCTCGCCGCCATAGCGGTAGGCCCGACCACCGCCGGTGACCTTGGACAGGCGGCTGGCGACCAGGCGCAGCACCTGATCGCCCACATCGTGGCCGTGGGTGTCGTTGAATTTCTTGAAGTGGTCGACATCGGTCATGGCGATCACATAGTTGCGGCCCAGGCGCTGCATGCGCTCGTTCAGCGCACGGCGCCCCGGCAGGCCGGTCAGCTCGTCGCGGAAGGCCATCTGGTAGGCCTCGTGCGCCACCGCCGCAGCGATCATCAGCATTACCTGGCTGCACATGATGTTCAGGGTGAACGGCAGGATGAAGGTTTGCGGCAGCATCCAGAAGATGCCCAGCAGCCCTGTGATCAACGCTGCGTGCAGCGGCCGTGGCGCGCGCAGGTATTGCACCACCAGCAGGATGAACACGCCGAGGAACAGTGGGTAGACCATCTGGATCAGGCTCATCCATTGGCCGTGCAAGGTTGGCCAGCGGATTTCCGCCAACCAGGTCAGCAACGCCTCGGGGTAGCTTTGCTCCAGGGCCACCGCCACGCTGCCGACGGCAAACAGCACGGCGCCACGGGCGACCAGGTCCTGCAGCAGATGGGTGCGCTCCTGCCAGGCACCATACAACCCGAACAGGGCGGGCAGCAGCAGGCACACCAAGTGGAAGATCACCGCCGCGTCTTCGCGCACGCGGCCATGGTCACGGTAGAAGTCGGTCTGGGTATCGAGCAGGAAGTAGGCGATATACACCGTGAGCATCAGGAACAGCTCGCGCTGGCGGCGGTACACCGCGCAATAGGCGCCGCCCAGCAGCAGGACCAAGGTAGGCAGGACATTGAACAGCGATGTGAAAAAGACACTGAGGTCTCTCACATAGGCTGCGGCGAGCCCTGCCAGCAACAAGAACAGCGACGGCAGGAAGTGGCTTGCGCGAACAGCGTTAAGACGAAACAAGGGTAATCTCCGACCCGGCAGATCAATAATGGCATTGTGCCCTTACTTCATCGGCAGTGCACATGAACAGTTGAATATGCGGATGGAGTGAACACGAAATTCCGGGTTGCACGCGATCAGTGTGGGAGCGGGTTTACCCGCGAACACCGGCAAAGCCGGTGCCATATACCGTGTCGCATTCTTCGCGGGTAAACCCGCTCCCACAATGATCGTGTAAAACACGGGAATTGTGCCCACCCCAGAATGCAAAAAACCCGCCTGCCGGTGAAGGCAGGCGGGTTTCGCGTACAGCGGTAGGATCAGTACGACAGGCCGAAGTTCTCTTCGTCCATCGCCATCAGGTTGTTGGCACCCGACAGCATGGTCGCCACATGGGTACGGGTACGCGGCAGGATGCGCTGGAAGTAGAAGCGCGCGGTCTGCAGCTTGGCGGTGTAGAACGCCTCTTCGCTGGTACCGGCAGCCAGTTTCTCGGCCGCCAGGCGGGCGATGTCGGCCCAGAAGTAGGCCAGGCAGGCGTAGCCGGAATACATCAGGTAATCGACCGAGGCCGCACCCACTTCTTCACGGTCCTTCATGGCGGCCATGCCCACTTTCATGGTCAGCTCGCCCCACTCCTTGTTCAGCGCTGCCAGCGGTTCGACGAACTCTTTGACCGCCTCGTTGCCTTCCTGCGCCTGGCAGAACTTGTGCACGATCTTGGTAAAGCCCTTCAGCGCTTCGCCCTGGGTCATCAGCACCTTGCGGCCGAGCAGGTCCAGGGCCTGGATACCGGTGGTGCCTTCGTACAGCATGGAAATGCGGCTGTCGCGCACGTTCTGCTCCATGCCCCACTCGGCGATGAAGCCATGGCCGCCGTAGATCTGCACGCCGTGGTTGGCGGCTTCGAAGCCGACTTCGGTCATGAACGCCTTGGCGATCGGGGTCAGGAACGCCAGCAGGGCATCGGCCTTCTTGCGCTCTTCTTCATCCTGGCTGTACTTGACGATGTCCACCTGCTTGGCAGTGAAGTACACCATCGCGCGGTTGCCTTCGGCGAAAGCCTTCATGGTCAGCAGCATGCGACGCACGTCCGGGTGGACGATGATCGGGTCAGCGGCCTTGTCCGGTGCTTTCGGGCCAGTCAGGGAGCGCATCTGCAGGCGCTCACGGGCGTACTTCAGGCCACCCTGGAAGGCTACCTCGGCGTGGGCCAGGCCTTGCAGCGCAGTGCCCAGGCGAGCGGTGTTCATGAAGGTGAACATGCAGTTCAGGCCTTTGTTGGCCGGGCCGATCAGGTAGCCGGTGGCGCCGTCGAAGTTCATCACGCAGGTGGCGTTGCCGTGGATACCCATCTTGTGTTCGATCGAGCCGCAGCTCACGCCGTTGCGCTCGCCCACGCCGCCTTCGGCGTTGGGCAGGAACTTCGGCACGATGAACAGCGAGATGCCCTTGGTGCCGGCCGGTGCGTCCGGCAGGCGGGCCAGGACGATATGGACAATGTTGTCGGCCATGTCGTGCTCACCGGCCGAAATGAAGATCTTGGTGCCCGACACCTTGTAGCTGCCGTCGGCCTGTGGCTCGGCCTTGGTGCGCAGCATGCCCAGGTCGGTACCGCAGTGTGGCTCGGTCAGGCACATGGTGCCGGTCCACTCGCCGGATACCAGCTTGGTCAGGTAGGTGTGCTGCTGCTCGGCGGTGCCGTGCGCCGAGATGGTGTTCATCGCACCGTGCGACAGGCCCGGGTACATGCCCCACGACCAGTTCGAACCGCCGACCATTTCGCTCAGGGCCAGGCCCAGCGACTCTGGCAGGCCCTGGCCGCCGTGCTCGACGTCATGCGCCAGGCTCGGCCAGCCACCTTCGACGAACTGCTGGTAGGCCTCTTTGAAGCCGGTCGGGGTTTTCACGCCCGATTCGCTCCAGGTGCAGCCTTCCTGGTCACCCACGCGGTTCAACGGCGACAGCACCTGCTCACAGAACTTCGCGCCTTCTTCGAGGATCGCATCGACCATGTCGGGCGTGGCGTCCTGGCAACCCGGCAGGCTCTGATAGTGCGCCTCATAGCCGAGCAGCTCGTCGCGAACGAAGCGGATATCACGCAAGGGGGCTTTGTAATCAGGCATTGCGATGAACCTCTAGGTGAGTTCTGTGGAGGTGACCCGCGCTTGGCGGTCGTCGATCAAACAGTTGTTTGAAACTTACGTTTAGCTCCGCCTGATGTCAAGGATGGACTATGGTGCCATTTACGCCACGAAAAATGGCAAAACTGACAAGCCATGATACATACACCTGTGGGAGCGGGTTTACCCGCGAATGGACCAGCCCGGAAAACAGAAGTGTCCGGGCGGACGCATTCGCGGGTAAACCCGCTCCCACAGGGATAGCGACAGGTTCGGGAGAGCCGCCGTATCAGGCGTAGGTGTCGATGATCCGGCCGAGCATTTCGTCGGATGCCTTGACTACCTTTGCGCCAAGCTCGACTTCAAGCTTGCCCACCGCCAGCTGCACGGTGCTGGTGGCCAGGTCCATCTGCTGGCTGCGGTCGACCGCGCGCAGGCGTTCGGCCTGAAAATCGCTGGACTGGCTGGTGGCGGTACGTTCGGCGGTGGTATTGGCGATCTGGCTGGCGGCCTGATCGACGCGGTTCTGGCCGGTCTGGATTGCGCTCAGGCCCGCGTAATAGGCGGAGCTACCGGTGATTTCCATGTCAGGACTCCATTGACGCTGGATGACGAACAGGGCCAATTAAAACAGGCCCGGGGCGAAAAGGCCCGTTTAAATCCCTAATGGCCCGGTGCCAGTTGATAGGCCATGGGTATTCCTGCACCGGCCTCTTCGCGGGTAAACCCGCTCCCACAGGATCTCCATGTTTTCTGAGACTTGTGCAGTACCTGTGGGAGCGGGTTTACCCGCGAAAGGGCCAGGCCTGGAAACGGCTAATCCAGCAGATCCAGCTGAAGGTGTTCAGCCACCATGTCGGCACTGGCCTGCTTCAACTTGGGCACCCGCCCCAGGCAAGGCGCCGGCAAGCGTTCGGCCAGGCTGGCCAGGTTCTCTTCCAGGCGCGAAGTACGCGGCTCGATGATGTTTGCCACCCACCCCGCCAGTTGCAGCCCGTCACGGGCAATCGCCTCGGCGCTGAGCAAGGCGTGGCTGATGCACCCCAGCCGCACCCCCACCACCAGGATCACCGGCAGCTTGAGGGCAATGGCCAGGTCGGACAAGTTGGCTTGTCCCGACAATGGCACGCGCCAGCCACCGGCCCCCTCGATCAGGGTGAAGTCGGCATTTTGTTGCAGCACATTGCGCATCGCCGCCAGCAGCTCCGGCACGGCAAGCGTCACCCCGGCCTCGCGCGCCGCCACGTGCGGTGCGATGGCCGGCTCGAAAGCAAACGGGTTGACCTGCTCGTAGGGCAGCTTGATCGAGCTTTCATCGATCAACGCCTGAGCGTCGCTGTTGCGCAAGCCTTTCGGCGTCATCGTGCACCCGGAGGCCACCGGCTTGGCCCCCAGCGTGCTCAAGCCTTGCGACCGTGCCGCATGCAACAGCCCGGCAGCGATGGTGGTCTTGCCAACATCGGTATCGGTACCGGCAATGAAATAGGCCTGACTCATCTCGCTCCCCTTACGCCTGTGGCTTGCGCAACACACCATAGACCACCTGGTAGGTGGCTGGCAGCCCCTCGGGCTGGCGAAATGCCTCATAGGCCTGCAGCAGGCCCTGCATGCGGGCCCGGCCGGTAAGCCCGGAAGGCCGGCCAGGGTTCAGGTTGTGGGCACCGAGGGCCTTGAGTTCATGGGTCAGGCTGCGCACATCCGGGTAGTGCAGCACGTGCGGGCAGCGCTGCAGCCCAAGCTGTTCGAAGCCGCTGGCGGCGCACAGACGCTGATAGTCCTCGAAACGGCGGAAGCGGTTCACGTGCACCAGGCCATCCACCGCCTGCCAACTGGCGCGCAGTTCATCGAGGGTACCCACACACAGGCTGCTGAAGGCCAGCACGCCGCCCGGGCGCAGTACTCGCAGCACTTCTGCCAGCACGCTTGCGAACTGGTCGCACCACTGCACGGCCAGGCTGGTAAACACCAGGTCGACGCTGGCATCACGCAGTGGCAAACGCTCGGCATCACCGGCCACATGATAGTGCGCCCCGCCCTGTTCGTTGCGAGCATGGCACAACATGCCCTCGGCGATATCCACCGCCACGCCGCTGGCCTGGGTGAACCGCTCGGCCAGCGCCCGGCTGAAATGACCGGTGCCGCTGCCCAGATCCAGCCAGCGTGACGGCTGCAAGCCTTCCGGCAACTGCTCCAGCAGGTGCGAACCCACCGCACGCTGCAAGGCTGCCACGCTGTCGTAGCTGGCCGCGGCGCGGGAGAACGAGGCCGCCACCTGGCGCTTGTCGGGCAGCGCGCCGGGCAGGGTCGGACGGGAAAGGTCAGTCATCGCCACTCTCATGCAGGAAACTCTTGATGCCCGCCGCCAGTTCCTGCGGATACTCCAGCAGGAACGCGTGGGAACTGTCTTCGACCAGGCCCACCTCCACATCGGGCAGCAGCTCGCTCAGCGCTTTTGCCGCCTCGGCCGGCACCAGCGCGTCGCTGCCGGCGAACAGGTGCAGCTGTGGGCCACCGTAGGCCTGCAGGGCTTCGCGGGTGTCCAGCCTGGCCAGCACTTCCAGGCCGGTGGCCAGGTACAGCGGGTCGGTATCCGGTACGCCGACACCCAGCTGGCGTAACAATGTGCGGGGTTGCAGGGCGCCATCGCTGCACAGTGTGCGGAAGCGCTTGAGGGTGACCTGGGTATGGTTGCGGCAGCCGTCGAGGAAGGTGCCGAAGGTGTCTTCGGCCATGCCGTGGGGCCAGTCCGGGCGAGCTACGAAACTAGGGTTGCTGGCCAGGGTCAGCAGGCCGCAGCAATGGTCGCCGCGCTTGTGCGCCAGGGCGCTGGCCAGCATGCCGCCGAGCGACCAGCCGCCCAGCCAGACATCGCTCGGCAGCTTGCGGTCGAGGTGGTCGACCCAGGCCTGCACATCGCTGTGGGGCAGTTCCGGCAAGGGCATCAGCTCCACCTGCAGGCGGGCGTCCTGGGCACGCAGGCTGGCGGCCAGCGGCTCCAGGGAAGCAGTGCCCAGGCCCCAGCCAGGCAACAGAACAAGTCGATTACGCATCGGCGCTCTCCAACTGTGGATAACACTCGGCCAATGCATTCAACAATAGCTGCACCTGCGCCTCGCTGTGCGCCGCGCTCAATGTCACCCGCAGGCGCGCGCTGCCCGCTGGCACGGTGGGCGGGCGGATGGCCGTAACCAGCAAGCCGCGCTCACGCAGCATGCGTGACAGGCGCAGGGCCTGCGCGCTGTCGCCGATGACGATTGGCTGGATCGGTGTCGGGCTGTCCATCAATACCAGGCCGATCTGCTGCGCGCCTTCCCGGAACTGGCGGATCAGCGCTGCCAGATGCTCGCGGCGCCAGGTCTCACGGCGTAGCAGTTCCAGGCTCTTGAGCGTGGCACAGGCCAGGGCCGGTGGCTGGCTGGTGGTGTAGATGTACGGGCGGGCGAACTGCACCAGCGCTTCGATCAGCTCTTCGCTGCCGGCCACAAAGGCGCCAGCGGTACCGCAGGCCTTGCCCAACGTACCGATCAGCACCGGCACGTCATCCACGCCCAGACCAAAGTGCTCGACAATACCGCCGCCCCGGGTGCCGAGGGTACCCAGGCCATGAGCATCGTCGACCATCAACCAGGCGCCGCGGGCGCGGGCGACAGCGGCCAGCGCCGGCAAGTCGGCCAGGTCGCCATCCATGCTGAACACGCCGTCGGTCACCACCAGCGTATTGCCGACGGCCTTGTCCAGGCGACTGGCCAGGCTGGCCGGGTCGTTGTGCAGGTAGCGGTTGAAACGGGCGCCGCTGAGCAGCCCGCCATCCAGCAGCGAAGCGTGGTTCAAACGGTCCTGAAGCACCGTGTCCCCCTGCCCCACCAGCGCGGTGATGGCGCCCAGGTTGGCCATATAGCCTGTGGAGAACAGCAACGCACGCGGGCGCCCGGTGAGCTCGGCCAAGGCCTCTTCCACCTGATGGTGCGGCGTACTGTGGCCGATCACCAGGTGCGAGGCACCGCCACCGACACCCCAACGCTCGGCGCCGGCCTGCCAGGCAGCGACTACTTCAGGGTGGTTGGCCAGGCCCAGGTAGTCATTGCTGCAGAAGGCCAGCAAGCGCTGGCCATCGACCACTACTTCCGGCCCCTGCGGGCTTTCCAGCAATGGCCGCTGCCGATACAGGTCTGCAGCACGCCGTTCGGCCAGACGCGCCGCCAGGTCGAAGGCCATCTCAGGCCGTCGCGGCGTTGTAGAACATCTCGCTGCTGCGCTGTTCGACCAGCGCCTGCTCGATCGCCGCCTGGTGCACTTCGTCGGCGTGCTCTTCACGCGCTTCGGGCTTGATGCCCAGGCGTGCGAACAGCTGCATGTCCTTGTCGGCCTGCGGGTTGGCAGTGGTCAGCAGCTTTTCACCGTAGAAGATCGAGTTGGCGCCCGCCATGAAGGCCAGGGCCTGCATCTGCTCGTTCATCTGCTCACGGCCGGCGGACAGGCGCACGTGCGACTTGGGCATGAGGATACGGGCCACGGCCAGCATGCGAATGAAGTCGAACGGGTCGACGTCCTCTTCCTCGGCCAGCGGCGTGCCGGCCACCTTGACCAGCATGTTGATCGGCACCGACTCCGGGTGCTCGGGCAAGTTGGCCAGCTGGATCAGCAGGCCGGCGCGGTCGTCCAGCGACTCGCCCATGCCAAGGATGCCGCCGGAGCAGATCTTCATCCCGGCATCGCGCACGTAGGCCAGGGTCTGCAGGCGCTCGCTGTAGGTGCGGGTGGTGATGATGCTGCCGTAGAACTCCGGCGAAGTGTCGAGGTTGTGGTTGTAGTAGTCCAGGCCGGCCTGGGCCAGAGCCTTGGTCTGCTCCTGGTCGAGCTTGCCGAGGGTCATGC
This sequence comes from Pseudomonas sp. NPDC096925, assembly GCF_044762545.1. Taxonomy (NCBI): domain Bacteria; kingdom Pseudomonadati; phylum Pseudomonadota; class Gammaproteobacteria; order Pseudomonadales; family Pseudomonadaceae; genus Pseudomonas; species Pseudomonas sp. NPDC096925. Next base: position 239,659 of record NZ_JBIWEM010000008.1, on the reverse strand, counting down.
AGGTTTCCAGGCCCATGGCTTTCACGCCTTTGACCATCTCCAGCACGTAGGGCATGTCTTTGGCCGACGGGTGCTTCCACGCCGCACCCATGCAGAAGCGGGTAGAACCGATGGCTTTGGCGCGGGCAGCTTCTTCCAGCACCTTCTGCACTTCCATCAGCTTCTGTTTTTCCAGCCCAGTGTTGTAGTGACCGGACTGTGGACAATATTTGCAATCTTCCGGGCAGGCGCCGGTCTTGATCGACAGCAGGGTCGAAACCTGAACGCGGTTCGGGTCGAAATGCGCGCGGTGCACGGTTTGCGCCTGGAACAGCAGGTCATTGAACGGTTGCTGGAACAGCGCCTTGACCTCGGCCAGGGACCAGTCGTGACGTGTTGTTGCAGTTGTGCTGGCGCTCATTGGCGTTTCCTTGTTTAGGCTGAAGCTGGCGCCGGGACAGGAAAGCCCGCCAGCGCATCACGGATAGCTCGCATAGTCATGGAAGGCCTATGAACTGTCAACCACAGCTGAAAAGACTGGTTTACAAGTGCTCACTTATTAATCAAACGTGCTTGCTGTGCGATGAGCCTGCCGATCAGCCCTACCCGCTGTGCATCGCCTGCGAGCAGGAACTGCCCTGGCTGGGCGACCAGTGCCTGCGCTGCGCCCTGCCGTTGCCCATGGCCGGCCTGACCTGCGTCCCGTGCTGCCGCCGCGCACCGGCCTTCGAGCAGGTGATTGCACTGTGGCATTTCGGCTTTCCGGTGGACACGCTGATCAGCCGTTTCAAGCACAACCGCCAGTGGCCTTTGGGCCGCCTGATGGCCGAATTGCTCGGGCATGGGCTGTTGCACCGCTTTGCCGAAGGGCTGCCGCGCCCCGACCTGTTGTTGCCTGTGCCCTTGGCCAAAGGTCGACTACGGGAGCGGGGGTTCAACCAGGCGGGGATGCTCGGACGCTGGCTGTCGACGCACGTGGGGGTACGTTGCGACGAGCGGTTGTTGCTGCGCACACGAGAGACGCCTGCGCAGCAACAACTGGATGCCAAGGCCAGGCGACGCAACCTACGCCAGGCGTTTGCGGTCACGGGCGAGTTGACGGGCAAGCACGTCGCCATTGTCGATGACGTGCTGACCACCGGTACCACAGCCCAAGCCATTGCCCAGGTGCTGCGCAAGGCCGGGGCGCAGCGGGTGGATGTGTACTGCCTGGCGCGTACGCCCAAGCCGGGTCATCTGTGATTTCAAGGGCCTCTTCGCCGGCAAGCCAGCTCCCAGAGTGAGCGCATGTACATTTAAATTTTGAGCAAGACAGTTGCTCCTACACACTATCCATCCTCAGGCCCCACAAGACTGAATGCCCATGTCCCTGCCCCCCCTCCTCACCCAGCACATCGCCCGCCGGCCCCAGCGCATTGCGCTGCTGCAGCACATTGCCGAAGAAGGGTCGATCACCCGCGCCGCCAAGGCCGCGGGCATCAGCTACAAGGCTGCCTGGGACGCCATTGACGAACTCAACAATCTGGCTCGCCAGCCCTTGGTCGAGCGCAGCACCGGCGGGCGTGGCGGCGGTGGTGCCCGCCTGTCAACGGAAGGCGAGCGAGTACTGCGTCTGTATCAGAGGCTGCAGGTCCTGCAGGCGCAAATCCTCGAAGCAGCGGAAGAGTCCAGTGACCTCGACCTGCTCGGTCGGCTGATGCTGCGTACCAGCGCGCGCAACCAGTTGCAGGGCCAGGTCAGCGGCCTGCGTCGTGAGGGTCGGCATGATCGTGTCAGCCTGGCGTTGGGCGGTGGGCTGGAGATCGAGGCGTTGATCACCCCCGACAGCACCGCGCGGCTTGAGCTGACCCTGGGCACGATGGTGGTGGCGCTGCTCAAGGCGGGGTGGGTGAGGTTGTTGGCCGACGAGGAAGAGGCCGAAGCGGGGAGTAATTGCCTGCGGGCGACGGTGGAGGAGGTGCTGGCGGAGGCTGATGGGCCTGGTGAGGTCAGGTTGGCGTTGGGGAATGGGCAGACGTTGTGTGCGTTTGCCGAGGCGGATTGGTTGGCTGGGCAGCAGGTGGCAGCTGGCAGTTCGGTGCGGGTTCAGTTTCATCCCTCCTATGTATTGCTTGGGATTCCTGCATAGCCTGGCCGCGCTTTGCGCGGTTCGCGGGTAAACCCGCTCCCACAGGTGCATCGTTTCCCTGGCGGCTGCGCCGTCCATGTGGGAGCGGGTTTACCCGCGAAGAGGCCGGTACAGGCATAACGCGTTACCATGGCCCCCACGCCGCCTATCCCCGGAGCCACCATGTCCCACCCCTTCGACACCCTCACCCCTGACCTGGTCCTGGACGCAGTGGAAAGCCTGGGCTTTCTCAGCGATGCCCGGGTGCTGGCGCTGAACAGCTACGAGAACCGCGTCTACCAGGTGGGCATCGAGGGCGCGCAACCGCTGATCGCCAAGTTCTACCGCCCAGGCCGCTGGAGCGATGCGGCCATCCTCGAAGAACACGCCTTCACAGCCGAACTGGCCGACTGCGAAGTGCCGGTGGTTGCGCCAATGCAGCACGACGGCCGCACCCTGTTCGAACACCGGGGCTTTCGCTTCACCCTGTTCCCCCGCCGCGGCGGCCACGCCCCGGAGCCAGGCAACCTCGACCAGCTCTACCGCCTCGGCCAGTTGCTCGGCCGCCTGCATGCCGTCGGCGCCAGCAAACCATTCCAGCACCGCGAGGCGCTGGCTGTGGACAACTTCGGCCACGCCTCGCTGAATACCTTGCTGGAAGGCGATTTTGTCCCCCGCGAGCTGCTGCCGGCTTTCGAATCGGTGGCGCGCGACCTGCTCAAGCGGGTGGAGGACATCTATGCCCGCACGCCGCACCAGCTCATTCGCCTGCACGGCGACCTGCACCCCGGCAACCTGATGCACCGCGACGAGGTGTACCACGTGGTCGACCTCGACGACTGCCGCATGGGCCCGGCGGTGCAGGACCTGTGGATGATGCTGGCCGGCAGCCGCGAGGAGCGCCTGGGGCAACTGGCCGAGCTGATCGACGGCTATAACGAATTCCACGACTTCGACCCGCGCGAACTGGCGCTGATCGAACCCCTGCGCGCCCTGCGCCAGCTGCACTACAGCGCCTGGCTGGCACGGCGCTGGGACGACCCGGCGTTCCCGCCCAGCTTCCCTTGGTTCGGCCAACCGCGCTACTGGGGTGACCAGATTCTTGCCCTGCGCGAACAGATGGCCGCGCTGGATGAGCCGCCGTTGAAGTTGTTCTAAGTTCTGCGTCAGAAAGAATCGACCTGGCAGACACCCCATCGCGCAAGCCGGCAAACGCAAATGTCGGCCCTCTCCCGCAACTTCCTTACATGCTGAACCTAGCATTTTTGCCAGTAGGCAAGGCGGGAGGCTGGGTGTAAAAAAACTCCCGAGGCAATGCGGGATTTTCAGCAATGAATAAAGCAAACCGTGGCGTACTGATCGGGCGCATGCTTCCGGCCAAATCCCTCCATCACAATAAAGTCCACTTCAAGCATTAAGTTCGACCCGGCACCGCAATTAATGCGAGCACCAAAACCCAGTGAACCATGGCCAATCACAATATTCCATGGCGATAGCGCTCGAACTCATAAACCCTTCCAAGCGAGAAACTCATGAACAGCTCTACAAAACAGTCGCTCGAACAGTTCCTGGAAGAACTAGCCAAAGTACGTAAGAATTTTGGCTACCCGGTAATTGTGGCATTTGATCGAAAAACTGCAAACCATGTATTGAAGCAAGAATTTATCGAGCGGTATGCGGGCGGACTGTTTCTGGACCCGATGAATAGCGAGGTTGATATTGAAGCAGGCCTTTCCTATCACCAGCTTCAGGATTTCTGCCTGGATGAACCCAGGCTATCATTTGAGAATTCAGACCTCAGTAATTCCAAAGCCAAGTTAATGATGCGAAGTGTGCGAGGCAAACAGATTCAGTTAAGCCAGTCGATAGGTAGCACACGCAGGCGGGTTACGCGACTGGCGGAGGCAACACCTGTCAATGGCCCGTCTCTGGTATTTGACGTCGACTTGATAAGTGATAGGGGAGAGGTTTCCAAGGAGGGTAGAGCCTATTTCAGCTTTATCACCAAAAGTAACTATTACTTTTATGGCGGCGTAACATCATTTGAAATCGAAAAACTTGGGCAACATTTCAGTCGATTCTTTAACGACTACGCTGAAGCGCCTGAGGAAAGGGCTCGAATCGAGTACACATTGGGCCAGCTTTCGAATCTGGCGAACTCTCCACTAAAGCCACATAGATTTGCAATACGTACCCATGGTGCCCCCGGAGCAGGACGTGTAAACACGGAAGGCTTTGGCGACGGTGCTGTCGTTCTATTTGTCGAACTGGAAGGGTTCGACAGTGATGACGCTAGCCCGCCAGACGAGAATAGAAAGCTCCCTTATCTTTTACCGGAGGGCCTCAGTGCCAACGTGCTGCTGCACTCGAATTTCATTATAGCAAACCTGATAATTCCGAAGTTAAAGTCTAGCGATTCGTCTGTTCGCCTGCTTGACTGGAAAGCCATGCATATCAACACCTCGAATAACATTGAATACATAGCTGCTGGAAAATTCAAAATTGCCGAAATGAATTACGGCAAAGTCGGCCAGGACTACATCAGATTCCATGCGGAAGCCTTTGACTATATCGCACCCGCCGAGGGTAATACCAAAGAGAAGCTCAGGATAAAGCACGATAAAGACCGACTGATCATTGAGTGGATTGGAACCACCGACAGATATGCACGAGTAACCTGGGGTTATGATGAAAATCCGGGCGTAACTGACGGCAGACTGACCACAGTCTGGAACTTCCAGCACCAGTATAAATTCTCAGTAGACGACCAGGAAGGCCGACACAAACTGGTTCTTTCGCGAGTTGGAGGAAGCGGGTCCTTCAACTGGTACGTATCTGACAAACTGGACGAGGCCCTTGACGATAAAAACCAACATATCAGGGACTTTATTGAAGAGCGCTTGAAGAAAAACTTCGATGACTTCCTGTTTGGTGTAAATGACTCCTTCGCCGGTATAAGTACTGAAGTAGACACCTTCATCCTTTCGTCACTACTGTTCCGCAACTCGCAAGTCACCCTTGAGTCGGCACATTGGCCGAATGACGTGACCGCCCTGGGTCAACTGGCGCCTGAGCGAAACAAGCTCACAATTACCAGAAGCGACGACAAACCGATCGACAACGGTGAAACCAGCGTACTGCCCGGCGGGAGCATAACCTTCAAGACCGAAGCCGCCAGCGGAGGCGTAACATGGAGCGTACGTCACCTCCCTGATTACAACGGTGACAACCCTACAGGCACAATCCACCCGAGTACCGGAACTTACTCCGCGCCCGCTGCCGACCAATTCGAAGGCAGTCACATCAAGGTCATCGTTAGCGCTCAAATAGGCAGTGCGGTTTCTCATGTACTGGTGAGCGTTCTGCGAACCAGTATCAGTATCTACCCCTCCATCGCGACCGTAAACCTGAACGCCTATACCGATATAGTCGCTGGCGAAATGAACAGAAATGACATCAGCATGAAAGTCGAAGGGCTGGGTGACCTGGTCGACGCGCCCGACCCCGACCCTCTAGGTCAGGTAAACAAACGCTACCTCCCCCCCAAACAGGTGCCAGAGTGGGAAGAAGGCATGCCCAAAGTTGATTCGGTACTGCGTCTTGATAAAGTAGTGGTCAGCAGTAAGACTTTCACCAAGACCGTCCATATACTCTTGCCTGTTGAAATGGAAGGCGCTTATTGGCTGAAGCCAAAGCAGGGGCAAGCAGGTGTGGAGCTTGAATTCTGGGTGAAGCCCAATGGCAGGCCGGAGCAGCAAGTACCAAAGGAACAAACCTCATGGCATGTGCGTGTCGGCAATGGCACAATCGACGACGGTATCTACACGCCACACCCTTCCAGGCCGGACGATGAGTACATTGTCATCGTGGCGATCCATGACGGGCAATTCGTACCTCAATACGCCAGTTTGATTCTGCCCATTCCCTTTGTCAGTGCTGAAAAATTCCTGGCTCTTTATGCATCCGTTGAAGCTAGCGACAATTCGCGTAGGGCGCGCATAAACCGGGAATGATCGGTTGGGTGTGCATTTGACGGCCAGACTCCCCGTGCCGTTGACGCGAAAACCAGGGCCATGCCCTGGTTTTCGCGTTTCATAAGTGCCAGCACAACTCGCCAACCTGTGCTGAAATAGCCCTGCGCTTTATTTAGCTACCTAAGCAAGGATTCTGCATGCACGCCGCAAACCCGCGTCGCGGGTACCTACTGGGCCTCAGCGCCTACATCATCTGGGGCCTGTTCCCCCTGTACTTCAAGGCGATCCAGAGCGTCCCGGCGGTGGAGATCATTGTCCACCGGGTACTGTGGTCGGCACTGTTCGGCTCACTGCTGCTACTGGTGTGGAAACACCCCGGCTGGTGGCGTGAACTGCGCAACAATCCGCGCCGGCTGGGCATCCTCGCCCTGAGCGGGGCGCTGATCGCCGGTAACTGGCTGACCTACGTCTGGTCGGTGAACAACGGGCGCATGCTCGAGGCCAGCCTGGGCTACTACATCAACCCGCTGATCAATGTGCTGCTGGGCATGCTGATTCTTGGCGAGCGCCTGCGCCGCCTGCAGTGGCTGGCCGTGGCCATGGCTGCCGTGGGTGTAGCCCAGCAAGTATGGCAGGTGGGCAGCCTGCCCTGGGTGTCGCTGGTGCTGGCACTGAGCTTCGGCTTCTATGGGCTGATTCGCAAGCAGGCACCGGTGGCGGCACTGCCGGGCCTGGTGGTGGAAACCTGGATGCTGGTACCGCTGGCGCTTGGCTGGCTGTTGCTGCACCCGGCGGCGACAAGTGCCCAGGGCGCGTTCTACACCAGCAGCGAAGCGTTGTGGTTGATGGCCGCGGGGCCGGTGACACTGGTGCCGCTGGTGTGCTTCAACGCGGCCGCGCGCCACTTGCCGTACACCACACTGGGCTTCCTGCAATACCTGGCGCCGACCCTGGTGCTGCTGCAGGCGGTGCTGCTGTTCGATGAGCATCTGTCATCGAGCAACCTGGTGGCGTTCATGTTCATCTGGGCGGGCTTGGCGATTTACAGCGTCGATGCGTGGCTGAGTTTGCGCAAGCGCAGCTGATCAAAAAACAAACAAACCTCTGCAGGCCATGTGATTCTTGGCCTGCAGAGACATCTCCAAAGGTTATCCACACCCTGGTCCCCGTACTTTGTGCACAAGCTGCTGATTTTTGAGCATTTTTTGAGCAAAGCTGTGGAAGGCGCGCAGTTATTGGGCTGGAGAGGTACACCCCCAGGTTATCCACAGGGCCTTCCCCGTGATATCGGGATAACCGCAGGGGGGCTGCTTTGCAGCCCTTTCGCCGGCAATCCCGGATTACTCCTCCGGCCGCAGCTTCAACTCCACCATCAAGTCGTCCGCCAGGCTCTCCAGCTTCTGCTGCAAGTCGTCCAGCGACAGGGTCAACGGCAATGCCAGCAAGGCATCGGCATGGAACAGCGGCTCGCTGCTCATCGGCGCCGGCCGCACCTCAGTGGTAAACCGCTCAAGGTTCACCCCCAGGTCCGCCAGCAAGCGGGTGATGTCACGCACGATCCCCGGCCGGTCATTCCCTACCAGCTCCATGGCAATCGGCTTCCAGGTGCACGACGGCTCGATGCCGCTCTCGGCGATCAGCACGCGAATGTCATGGCGGACCAACCCCTGCAGCGAGGCCACCAGCTCGTCGTAGTTTTCCGCCGGCACCGCCACCCGCAGGATGCCGGCAAACTGCCCGGCCATGCGCGACATGCGGCTTTCCAGCCAGTTGCCACTGTGGTCGGCGATGCACTGGGCAATGCGCTCGACCTGGCCCGCCTTGTCGGGGGCAATCACTGTCAGTACAAGATGATCCACAAGCCCTTCCTCGTGTCGGACCGCTTCCGGGCGGCAGAAAATCGGGGGATCGACTCAGTATAGGCAAGGCGCGGCAACCTGCCGCAGGGCAATCTGCATAACGAATCGTGTACTGTTTCAAGATTTATCTGGAACAATCCACCTGTTTTTTGCGAACATACCCACTCCCAGCGTGACCATACGCGACCAACGGGTCGCATAACGGCGCTTTTAGTCTGATTTTGCCCCGCCTACTGCTTCATGTAGTATCCCGTGGCGCGGACTACAAAACGTCGTTTGGATGTCTGCCAAGGCGCCTGTGAAAATACGCACACTGTCTGCCAGCCGGTCTGGCAGGCCGCACCCAGCCGCGCTCGGGGCTTTACTCGGGGGCATGCACTGGTGCCGTGTTTAGAGAAGCGCTACAGGCTTAATACAGAAGAGCGAAATAGCTGAGCAGAGTGAGGCAAGCAATGACTGGATACGTTCAAGTCGGTGGCCTTCAGGTCGCCAAGGTCCTGTACGACTTCGTGAACAACGAAGCCATCCCCGGGACCGGCATCGTCGCCGAGCAGTTCTGGGCGGGTGCAGAGAAGATCATCAATGACCTCGCTCCAAAGAACAAAGCCCTGCTCGCCAAGCGCGACGAGCTGCAAGCCAAGATCGACGCCTGGCACCAGGCACGCAAAGGCCAGGCCCACGACGCCGCAGCCTACAAAAGCTTCCTCCAGGAAATCGGCTACCTGCTGCCACAAGCCGACGATTTCCAGGCCACCACCCAGAACGTGGACGAAGAAATCGCCCACATGGCCGGCCCGCAGCTGGTCGTTCCGGTGATGAACGCCCGCTTCGCCCTGAACGCCGCCAACGCCCGCTGGGGTTCGCTGTACGACGCGCTGTATGGCACCGATGCCATCAGCGATGAAGGCGGCGCCGAGAAAGGCCAGGGCTACAACAAGGTGCGTGGCGACAAGGTCATCGCCTTCGCCCGCGCCTTCCTCGACGAAGCCGCACCACTGGCAGCCGGCTCGCACGTCGACTCCACCGGCTACCGTATCGAAGGCGGCAAGCTGATCGTCGCCCTGAAAGGCGGCAGCAACAGCGGCCTGCGTGACGACGCCCAGCTGATCGGCTTCCACGGCGATGCCGCCGCGCCGACCGCCGTGTTGCTCAAGCACAACGGCCTGCACTTCGAAATCCAGGTCGATGCCAGCACCCCGGTCGGCAGCACCGACGCCGCCGGCGTCAAAGACATCCTGATGGAATCGGCGCTGACCACCATCATGGACTGCGAAGACTCGGTTGCCGCCGTCGACGCCGACGACAAGGTGATCGTCTACCGCAACTGGCTGGGCCTGATGAAAGGCGACCTGGCCGAAAGCGTGACCAAGGGTGGCAAGACCTTCACCCGCACCATGAACCCGGACCGCGAGTACGCCGCACCCAACGGTGGCAGCGTGACCCTGCACGGCCGTTCGCTGCTGTTCGTGCGCAACGTTGGCCACCTGATGACCAACCCGGCGATCCTCGACGCCCAGGGCAACGAAATCCCCGAAGGTATCCAGGACGGCCTGTTCACCAACCTGATCGCCCTGCACAACCTCAACGGCAACACCAGCCGCAAGAACACCCGCAGCGGCAGCGTGTACATCGTCAAGCCGAAGATGCACGGGCCGGAGGAAGTCGCCTTCGCCGCCGAGATCTTCAGCCAGGTCGAAGACCTGCTGGGCATGAAGCGCAATACCGTCAAGGTCGGCATCATGGACGAGGAGCGCCGCACCACGGTCAACCTCAAGTCGTGCATCAAGGCTGCAGCCGAGCGCGTGGTGTTCATCAACACCGGCTTCCTCGACCGTACCGGCGATGAAATCCACACCTCGATGGAGGCCGGCGCCGTGGTGCGCAAGGGCGCCATGAAGAACGAGAAATGGATCGGTGCCTACGAGAACAACAACGTCGACGTCGGCCTGGCCACCGGCCTGCAAGGCCGTGCGCAGATCGGCAAAGGCATGTGGGCCATGCCGGACCTGATGGCGGCCATGCTCGAGCAGAAGATCGCCCACCCGCTGGCCGGCGCCAACACCGCCTGGGTACCGTCGCCGACCGCCGCCACCCTGCACGCCCTGCACTACCACAAGGTGGACGTACAGGCGCGTCAGCGTGAACTGGCTTCGCGTACCCCGGCGTCGGTGGACGATATCCTGACCATCCCGCTGGCCACCGACACCAACTGGTCGGCCGAAGAGATCCGCAACGAACTGGACAACAACGCCCAGGGTATCCTCGGCTACGTGGTGCGCTGGATCGACCAGGGCGTGGGTTGCTCGAAGGTGCCGGACATCAACAACGTCGGCCTGATGGAAGACCGCGCCACCCTGCGTATTTCGGCCCAGCTGCTGGCCAACTGGCTGCGCCACGGCGTGGTCAGCCAGGAGCAGGTGCTGGAGAGCCTCAAGCGCATGGCTGTAGTGGTTGACCAGCAGAACGCCGGTGACGCGCTGTACCGCCCGATGGCCCCGAACTTCGACGACAACGTCGCGTTCCAGGCGGCAGTGGAGCTGGTGGTGGAAGGTGGCAAGCAGCCGAACGGTTATACCGAGCCGGTACTGCACCGCCGTCGCCGCGAGTTCAAGGCGCGTAACGGGTTGTAAGCGACATCTGCGACAGGGGGCCGCTTTGCGGCCCTTTCGCGACACAAGGCCGCTCCCACAGGAACCGCGCAAGGCTGAGGTTTGGCGCGGTACTTGTGGGAGCGGCCTTGTGTCGCGAAAGGGCTGCAAAGCAGCCCCACTCCTGCCCTACTCGATCTTCAGTTCTTTCTTCACCAGCTCCAGCAGCTTGTCCAGGTCCACCGGCTTCAACAGGAAATCCACCACCCCCAGGTGCATCACGTCCACCGCCTCTTTCACGTCGGTGTCGCCCGACACCACGATGATCGACAACGCCGCCCGCTCTGATTCACGAATCTTGCGAATCAGGTCCAGGCCATCCTCCGGCTGCATACGCAAATCCGTAATCATCAAGCCAATCCGTTGCTGGTAGTGCAGGTACAGCCTGGCTTCCTCGGCCCCATCCGCCCCGACGCAGTCGATCCCCCGGCTTTTCAGGTACAGGATCAACGCCTCACGGTTCACCGCATTGTCATCCACCACCAGCACCAACGGCTTGGCAGCCACGGGCGCGCTCGCCACGGCCAGTGCCTCGCGCTCGGCGTCGCTCAGGATGTCGCGTTGCTCAGGCATGCTCATCTCGTCAAAAAAATTCCGCTTCAGCATTAGGACCACAGAACTTGCGTAACCCGGTTTGCCTTTTGTCGGGTTTTTGACAGGGGCGCTCATAGACTTACGTCCAATGGGCACCACCCCGCTGCAAGCCGACCATGGAGGCAGAGAACAACATGGTCGGCACCTATATATAGATATATATAGTTCGGCACAGCGATACGGTCAGTTTCATGAGCAAAAAGGACGCCTACAGCCAGGCGGGCAGGACAGCAGTGCTGCAGAACATCCAGGGCACCCTGCAGTTCCTGCAGCGATTTCCGCCGTTCAACCAGATGGAACACAGCCACCTGGCCTACCTGGTCGAACAGTGCCAGCTGCGCTTCTATGCCAGCGGCGAGAGCATCGTCAAACCTGCCGACGGGCCGGTCGAGCACTTCTACATCGTCAAGCAGGGCCGCGTGGTAGGCGAGCGCCAGCACCTGGTCAAGCCTGGTGTGGAGACCACTTTCGAAATTACCAGCGGCGAATGCTTCCCGCTGGCTGCCCTGCTCGGCGAGCGGGCGACCCGCACCGAGCACCTGGCCGGTGAGGACACCTTCTGCCTGCAGCTGAACAAGCCTGCGTTCATCCGCGTGTTCTCGATGTCCGAAGTGTTTCGGGATTTTGCCCTGCGCGGGGTCAGCAGCCTGCTCGACCAGGTCAACCAGCAGGTACGCCAGCGCGCGGTGGAAACCCTCGGCACCCAGTATTCGTTGAACACGCCATTGGGGGAACTGGCCATGCGCCACCCGGTGGTGTGCAGCGCCGACACGCCCCTGCGCGATGCCGTGCGGCTGATGCATGAGCAGCAGGTTGGCAGTATCGTGGTGGTCGACCCGCAGCGCTACCCCACCGGTATCTTCACCCTGCGCGACCTGCGCCAGGTGGTGGCTGCGGCCGATGCCGACCTGGGCGCACCCATCGCGCGGCACATGACCGCCCAGCCGTTCTACCTCAGCCCCCAGGCCAGCGCCTTCGACGCAGCCATGGCCATGACCGAACGGCATATCGCCCACGTGTGCCTGGTTGAAAACAGGCGCCTGTGCGGCGTGGTTTCGGAGCGCGACCTGTTCTCCCTGCAACGGGTAGACCTGGTGCACCTGGCGCGTACCATCCGCCATGCGCCACGCCTGGACACCCTGGTATCGCTGCGCGGCGAAATCAGCCAGCTGGTCGAACGCATGCTCGCCCACGGCGCCTCGTCCACACAGATCACCCAGATCATCACCCTGCTCAACGACCACACCGTGTGCCGGGTGATCGAGCTGGCGTTGGCCGAACGCGGTGACCCGGGCGTACCGTTCAGCTGGTTGTGCTTTGGCAGCGAAGGTCGACGTGAACAAACCCTGCACACTGACCAGGACAACGGCATCCTCTTCGAAGCCGCCGACAGCGCCGAAGCCGACGCCATCCGCGTCCGCCTGCTGCCGCTGGCGCAATACATCAACCAGTGCCTGGCCCAGTGCGGCTTCACCCTGTGCAAGGGCAACGTCATGGCCGGCAACCCCGAGCTGTGCCTGTCGCGCAGTGAATGGGCGCGGCGTTTTGCCGGTTTTGTCCGCGAAGCCAGCCCGGAGAACCTGCTGGGCTCGAGCATCTATTTCGACCTGCGCGTGGTGTGGGGCGACGAGCAAGGCTGCGAGCAACTGCGCCAGGGCCTGCTGGACCAGGTGGCCGATAACCGCATCTTCCAGCGCATGATGGCTGACAACGCCTTGCGCCAACGCCCGCCGGTGGGCCGCCTGCGCGAGTTCGTGCTGACCCGTCAGGGCAACGACAAGGCCGCCACCCTCGACCTCAAGGTCCAGGGCCTGACGCCCTTCGTCGATGGCGCCCGGCTGCTGGCCCTGGCCAACGGCATCGGTGCCTGCAATACCCTGGAACGCCTGCGCCAGCTGGTGGCCAAGGGCGTGATCGAGGCACTGGACGGCGCAGCGTACGAAGAGGCCTACCACTTTATCCAGCAAACCCGCATGCAGCAGCACCAACGCCAGACCCGCGACAACCTGCCCTATTCCAACCGCCTGGACCCGGACAGCCTCAACCACCTGGACCGGCGCATCCTGCGCGAGTCCCTGCGCCAGGCCCAGCGCCTGCAAAGCAGCCTGGCCTTGCGGTACCAGCTATGAGCCTGTTTGCCTGGCTGCGCCCCAGTGCACCCGAACTGGACCATGCCACACGCCAGCGCCTGGCCCGGCTGCCCAAGGCCGCGCCACTGGGGGTGTGTACCCTGCGCGAGCAGCGCTGGGTGGTGCTCGACCTGGAGACCAGCGGCCTGAACCCCAACCGTGACCAGGTGCTGTCGGTTGGCGCCGTGGCCATCGAAGATGGCGCCATCGATTTTGCCCAACAGTTCGAACGCACCCTGCACCGACCTTTGCAGAAGACCAACGCCAGCGTGCTGATCCACGGCCTGGGCCCGAGTGCCCTGGCTGCCGGATGCGACCCGGCCGAGGTCTTGCTCGATTTGCTCGATTTCATTGGCAATAGCCCGGTGCTGGCATTCCATGCACCGTTCGACCAGCGCATGCTGGCCAGGGCGCTGAAGGAAAGCCTGGGCTATCGCTTGCAGTCGCCCTTCCTCGATGTTGCCGAGCTGGCGCCGATGCTCAACCCCGACACCGTGCTGCGCGAGGCCGGGCTGGATGACTGGGTGACGCGGTTTGGCCTTCAGGTGGAGGAGCGCCATCATGCCAGCGCCGATGCCCTGGTGACCGCCGAGCTGGCGCTGATCCTGTTCAGCCAGGCCCGGCGCCAACAGCTGGACAGCCCGTTGCAGCTGGAGCAGCGCTTGCGCGGGTGGCGCAGGCGCAAGGTGCACAATCACGGCCTGTAGCTTTGCGCTGCCCTTGCTGGCCTCTTCGCGGGTAAACCCGCTCCCACAAGGACTGCACTACCTTTGAAACCCTGGAAATACTGTGGGAGCGGGTTTACCCGCGAAGAGGCCAACACAGGCAACAAATCTGCATGACCTTGGATGCTAGCCATCCGATAAGCGTCCATTGCACCCACACCCTCCCCTCTGCAACAATCGCGAATAATTATCGTTAGTTAATACCTACGTTCCGGGGGGAACGCTGCTTGTCTTCTGCACAGAGCCCACACGCCGATCTGGTCGGTGCGCTGTACCGCGACCACCGCGGCTGGCTGCTTGCCTGGCTGCAACGCAGCATGGCCTGCCGCCAACGTGCCGAAGACCTGAGCCAGGACACTTTCGTGCGCCTGCTCGGCCGTGAGCAACTGGTCAGGCCCCGCGAGCCCCGTGCTTTCCTGGCCGCCGTGGCCAAGGGCCTGATGTTCGACCACTTCCGCCGCGCCGCGCTGGAACAGGCCTACCTGGCCGAACTGGCACTGATGCCGGAAGCCGAACAACCGTCCCCAGAAGTGCAGCACCTGATCCTCGAAGACCTCAAGGCCATCGACCGCCTGCTCGGCAAGCTGTCGAGCAAGGCCCGCGCAGCATTCCTGCACAATCGCCTGGACGGCATGGGCCATGCCGAAATCGCCGAGCGCCTGGGGGTTTCGGTGTCGCGGGTGCGCCAGTACATCGCCCAGGGCATGCGCCAGTGCTACGTGGCCCTGTACGGGGAGCCGACGTGAGCAGTGCACCGGTTTCGTCCCGGGTACTGGAAGCCGCCATTGCCTGGAAACTCAGCCTCGACAGTGGCAGCGGTACACCTGATGAGCGCAGCGAATTCATGCGCTGGCATGCAGCCAGCGAGGAGCACGCCCGCGCATGGCGCCAACTCGGCGCCATGGACCAGCGCGTCAGCGCCGCTGCAGTTCCCGCACGCCAGGCCCTGCTGCAATCGCGCGCCGGCCTGCGCCGACGTATCGGCAAGGTCGGCAGCGGGCTGGCCGGCATGTTTCTACTGGGCTCGCTGCTGGCCTGGGTCGGCGCACCATCGCTGGCACCCAGTTACTGGTTGGCCGACCAGCGCACCGCCACCGGCGAACTGCGTACCCTGCGCCTGGAAGACGGCACCTTACTGAGCCTGAACAGCCACACTGCCGTGGATATCGACTACGCAGGCGAGCAACGGGTGATCGTGCTGCACCAGGGCGAGATCTCGGTCGAAACCGGCCACCAGGACTCGCGCCCGCTGCTGGTACGCACCGAGGATGGCAGCCTGCGCCCATTGGGCACGCGCTTCCTGGTGCGCCGTGAGGACGGCGGTACACGCCTGGAGGTGCTGCAAGCCTCGGTCGCCGCCATGCCGCTGAACAGCGGCGACGAACAGGTGCTGCGTGAAGGCCAGCAGGTGCTGATGAACACCAATGGTCTCGGCCGAATCGGCGCGGTCCCCGCCGGTGCCGACGCCTGGACCCGCGGCATGCTGGTGGTGGACAACGTGCGCCTGGGCGATCTGCTGGCCGTGCTTGGCCAGTACCGCAGCGGTTACCTCGGGGTAGACGACGAGGTCGCCGACTTGCGTGTCACCGGCAGCTTCCCGCTGACCGACACCGACCTGGCGCTGGCGTCGCTGGTGCCGGCACTGCCGGTGAAGGTCGAGCGACATACCCAGTGGTGGGTGACCGTCGGTCCCAAGTAGTCCTGCACCGGCCTCTTCGCGGGTAAACCCGCTCCCACAGGATTGCACCAGCCTCAAAGCCTCCGCGATCCCTGTGGGAGCGGGTTTACCCGCGAAAGGGCCGGTACAGGCAAAAACCAACTTCAAATAATTCTCACTTTTTTTCAGATTCACCCTGTCACTTTTCAAATCTCGCTCGGCAAGGAAGCAGAACGCACTTATCCGTCGAGGAGCCGCTGCATGTCCCGTGCTGTTGATCGTATCCTGCGCCCCAGCCTGATGGCCCTGGCCATCGCCGTGGCCGCGCCATTGGCCAGCCCTGCCCTGTTCGCCGCCGAGCAATCCGCTCCACACGCCTACGACCTGCCCGGCGCCCCCCTGGCCACCACCCTCAACCAGATCGCCAGCCAGGCCGGCATCGCCCTGGCCATCGACCCGGCATTGGTCAGCGGCCGCACCTCGGCCCCGGTAAGCGGGCATTACGATGGCCTCGGCGCCCTGCAGGCGGCCCTGCGCGGCACTGGCCTGCAGCTGCAGCAAAGCAGCGTGGGCACTTACAGCCTGGTGGCCACGCCAGAAGGGACACTGGCGCTACCGGAGACTGCTATCAATGCGACTTCCAGCTATGAAAGCGCCTGGGGTAGCTCCAGCGGCTACGTGGCCACACGCACTGCCGCGGGTACCAAGACCGACACACCAATCGTCGAGACCCCACGTTCGATGACCGTCATCACTCGCCAGCAACTGGATGATCGCCAGGTACTCAACCTCAATGACGCCCTGCGCTACACCGCAGGCGTGCAAAGCAGCGGTTACGGTTCGGACTCGCGCACCGACTGGTTGCGTATACGCGGTTTCGAGCCGACCCAGTTCCTTGACGGCCTGCCGCTGCCCAAGGGCTCGTTCGCCAACCCCAAGGTCGAGCCATGGAACCTCGAACGCATTACCGTGCTGCGCGGCCCGGCGTCGTCGCTGTATGGCCAGACACCACCGGGCGGCCTGCTCGACATGGTCAGCCGCCGGCCGCAATTTGAAAGTGCGCACCAGATCGAAGCCCAGGTGGGTAGCAACGAACACCAGCAGATCAACTTCGACAGCACCGGCAAGATCGACGATGAAGGCAAGTTTCTCTACCGCGTAAGTGGTGTGGTGCGTGACAGCAACTCACCCGTCGACCACATCCCGGACAAGCGCTACAACATCGCACCTAGCCTGACCTGGAACATCGATGACGATACCAAGCTGACCTTCATCTCCCAGTACACCCGGGACGATACTGGTATCACCGGCCAGTTCCTGCCGCTGCAAGGCACCAAACTGGACGGACCGACCGGCAAGATTTCCCACCACAAGAACCTTGGCGAACCGGACTGGGACTTCTACGACCGCACTTACTACGCGTTGGGCTATGCCTTCGAGCACCGCCTGAACGACACCTGGCAGTTCCGCCAGAACCTGCGCTACACCAAGAGCGACCTGTCGTTCCAGGCCGTGCAGGTGGCAACCGTCAACAGCATCGACGCCGATGGCAACGTCAACCGCGAGTCGGGTATCGTCAACGAAGACATCAGCCAGTTCGCCGTCGACAACAACTTCCAGGCCGACTTCCAGACCGGCGACATCAGCCACACCGTGCTGCTGGGCCTGGACCATCAGCGTTCGAATACCAACTATCAGTGGCTGTATGGCATGGGCGTGCCACCGATCAACGTCAACCGCCCGGTGTATGGCGCCGACCTGTCGAACGTCACCTACTTCGCCATGCAGGACTTCCAGCAGAAAACCCACCAGACAGGCGCCTACGTCCAGGACCAGATGTCGCTCGACAACTGGCGCCTGACCTTGGGTGGTCGTGAAGACTGGATACACACCGGCGCTGTGTTCCATAACAGCAACGACGCCACCAATACCCAGCGCGACAAAGCCTTCAGCGGCAACGTCGGCCTGAGTTACGTGTTCGACAACGGCATTACGCCGTACTTTTCGTACACCGAGTCGTTCCAGCCGGCCAGTGGTGCCAACTTCAACTCCACGGAGTCGTTCAAACCGACCGAAGGCCGTCAGTATGAAGTGGGTGTGAAATACCAGCCCGTCGGGACTGACACCCTGCTCACTGCAGCGGTGTATGACCTGAAGCAGCAGAACGTCAGCGTCACGGAAGGCAGCATCACCCGCCAGGTGGGCGAACTGCAGGTTCGCGGCCTGGAACTGGAAGCCTCCACCCAGGTTACCGAGAACCTCAAGGCGATCGCATCGTATACCTATACCGACACCGAGATCCTGAAGGGTGACGACAAAGGCAATCGCATGGCGCTGATCCCGCGCAACCAGGCAACCCTGTGGGCCGACTACACCTGGCACAGCGGGCCACTGGACGGCTTCGGCATTGGCGGCGGTGTGCGCTACGTGGGTGACACCTACGGCAATACCGCCAACACCGAACTGGCCCATGTGGGCTCGTACACGGTGTATGACGCCTCGGTGCACTACGACCTGGGTAGCCTGGACAACAGCATGAAAGGCCTGACGGTAGCCGTAGAGGCGAAGAACCTGTTCAACAAGGACTACCTGGCCAACTGTGACGGTTACTGGTGCTACTACGGCGACGAGCGCAACGTGGTGGCCAGTGTCAATTACAAGTTCTGAGTGAACGGGGGCCGCTTTGCGGCCCCTGTGCCCATCAGGCATTAATCGGTACCGTGATGAAAAGCCCAACCATCCGCCGCTGGTCCGTGGTCCACACCTGGAGCAGCCTGGTCTGCACCCTGTTCCTGCTGTTGCTGGCAGTCACCGGCCTGCCGCTGATCTTCCACCACGAACTCGAACACCTGCTCGGCGACGCACCCGAACTGCGTGAAATGCCAGCAGGCACGCCACATCTCGACTTGCAGCAACTGGTACTCAAAGCCGAACAGCACCGCCCTGGCGAGGTCATGCAGTACTTCGGCCATGACAAGGAAGAACCCAACGGCGTGGTCGCCATCACCGCCGCCACCGCCGGCACCGACCCCAACTTGTCGCACACCTTCATGCTCGATGCCCGTACCGGCGAGGCGGTGGCCATGCCGGCCGCCAATGGCGGCTTCATGATGGTGATGCTGCGCCTGCACGTGGACATGTTCGCCGGCCTGCCCGGCAAGCTGCTGCTGGCCTTCATGGGCGTGCTGTTCGTCGTGGCGATCATCTCCGGCACCGTGCTCTATGCGCCGTTCATGCGCCGCCTGGACTTCGCCACGGTGCGCCACGACAAGTCCCGTCGCCTGCGCTGGCTCGACCTGCACAACCTGATCGGCGTGGTGACCCTGGCCTGGGCATTGACGGTAGGCGTAACCGGTGTGATCAGTGCCCTGTCCGACCTGGTCATCGCGGCCTGGCGCAACGACAGCCTGGCCGCCATGGTCGCGCCTTACCGCGACGCGCCACCGCTCACCCAGCGCGCACCAGCCTCACGCCTGCTGGAGATTGCCGAACAGGCCGCCCCAGGCATGCGCCCGGACTTCATCGCCTTCCCCGGCACGCGCTTCTCCAGCGAGCACCACTATGCAGTGTTCATGAACGGCGCCACGCACCTGAGTTCGCACCTGTTCACACCGGTTCTGATCGATGCCCGCACCCTGGCGGTTACAGCCGTCGGCGAACGCCCCTGGTACATGGACGCCATGGGCCTTTCGCAACCGCTGCACTTCGGCGACTACGGCGGTAGACCGATGCAAATCCTCTGGGCAGTGCTCGACGTGCTCACCATCATCGTGCTCGGCAGCGGGCTCTACCTGTGGTGGGGCAAACAGCGCAAACCCCGGGAGGCAAGGGCATGAGCCACCGGTCACGATCCTCTCGGCACATTTTCGCCTGGCCCACACTGATCGCCCTGCTCAGCTTCACCGGGTTGTTCGCCGCCTTGCTAGGCGACGGCCTGTGGGACAGCCTCGCCTGGCTTGGCCTTGGCGTCTCGGCGGGGTTGGGCCTCAAAGGCTTGCTGCCGCGTCGGTAGCCCGCTACCACCGCTGCGTTGCAGCGGGCCGCCATGGTTGGCTCCCTTGATCACGGAGCCCTGCCATGACCCCTTTGCAACGCCTCGAAACCCTGGATGCCAGCATCAGTGCGCTGCACCACGGGCAACCCACCCTTGTGGCCGGGCTGGCGCCCGCCCGGTTACGCCAACGTTTCTTCAACGACCTGGCGTTGTTCTGGAACGAAGCCCCCAGAGGCAGCCAGAGCAGGCGCCAACGGTTACACAAGCTGCGTCAGGAACAATTGCTGGCGGAACTGGAATTGCGCCTGGCCGACCAGACCCTGGATTATCAGCACATCAGCCTGCTGCGCACCTACCTCGAATTGCCGTTGCCCTGGCAGCGACCACATTTGCCCAGCGAGTTGAAGGCACAGGCTTACCGACCGGTATTCAGCAGCCTCAGCCCCCAGCGCAGGCTGGCCCTGCCAGGCACATTGATATTGGTAGCCGACGGCCCCGAAGGTAGCGATGCCATCCCGGGCAAAGTCACCGGCAAGGCGCTGCTCTGCAGCCTCGCCCACGGCATCGAAGGGTTTGACAGCCTTGCCGAGCTGCATGTCGAACTCTGCGAGCGCCTCGACGACTGGCTGCAAATCCAGCCCTTCCTGCAAATGCTGCCACGCACGGAGGACCAGCAATGGCTGATGCAAGCCGACCGCTTGCGCTATGAGTGGTTTGCCGACGATCTGGTGGCGCAGCAGGTACGCGACCTGACAGACTGCCAGCACCAGCGGCTGACACTGGCCTGGCAAGCCGCATGGCAACATGCCCAGCTACCTGACCTGGACAAGCTCGGAGCAACGCTGGCCAGCCAGCAGTCGCTCACCGGCTTGATGAGCAGCAAGCACGCCCTGGCTACACGTTACGCCCTGCTGCTCGAAAAGCACCTGCCAGCATGGCTGCGCAATACGCCCCCACAAGGCCTGGCGCATATCATGCAAACCATGCAGGAACTGGCCGGGGCTATCACCCAGGCCGCCGCACCAGGGCTGCTGACCCTGGACCAGTTTCGCGAACGCCACCACTTGCAGGCCTGGGTGCGTGCGCGGCTCGCCAAACAGCTGGCACGAACACTGGCCATCAGCATACCGCCGCAGCGCATCTGCATCAGTGTCACCCTGGCTCGTCGGCGCGGGCCTTTGCTCAATCCCCTGTCACCGTCCAGCTACATCGCCGCCGCCGCCCGCCCGCAAGTGGGCGACACCGTCGAAATGGTGGCGGTCACTTACCGCCTGGACGAACTGGCCTTGCTCAACATCAGCTGGTTCGACGTGGATTACTGGCTGACGGCACGGGTACACGACGACACTGGCGCCGCACTGGCGAACCTGTCCCCCGAACAGGTCAGGACACTGGTGCGCAAGCTCGATGCCGGCAGCGGCTATGAGCGCTACCTGCGCACACACCTGCTGGACTCCCCATCGGCCAACTGGCGAATGGAGGCCCACGGCAACATCAACCGGGCACGCATGCGCGCCGAGGCGGCCAAGGCTCGCTACGTCGGGCACTTCCTGCCCGGCCAGCAGGAGCAGGGTTACCACTGGGCCAAGGCAGTTGTCGACTACCCCGACAGCAGCCGCCGCCCGCCCATCGACGGGCAGCACATCGTCGTTCGCCAGCTGGTTGTGGACGGGCATACGCTGCAAGGCGTGCTGCTGCTCAATGCCGAAAGCCCCAATCAACCTTCGCTGGTGATCTACACGCCGGATGCACCAGACCGGCGTGCCTGGCGCGAATTCCGCAATGCCCGCGACATGCTGCGGGCAGTGCGTGGCAACCCCGCACTGCAACAGTATTTCATCCAGCGCGCCCCTGGCGCCGATGCCAGGCGCCTTGAAACGCTGTTCAGCAAGGGGCGCCTGGGGCCGCATGTGCAAAGGCCGATCATCCCCGGCAATCTGTTCAATGCCCTTTACCGGGCAGAGGTACATGCCTTGATCGCCGAGGCGGACACCAACAGCCGCAGCAATCGAGAAGTGCTGGGCGAGTTCGGCCTGGCCACGCTACGCCTCATACTCGACCTGGTCAGCTTGGTACTGCCGGCACCTGCCATGTCGGCGCTGGCGTTCGGACGCATGGGCATTTCCATATGGGACGGCTTCGAGGCCATGGAAAAGAACGACCATGAGGCAACCCTGCACCACGCCATCGCGGCGCTCAGCCATGCCAGCGACGGTCTCAACAGTTTTGCCGGCTCTACCTTGATGCGCCGGGCCCTTCGTGGTTTGCCGCCACAACCGCCCAGGCCATTGCCACAAACCCATGCGGCAACCGTCGACCTGGCCAAGCTGCGCTACCGGATAGAGGGGGTACATGGCGAACAGGTCTATGAGTACATCAGTGCCACACCCGGGCCCGATCGGTACTTCGTGAAGGACAGCCAAGGCCGGGTGTACAACGTCCATTTCGACGGCCAGCGCTGGCGTGCACTCGACCCGCGACAGCCTGACGCCTACGTACAGCTGCCAGTCAAACGCCTGGCCGACGGTTCCTGGGTGGTCGATTCGCCCGTGCTCTGGTACGACGGCTTGCCCGACATCGAGCAGTTGTTAGCGGACTGCCGCCTGGCCCCACCGCGCGAAGGTGTGCCAGTCGAAAGTGAAGCAGACCTGTTTGACGCCAACGGCCAGCTCTACCTGCAGTTGGCCGACAATCAGCTGCCGGTGCGCCGGCATCTGCTGGCCGGCCACTATCACCTGCAAATCGCCGGGCAGGCCCTGAGCACGGTCAAGGCCTGGGCCGTGCTGCGCCAGCAGGATGGCCAGTGGCGCATCCGCGTGCGCCAACCCGGCCGCAGCAGCGACTGGCTGGCACTGCCGGCGGACTACTCGGCCAGCTTGGGCAGCAACCGGTCCAGCCGCTGATGCAAGGCACTGCCACTCGGCCAGTTGCGCAGCAGCCGCGCCCGGTCACGGGCGTAGGCCGGGGCGAAGCTGAGCTGGGTGGCGTGCTGGCACATGGCATCGAGGTCGATCAGTGACCACTGGCCGTTGTGCCAGAACAGGTTGTGGCCCTTGAAGTCGCCGTGGCTGATGCGCTCGCGAATCAGTTGCTGCATCACATGCACCAAGGCATCCACCTGCTCCTCGGGCGCATCACCGTTGTCCACGTAGGGTGCGAAGCACTCGGCCAGGTCCGGGCCATCGACATACTCGGTGACCAGGTAGGCACGGCTGCGCAAACCCATCACCCGCTGCTCCAGCACTGCCAGCGGACGCGGCGTGGCGATGTCGAGGAATTCCAGGCGGTGGCCTTCGATCCATGAATGCCAGGCACGGCTCGGGCGCCAGAAGCGTTTGAACCAATGTGCGGTGTTCTTGATGTTGTAACGCTTGAGCACCAGCGTGCGCCCGCCAACCTCGATGCGCGCCACACTGGCCGCACCACCGGTCTTGTACAGGTGGCCCTGGTCGATCAATGCGTCGGCCTGCTCCAGCACCGGCAGCATGGCTTCGACCTCGCTGCGGCGGATCGCCCGCAGGCCGGAAAGGCTGCGCTCGACACTGAACAGGCTGCATTCACGGCCAGCCTTTTCCAGGTAGTCCTTCTGGCGCCAGCTGCGCACCTTGTCCACCTGCTTCTGCAAGGCTTCCAGCGGCAACGCATGCTCGGCATTGGCCAGCAGGTAGTGCACCAGCAGTTCTTCGATGAACGGCTCCAGGCGCTTGGGTAGCTGGGCGAAGAACACCCCAAGGTTTTCCAGCACACGCGGGCGCGACAGCTGCTGCCCAGGTGTTTCGGCCTTGATCCCGGCGCCGTCGATCAGGTACAGCTTGCCGCCGTGGCGCAGCAGGTTGTCCAGGTGCAGGTCTTCCTGCCACAGGCCCTGGGCATGCATGTGCGCCACCGCAGTGAGCGCTTCGCCCAGCACCAGGTGCTGCTCGTCGGCAAGCACCGGCAGGTTTTCCACTGCCGCCCAGGCATCGGCCAGGCTTTCGGCACCGTCGAGGAACTCGAACAACAGCCAGCCGCCTTCGCCTTCCTTGAGGCCGTCGGCCAACAGCTTCGGCGTGGTCAGGCCCTGCTCGGCCAGCAGCTTCACGCCTTGCAGTTCGCGCTGGAAATGCCGGGCAGCGTTACCACCGACCAGCAGCTTGGCCAGCACTGGGGTCCCGCGCCAAACGCCGGCGCCCACATAGCGCTGGCCCGGCAGCACGCGCAGCAGGCTGAGCAATTGCAGGTCAGCCGTGCCGGCGGCATCGGCCAGGGTGATGCTCAGGGGCAACGAGGGGTTGCGCCCGGCCTCTTTCAATTCAGACAAACGCATCAGCGGGCCTCTTTTTCACGACGGCGTTGCGTCAGGCGTTGCAGCCAGGTATCGACCAGCGTGCCATCGGCCGGCTGCGCCAGGTAGCTGGCCAGCAATGTACGCACATCGCCTTCGCTCCAGGCCGGGGCGCGACGCAGCAGCGGCTCCAGGTCCTTGAGGCGGTCACGCATGCCGAACAGCAGGGGTCGGGTCTTTTCCAGGTCGATCAGTTGCGCGTCCCAGCCATCGCGGCGCTGGCGCAGGAAGATGTGCTTGGGGTAGAAGCAGCCATGCACCTGGCCGGCACTGTGCAGGGTGCGCGCCAGCTGGCCGCAGGCCTGCAGCACGCCGTTGCGTTCAGCATCGCTCAGTTGTGGCCACCGGGCCAGCAGGCTGTCGAGGTCGGCCCATTCGTCCAGGGCGCGGGTCATCAGGATCGCCCGGTGCGTGCCGCCTTGCTTGCGCTCGCCGTAGAACACCGCCTGCAACGCCGGAATGTGCAGCTTCTGGTAACGGCTGATGTTGCGGAATTCGCGGGCGAAGGTCGGCTCGCCGAACGGCCGGTGCAGGGTACGGGTCAGGTAGTCGCTCTGGCGCTTGAGGTAGTAGCCCTTGCCTTCGAGCTCCAGGCGAAACACGCTGCTCCAGCCACCGCGACCGGTGTTCGGTTCGTCCACGGCATCCAGTTGCAGCGCCCACAGCGCCTCGAAGTCGTCCAGGCCATGGCGTTTGAGCAGCGCGAGGTCCGCGCTGGCCAGGTAATCGGTCATTCCCTTCCCTCGAAAAAGCTCACCACCTGGCGAATGCGCTTCTTGTCACGCACATTCAATCGGTCGCGGCCGCGGTATTGCAGGTAGAAACGCAGACGCTGGGTTGCCGACAGGTGGTATTTGGCCACTTTGTCCAGGCAGGCCAGGTCCTTGATCATCCGGTGCCGCCACATGAAGCCGCGCCAGAAATCGCCGGTGGGGCAGTCGATGAAGAATAGCGTGCCCTGATCGTCGACCAGCAGGTTGCGCCACTTCAGGTCGTTATGGGCGAAATGGTGCTGGTGCATGATCCGGGTGTGGCGCGCCAGCTGGCTGCTGACATGCCCGACCCAGGCACGGTCGGCCAGGCGTGCATCGTTGCGCTCGGCCAGTGCCGACAGGTCTTCGGTGCGCGGCAGTTCGCGGGTGATCATCGCGCCCCGGCCAAAGGCCAGGCCATTGCGCTCCAGGCCCCAGGCCACCACCTCGGCCGTGGGGATGCCCCACTTGTGGAACTGCTTGAGGTTCTGCCATTCGGCCTTGATTCGCGGCCGCCCCAGGTAGCGCCGCATGTGCTTGCCGGCCCCGGTGTAGCGCTTGACGTAGTAATTGACCCCCTCACGCGTGATCCGCACCACCTCGCTGAGCGGGTCGCGGGTCAGGCGTTCGCCTTGCAGGGCAAATACCGCATCGAGGCTGCCGAAGTCCACCGCCAGGTGTTCGTAGCCCGGCGCCAGTGTCCACCCCGCCATCAGAGTGCATCCCCATAGCGTTGCTTGCGGTCGTAGAGTTTCTGCGCCTTGCGCTCCAGCCAGGCGAGCAGCGCGGCTTCCTCTTTCAGGATCTGCCGCAGCGGGCGCTGGAAGTAGCCGCGCAGGAAGCGCAGCTTGTCGCGTTGGGTCAGGCCGATGTCCAGGGCCGAGAAGTACAGCGCGGCCAGGTCCTTGTCGCGCCAGCGGCGGCTGATTTTCGCCCGGGTCTGCGCGCGGTGCAGGTCGATCACCGACAGTTTGAAATCTTCCGCCGTCACCGGGCGGTCGGTGTGCAGCAGGAAGTGACAGATGTAGCAGTCGCGGTGGTTGACCCCGGCGCGGTGCATGCCGCCGGTCATCTTCGCCACCTCGGCGATCAGCGCACGCTTCAGGCGTGGCTCCGGTGGCTGCCTGACCCAGTCGATGCTGAAGTCTTCCAGGCTGATGGTCGGCGCCAGTTCCTCAGTGATGATGAACGAGTGCTGAGCGGCCGGGTTGCTGCCCCGCTCGCCATAGGCGACGGCAGTCATGGTCGGTACGCCAACCTGGTGCAGACGCTGGATGGCCTGCCATTCCTGGCCGGCGCCGAGCACCGGTAGCTTGGCGGTTAGCAGGTTCTTGAAGATCTCACCCCAGCCGATGCCGCGGTGGATCTTGACGAAGAAGCCCTCGCCAGCGACCTCGGTGCGCAGCGTGCGACGCCCTTCCAGCTCGCGATAGACCTCGCCTTGCAGCGCCTCCACGGCGTCGAAGGCATCACGCCCGGCCCACAGGCGCTTGAACGGTTCGGCCAGTATCAGCTTCATGCAGACTCCTGCCCCAGGATCACGTCGGCAGCATGTTGCGGCATGCTGTACAGATCGGCGGTTTCAGCAAACGCCAGGCCGTTGCGCGACCAGCTGGCGCGGGCCTGCTGGTCTTCGAGCATACGCTGCAGATAGCCATTGAGTTGTTCCTGCTCGAACGGCTCGTCCAGCACCAGGCCGCTGTCGGCCTCGGCAATGTAGTGGGCGTAGCCACACACCTTGGAGACCAGCACCGGCAGGCCAGCCACCAGCGCTTCGAGCAGCACCGTGCCGGTGTTCTCGTTGTACGCCGGGTGAATCAGCAAGTCGGCGCCCAGCAGGAAGCGCGGGATGTCGCTGCGGCCCTTGAGGAACTGCACCTGCTCGCCCAGGCCCAAGGTAGCGCTTTGCAGCTGGAACACCTTGGGGTCATCCTGGCCGATCACCATCAGCCTGGTGCGCTTGCGCAGGGCCGATGGCAGTGCGGCCAGGGCCTTGAGGCTGCGGTCCACGCCCTTGGTCTTGAAGCCCGAGCCAATCTGCACCAGCAGCAGGTCGTCATCGCCCAGGTTGAATTCCTTGCGGAACTCGGCTCGGATTTCGCCGGCGTTGGCCGGCGCGCGGCGGTCCTGGGAAATGCCCGGTGGCAGCAAGTGGAAACGTTCCACAGGGGTGCCGTAGTGCTTGATGAACAGCGGCTGCTGCACTTCGGAAATCATCAGTACTTCGGTATGGGCGTCCTTGGCGAACACCGCACGTTCGTACTCGGCAAAGTGCCGGTAGCGGCCCCAGCGGCGGTACAGGCCGCCACGCAGGGTCTGCGCCTTGTCCTCGAAACAGCCGTCGGCGGCGTAGTAAACGTCCAGCCCGGGCATCTTGTTGAAGCCGATCAGGCGGTCGACCGGGCGCTTGGCCAGGTCGGCGGCCATCCAGGCGCTGAGCTTCTCGTTGCGGCGGTGGTTGAAAATCGCCTTCACCGGCGCCACCAGCACTTCGAAGCCCGGCGGAATGTCACCCTCCCAGATCAGCGTGTACACGCGAATCTGGTGGCCCCGCTTCTGGCATTCCAGGGCAATGCGCATGAAATCGCGCTGCAGCCCGCCGAAGGGGAAATACTTGTAAAGCACGAAAGCCAGTTGCATCAACGGACATCCTCAGCCAGCAGCAACGCGCTCAAGCGGCTCGCCACATGCTCGGGATTCAGGCGAGTGAAGCACAGCGGCCACTCGCGTTTGAGATCGAACCGGCGCAGGTCGTCGGCGCTCGGTTTGTAGGTGCACTTCTTCTGCAGGCAGGGCGCGCAGGGCCAGTCACTGGCCTGGTGTATCTGGGTCCGTCCGTAGGCGCCGGTCAGGCCCGGGTTGGTCGGGCCGAACAGCGAAATGGTGGGCACATCGAGTGCCGCCGCCAGGTGGCCAAGGCCGGTATCGACCGCCACGCAGGCTTTTGCCGCCGCCAACACGCGAGCGACGCCGGCAAGGTTCAATTTGGGGAGTACCTGGCAATTGTTCAAGCCCTGGGCGATGCGCTCGGCCCGAGCCTTTTCGGCCGGGTTACCCCACGGCAGGCGCACCTCCAGCTTGCGCCGGCCCATGCGTTCGGCCAGTTCGCGCCAGTAGGCTTCGGGCCAGTGCTTGGTCGCCCAGGTGGTGCCATGCAGGAACACCACATAGGGGGCGGCTGGCGGTAATTGCAGGCGCTCGAGGTCGAGGCCGTAGTTGCCGATGCCTTCCGGCAGGTCGTAGGCCAGGGCCATGGCAAACAGCTGGCGCACCCGCTCCACCGCATGCTGCCCGGTGGCAACCGACAAGCGCCGGTCATAGAAGCGGCTGGCCCAGCCTTCACGGGCCGAGTAGCGGTCCAGGCCAGCTACCGGCGCCTTCACGTAGCGGGTCAGCCAGGCCGACTTGACCAGGCCCTGGGCGTCGATCACCAGGTCGTACTTGCGCTCGCGTACTCGCTGCTTGAACGCCTTCCACTCGCCACTCTTGATGGTTTGCCAGAGGTTCTTGCGCCAGCGGCGGATGGCCACCGGGATCACCTGGTCGACCGCCGGGTGCCAGCCGGGGATTTCCGCGAAGCCTTCTTCCACCACCCAGTCGAAGCGGATGCCCGGGATAGCGTGGGCGGCATCGGTAAGCGCCGGCAAGGTGTGGATCACATCACCCAGCGACGAAGTCTTGATGATCAGTACCCGCACTTAGTCGACCTCGGCCACGGTATCGATCAGGTCCGGCCCGCTCAGGCTGTGCAGGGCGGCAATGACTTTGCCCGGTTCCAGCAGGCGCAGGCAGTTGTAGTGGCCGAAGCGGCAGGTGCGGTCGAAGCACGGGCTGCACTCGATGCCGGTGCGCACCACCTCCACGTGCTCGGCCAGCGGCGGGGTGAAGCCTGGCGAGGTCGAGCCGTACACCGCCACCAGCGGGCGGTTCAGCGCGGCGGCCACGTGCATCAGCCCGGAGTCGTTGGACACCACGGCATGGGCGCAGGACATCAGGTCGATGGCCTCGGCCAGCGAGGTTTCGCCGGCCAGGTTGGACGATTCTTCTCGCAAGCCCGGGATCAGCCGATCGCGGATCTGCTCACCGACCGGGTGATCGTTCTTCGAGCCGAACAACCACACCTGCCAGCCCTGGCGGATCATCGCATCGGCCACGGTGGCGTAGTGCTCGGCCGGCCAGCGCTTGGCCTCGCCGAACTCGGCACCGGGGCACAGCGCCAGCACCGGGCGGTCCAGCTCCAGGCCGAACTTGGCCAGGGCAGCATCACGGCTTTGCGCTTCGATCTGCAGGCTGGGGCGCGGGTACGGCTGCGGCAGCTCGGCGCCGGGCGCGTAGGCCAGGGCCATGAAGCGCTCGATCATCAGTGGGTAGCGGGCCTTGTCCAGCTTGCGCACGTCGTTGAGCAGGCCGAAGCGCATTTCGCCGCGCCAGCCAGTACGCTTGGGGATACCGGCGAAGAACGGCACCAGCGCCGACTTCAGCGAGTTGGGCAGCAGGATGGCCTGGTCGTACTGGCCGGCCAGGGACTTGCCGATGCGTCGCCGCGTGGCCAGTTCCAGCGCGCCGTGGCCGAGCGGGAAGCTCAGGGCCTGACGGACCTCGGGCATGCGTTCGAGGATCGGCCGGCTCCACTCGGGGGCCAGCACATCGATCACGCAGTCGGGGTGCTGCTGTTTCAGGCACTGGAACAGGGTCTGCGCCATCACCATGTCGCCGACCCAGCTGGGGCCAATGATCAGTATTCTCATGCTTAGTCCAGAAACGCTCGGGGAGGCTGCAGGCTGCGGTACAGCCTGGCCTCCCCTCTTTATATTCAGGCTATGTGGCGGACAGTGTACCACTCAGGCATATCCGTCGCTGATTGCAGACCCTGTGGGAGCGGGTTTACCCGCGAACACCGGCGAAGCCGGTGCCAGGCAACGCGTGGCCTTCTTCGCGGGTGAACCCGCTCCCACAGGGTTGGCGGGGCCTTCAGGTAAGGCCCAGTTCACCCCAGATCCGCCGCACTTCGCGGCGCTCATCGGCAAACTGCGCCGCATCGATCACCCCGGCCTGCTTTTGCAGGGCCTGGCGGTGCGAGGCCGAGCGGAACGCCTTGTACACTTCACGCAACAGCACCGCGTCACTGGCCGGCATCAACCCTGCCTGCTCCAGCTCTTCCAGAATGCGGATGTTATCGGTCCATCGAAGTATGGCCGGATGGTCGTGAGACCAGGCCAAAGCGGCGTATTGCACCATAAATTCGATATCGACGATACCGCCCGCATCCTGCTTGATATCGAACGGTACACCGGCCTCGAAGGCATTGGCCGCGGTACCGGCAGCGGTAGCCTTGGTGCCGAGGTTATCGCGCATCTTGGCGCGCATTTCGCTCACTTCGCTGCGCAGCTTTTCCAGGTCGCGGGCCTGGCCCAGCACCTTGGCGCGCACGCCTTCGAATGCAGCGCCCACCTGCTTGCAGCCCACCAGTACCCGGGCGCGCACCAGGGCCTGATGCTCCCAGGTCCAGGCTTCGTTCTGCTGGTAGCGCTCGAACGCGCCCAGCGAGCTCACCAGCAGGCCCGAGGCCCCCGACGGGCGCAGGCGCATGTCCACGTCATACAGCTGGCCCGAGTTGGTCTGAGTGGCCAGCAGGTGAATGATACGCTGGCCCAGCCGGGTGAAGAACTGCGCACTGTCGATGGGCTTGGCGCCGTCGGTTTCGGCCTGCGGGTCGCCATCGTGGATGAATACCAGGTCCAGGTCAGAACCGTGGCCCAACTCCAGGCCGCCCACCTTGCCGTAGCCGATGATGATGAAGCCTGGGTCACACAGGCTGCCGTCGCTACGCTTGGGCTGGCCGTGGCGAGCCACGGTCTGGCGCCAGGCCAGGGCCAGCACCTGGTCGAGGATGGCTTCGGCCAGCCAGGTCAGGTAGTCGCTGACTTTCATCAACGGCAGGTTGCCGCTGATTTCCGAGGCGGCCACGCGCAGGCTGTGGGCCAGCTTGAAGTGGCGCAGCGCCTCCATTTGCTGTTCCAGGTCGTCCTCGGGAATGCGCGTCAGGCGCTCGCGCAGCTCGCTGGCCAACTCCGGCGCCAGTGGCGGGCTGAACAGGCGGCCTTCGTTGAGCAGTTCGTCGAGCAGCAGCGGGTAACGGGCAATCTGCTCGGCAATCCACGGGCTGGCGGCGCACAGGGTCAGCAGGCGGCGCAAGGCGCCGGGGTTTTCGGTGAGCAACACCAGGTAGGCAGAACGCCGTGCCACGGCCTCGACCAGCGGCAGCACGCGCTCGAGCACCAGATCGGGGTTGTCATGTTCCACAGCCTGGGCCAGCAGCCGTGGGATAAAGGCGTCCAGGCGTTCACGCCCGATCCGTTGCATGGAACGCAGCTGCGGGCTGGAGCGCAGCGCGGCCAGGCGCCGCAGGGCTTCGGCGGGCTGCTGGAAACCGGCCTCTTGCAGCTGGCGGCCAGCGGCATCTTCATCCTGCGCCTGCTCCCACAGCGGCGACCATTCTCCCCCCACCACCAGTTCGCCCTCGCCGTCTTCATCATCCGGGTCGGCGATCACCTGGCGGAAGTGCCAGTCAATGCGGCCACGCCAGTGCGTCAGCTGGTCATGGAAGCTTTGCCAGTCGGCATAACCGAGCATGTAGGCCACCCGCGCCTGATCGGTCTCACTGTCCGGCAGCATCTGCGTCTGACGGTCGGCAATGGCCTGGATGGCGTGCTCGGCATAACGCAGGAATTCATAACCTTCGCGCAGTTCGGCAACCACGGCCGGTGGCAGGTAGCCCTGGCCTTCAAGGGTGGCCAGCACTTTCAGCAAAGGCCGCTGCTGCAAGCTGAGGTCGCGCCCGCCGTGGATCAGCTGGAAGGCCTGGGCGATGAACTCCACCTCGCGAATGCCCCCGGCACCCAGCTTGATGTTGTCGGCCATGCCCTTGCGCCGCACTTCCTGCTGGATCAGCTGCTTCATGGTGCGCAGCGCTTCGATCGCGGAAAAGTCCAGGTAACGGCGGTACACGAACGGCCGCAGCATCTCCTGCAACTGCGCACCGGCCGCCTGATCACCGGCCACCACCCGCGCCTTGATCATCGCGTAGCGTTCCCAGTCACGGCCCTGGTCCTGGTAGTACTGCTCCAGGGCATTGAAGCTGAGCACCAGCGCGCCGGCCGAGCCGTACGGGCGCAGGCGCATGTCGACACGGAACACGAAGCCGTCGACGGTGACCGGGTCCAGTGCCTTGATCAGGCGCTGGCCCAGGCGGGTGAAGAACTCCTGGTTGTCCAGCGAGCGCTTCACCCCTTCGGTTTCGCCGCCTTCGGGGAAGGCGAAGATCAGGTCGATGTCCGACGACAGGTTCAGCTCCACCGCGCCCAGCTTGCCCATGCCCAGCACCACCATGTGCTGCGGCTGGCCGCTGCGGTTGCCGACAGGCGTACCGAACTGCTGACAGTGGCTCGGGTACAGCCATTGGTAGGCTTCGTCGATGGCGGCATCGGCCAGATCGGACAGGTCGCGGCAGGTTTCGCCCAGCGCGGCCTGGCGGGTGATGTCGCGCCAGATGATGCGCATCTGCTGGCGGTTGCGCTCGCGGCGCAGGTTGCGTGCCAGCTCGTCCTCGCTCTGCGCCGCCTGGGCGGCTGCCGCGATGTGACCGCGCAGTTCGCCTGCGGCGTAACGCCGGTCCAGCTCGCCACTGGCCAGCAGGCCGAACAACATGGCCGGCTCGCGCCGGGCCAGGCCGAGCACGAAGTCACTGGCGGCGGCAACCTGGTCGAACTGTTGCCGGTGCAGCGGGCTCCAGGCCTGCAGGTCGAGTTCCGGGTGGGCAGCCACGGCATCGCTGATGAATTGCTGGTTGCGCGCGACCAGTGGTTGCAGGGTAGCGGGCAGATCGGACGGCAAAGGTAGGCGCATGGTCTATCCTTGATCGGCGTGAAATAGAGGGGAAGAAGCGGCCAAGGGGAAGCCGGACCACGGTTGGACTGTCGTACAAAAGTTGGAAATAGCTGAAATGAACGAAAAAATGGCAACAACCATCAAGAATTACCCGCTCGCGACACAACGCCAACCAACATGAACGTTTTTCCTCACAAGCCAGCATGCGACGAAACGTCGCACAAATGTAGTTTTACTACTACCCGTGTCGTGTAAAAGCATGAAATGCGAAAGCAAATGTAGTAAAACTACACGGCGCCGGAGGACACCCCGGTAATCCAAGAATTCACGACGTCTGCCCATAAGGCCAGTCGCAACTTCAGGCAATCGATTCTGGTTGCCTTTCCGCCCTGGAGCAAGCCATGCAAGACCTCGATCCAATCGAAACCCAGGAATGGCTGGATGCCCTGGAGTCGGTCCTCGACAAAGAAGGCGAAGACCGCGCTCATTACCTGATGACCCGTATGGGCGAGCTGGCCACCCGTAGTGGCTCCCAGCTGCCGTATGCGATCACCACGCCATACCGCAACACCATCCCTGTCACCCACGAAGCACGCATGCCTGGCGACCTGTTCATGGAACGCCGCATTCGCTCGATGGTGCGTTGGAACGCTCTGGCCATGGTCATGCGTACCAACCTGAAAGACTCGGACCTGGGCGGACACATCTCCAGCTTCGCCTCCAGCGCCACCCTGTACGACATCGGCTTCAACTACTTCTTCCAGGCACCGACCGAAGAACACGGCGGCGACCTGATCTTCTTCCAGGGCCACGCCTCGCCAGGCGTCTACGCCCGTGCCTTCATGGAAGGCCGCATCAGCGAAGACCAGATGAACAACTTCCGTCAGGAAGTGGACGGCAACGGCCTGTCTTCGTACCCGCACCCATGGCTGATGCCTGACTTCTGGCAGTTCCCGACCGTATCGATGGGTCTGGGCCCGATCCAGGCCATCTACCAGGCACGCTTCATGAAGTACCTGGAAGCCCGCGGCTTCATCCCGGCCGGCAAGCAGAAGGTCTGGTGCTTCATGGGCGACGGCGAGTGCGACGAGCCGGAATCCCTGGGCGCAATCGCCCTGGCCGGCCGCGAGAAGCTGGACAACCTGATCTTCGTCATCAACTGCAACCTGCAGCGCCTCGACGGCCCGGTTCGCGGCAACGGCAAGATCATCCAGGAACTCGAAGGCGTGTTCCGTGGCGGTGGCTGGAACGTCAACAAGGTCGTCTGGGGCCGCTTCTGGGACCCACTGTTCGCCAAGGACACCAACGGTGCCCTGCAGCGCCGCATGGACGAAGTCATCGACGGCGAGTACCAGAACTACAAAGCCAAAGACGGCGCGTACGTTCGTGAGAACTTCTTCAACACCCCAGAGCTCAAGGCCATGGTCGAAGACCTGTCCGACGAAGAGATCTGGAAGCTCAACCGTGGCGGCCACGACCCGTACAAGGTCTACGCGGCGTACCACCAGGCGGTCAACCACAAGGACCAGCCTACCGTCATCCTGGCCAAGACCATCAAGGGTTACGGTACCGGTGCCGGCGAAGCCAAGAACACCGCACACAACACCAAGAAGGTCGACGTCGACAGCCTGCGTCACTTCCGTGACCGCTTCGACATCCCGGTCAAGGATGCCGACCTGGAGAACCTGCCGTTCTTCAAGCCGGAAGAAGGTTCTGCCGAAGCCAAGTACCTGGCCGAGCGCCGTGCTGCCCTGGGCGGTTTCGTGCCACAGCGCCGCGCCAAGAGCTTCAGCGTACCGACCCCGCCACTGGAAACGCTGAAAGCGATCCTGGACGGCTCGGGCGACCGCGAAATCTCCACCACCATGGCCTTCGTGCGTATTCTGGCGCAGCTGGTCAAGGACAAGGAAATCGGCCAGCGCATCGTCCCGATCATCCCGGACGAAGCCCGTACCTTCGGTATGGAAGGCATGTTCCGCCAGCTGGGCATCTACTCGTCGGTCGGCCAGCTCTACGAGCCAGTCGATAAAGACCAGGTGATGTTCTACCGCGAAGACAAGAAGGGCCAGATCCTCGAGGAAGGCATCAACGAAGCCGGCGCCATGTCGTCGTTCATCGCTGCTGGTACCTCGTACAGCTGCCACAACCAGCCGATGCTGCCGTTCTACATCTTCTACTCGATGTTCGGCTTCCAGCGCATTGGCGACCTGGCCTGGGCCGCTGGCGACAGCCGCACCCGTGGCTTCCTGATCGGCGGTACCGCCGGCCGTACCACCCTCAACGGTGAAGGCCTGCAGCACGAAGACGGTCACAGCCACATGATGGCGGGCACCATCCCGAACTGCCGCACCTACGATCCGACCTACGGCTACGAGCTGGCGGTGATCATCCAGGACGGCATGAAGAAGATGACCGAAGAGCAACAGGACATCTTCTACTACATCACCGTGATGAACGAATCCTACCAGCAGCCAGCCATGCCGGCCGGTGTCGAGGAAGGCATCATCAAGGGCATGTACCTGCTGGAAGAAGACACCCGCGAAGCCGCGCACCATGTACAGCTGATGGGCTCCGGCACCATCCTGCGCGAAGTCCGCGAAGCGGCGAAGATCCTGCGTGAAGAGTTCAACGTCGGTGCCGACGTGTGGAGCGTCACCAGCTTCAACGAACTGCGTCGCGACGGCCTGGCCGTGGAACGCGCAAACCGCCTGAAGCCTGGCCAGAAGCCACAGCAGACCTACGTCGAGCAGTGCCTGACCGGTCGCAAGGGCCCGGTCATCGCCTCCACCGACTACATGAAGCTGTTCGCCGAGCAGATTCGCCAGTGGGTGCCGAGCAAAGAATTCAAGGTCCTGGGTACCGACGGTTACGGTCGCAGCGACAGCCGCAAGAAGCTGCGTCACTTCTTCGAAGTCGACCGTCACTTCGTGGTGCTGGCTGCCCTGGAAGCCCTGGCTGACCGTGGCGAGATCGAACCCAAGGTTGTTGCAGACGCTATCGTCAAGTTCGGTATCGACCCGGACAAGCGCAACCCACTGGACTGCTGAGGAGTATTTTTAAGTGAGCGAACTCATTCGCGTACCTGACATCGGCAGCGGTGAAGGTGAAATCATCGAGCTGTTCGTCAAGGTCGGTGATCGTATCGAGGCTGACCAGAGCCTGCTGACCCTGGAGTCCGACAAGGCCTCCATGGAGATCCCGGCCCCGAAAGCCGGCGTCATCAAGGAACTGAAGGTCAAGCTGGGCGACCGCCTGAAAGAAGGCGACGAGCTGCTGGTTCTGGAAGCCGAGGGCGCCGCTGCTGCGGCCCCTGAGGCCCCGGCTGCCGCTCCGGCTCCAGCTGCTGCACCAGCGCCTGCCGCCGAAGCTGCCCCTGCGCCGGCAGCAGCGCCGGCTGCCGCCAGCGTGCAGGACATCCACGTACCGGACATCGGTTCGTCGGGCAAGGCCAAGATCATCGAAGTGCTGGTCAAGGTCGGCGACACCGTCGAAGCCGACCAGTCGCTGATTACCCTGGAGTCCGACAAGGCCTCCATGGAAATCCCGTCGCCGGCTGCCGGCGTGGTCGAAGAAGTCCTGTGCAAGCTGGAAGACGAAGTCGGCACTGGCGACCTGATCTTCAAGCTGAAAGTTGCAGGCGCTGCGCCGGCTGCCGCTCCGGCACCTGCCGCTGCTGCTGCCCCGGCCAAGGCTGAGGCTGCTCCGGCCGCCGCACCTGCCGCTGCAGCCCCGGCTGCTGCTCCTGCACCGGTTGCCACCGCACCGGCTGCCGGCAGCAATGCCAAGGTTCACGCCGGCCCGGCGGTTCGTCAGCTGGCTCGTGAATTCGGTGTCGACCTGGGCGCGGTTGCCGCGACCGGTCCGCACGGCCGCATCCTGAAAGAAGACGTGCAGGTCTACGTCAAGGCGATGATGCAGAAGGCCAAGGAAGCCCCGGCAGCCGCCGGTGCAACCGGTGGCGCCGGCATCCCGCCGATCCCTGCCGTGGACTTCAGCAAGTTCGGCGAAGTGGAAGAAGTGGCCCTGACCCGCCTGATGCAGGTCGGTGCTGCCAACCTGCACCGCAGCTGGCTGAACGTGCCGCACGTCACCCAGTTCGACTCCGCCGACATCACCGAGCTGGAAGCCTTCCGCGTTGCGCAGAAGGCCGTGGCCGAGAAGGCTGGCGTCAAGCTGACCGTGCTGCCACTGCTGCTCAAGGCCTGCGCCTTCCTGCTCAAGGAACTGCCGGACTTCAACAGCTCGCTGGCGCCAAGCGGCAAGGCCATCATCCGCAAGAAGTACGTGCACATCGGCTTCGCCGTGGACACTCCGGACGGCCTGCTGGTCCCTGTGATCAAGAACGTCGACCAGAAGAGCCTGCTGCAACTGGCTGCCGAAGCGGCTGCGCTGGCCGAAAAAGCCCGCACCAAGAAGCTGTCGGCCGACGAGATGCAAGGCGCCTGCTTCACCATCTCCAGCCTCGGCCACATTGGCGGCACCGGCTTCACGCCGATCGTCAACGCGCCGGAGGTGGCTATCCTGGGCGTCTCCAAGGCGACCATGCAGCCGGTCTGGGATGGCAAGGCCTTCCAGCCGAAGCTGATGCTGCCGCTGTCGCTGTCCTACGATCACCGTGTGATCAACGGCGCTGCCGCCGCACGCTTCACCAAGCGCCTGGGCGACGTGCTGGGCGATATCCGCACCATGCTGCTGTAAGGCAGCACACTGCCCCTCCTTGCGAGGGGCAGTACCCTTTCGAGCTGCCACGCTCGTACCTCAACCCCGTCGATTGGCGGGGCTTTTTTTTACCTGCCGATAGAGGTTTGGCGCCTGTGAAATCGAGCGCCCCCCGCGCGGCGCATCGCGAGCAAGCTCGCTCCTACATCTGTTTCTGGCCAATTTTTCCTGTGGGATTTGCGCGCGAACCCTTGGCGTATGGCTCGATATCGCGTCGTAGAAGCAAGGCGGTCGCGCGCGCCTGTCACAGGCATGACTGGCCCGAAACAGATGTAGGAGCGAGCTTGCTCGCGATGCGCCGCGCGGGCGGCGCTCGACCGCCCAGACGCCAAAAATCTCAAGGCGATCCAAGATTTGCCGATAACCCGTCCACAGCATCACGCATGGCTGCTTGCCAGCCCCCGGGACATGATGCAACCTTGCCAGATCCGCCGCCGCCCCAAAGCAGCGTCACCTCTTCAAGCGAGTCTTCGATGAAAAGCCAACCCGATGCCACCAGCCGTGTGGTGGCCGAGGTCGTCACGCAGTTACCCGTGCCCTCGCGGCTCGGCATGCTGCGTTTCGAAAGGCTCAACGAAGCCACCTGGTCCATGCTCTACCTCGACCCGGCCTGCGAGCGCCAGTTCGGCCTGCACGCCAGCGACCTGTGCGCCCTGGTAGACGCGCCCTATGCCAGCCTGATGGAGCCCGAGGCCCGCTACCGGCTGCACGACGAGATCCAGTTGCAACTGGCCCAGCGCGGCTACTACCGCGTGCGCTACACCCTGCACACGCCAGCTGCATCGCTACGCCTGCTGGAAGCTGGTGAAGCCTACAAGCAGCACAACCGCCACCTGTTACGCGGCTACCTGAGCGTGTTCGACGAGCAGCCCGAGGATACCGGCGAGGCCGGTGCCAGCGACCTGGAGTCGCGCAACAACCGCCTGCAACTGGCACTGCAACTGAACCAGCGCGCGCAGCAGGAACAATTCGAGCATCTGGAACGGGTACGCGGCCAGCAGGACCTGATCCTGCGCCTGGCCCGTCAGCGCTACAGCGCCGGTAACTCGCTGCGGGAAGCCGCCCAGCTGATTACCCGCAGCGCCTGCGAGATCTACAAGGTCGATATTGCCAGCATCTGGCACCTGGAAGACCAGCGCCTGGAGCCGATCACCGCCTGGTACCGGGAAGCGCAGGAGTACCGCCAGCCCGAAGCCATCGATGCCAGCCGCTTCCCCGACTACCTCGACGCGCTGCACGCCAGCCGCGCCATCGACGCTCACAATGCCGGCCACGACCCGCGCACCCGCGCCCTGGCACAAAGCCTGTACCCGGAAAACAAGGCGATGCTGGATGCCAGTATTCGCGTCGATGGTCAGGTAGTCGGCGTGCTGTGCCTGGAGCAGACCGGCCAGACACGGGCCTGGCAATCGGACGAAATCGCCTTTGCCGGCGAGCTGGCCGACCAGTTCGCCCAGGTCATCACCAACCACAACCGGCGCACCGCCGCCAGCGCCCTGCACCTGTTCCAGCGTGCCGTCGAGCAGAGCGCCAACGCCTTCCTGCTGGTCAACCGCGACGGCGTGGTGGAGTACGTCAACCCCAGCTTTACCGCCATCACCCAGTACAGCACCGAGGAAGTGCAAGGCCGCCACCTGGGCGAGCTGCCGGCGCTGGAAAACCTGAGCGAGCTGCTGTTCGACTCGCCGTCGAGCCTGGCCATGGGCAACAGCTGGCAGGGCGAGTTCAAGAGCCGGCGCAAGAACCTCGAGCCCTACTGGGGCCAGTTGTCGATTTCCAAGGTCTACGGCGACAACCGTGAGCTGACCCACTATATCGGCATCTACGAAGACGTCACCCAGACCAAGCTGGCCCAGCAGCGCATCGAGCGCCTGGCCTACACCGACAACCTGACCAACCTGGGCAACCGCCCGGCGTTCATCCGCAGCCTGGACGAGCGCTTTGCCCGCGATGGCGAGAACTCGATGTGCCTGCTGCTGGTGGACATCGACAACTTCAAGCGCATCAACGACAGCCTCGGCCACCAGACCGGCGACAAGCTGCTGATCAGCCTGGCCCGGCGCCTGCGCAACAGCTTGCACACCGGCGGTATCCTGGCGCGCTTTGCCAGTAACGAGTTCGCCGTGCTGCTCGACGACACCAGCCTGGAAGATGGCCAGGGCGTCGCCCAGCAATTGCTGCGCACCCTCGACAAGCCGATGTTCGTCGATAACCAGCTGATCAACGTCACCGCCTCGGTGGGCCTGGCCTGCGCGCCACTGCACGGCGCCGACCCGGCCAGCCTGATGAAGAACGCCGGCCTCGCGCTGCACAAGGCCAAGGCCAACGGCAAGCACCAGGTGCAGGTGTTTACCGAAGTGCTCAATGCCGAAGCCAGCTACAAGCTGTTCGTCGAGAACAACCTGCGTCGTGCCCTGACCCAGAACGAGCTGGAGGTGTTCTACCAGCCCAAGCTGTGCCTGCGTAGCGGCCGCCTGCTGGGGCTGGAAGCACTGCTGCGCTGGAACCACCCCGAGCGTGGCATGATCCGCCCGGACCAGTTCATCAGCGTGGCGGAAGAGACCGGCCTGATCATCCCCATCGGCAAATGGGTGGTACGCCAGTCGTGCCGCATGAGCCAGCAGCTGCGCGAGGCCGGCATGGGCAACCTGCATGTGGCCATCAACCTGTCGCCCAAGCAGTTCTCCGACCCGGACCTGGTGGCGTCGATCAGCACCATTCTCAAGGAAGAAGCCCTGCCCCCGCACTTGCTGGAGCTGGAACTGACTGAAGGCCTGCTGCTGGAGGCCACCGAAGATACCCACCGCCAGCTGGATGAGCTGAAGGACTTGGGCCTGACCCTGGCCATGGACGACTTCGGCACCGGTTATTCGTCGCTGAGCTACCTGAAGAAGTTTCCGATCGACATCCTCAAGATCGACCGCAGCTTCATCAATGAAATCCCGGACAACCAGGACGACATGGAAATCACCTCGGCGGTGGTGGCCATGGCCCACAACCTCAAGCTGAAAGTGGTGGCCGAGGGTATCGAGACGCCGGAGCAACTGGCGTTCCTGCGCCGGCACCGCTGTGACGTGGGCCAGGGCTACCTGTTCGACCGGCCGATCCCGGGGCGGGAGCTGGCCGAACGACTGAAGCGCTACCCGCGTGGTCCTGTGGCCTGACAGCCGCATAAACCTCGGGCACTATAGCGCTCATACGGGCCCCTTCGCGGGTAAACCCGCTCCCACAGGTACACCACAATATTCGAAATCTGTGCAGGACCTGTGGGAGCGGGTTTACCCGCGAATGCCCCAGCCCCCATCTCAAAGATCTACAGAGGAACGGCCATGGTCCTGCGTTCGGAAATCCTGGTGAACAAAAACGTCATGCCTACCGCGGAACAGGCCCTGCCTGGCCGCGAAACGCCAATGAGCCTGCCCGAGTTCCATTATGTCTTCAAAGACACGCCACTGCTCGGGCCCTTCTTCGAGGGCGCCATCGACTTCGCCATCTTCGGCCTGGGTTGTTTCTGGGGTGCCGAACGCCGCTTCTGGCAGCGTGAAGGCGTGGTCAGCACGGTGGTCGGCTACGCCGGCGGCTTCACCCCCCACCCCACCTACGAGGAAGTCTGCTCGGGCCTGACCGGCCATACCGAAGTGGTGCTGGTGGTATTCGACAAGGACAAGGTCAGCTACCGCGAGCTGCTGGCGATGTTCTGGGAACTGCACAACCCGACCCAGGGCATGCGCCAGGGCAACGACATCGGCACCCAGTACCGCTCGGCCATCTACTGCACCAGCCCTGAACAGCTGGAACAGGCCAAGGCCAGCCGCGACGCGTTCCAGGCTGAGCTGACCAAGGCCGGCTTCGGCGAGATCACCACCGAGATCGACCGGGCACCGACCGTATACTTCGCCGAGGCCTACCACCAGCAGTACCTGGCCAAGAACCCGGACGGCTACTGCGGCATCGGCGGTACCGGCGTGTGCCTGCCACCAAGCCTGCAGGGTAACTGACGCATGAGCACGATGACCCTGTTCCACTCGCCATTTTCACCATTCGTGCGCAAGGTGATGGTGGTGTTGCACGAGACCGGCCAGCTTGAGCGTGTGCAGCTGCAGCCGGTGAACATCAGCCCGATCAGCGGCGACCCGCAACTGAACCAGGACAACCCGATCGGCAAGATCCCGGCCCTGCGCCTGGCAGACGGCACGATACTGCACGACAGCCGGGTGATCTGCGAATACCTCGACCTGCAGCACGTCGGCCTGCCGCTGCTACCGCGCGAAGGCTCGGCGCGCTGGCGGCGCATGACCCTTGTGTCGCAGGCTGATGCGATCATGGATGCGGCGGTGTCATCGCGCTATGAAAGCTTCCTGCGGCCCGAGGAGAAACGCTGGGATGGCTGGTTGCAGGCGCAGGGCGACAAGATTCGCCGTAGCCTGGCCAACCTGGAGCAGGAGCATTTGCCCGAGTTGATGTCCGGGTTCGACCTTGCGGCGATTGGCGTGGCCTGCGCGCTGGGGTACCTGGATTTGCGTCAGCCGGAGTTCGGTTGGCGTGAGCGCCAGCCTGGGTTGGCGGCGTGGTATGCCGAGGTGGTCAAGCGGCCGTCGATGGTCGCTACCTCTCCAGTAGCCTGAAAGG
This sequence comes from Pseudomonas sp. NPDC096925, assembly GCF_044762545.1. Lineage (NCBI taxonomy): Bacteria > Pseudomonadati > Pseudomonadota > Gammaproteobacteria > Pseudomonadales > Pseudomonadaceae > Pseudomonas > Pseudomonas sp. NPDC096925. Next base: position 197,682 of record NZ_JBIWEM010000008.1, on the reverse strand, counting down.
CCGCCATCGCCGGCAAGCCAGCTCCCACAGATACGGCGCACAGCTTTAGACTTGCGCGATACCTGTGGGAGCGGGCTTGCCCGCGAAAGGGCCAGTAAAGCCAGCCGAAATCAGCAGTCAGGCTTGCCAGCGGTAAACTTCTTGGCCGGGTTGACCGCCGCCTTGAACTCGCGCAGCGCTTTGGAGCCCACCAGCAGCGGGTAGTTGAAGCTGCTGCGGTCCACCAGGTTGACCTCCACGGTGCGCTTCACGTCCCCCAGACACAGCTCCAGGTCGACCACCGGGCGTTTGGAGATTTCCGGTGCATCGCCTTCCTCCTCTTCATCGGCACGGCCCTTGATCTTGCTGATGCGCGAGACCTTGTGCTCGTAAACCTTGCCGTCCGAGTCCTTGGTCGCCAGGCGGAAGCGTACCCACTCGTCGCCATCGCGGGTAAACAGTTCGATGTCCTTGGCCGACAGCGACGCGGTGAAGGCACCGGTGTCCATCTTAGCTTTCAGGGTTTCGCCCAGTTCGGGCAGGGCAATGTTCTCGTAACGGCCGTAGATAGTGGGTTCGGCGGCCATCACCGGCAGCGCCAGCAACGACAACAGGGCAAGCAGAGGTTTCACAGGCAGGCTTCCTTGAGAAAGGTCAGTGCTTAGACTGCACTGGCAGGATAGGTTCGCTGTCACAAGCCTAACCAACATAATGTGAAACATTTGTCCCTGCCGAAGGGCATTGGAAATTTGGCGAAGGCCACGGCCCTGCTTATCATTGCCAACCGTTTATCTCCCACAACAAGAGTCTCTTTATGCGTCGCCTGCTGACCGGCATCCTCACAACTACCCTGCTGCTGCTCAACACCTTGGTGTTGATCTGCCCGCTGCTGGTCTTCGCCCTGCTCAAACTGGTGCTGCCGGGGCGTGGGCGTGACTATGCCTCGTGGGCGGTGATGTGGGTGGCCGAGACCTGGTCGGAGATCGACAAAGCCATCTTTGCCTTTTGCATCCCTACCCAGTGGGATATCCGCGGCGTCGAGAACCTGCGCAAGGACACTTCGTACCTGGCCGTCAGCAACCACCAGACCTGGGTCGATATTCCGGCACTCATCGAGAGCCTCAACCGCCGTACACCGTTCTTCAAGTTCTTCCTGAAGAAGGAGCTGATCTGGGTGCCGCTGCTGGGCCTGGCCTGGTGGGGGCTGGATTACCCGTTCATGAAGCGCTACAGCAAGGCCTTCCTGGAGAAGCACCCGGAGCTGAAGGGCAAGGACCTGGAAATCACCAAGGCGGCTTGTGAACTGTTCAAGCGTCAGCCGGTGACTGTGGTGAACTACCTGGAAGGCACGCGGTTTACCGAAGCCAAGCGTCAGCAGCAGCAGTCGCCGTATCGCTACCTGCTCAAGCCCAAGGCTGGTGGCGTGGCGTTCGTGCTGGCGGCTTTGGGGGAGCAGCTGGATGCCTTGCTGGACGTGACCATCGTGTACCCCGGCAACAAGGCACCGGGGTTCTGGGACTTGCTCAATGGCACCATCAACCGGGTGATTATCGACATTCGCGTACGGGAGCTTGACCCGGTGCTGTGGTCGGGGGATTACGAGAATGATCCCGAGTTCCGCCAGACCGTGCAGGCCTGGGTGAACCAGTTGTGGGTGGAGAAGGACCAGCGGATCGAGCAGCTGCGGGTGGAGATGGGCTGAGATCTTTACTGCCTGTACTGGCCTCTTCGCGGGTAAACCCGCTCCCACAGGTACTGCGCAGCACTCAATACCTGTGGGTCCCCTGTGGGAGCGGGTTTACCCGCGAAGAGGCCGGAACAGGCACTGCAAGAATCCGATTAGAACCCAGGCTAATAATCAGCATAAGGATTACTTTTTTGTCATCCCCCACCTAAGTGGATAAAAATCGACCAAAGCACAACTACAAAAATGCTCTGGATCGAACGATGGCCAACCCACCCAGCTCCACCCCCGCCCAGCTCCGCCGTGTCCTCGGGCTGCCTGCCCTGGTGTTCTTCGGCCTGGTGTACATGGTCCCGCTGACCATCTTCACCACTTACGGCATCGTCACCGAACTCACCGGTGGCCGCACTGCCGGCGCCTATATCGTGACGCTGGTGGCCATGCTGTTCACCGCCACCTCCTACAGCTTCATGGTCAAGCGCTTCCCGGTCGCGGGCTCCGCGTACTCCTACACCAACATGGCCTTCGGCCCGAACATCGGCTTCCTGGCCGGTTGGTCGCTGCTGCTGGATTACCTGTTCCTGCCGATGATCAACTACCTGCTGATCGGCCTGTTCCTCAACATTGCCTTTCCGGCCATCCCCGCGTGGTCGATCGCGCTGGCCTCGATTGCCCTGGTCACGGTGCTCAACGTGGTCGGCATTCACTCGGTGGCCAAGACCAGCAACCTGATCGTTGGCGCGCAGATCATCTTCATCGTGGTGTTCGTCGCCCTGTCCTGCCAGTCTCTGGCTGGCCAGCCGCTCGACCTGCTGTCGCCGCTGCTGGGCGACGGTTCGCAGCCGGGCTTTGGCGCCCTGATGGCAGGGGCTGCAGTGCTGTGCCTGTCGTTCCTCGGCTTCGATGCTGTCTCGACCTTGGCTGAAGAATGCCGCGATGCCCGCCGCGATGTGCCACGCGCCATCATCCTCACCACCCTGTTCGCCGGCTTGCTGTTCACCGTGCTGGCCTACGTCAGCCAGCTGGTGCTGCCGGGCACCACCTTTGCCAATGCCGACGCGGCGGCCAACGAAGTGATGTTCAAGGCGGGCGGGCAGTTCCTGGCCAACTTCTTCACAGCTGCGTATGTCGCTGGCAGCCTGGGCTCGGCGCTGGCCTCGCAGGCGGCGGTGTCGCGTATTCTGTTCACCATGGGGCGCGACAAGGTGCTGCCGCAACGCACTTTCGGCTACCTGTCACCGCGTTTTGGCACGCCGGTGTTCGCCATTTTGCTGGTTTCGGCGTTCTCGTTACTGGCACTGGTAATCGACCTGGCGACCCTTGCCTCGCTGATCAGCTTTGGTGCGCTGGTCGCGTTTTCGGCGGTGAACCTGGCGGTGGTTAAGACCCATCTGGTGGACGATGCCTCGCAGCGCAGCCTCAAAGGGCTGGTGAGCTATGGCCTGGTGCCGCTGGTAGGGTTGGCGCTGACCTTGTGGCTGTGGACCAGCCTGTCGGCGCTGACGTTGGTCATTGGCCTGTGCTGGTTTGCGCTGGGCCTGGCGTACCTGGCTGTGCTGACCGCCGGCTTCCGTCGCCCAGTGCGGTTGGTGGACTTCACCGAAGCTACATGACCTGAAAATTGCGCTGGCTGTGCTGGCCCCATCGCCGGCTTGCCGGCGATGAGGCCGGTACTGGTGTTAGAAAATGATCAGACCGAAGGTTGGGTCAATGGCGCCGGGGTAGTCCACAAGCTGCCCAGGTTCTGCAACAACGCCCCGGCAATCCCTTGCTGCCCCAGGTACTGCAGCAGCAACGGCGCAAACTGCCCGATCATCCCGGTATCCATCCCCAGCGCCTTGAACGCATTGTCCAGGTCGCTGCGGTTTTCCACATTGCTGCCCAGCGCATTGTTCAAGGCCGACTGGCTCCCGCTGTTCTTGCCCAGCAACTCACCCAGGCCACTCAAGCCACCCAGTGCATTGGCCCCCGCAAGCAGGTCCAGCCCCGGCACCGCCTTGGTCAATTGCCCATAGTCATCGCTGCTCAGGTTATTGCGCGCCAGCCCCAACATCGCCCCTGCCCCGCCAATGGCCTGTTCGGGGGTGATATTCAATTGGCTGCCCAAGGTATTGAGCAAATTGGCCTGCGCCTCGGGCGCCTGCACCTGGCCTTGCTGTTGCTGGTTCTGCATGGCAGACACGGCGTTGGCGGCGTCGCTGAGGTTGAAGGCGAACACCGGGCTTGCGGCCAGGGTCATCAGGGTTGCCAGGGTGAATGCTTTCATCGGGAGGGACCTCGTGGGCCGGGATGGCCGGGGAAACGAGACATCTGACTGACGTTTTGCAGGTTTGTTCCTACCATACGTTACCTAGCAGAACTGCTAGTTGATGCCAATTGCGAGGAGACTCAGAGTGAGTCGTTACTACGACCTTTCTCAGGTGGCGAATCATGACGAACCAAGCGAAAAACAGCATCAGATCGAATGACGCACTCTTGCAGGTGAAGAGCCGTTCAGTGAACCACCGCGCCATGTATTTTTATCAGAACAATTACCTCTCTGCCCAGCTATCGGAGCAGGGTCATCGCTGTGTGCTATGGGCAAAAGAAACACCGATCACTCAGCTTGGAGAAGAACAGACAGCCAAGATATTAAAAGTTGACCAGGCAAGCTCTGTACTCGGCCTGCCATTTGATATGGCGACATATTCGCCTTATGGCTTCTTGGAATCAAAAAAAAATGCAGCGCTTATTGCATTCAATGGACAATGCCTAGATTTGTCGTCGCACGCATACGTGCTGGGCAGTGGGCATAGGCTTTTCAGCCCTGTACGCATGCGCTTTAACAGCCCCGACAGGCTTAGCCCGTTCGATAGGGGAGGTCTTAGTGCTTATGCCTATTGTGAAAATGACCCAATCAATTTTACTGACCCTTCGGGCCACTCCAAACTTATTCGCGGGGTCCCACGCGCCATCAGTTCTCGAAGCAGAACTCAGAATTACATAAAAGACATACACCCCACAAAGCTATACAGAGAAGCATCGAACTTAGATATCGATGCCTACGAATTAGCACACGATATAGCAATAGACACCAAGAGATTGGCCAGATACCGAAAAGATCTGCCAAACTTAGAACAGGCTGCGAATGAAGCGAAAAGCAAAAACGTCCATTATGTTGCAGACCCTCATGAGTGGGCTGATGCAAGACGCGTCAAGGCCATGAACAACCAGCTGGATCGAGCGGTTGAAGAGGCGAATGGCCAATTACTAGCTGCACAAAATCATGTAAAATACTTATCAGGAGAAATAGCCGCAAGAGAAAAAAAACTTCGTCACACCGTGGCTCATTTTCAAAGCGAGCTCAAGAAAATTAGAAATTTCGTGAGTTTGGGACTTTGAGCGATTCACATTAGAAACAGTATTCAGGTAATTAGATCCTCTAAAAAGCCCCTCACTCGAGGGGCTTCTCCTAGGCTCTGTACGAAAAGAGATGTCGCAAACACACATGGAACAAGCTAGTGAGACCATGACGGCATAGCTTTTCGCGAGCTTGTCGAAGCGTGTCACGATGCGGCGTTTCTCTTTCAGCCAGCCAAACATGCGCTCGATGATGTTGCGCTGTCGGTACTTAGGCCGATCAAACAGTCTGGGTAAACCAGGCTTGGGTTTGCGCTTCATCGAGCGCATCGGGATGACGGGCTGCATTCGATATTGGTCGCAGTAGCAGCGTAGCGCTTCGGCGTCGTAACCCTTGTCAGCAAGCAACCATTTGCAGCGTTTACGCGGGCGGCCAGGTTGGCTTGATGGAATGCTGACGTCGTCCAGCAATGGCTGGGCATAGCTGATGTCACTGGCTTGACCGCCAGAGAGGAGGAAGCGCAACGGTGTCCCGTTGGCATCGCAGAGCATATGGATTTTGGTTGTCAGGCCACCTCGACTGCGACCTAGGCCGTGATCGGCAGGCTCATCAGCCCCCTTTTTTCCGAGCGCCAGATGAGGCTCGGGTTGCGCGCACGGCGGTTGAGTCGATCATCCAGGTTTGCAGATCGATCAAGCCTTGCTCATTCAATTTCAGGTGCAAGCGTTTGAGCATCTGATCGAATGTCCCCTGATTTCGCCAGCCGCGAAACCGTTGATACACCTTTGACCATGGGCCGAAGCGCTCCGGCATATCTCGCCATGCAGCACCCGAGCAGAGCACCCAGAGCACGCCATCGAGCATCAGACAATCGCTCAGGCGCGGTCGCCCTCGACCATGAGTTTCGATGAAGAGATCGGCGACCACACCCCAGGCCTCATCCGAGAGTTCGTAACGCTTTGCCATCACAGAATTCCTTTCCGTAGATGGCCGGGAACCCTACAGAATTTCAGCTTCCGAAGGGCGCCGATTGGGTTTCTTAGGATTTCGTACAGAGCCTAGTAAAACTGCTAGTTGCTGTCGTTAGCAAGGATGCGCAGAGTTAGCCTTCAAGCACTCTCGGAGATAGTATGTCATGGCTACCAATTCAAGATGCATAAACGGGCAGGCTCCGTCCGAGCCCATGAGGAGGTTGAAAAGGATAGTCAATGGTGGAGCCCTTCATTTTTACAAAAATAATCACATGACAACTGAGATATCTGCCCAAGGCACTCGTCATGTGCTGTGGGCACAAGACATACCAGTAGTTCAAGGCGACCAGAGGACATCGGTCAAGATTCTAAAAAGCGATCGCACCAATTCCATTCTCGGCACACCTACGGAGTCAATGGCTTATTCACCTTACGGATATCTGGATAGCAACAAGGTGACAACGCTACTTGCGTTCAATGGTCAATGGTTTGACCACATAACTAAAGGGTATCCACTAGGCAACGGATACAGAGCGTTGAGTACAACCTTGCATCGCTTTCTTAGCCCGGACTCTCTCAGCCCTTTTGGCACAGGCGGACTAAATTCATACATTTACTGTTTGGGAGACCCGGTCAACTATCATGATCCTTCTGGCCACGTCCCACATTTTATACGCAGCCTTGCAAAAGGCGTAGCAAATAGACTGCATATTAGAACGCCCTCAGCCAGACGGACACAAGGCTCTCCACAGTTGGCAGAAGCACGAGCCGACATAGCTTCTCTTTCGCAGAGCCACAGCTCAGAGCCAATTGGAATCCAACTAACGCCTGTAAGCACACCTCGCTCATCTTTCAATGTATTTGACTCGCCTCCGAGGCCAGCTCCGAGAAATAGTCCTAATAGCGCAGACCTTCCGTCATACGCTGAAATTTATGAAGGTAGACTACCCAGTTTTAACACTGCGATAGCGCGCATGCGGTCTCGTTCATCAAGCGAATCCACTACAAGCTCCCAACATTCACTCGACATCGAGCTAACACCAGAACAAATACAGGAGCGTGTCCGCGAAGCAGCACGCCTTACACTCTTACAAGGTCTTGGCCGCCGCATGATAAGCACGCGACAATCGATTTAAAAACAGGCCATGGCGTTTCAAAAGTCATGATAGATAATCGTAAATTCCAGCTATCAGATTGTACGCTTCACCTGTAGAACTGCTTGATGTGTGAGTTGTACATCTCGGCTTGACCGAGATTTCCATTCCCTTGAAGACACCATCCTCCAGGCCACGGAGTACACCCAGTGCGCCCAGGCGGTGGCGCAGCAGGCGATTGGGCTGCAGCCTAAGTCACCGGTTGCGATGCTGATGATGGCTTCGGTGCATGAACTGGAAGCGCTGCGGGAGCTGCTTGAGGCTGTGTTGGTGCAGGTACAGATGCCGGCCGAGACACGGGTGATGCACTGAGGCTTGATTGGCGTGTTGCCTGTTCGGGCCTCTTCGCGGGCTCGCCCGCTCCCACAGGTACTGCGCCGTACCTGAGGGCAGTACCTGTGGGAGCGGGCAAACCCGCGAATATGTCTGGACAGGCACAGCCATTCTCAAGGGAATAGAACAATGACAACAGACGAAAGAGAACCCAACACCACCGTCGGCAAGACCATGTTTTATCAGGGGGAGAACAAGACCCACGCGCTGTTCTGTATCGCCCCTGGTATTCCTTGCCTGGATGCCCGTGACCAGGCTTCGGAGCTGATGGGGTATGTGCGGGATATGACCATTGACGGACTGATTGACAACAAGCCGCAGTTGCTTTGGGCTTCGCATTATCTGAGCGCGTTGGCCAAGACGCTGAAGGATGATGCTGAGTTGGGGATGATTCGCTAAGAGATGGGGTGGCAGGGTTGGCCCATCGCCGGCAAGCCAGCTCCCACAGGTACGGCGTCAGGCTTGAGGTTTGTAACTCTCCTGTGAGACCCGAACTGCCATAAAAGAGCCCCTCGATACGAGGGGCTCTTGTCAAACGACGGTTGTTACGCCGCCCCCCACATCTTGTGCGGGTCGATCACAAACTTCTTCGGCACACCCGCATCAAACTCGCCATACCCTTCCGGCGCCTGATCCAGGTTGATCACCTGCACTCCCACCACTTCGGCAATGTTGATCCGATCCCACATGATCGCCTGCATCAGTTGGCGGTTGTACTTCATGGTCGGGGTCTGGCCAGTGTGGAAGCTGTGCGACTTGGCCCAGCCCAGGCCGAAGCGGATGCTCAGCGCGCCGATCTTGGCGGCAGCATCCACCGCGCCCGGGTCTTCGGTCACGTACAGGCCCGGGATACCGATGTTGCCGGCAACGCGGGTAACCTGCATCAGAGAGTTCAGCACGGTGGCCGGCGCTTCATGCTTGGCCCCTTCGTGGCCATGGCCGCGGGCCTCGAAGCCTACGGCGTCGATGGCGCAATCCACTTCCGGCTCGCCGAGGATGTCGACGATCTGCTCATGCAGCGGGGTGTCCTTGGACAGGTCGACCACTTCGAAGCCCTGGGACTTGGCGTGGGCCAGGCGGGCCTGGTTGAGGTCGCCAACGATCACGCAGGCAGCGCCCAGCAGGCGCGCCGAAGCAGCGGCGGCCAGGCCAACCGGGCCGGCACCGGCGACGTAGACGGTGCTGCCCGGGCCGACACCGGCAGTCACGGCACCGTGGTAGCCGGTCGGCAGGATGTCGGACAGGCAGGTCAGGTCACGGATCTTCTCCATGGCCTTGTCGCGCTCAGGCAGTTTCAGCAGGTTGAAGTCGGCGTACGGCACCAGCACGTATTCGGCCTGGCCACCGGTCCAGTCGCCCATGTCGACGTAGCCGTAGGCACCGCCGGCGCGGGCCGGGTTGACGGTGAGGCAGACACCGGTGTGCATCTCTTTGCAGGAGCGGCAACGGCCACAAGCGACGTTGAAGGGTACCGAGACCAGGTCGCCGATCTGCATGCGCTCGACATCGCGGCCTTTTTCGACGATTTCACCGGTGATTTCGTGGCCCAGGACCAGGCCGACCTGGGCAGTGGTGCGGCCGCGGACCATGTGCTGGTCGGAGCCGCAGATGTTGGTGGAGACCACCTTCAGGATCACGCCGTGCTCGATCTTCTTGCCGCGTGGGTCCTGCATTTTCGGGTAGTCGATCTTCTGCACCTCGACCTTGCCGGCGCCGAGATATACCACTCCACGATTGCCAGACATGCTCTTACCTCGCTTGATTTATATTTATGCAGCGGTGGTTGAACGCGCCGCCATCCGTGGGCGGCATGTGTTTCTGGAATGAGGGGAATTGTGGGCCTGATGGGGCGGGATGCACTGACTGGGAGCGACAGGGAGATGCCTTTTAGCGGCAAGGGAAAAATGGTGGGGCCATTCGCGGGCACGCCCGCTCCCACAGGTATTGCGTAACCTTCAGGACGGTCACTTTACCTGTGGGAGCGGGCGCGCCCGCGAAGAGGCCGGAACAGGCGCTAGAGAACGACCGTCCGGTTGGCGTTGAGGAACACCCGCCGCTCGATGTGATACCCCACCGCTCGCGCCAAGGTCAGGCATTCGATGTCCCGCCCTTTGGCAATCAGATCTTCGGGGTAATGGCTGTGGTCCACCACCTCGACACCCTGGGCAATGATCGGCCCTTCGTCGAGGTCGTTGTTGATGTAGTGCGCCGTGGCACCGACCATCTTCACGCCCTTGTTGTACGCCTGGTGGTACGGCTTGGCGCCCTTGAACCCTGGTAGCAACGAGTGGTGAATGTTGATCGCCCAGCCATCCAGGCGCCGGCACAACTCGGGCGACAGCACCTGCATGTAACGCGCAAGAATCACCAGCTCGGCGCCGGTTTCCTCGATCACCTGCAGTACCTTGCGCTCTTGCCCAGCCTTGTCCTTGGGGTCGAGGGCGAAGTGGTAGTAAGGGATCTTGTGCCAGTGCGCCAGGGGCTCCAGATCAGGGTGGTTGGACACCACCGCGACCACGTCCATGGCCAACTGACCGATGCGCTGGCGATACAGCAGGTCGTTCAGGCAGTGGTCGGCCTTGGACACCATGATCACCACCTTGGGCCGGTGATTCGGTGCAGTCAGCTCGAACGCCATGCCGAACGCATCGCTGCGCTCGGCGAGGCCGGCACGGAAGCCTGCCTCGTCGAAATCGTCCGGCTGGCGGAACTCCACGCGAATGAAGAAACGCCCCGACAGCCGGTCATCGAAGGAGTGGTGCTCCGTCACGTAGCAGCGCTGCTCGAAGAGGTAACGCGTCACCACGTCGACGGTGCCGAGCATGCTCGGGCAGTCGGCGGTGAGAATCCAGGTATCCGGTGCCCGACTCATGTTCGCTCTCCTTAAGCCTCGATGCTCAGGCCGTACTCGGCCGAAGCGTCCTGCAGCCACAGCCACCAGTAGTCGGCGAAGCTGCGGCGAATCACCAGCTCCCAGGTGTCTTCGGCGGTACGGCGGATCACCAGTTGCGACTTGGCGAACACGGTGCCGACAGCCTTGCCCACCGGGAAGTTGTTCGGGTGAACATCATAGCTGGTGGACTTCATCAGCACTTCGCGCACGTTCGGGCCGCGCAGCTCCAGCAGGCTCTGCCCGCCGCTGACATTGACCACCTGGATGTGCTGGCCTTCGAGGGCCGCGCGCAGCTTCTGCTCGACGGCAAACTCCTGGCCCCCCGGGACGATCAGCAGCCACTCGTCCGGCCCCATCCATTGCAGCGACATTTCGTTGTTGGCGACCACGGTCAGGGCCACTGGCAGCTCCAGGCCCAGGGCCTTGTGCACGCCGGCGGCAAATTCCGGGTCGTGGCCGTCGCCACGGAGGGTCAGGTGGCCGAGGAACTTGCGTTCACGCAGGGTCACGCCTGCGTTCTTGCGGCCTTTGCCAACCAGGCTGGCCAGGTCGGCGTGGTGCAGTGGCGACTGGGCCTTGGCCTCGGCGCCGGGGTTTTGCTGGAAGACGTTGATAGCGCTCATTTCTTACCTGCCTTGAATTCTGTTGATCGCGAAGACCTGAGGTAGAACCTGTAGTCACAGACTGAGGAGACCCAGTGTGGGAGCGGGTTTAACCGCGAAGAGGGCGGTGAATTCACCATCGCATTCGCGGGTGAACCCGCTCCCACAGAGGTCGCATTCCAATCAGAGCTACCGGTGAAGCCTCAAACGTTCTGCCGCTCACCCTTCGGATCGAAGAACACCGAAGACACGATCTCCGCCTCGATCACGCTGCCATCCGCCTGTGGCGAGTACACGCGCTCGCCCATGCGCTTGAGGCCGCCCTTGACCACACCCATGGCGAACGAGTAGCCCAGGGAGTTGGACGCGTAGCTGGAGGTGACGTGGCCAACCATGTCCATCGGGATCGGCTGTTTCGGGTCGAACACCAGCTGGGCGCCTTCCGGCAGCCACTTGGTCGGGTCGACCGGCTTCAGGCCCACCAGCTGCTTGCGGTTTTCGCGCACGCAGTCTTCGCGGTTCATGCCACGCAGGCCGATCCACGAATACGGCTTGTTGCGGCCCACGCACCAGCTCATGTTCAGGTCATCCGGGGTCATCGAGCCGTCGGTGTCCTGGCCAACGATGATGAAGCCCTTCTCGGCACGCAGTACGTGCATGGTCTCGGTGCCGTACGGGGTCAGGTTGTACTTCTTGCCTGCCTCGATGATCTGTTCCAGCACGCCCATGGCGTAGTTGGCCTGTACGTTGACTTCGTACGACAGCTCGCCGGTGAACGAGATTCGGAACACCCGGGCCGGTACGCCGCCGACGTTGCCTTCTTTCCAGGTCATGAACGGGAAGGCTTCCTTGTCCATGTCGATGTCGGTCAGCTCGCTGAGCAGCTTGCGGCTGTTCGGGCCGGACAGGGTCATGGTGGCCCAGTGGTCGGTGACCGAGGTGAAGTACACCTTCAGTTCCGGCCATTCGGTCTGGTGGTACAGCTCCATCCACTGCAGCACGCGGGCGGCGCCACCAGTGGTGGTGGTCATGATGAAGTGGTTGTCGCCGACGCAGGCGGTTACGCCGTCGTCGAAGACCATGCCGTCTTCCTTGCACATCAGGCCATAGCGGGCCTTGCCCACGTCGAGCTTGGTCCAGGCGTTGGTGTAGATGCGGTTGAGGAACTCACGCGCATCCGGGCCCTGGATGTCGATCTTGCCCAGGGTCGAGGCGTCCAGCAGGCCCACGCTGTCGCGCACGGCCTTGCATTCACGGGCCACGGCGGCGTGGATGTCTTCACCGGCTTTCGGGAAGTACCATGGGCGCTTCCACTGGCCGACATCTTCGAACTCGGCGCCGTTCTTCACGTGCCAGGCATGCAGGGCGGTGAAGCGTACGGGCTCGAACAGGTGACCACAGTGACGGCCCGCTACCGCGCCGAAGGTAACCGGCGTGTAGTTGGGACGGAACATGGTGGTGCCCATTTCCGGGATGGTGATGCCGATCGAACGGGCGGCAATGGCCAGGCCGTTGATGTTGCCCAGTTTGCCCTGGTCGGTACCGAAGCCCAGCGCGGTGTAGCGTTTCACGTGCTCGACCGACTCGAAGCCTTCGCGGGTGGCCAGTTCGATGGCGGCTGCGGTGACGTCGTTCTGCTGGTCAACGAACTGCTTGGGTGCACGGGCAGTGCCTTTGTCGTGCGGCACCTGGAACAGCGCCACAGTAGCCTCTTCCTTGCGTGCAACGGTTTTCGGCAGGCTGCCAACGGTGGCCTTGAAGCCTGCTTCGGTGGCTGCGCGAACGCCGCCTTCGAAGCCATCGGCGATCACGTCGCCCAGGGCGTAGACGCCGTTGATGCCACCCACGCATTCGCGTTTCTGCGGAGCATCGCCCGGCACGAAGCCGAGGATGTCTTCACGCCATACCGGGCGACCGCCCAGGTGCGAAGCCAGGTGCACGATCGGGCTGTAACCGCCGGAGGTGGCGATCAGGTCGCACTCGAGGGTTTCGCCAGGGCTGGTGACCTTGTGTGCCTGCACGTCGATGGCGGCCACACGGGCGCCGGTAACATGCTTGCTGCCCTTGGCCTCGATCACGGCGCTGGAGGTGAGGATGCGGATGCCTTTGGCACGCGCTTCTTCAACCAGCGAGCCACGCGGGTTGTGACGGGCGTCGGCGATGGCGACTACTTGCAGGCCGGCGTCGTGCCAGTCCAGCGCGGCGCGGTAGGCGTGGTCGTTATTGGTCGACAGCACCAGCTTGCGGCCCGGGGCCACGCCGTAACGGCGTACGTAGGTGGAAACGGCGCCAGCCAGCATGTTGCCCGGCACGTCGTTGTTGCCATACACCAGCGGGCGCTCGTGAGCGCCGGCAGCCAGCACTACGCGCTTGGCACGCACGCGGTGCACGCGGTGGCGAACCTGGCCGATCGGGGCGCGGTCGCCGAGGTGGTCGGTGAGGCGCTCGTGGATGGTCAGGAAGTTATGGTCGTGGTAGCCGTTGACCGTGGCACGTGGCAGCAGGGTCACTTCCGGCAGGCTTTCCAGCTCCTTGACCACGGCGTTGACCCAATCGGTAGCAGGCTTGCCGTCGAGGGTTTCGCGGGTGTCGAGCAGGCTGCCGCCGAACTCTTCCTGCTCGTCAGCCAGGATCACGCGGGCACCGCTGCGGGCAGCGGCCAGTGCGGCGGCCAGGCCAGCAGGGCCGGCGCCGACGATCAGCACGTCGCAGTGCTGGTTCATGTAGTCGTAGCTGTCCGGGTCGTTCTGCAGCGGCGCGCGGCCAAGGCCGGCGGCTTTGCGGATGTACTTCTCGTAAGTCATCCAGAACGATTTCGGGTACATGAAGGTTTTGTAGTAGAAGCCCGGCGGCATCATGCTGCCGCCCACCTTGCCAAGGATGCCCATGACGTCGTTGTTGACGTTCGGCCAGCCGTTGGTGCTGGTGGCTACCAGACCTGCGTACAGCGCCTGCTGGGTGGCACGCACGTTGGGGATCTGGGTGGCTTCGCTGGAGCCGATCTGCAGGATGGCGTTCGGCTCTTCGGTACCGGCGGCGATGATGCCGCGTGGACGCGAATACTTGAAGCTGCGGCCGACGATGTCGACGCCGTTGGCCAGCAACGCGGCGGCCAGGCTGTCACCGGCATAACCCTGGTAGGTCTTGCCGTTGAAGCTGAAGTTCAGGACCTTGCTGCGGTCGATACGGCCGCCGCTGGCGAGGCGATAGGTCTGGCTCATACTTTTTCCCCTTGGCCTTTGACGGTCGACGCAGCGCTGCTTTGCTTGCCGCTGGCGGTCACTTGCGGCTTCTCGCCAATCTTGTAGGTTTCCAGAATTTCGTAGGTCACGGTGTCACGGGTGACGTTGAAGTACTGGCGGCAGCCGGCAACGTGGTCCCACAGTTCGTGGTGAATACCGCGTGGGTTGTCACGGTAGAACATGTAGGTACCCCACTCCTCGTCGGAGCAGGCGTTAGGGTCCAGCGGGCGGGCGATGTGCGCCTGGCCAGAGGCGTGGAACTCTTCTTCGGAGCGCAGCTCGCCGCAGTGGGGACAGAAAATATGCAACATGACGGTGTCTCCGGTTAGTGGGCGACGGCGGCAGCGCCGTGTTCGTCGATCAGTGCGCCGCTGTAGAAACGGTCCATGGAGAACGGCGCGGCCAGTGGGTGCATTTCGCCCTTGGCCAGGCTCGCGGCGAAGACGTTGCCCGAACCCGGGGTCGCCTTGAAGCCGCCAGTACCCCAACCGCAGTTGAAGAACATGTTCTTGACCGGGGTCTTGGTGATGATCGGGCAGGCGTCCGGCGAGGTATCGACGATACCGCCCCACTGACGGTTCATGCGCACGCGCGAGAGGTTGGGGAACATCTCGACGATGGCCTGCAGGGTGTGCTCGATCACCGGGTACGAACCGCGCTGGCCGTAGCCAACCCAGCCGTCGATACCGGCACCGATCACCAGGTCGCCCTTGTCGGACTGGCTGATGTAGCCGTGTACGGCGTTGGACATGATCACGCTGTCGATGATCGGCTTGATCGGTTCGGATACCAGTGCTTGCAGCGGGTGCGACTCCAGCGGCAGGCGGAAGCCGGCCAGCCTGGCCATGTGCCCGGAGTTACCGGCAGTGACCACGCCGACGCGCTTGGCGCCGATGAAGCCTTTGTTGGTTTCCACGCCAATGACCGCGCCGTTTTCCTTGCGGAAACCGATCACTTCGGTCTGCTGGATCAGGTCCACGCCCAAGGCGTCGGCGGCACGGGCGAAGCCCCAGGCCACGGCGTCGTGACGGGCCACGCCGCCACGGCGCTGCACGGTGGCACCGAGGATCGGATAGCGGGTGTTCTTCGAGCAGTCCAGGTACGGGATCTCGGCCGCGACCTGGGCAGTGTTGAGCAGCTCGCCGTCCACGCCGTTCAGGCGGTTGGCGCTGACGCGGCGCTCGGAGTCACGCATGTCCTGCAGGGTGTGGCACAGGTTGTACACGCCGCGCTGGGAGAACATCACGTTGTAGTTGAGGTCCTGGGACAGGCCCTCCCACAGCTTCATGGCGTGCTCGTACAGGTGCGCCGACTCATCCCACAGGTAGTTGGAACGCACGATGGTGGTGTTACGGGCGGTGTTGCCGCCGCCCAGGTAGCCCTTCTCGATCACGGCAACGTTGGTGATGCCGTGTTCTTTGGCCAGGTAGTAGGCCGTGGCCAGGCCATGGCCGCCACCGCCGACGATAACCACGTCGTAGACCTTTTTAGGGGTTGGCGTGCGCCACATGCGCTGCCAGTTCTCGTGGTGGCTGAGGGAGTGCTTGAAAAGGCCGAAGCCCGAGTAACGTTGCATGGTGTGTGGCTCCACTCAGCGGTAAACAGGGAAATCTGCGCACAGGGCCGCGACGTTCTTCGCCACATCGGCTTCGACGTCTGCGTCACCGAGGTTGTCGAGGATGTCGCAGATCCAGCCGGCCAGGGCTACACATTGCGCGACCTTGAAGCCACGGGTGGTGACGGCCGGGGTGCCGATGCGCAGGCCCGAGGTGACGAACGGCGACTGCGGGTCGTTCGGCACGGCGTTCTTGTTGACGGTGATGTGCGCGCGGCCCAGGGCTGCGTCGGCATCCTTACCGGTCAGGCCCTGGCGAATCAGGCTGACCAGGAACAGGTGGTTGTCGGTACCGCCGGAGACCACGTCATAGCCACGGTCGATGAACACCTGGGCCATGGCCTGGGCGTTTTCGATGACTTGCTTCTGGTAGCTCTTGAACTCAGGTTCCAGCGCTTCCTTGAAGCACACGGCCTTGGCGGCGATCACGTGCATCAGTGGGCCACCCTGGGCGCCCGGGAATACGGCGGCGTTGAGCTTCTTCTCGATCTCTTCGTTGGCCTTGGCCAGGATCAGGCCACCACGCGGACCGCGCAGGGTCTTGTGGGTGGTGGTGGTGACTACGTCGGCGAACGGGATCGGGTTCGGGTACAGGCCAGCGGCAACCAGGCCGGCTACGTGGGCCATGTCGACGAACAGCAGCGCACCGACCTTGTCGGCGATGGCGCGGAAGCGCGGGAAGTCGAGGGTCTTGGAGTAGGCCGAGAAGCCGGCAACGATCATTTTCGGCTTGTGCTCGACAGCCAGGCGCTCGACTTCGTCGTAGTCGATCAGGCCGGTGGTGGTGTCGATGCCGTATTGCACAGCGTTGTACAGCTTGCCCGAGGACGACACCTTGGCGCCGTGGGTCAGGTGGCCGCCGTGGGCCAGGCTCATGCCGAGGATGGTGTCACCGGCCTGCAGCAGGGCCAGGTAGACGGCACCGTTGGCCGAGGAGCCGGAGTGCGGCTGGACGTTGGCGTAGTCGGCACCGAACAGCTGCTTGGCGCGTTCGATGGCCAGGGCTTCCACCTTGTCCACGTGCTCGCAGCCACCGTAGTAGCGCTTGCCCGGGTAGCCTTCGGCGTACTTGTTGGTCAGGCCGCTGCCTTGGGCCTGCATCACGCGCTTGGAGGTGTAGTTTTCCGAGGCGATCAGCTCGATGTGGTCTTCCTGGCGCTGTTCTTCGGCATTCATCGCCGCCAGCAGTGCATCGTCGTAACCCTGGATCTGGTCTTGCTTGCTGAACATCGTGTATCTCCCGGCAGCGATCGTTTTTTGTCGTGGGGCACTGCGGCCCTTTGTGGCGATGTTATGACTGGCCGGGGCAGGTCAGATGCCTGCGCACGCCTTGCAATGGCGCGTTTACGACATTCGCTTTTGTGTCGCCCGTGCCGGCCCTTTCGCGGGTGAACCCGCTCCCACAGGTACGGCGGTGCTTCAATGCTTGCAATATCCCTGTGGGAGCGGCTTTAGCCGCGAAGAGGCCAGTACAGGCAATGCCGAAATCAAACGCTGCACCGCTTGTATAGGCAACTGCTGAATCGATGGTTTAGAGTGCTGCTCTGCGTCGTTCACAGGACAGTGTCATGACAGATAAGAGCCAACAATTCGCCAGCGACAACTATTCCGGTATCTGCCCCGAAGCCTGGGCGGCCATGGAGAAGGCCAACCACGGCCACGACCGCGCCTACGGCGACGACCAGTGGACCGAACGCGCCGCGCAATACTTCCGCAACCTGTTCGAAACCGACTGCGAGGTGTTCTTCGCCTTCAACGGCACCGCCGCCAACTCCCTGGCCCTGGCCTCGCTGTGCCAGAGCTACCACAGCGTGATCTGCTCCGAGACCGCCCACGTCGAAACCGACGAGTGCGGTGCACCAGAGTTTTTCTCCAACGGTTCCAAGCTGCTGACTGCGCCCAGCGTCAACGGCAAGCTGACGCCGCAGTCGATCCGCGAAGTGGCGCTGAAGCGCCAGGACATCCACTACCCCAAGCCACGGGTCGTGACCATTACCCAGGCCACCGAGGTGGGCACCGTCTATCGCCCCGACGAGCTGAAGGCGATCAGCGCCACCTGCAAGGAGCTGGGCCTTAACCTGCACATGGACGGCGCGCGCTTTAGCAATGCCTGCTCGTTCCTGGGCTGCAGCCCGGCCGAGCTGACCTGGAAGGCCGGCGTCGATGTGCTGTGCTTTGGCGGCACCAAGAACGGCATGGCGGTGGGCGAGGCGATCCTGTTCTTCAACCGCCAACTGGCCGAGGACTTCGACTACCGCTGCAAGCAGGCCGGGCAACTGGCGTCGAAGATGCGTTTCTTGTCGGCGCCTTGGGTGGGCCTGCTGGAAGATGGCGCCTGGCTGCGTCATGGCAATCACGCCAACCATTGCGCGCAGTTGCTCGCCTCGCTGGTGAGTGACTTGCCGGGGGTGGAACTGATGTTCCCGGTGGAGGCCAACGGGGTGTTCCTGCAGATGCCGGAGCACGCCATCGAAGCACTGCGCGGCAGGGGCTGGCGCTTCTATACCTTCATTGGAAGCGGCGGGGCGCGGTTCATGTGCTCGTGGGATACCGAGGAAGAACGGGTGCGCGAGCTGGCGGCGGATATCCGCAGCATCATCGGCGCCTGACAGGCCGCATTCGCGGGTAAACCCGCTCCCACAGGGATCGCGCAGGTTTCAAGGCCTGTGATGAACCTGTGGGAGCGGGTTTACCCGCGAAGAAGCCAACACTGATCTAAAGCCTGAACCCACCCATCTGCCGCGCCAGGTCATCCGCCAAGCCACGCAACGCCTGGCATTCCTCGCGGCATCCCCGCACCTCTGCCGCCGTCTCCCGCGCCAGGTCGGAAATCCCCTGCACCGTACGGTTGATCTCCTCGGTCACCGCCGACTGCTCCTCGGTCGCCGTGGCCACCTGATGGTTCATGTCGCTGATGTGCTCCACCTGGTCAGTGATCGCCCCCAATGACGCCCCGGTGCGCTGGCTCGACTCCACCCCGGTACCGGTTGCCTGCTGCCCCGCCTGCATCGAGCTCACCGCCGAACCTGCGCCCTGTTTCAGGCGCTGGATCATCTGCTGCACTTCGTCGGTGGACAGCTGCGTGCGCCGGGCCAACGTACGCACCTCATCAGCCACCACGGCAAACCCGCGGCCCATCTCCCCCGCCCTGGCCGCCTCGATGGCGGCATTCAGCGCCAGCAGGTTGGTCTGCTCGGAAATGCTACGGATTACCGCGAGAACTTCATCGATCGAGGCTACTTCGTCGGCCAACTGGCTGACCGCATCGGCCGCCTTGCCGATATCACCCGACATACCCTCGATACCCCGAATCGAGCGTTGCACCACCTCACGCGCCTGCAACGCTTCATCCCGCGCCGACTGCGAGGCCTGCGCCGCATCGCCGGCGTTGCGGGCAATGTCCTGCACGGTCAAGCCCATTTCGTGCACGGCAGTGGCGACCATTTCGGTCATTTCCTGCTGACGCCCGGAACGCTCGGCGGTGTTGTCCACCACCTGCGTCACCTGCTCGACCGCCTGGTGCAGCCGCTCGGAGGTGTGCAGTACCTCGCCGATCAGCCGGCGCTGGCTGTCGAGGAAGCGGTTGAAACCACGCGCCAGGTCGCCCAGTTCGTCCTGACGTGAATCGTCCAGCCGGTGGCTGAGGTCACCCGCGCCACTGCCGATCTGCACCAACGCCGCAGTGACGCGCCGGATCGGCCGCACCAGGCCACGCGCCAGCACCACCACCAGCAGCAGCGACACCAGCGCCACGGCACCACCGATCAGGCTGGTCAGCCATACCGCCTGATGCATTTGTGCGTAGATCTCCCCCTCCGGCACCTCGGCCACCAAGGTCCAGTTGAGGTCGCGCAGGGGCAGGCCGAGCGCCAGGTAGCTTTCGCCATCACGGCTGAAGCGGCTGCTGCGCAGGCCTTCGCCGCCAGTCATCAGCGCCTTGGCCGCATCCGCGCCGAGCTGTTCGGTGAGCTGGCGTTTGCCGCTGAAGGCAGCGTCCGGGTGAACCTGGATCAGGCCATCGTTACGCACCAGGAACACCTTGCCGTGCTCGCCAAAGTTGAAGTCATGGATCAGCTTCGACAGCTCGGTCATGCGCAGGCCCATGCCGGCCACGCCGACCAGTTGGCCATTCTTTTCCACGCGATAGTCGATGAACAGCGCCAACTCACCCGTGGCACCGTCGATGTCGATATTGATCAGGCGCTCGGCGCCGCTGTCGATGTAGCCGTAGAACCATTTGTCCTTCGGGTTACTGCGACTTAGGGTGCGGTCCAGGCCATTCTCGCTGTAGTAATGGCCGGTTTCGGTCGAGACGAACAGAGTGGTGAAGGCCTGGTTGCGCTGCTTGGCGGCGGCCAGGTACTCGATGAATGAAGCGGCTTGGTCAGGGTCTTCACCGGCGGCAAGCCAGTCGCGCAGCAGGGTGTTGCCGGCAATGTCCGCCGCCGCCACCAGCGGCTGGCCTAGCATGCGTTCGATATCATTGCGTATGGCCTCGATACTGGCGGGCAACGCGGTATCGACCAGGTAGCGTTCGGTGAGGCGGTTGAGCGCCACCGTGAAGATGATGACCACCACCAGGATGCTCGCCAGCAAGGCGGCGCCCATGCTGGTGATCAACTGCCACTGGATGCTCTTACGCCAGATACGCATGCCCCTACTCCCCGCACATTATTGTTTTGCGGAAAAGTGTATACACTTGCGTATCCAGTTAATCCAGTGCTCTGAAGCAATCCGCCGCCCCTGTGGGAGCGGGTTCACCCGCGAATGCGATGGTGAAGCCACTCGCGGGTAAACCCGCTCCCACAGGGGCCAGTGCAGGGCCTTATTGTTCGGCAATGGTCCGCACGATGGCGTCCACCGTGGCGTCAATCTGCGCCTGGGTACGCTCCAGCGTCCTGCGGTGCTCATCCTGCAACTCGATCTGTCGCGAACACAGGTTCAGCGCGGCCAGCACCAGCAGCTTGTCGCCGATCAGGGTCGGGTACTGACGCTTGGTCTGGGCCAGCGCCGTGTTGAGCATTTGCACCGCCTGGGCCAGGGTAGCTTCCTGGCCTTCAGGCGCCTTGATCGAATAGTCGTTGCCGAGGATCGACGCGACATTGATCGGTTGCGCTCGCAGTGTCATGCGCCTACGACGCCGGCGTTGGCGCGCTCGAGCAGCGCCTGCAGGCGTGCGGCGGTGCTGCCGTTCTTCTCTTCCTGCTCCATCAGCGACAGCTGCAGGGTTTCGTTCTCTTCCTTGGCCTGGGCCAGTTCCTGGCCGAGGGCGGTGTTCTGCTCGGTGAGTTGAGCGTTCTTCTGCATCAGGTCGCTGACCAGTTGCTCGATTTGATTCAGGGAAGCTTCCAGCATGGGTCTATCTCAGGTTGTTGCGAGGGGCGCACACGATAAAGAAAAGTGCGGCCCATCGCCATTAAATATCGGATTCACGAGGTGTCTAACCCGCAGATTGACAGAGGAACCACCCCCTTGTTCCGACCTGGGTCAACCGCCGGTCAGGAAACGACAGCAGTCGCACAATTTTCGCCAAGCGCACTCAAGCGTGCCTCGACCTGACCGATACCCCTGAGAGTCATATTCCGTCGCACTGGGTGCGTCACCTTCACTAGCCTGGATCTGCCCAAACCATGTCATTACGCAACATGAATATCGCCCCGCGCGCGTTGCTCGGCTTTGCCCTTATCGGCCTGCTGATGCTCGGCCTCGGTATCTTCTCCCTGGTGCAGATGGGCAACATCCGCCAGGCCGGTCTGGTCATCGAGCAGATCAGCGTGCCCAGCATCAAGGTCCTCGACGAGATCAGTGCGCTGAACCTGCGCCTGCGCAGCCTCTCCTACCGCCTGCTGGTGAACCGCGAGCCGCAAACCCAGCAGGAAACCCTGAACCTGCTGGACCAGCGCAACCTCGAGATCGACCGTGCCCGCCAGGCGTACCTGCCGCTGATCAGCGCCGCCGACGAACAGGCCGCGTACGACCAGTACGTCCAGCTGCTCACCCAGTACCGCCAGCTGGAGTCACGCATGCGCAGCCTGAGCCAGGCCGGCAACCTCGACGAACTGCGCGACCTGCTCAACCGCGACCTGCTGGCCAACTCCGAGCAGATCAACAAGATCATGGAGACCCTGGTGCGCATCAACACCGAGCAGACCCGCGCCACCAACCAGACAGCTGCCAGCCAGTACAGCACCGCCTTCACCCTGGTCATCAGCCTGCTGGTCACCGCCACCGTGCTGACCTTGCTCTGCGCCTTCCTGCTGACCCGCAGCATCGTCAAACCGATCGAAGAAGCACTCAAGAGCGCCGAGCAAGTCGCCGATGGTGACCTGACCCACATCATCAGCGCCGAAGGCACCGACGAAGCCGCCCGCCTGCTGCGGGCCATGGCCCGCATGCAGGAAAATCTGCGCGACACGCTGCAGCTGATTGCCGGCTCCGCCACCCAGCTGGCCTCGGCGGCGGAAGAACTCAACAGCGTCACCGACGAAAGCGCCCGTGGCCTGCAGCAGCAGAACAACGAAATCGAGCAGGCAGCCACCGCCGTGACCGAGATGACCAGTGCCGTGGAAGAAGTGGCGCGCAATGCAGTGAGCACTTCGGAAGCGTCCAGCGAGGCCAGCCGCTCGGCCGGCGATGGCCGAGACCTGGTCATGGAAACCGTGGGCGCCATCGAACGCATGAGCGGCGACGTGCAGGCCACCGCCACGCTGATCACCCACCTGGCTGAGCAGTCGCGTGATATCGGCAAGGTACTCGATGTGATCCGTGGCCTGGCCGACCAGACCAACCTGCTGGCACTCAATGCCGCGATCGAGGCAGCGCGCGCTGGTGAGGCGGGCCGTGGTTTTGCCGTAGTGGCCGATGAGGTACGGGCGCTGGCTCATCGTACCCAGCAGTCGACCAGTGAGATCGAGCGGATGATCGGCAGTATTCAGGGGGGGACGGAAGAGGCAGTGGAATCGATGCGCACCAGCACAGAACGCGCCGAGTCCACCCTCAATATTGCCCGTGGCGCGGGTATGGCGCTGGACACCATTGCCGGAGCGGTGGCGCAGATCAACGAGCGCAACCTGGTGATTGCCAGTGCGGCGGAAGAGCAGGCGCAGGTGGCGCGGGAAGTGGACCGCAACCTGGTGAACATCAATGACCTGTCGGTGCAGAGTGCTACCGGGGCGCATCAGACCAGTGCGGCGAGTGCGGAGTTGTCGCGGTTGGCTGTGGATCTGAATGGGTTGGTGGCGCGCTTCCGCACCTGACTTCAGATAGCCGGGGCCGCTTTGCGGCCCATCGCGACACAAGGCCGCTCCCACATTGACCGGCGTAACCGGGGCCTTTGTGGGAGCGGCCTTGTGTCGCGAAAGGGCTGCAAGGCAGCCCCCTGCATTCCCGGATCAGTAATCGATCCGCACATCCCCTTTCGGCACGCTGCAGCACGACAGGATGTAGCCCTCGGCTTCGTCCTCTTCGGTGATGCCGCCGTTGTGCTCCATCTCCACTTCACCGCCCAGCTTGAGCACCTTGCAGGTACCGCAAATACCCATGCCGCAGGCTTTCGGGATCATCAGGCCAACTTTGGCCGCCGCCGCGTGCACGGTCTCGCCCGGGGCGATGCGGATGCTCTTCTCGCTGCCGATGAACTCCACCAGGTTGAGGTCGGCCGCATCCAGCTCCGGCGCGTCAGCTGCCTGCTCGGCGTGCTCCACCGCATCGGCCTTGGCTTCGGCCGGCGTCGCACCGAACGACTCCTCGTGGTAGTTCTTCATGTCGAAGCCGACCGCTTCGAGCATGCGCTTGACCGCAGTCATGTAGGGTGTCGGGCCACAGCAGAACACCACGCGGTCCATGTAGTCCGGCGCGATCAGCTCCATCAGGCGCTGGTTCAGGTAGCCACGGTAACCCGCCCACGGCTCGCCCAGGCCATGCTTTTCGCAAATGATGTGCAGGCTGAAGTTGGGGATGCGCGAAGCCATCTGCTCCAGCTCGCGGTGGTAGATGATGTCCTTCGGCGAACGGGCGCTGTGCACGAATACCATGTCGACATTGCCGTTGGTGTCGTAGAACCAGCGCGCCATCGACATGACCGGGGTGATACCGACACCGCCCGAGAGGTACAGCACCTTCTGTGCCGGGAAGTCGATGGCGTTGAACAGCCCCACCGGGCCGTGCACCGGCAGCTCGGCGCCTTCGTGCATGGTGTCGTGGAGGAAGTTGGACACCAGCCCGCCCGGTACACGCTTGACGGTGATCGAGAAGCTGTAGGGCACCGACGGTGAACTGGAGATGGTGTAGGAGCGCATCACCGGCTTGCCTTCGATCTCCAGCTCAAGGGTGACGAACTGCCCTGGCTTGAAGAAGAACATGATCGGCTGGTCGGCCATGAAGCAGAACGTGCGCACGTCCCAGGTCTCCTGGATGACCTTGACGCAGCGCACGATGTGGCGGCCGTTGGCCCAGGTCTGGGTAGTGACCGGATTGAGGAAGGTATCGGACATGTTCATCTCCAGCAGCCGACTATTGGCCTTTTATGGCTTGGATAATGCGCAAGCTGAAGACGACGTACATTCCTGCCAGCGACATCGGCGTGCTCATCGCGACCAGCCCCGTGCTGCAAGGGCTGGCGCGTCGTAATTCAAATCGGCCATGTCGCCCATGGATACGGTTCATGGCGCCTTCGGACGCACACTCCACGGCAAAAGAACATGCTGTTTCTTGATGAGCAGCCTTGCGGCACCACAACAACGATTAGCCACCTTTTGCCGGCCGCACACGGCCCCGAGGAATACACGATGGACGTCACCGCAACCCTGAGCCTGGGCGATCCACTGGAACCTGCACGCAAGGCCACCGCCGAGATGCTGCAGACCCGCGAGCGCACCTACTCGCTGCCCCAGCCTTTCTACAACGACGAGCGTCTGTTCCAGATCGACATGCAGGAGATCTTCCACAAGGAGTGGCTGATCGCCGGCATGACCTGCGAGATCCCGGCCAAGGGCAACTACATCACCCTGCAGATCGGCAAGAACCCGATCATCGTGGTGCGTGGCGCCGAAGGTAAAGTGCATGCCTTCCACAACGTCTGCCGCCACCGTGGTTCGCGTCTGTGCGTCAGCGACAAGGGCAAGGTGGCCAAGCTGGTCTGCCCGTACCACCAGTGGACCTACGAACTGGACGGTCGCCTGCTGTTCGCCGGTACCGAAATGGGTGCCGACTTCGACATGAACCAATACGGCCTGAAGCCGGTGAACGTGAAGGTCGCCGGTGGCTACATCTTCATCAGCCTGGCGGAAAACCCGCCGGCCATCGACGAGTTCCTGGCTACCCTCGAGCACTACATGGAACCGTACGACATGGAAAACACCAAGGTGGCGGTGCAAACCACCTTGATGGAAAAGGCCAACTGGAAGCTGGTGCTGGAAAACAACCGCGAGTGCTACCACTGCAACGGTTCGCACCCGGAGCTGCTGCAAACCCTGCTGGAATGGGACGACACCAACGACCCACGCGCCAGCCAGGAATTCAAGGACCACGTGGCCGCCTCCGCTGCCGCCTGGGAAGCCGAGAAGATCCCGTACCTGCACAAGAGCCACGGCCTGCGTAACCGCATCGTGCGCATGCCGCTGCTCAAGGGCACCGTGTCGATGACCATGGACGGCAAGCAGGCCTGCCAGAAGCTGATGGGCCGCATCAAGAACCCGGACCTCGGCTCGATGCGCATCCTGCACCTGCCGCACTCGTGGAACCACTGCATGGGCGACCACATGATCGTGTTCACCGTGTGGCCGATCAGCGCCCAGGAAACCATGGTCACCACCAAGTGGCTGGTGCACAAGGATGCCGTGGAAGGTGTCGATTACGACCCGGAGCGCATGCGCAAGGTGTGGGACGCCACCAACGACCAGGACCGTCGCCTGGCCGAAGAGAACCAGCGTGGTATCAACTCCACCGCTTACCAGCCAGGGCCGTACTCGAAGACCTACGAGTTTGGCGTGGTCAACTTCATTGACTGGTACAGCCAGCGTCTGCTGAACAACCTGGGGGCGGAGCCGGCGGCGTATCTGAAGGAAGTGCAGGCGCAGTAAGCGATTGCACTGAACTGTGGAGGGGTTGAAACACGACCCCTCCAATTCACCTCGAATGCCGTCGTCGCCTAACCCCCATCGTATCGCCCTGAAAACCCCATGCATCCGGAGCAGGACGGTTGATTCCAGATTGCCGCACCGACAGTTCACGCTGAGGTGGGGTCTGCACGCTTTCCAGTGCAATTTCCGCAGCAACCTCAGCCGGCATTCCCCCTGCCAGTAAATCGAAGTTCTTCTTTACCTGCCTCAAGGGACTGCTACCAGGGCCGACCGCAGCGTTGATAGCGCGTGCACCGGTTGCCGCCAGACTTATCGCCGTACCGACATTCGCCCCAAAAATTGCACTCTCCACGCCTGCGAATTGCGCCGCAGCACTTCCCAAGCTCAAGAGTGAGCCGAATGTACTCGTTCGTGCAGCGTTAAGCCCAACACGATTGGTTGGTGAAGGCCCCAGGAAGTTGTACCCCAAGGTCAGTGCATTCGATGCCATCCCCAAGCCTCGTAAAGTCAGGGCCGCCGTTTCGAAAAACCGGCCTGTCGGATCGTGCCGGTTGACTGGCTCACCACCACAGTATGCGTAGACATTGATGCCCCCGCGGCCAAATGGGCTGAGGCTATCAGGGCTCAGAAATCGCATCAGAGTCGGGCTGTAGAAGCGATGACCGGTTCCTAACGGGTAATTCCCAGTCAATGGATCCCGATACTGTCCACAAAAAGCCAGCCCAGGAGCGAGGGCTGCGTTCATGGCGCCGTAAGGCGAATAGGCACGCGGGCCGAAAAGTGTTGCCATGAGTTATCCACAATACGAAGAGTTGCAGACACGGTAATGGCTGGTTGGAAATTTGCGTACTGGCAAAAATGTCAGGCAGGCTACTGATCACTATTTGATCATATGGGCCAGGGCCTCATGTTCACTGGGCTGCAGCGGAGTTCATACACCTTGTCCACAGAGACACCAACAGAGTTTGTGAGCAACCGATGAATTTTCTGCCACCTGGTTGTGGATAAACGTCTCAAGGCCCGGATTTTCAAGGATCGAGCAGCATTCAGGCAAGATTGATCATTTTTTGAGCAAATCTTTCAAGACCTTTGACTGCGTGGCTTACAGCAGATACCGAACAGATTATCCACAGACCGGCTAACAGCGATTGTGGGCAAAATCAGGAGGATGCTGATGCGCACGCCTGCGAAGGCTGGGAGAATGCTTGATCGTTTTTTGATCAATATCTTGAAGAGCACGAAATACAAGGGCTGCAGCCATGCGCCAACACTTTATCCACACCTTGGCGAACAGATTTGGTGGGCAAAAGCATTCGGTCGATACTGTGTATGGAATGTGGGAGCGGCCTTGTGTCGCGAAAGGTTGCGCAGCAGCCCCAGGTTTTTGCATCACTGCAGAAATGGCTGGGGCCGCTGCGCGGCCCTTTCGCGACACAAGGCCGCTCCCACAAAGAGACCTCCAAGCCTCTGCTTTCAGCGCAACACGCCCTCTTCCACCAGCAGCTTGAGGATGGCCTCGGCGCCTTCCTGTGGCGAAACGTCCTTCAGCACCTTGCCACCGCCCCCACTGGCCTTGGCGGTTGCCGCCTTCATCCGGTCAGCGCCGCTCTTGGCCTTGATCACCTTCAAGCGCTTGGGCCGTGGGCGGGCCGGTTGCAGCTCGGCTTCGGCCAGCAGTTCGTCTTCGACGATGGCCACATTGCGCGCCGCCAGTACACCCCGACGCGCCGGCCCGAAAGCACTCTGGCGCGGCTTGGGCGCTGCGTTATCCACAGTCGCCAGCAGCGGCAGGCGCACTTTCAGCCGACGCCGCTGACCACGCGGCAAAGCTTGCAGCACCTGGGCGGTGCCGTTGTCGATCGACTCCACTTCGGCCAGCCCCACAATCAACGGCCAGCCAAGCTTTTCGGCCAGCAGGAACGGCAACATGCCCGACCCCTCGCCGGTCTCGGCCTGGCTACCGGTCAGCACCAGCTGGGCCCCGGCATCGTGCAGGTAATCCCCGAGCACGCCCAGCACATCGGCACCGGCCGGCTGCTCCAGCACGTCCAGATGGTCCAGGCCCATGCCCAGGTAGGCGCGCAGCGCCTCTTCCCGTGGGTCGCCAGCATGCACCACCTGCAAGTTATCCCCAGCCAGCTGCAAACCCAACTCCACGGCGCGGGCATCCTGCTCGGCGCGGCGGGCGCGACCGGAGCTGGGGTGGGCACCGATGGAAACCAGGCTGATCACTTTCGTACTCATGCTCGTGCCCTTATGCCGCGTCGCGCTGGCCGCCGCTGCGGTAGTTGTCCACAGCCTCGATCAGTGCCTTGAGAATCGCCGAACTGTCGCCAATCACCGACAGGTCGGCCCGTTTGATCATGTCGCAGCCCGGGTCCATGTTGATCGCCACCACCTTGTCGCAGGCGCCGATGCCCTGCAGGTGCTGGATCGCGCCCGAGATACCCACAGCCACGTAGACCCGCGCAGTGACCCAGGTACCAGTAGCACCCACCTGGCGGTTGCGCGGCATGAAACCGTCGTCCACCGCCACCCGCGAGGCGCCCTCGGTGGCACCCAGGGCCGCGGTAGCCTTGTGGTACAGGTCCCAGTCCTTGACGCCGTTGCCGCCCGAAACGATGAACTCGGCCTCGGCCATGGCAATGGTGGCCGGGTCCACGGCCACCGAGCCGAGGTCTTCGATGCGCGACAGGCTGCGCGCCACGCTTGTGGACAACTCCACGGGCAAGGCTTCGTGACGGGTTTCGCTGACCGGCTCGGCGCACTCGGCCGCCGCCAGGATCAGGCGTGGCACGGCACGCTGCAGGTCTTGCTGGCCGGCACCGGCACGGCCGATGCACTGGCCGTCCTTGACCTGCCATACCCGTGTCGCCGGGCGCTCGCCCAGGGCTGCGCCCAGGCGCCGGCCCAGTTCGCCGCCACCAGTGCGGCTGTCGGGCAGCAGCCAGTGGCGCGGAGTGAACTGGTTATCCACAGCCCGCAGGCCTTGTACCAGTTGCTCCGGTGCATAACCTTCGAAAGCCTCGCCCTCGATGACCAGCAGGCGGTCGACCCCGGCTGTGGAAAAGTTGCTTTCCTTGTGTTCGCCAAACACCACCGCCAGCACCGCACCGTCGCTGCCGGCCAGGCTGTGGGCCAGGCCGAGCAAGTCGCGGTCGTGGCTGCTCAGGCGGCCGCCGACCATGTCCGGTACCACGGCAATGTAGAACGCCGGCGCCGGCACCTGGTGCAGCGGCAGCTTGACCTCGGCCGCCGCCGTGCGCCGCCCGCCCACGGCGGTGCCCTGCTGGGCGCCGCTGCGGTCGATGCGCTTGATGCCGGCCGGGCCGATGAAGCCTGCGGCGATCGCATGGGGGTTCTTGCGGATGAGGCCGTTGGGCCCCATCCAGCTGGTCTGCTGCGTCTGCATCGCTGCATGCAGCGGGTGCAGACGGTTACGGGCGATCCACTCGGCGCGTGGGTCGCGGCGAATAATGTCGCTCATCAGTGCACCTCCGCAGGTTCACGTTTGGCCGTTTGCGGCTTTGGGGCAGAGGGCGCGTCCTCTTCGATCAGCACGTCGGCCACC
Source organism: Pseudomonas sp. NPDC096925 (assembly GCF_044762545.1). Taxonomy (NCBI): domain Bacteria; kingdom Pseudomonadati; phylum Pseudomonadota; class Gammaproteobacteria; order Pseudomonadales; family Pseudomonadaceae; genus Pseudomonas; species Pseudomonas sp. NPDC096925. The sequence continues at coordinate 168,219 of NZ_JBIWEM010000008.1, read as the reverse complement.
AGCTCGGCCAGGTCCTTGATCTGTGGGCGCGGTTCGACGACACCTTCGAGCATCGCGGTGCACTGCGGGCACCCCACGGCCACCAGCTCGGCCTCGGTCTCGCGGATGTCGTCCATGCGCATGTCGGGGATACGCTGCTTGCCCGGGATGTCGGTGATCGGCGCACCGCCGCCACCGCCGCAGCAGCGCGAGCGGAAGCCCGAGCGCTCCATTTCGCGCACCTCGATGCCTAGCGCCTTGAGCACGGCACGCGGGGCTTCGTACTCGCCGTTGTAACGGCCCAGGTAGCACGGGTCGTGGTAGGTGACACTGCCACCTTTGTGCTGGCCGAGGTTGAGCTTGTTGGCCGCGATCAGTTCGGCAATGTAGGTGCTGTGGTGCTGCACCTGGTAGTCGCCGCCCAGGGCGCCGTACTCGTTCTTGAGCACATGGAAGCTGTGCGGGTCGCAGGTAACGATACGCTGGAACTTGTACTTGGCCAGGGTCTGGATATTGCGTTTGGCCAATTGCTGGAAGGTCGCCTCGTCGCCCAGGCGGCGTGCCACGTCGCCGCTGTCGCGTTCTTCCAGGCCGAGCACGGCAAAGTCCACGCCCGAAGCCTTGAGCACTTTGACAAACGCGCGCAGGGTACGCTGGTTGCGCATGTCGAAGGCACCGTCACCGACCCAGAACAGCACCTCGGTGGTTTTCACCTCCGACAGCAGTCGCAGGTTGAGGTCGGCGGCCCAGTTCATGCGGCCACCGGGGGCGAAGCCGCCCGGGTTGTCGGTGGCGATCAGGTTGTCCAGCACTTCGGCGCCCTTGTTCGGGGTGGCGCCTTTTTCCAGGGTGAGGTGACGGCGCATGTCGACGATGGCATCGACGTGCTCGATCATCATCGGGCATTCCTCGACGCAGGCACGGCAGGTGGTGCACGACCACAGCGTTTCGGCATCGACCAGGCCATTGACGATCGGCTGGTGCGGGTGGCCACCATGTTCGCCGATCGGTTTGCCCGGGTACGGGCTGCCGGCGAACTGCGCGTCGGTGCCGCCGGCCAGGCCGATGACCATGTCCTGGATAAGCTTTTTCGGGTTCAGCGGCTGGCCGGCGGCGAAGGCCGGGCACATGGCTTCACATTTACCGCACTGCACGCAGGCATCGAAGCCCAGCAGCTGGTTCCAGGTGAAGTCCACCGGCTTTTCCACGCCCAGCGGCGCATTCGGGTCTTCCAGGTCCAGCGGCTTGAGGCCGGTGGAGCGGCCGCCGCCAAAGCGTTCGGCGCGACGGTGCCAGGCCAGGTGCAGGGCACCGGCGAAGGCGTGTTTCATCGGGCCGCCCCAGGTCATGCCGAAGAACAGCTCCGACACGCCCCACAGCACACCCAGGCCGAGAATGCCGACCATCACCCAGCCACCGGTATTGGCCGGCAGGATGCCGGCGACCGGCAAGGTGGCGACGAAGAAGCTGACGGCGAACGCCAGCAGGCTTTTCGGCAGGCGCATCCACGGGCCCTTGGACAGGCGCGAAGGCGGGTTGAGGCGGCGTTTGAAGACGAAGATGGCGCCGCAGAACATGATCACCGTGGCCACCAGCAACGCGTAGCCGAGGATCTTGCTCTGCAGGCCGAAGCCGTGCACCAGGATGGCCAGCACGGCCGACAGCACGAAGCCGCCTGCGGTGGCCACGTGGGTCTTGGACATGTACTTGTCGCGCTCGACCACATGGTGCAGGTCCACCAGGTAGCGGCGCGGCATGGCCAGCAGGCCGCCGATCAGGTTGACCTTGGACGGCCGGCCACGCCGCCACATGCGCACCCGGCGCAGGGCGCCGAGCACCGCCAGGCCGAGGGCAGCGAACAGCAGGATGGGTAGAAGGGTGTTCAACATGGGAGGCTCCCACAACAGCTGGATTCTTGCGCCACTCTCAAGCGCGGCGCGGACCCTGTGGGAGCGGGTTCACCCGCGAATGCGTCCGGTCAGGCAACGGTGTTGTCAGTGCTGACGCATTCGCGGGTAAACCCGCTCCCACAGGGGGCCAATCCCGCCCTCGGGGGCGGTGTTCATGCCAGTGCGATCAGAAGTCCTTGCACAGGCGCAAGGCGTCATAGATCGCCGCATGCACGTTGCGCTGGGCCACGCAGTCACCGATGCGGTACAGCAGGTAGCCTTCGCCCGGCTGGCTGAGGATCGGCTGTGGCTTGATGGCGAACAGCGCCTCCACGTCGATCTGGCCTTTGTTGCGCGAACCTTCCTTCAGTGCGTAGTACAGCTGCTCGTCAGGACGCACGCCGTTCTCCACCACCACCTGGTCAACCACGCGTTCTTCCTTGGCGCCGGTGTATTCGTTCTCCAGCACCGCCACCAGCTTGTCGCCTTCGCGGTAGACCTTTTCCAGCATCATGTCGCCGGTCATGATCACTTCTTTCGGGTAGATGCTGCGGTAGTAGGTCGGGAAGCTGGTACCGCCCATGGCCACGCCCGGCTTGATATCGTCGGTGACGATCTCGACCTGGCTGCCCTTGTCGGCGATGAAGTCGGCCACCGACATGCCGGTGAACTCGCAGATGGTGTCGTACACCAGCACGTTCTTGCCCGGCGCAACCTTGCCGTCGAGCACGTCCCAGCTGCTGACCACCAGCCCTTCGGCGGCGCCCCAGTGCTCGTTCTGCTCAAGGAACGAATGCCCGCCCACCGCCAGCACGATGATGTCCGGACGCAGGTCCTGGATGGTCGCCACGTCGGCAGCGGTACCCAGACGCAGGTCGACCTTCAGGCGCGCCAGTTCCAACTGGTACCAGCGGGTGATACCGGCGATCTGGTCACGCTGCGGCGCCTTGGCAGCAATGGTGATCTGCCCGCCGATCTGGTCCTTCTTCTCGAACAGGGTCACGTCGTGGCCGCGTTCGGCAGCCACGCGGGCCGCTTCCATACCGGCAGGGCCGGCACCCACCACCACCACCTTGCGTTTGGCGCCGGTGGTTTTCTCGATGATGTGCGGCACCCCCATGTATTCACGGGAGGTCGCGGCGTTCTGGATGCACAGCACGTCCAGGCCCTGATACTGGCGGTCGATGCAGTAGTTGGCGCCGACGCACTGCTTGATCTGGTCGATCTGGCCCATCTTGATCTTGGCGATCAGGTGCGGGTCGGCGATGTGTGCACGGGTCATGCCGACCATGTCGACATAGCCGCCTTCCAGGATGCGCGTGGCCTGGTTCGGGTCCTTGATGTTCTGCGCGTGCAGCACCGGGACCTTGACCACTTCCTTGATGCCGGCGGCCAGGTGCAGGAACGGCTCCGGCGGGTAGCTCATGTTGGGGATGACGTTGGCCAGGGTGTTGTGGGTGTCGCAACCCGAGCCGACCACGCCGATGAAATCGATCATGCCGGTGGCGTCGTAGTAGGCGGCGATCTGCTTCATGTCCTCGTGGCTGAGGCCATCGGGGTGGAACTCGTCACCACAGATGCGCATGCCCACGCAGAAGTCGTCACCGACTTCGGCACGCACGGCTTTCAATACTTCCAGGCCGAACTTCATGCGGCCTTCGAAGGTGCCGCCCCATTCGTCGGTACGTTTGTTTACACGCGGGCTCCAGAACTGGTCGATCATGTGCTGGTGCACGGCCGACAGTTCCACGCCATCCAGGCCGCCTTCTTTGGCGCGGCGGGCAGCTTGCGCGTAGTTGCCGATCACGCGCCAGATCTCTTCCACCTCGATGGTCTTGCAGGTGGCGCGGTGCACGGGCTCACGGATACCCGACGGCGACATCAGGGTCGGCCAGTTGAAGCCGTCCCAGCGCGAGCGACGGCCCATGTGGGTAATCTGGATCATGATCTTGGCGCCATGCTTGTGCATGGCGTCGGCCAGGTTCTGGAAGTGCGGGATGATGCGGTCGGTCGACAGGTTGACCGACGACCACCATTCCTGCGGGCTGTCGATGGCCACCACCGACGAGCCGCCGCAGATCGCCAGGCCGATACCGCCCTTGGCCTTTTCTTCGTAGTACTTCACGTAGCGGTCGGTCGTCATGCCGCCGTCAGTGGCGTAGACCTCGGCGTGCGCGGTGCTGAGCACACGGTTGCGGATGGTCAGTTTGCCGATCTGGATCGGCTGGAACATTGCTTCGAATGCCATGACGCTATCTCCGGCTTACAACGGCTTGACGACGAACAGGCCATCTTCGTGGCCTTCTTCCGACCCGCCATAGACCTGTTCGGCCACGGTGCGGATCGAGCTGCCGCGGGCAGCGAGAATCTGGTCCATGGCGCCGGCGAACCAGCCGGTGAACATGTAGTCGACCTTGCGACCGCACTTGCCATAGACGTACACGAACGCGGAGTGCTTGAGCTTGACGCTGCAGGTGCCCTTGTCGAGGTCGATGTCCTGGATCTCGAACAGGCCCCAGCCGCGCTGGCTCAGGCGCTTCATGTAGTGCTCGAACACCGCCACGCCTTCCAGGCCATGGCACTCGGCTTCTTTTTCACACCAGTGCCAGGCGGACTTGTAGCCGGCCTTGTAGAGGATCTCGGCGTACTTGTCAGCGCCCAGGACTTCTTCGATGCCCATGTGGTTGTTGACGAAGAAATGGCGTGGCACATACAGCATCGGCAGGGCGTCGCTGGTCCAGACACCGGTCTCGCTGTCGACTTCGATTGGCAATTGCGGGGCGATCTTGGCCATGGAAACTCAACTCCATAAAATTTTTTATCGGGATGCCCCGGCGTTGCTGGCAGGGGCTTTCAGGCTTGGAGAGCGGCTTACTCGCCCCACACGTCCTTGAGGACGTTGACCCAGTTCTCGCCCATGATCTTGCGCACCACGCGCTCGGAGTGGCCGCGCTTGAGCAAGGTTTCGGTGAGGTTGGGGAATTCGCCCACGGTGCGGATGCCCAGCGGGTTGATGATCTTGCCGAAGTTGGTCAGGCGACGGGCATAACCCTTGTCGTGGGTCAGGTACTCGAAGAAGTCCTGGCCGTGGCCCTGGGTGAAGTCGGTACCGATACCGATGGCGTCTTCACCGACGATGTTCATGGTGTACTCGATGGCCTCGGCGTAGTCGTCGATGGTCGAGTCGATGCCCTTGGCCAGGAACGGCGCGAACATGGTCACGCCGACGAAGCCACCGTGGTCGGCGATGAACTTCAGCTCTTCGTCCGACTTGTTGCGCGGGTGCTCTTTCAGGCCCGACGGCAGGCAGTGCGAGTAGCAGACCGGCTTTTTCGACTCGAGGATGACTTCTTCGGAAGTCTTGGAGCCGACGTGGGACAGGTCGCACATGATGCCGACACGGTTCATTTCGGCGACGATCTCGCGGCCGAAGCCCGACAGGCCGCCATCACGCTCGTAGCAACCGGTGCCGACCAGGTTCTGGGTGTTGTAGCACATCTGCACGATGCCCACGCCCAACTGCTTGAACACGTCGACGTAGGCGATCTGGTCTTCAAACGCATGGGCGTTCTGGAAGCCGAAGAGGATGCCGGTCTTGCCCAGCTCCTTGGCCTTGCGGATGTCGGCGGTGGTGCGCACCGGCATCACCAGGTCGCTGTTTTCGCGGATCAGCTTCTGGCTGGCAGCGATGTTGTCGACGGTCGCCTTGAAGCCTTCCCAGACCGACACCGTGCAGTTGGCCGCAGTCAGCCCGCCTTTGCGCATGTCCTCGAACAGCTCGCGGTTCCATTTGGCAATGATCAGGCCGTCGATGACGATGCTGTCGGCGTGAAGTTCGGCTGGGCTCATCAGGCTGTCCCCTTTTATTGAATGGGTTTGCGCCAAACCTTATTGCCGGCGCTTTGGGGCCAGCATATGCCTGTGCCCAAAGGCGCCCCGATGCAAAAACGACAGGGGGTTTGCCGAAAGCGTCAATGCGCGACAACAGGCCTTCTGGCGCGGTGTCTGGCGATGAGAGACAGTCTCGATAACGACGTTTCCGGCGGCTTTATGAACATTTCGTCAGGGAGCTACCGCCTTGCCGTCGGCTGAGCGAGAATCCCAGCGATTCGTCAGCCTGTTGAGGAGAAAACGGATGAAATCAATGGCATGGCTGGTACTGCTGGCTGTCGTATCGGGCGCCCAGGCCGGCGAGGAAGAAAGCACCCCGTGCGACAACGTCGAGACCGACCAGCAGACCTACGCCTGCGCTGCGTTCAACAAGCAGACCGCCGAGCGCGAGCTGAAAGCGGCGTATGACGAGCTGATCCAGCGCATCCGCGACCAGTATGCCGATGAAAGCGACCAGGCCACTGCGCTGGTCGGGCGCATGGACGCGGCCGAGAAGCTGTGGGCGCAGCTGCGCGATGCCGACTGCAAGGTCGAGACCTACGCCGAGAAGCCCGGGAGCAAGGCGTTCGAGGCGGCGTGGGATACCTGCGTGGCGCAGCGCAGTGATGACCGCTCGGAGTACCTGCAGTCCATCGGCCAGCAGTAAGCCTGTACCGGCCTCTTCGCGGGCACGCCCGCTCCCACAGGTACTGCGCAATCTGTGGGTGCGGGCGTGCCCGCGAAGAGGCCGGTGCAGGGGGAAATCAAACCACCCGGGCCAAGCGGTCCTCCCGCGGGCAACGCTGGTAACGCGCCCGATAGCAGCGGGTAAAGTACGAAGCCGACTCGAACCCGCACGCCACCCCCACCTCCAGCACACTCATGTCGGTCTGGCGCAACAACTGCCGTGCCTTGTCCAGGCGCAGTCGCAAGTAGAACCCACTGGGGGTGTCATCCAGGTGCACGCGAAACAGCCGCTCCAGCTGGCGCCGGGTCACCTGCACCGCTTCGGCCAGCACCTGGGTATTGAGCGGCTGCTCGGTGTTGCGCTCCATTTCGCCAATCACCTTCACCAGCTTCTTGTTGCTGATGCCATAGCGGCTGGCGATCTGCATGCGCTGGTGGTCCTGTCGCTGGCGGATACGTCCGAGCACGAACTGCTCCGACACCTGCACCGCCAGTTCACTACCGTGGGCCTGGGCAATCAGGTCGAGCATCAGGTCGATCGAAGCGGTGCCACCGGCACAGGTGATGCGCCGCCGGTCGATCTCGAACAGCTCCTGGGTCGCCTGCAGGCTCGGGTAATTCTCCTTGAACGCCTCCAGCGCCTCCCAGTGCACGGTGGCGCGGTGGCCGTCGAGCAGGCCAGCCTCGGCCAGCACCACCGCGCCAGTATCAATGCCACCCAGAATCACCCCCTCATGGTCCAGGCGGCGTAGCGCCTGCTGCAGCGTCGGCCCGTAACAGGCCAGTGGCTCGAAGCCGGCGACGATCAGCAGGGTGCCGCCAGGTTCGCCCGCTGCCAGTGCGGCGTCGGCGTTCACCGACATGCCATTGCTGGCCTGCACCGCCCCGCCATCCAGGCTCAATACCTGCCAGCGATACAACGGGCCCTTGAAGCGGTTGGCCACCCGCAGTGGCTCCAGGGCACTGATGAAACCCATGGCCGAGAACCCGGGCAACAACAGAAAGTGAATGATTTGCGGCATTGCATGCTCCACGGCAAAGGTGGTCGCCTCCGTGCAAATGTTGGTCGCCAGGGTGCGATTTTCCACCCTGACAGCAGCGTAGCTTCTTCATACGACCCAGAGAGGTCGAACCCCAATAACAATATGCACTGCCGATGGAGAGCCACCATGCACAGCTTGATCCGCCGCAGCCTGTTGACCCTTGCTCTGAGTAGCATCGCCGCTTCCCCACTATTCGCCGCCGAGCCTGCGGCCTGCAAGAACGTCCGTCTGGGCGTGGTCAACTGGACCGACGTCATCGCCACCAGCGCCATGGCCCAGGTGCTGCTCGACGGGCTGGGCTACCAGACCAAGCAGACCAGCGCTTCGCAGCAAATCATCTTCGCAGGTATTCGCGACAAACGCCTGGACATGTTCCTGGGTTACTGGAACCCGATCATGACCCAGACCATTACCCCGTTCGTCGACGCCAAGCAGGTCAAGGTGCTCGACAAGCCCAGCCTGGAAGACGCCCGCGCCACCCTGGCGGTGCCCAAGTACCTGGCCGACAAGGGCCTGAAGACCTTCGCCGACATCCACAAGTTCGAAAAGGAACTGGGCGGGAAGATCTACGGCATCGAACCGGGTTCGGGCGCCAACACCCAGATCAAGGCGATGATTGCCAAGAACCAGTTCGGCCTGGGCAAGTTCCAGCTGGTCGAGTCCAGCGAGGCCGGCATGCTCGCCGCCGTCGACCGCGCGGTGCGGCGCAACGAGGCCGTGGTGTTCTTCGGCTGGGCGCCGCACCCGATGAACGTGAACATCGACATGGTCTACCTGGGCGACAGCCAGGATGCCCTGGGCCCTGACGAAGGCCGCGCGACAGTGTGGACAGTGACCGCGCCGGACTACGCCGAACGCTGCCCCAACGCCCACCGCCTGCTGGCCAACCTGAACTTCAGCGCCGAGGACGAGAGCCGCATGATGCAGCCGCTGCTCGACCACAAGGATGCGCTGGAGTCAGCCCGCCAGTGGCTCAAGGACCACCCCGAGGACAAGGCCCGCTGGCTGGAGGGTGTGACCACCTTCGATGGCAAGCCGGCTGCCGACAACCTCAACCTCAGCGCCAACTGATCCGACCCATTCGCGGGTAAACCCGCTCCCACAAGTCATGCACATGCCAGGGGCAACATCGTCCCCTGTGGGAGCGGGTTTACCCGCGAAAAGGCCACCAGACACCACAAGGAACCCCGCCATGAACCACGACGTCATCATCACCTGCGCCCTGACCGGCGCCGGCGACACCGCTTCGAAAAGCCACCTTGTTCCAGTCACCCCCAAGCAGATCGCCGAGTCCGCCGTAGAGGCCGCCAAGGCCGGCGCCACCGTGGTCCACTGCCACGTCCGCGACCCGCAAACCGGCCGCTTCAGCCGCGACGTGGCGCTGTATCGCGAGGTCATGGAACGCATCCGCGAAGCCGACGTGGACATCATCGTCAACCTTACCGCCGGCATGGGTGGCGACCTGGAAATCGGCCCGGGTGAAACACCGCTGGAGTTCGGCCCGGGCACCGACCTGATCGGCCCACTGGAGCGCCTGGCCCATGTCGAAGCACTGCTGCCGGAAATCTGCACCCTCGACTGCGGCACCCTCAACTTCGGCGACGGCAACTCGATCTACGTCTCCACCCCGGCGCAACTGCGCGCCGGCGCCAAGCGCATCACTGAACTGGGGGTGAAAGCCGAACTGGAAATCTTCGACACCGGCCACCTGTGGTTCGCCAAGCAAATGATCAAGGAAGGCCTGCTGGATGATCCGCTGTTCCAACTGTGCCTGGGCATCCCGTGGGGCGCGCCGGCCGATACCACCACCATGAAGGCGATGGTCGACAACCTGCCGGCCAACGTCACCTGGGCCGGGTTCGGCATCGGCCGCATGCAGATGCCGATGGCAGCACAGGCCGTGTTGCTTGGCGGCAACGTGCGGGTAGGCCTGGAGGACAACCTGTACCTGGACCGTGGCGTACTGGCCAGCAACGGCCAACTGGTCGAGCGCGCAGTGGAAATCATCTCGCGTCTTGGCGCCCGTGTACTGACCCCGGCCGAGGGCCGGGAAAAGATGAACCTCAAACGCCGCTGATCCCTTCAGGAGACCAACATGACCTTCATCACCGAGATCAAGACCTTCGCCGCCCTGGGTAGTGGCGTGATCGGCAGCGGCTGGGTCGCCCGCGCCCTGGCCCACGGCCTGGACGTGGTCGCCTGGGACCCGGCACCCGGCGCCGAGCAGGCCTTGCGCAAGCGCATCGCCAACGCCTGGCCCGCGCTGGAGAAGCAAGGCCTGGCGCCGGGCGCATCACAAGACCGCCTGAAGTTCGTCGCCACCATCGAGGAATGCGTCCGCGACGCCGACTTCATCCAGGAAAGCGCACCTGAGCGCCTGGACCTGAAACTCGACCTGCACGCAAAGATCAGCGCTGCCGCCAAACCCGACGCGATCATCGGCTCCAGCACTTCGGGCCTGCTGCCCAGCGAATTCTACGAGTCGGCCACCCACCCCGAGCGCTGCGTGGTCGGCCACCCGTTCAACCCGGTGTACCTGCTGCCGCTGGTGGAAATCGTCGGCGGCAACCGCACCGCCCCCGAGGCCATCGAAGCTGCCAGGACCATCTACACCGCCCTGGGCATGCGCCCGCTGCACGTGCGCAAGGAAGTGCCCGGGTTCATCGCCGACCGCCTGCTCGAAGCCCTGTGGCGCGAGGCCCTGCACCTGGTCAACGACGGCGTGGCCAGCACCGGCGAGATCGACGATGCCATCCGCTTCGGCGCCGGCCTGCGCTGGTCGTTCATGGGCACCTTCCTCACCTACACCCTGGCCGGTGGCGATGCTGGCATGCGCCACTTCATGGCCCAGTTCGGCCCGGCGCTGAAGCTGCCGTGGACCTACCTGCCAGCCCCGGAGCTCACCGACAAGCTGATCGACGATGTGGTCGAAGGCACCGCGGAGCAACTGGGCGAACGCAGCATCGCCGCACTGGAGCGCTATCGTGATGACACCCTGCTGGCAGTGCTGGAAGCGGTGAAGACCAGCAAGGCCAGCCACGGTATGGCTTTCGGCGACTGAGGAGACCGCGATGCCCGCATTGATTACCTACCGCACCCCGGTCCAGGAGGACTGGGTCGACTACAACGGGCACCTGCGCGATGCCTTCTACTTGCTGATCTTCAGCTATGCCACCGATGCGCTGATGGAGCGCATCGGCCTGGATGCCGACAGCCGTGGGCAGAGCGGTAATTCACTGTTCACCCTGGAGGCACACATCAACTACCTGCACGAAGTGAAGCTGGGCACCGAGGTGTGGGTGCAGACGCAGATCATCGGCTTCGACCGCAAGCGCCTGCATGTCTACCACAGCCTGCACCGGGCGGGGTTCGACGAGGCGCTGGCGGCCAGTGAGCAGATGCTGCTGCATGTGGACCTGGCGGGACCGAAGTCGGCGCCGTTCAGTGAGCAGAGTGTCGGGTTGCTGCAAGGCTTGGTGGAGCAACAACAGGATCTGCCGCCGGCCGAGTTCGTGGGCCGGGTAATAGGCCTGCCTGCAGCAAAGTGAGAAAAAGCACATAACCTGTGGGAGCGGGCGTGCCCGCTCCCACAGGTCATATATTCCGGCTTGAAAAAAATAACCCCGGAAAGCCGTGAGCATCCGGGGCCAAGAGCGAGCAACATCCATGCACTAACGTGGGTGACCAAACCCTTCGTTGCGGTAGATGGCTTGAGTGTGCGCACTTCCCGAACGGTGGATTTAGCCGGAAACGACCTGTTCTTAGCCAAAGCAGCCATGGCGCCATTCTGTTGTTGCGGGCATGTCGCCAGCGTCACAGAATCGGTCGTAAATCACAGCAGCACTCTCTTAGCGATAAAAGGGACAACAGCCATGATGCATGCGGATTTGATTGACCAGGACGATCTGGCAGGCCACCTGCGCGCGCGGGGGTTCGAGATTCCGGCCGGAGCTACTGCCGAGCAGGCCTGCGAAGCGGTGGTGCGTGGGCTGACCGAGCCCAATGCACGGGCGCTGAAGGGGATGGTGGAGCAGATGTATACCGGCAGTGCGACGATCCTGCCGGCGGTGCGCCAGGCCATCGACAAACAGCTGTTGCCGGCGTTGGCGCAGTTCAACAAGCGCGCCTGATTCGTTTTCCTGTACTGGCCTCTTCGCGGGTAAACCCGCTCCCACAGGTACTGCACTGCTTTTGAATTCAGTGCAGTACCTGTGGGAGCGGGTTTACCCGCGAAGAGGCCAGTGCTGTTTCAGAGCCTTACACTGGCAAAGGTCGACTCGTTGCGCGCCTGGCTCAGGGCCGCCATCGGCCCGCTGTGCGGCGACAGGGTCATGGCCTGCGGGATCGGCATCATCGCCACCTGCTGCGCAGTGTTGGAACCCACGCGCTCGTCACGCGGCGGAATGCCGAAGTACTCGCGGTAGCACTTGGAGAAGTGCGGGGTCGACACGAAGCCGCACACCGACGCCACTTCGATGATCGACATCGGCGTCTGCTTCAGCAGCTGCCGGGCGCGGATCAGGCGCAGCTTCAGGTAGTAACGCGACGGCGAACAGTGCAGGTACTTCTGGAACAGGCGCTCGAGCTGCCGGCGCGATACCGACACGTATACCGCCAGTTCGTCCAGGTCGATCGGCTCTTCGAGGTTGGCCTCCATCAGCGCAACGATTTCCTGCAGCTTCGGCTGGTTGGTGCCAAGCATGTGCTTGAGTGGCACGCGCTGGTGATCCTGCTCGTTGCGGATGCGCTCGTAGACGAACATTTCGGAGATCGCCGCCGACAGTTCACGACCGTGGTCGCGGCTGATCAAGTGCAGCATCATGTCCAGCGGCGCAGTGCCGCCAGAGCTGGTGAAGCGGTTACGGTCGAGGGTGAACAGGCGGGTACTCATGTTGACCCGCGGGTAGGCCTCCTGCATGGCCGCCAGGCATTCCCAGTGCACGCTGCAATCGAAACCATCCAGCAGCCCGGCACAGGCCAAGGCCCAGCTGCCAGTGCATACCGCGCCCAGACGGCGCGACTGACGGGCCTGGGTTTGCAACCAGGTGACATGCTCGCGGGTAACGCTGCGCTGGATGCCCACGCCGCCACAGACAATCACGGTATCGATGGGGGGCGCACTGTGCATGGCGGCGTCAGGGGTTATCTGCAAGCCATCGCTGGCCCACACCTGCCCACCATCGGCGGTGAGGGTGTGCCAGCGGTACAGCTCACGGCCGGACAGCTGGTTGGCCATGCGCAGCGGCTCGACGGCCGACGCCAGGGAAATCAGGGTGAAATTGTCCAATAGGAGAAACCCGATGGACTGGGGGGCTGTGCGGTTCTGGGTTGGGTTCCCGGAGGTGTACGACGTCATCGCGATTTCTCCTCACACAAATGCAGGGTGTGCCTCAGGCGGGCACTGATTTCTTGTTATGTATGGCCCCGGTTTCATGTGCAGGGGCTTTGGTGCCAATCTCAACGCAAACGCCGTGCCTGAAATTGAACGGCTATCCAAAAAAAACTGAAAACGACGCCTTTGTTAGGCAAATCAGGTGCTTTGACCGAGTTGGCCAATCTTCGCAAAACAGGCGTGCTAGGCGTTGTGCGTGTAACGGCTGAGCAATTTGGTGACACGCGCAGTGTAGGATGCCCAGAAACGACACTCTTGAGTGTCACCGACAACGCCCACACTGATAACGACACCCGACGATCGGTATGCGTCGTTTGCACCATAAAGAGACATTTGTAGCTGTGCTGCACCTGTTTCAATCTCAAGGCCCCCTTCGCGGGCACGCCCGCTCCCACAGGGATTGCACAGTTCCTGTGGGAGCGGGCGTGCCCGCGAAGGGGGCCTTGAGGCCAGATCAAACTATCAGCATTCGATAGCGCTGACCGCCAGGCCACCGCGCGAGGTCTCTTTGTACTTGTCGTGCATGTCGGCCCCGGTATCGCGCATGGTGCGGATTACCTGGTCGAGGGAAATGAAATGCTCACCGTCACCACGCAGGGCCATCTGCACTGCGTTGATGGCCTTTACCGCGGCAATCGCGTTGCGCTCGATGCACGGCACCTGCACCAACCCGCCGACCGGGTCGCAGGTCAGGCCCAGGTTGTGTTCCAGGGCAATTTCAGCGGCGTTCTCCACCTGCGGCGGCGTAGCCCCCAGCACTTCGGCCAGCCCGGCAGCGGCCATGGCACAGGCCGAGCCGACTTCCCCCTGGCAGCCAACCTCGGCACCGGAAATCGACGCGTTCTTCTTGCACAGGATGCCCACTGCCGCAGCGGCGAGGAAGAAGTCGACCACGCTGGACTCGTTCACCGCATCACTGAAGCGCATGTAGTAATGCAGCACCGCCGGAATGATGCCGGCAGCGCCGTTGGTCGGCGCAGTGACCATGCGCCCGCCGGCGGCGTTCTCTTCGTTGACCGCCAGGGCGAACAGGTTGACCCATTCCATGGCGCTCATGGTCGAGCCGATCACGTTGGGCTTGCCGATTTCCTGCAGGCTGCGGTGCAGCTTGGCAGCACGGCGGCGCACGTTCAGGCCGCCGGGCAACGTGCCTTCGTACTTCAAGCCATTGTTGACGCACTCCTGCATGGCCTCCCAGAGTTTGTACAGGCCGGCACGGATCTCTTCCTCGCTGCGCCAGACCTTCTCGTTGGCCATCATCAATTGCGACACGCTGAGGTCGTTTTGCTTGCACAGGCGCAGCAGTTCGGCAGCGCTGTTGAAGTCGTACGGCAGCACCGTCTGGTCGGCATCCAGCACGCCGCTGGCGGCCTGGGCGGCATCGACCACGAAACCGCCACCCACCGAGTAGTAAGTGTCGCGGTGCAGCTCGCCCTGCTCGCCTTCGGCAATCAGGGTCATGGCGTTGGGGTGGTACGGCAGGTTCTCGTCCAGCAGCAGCATGTCGCGGGCCCAGACAAATTCGATGGGCAGGCGGTTGTCCAGCTGCAGGGTGTTGGTTTCACGCAGGTCGGCGATACGCGGCACGATCTGGGTCGGGTCAATGGCGTCAGGCCATTCGCCCATCAGGCCCATGATGGTGGCGTTGTCGGTGCCGTGACCGATACCGGTGGCCGACAGCGAGCCATACAGGCGCACTTCGATCCGCTGCACACGTTCCAGCTCGCCGCGTTCGCGCAGGCCCTGGACGAACAGGGCGCCAGCACGCATGGGGCCGACGGTGTGGGAGCTGGAGGGCCCGACACCGATCTTGAACAGGTCGAACACGCTGATGGCCATTATCGAATCACCTCTTGCTGGGCTTGTCTCTGCGCGCCATGCGCAGGGCGGGGCAGCTGCTAGGCTGAAACAGCGGGCCGCCTTGAATGCACGCATCATCGGGCTTTTACCGCCCCCCTCGCCGTCTGCAACCGACGTACTTTTGTCCAGCAGCGCCGCGCTGTTTTTACGTGTGGAGCTGCCCTCGCCTCGCCGCTTTCCGGCGGCCTGGTGACGTAAAAATGCGGCTGAAGGGGTGGAAAAATCCATAAGCGACATCGCCCATACTGGATACGACCCGTTCCGTACTGGTTACGACCCCACCAGTAGGCGATTGCCCAGCGCTGGAGGATTATCGAAAGCGACTCGTAAAGCACGGCCACGCATCCTGCCCTCTGCAGGCCTGGTCGACCGGACCCTGAGAAAGCCCGGCGACCCAAGCGAACCCGAAGACAAAATCACAGGAGTCCATCCATGAAAGGTTCACCATCGCTTTTGCTGGTTGCGTTGCTGTCCGCGCCTTTGCTGGCACAGGCCGCCGAACCCGAGCAATGCCAGACGGTACGGTTCTCGGATGTCGGCTGGACCGACATCACGGTCACCACCGCGACCACCAGCGTTGTGCTCGAAGCACTGGGTTACAAGACCCACACCACCATGATCTCGGTACCGGTGACCTACAAGTCGCTGGCCACCGGCAAGGACCTGGACGTGTTTCTCGGCAACTGGATGCCGACCATGGAGAACGACATCAAGCAATACCGCGACGCCGGCACTGTAGAAACCGTGCGCGCCAACCTGGAAAACGCCAAATACACCCTGGCGGTGCCCCAGGCGCTGTATGACAAGGGCCTGAAGGATTTCAGCGACATTCCCAAGTTCAAGAAAGAACTCGACAGCAAGATCTACGGCATCGAACCCGGCAACGATGGCAACCGCACCATCCAGAGCATGATCGACAAGAACGCCTTCGGCCTGAAGGACGCCGGCTTCAAGATCGTCCAGTCCAGCGAGGCCGGCATGCTGTCGCAGGTCGACCGCGCGCAGAAACGCGGCGAGGCGCTGGTGTTCCTCGGCTGGGAACCGCACCCGATGAACACCCGCTTCAAGATGCAGTACCTGACTGGCGGGGACGAGTTCTTCGGCCCCGACTTCGGCAAGGCGACCGTATTGACCAACACCCGCAAGGGTTATGTGCAGGAATGCAGCAACGTTGGCCAGCTGTTGAAGAATCTGTCGTTCGAGCTCAAGGATGAAAGCACCATGATGGGCTATGTCCTGGACGACAAGATGAAACCCGAGGCGGCTGCCAAGAAGTGGCTCAAGGACAACCCAGGCAAACTGGAGGCCTGGCTGGCCGGCGTTACCACCGTGGATGGCAAACCCGGCCTTGAGGCGGCCAAGGCCAAGCTGACGCAATAACGAAATACGCAATAGCGCTACCTCGGGGCAGGCCCGTGCCTGCCCCGGGTGATTTCAATCTATGCAGGTGGAAGCTCGCTATCATGCTTATCGATCAGAAAATACCTCTGGGCCAGTACATCGCGTCGTTCGTCGAGTGGCTGACCCAGAACGGCGCGAGTTACTTCGACGCCATCGCGCAAGGCCTGGAGTTCATGATCCATGGCGTCACCAGTGCCCTGACTTTCTTCAATCCGTTCGTGCTCATCGCTCTGTTCGCCGCCTTGGCGCACTTCATCCAGCGCAAGTGGGCGCTGACCGCATTCGTTGCCCTGTCGTTTCTGCTGATCCTCAACCTGGGTTACTGGCAGGAAACCATGGAAACCCTGGCGCAGGTCACCTTCGCCACGGTGGTGTGCGTGGCCATCGGCGTGCCGCTGGGCATCGTCGCCGCGCACAAACCGATGTTCTATACCGCCATGCGCCCGGTACTCGACCTGATGCAGACGGTACCTACCTTCGTCTACCTGATCCCCACCCTGACCCTGTTCGGCCTGGGTGTGGTGCCGGGGCTGATCTCGACGGTGGTGTTCGCCATCGCCGCGCCGATCCGCCTCACCTACCTGGGCATCTGCGACGTCCCGCAAGAGCTGATGGACGCCGGCAAGGCCTTTGGCTGCTCGCGACGCCAGCTGCTCACCCGGATTGAACTGCCGCACGCGATGCCAAGCATCGCCGCCGGCGTTACCCAGTGCATCATGCTGTCGCTGTCGATGGTGGTGATTGCCGCCCTGGTCGGTGCTGACGGCTTGGGCAAACCTGTGGTCAACGCACTGAACACCGCCGATATTTCCCTGGGCTTCGAAGCGGGCCTGGCGATCGTGCTGCTGGCGATCATGCTCGACCGTATCTGCAAGCAACCGGACCTGCCGGTAAGGGGTGAAGCATGAGCATCATTCGTTTCGAAGACGTCGACGTCATCTTCTCCAACAAGCCGCGCGAAGCGCTGGCCCTGCTCGACCAGGGCCAGACCCGCGAGCAGATCCTCAAGCAGACCGGCCTGGTGGTGGGTGTCGAGAAGGCCAACCTGGATATCCAGAAGGGCGAGATCTGCGTGCTGATGGGCCTGTCCGGTTCGGGCAAGTCGAGTTTGCTGCGCTGCATCAACGGCCTCAACACCGTCAGCCGCGGCAAGCTGTTCGTCGAGCACGAAGGCAAGCACATCGACATTGCCCACTGCACCCCGGCCGAGCTGAAGATGATGCGCACCAAGCGCATTGCCATGGTGTTCCAGAAGTTCGCCCTGATGCCCTGGCTGACGGTGCGCGAGAACATCAGCTTTGGCCTGGAAATGCAGGGCCGCCCCGAGAAGGAACGGCGCAAGCTGGTTGACGAGAAGCTCGAACTGGTGGGCCTGACCCAGTGGCGCAACAAGAAGCCGGACGAACTGTCTGGCGGCATGCAGCAGCGCGTGGGCCTGGCCCGGGCGCTGGCGATGGATGCCGACATCCTGCTGATGGACGAACCGTTCTCGGCACTGGACCCGCTGATCCGCCAAGGCCTGCAAGACGAGTTGCTTGGCCTGCAGGCCAAGCTGAGCAAGACCATCGTGTTCGTCAGCCACGACCTGGACGAGGCCCTGAAGCTGGGTAGCCGCATCGCGATCATGAAGGACGGGCGGATCATCCAGTACAGCAAGCCGGAAGAGATCGTGCTCAACCCGGCCGACGAGTATGTGCGCACCTTCGTCGCCCATACCAACCCGCTGAACGTGCTGTGCGGGCGCAGCCTGATGCGCAGCCTGGACAACTGCAAGCGGGTGAATGGCTCGGTGTGCATCGATCCCGGCATCGACTCGTGGCTGGACCTTGGCGAAGGTGGCTCGATCAAGCGCGCACGCCAAGGGCAGAACGGGCTTGACCTGCAGAACTGGGCACCAGGGCAGGATGTGGAGCTGCTGGGCCGCCGCCCAACGTTGGTAAATGCCGATATCGGCATGCGCGACGCGCTACAGATTCGTTACCAGACCGGTAACAAGCTGGTGTTGCAGGACAACGACAAGGTGGTGGGGATTCTTGGGGATACCGAGCTGTATCACGCCTTGCTCGGCAAGAATCACGGTTGATGCAATTGGGGCCGCGTTGCGGCCCCAATCAATGGATCAGCGAACAACGATCCCGCGCGAAGCCATGTAGGCCTTGGCCTCCGGCACGGTGTACTCGCCAAAATGGAAGATACTGGCCGCCAGCACCGCACTGGCGTGCCCTTCCAGAATGCCGTCAGCCAGGTGCTGCAGGTTACCCACCCCACCCGAGGCAATCACCGGAATACCCAGCGCATCACTGATCGCACGGGTAACACCCAGGTCGAAGCCGTTCTTCATGCCGTCCTGGTCCATGCTGGTCAGCAGGATCTCGCCAGCCCCCAGGCCTTCCATCTTCTTCGCCCATTCAACGGCATCCAGCCCGGTCGGCTTGCGCCCACCATGGGTGAAAATCTCCCAGCGCGGCTGCTCACCCGGCCCGGACACCTTCTTGGCGTCGATGGCGACAACGATGCACTGCGAACCGAAACGGTCCGCTGCCTCGCCGACAAACTCCGGGTTGAACACCGCAGCCGTGTTGATCGAAACCTTGTCGGCACCGGCATTGAGCAGGTTGCGGATGTCCTGCACGGTGCGCACGCCGCCGCCCACGGTCAGCGGGATGAACACCTGGCTGGCCATGCGCTCGACGGTATGCAGGGTGGTGTCGCGGCCATCGACACTAGCGGTGATGTCGAGGAAGGTGATTTCGTCGGCACCTTGCTCGTCGTAGCGACGGGCGATTTCCACCGGGTCGCCGGCATCACGGATATTCTCGAACTTGACGCCCTTGACCACCCGGCCGTTGTCCACGTCCAGGCAAGGGATGATGCGCTTGGCCAGTGCCATGGTTCAGTCCTCAGCCTTGGTAGTTGTCGCAGAAGGCCTGGGCCTCGGCGACATCGAGGGTGCCTTCATAGATGGCACGGCCGGTGATGGCGCCGATGATGCCCGGGGCCTTGGCGTCCAGCAGGGCCTTGATGTCGCCCAGGTTATGGATGCCGCCCGAGGCGATCACCGGGATCGAGGTGGCTTCTGCCAGCGCCTTGGTGAACGGCACGTTGCAGCCCTGCATCATGCCGTCCTTGGCGATGTCGGTGTAGACGATCGCCGAGACGCCATCGGCCTCGAAACGCTTGGCCAGGTCGATGACCTGCACCGAGCTCACTTCAGCCCAGCCATCAGTGGCGACGAAGCCGTCTTTTGCGTCCAGGCCAACGATGACCTTGCCCGGGAAGGCCTTGCACGCTTCGGCAACGAACTCCGGCTGCTTGACCGCCTTGGTGCCAATGATCACGTAGCTGACGCCAGCCTTGACGTAGTGCTCGATGGTTTCCAGCGAGCGGATGCCACCGCCGATCTGGATCGGCAGGGTCGGGTAGCGCTTGGCAATGGCGGTGACCACTTCACCGTTGACCGGCTGGCCTTCGAAGGCGCCGTTGAGGTCGACCAGGTGCAGGCGGCGGCAGCCACCCTCGACCCACTTGGCGGCCATGCTCACCGGGTCGTCGGAAAATACCGTGGAGTCTTCCATGCGGCCCTGGCGCAGGCGCACGCAGGCACCGTCCTTCAGATCGATAGCGGGGATAATCAGCATCTTGGGAACCTGTCTGTTCTTGGGGTTTCAGGGCTTCTCGAGCGCCCACAGATCACTTTCGATGCTCTCGAACCGCTCCTTGAGGTGCAGCTGAACATCGGCAATCGCCCTGTTGTAGTAATGGGGTGCAATTTCTTTGCTGAACAGCTCGAGGACCTCGGCCACTTCGAACGACCCCAGCTCCAGCTCGAAACGGTCTTCGAGGAAGCGCTTGAGCGTGTGCAGTGCTTCGCGCTCTTGCTCGGGGGCCAGGGTGATGACCGGGGCCTTGGTCTTCGACCTGCTCATTTACCAGCGCCCGTCCCAGGCGACGAAGTTCTGCAGCAGCTGCAGGCCATGGGTATGGCTCTTCTCCGGGTGGAACTGCACGGCAAAGCGCGAACCATCGGCCAGCGCGGCAGCGAAATCGACACCGTAATGGCCGCGGCCGACCACCTGGGCCGGCTTGCCGGCATTGATGTAGTAGCTGTGCACGAAGTAGAACCGCGCTCGGTCGGGGATGTCGTGCCACAGTGGGTGGTCGTTGGTCTGGCCGACTTCGTTCCAGCCCATGTGCGGCACCTTCAGGTGCTCGCCGTCTTCCTGCAGGTCTTTGCCGAAGAAACGCACCTGGCCGGGGAACAGGCCGATGCAGTCGACACCGTCGTTTTCTTCGCTGTGGTCAAGCAGTGCCTGCATACCCACACAGATGCCGAGGAACGGGCGGTCCTGGCTGACTTCGCGCACCAGGCTGTCGAAGCCCAGGCGGCGGATTTCGGCCATGCAGTCGCGAATCGCGCCCACCCCCGGAAACACCACACGGTCGGCTTCGCGGATAACCGCAGCATCGCTGGTGACCAGCACCTTACCGGCACCTACATGCTCGAGCGCCTTGGCCACCGAGTGCAGGTTGCCCATGCCATAGTCGATTACGGCTACCGTCTGCATTTACAGGCACCCTTTGGTGGAAGGCATCTGCCCGGCCATGCGCTCGTCGAGGGTAATGGCCATGCGCAAGGCGCGGCCGAAAGCCTTGAACACGGTCTCGATCTGGTGATGGGTGTTGTGACCACGCAGGTTGTCGATGTGCAGGGTCACCAGGGCGTGGTTGACGAAGCCCTGGAAGAACTCCTGGAACAGGTCGACATCGAAGCCACCGACGCTGGCGCGGGTGTACGGCACGTGCATCTGCAGGCCCGGGCGACCGGAGAAGTCGATGACCACGCGCGACAGCGCTTCGTCCAGCGGCACGTAGGCGTGGCCGTAGCGGAAGATGCCCTTCTTGTCACCGATGGCCTGGGCGAATGCCATGCCCAGGGTGATGCCGACGTCTTCGACGGTATGGTGATCGTCGATATGCGTGTCACCCTTGCACTCGATATCCAGATCGATCAGCCCATGGCGGGCGATCTGGTCCAGCATGTGTTCAAGGAAAGGCACACCGATATCGAATCGGGCCTTGCCACTGCCATCGAGGTTGATCGAGCACTTGACCTGGGTTTCCAGGGTGTTGCGCTCGACGGAAGCCTTACGTTCGACCATCACCAGCTCCGCAAAATCATTAGGCGAAAAGGGCTTCATTATAGGCCTAGAACGCGCCGGCTTGAAACGCGGATGACATATGGCAAAGCAAGCAATTACGGGGGCAGGATACCGCTACAGGTCTATACAACCGGGTAACCTGGGGCTGCTTTGCAGCCCATCGCGACACAAGGCCGCTCCCACAGAGGCATGCGGTCACCTGTGGAAGCGGCCTTGTGTCGCGAAAGGGGCGCAAAGCGCCCCCAATCAATGGAACAGCACAGCCGTCTTCTGCAGGGTAATCCACACCCCCCAGGCCAACGGCACGACCACCACCGCCCAGGCCAGCAACACCAGCGGCAGGCTACCCGGCGCCGCCTTCCACTCCAGCGATCGCGCCCCGTCGGCACCTTTGTCATGGCTCAACGCCCGCTCGGCAGCCAGTTCGGCATCGCTCATGAAATGCTTGTCGGCCACCGGTCGCACCAGCATGTTGCAGACAAAGCCCAGCACCAGCAGGCCGGCGAGGATGTACAGGGTCATGTCATAAGCAGCCGCACGCTCTACCCCGGCCGCCAACTGATACTCGCGCAGGTAGGTGATCAGCACCGGCCCCAGCACCCCCGCCGCCGCCCAGGCAGTCAGCAGGCGGCCATGAATGGCGCCGACCATCTGCGTGCCGAACAGGTCGGCCAGGTAGGCCGGTACCGTGGCGAAACCACCACCGTACATCGACAGGATGATGCAGAACGCCGCCACGAACAGCGCCACGTTACCCAGGTGCCCCATGTTCGGCACCAGGCTGTACAAGCCCACGCCCAGGGCGAAAAAGGCGAAATAGGTGTTCTTGCGGCCAATGTAGTCGGAGAACGACGCCCAGAAGAACCGCCCGCCGATGTTGAACAGGCTCAGCAGGCCGGTGAAGCCGGCGGCGATCGCGGCAATCTGCGCCAGCTGGGCGCTGTTCAGCTCGCTGAAGCTCAGCTCGTTGCCCAGCAACTTGCCGGCGAACACTTCCTGCAGCAACGGCGAAGCCATGCCGAGGATGCCGATACCCGCCGACACGTTCAGGCACAGCACCAGCCAGATCAAGGCGAACTGCGGGGTCTTCCAGGCCACGCTGACATGCACGTGGCGGTCGGTGACCATGGTGTTGCCAGCCTTTTTCACCGGGGCGCTCCAGCCTTCGGGCTTCCAGCCGGTCGGCGGCACGCGATACGCCAGGGCACCGGCGATCATGAACACGAAGTAGATCGCCGCCATGGCGACGAAGCTCTGCCACACACCCACTTCCTGCGTATTGCCGAAGTGGCCCATCAGCGCGGTGGCCAGCGGCGCACCGACCATGGCCCCGCCGCCGAAGCCCATGATCGCCATACCGGTGGCCATGCCGCGCTTGTCCGGGAACCACTTGATCAGGGTCGACACTGGCGAGATGTAGCCCAGGCCCAGGCCGATACCGCCGATTACGCCGGAGCCCAGCCACATCAGCCACAGCTGGTGGGTTTTCACGCCAAGGGCCGAAATCAGCATGCCGCCGCACCAGCACAGCGCCGACACCAGGCCGGCCTTGCGCGGGCCGGCGTGTTCCAGCCAACCACCCAGCACGGCCGCCGAGCATCCGAGGAAGACGAAGAACAGGGTGTAGATCCAGCTCAGCATGGAGATCGGCCAATCGCATTCGGCGCTGAACATACGGGCCATGAAGCCCATGTCCGCCGCGCAGGCGACCGGGGCGGTGACGCCGAGGGCTTGCGACAGTGGTAGCCAGAACACCGAGAAGCCATAGGCCATGCCGATGCACAGGTGAATGGCCAGGGCGGCGGGCGGGACCAGCCAGCGGTTGAAGCCCGGGCGGGCGATGATGCGCTCCTTCGACAGGAAGCCTGGCGCACTGGCCAGGGTCCCCGCCGCGACGGTACTGCTCATAGGATTAGGTCCTTCTTATAGGGAGGGTGCAGGCAAAGCGGCGCAAGGGTAGCAGCACCAAGTAGCATGAAAGCAATCTGATATCGTTAATTTTTGCTCAGCTGAAACGGTCCTCTTTCTGAAGTCCACAGTTGATCGCGTACAGCAAAAATACTGTCGAAAGCCGTACCATCTGCTGTACGCGTAGGAAACACCCTGTATCTCTAGACGAATACGCAGGGGCAACGGCTGCGGCGCTATACTCTGGCGCTTGAATTTCAATAACGGACTACAAGGACTCGCCCATGAAAGCGTTCGGCAAAATCCTGGGACTTGGGCTTCTCGGGTTGCTGCTGATCATCGTGGCGCTGGGCTTCGCCCTGACCCACCTCTTCGATCCCAACGACTACAAAGACGAGATTCGCCAGCTGGCACGTGACAAGGCTCACGTCGAGCTGACCCTCAACGGTGACATTGGCTGGAGCCTGTTCCCGTGGCTGGGCCTGGAGTTGCACGAGGCGAGCATCGCCACCTTGAACAAACCCAAGGAGCCATTCGCCGACCTGCAGATGCTCGGCCTGTCGGTACGGGTGCTGCCACTGCTGCGCCGTGAAGTGCAGATGAGCGACGTGCGCGTCGAGGGCCTGAACCTGACCCTGGCCCGTGACGAACACGGCCATGGCAACTGGGAAGACATTGGCAAGCCGCTGCCCGCGCAGAACGGCGCCAGCGCCGATGCGCAGGCCAGTGCTCCAGCCCAGGCACCGGCCGAACAGGCGTCGGCGCCGGCCGCCAGCAACGAACGCGCCGTCAAGCTGGACATCGACAGCCTGACCGTGAACAACGCCCGCGTGCAGTACACCGATGCCAAGACCGGCCAGAGCTACAGCGCCGAAAGCATCCAGCTGAGCACCGGCCCGGTCCACGAAGGGGCGAACATTCCGCTCAAGGCCAGCGCCTTCCTCAGTGCCAGCCAGCCGAACATCAAGGCCCGCACCGAACTGGCCGGCGAGCTGCGCTTCGACCGCAAGCTCAAGCGCTACAACTTCGAAGACATGCGCCTGTCGGGCGAAACATCGGGTGAACCCACCGGCGGCAAGGCCGTGACCTTCGCCGCCCAGGGCCAGTTGCTGGTCGACCTGGCCGCCAATGTCGCCTCATGGAGCGGCCTGAAAGTCTCGGCCAACCAGCTGCGCGCCCTGGGCGAACTGAACCTGCGTGACCTGGACAAGGCGCCACAGCTGAGCGGTGGCCTGTCCATCGCCCAGTTCGACCTGCGCACCTTCCTCGACAGCATCGGCCGCCCGCTGCCGGCCACCAACGACCCGGCGGCCTTCGCCAAGCTGGAGCTGGTCACCCGCCTGCAGGGCACGCCGAACAGCCTGGCCCTGGAAGACCTGGCGGTGAAGCTGGACGACAGCACCTTCAGTGGCCGCGTGGCCGTCGAAGACTTCGCCAGACAGGCCCTGCGCCTGCAGCTCAAAGGCGACACCTTCGACGCCGACCGCTACCTGCCGGCCAAGAGCGAAGAGGCCAAGGGCGCCACCGCCGCACGCCAGGCCGAAGTCAAGCAACAAGAGGCCAGCGCAGTCGCCGGTGCCGGCACCACGCCGCTGCCCAACGCCCCGACCCAGGTGGCCTGGAGCGACGACAAGCTGCTGCCGGTCGACCGCCTGCGCGCCCTCGACCTGCAGGCCGACCTGGCCTTCGGCTCGCTGACCCTGGACAAACTGCCGATCGAAGACGCCCAGCTCAAGGCCATCGGCCAGGGCGGCCTGCTGACCCTGCAAACCCTGCGCGGTGAGCTGTACAACGGCACCTTCGAGGCCAAGGGCACTGTCGATGTGCGCCCTGCCGTGCCGCAACTGGGTGTCAACACCAGCATCCAGCGGGTGCCGGTGGAACACTTCATAAAGACCGAGGGCAAGGAACAGACACCACCGGTCAAAGGCCTGCTGACCCTGACCAGCGACCTGACGGCCACCGGCAACAGCCAGAAGGCCCTGGTCGACACCCTCAACGGCAACGCCAACTTCGTCATCAACGACGGCGTGCTGGTCAATGCCAACCTGGAACAGCAACTGTGCCAGGCCATCGCCACGCTGAACCGCAAATCGCTCAACGGCGAGCCACGCGGCAAGGACACACCGTTCCAGGAACTGCGTGGCAGCCTGGTGGTGCGCAATGGCGTCGCCAACAACCCGGACCTCAAGGCGCGCATTCCGGGCCTGACCGTCAACGGCCATGGTGACCTCGACCTGCGCGTGCTGGGCATGGACTACAACGTTGGCGTGGTCGTCGAAGGCGACCAGCGCGCCATGCCGGACCCGGCCTGCCAGGTCAACGAACGCTATGTGGGTGTCGAAATACCGCTGCGCTGCCGTGGCCCGCTGGAGCTGGGCGCCAAGGCTTGCCGCCTGGACCAGAACGGCCTGGGCAAAGTAGCCGCCAAGCTGGCCGGCAATCGCCTGCAAGACAAGATCGATGAAAAACTCGGAGACAAAGTGAGCCCGGAAGTGAAAGACGTGCTCAAGGGGCTGTTCAAGCGATGAGCCCCGAGCAGTTCTCCAGCGCCGTGCTGGATTGGTATGACGAACACGGCCGGCACGACCTGCCCTGGCAACAGGGCATCACCCCGTACCGGGTGTGGGTGTCGGAAATCATGTTGCAGCAGACCCAGGTCAGCACCGTGCTCAACTACTTCGACCGTTTCATGCAGGCCCTGCCGACCGTGCAGGCCCTGGCCGAGGCGCCGGAGGACGAAGTGCTGCACCTGTGGACGGGCCTGGGCTACTACACCCGGGCGCGCAACCTGCAAAAGGCCGCGAAGATCGTGGTCGAACAGCATGGTGGTGAATTCCCGCGCAGTGTCGAGCAGCTCACCGAGCTGCCCGGCATCGGCCGCTCCACTGCCGGCGCCATCGCCAGCATCAGCATGGGCATCCGCGCACCGATCCTCGACGGCAACGTCAAGCGCGTGCTGGCCCGCTACACCGCCCAGGCCGGCTACCCCGGCGAGCCCAAGGTGGCCAACCAGCTTTGGGCCACGGCCGAACGCTTTACTCCGCAACTGCGGGCCAACCACTACACCCAGGCGATGATGGACATGGGCGCCACGCTGTGCACCCGCAGCAAGCCCAGTTGCCTGATCTGCCCGCTGCAGCGCGGCTGCGAAGCGCACCTGCACGGTGAAGAAACCCGCTACCCCGAGCCCAAGCCGCGCAAGGCACTGCCGCAACGGCGCACCCTGATGCCGCTGCTGGCCAACCACGAAGGCGCCATCCTGCTTTACCGCCGCCCGTCCAGCGGCCTGTGGGGTGGTTTGTGGAGCCTGCCGGAGCTGGACGACATCGCCCAGCTCGACGACCTGGCCTACCAGCACGGCCTGCGCCTGGCTGACAGCCGCGTCATGGAAGGCCTGACCCATACCTTCAGCCACTTCCAGCTGGCGATCGAACCCTGGCTGGTACGCGTCGACCCGGTCGGCCAGCACGTGGCCGAGGCTGACTGGCTCTGGTATAACCTCGCCACCCCGCCGCGCCTGGGCTTAGCCGCCCCGGTGAAAAAGCTGCTCAAACGCGCGGCCGACGAACTGATCGCAGGAGACGCCCGATGACCCGCACCGTGATGTGCCGCAAGTACAAAGAAGAACTGCCAGGCCTGGAGCGCCCGCCCTACCCCGGCGCCAAGGGCCAGGACATCTTCGAACACATCTCGCAGAAAGCCTGGGCCGACTGGCAGAAGCACCAGACCATGCTGATCAACGAAAAGCGCCTGAACATGATGAACGCCGAGGACCGCAAATTCCTCCAGGGCGAGATGGACAAGTTTTTCGCTGGCGAAGAATACGCCCAGGCGGAAGGCTACGTTCCACCCTCGGAATGACCCCACGGAACGTAAGCGACGGAATTAATTTAAAATTTTTTCAAAAAGTCGTTGACGAGCGGTCTGAAAGTCTATTTAATTCACCTCGTCGCCCAGATAGCTCAGTCGGTAGAGCAGAGGATTGAAAATCCTCGTGTCGGCGGTTCGACTCCGTCTCTGGGCACCACCTTCAAGCTTCTGGTGGTTGCAAAGTTACCCGAAGCGACAACAAGAAACCCGCCTAGTGCGGGTTTTTTGTTGTCTGTGGTTTTCTACCCGTTCCACCTCTCCGGCCAGCGCCCCCCCCCCCCTCCTACTGCAACATACCGTCATGACAAGGCACTGGATTCCGTTACTACTCAAGCCGAGACTCCTCCCCCAAGCGGCCCGCTTGAAAGGAGAGGCAAATGGTTTTTACGGCAGAAGAGCAACAGCTATGGGACAGCGCGATAGCGTTTGCCAAAGGCAATAAGAAAGCGATCGCCAGAAAACTCACCTGCACTGCAGGAATGGCTCATTCAGGCAGCCTAAGTTGACCAACATCAAAACGCTATCAATCGCTCATCCTTAAGATGTCAGGTGGACATTCGACCTGACCTCGCAAGGACCTCCATGAGCGAAGAATCCCCCCTCCTGCTCCCCGCCCCCAGCGAGCCCGCCATTACCACAGCCCGCACGCGCCGCCCCCGCCAGCGCAAGCCGGAGCCGGCCATCACCAGCATCAGCCAGCAACCTGCGGCACTGGAAGTCGCCACCGCCCCCAAGGGCAGCAACGAAGACAGCACCTCGGCCCGCCTGCCGGCCAGCTACCCCTACCGCACCCGTATGCGTCGCCAGGACTACGAAAAGGCCAAGCACGCGCTGCAGATCGAGTTGCTGAAGGTACAGAGCTGGGTGAAGGAAACCGGCCAGCGCGTGGTGATCCTGTTCGAAGGGCGCGATGCCGCAGGCAAGGGCGGCACCATCAAGCGCTTCATGGAACACCTCAACCCTCGTGGTGCGCGCATCGTTGCCCTGGAAAAACCTTCCGAGCAGGAAAAAGGCCAGTGGTACTTCCAGCGCTACATCCAGCACCTGCCCACGGCGGGTGAAATGGTGTTCTTCGACCGCTCCTGGTACAACCGCGCCGGGGTCGAGAAGGTGATGGACTTCTGCACGCCCCTGCAGTACCTGGAATTCATGCGCCAGGCCCCGGACCTGGAGCGGATGCTGTGCAACAGCGGCATCCTGCTGTTCAAGTACTGGTTCTCGGTGAACCGCGAAGAGCAGCTGCGCCGCTTCATCTCGCGCCGGGACGACCCGCTCAAGCACTGGAAGCTGTCGCCAATCGACATCAAGTCGCTGGACAAGTGGGACGACTACACCGCTGCCAAGGAAGCGATGTTCTTCCATACCGACACGGCCGATGCGCCATGGACAGTGATCAAGTCCGATGACAAGAAGCGTGCGCGGATCAATTGCATCCGGCATTTCCTGCACGCGCTGGACTACCCGGGCAAGGACCCTCAGGTGGCACATGCACCCGACCCTCTGCTGGTAGGTCGGGCTTCACGCGGGTTCGAAGAAGACGAGGCACCCCAGCCAGCAGCCTGAAAACTCGACCCGCCTTCGACAGACACCGCAGCCCGAAGACGGGCTGCGGGCGAATCTTATTCGTCCTGCATGGAACGGAGATGCTCGAAGGCATCCTCGGTCATTTCGCCCAGATAGGAAACTCCGTGCAGTTTGAGTTCGAACTCACTGTCCTCTTTGCCTTTTTGAACAATCGCCTCAAGGTCAGCCTTGGTGATTGACTGCCGGTTGCATTTGGCGAACCCCGTCGAATAGAAAAGCTCACCCTCCCCGTCATAGCCGTACAGGGTCACAAGGTAGTAGTGCTTCATCGCTCTCTCCTTCAGCGCAACTGTGCGCATCTGCAAACGCCGATTTGGCGCAATGTCGAGCCGCCACCCGAACATGGGTGACAGCGGGAGAGACGTTACGCAGGCCGGCTGGCAGGCATAATCAGGAGGCATGTCCATGGCAGAACGCCCCAGCCTGCGTTGCCTAGGCACACGGCTTGGGTTTCTCGGGCAATTGCGCTTCAATACGCGCACTTTCAGACACACCCAAGGATTGCCCCATGGCCACCCCTACCAAGCAACAGAAACGCGCCAAACGCGCAGCCAGCAAGGCCAAGCAGAACCGCATGGTACGCAGCGGCCAGGCAGTCAAGGCCAGTGCCGGCGACAGCGCCAGCATCGAGCAGGTGTACAACAAGGCCATGGAGTCGGGCAGCTACGGCCCGCTGTTCAAGAAAATGAAGGAAGCCCAGGAAGGCGGCCTGGTGCCGATGATCTCGGTGTTCCTGGTGGACCCGCTGCTGGCCCTGGTTCTCAAAGGGCACAAGGAAGAACACGCCACCGACTACATCGTGCTGGTGTTCAACGCCTACCGCAAATGGCTGGATGGGGCCGACGAAGAAGCCACCATGGCCTGGCTGGAAAGCGATGAGTTCCAGGCAGCCTACGTGGCCGCTTCGGAGCTGGTTGCCAAGCAGCAACAGCAGCAGAAGCAGTTTGGCTGACAGGGCCATGTGACCTGCCCCGCCCATTCGCGGGTAAACCCGCTCCCACAGGGATATCACCGCAATTGAGATATGTGGTGTACCTGTAGGAGCGGGTTTACCCGCGAAGAGGCCGGTACAGGCAATAAAAAGGCCGCGCCCTTCACAGGACGCGGCCTTTTCATTTCAGCCAGCGCGGATCAGTTATCCAGCGCCACCCGCCCGGCAGCTTCACGCTTGCGGTGCACCAGCAAGCCAGCCGCCACCACACCAATGCTCAGCAGTGCGGTCGCGATGATTTCGGCGCGGTGGTCCTCACGCAGCGCCATCACCACCAGAATGGCAATGATGAAGGCAATGGTCGCCCAGGTCAGGCCCGGGAACAGCCACATCTTGAAGGTGATCTTCTCGCCGCGGGCCTCACGCTGGGCACGCATGCGCAGCTGCGATACGGCAATCACCAGGTACACCAGCAGCGCAATGGCACCGGAACTGGCCAGCAGGAACTCGAATACCTGGGCCGGGGCCACGAAGTTGGCGAACACACAGAGGAACGCCGCAGCAGTGGACAGCAGAACCGCCACATGCGGGGTAGCCGACTTGGTGGTGCGCTGGGCAATGGCCGGGGCGTCACCACGCTTGCTCAGCGAGAACAGCATGCGCGACGAGGTGTACAGCGCCGAGTTCAGGCAGCTGGTCACGGCGATCAGCACGACGATGTCGACGATCAGCTTGGCATTCGGCACGCCGATGCGGCTCAGCACGGTCTGGTAGGAACCGGTCTCGGCCAGGGCCGGGTCGTTCCACGGTACCAGGGCCACGACCAGGAAGATCGACACCAGGTAGAACAGGCAGATACGCCAGATCACCGAGTTGGTGGCGCGGCTGATCTGCTTGCCCGGGTCCTTCGACTCGGCTGCGGCGATGGTAACGATTTCGGTACCCATGAACGAGAACATGGTGGTCAGCATGGCTGCCAGCACCGCGCCCAGGCCGTTAGGCATGAAGCCCTGGGTGTCGAACAGGTGGCTGGCACCGCTTACCTGGCTGCTCGGCACAAAGCCGAACAAGGCAGCACAACCCACAGCGATGAAGCCGATGATTGCCAGCACCTTGAGCAGGGCGAACCAGAACTCGAACTCGCCGTAGTTCTTCACGCTGCACAGGTTGGTCAGGGTCAGCGCCAGGGTGATGACCAGGGAGAACGCCCACAGGTCAACCGCAGGGAACCAGGCATGCAGAATGGCCGCGGCGGCGTTGGCCTCCAGCGGAATGACCAGCACCCAGAACCACCAGTACAGCCAGCCAATGGTGAAACCGGCCCAGCGCCCGATGGCGCGGTCGGCATATGTAGAGAACGACCCGGTGTCAGGCGAGGCGACCGCCATTTCGCCCAACATGCGCATGACCAGCACGACCAGCGTACCGGCGGCAGCATAGGCTAGCAGCACGGCAGGGCCGGCAGCAGCGATGGCGTGGCCGGAGCCAACGAACAGACCGGCACCGATGACGCCAGCGATGGACAGCATGGTCACATGCCGTTGTTTGAGCCCCTGAGCGAGGTCATTGGAATTGTTACCGCTCATTAAAACTACCTTTGTAAGGAGTGGACCACGCCGACTGCGGTTACGGAGCGCGCCTGGGGTTGACCTGGGCGTCGCTGCAATCGGCGGTTTCCTACTGGCAATAAGCGCGCCATGTGCCGAATGCATTCGTCAGAAAAGTCGGCGGGCCTTTTAGTACGCGGTTTGGAGGGCTTTCGGCCAGTGACTGACCGAAAGGCCGCCAAATCATCGGATTACTGAAATACCCACTTACAAATGCACCAAAGGTGCTCCCAGGTAACACCTGTGCACCACTGCAATGCCAAAAAGTGCAACCTACAGGTACAACCTCAAGACCTGGCCGCCCCCGTTCGCGGGCACGCCCACTCCCACAGGTCAGGTGCAACCATTTGGGCTATTTAAAGAACCTGTGGGAGCGGGCGTGCCCGCGAAAGGTCTAAAACCGCTTCCATGAGCGGGCCAAAGCTGGCACCATCGCGCCTTTTTTCATCAAGGCTCTGGTGCTGGGCGACACCTTCGCGGACATCCGCGCGACGTTGCGCTGCAACGATGCGACAAACTGCCCCACCAGCGCCCCGAGTGCCCAGCGACCCTGTTGGCCGTCATAATGCCGCTATGCTAGCTTGGCGCACGCCAGGAAGGCCGCCAACAGCTGGGAACGCACCCGTACACATGAGGACCGCACATGGCTCAGGCCACGCCCGCGCTGGAAATCCGCAATCTGCACAAACGCTACGGCGAGCAGGAAATTCTCAAGGGCATTTCGCTGACCGCGCGCGACGGTGACGTGATCTCCATCCTGGGGTCGTCCGGCTCCGGCAAGTCCACCCTGCTGCGCTGCATCAACCTGCTCGAGAACCCGCACCAGGGCGAAATCCTGGTCGCCGGTGAAGCCCTCAAGCTCAAGGCCGCCAAGAACGGCGACCTGGTCGCCGCCGACAACCGCCAGATCAACCGCCTGCGCAGCGAGATCGGCTTCGTCTTCCAGAACTTCAACCTGTGGCCGCACATGTCGATCCTCGACAACATCATCGAGGCGCCACGCCGCGTGCTCGGCCAGAGCAAGGCCGAAGCCATCGAAGCCGCCGAAGCCCTGCTGAACAAGGTCGGCATCTACGACAAGCGCCACAGCTACCCCGCCCAGCTTTCCGGTGGCCAGCAACAGCGCGCCGCCATTGCCCGTACCCTGGCCATGAAGCCCAAGGTCATCCTGTTCGACGAGCCAACTTCGGCGCTCGACCCGGAAATGGTCCAGGAAGTGCTAAACGTTATCCGCGCATTGGCCGAAGAAGGCCGTACCATGCTGCTGGTGACGCACGAGATGAGCTTTGCCCGCCATGTGTCCAGTGAAGTCGTCTTCCTGCACCAAGGCCTGGTCGAAGAGCAGGGATCGCCGCAGCAGGTCTTCGAAAACCCGACCTCGGCGCGTTGCAAGCAATTCATGTCCAGCCACCGCTAACGGAGCAATACATGCACACTTACAAGAAGTTCCTCCTGGCAGCTGCTGCCACGCTGGTAATGTCGGCCAACGCCCTGGCCGCAGAAAAAATGCGCATGGGTATCGAAGCCGCCTACCCACCGTTCAACAACAAGGATGCCAGCGGTAACGTGGTCGGCTTCGACAAAGACATCGGCGACGCCCTGTGCGCCAAGATGAAAGTCGAGTGCTCGGTCGTCACCTCCGACTGGGACGGCATCATCCCGGCCCTGAACGCCAAGAAGTTCGACTTCCTGGTGTCGTCGCTGTCGATCACCGACGAGCGCAAGCAGGCGGTGGACTTCACCGAGCCGTACTACTCCAACAAGCTGCAGTTCATCGCGCCGAAAAACGCCGACTTCAAGACCGACAAGGCTTCGCTCAAGGGCAAGGTGATCGGCACCCAGCGCGCCACCCTGGCTGGCACCTGGCTTGAAGACAACTACGGTGACGACGTAGAGATCAAGCTGTACGACACCCAGGAAAACGCCTACCTCGACCTGGTTTCCGGCCGCATCGACGGCATCCTGGCCGACAAGTACGTGCAGTACGAGTGGCTGAAGAGCAAAGACGGCTCGAACTTCGAGTTCAAGGGCGAGCCGGTGATGGACAGCGACAAGATCGGCATTGCCGTGCGCAAGGGTGACACCAAGCTGCGCGACGACCTGAACAAGGCCCTGGCAGAAATCAAGGCCGACGGCACGTACAAGAAGATCAACGACAAGTACTTCCCGTTCAGCATCGAATGATCCGCCCCGACCGGCGCGCCCTTGCGGCGCGCCAGTCCCTAGAATGACCTGCCCATGAATATCGACCTGCACGGATTCGGTCCGGCCATGATGGCCGGCACCCTGATGACCGTAAAACTGGCGCTTTGCGCCTTGCTGCTGGGCCTGGTGCTGGGCCTGCTCGGCGCCCTGGCCAAGACTTCCTCGATCAAGCCGCTGCAATGGCTTGGCGGCTTCTACTCGACCCTGGTTCGCGGCGTGCCCGAACTGCTCTGGGTACTGCTTATCTATTTCGGCACCGTCGGGCTGATGAACGCCCTCGGCGAAGCCCTGAACCTGCCGGGCTTGGAGCTCAGCGCCTTCGCTGCGGGCGTGATTGCCCTGGGCCTGTGCTTCGGCGCCTATGCCACCGAAGTGTTCCGTGGCGCCATCCTGGCGATCCCCAAGGGCCACCGTGAAGCCGGCCTGGCACTGGGCCTGTCCAAGGGCCGCATCCTGTCGCGGATCATCCTGCCGCAGATGTGGCGCATCGCCCTGCCTGGCCTTGGCAACCTGTTCATGATCCTGATGAAGGACACCGCACTGGTGTCGGTGATCGGCCTGGAAGAAATCATGCGCCATGCTCAAATCGGCGTGACCGTGACCAAAGAGCCGTTCACCTTCTACATGGTCGCGGCCTGCATCTACCTGAGCCTGACCATCATTGCCATGACCGGCATGCACTTCATGGAAAAACGCGCCGCTCGCGGCTTTGCGAGGGCCGAATAATGAATTGGGAAGTCATCATCAAATGGCTGCCACGCCTGGCCCAGGGTGCGACCCTGACCCTGGAGCTGGTGGCCATCGCGGTAGTTGCCGGGTTGATCCTGGCCATCCCGCTGGGCATCGCCCGCTCCTCGCGCCACTGGTACGTGCGCGCCGTGCCGTTCAGCTACATCTTCTTCTTCCGTGGCACGCCGCTGCTGGTGCAGCTGTTCCTGGTCTACTACGGCCTGGCGCAGTTCGACATGGTGCGTTCGAGTTCGCTGTGGCCGTACCTGCGCGACCCGTTCTGGTGCACCGTGCTGACCATGACCCTGCATACCGCCGCCTACATCGCCGAGATCCTGCGCGGCGCGCTGCAGGCGATCCCCAAGGGCGAGATCGAGGCGGCACGGGCGTTGGGCATGTCGCGGGGCAAGACGCTGTTCTACATCATGCTGCCACGCGCCGCGCGCATCGGCCTGCCGGCGTACAGCAACGAAGTGATCCTGATGCTCAAGGCCAGCGCCCTGGCCAGTACCGTGACCCTGCTGGAACTGACCGGCATGGCCCGTACCATCATCGCCCGCACTTACCTGCCGGTAGAAATCTTCTTTGCCGCCGGGGTGTTCTACCTGGTGATCTCGTTCGTACTGGTGCAAGGCTTCAAGCTGCTGGAGCGCTGGTTGCGCGTGGATGCCTGCCAGGGCCGCTAGACCACCAGCCTTCTTCGCGGGTAAACCCGCTCCCACAGAGACCCCACGGCCTTCAAGCTGTGCACTATACCTGTGGGAGCGGGTTCACCCGCGAAGAGGCCCTAAAACCCAACACACTTCCTCCCCATGCCCAACCACCTCCACAGCCCCCACCTGAGCACCCGCTTCCAGGCCCTCGACCAGTTCCTGATCGAGCACCAGCAGCTGTGGAAACCCCGCCCCTTCACCACCCTGCACCTGGCCTGGGAAACCGCCCACCCCGAGCTTGCCGCCCACCTGCGCCAATGCTCCCTGGCAGACGCCGAAACCGACACCACCGCGGCCACGTTGCCCGCCCCGTTCCCGCAACTGGCCCAGCAAGCCCGACAGCTTGCGGCCCTCGGTAACCTCCCGAAAACCGATCTGCCTACCGCCGCGCACCGCCTCGACGTCGCCGTCCCCGGCCGCAAATGGCAGCAGATCGAAGCCTTCGCCAGCCACCTGGCCTTCCGCGAACCGCCCCGCCACTGGCTGGACTGGTGCTCCGGCAAAGGCCACCTGGGCCGCCGCCTGCTGCAACCCGGCCAGCAGCTGACCTGCCTGGAGTACGACACCGAGCTGGTCGCCGCCGGCCAGGCCCTGAGCGCGCACCACCATTTGCCGGCGCAACATGTGCACCAGGATGTGATGGCCGACGACAGCGCCCGCCACCTGGCTGGCGACAAAAGCGTGGTCGCCCTGCATGCCTGTGGCGACCTGCATGTACGCCTGATGCAACTGGCCAGCCAGCAAGGTTGCCGGCAACTGGCCGTGGCGCCCTGCTGCTACAACCGCATCGCGGCGCAGCAGTACCAGGCGTTATCCACAGCCGCCCAAGCCTCCAGCCTGCGGCTGTCACTGGACGACCTGGGCCTGCCCCTGAGCGAAACCGTTACCGCCGGTGCCCGCGTGCGGCGCCAGCGCGACACCTCGATGGCCAGGCGCCTGGGCTTCGACCTGCTGCAGCGCCAGCAACGCCAGACCGATGAGTACCTGCCGACACCGTCACTACCCGTAGCCTGGCTGGAGAAGCCCTTCGATCAGTACTGCCGCGACCTGGCCGAACTCAAGCAATTGCAGCTGACTGGCAACCCGGACTGGGCAGCCCTGGAAGCCGCCGGCTGGCAGCGCCTGGCCGAGGTCCGCAACCTGGAGCGTGTGCGCAACCTGTTCCGCCGGCCGCTGGAGCTGTGGTTGGTACTCGATCGCGCCCTGTTCCTCGAAGAACAAGGCTACAACGTGCGCCTTGGCCTGTTCTGCGACTACCCACTTACCCCACGCAACCTGCTCATCCTCGCCGAACGAGACCGTTAGCCGCAGCACAACCTGTGGATAACTCTGTGAACAAGCTTGTGATTACCTGTTGGATCCAAGCGCTATTTCAAACGCTTGGCTTATTCCGGCTTGCCCGTCAAGGCCAGTAAAAACAGGCGTTTGCGCAAAGACCGGCGGTGTAGCGCTCCGGCATGCCTTTCGCGCAAGTCGCCGATGCCACTTGTGCATAAACATTTCTTGTGGTTGGCGCAAGCATTGTTTGCGGGGCCTTTGTGGATTCTTTTTCTTGCTCAAAAATCTGCAGGTTTGCGCAGTTACTGTGGGAGCGGGCGTGCCCGCGAACACGGGCGAAGCCCGTGCCATGCAATGCCGTGCCCACTCCCACACCTTTCAATGCGCCTTGTTCTTGGCAATCTCGATATCGTTCATCAGCGCCTTGGCCATGTCGCACAGATAATCGGCGGCGCCCAGGAATTTATGGTCATCCTCCATATCCCCCTCGCGCACCAGGTGCTTGATGTAGCCCATCAGGATCGAGACATGCTCGTAGGCAGCATCGACGGGGACGCCGGGCTGTACGCGTAGCAGATTGAGGGATGGGTTGCCGGCTGCGAGGAAGGTTTCCACGCCTGCGGTGGTGATTGGCTTGGGGCTGCGGGGATCAGTATCGATCGTTTTCAATTTTCAAACTCCCTAGTTCAAAGGAGCTGCCGTGTTCATTCTTTCTCACGGAACAAAGGCGGCAACCGTGCACGAGGTGAGAAACCGAGTGAACATAGGAAGCTCGGCCAGACCAAGGTCTGCCCGCGCACGGTCGCCATTACGCAGCCGATACGTTCAAAATCGGGTTCTCACACCCGGTCGCCACAGCGACCCGAAAACGGTATCCGCGAGCCATTTCCCCGACAACAGCGATACTTCGGCGGCGCGCGTAGGATAGTTCCGAAGCCACCAAACCCTGAAGCTGTTAGCCCTAAAGTTCAGAATCTTCGTACAGCTGATGGCCCTTTCGCGGGTAAACCCGCTCCCACAGGAATCACACAAGGCTTGAGAACAGTGATATCCCTGTGGGAGCGGGTTTACCCGCGAAGAGGCCAGCACAGGCAACAAAAAGCTAAAGCCCCACCGCTGATCCCGCCCAACGGTGTATCATCCGCCCCCCAAATCATTAAAAAGTGACGTCGCGCGCTGCCCGCCAGCCCCGCGACCTTCTGGCGTTGCGCCAGAACCGACATGGACTAACGGACCCGACCATCGTGACCCAGACCAAGCCCCTCGCCCTGCTGACCCTCACCCTGGCCCTGACCGGCTGCGCCAGCGGCACCGCTCCCCACCCCAGCAGCAGCCTGGGTTGGAACCACCCCGGCATGCAGCTGGGCGGCGACAACGGCCTGCCCCTGCGCACCGAAAGCCCCTGCCGCAAGCGCGGCTGCGACAACGACAAGCTGTTCTTCAACCCGGGCAAAACCGAGCCGAGCGTCACCACCATCCATCGCGGCTGGTAGGAAAATTCTTCTTTCAGGTCGGTGACTTAGGTCATTTGCGAACATTCGCAACGAAGTGGTTTACAGGCGCCAACCGATCGTTATAATGACGCCCCATTGCCGGTATAGCTCAGATGGTAGAGCAACTGACTTGTAATCAGTAGGTCCCGGGTTCGATTCCTGGTGCCGGCACCATACGCAGTATCAAAAAAGGCTCACCGAAAGGTGGGCCTTTTTTGTTTTCGCCGCAGGTCCTCACCGAAATCGTCGGTGCTAACAGGCGCTGAAGGCATGCGCTACAGCCAGGGCTTTTTTGCAAAGCGATGTTTCAACGAAACAACTCTGGCGCCATCCGTGAGTAAAGTGCCCTGCCAACCTCAGGAGCCCTGCCTCATGCTGCACCTGCAAACCCCTTTGGCGCAGGCCGTGCGCCAGCTCTTCGACAGAGCCTTGCCTCTACTGGCTGGGCGGTGTTCGGGAACAGTCAAGATCTATGTCTTTGGCGGGTGCGCCTTGCACCTGCTGACGAATGCCCGGGGCAGTGCGGATATCGATGCGGAGATTCAGGCCAGCGAACACCTGCTCAGGGACGAGATCAAGGCAGTTTATGCCGCGCCGGAAGACTACGAGCAGGATGGTCAGGACCTGTCCGTGGTGTTCGACCAGCAATTCAATAACTCGCTATGCCCCTTGCATGAAGACTACGATGCGCGGGCAATCCTCCTTCCCGGCCAGGAGTGTTCTCCTTTACAGGTTTTCATAGCTCACCCGATCGACCTCGCCATTTCAAAACTCGGGAGATTCACCGAACGCGACCAGGATGACATCAATCTGCTTATCAGGTCAGGCAAGCTGAATCTCAAGGAATTTGATAGGCTTGCCAAGGAGGCAATCGACTATTACCCCTGTGATAGAAGCACCGTAACCAGCTGCCTGAGGTTGATTCTCGATGAAGCGCGAGAGTGGGGCCAGTAATACCAGTGAGGCGATGACTGTGCCCTCGAATACGGCGCATGGGGCCCGGCATTGCGACACCTCCTCGCTCGATTACTCGCTAGAAAAACTCTGGGCGCTTGTGTCCTCTGACATGCCCCCCTCTGATCAACATGCCCGTCAAGCACTCGAGCACTTGGTCGTTCAAGCTACAAAAACCTCGCTGGACAAGCTCGACAAGGCCGTTGCCGAGACCTTCGCTCTCCTGTTCTGGTACAGAAACGAGGATATGCGTGAAGCACTGGAAAATCGCTTGAACATGCCAAGGCTCGCCCCCGTAAGGAAGCGGCGCCTGATGTATCTGGTTGACCGGCTTCGCCGTTTTCCATGCATGAAGCCGGAACAAGCCGAGCAGATGAAGAAGCTGGTCACCCGCTGGAAGGATCTGTCTCAAGATCTGAATGGAAAACTGGTAGAAAAGGCGCAAGCGGTAAACCGTTACGACAAGGTTGCTGCTACGTGGGGCGTGGCTGAGCCCGTATCCAGTCTGATGAACATGGTGCTAGAACTGCAAACCCGGCACTTTGTAGATGCCCATCATCTGCCGAACGGCTACGCACAGTTGGCAACGCGTTCCCCTCACCACTGATCCGGTAATGTTGGGTCAGTTGAGGTTTGTAGTGTCACGCCTAACCGTTCCTCTCAGCGACCTCAAATGCCGTACGGCGAAATCTCGCGAACGCGCCTACAAGCTGTTTGACGGTGGCGACATTTCGCAAGCACCCGGTGGCTAAATCTTGCTTCACTGAGAGGTAGACGATTCTCCAAAACCACCTCATCCCTCAAAACCTGGCGTGCCCCCTTTTGCGATGCTAGCCTTTCGGCATCACTTACCGAGGGCGAATATTTTGCTGAACATCTATGGAAAGATAACCACAATCGTCGTGACCATCGGATTTTCCGGAATTGCGCACTCTTATCAGATCAACCCTCAAGCAGATAAATACTGGAAAGGCTCCAACATATCAGGAAAGGTATACTGGCCTCTGCATGAAGAGCTCACCTATCGAGCTCGGGAATGTGAAGAGGGACAGACCGGATCAGCACTACTTGTCATCAAGTGCTCCACCGATACCCCGTCCCCCGGCGCAAACCCAAAAGGCAACAAGCAGGACTCGCTGATTAGAGGTGTTTGGTGGAATGACGATCCAAACCAACTCTTATTTGGATGGGGTTACCGCCATGCCAAATGGAGTGCATGGATGCGCGATGGCAACCTGATCGCCAAAACCGGAAGAAACTATAAAGGAAAAGATGCCAAGATCACCCAAAACTATTACATGCAGTATCGTTCACACTATGGTGACCTTCAGTTTCTTCATGCAATGGCCAGTTCGGACAACCAGCCTGCGGCAGTAACTCAGGCCGACATTCTTTCGTGGGCAGAATTTGCATACTTGGTTGCTACTGGCCGGATTGACGCAGAAACAAAATTCAAAGATGTGGAGACAACAGACTTTCAAAAGCACTTCAGTCACCAGCAGGGTTGGACAATAAACTATCTTTTCGCTCCCACCTATCGTCTTTCGGAGCGTAAATACACCTCGCAAATGGCATTGGGTTCGCTACTCCATGTGATTCAGGATTCTTACTCCCGCGGGCATACTCTTCGCGATTTCAGTCCGTCGACCGCTTGCCCGTCAGGACGTGTTATTCAGTTTTATTCATATACTCACCAAGATACCGACCAACACCATCAGACTGACAAGCTTGCCTCCTGGAAAGCCCAAGGACTTACGGCGCCACAAGATCCGGTTACTGCGAGCGCCAACGTAATTCGATTCGCGAATAAGCGAGCGGAGTGGGCGGTAGTAAAAGATTATCTTCAGGATGTCGTATTTTGCACCGACAGTGATGCAATCGCTTCAGGTCCGGGTGAATATGCTGTTAGGAAAGGGGATCACGTGGCCAATTAAGCAGACTGAAGCGGCGCTTATTTGGTGACAAAGTCAATTCTTTGGGGCGGCTTTGCCGCTCATGGCCAAGCATGGCTGGCTCCTACGGTTACAGAACTCACCTGCATCTCCAAAAGAAATTATTGAGCTTGCGAATTCTAAGTGAAGGGGAAACAGGATCCCGCAGCAGACATCCTCTCGCACAGCATCAATCAAAAGAGTCTAAAAATTCCCGACTCGATTCCACATAAAGCCATAACTAGCTGATTTTTATAGGTACCCTATGAGGTGCGTCAAAAAATCCACCAAATTCCAATCCCGAAAAAATCGGGACCTCACGGCCTACAACCGTTCGTCTGGTGCCGCACCATACGCAGTATCAAAAAAGGCTCACCGAAAGGTGAGCCTTTTTTGCCTTCTGTGTCCCGCGATCCCAGCAACCCTACCGATTTCAAACCACCCCATGCATGAAAAACTCAACCGGTACGCTGAAAAACTCAGCAAAGCCCTTTATCTGGGCAACCGTCATCTTCCGCTTGTTGTTCAAAATCTCTGAAACCGCGCTCTGGGTTGCTATCGAGGCAAGGTCCTTCTGCTTCACCCCCCTGTCCGACAGCAGGAAGGCCAATGCTTCGGCCTGGCTCGCAAACGGCACGAGTACCGACTCACTCTCATACTCGTAGACACGATCCGCCACCATCTCTGCAAAGCGCGCTGCTGCGTGACCTTCGCTGTCGGCATGCGAGTAGAGCTCATCGATCAATGCCATCCGCGCCTGGAGTTCAGCATCGTCCTTGATGGGGTCATGGCAGGCAGCAAGAAGCTGGGCCATGGTTGCCATCTGGGTGTGCAGGCCATCCAGCATGGGTGAAATATTAGCGATGAAGGCATCTAGTCCATTGGCTTCGATTTTATCCCGCTTCATGGTTGTCACCTGTCGAATCGGTAGGTTTTGGGCAAGTGCCAGGCGGCTACCTGACATCGCTCTTGCACCACTTGTCGTACTCCGCGTGCGACAGAATGGCCTTGATATAGAGGGTGCCCGTTCGTGTGTTGAGCCATGCGATCAGACGGCATTCGTTTTTCTTGATATCGAACACATAGACATCAAGCGGCCCTTTTCGGCTGGCGGGCCTGAGTTTTGAACAAGGAATGCGGTCAACGTTCCAGCCAGAGGCGGTAGACCACGTGTCCCTTAGCTGCTCAAAAGACTCGAAGCGCAGCGTCGCCCTATCAAAGGTCGTGAGCCACAGGCTCAGGGGGGCTTTCCACTGGGCGTGAGCTTCGATGGCTTTGGTAACCGCCGCTTTCGTTATCACTCGCATCGTGTTGTCTCGGCGTACCAAGGTGCCTACAAATTATTCCGGATCCAGATATCTGTCAAGCAGATATCTGGATCCGGAATATGCGCTCTGCTGAAGGTCACCGGGACATTGATGCCGATCAAGCTGAATAGCGGACCGAGGTATAGGTTGGGGACATAGTTCAGAGGGAAGCTGACCATGGCCAAGAAATTCCCCACAAACCCCAGCCACCCGGAGCGCATCTGCTGGGGCTGCGACCTGTACTGCCCGGCCAAGGCATTGGCCTGTGGCAATGGCGCTAGTCGGACCATGCACCCGGTGGAACTGTTTGGTGAAGACTGGGACAGTTTCGAGGACCGGCTGGAGAAGCCGATTGATCGCGTGCAAGAGGCCGGCCCCAGGTGAAATGGGGCAGCTTTGCGGCCCATAGCCGGCAAGCCGGGCTCTCATAGAACTGCACATAACTCATTGAGTTAGCAGGGGGCCTGTAGGAGCGGCTTTAGCCGCGAACACCGGCGCAGCCGGTGCCATGCACCGCGTTGGATTCTTCGCGGCTAAAGCCGCTCCCACAGGGGACGCGGATTGCTTGCAATTTCAGTTATCTACGCGACAGCGCAGCCCAAAGGGCTGGGCCATCTACCACAGGTACAGCGCATGGTTTGAGCCTGGCGCCGACCCAGCGAATCAGGTGCTGCGGTGGATGGCACGGGCTTCGCCCGTGTTCGCGGGCGCGCCCGCTCCCACAGGGATCGCGCCACCTGTTAGTTGCTCCCAAGTACCTGTGGGAGCCCGGCTTGCCGGCGATGGGCTGCGCAGCAGCCCCAGGTGCGGTTGATCAGAATGCCGTGCTGACCGTCAGCGACAGGTTGCGCGGGTCGCCGTAGATCGCCCCGGCATAAAACCCGTAGCGGGTGTAGTAGTGCTTGTCGAACAGGTTGTTCGCGTTGAGGCTGATGCTGGTGTCGTCGGTCAGCTGGTACTTGGCCATGGCATTCCAGATGGCATAACCGGACCAGTTCACGTCAGTGGCACCGTTGCTCACACCATTGCTCGGCTGGCCTGCCGGGCTGGAGATTGCGCGGATGTTGCTCTGCGCAGTCACCCCGGCGCCCAGTGTCAGGCGGTCGAGCGGGCCGGAAAGGCGGTAGGTGGTCGAGGCCTTGAACAGGTGTGACGGGTCGCTGCGGCCGTCGCTGTCGACGCGGCGGAAGTGCAGGTAGGTGTAGCCAGCGTACACGTTCCAGCTGGGGGTCAGGGCGCCGGCGATTTCCAGATCGATACCGTCGGTTTCCTGGCCGGAACCGGCCTTGTAGGCATCGCCACCGGTCGGGGTGGTGAGGTCGCCGTCGAGCACTGCCTTGTTTTCCTGCTTGGTGCGGAAGTAGGCCGCCGAGGCGTTCAGGCGGCCATCGAACCACTCACCCTTGATACCCGTCTCGTAGCTTTGCCCGCGAATCGGCTCGACCTTGCTGCCGCTGCTGGTTTCAGCGGTTTGCGGGGTGAAGATGTCGGTGTAGCTGGCGTACAGCGAGTAGTTGTCGTTGAGGTCGTACACCGCGCCCAGGTACGGGGTGACGATGCCATTCTCTTCCTGGCTGGTACGTGCGCCAGCCACGCTGCGGGTGGTGGCTGAGTAGTTGCTGGTGCGCACGCCAAGGATGACCGACAGCGGGTCGGTGATGCTCAGGCGGGTTGCCGCATACATGCCCTGCAGGCGGGTGGTGGTCTTGCTGTGGCGGCCGGTGCGCGAGGCGATGATGTTGTAGTCGTCATCCACGCCATTGCGCCAGTCGGTCAGCGGGAAGCCGTTGTTGGCGCGGAACTGGCAACCCAGCGCAGGCGCACTGGCCATGCCGTCGCCAACCATGGTGCAGGTGTATTCCGGCGACCAGGCCACGGTGCGGCTGTCGTTGTAGCCGACCATCGCCTGGTGGGTACGGCCGAACAGCTGGAACGGGCCGGACAGGTCGATCTGCGCCGACTGCTGGGTGGTGTCGGTGGAGCTGTGCAGGCCGTTGAGCACGGCACCGCTGCCATCCTGGTCCCAGTAGCCGCCGTAGCTGCCACGGCCTGCCGAGTTGACCTTGGCCAGGCCGCGGTGGTTGAGGGTTTCGGCGGTGCTCTGGGCGGCTTTCAGGTCCAGGGTCCAGTCGTTGTCGAAGCGGTGCTCCAGCGAGCCGAACGCGGTGCGGGTGGTGTACTCGCCAAAGCTCCAGCTAGGTACCACGTTGGTGCTGCGCGGCAGGTCGGTCTTGCTGCCATCACGGTACCAGATCGGGATGTTCGCTCCCCAGCCACCGCCAACAATCTTGTTGTACTCGTACTGGTAGCCGGCACCGAGGGTGGTGGCGTCGTCCAGGTCGAATTCGAAGTTGG
The DNA here is from genome assembly GCF_044762545.1 of Pseudomonas sp. NPDC096925. Taxonomy (NCBI): domain Bacteria; kingdom Pseudomonadati; phylum Pseudomonadota; class Gammaproteobacteria; order Pseudomonadales; family Pseudomonadaceae; genus Pseudomonas; species Pseudomonas sp. NPDC096925. The sequence continues at coordinate 124,071 of NZ_JBIWEM010000008.1, read as the reverse complement.
CCAGCGCGGCGCGGGAGCGTTCGGACTGGTTATCGCGGAATGAATTGGCGTCCTGCTGGGTCATCACAAAGCGCGAACGCAGGCGGCCGTCTTCGGACAGCGGCAGGTTGAGGTCGGCGCCCAGGCGGCGCTTGTCCCAGCTGCCATAGGTGGCATAGGCGCTGCCGCCGAACGTCCTGGTCGGCGCCTTGCGGATCAGGTTGACGGTGGCCGACGGGTCGCCGGTGCCGCCCAGCAGGCCGTTGGCGCCACGCACGATGTCGATGCGCTCGTACAGGTCCATGTTCAGCGCGTTGCCACCACCACTGAAGTCGGAGCCGCCCTGGAACTGCAGGCCATCGACCTTCCAGTTGCTGATCGAATAACCACGGGCACGGTAGTCGGTACGCCCGCCCACTTCGGACTTGCTCGCGGTCACCCCAGGGGTGGTTTCCAGCGCTTGCTCGATGGTGTGGATGTCGCGGTCATCCATCTGCTGCCGGGTAATGGTGGTGACCGACTGCGGTGTCTGCCGCGGCGTCAGGGCCAGGCCGGTGGAGCTGCGGGTGCTTTCGACCGTGTAACCCAGCTGGCCGGCTTCGTCGGCAGGCAGCAGGGCGCTGTCTTCGATCTGGGTGGCGTCCAGCTCCAGGGGCTTGCTGTCGGCAGCCATCGCGCCACCACTGACGGCTACGGCGATGAACAAGGCCAGCGGTTTCAGGCGAGGGCCGTCTCGGCTGATGGAAGGGAAGGCGTTCGGGGTGCTCTCGGCGTTCATTTGGGAAGACTTCGTATTTGCAGATGATTTTTTGTTAGGATTCTAGGTATCGGCCCTCCGGGCTCCAGACCCGGCTTGTATGGGGATGTAATCGAACGTAACGAGCGCCACCGGCCCTCACCGAACAGGTGTTTTTCCGCATGAGCACAACTCTGCTTGTTGTCGATGATGACGACGAGATCCGCGAACTTCTTTGTGATTACCTGGCAGATGCCGGCTATAACGTGCTGGCAGCGGCCGACGGCGAGCAGATGCGCGAACAACTGGCCCGGCACAAGGTGGAGCTGGTGGTGCTCGACCTGATGCTGCCGGGCGAAGACGGCCTGAGCCTGTGCCGCCAGTTGCAAGCCACGCCTGGGCTGGCGGTGATCATGCTGTCGGCCAAGGGCAGCACGCTGGACCGCATCATCGGCCTGGAAGTGGGTGCCGATGACTACCTGGCCAAGCCCTTCGAGCCACGCGAACTGATCGCCCGGATCAAGGCCGTGCTGCGTCGTCCGCAACGCCTGGATGCCCCCGCCGAAGCGCCGGCAGAGGAAGCCCAGCTGTTCGCCGGCTTCCGCCTGGAACATGCGAAGCGCCTGCTCACCCGCCCCGATGGCGAGACCCTGACCCTGCCCCGCTCCGACTACCGCGTATTGCGCGAGCTGCTGGAAGCCAACAGTCGCGTGGTGTCCCGCGATCAGCTGACGCGCAGTGCGTTCGGCCGCGACCACCTGCCAGACGACCGTTCGGTGGACATGTGCGTCAGCCGCCTGCGCCAGCACCTGCGCCACGCCCCGGCGGGTGCCGCACAAATCCTCACCATCCGCAACGAAGGCTATTTGCTGAGCATTGCCGCCAACGGGGCCGATGCCTGACATGCGCTGGCTTCGCCGGCTGTGGCCACGCACGTTGTTCGGCCAGTTGCTGCTGATCATGGTCAGCGGCACCGTGCTGATCCAGTTGATGTCGAGCAGTATCTGGTTCGATGTGCGTTTTGCCCAGGTACTCGAGGCCCCTGTCCGGCTGATTGCCGCACGCAGCGCGCCGTTGATCGCCTAGGCGGACTGCCGTGCTGGTGCGCTGCAGGCACCAGCGCATTACCAACTGCGTTGCAGCGAAGCCCTGCCCACGCCGGTACAGGACGAGCGTCGTGGGCGCAGGCGTATCGAACTGTTGTTGCACCAGGCCCTCGAGTACGAGTTGGGGCATGCCCAGGACGTGCGCCTGATGAAGGTGCAGTTGACCGATGAACAGGGCCAGCCGATCGTCTGGCGCAGCCTGTTCGGCCTGCGCACGGCCCAGGCGCATCTGCAGTTCGCGGTGCCGTTGGCCGATGGGCACTGGCTGACCATCGAAGGCCAGGAACTGCAAGGCTGGAGCGGCGAGTCAGCGTGGGTGCTGATCAGCGATTACCTGTTGCGGGTGTACGCGCTGCGCATCGTCGCGGTATTGCTGGTGTGCCTGGTTGCGGTGCGCTTGTGCCTGCGCCCGTTATGGCGCCTGGCCGATGCCGCGCGCGGCCTGGGTAGCAACCTCGAGCAGCCGCCCCTGGCGCTGGATGGCCCGGAGGAAGTGCGCCAGGCGGCCCAGGCCTTCAACGCCATGCAGCAGCGGCTGATTGCGATGGTCAACGACAAGGCCTACTTCCTGGCCGCTGTATCCCACGACCTGCGCACCCCGCTGACGCGCATGCGCCTGCGCCTGGAGCGCCTGCCGGACGACGAACACCGGCAGCGCCTGCGGCAGAACATCACGCAGATGGACGACATGATCGGCCAGGTGCTCGATTACCTGCGCGCGGGGGAGCAGCAGAACTTGCAGCAGGTGGACCTGGACCGGCTGGTGATGCGCCAGTGCGCGGAGCTGGCCACTGCCGAAGAGCCGTTGCCGGTGCATGGCCAGGCGGGCAGCCTGCGGGCCGATGCCCTGCTGCTGCAGCGCTGCCTGCAGAACCTGCTGGTCAATGCGTTGCGTTATGCCAAGGAGGTTTCGGTCACGCTGGAGCGCGCTACCACGGGAGTGTTTATCCATATCGACGACCGCGGACCGGGGATTGCACCGGGCTTGCTGGCGACCATCATCGACCCGTTCGTGCGCGGCGAAGGGTCGCGTAACCAGGCCTCCGGGGGGTATGGGCTAGGGTTGAGCATTGCCCAGCGGATTGCTGCCAGCCATGGGGGCGAGTTGCTGCTGGCCAACCGCGAGGGGGGTGGGTTGCGGGTCAGCGTGTTGCTACCCAATCAGCCTTTGCGCGCCCCGCTGTAGGAGCGCATGAGCCTGGAAATACACGATCAGGTAACAGTCTTTTACCGATTACCCAGGTTTTCCCCTCCCCGCCTTTGCCTATCCTATGCCCGGTCATCCTGCCTGCGATGGACCCATGAAACACTCTCTACCCAGCCGCTACGCCTGCCTCGCCCTCTGCCTGCTGTTCACCTTCGCCAGCCTGCCGCTGCTACCCCAGCATGCCTGGCTGTGGCCTGTAACGCTGATCACCGCGCTACTGAGCCTGGTCGGCCTGAACGACCTGCGCCAAAGCCATCACGCCGTGCGCCGCAACTACCCGATCCTGGGCAACATCCGCTACCTGATCGAAACCATCCGCCCGGAAATCCGCCAGTACCTGATCGAGGGCGACGACGACAAGCTGCCGTTCTCCCGCTCGCAGCGCTCGCTGGTCTACGCCCGGGCCAAGAACGAAAGCGCCGAGAAGGCCTTCGGCACCCTCAACGATGCCTACAAGCCCGGCTTCGAGTTCATCAGCCATTCCATGTTGCCGGTGGCCACGCCAGACCCGGCATCGTTCCGCATCGCCATCGGCGGGCCGCAATGCCGCCTGCCCTACTCGGCCTCGATCTTCAACATCTCGGCCATGAGCTTCGGTGCCCTCAGTGCCAACGCCATCGCTGCCCTCAACCGCGGTGCACGCATGGGCCGTTTTGCCCATGACACCGGCGAAGGCAGCATCAGCCCGTACCACCGCGAACATGGCGGTGACCTGATCTGGGAGATCGGCAGTGGCTACTTCGGCTGCCGCACCGAGGACGGCCGCTTCGACCCGCAGCGCTTCGCCGAGCAGGCGCGCTCGCCGCAGGTGAAGATGATCGAGATCAAGCTCAGCCAGGGCGCCAAGCCGGGCCACGGCGGTATCCTGCCGGGGCACAAGGTCAGCCCCGAGATTGCCGCCACCCGTGGCGTACGCGTGGGCGAGGATTGCATCTCGCCGGCGGCGCACAGCGCCTTCCGCACCCCGGTCGAGTTGCTGCAGTTCGTGGCCAGCCTGCGCGAACTGTCGGGCGGCAAGCCGGTGGGGTTCAAATTCTGCCTGGGCCACCCCTGGGAGTTCATGGGCATTGCCAAGGCCATGCTGGCCACTGGCATCACGCCGGACTTCATCGTCGTCGATGGCAAGGAAGGCGGCACCGGTGCGGCACCACGCGAGTTCAGCGACAACATGGGCGTGCCGATGCGCGAAGGCCTGATGTTCGTGCACAACACCCTGGTCGGCCTGAACCTGCGCGCCAGCATCCGCATTGGCGCGGCAGGCAAGATCGTCAGCGCCTTCGACATCGCCAGCGTGCTGGCCATCGGGGCGGACTGGGTCAACTCCGCGCGCGGTTTCATGTTTGCCATCGGCTGCATCCAGTCGCAGAGCTGCCACACCAACAAATGCCCGACCGGCGTGGCCACGCAAGACCCGCTGCGCCAGCGCGCCCTGGTGGTGCCGGACAAGGCCGAGCGGGTGGCCAGTTTCCACCGCAACACGCTGCATGCGCTGGCCGAAATGTTGGCTGCCGCGGGCCTGGAACACCCTTCGGAACTCAAGCCCAAACACCTGGCGCGGCGTATCAGCCCCAGCGAAATCGGGCTGCTCTCGGACCTGCACACATTCCTCAAGCCGGGCGAATTGCTCAGTGGCTCGATTGAAAGCGAGTTTTATGCGCGGATGTGGCGGATGGCGCGCAGTGACAGCTTTGCGCCGGAGACTGGGGAGGGAGAGGTGAAGGTTGCCGGGGTGCGGCGCAGGGCAGTGGAGCCGGCGTGAAAGCCGGGGGCCGCTTTGCGGCCCTTTCGCGACACAAGGCCGCTCCCACAATGGTCCTGCGCATGCCGATCAATGTGGGAGCGGCCTTGTGTCGCGATGGGCTGCAAAGCAGCCCCTAAGCCATCAGATCAGGATCAGAAGATGCTGATCGGGTACTCGACGAATACGCGGACTTCGTTGCCGTCGTCGTTGTAACCGTTCTGCTGCACGGCGTTGTTGGTACGCACGAACGAGCTACGCAGCTTGATCGACAGGTCTTTGGCCGGGCCGTCCTGCACCACGTAACGGATCTGGTTGAAGATCTCGCGCTCTTTACCTTCACCGAAGCCCTGCGGGTTGGCGACGTTGCGGGTGTTGATGTTGTCACCCACCACGTAAGCCAGCTTGTAGGTCAGACCCGGGATGCCATAGGCACCGAAGTCCAGGCCGTAGCCCAGCTGCCAGGAACGCTCGTCTTCGGCGTTGAAGTCGGACCAGTACGAGTTGGCCAGGTAGATGGTCGAACCACCGTCACCCACGCCACCCTCGTTCTGGTACCAGCCGTAGTTGTAGCCGGTGCTGCCGGTGCTGCGCTGGTGGGCGATGGTGAACGAGTGCGCACCGTACGCGTAGGTGGCTGCCAGGCTCCAGATGGTGTTGGAGTCGCCGTTCAGGCCAGCGGATTTCACGAACTTGTCGTCGATGTCCGACTTGTAGCCGTTGAAGTCCAGGGTCAGGGACTGGTCGCTGGCGATCGGGAAGACGTAGTTCAGGCCCAGGTAGTGCTTCTTCATCACGTCTTCGTTGTCGGCGGTGTACAGCGAAGCGGTGAAGTTGTCGGTGAACTTGTAGCTGCCACCAAGGACGTTGATCGACTTCAGGCCACCACCGTCACGGCGCTCGGCGCTCTTGCGCGCTTCCTGGGTGAAGCGACCGGCGTTCAGTTCCAGGCCCTGGATCTCTTTGGAGGTGATCAGGGTACCGGTGAAGCTTTCTGGCAGCAGACGCGCGTCGTCGTACTGCAGCACTGGCAGTGCCGGCATCTGGTCACCGTACTTGAGCACGGTGTTGGAGATGCGGAACTTCACAGCAGCGCCACCACGGGCCAGGTTGTGCGGCGAGTTGGCGTTGCCGTTCTCGTCCTTGAAGTCCGAAGGCTTGAAGAAGTCGACACCGGCACCACCGTTGTGGCCCTTGCCGCCGTCCAGACGCACGGCATACAGGCCGAATGCATCGACGCCGACACCGACGGTGCCCTGGGTGAAGCCGGAGGAGAAGTTGGCGATGACGCCCTGGCCCCATTCGATCTGGTCGTCGGTGCCGTGTTTCTTGTCGCGGTTGATGTAGGCGTTGCGCAGCAGAACGTTGGCGTGGCTGTCCTCGATGAAGCCTTTGCTGTCGGCCTGATCATTGGCCTGTGCCTGGGTCGCGGCGATCATCGCCAGGGCGACCAGGCTGATCCTGGTTTTCAACATGTTGTTTTCCTTATTTCTTAATCAAAAACGCTCTGCAATATGACGCCAGGAACCAACGCCCCTTCGTAGGTTCGACGCTATGCGGATCCAGACTGGAAGGCCTGCCGGTAATCACACGGCGGCCTCTGGCAGCAGCATGGCCAAGAGCATGGCCAGCAGGCGTTGGCCGAATCCTAGCCGTGTGCGATTACAAATGTCAAAAAGTCGTGAAATGCAGGTTGATATAACCAAATTCACCGACGGTACCAGTGCATTTCCATACCGGTTGGCGCTATCAGTGGGCAATTTATCTCGCGTGCGAAAAGTCCTTTTGATCGAATGGACAATTTTCCTGTGAGGGCGCTTTCGCAGCGCAAGGCTGCTCCTGCAGGAAGACGCGCCGCAGCAAGAACCGTAACAATCAGACACAGATGTAATGACAACCCTTTACAAATACTCAAGCAATAGCAAATAACAAGCATTACCATCCGCACCTCTTTTTCACCTGCTCGATCCGGATGTGCCCATGCTTGTACCTTGCCGTCTTTCCCCCCTGACACTTGGCCTTTCGCTGCTGTTCGGCGCCGGCCTGGCCAGTGCCGCCACCACCACCCTGCCGGAACTGTCGGTTACCGCAGACAGCGAGCGCGACAAGGACAACCCGCGGATCAAGGAGGTAAGCACTGCGACCCGCACCTCGACGCCGGTGCGCTATGTGCCGCAGGCCATCGACACGGTGAAGACCGCCAACGTGCTCGATTACGGCAGCAATACCCTGGGCAAGGCGCTGGAAGGCATTCCCAACGTCAGCAGCGGTGACGACACCCGCTTCGACAGCGTGCGCATTCGCGGCTTCGAGGCCAGCAACGACTTTTACCTGGACGGCATTCGCGACGACAGCCAGTACATCCGCGATCTGCATAACATCGAGCGGGTCGAAGTGCTCAAGGGGCCGGCAGCGGTGCTGTATGGCCGTGGCAGCCAAGGCGGTATCGTCAACCGGGTGAGCAAGGCGCCGGAGCACGGCCGCCGTTCGAGCATCGAGGCGCAGGCCGGCAGCGAAGACCTGCGCAGCCTGTATGCCGACCTCAGTGCCGACCCCAGCGACACCGTCAGCCTGCGCCTGAACATGGGCAACCAGGACAACAACAGCTTCCGCGACCGCATCGACGGCAGCCGCCAGCTGTTCGCCCCGTCGATCAGCTGGCAGGTCACCCCCGACCTGAACTGGCTGGTGCAATACGAATACAGCCGCTACAACCGCACCCCGGACCGAGGCATCCCCGGTGTCAACGGCCGCCCGGCCGATGTCAGCCGCAGCACCACCTATGGCGATACCCAGCGCGACTACATCGACGACCGCGCCCAGTCGCTGCGCTCGCGCCTGAACTACCAGCTGAACGAAACCTGGCAGCTGCGCCATACCCTGGGTCTATTCAAGCTCGCCAGTGAGTTCGACAACACCTACGTCACGGGCTACAACGCCAGTAACAACACCGTTACCCGCCAGCGTTGGCAGCAAGACCTGAACACCCGCAACCTGTTCAACAACCTGGAGGCCGAGGGCGACTTCGACACCTTTGGCCTGGAGCACAAGCTGTTGCTGGGCCTGGAGTTCGGCAACCAGAAACGTGACCCATTGTTGTACACCACCTTGCCTGTCAAGGAAGGTGGCCAGGCGGTGCCAGGCCTTGACCTTGGCAACCCCGACCGCAGCCAGCAGCACAATGGCCCGATGACGGTGTTTAGTGACAACCATACCGTGGTCGATAGCCGCGGCCTTTACCTACAGGACCAGATCCGCCTGAACGATCAGTGGCAGGTTCTTGCCGGCGTACGCTTCGACCAGTTCGAAGTGCAGACCACCGACAAGGATGGCCGCAGCGAACCACAGGACAGCAATAGCACCAGCCCACGCCTGGGCGTGGTCTACACACCGTGGCGCGACCATTCGTTCTACGCTTCGTGGAGCAAGACCTTCTCGCCTGTAGGTGGCGGTCTGATCGGCATCACCCCAGGCGCAAAGGGCAACGGTAACGACGCCAAGCCGGAAGAAACCCGCCAGAAGGAAATCGGGGTGAAGAGCGACTGGCTCGACCAGCGCCTGACAACCACCCTGGCCATCTACGAGCTGGAACTGTACAACCGCCGCACCCGCGACCCGCATAACCCGGCAAACATCCTGCTCAGCGGCTTGCAGCGCTCGCGCGGCATCGAGCTGACCGCCACCGGCAATATCGTCGGCAACTGGTACGTGCGCGGTGGGATCGGCCTGCAGGATGCGACCATCGTCAAGGACAACAACGGCCAGGAAGGCAACCGCATCAATGACGTGGCCAAGCGTAATGGCAGCCTGTTCGTGACCTGGAAACCGGAGCTGGGCTGGTACGCCGAAACCGGCCTGACGCTGGTGGGTGAGCGTTACGCGGACAACCAGAACACCACGGTGCTACCGGGCTATGGCCGCTGGGATGCATTGGCGGGGTATCGTACGCATGACTGGGATGTGCGGGCGGCGCTGAGCAACATCGCCGACAAGACCTACTACAGTTCGGCGACCAGTGCGGCGCAGATCCAGGTGGGTGACCCGCGCAGCCTGGTGGTGACTGGCAGTTACAGCTTCTGATCTTTATTGCCTGTACCGGCCCTTTCGCGGGCTCGCCCGCTCCCACAGGTACTCCACAGGGTTCGAGACATGTGGTGTCCCTGTGGGAGCGGCTTCAGCCGCGAAGGGGCCGATACAGGTTCAAGCAATCGATCAGTGCCAAACCGCCATCAGCGCCTGCATTTCTGCTTCGCTGATCAAGCCTTGGGGGTATCGTCCGGCAAGCAGACGTCGTGTGTCGGTCGTCCTGACCCTGATGCTTCCATGGTGTTTCAACCACTTCGCCACAAGCCTGAGCGATTGGTGATTCACTGCCGATGGGCGCAATGCCGACTCACTTGCTGCATTCATTTCTACACATACTCCCTGGCCCGTGAGTGGCTAATTTACGTAAGTGTTGTTACAGATCCGAGAGCGCGGCCTGGCCGAGCTATCTAACTGAAAACAATACAAAACATATGCCAGCACAGGCCTCCGGACGGCCCCCGGAAACAAAAAAGGCCCGTCATGTGACGGGCCCCTTCATTCAGCGTGCGCTCAACGCCTTGCCGGCGCAGGCTGCTGCTGGGTCAGGCAGTGGATGTTGCCACCGCCCAACAACAGTTCACGGCCTGGGATCATCACTACCTCATGGTTGGGGAAAACCTTCGCCAGAATCGCTCTGGCCTCAGCGTCTGCCGGGTCGTCGAAGCTCGGCGCGATGATGCCGCCATTGACGATGAGGAAGTTGACGTAAGAGCCGGCCAGGCGCACCGATGGGTCACGCTCCTGGCTGCCGGCTACCTGGTCGACACCGGCACACTCTTCGGCGGTGGCAAACAGCGGGCCCGGGATCGGCATCTTGTGCACGATAAACTCACGGCCCTTGGCATCGCGGGTGTTCTTCAACACCTCCATGGCGGCGTGGCAACGTGCATAGTTGGGGTCGTTGGAATCATCGGTCCAGGCCAGTAACACTTCGCCCGGGCGCACGTAACAGCAGAAGTTGTCGACGTGGCCGTCGGTCTCGTCGTTGTACAGGCCATCCGGCAGCCAGACCACGGTATCCACCGCCAGATGGTCGCGCAGCACCGCTTCAATCTGCTCGCGGCTCAGATGCGGGTTGCGGTTGCGATTGAGCAGGCACTCCTCGGTGGTGATCACGGTACCTTCGCCGTCCACGTGGATCGAGCCGCCTTCGAGTACGAAGCCTTCGGTGTGGTAGCGCTGGCAGCGCTCCATTTCCAGGACCTTGGCCGCCAGCTCCTCGTCACGGTTCCACGGTGCGTACAGGCCGCCATCGAAGCCGCCCCAGGCATTGAAGCCCCAGTCCACGCCGCGCACTTCACCCTGGTCGTTGATGACGAAGGTCGGGCCGGTGTCACGCACCCAGGCGTCGTCATTGCTGATCTCGACCACGCGGATGTTCGGCTGGTCGAGCTGACGACGGGCATTTTCGTACTGACCAGCAGAAACCGCGACGGTTACCGGCTCGAAGCGGGCAATGGCCTTGGCCAGGGTCACATGGGCAGCCTGCGCCGGCTTGCCGCCCAGGCGCCAGTTGTCCGGGCGCTCCGGCCAGACCATCCACACCTGGGTTTGCGGGGCCCACTCGGCGGGCATGTGGAAACCATCGGCACGGGGAGTGGAGTTGAGGGTTTTCATGGTTGACCTCTGTGATGGCCCTGAGCCGGACTGTGCTGGGGCGTTTGCCAATTTATAACCGATATATATCGATATTTGAAGCCCGATAATCGGGAACAACACCAATCTCTCACACACTTAACCCGATAACAATCGATACAAGTACAGCCTTGACCGGGGAGCAAAAGGGTATGACATCTACCATAGCCAGACCTTGTGAACCCCGTTACAGCGCAAGGCGGAAAAAACCGGCGAGACCGGCTAGGGTCAATACGTGGGCAAAACGGGCCAGCGAACCACCATGAACATCATCCCTACCGCAATCCCTGAAGTACTGATCATCGAGCCGAAGGTTTTCGGTGACAGCCGTGGTTTTTTCTTCGAGGCATTCAACGCCCGCGAGTTCGCCCGGCAAACCGGCGTGAATGTCGAGTTCGTCCAGGACAACCACTCGCGCTCCATCAAGGGCGTACTGCGTGGGCTGCACTACCAGGTGGAAAACACCCAAGGCAAGCTGGTGCGCGTGGTGCAGGGGGAAATCCGTGATATTGCGGTAGACGTACGCAAGAGCTCGCCAACCTTCGGCCAATGGGTCGCGGTGCAGCTGTCGGCCGACAACCATCGCCAGCTGTGGATTCCACCCGGCTTCGCCCATGGCTTTGCGGTGATGAGCGAGTCGGCCGAGTTCCTCTACAAGACCACCGACTACTACAACCCGGGCGCCGACCGCTGCATCCGCTGGGATGACCCGACCCTGGCCATCGACTGGCGGCTGCAGCAACCTCCGGTGCTGTCGGACAAGGACAAACGCGGCCTGCCGTTGGCAGAGGCGGAACTGCTGCCTTAACTAGCGCATAATTGCGTCAGACTTATCTGGCGCCTTTACGTGATGATTGCAAAACCCACGCCCCCACGCCGTCCCCGCTGGCGCAGCCTGGCCCTGTTGGCCCTGTGCCTGGCCCCATTACTGTGGCCCCTGCATCACCTGGCCGAACGTTACTACCAGGAAGAACTGGCCTCGCAGAACCGCCAGACCCTCGACCTGTACGTCGCCAACCTGCTCGGTACCCTGCACCGCTACGAAACCTTGCCGCAGATACTCGGCGACCTGCCGGCGCTGCGCGGGGTACTGGCCGACCCGTTGCGCCTGGAAGCGGTGACCAACGCCAACCGCCTGCTCAAGGACATCGTCCAGCAGACCGGCGCCGAGGTGATGTACCTGATGGACGTCAACGGCAACACCCTGGCCGCCTCCAACTGGGACAAACGCGACAGCTTCGTCGGCCGCAACTTCGCTTTCCGCCCCTACTTCAACGAAGCCATGGCCGGCCGCCTGGGGCGCTTCTTCGGCCAGGGCACCACATCGGCCAAGCGCGGCTACTTCTTTGCCGCCGCCGTGCATGACCGTGAACGCATCGTTGGCGTACTGGTGGTCAAGGTCGACCTCGACCACACCGAAACCCTGTGGGGCCGCACCCCCGAGCAGCTGTTGCTGACCGACCACAATGGCGTGGTCATCCTGACCTCGCGGCCCGACTGGCGCTTCCGCGCGACCCGCGCGCTGACCGATGCCGAGCGCCAGGCCATCATCGCCATCCAGCCCTACCCGACCCAGGCCCCGCAACCGCTGGTGCTCAGCCCGGACGCCTGGATCAGCCAGACCCGCGACATCAAGGAAACCGGCTGGCAGGTCAGCATCCTCGCCCCGCGCACGCTGGTCGACCGTTCGGTGCAAACCGTGATGGCCATCGGCGCTGCCACCCTGCTGGTGCTGATGCTGCTGGCCGGCCTGGTGATGCAGCGGCGCCGTCACTATATCGACCGCATCGACTTCGAGGCCCGTGGCCGCCAGGAACTGGAAAAACGCGTGGCCGAGCGCACCGCCGACCTCGAAGGCCTCAACACCCGGCTCAAGAGCGCCGTGCTGGAGCGCGAGAACGCCCAACAGGAGGCCGTACGCGCCCAGGATGAGCTGGTGCAGGCCGGCAAGCTGTCAGTGCTTGGCACCATGTCGGCCAGCATCAGCCACGAGCTCAACCAGCCGCTGGCCGCCATCCGCAGCTATGCGGAAAACGCCGAGATCCTGCTTGACCACCAGCGTATCGAAGACGCCCGCGGCAACCTCAAGCTGATCGGCGAGCTGACCGGGCGCATGGCCTCGATCATCGCCCACCTGCGCGCCTTCGCCCGCCGTGACCGCCACGCCCCGGAGAGCGTGGCCCTGCAGCCGGCCCTGGACGACGCCCTGGCGCTACTGGCCAAGCGCCGCCGGGCAATGGCCGTCGAGCTGATCCGCGACCTGCCGGAAGCCACCTTGTGGGTACAGGCCGGCGAGACCCGTCTGCGCCAGGTGCTCGGCAACCTGCTGGCCAATGCCCTCGACGCCCTGACCGAAAAGGCCAACCCGCGCCGCCTGTGGCTAAGTGCCGAGCAGCGCGATGACTGCGTCTACCTGTACATTCGCGACAACGGCCCCGGCTTCAGCCGCCAGGCCCTGGAGCACGCCAAGGAGCCGTTCTTCACCACCAAGACCCGCACCCAGGGCCTGGGCCTGGGCCTGGCCATCTGCGAAAGCCTGATGCGCGCCCTGGGCGGTGAATTGCTGCTGGCCAACCACCCGGAAGGTGGCGCACTGCTGACCCTGCAGCTGCGTGTGGCCGCGCCTGGCGCTACTTTGCCCAATTCGGAGGACCCCTCGGCATGACCACCGAGACACTGATCGACAGCCGAGCCCAGGTCATCCTGGTCGACGACGACCCCCACCTGCGCCAGGCCCTGAGCCAGACCCTGGACCTGGCCGGGCTCAAGGTGGTCGCCCTGGCTGATGCCCAGGGCCTGGCAGACCGCATCGAGGCCGACTGGCCCGGCGTGGTGGTCAGCGACATCCGCATGCCGGGCATCGATGGCCTGCAGCTGCTGGAACAACTGCACGGTCGTGACAACGAGCTGCCGGTGTTGCTGATCACTGGCCACGGTGATGTGCCGCTGGCGGTGCAGGCGATGCGCGCCGGCGCCTATGACTTCCTGGAAAAGCCCTTTGCCAGCGACGCCCTGCTCGACAGCGTGCGCCGTGCCCTGGCCCTGCGCCGCCTGGTGCTGGACAACCGCAGCTTGCGCCTGGCCCTTAGCGACCGCCAGCAACTGGCCACCCGCCTGGTTGGCCAGTCGCCGGCCATGCAGCGCCTGCGCGAGCAGATCGGCGCCCTGGCCGGCACCCGCGCCGATGTGCTGATCCTGGGTGAGACCGGTGCCGGCAAAGAAGTGGTGGCCCGCGCCCTGCACGACCTGTCCAGCCGCCGCGACGGGCCGTTCGTGGCGATCAACGCTGGCGCACTGGCCGAGTCGGTGGTCGAAAGCGAGCTGTTCGGGCATGAGCCCGGTGCGTTCACCGGCGCGCAGAAACGCCGCATCGGCAAGTTCGAGTTCGCCAACGGCGGCACGCTGTTCCTCGACGAAATCGAGAGCATGAGCCTGGATGTGCAGGTGAAACTGCTGCGCATGCTGCAGGAACGGGTGGTCGAGCGCCTGGGCGGCAACCAGCTGATCCCGTTGGACATCCGCATCATCGCAGCGACCAAGGAGGACCTGCGCCAGTCTGCCGACCAGGGGCGCTTCCGCGCCGACCTGTATTACCGCCTGAACGTGGCGCCGCTGCGTATACCACCGCTGCGCGAACGCGGCGATGACATCCTGGTGCTGTTCCAGCACTTCGCCGACGCCGCCAGCCAGCGCCACGGCCTGCCGCCGCACACCCTGCAGCCGCCCCAGCGCGCCCTGCTGCTGCGCCACGACTGGCCCGGCAACGTGCGCGAGTTGCAGAACGCCGCCGAGCGTTTCGCCCTGGGCCTGGAACTGGCCCTGGACGGCCAGGCACCAGCTGCGGCAATGCCTTCGGCACCGATGCCGAGCGGCAACCTCAGCGAACAGGTCGAGCAGTTCGAACGCTCGCTGATCGCTGCCGAACTGGCCCAGCCACACAGCTCCATGCGCAGCCTGGCCGAGGCCCTGGGTATCCCCCGCAAGACCCTGCACGACAAGCTGCGCAAGCACGGCTTGAGCTTCGACGGTGGTAGCGGCGGGCATGACGATCAAGAGGACAACCGTCAATGAACAGCGATAGCCAGTACCTGCAGTCCATCCTGCACGGCGACATCCCCCTGACCCGCGAAATGGGCCTGGAAGTGCTCGATTGGCAGCAGCACACCCTGCGCCTGCAATTGCCGCTGGCGGCCAACGTCAACCACAAGAGCACCATGTTCGGCGGTAGCCTGTACTGCGCCGCGGTGCTGGTGGGGTGGGGCTGGCTGCACCTGCGCCTGCGCGAATCGGGTGTCGATGACGGGCATATCGTCATCCAGGAAGGGCAGATCAGCTACCCGCTGCCGGTTACCGGAGCGGCGGTGGCGCGCTGTGCGGCCCCGGATGAGAAGACCTGGGAGCGGTTCTTGACCATGTACCAGCGCCGCGGGCGGGCACGGCTGACGCTGGAGACCACGGTGAGCAATGCCGGAAGCGACGAGCCTGCGGTGAAATTCAGCGGCCAGTACGTCCTGCACCGCTGAAACTGGAAGGCTGTCGTGATCCCTGTGGGAGCGGGCGCGCCCGCGAAGCAGACACCGCGGTGTATGGCACCGGCTCCGCCGGTGTTCGCGGCGGTTCGACGCCTCGACGCGCCCGCTCCCACAGGTTCTGCGTAGCTACGAAGAATTGCTGCACCTGTGGAATCGTCAGATCAGGTTCAGGAAGGCTTGACGCCAGGCAGCATTGGCCGGCAACGCCAGGAAATGCGGGTTGAGCAACGACTCCCGCGCAGGGTACCGGAACGGCAAGCCATCCAGCCCGATCACTTCGCCACCTGCTCCTTCCACCACCCCCTGCGCCGCCGCAGTGTCCCACTGCGAGGTCGGGGCCAGGCGCGGATAGCAATCGGCGCTACCCTCGGCCAACAGGCAGAACTTCAACGAACTGCCGATATTGGCCAGTTCCAGCTCCCCCACCGCCGCCCCCAGCCCCGCCAACAGTGCTTCCTGTTCCGGGCTGGAATGCCGACGGCTGGCAACCACGGTAAAGCGCCCCCCCGTAGGCGGCGCGTTACGTACCTGGATCGGTTGGGCTGCTTCACCGGCCTCCGCACGCCAGGCCCCCAAACCGCGACCACCAAAGTAGCAGCGCCCGTTGGTCGGCATGGATACTACGCCAAATACCACCTCGCCGTTTTCGACCAGGGCGATGTTGACCGTGAACTCCTCACTGCCGGCAATGAATTCCTTGGTGCCGTCCAGTGGATCGACCAGCCACCAGCGGCTCCAGCCCTGGCGCTCGGCCAGCGGAATGTTGCAGTCCTCTTCGGACAACACCGGGATCTGCGGTGCCAGCGCCAGCAGGCCATCGGCAATCACCCGGTGCGCCGCCAGGTCGGCGGCGGTGACCGGCGAATCGTCGGCCTTGTTGGTCACGGCCACATCGGCGCGCCAGAACGGCAGGATCGCCTCGCCCGCCAACCGGGCCAGCTTGACCACTTCGTGCATCAATTGCAGGTCGTTCATGCTTCCAGCAGCCCCCGCTGAATCAGCAGGTCACGCGCCAGGTACAACGCCGCCAGGGCACGCCCCTCGGTGAACTGCGGGTGCATGGCCAGGGCCGAGAGTTCGCGCAGGTTGACCTTGTCGACCCGCATCGGCTCCGGCTCGTCGCCTTCCAGGCGCTCCTCGTACAGGTCGCTGGCCAGCACCACCTGGATCTTCTGGCTCATGTAGCCCGGCGACAGCGACAGCTCGGTCAGGTGCTCCAGTTGGCGCGCGCCAAAACCGGCTTCTTCCTTGAGCTCCCGGTCGGCTGCCGCCAGCACGTCCTCGCCCGGCTCGATCAGGCCCTTGGGCAACGACAACTCATATTCGTCGGTGCCGCCGCAGTATTCCTCCACCAACACCGCATGCTCGGCATCGAGCATGGCCACGATCATCACCGCGCCGTAGCCATTACCCCGGCCCACCAGGCGCTCGTAGGTGCGCTCATTGCCATTGCTGAAGCGCAATTGCACGGCTTCGACGCGAAACAGGCGGCTGCTGGCGACGATTTCGCGGCTGAGGACGGTGGGTTTCTGGCGCATGGGGCGGCTCCTTGGCGTGAACGGGTTACTATACCGTGGCTTGCCGACTGATCGAGAATTTCCCATGCCTGTTCTTCCCTGGTCTGCCATCGATACCGTCCTGCTGGACATGGACGGCACCCTGCTCGACCTGCATTACGACAACCGCTTCTGGCTGGACCACTTGCCCCAGCGCTATGCCGAGCTGCACGGGGTAAGCCGGGCCATGGCGGAAATGGAGCTGCAGCCGCTGTTCGAACGCAATGCCGGCACGCTGAACTGGTATTGCCTGGACTTCTGGAGCCGCGAGCTGCGGCTGCCGATCCGCGAGCTGAAACAGGAAATCGCCGACCTGATCGCCCTGCGCCCGGATGCCGACACCTTCCTGGCAGCGATCCGCGACGCAGGCAAGCGCGTGGTGATGATCACCAATGCGCACCGGGATTCGCTGTCGCTGAAGCTGGAGCGGGTGGAGCTGGCGCCGTATTTCGAGCGGCTGATCAGCTCGCATGACTATGGCTACCCGAAGGAAAGCCCGCAGTTCTGGGATGCCTTGCAGGCAGACATTGGCTTTGAACCGGAGCGCAGCCTGTTCATCGATGACACCCTGGCGATCCTGCGCAGTGCGCGACGGTTTGGCGTGGGGCATCTGCTGGCGGTGCGCCAACCGGATAGCCAGGCAGGGCCGCGGGATACCGAAGAGTTTGCGGCGGTCGAGGATTACCGGGAATTGTTGGCAGGCCTGTGAAGGCCCTTTCGCGGGTAAACCCGCTCCCACAGGATCACCACAGGCCTGAACTGTGTGCGATCCCTGTGGGAGCGGGTTTACCCGCGAAGAGGCCGGTACAGGCTGCAGAGATCAGTCAGGAATACGCAACACCTGCCCCGGATAGATCTTGTCAGGGTGCTTGAGCATCGGTTTGTTGGCTTCGAAGATCTTCTGGTACTTGTTGGGGTCGCCATACACCTTCTTCGAAATGGCACTCAACGTATCGCCCTTCTCCACCGTCACGAACCGCGCCGCCTGGGCCACCGGCCCGGTCACGGTGATCTGGTCATCGATACTGGCCACGCCAGCGATGTTGCCCGCCGCCAGGATGATCTTCTCTTTCTCCTCCTGGCTGGCCACCTCGCCCTTGAGGATGATCTTGTCTCCCTCTACAGTGGCCGTGATATTCGGATTGCCCAGGCCGACACTTTCCACGTGTTTCTTCAGCTGCTCTTCGGCATTGGCATTGCCGGGGGTCAGCAGGTCGATCAACTTCTCGCCCGCTTCCTTGACGAAACTGAACAAGCTCATAGCGCTCTCCTTGTTGACGAAACCTCGGACACAGCAGTCTAGGCCAGCTTTTCCCCTCTTGCCCCGTGCGACCCATCGACGCGGTCTATCAAGGCATAGACCCTAGCGATTAGACGCCGTCGGCCCGCACGCCTAGGCTTGTGCTATCCGAAAGCTGCCGATAGCCCCACCCCGATGAACAGCAAACCTCCGGTCTGCGCGGCCTCATCGCCCTTGTCCATGCCCGCCGCCAGCAACAGCTACGACTACGTCCAGCTCAGCGATGCCAGACGCGACAGTACGCCCTTGGCCGAAGAAGTGGCGCTGGCAATCGCCTACAACGGCCTCAACCAGGCGGTGATGCTGGTCAGCCCAACCGACCTGGAAGACTTCGCCGTCGGCTTCAGTGTCGGCAGCGGCATTGTCGAAGGCACCACGGAAATCTACGACCTGAAGCTCTCCGGCAGCGGCTCGGCGATGTATGCCGACCTGGAGATTTCCAGCCGTGCATTCTGGAACCTGAAAAACCAGCGCCGCCAGCTGGCCGGCACCAGTGGTTGCGGCCTGTGCGGGGTGGAGGCACTGGAGCAGGCGCTGCCAGAGCTGGCCGAGCTGCCTGGCGCGCCGTTGCCACCGGCGCAATGGCTGGTCGGCCTGCGTGAGCGCATCGATGCCTTCCAGCCCCTCGGCCAGCACTGTGGCGCGGTGCACGCGGCGCTGTTCATGGACCGCCATGGCGAACTGCTGCTCGGCCGCGAAGACATCGGCCGGCACAACGCCCTCGACAAGCTGATCGGTGCCCTGCTGCGCCAAGGCATCGACAGCCAGGGCGGCCTGGCCATCGTCACCAGCCGCTGCAGCCTGGAGCTGATCCAGAAAGTGTTGCGGGCTGGTATCCAGACCCTGGTCAGCCTGTCAGCGCCCACCGGCCTTGCCCTGCAATGGGCGCGCAAGCACAACCTCAACCTTATCCATCTGCCCAAGCACAGCGCACCGCGGGTCTACAGCCCAGCGGCGGAGTCGTAACACTCGTGACCTCGTACCAACACCTCCCGGACAACACCCCAGCCTCCTCCCCTCGCTACAAGCCCTACCACGGCCCCGCCGGTGGCTGGGGCGCGCTGCGCAGCGTGGCCAAGGCCTGGGTCGGCAGCGACAACGCACTGAAGAATATTCGCGCCCTGCTCAAGACCAACCAGAACGGCGGTTTCGACTGCCCCGGCTGCGCCTGGGGCGATTCGCCGGAAAGCGGCATGGTCAAGTTCTGCGAGAACGGTGCCAAGGCGGTGAACTGGGAGGCGACCAAGCGCCGCGTCGATGCTGCCTTTTTTGCCCGCTACAGCGTCAGCTCGTTACTGCAGCAGAGCGACTACTGGCTGGAGTATCAGGGGCGCCTGACCGAGCCGCTGGTCTATGACGCGCCTAGCGATCGCTACCAGCCGATCAGCTGGGATGCCGCTTTCGCCCTGATTGCCCGCGAGCTGAACAAGCTGGCCAACCCTGACCAGGCCGAGTTCTACACGTCGGGGCGTGCCAGCAACGAAGCGGCATACCTGTACCAGTTGTTCGTGCGCGCCTACGGCACCAACAACTTCCCCGACTGCTCGAACATGTGCCACGAGGCCAGTGGCGTGGCCTTGGGGCAAAGCGTCGGGGTCGGCAAGGGCACGGTCACCTTCGACGACTTCGAACATGCCGACGCGATTTTCGTCTGGGGCCAGAACCCCGGCACCAACCACCCGCGCATGCTCGACCCGCTGCGCGATGCGGTCAAACGCGGGGCGCAGGTGGTGTGCATCAACCCGCTCAAGGAACGTGGCCTGGAGCGCTTCCAGCACCCGCAGAACCCGCTGGAAATGCTGACCAACAGCGACCGGCCGACCAACACCGCATTCTTCCGCCCGGCGCTGGGCGGCGACATGGCGATGCTGCGCGGCATGGCCAAGTTCGTCCTGCAATGGGAACGCGAAGCCCAGGCCAAGGGCGAACCGGCCGTCTTCGACCACGCCTTCATTGCCGAACATGGTCATGGCGTCGACGACTACCTGGCGGTGGTGGATGCCACCCCGTGGGAGCACATCCAGGCCCAGTCCGGCCTGGCACTGGCCGACATCGAACTGGCCGCGCGCATGTACTGCCGCGGCAAGCGGGTGATCATGTGCTGGGCGATGGGCATTACCCAGCACCGCCATTCGGTGCCGACCATCCAGGAAATCGTCAACCTGCAGATGCTGCGCGGCAACATCGGCGTACCAGGCGCCGGCCTGTGCCCGGTGCGCGGGCACAGCAACGTGCAGGGTGACCGCACCATGGGCATCAACGAACGCCCACCGGTGGCCCTGCTGGACGCCATCGAGCAGCGCTTCGGCTTCCCCGTGCCCCGGCACAACGGCCACAACACCGTCGAGGCGATCCACGCCATGCTCGAAGGCCGGGCCAAGGTGTTCATCGGCCTGGGCGGCAACTTCGCCCAGGCCACGCCGGACACCGAACGCACCGCCCAGGCATTGCGCAACTGCGAGCTGACCGTGCACATCAGCACCAAGCTCAACCGCAGCCACCTGGTGCACGGCAAGCAGGCACTGATCCTGCCGTGCCTGGGCCGCACCGACATCGACCTGCAGGCCGAAGGGCCCCAGGCGGTAACGGTAGAGGACTCGTTCAGCATGGTCCACGCCTCCAATGGCCAGCTGAAACCGCTGTCGACGCAGATGCGCTCGGAGCCGGCGGTGATCGCTGGTATCGCCGCCGCCACCCTGGGCAAGAAGCCCGTGGACTGGCACTGGCTGGTGGCGGACTATGACCGTATTCGCGAGCTGATCGGCGACACCATCGCCGGCTTCAGCGGCTTCAACCAGCGCCTGCGCGAGCCGGGCGGTTTCTACCTGGGCAACAGCGCCGCCAGCCGCGAATGGAAGACCAGCACCGGCCGCGCCAACTTCAAGGCCAACCTGCTGCCCGACACGCTGCTCCACGAGCGCGTACGCGCCAGCGGCCAGGTGCCGGACCTGATCCTGCAGTCGATGCGCTCGCACGATCAGTACAACACCACCATCTACGGCCTGGATGACCGTTACCGCGGCGTGCGCGGCCAGCGCGAGGTGCTGTTCGCCAACGAAGCCGACATCATCCGCCTGGGCTTCCAGCCGGGGCAACAGGTCGACATCGTGTCGTTGTGGGGGGATGAGCATGTGCGCCGTGTGCACGGCTTTACCCTGCTGGCCTTCGACATCCCGGCCGGGCAGGCGGCGGCTTACTACCCGGAGGTGAACCCGCTGGTGCCGCTGGAAAGCATTGGCGATGGCAGCCATACGCCGACGTCGAAGTTCATTGCCATCAAGCTGGAGCGTGCGCGGGACCAGGGGCGTATCCTGTAGGAATCGTGTTGGCCTCTTCGCGGGCACGCCCGCTCCCACAGGAAGTCCACATGTTTCGATTCCTGTGCTGTACCTTGTGGGAGCGGTCGTACACCGCGAAGAGGCCGGAAGCCCTACCGCAAAAAACAAAAAAGCCCTGTTCCATAGCGGTTCAGGGCTTCGTCATAAAGAGCTCAGACAGCGAAAAAACGATAAAGTTTCATAGTAAATACAGTAAGTTAGAGAATTGTGTACAAGTCGTGTTACTCGTCGGATTTCCGTTGCCAGGCGCGCCTGCAAGGCTCAAATTCGCCTCGTCATCCCTATGAGGCTCTCTTGATGAAGAAGTACTCCTCGATACTGTTGTTGTCTTTCAGCTTGCTCAGCGGCGTTGCCATGGCAGGCGGCACCACCGAGGCCGGCATTGGCGGCGCATTGGGTGGGGTACTGGGCTCTGTCGTAGGCCAGTCCATTGGTGGTAGCACAGGCGGCGCGATCGGCGCTGGCCTGGGCGGCGCAGCTGGCAGTGCAGTCGGTGCCAACAAGCACCAGCGTGGTGAGGCAGCCATCGGTGGCGCATTGGGCGCCGCAGGCGGCAACGTGGTCGGCCGCTCCATGGGCGGCACTACCGGTAGCTACATTGGCGCGGCAGCCGGCGGTGGCGCCGGTGGCGCACTGGGTAACTACATGGGTAAAGAGGCCGACAGAGACGATTACCACGATGGCCGCCGCTACCGTCGTGGCTATGACGACGACCGTCGCCACTGGGACCGTGGCCACCACTACGGCCACCGCAAGCACAAGCGCCACTGGCGCGACTAACGCCTGAGGGCCCTGCCCCGGCAACAAAAGCCCCGCCCCTGCCAGCGGGGCTTTTTTATGCCTGCTGTTCCAGCAGGATGCCAGACAGGATCACCTGCAACGCCGCTGGCAACGCCACAGGCCGGCCGCTGGTGCGTTCGATGAACACCTGCACCACCGTGCCTGCCGCACACGCCTCCGGCTCCCTTGGGCGGAACAGCGCCAGGCGGTATTCCACCGTGCTGCCCGCCAGGCGCGCTACCCCCAGCCCCACTTCCAGCACGTCCGGAAAGCCCGGTAAGGCATAGAAATCCGCCGCCGAACTGACCACGAAAGCCGCCAGCTCGCCGTCACGCAGGTCCAGTTCGGCCTGTTCGACGAGGAACGCCTGGATGGCGGTTTCGAAGAAGCCGTGCACGGTGGCACCGGCGATGTGGCCGTTCAGGTCATTGTCCTGGGGACGGGTGAGGATGGGGTGGAAGTGGGAGAAGGCAGTGCGCTGGGGGGATTCGGTCATCTGGCTGGCTCTTGTCTTCGCAATGGATGCTGACAGTGAAACAGAAAAACCGGGTTTTCGCTGCTTGTGCCGGCCTCTTCGCGGCTAAAGCCGCTCCCACAGGTACACCACCAACGTTGAATGCAGTGCAGTACCTGTGGGAGCGGCTTTAGCCGCGAAGAGGCCGGTACAGGCAGTAGAAAACGAAAAGGCCGCCCGTTGGGGCGGCCTTTTCGTTACAGGCAGGCTCAGCTTACAGCTGCGGGCCAGCGGCCTTGATGGCGTCGGAAACTTCGAACTTCTTGAAGTTTTCGATGAACAGCTTGGCCAGGCCTTTGGCGGCCTCGTCGTAGGCAGCCTTGTCAGCCCAGTTGGTGCGCGGGTTGAGCAGCTCGGTTTCAACGCCCGGAACGGCCTTCGGCACGTCCAGGTTGATGATGTCCAGGTGCTCGGTTTCGGCACCGATCAGCGCGCCGCTCTGGATCGCAGCGATCACGGCACGGGTGGTCGGGATGCTGAAGCGCTTGCCAACGCCGTAGCCACCGCCGGTCCAGCCGGTGTTGACCAGGTAGACCTTCGAGTCGAAGCCCTTGATACGCTTGATCAGCAGCTCGGCGTATTCACCAGCCGGGCGCGGGAAGAACGGAGCGCCGAAGCAGGTGGAGAAGGTCGACTTGATGCCGCTGCCCGAACCCATTTCGGTGGAACCGACCAGCGCGGTATAGCCGGACAGGAAGTGGTAGGCCGCCTGCTCGTTGTTCAGGATCGAAACCGGAGGCAGAACACCCGTCAGGTCGCAGGTCAGGAAGATGACTGCATTCGGCTCGCCGCCCAGGTTCGCTTCGGAACGCTTGGCAACGTGCTCCAGCGGGTAGGCCGCGCGGCTGTTCTGGGTCAGGCTGACATCGCTGTAGTCGGCGTGCTTGTTGGCGTCGAGAACAACGTTTTCCAGCACGGCGCCATGCTTGATGGCTTTCCAGATGACCGGCTCATTCTTCTCGGACAAGTCGATGCACTTGGCGTAGCAACCGCCTTCGATGTTGAAGACCACGCCCTCGCCCCAGCCGTGCTCGTCGTCACCGATCAGGTAACGGCTTTCGTCGGCCGACAGGGTGGTCTTGCCGGTGCCGGACAGGCCGAAGAACAGGGTCACATCGCCTGCTTCGCCGATGTTGGCGGCGCAGTGCATCGGCAGTACGTCGGCAGCCGGCAGCAGGAAGTTCTGCACCGAGAACATGGCTTTTTTCATTTCGCCGGCGTAGCGCATGCCAGCGATCAGCACCTTCTTCTGGGCGAAGTTGATGATCACGCAACCATCGGAGTTGGTGCCGTCACGCTCAGGTTCGCACACGAAGTTGGCGACGTTGAGGACCTGCCACTCGCCGCGACCAGCCGGGTTGTACTGCTCCGGGTTGATGAACAGGCAACGACCGAACAGGTTCTGCCAGGCAGTCTGGGTGGTCATCTTCACCGGCAGGTAGTGCTCGGCGGCCGCCCCTACGTGGACGTAGGAAACGAAGTGATCCTGGGCGTTGTTGAACGCCTCGACGCGGTCCCACAGGGCATCGAACTTGTCGGCCGGGAACTTGCGGTTGATCGGGCCCCAGGCAATGGCGTCCTGGGTGGAAGGTTCTTCGACGATGAAACGGTCAGCCGGCGAACGGCCAGTACGGTGACCAGTCTCCACGACCAGTGCACCAGTATCGGCTAGTACGCCTTCACCGCGTTGCAGCGCTTCTTTTACCAGCTCATCGACGCTCAGGTCGGTGTACACGGTGTTGTTGGCTTGCGTCATGAGATACCCCATCCGGCCCGAGGCCGAGTGCTCCAAACGTTTTGTAGTTGTCTTGAAAAAACTACTACAGCGAAAAAAGTGGCCGGATTATGCCAGAAACGCCCAAAAAAAGTAGGCCCCTCCTGTCAGAACTGCGCTTTTGCGCAATTAGACAGGAGATTGTCCTGTGGTTAAACGTTTCAGTGACGAGTTTCTGAGGCTACGTCAGTGCCGCCACCGGCAAACAGTTGCGCCACATCGCTGGCGTCGAAGAAATAGCGCTCGTTGCAGAACTGGCAATCGATCTCCACCTGCCCGCCGCATTCTTCCACCAGCGCCTTGGCGTCGTGCTCGCCCAAACTGACCAGCGCATTGCCGGAACGTTCGCGCGAGCAGCTGCAATTGAAGCGCAGCGGCTGGATGTCGAACAGGCGCACGGCGTCTTCGTGGTACAGGCGGTGCAGCAGGGTTTCGTTGTCCAGCGCCCACTCATCAGCCTTGAGCGTGGTAGCCAATGCCACAACGTGCTGCCAGCTTTCTTCACGCTCTTCATCGTCCGGCTGGCGATCGCGCGGCAGTTGCTGCAGCAGCAGACCACGGGCCTTGCCGCCTTCGGCGTTGAGCCAGAAGCGGGTATTGAGCTGTTGCGACTGGACGAAGTAGTTGGTGAAGCACTCCGACAGGGTGGCGCCATCGAGATCCACGGTGCCCTGGTAGCGTTGGCCCTTGACCGGATCGATGGTCAGGGTCAGGTGGCCGTCCGGCATCAGTTGCGACAGGGTGGCGCCGTCAGGGATCTGCTCGACGTCATAACGCGCCATGCCTCGGATGTCGCGCTCGCCCGAGCACTCCACCATCAGCAGCGGGATCGGCCCTTCCGAACGCGCCTGCAGAATCAGCAGGCCGTCGAACTTCAGCGCCCCCACCAGCAAGGCGGTGGCGGCCATCAGCTCACCGAGCAGCGCCTGTACCGGCTGCGGGTATTCATGACGCGCCAGCACCGCGGCGTAGCTGTCGTCGAGAGACACCCACTCGCCGCGCACATCGCGCTCGTCGAAGATGAAACGTTGGGTGAAATCGGTATCAGGCAGGTCGCTCATAGGTTTTGGCTATCTAAAAAATGATGACAAAATGGTTACAAGGGTTGTCGAAAACTTGCGAGAACCCCGTGACAGAGCGCTCACAAGGCGCTCCGATTCCTGTTTGCAATAGAGGTATTTTATGGACAATCGACCACTGTTCCAAGCAAGGTGGTCCTGGGGGCCATTGGCAGCCTGTACGCTGCTTCCCATCGCTCTACTGTCTTTCTGGTTATGGCCCATTGGCCAGATCCTGTGCCTGACTTTCGACGAGTGGCTGTTCCACAGCCTGAATGCGCCGCTAGCCGACAACACCACATGGCGCTACATCTGGACCATCGGCAGCCTGCGCCCGTTCGACATCGTCGTCGGCCTGATCCTTCTGGCAGTGCTTATCCGTGGCGACTGGGTGTTCAAGGCAACCCAGGTTCGCCAGGCCTTTTTCGGCTTTCTGGTCACGCTAACCCTCTTAGTGGTGATTCGCGCGCTGTTTTCCAAGTGGGTGGATGCAGCCGGCTGGCAGCACAAGAGCCCGTCGATGATGTTCGACGAGGTGGTGCACCTCAGCGACTACTACCCGAACCTGGAGGCGGCCTGGGAGCTCAAGGACCGTTCCAGCAAGAGTTTCCCGGGGGACCATGCCTCGGTGCTGTTGGTCTGGGCGCTGTTCATGAGCGTGTTCAGCCGCCGCCTGGTGCAGTACCTGGTGGTCTGGGGGCTGGCGGTACTGTTCATGTTGCCGCGCCTGGTGGCAGGTGCCCACTGGGGGCAGGATGACTATATCGGCGGGCTGCTGATGGCGGTACTGGCGTTGGGCTGGAGCTGCTACACACCGCTGGCGGCCAAGGGGAGTGCGGTGCTGATGCGCTGGACGGCGCCGTTGTTCGCGATCGCGGCCAAGTTACCGTTGGTCGGGCGCTTGGCGGTGACCCGCTAGATCCTTGGGGCTACTGCGTAGCCCATCGCGACACAAGGCCGCTCCTACAGCGGAACGCGATTTCCTGTAGGAGCGGCCTTGTGTCGCGAAAGGGCCGCAACGCGGCCCCGGCTATTCGAAGCTGCCATGCAACTGGTGAATCTGCCGCCGCTGCTTCTTGGTCGGCCGCCCATCGGTGGTCACACCCATCGCCCCGGCCTTGCGCATTTCTGCCGCCTGCTCACGCCGACGCACGCTGTCCTCGGTCTCTTCGTACAACGTCTGCGCCTCTGGCGCCCCACGCCGCACCACCGACAGCGCCTTCACCACCACGGTACGTTCATCGAACCCGGTACGCAGCACGAACTCGTCACCCACCCGCGGTTCCTTGCCCGGCTTGCAGCGCTCGCCCCGGCAATGCACCTTGCCGCTCTCGATCGCCGCCTTGGCCAGCGCGCGGGTCTTGTAGAAGCGTGCCGCCCACAGCCATTTGTCCAGGCGAACCTTGTCGTCGTCTTCGGCTTTTTGTGCCATCCCGTTACCTCGAACGCTGTGTTTCATCGAACTGTACTACCGTAACGATCGGATGCAAAAAATCCCCGCCGTGCTTACAGTTCAACACCTCATCCGCAGGGTGCGTTTCGTGAAGACATTTGACCATTTGACTGTGATCGGCCTGCGCGAGTGGGTCGCCCTGCCCGACCTTGGCGTGGCCGGGCTGCGCGCCAAGATCGACACCGGCGCCAGCACCTCCAGCCTGCATGCCACCGAGGTGGAACCGTTCGAGCGCGACGGCCAACCCTGGGTCCGCTTCACCGCACACCTGGGCTCGGTGGTGCAGTTGCGCCACCGCCGCTGCGAGGCACCGCTGGTGACCATGAAAACCATCAAGAGCTCCAACGGCCAGGCCCAGACCCGCTATGTCATCCGCACGTCACTGGCCCTGGGCGATGGTGTGTGGGAGGTGGAGTTCACCCTGGCCTGCCGCAAGAACATGCGTTACCGCCTGTTGCTGGGCTCCAAGGCCCTGATCCATGGCCAGCTGGTGGTCAACCCTGGCCTGAAGTACGTCCAAGACAAACCGGCCTTCCCGGCCACCCTTTCCCCTGTCACAGGTGCTGCATGAAGATCGCTGTGCTGTCGCGCAATCCGCGTCTGTATTCCACCCGCCGCCTGGTCGAAGCCGGTACCCAGCGGGGCCACGAAATGGTGGTGATCGATACCCTGCGGGCCTACATGAACATTGCCAGCCACAAGCCGCAGATCCACTACCGCGGCAAGCCGCTGGAAGGCTTCGACGCGGTGATCCCGCGCATTGGTGCCTCGGTGACCTTCTATGGCTGCGCGGTGCTGCGCCAGTTCGAGATGATGGGCGTGTATCCGCTCAACGAGTCGGTAGCGATTGCCCGCTCCCGCGACAAGCTGCGTTCGCTGCAACTGCTGTCGCGGCGCGGCATCGGCCTGCCGATTACCGGTTTCGCCCACTCGCCGGACGACATCCCCGACCTGATCCAGATGGTCAACGGTGCCCCGCTGGTGATCAAGGTGCTGGAAGGCACCCAGGGCATCGGCGTGGTGCTGTGCGAAACCACCAAGGCCGCCGAATCGGTGATCGAGGCGTTCATGGGGCTGAAGCAGAACATCATGGTGCAGGAATACATCAAGGAAGCGGGTGGCGCGGACATCCGCTGCTTCGTGGTCGGCGACAAAGTCATCGCGTCGATGAAGCGCCAGGCCAAGCCGGGGGAATTCCGTTCCAATTTGCACCGCGGCGGGGTGGCCAGCCTGATCAAGATCACCCCGGAAGAACGCATGACCGCCATTCGCGCGGCCAAGGTGATGGGCTTGAGCGTGGCGGGTGTGGATATCCTGCGCTCCAACCATGGGCCATTGGTGATGGAGGTGAACTCGTCGCCGGGGCTGGAAGGTATCGAAGTGACCACCGGCAAGAACGTGGCCGGCATGATCATCGAGCACCTGGAGAAGAACGGTGGGCCTAATCAGACCCGGACCAAGGGTAAGGGCTGAGATTTTGGGGCTGCTGCGCAGCCCATCGCGACACAAGGCCGCTCCTACAGGGTTACGCGATCCTCCGTAGGAGCGGCCTTGTGTCACGAAAGGGCCGCAAAGCGGCCCTGGCAATCACACGGCATTACGCGGCAGCAACAACCCCAAAGGCAACCGTACCCGCGCCTCGATCCCGCCACCAGAGCGATTGCGCAGTTCCACATTCCCGCCATGCTGCGCCGCGATCCGCTTGACGATCGCCAGCCCCAGCCCGGTGCCCTTGCCGCCGCGCGCCCGGTCGCCACGAATGAACGGGTTGAAGATGGTCTCCAGCTCCGACTCGTCGATCCCCGTCCCGCGGTCCAGCACGCTCAGCACCACATACGGCGCACTCTCGTCGCCCGACACATAGGCGGCCACCTCGACCCCCTTGCCGGCGTGGTGCAGGGCGTTGCCGATCAGGTTGCCCAGCATGCGCTTGAGCGAAACCCGGCGCAGCGGGAACGGTGGAATCGGCTCCAGGCACAGCCGCACCCGTTCTTCCGGCTGGTTGTACGGCGCCACCACCTCGCGCACCAGGTCGGCCAGGTCCACCTCCTCCACCGGCTCGTCTCGGCCATCGCGGATAAAGGCCAGGAACTGGTCGAGGATCGCGTCCATGTCCTCGATATCACGGACCATGTCGTCACTCAGTTCACTGTCGCTGTTCAGCAACGACAGCGACAGGCGCAGGCGCGTCAGCGGTGTACGCAGGTCATGGGAAACCCCGGCCAGCATCAGCTCACGCTCACGCCCGGCCTGCTCGACATCCTCGGCCATCTGGTTGAAGGCCTTGTACACCTCGGTCATCTCGCTGGGCGTGTCGCTGATCGGCAGGCGCACGCTGCGCCCCTGGCCCAGCTGGCGGGCGGCGAACACCAGGCGCTTGAGCGGCTGGTTCAGCTGGCGCACGAAGATCCAGGCCGAGGCGGTGGACAACAGGCCGATGGCCAGGAACCAACCCAGCACGTTCCAGATTTTCTGACCACGCAGCGGGTGCGGGTACAGCGGTACCTTCAACCAGCCCGGGCCCAGGCTTGGCGCATTGACCCACAACGCCGGCGGCGCATGAATGCGCAGCCGTACCTCGGTGTCTTCGCCCAGCTCGGCCTGCATCTGCCGTTGGTAGATTTCGCTGTAGGGCCAGTGCTGCTCACCCTCGGGCACCCCCGAGCCGGTGACCCGGATAAGGCCAGCCGCTTCGGCGATCTTGTCGCGGTTTTCTTCGTCGGCCGCCCAATAGGCGCGCAGGGTCAGCGCCACACCGTGGCTGTACTGACGGTCGACCAGCACGTCCTCGTTCATCAACAGGTAGACCAGGGTCAAGGCCTTGGAGAACAGGACGACGATCAACACCAGCCACAGGGTGCGGGCGAAGAAACTTTGCGGAAACCAGAGCGGTGTCTTCATCGACTGCGCGGCATCATTTACCGGCGTTTCCGTCCGGCACGAACACGTAGCCCACGCCCCAGACAGTCTGGATATAACGCGGCTTGGACGGGTCCGGTTCGATCATGCGGCGCAGACGCGAGATCTGCACGTCGATGGAGCGTTCCAGCGCATCCCACTCGCGGCCACGGGCCAGGTTCATCAGCTTGTCGCGGGTCAGCGGCTCGCGTGCGTGCATCACCAGTGCCTTGAGCACAGCGAACTCGCCGGTGGTGAGCATGTGCACTTCGTCGCCACGCTTGAGTTCACGGGTGGCCAGCGACAGCTCGTAGTCGCCGAAGGTGACCGACTCGTCTTCGCTACCAGGCGCACCCGGCACGCTCGGTGCCTGACGGCGCAGCACGGCCTTGACCCGGGCCATCAGCTCGTCCGGGTTGAACGGCTTGCCCAGGTAGTCGTCGGCGCCCAGTTCCAGGCCCTTGATACGGCTGAGCTCGTCGCCCTTGGCGGTGAGCATGATGATCGGGATCTGGTTGTTCTGCTGGCGCAGGCGCTTGCACGCCGACAGGCCATCTTCGCCGGGCAGCATCAGGTCGAGCACCACCAGGTTGAACACTTCACGCTGCAGCAGGCGGTCCATCTGCTCGGTGTTGGGCACCGCGCGGGCACGGTAGCCCTTGCTGGTGAAGAAACGTTCCAGCAGGCTGCTCAGCCCCGGGTCGTCGTCGACGATGAGAATCTTGTCACCTTCAGCGGTGTTTGGCGTGCCGGTCATGAATAACTCCTCTGATATCGCCGCGCATTATGGCGTAGCCATTGCTGCACGTTGCGTGAGCATTGTTAGCAGATTTTTCCCCCGGCGCCAGTTCCGGCTGGCCGGGCGCCATCACCGCAAGCCGTTTGCGATGGGTATAATGCGCGGCTTTCATCCAGCGCCGCCGGGCGACAGGCCCACAGGCGACCCCCGTATTCACAAATGTCAGGTGGTTTACATGGACAGCATCAACAGCCGTATCGCCGAGGAACTGGGCGTACGCCCCCAGCAGGTCGAGGCGGCCGTGGGCCTGTTGGACGAAGGCTCGACCGTGCCCTTCATCGCCCGCTACCGCAAGGAAGTGACCGGTAGCCTGGACGACACCCAGCTGCGCCATCTGGAAGAGCGCCTGCGCTACCTGCGCGAACTCGACGAGCGCCGCGCCAGCATCCTGGCCAGCATCGAGGAGCAGGGCAAGCTGACCCCGGAACTGGCCCGCGAGATCAAGCTGGCCGACACCAAGACCCGCCTCGAAGACCTGTACCTGCCGTACAAGCAGAAGCGCCGCACCAAGGGCCAGATCGCCCTGGAAGCCGGCCTCGGCGAACTGGCCGACGGCCTGTTCAACAACCCCGACCTGGCCCCGGAAAGCGAAGCTGCACGCTTCGTCAACGCCGACAAAGGCGTGGCCGACGTCAAGGCCGCGCTGGAAGGCGCCAAGTACATCCTCATGGAGCGCTTCGCCGAAGACGCCGCCCTGCTCGACAAGCTGCGCAGCTTCCTCAAGCAGGAAGCCGTGCTCAGCGCCCGCGTGGTGCCCGGCAAGGAAGAAGAAGGCGCCAAGTTCCGCGATTATTTCGCCCATGACGAACTGCTGCGCAATGCGCCCTCTCACCGTGCCCTGGCGATCTTCCGCGGGCGCAACGAGGGCGTGCTGAGCGCCTCGCTGAAAGTCGGCGAAGAACTGCCCGGCACCCTGCACCCGTGCGAGCTGATGATCGGCAACCACGTCGGTATCGAGAACCGCAACCGCCCGGCCGACAAGTGGCTCGGCGAAGTGGTGCGCTGGACCTGGAAGGTCAAGCTGTACACTCACCTGGAAACCGACCTGTTCGGCGAGCTGCGCGACAACGCCGAAGGCGAGGCGATCAACGTGTTCGCCCACAACCTGCACGACCTGCTGCTGGCCGCCCCGGCCGGCCCGCGCGCCACCCTGGGCTTCGACCCGGGCCTGCGCACCGGCTGCAAGATCGCCGTGGTAGATGCCACCGGCAAGCTGCTGGACCACACCACGGTCTACCCGCACGCGCCGAAGAACGACTGGGACCGCACCATTTCCATCATGGCCGCGCTGTGCGCCAAGCACTCGGTGGAGCTGATCGCCATCGGCAACGGCACCGCCAGCCGCGAAAGCGACAAGCTGGTGGCAGAGCTGGTTAAAAAGTACCC
Organism: Pseudomonas sp. NPDC096925; assembly: GCF_044762545.1. Classification (NCBI taxonomy): domain Bacteria; kingdom Pseudomonadati; phylum Pseudomonadota; class Gammaproteobacteria; order Pseudomonadales; family Pseudomonadaceae; genus Pseudomonas; species Pseudomonas sp. NPDC096925. Next base: position 92,196 of record NZ_JBIWEM010000008.1, on the reverse strand, counting down.
AGCTCTGAAGATCACCAAGGTCATGGTCTCCGAGGCCGGCGCTTCGGTGTATTCCGCATCGGAACTGGCTGCCCGCGAATTCCCGGACCTGGACGTGTCGATCCGTGGCGCCGTGTCGATTGCCCGCCGCCTGCAGGACCCGCTGGCCGAGCTGGTGAAGATCGACCCGAAATCCATCGGTGTCGGCCAATACCAGCACGACGTGTCCCAGCTGAAACTGGCACGCGGCCTGGACGCCGTGGTCGAGGACTGCGTGAACGCCGTGGGCGTGGATGTCAACACCGCCTCGGTGGCGCTGCTGACGCGCATCTCCGGCCTTAACGCCACCCTGGCGCAGAACATCGTCGCCCACCGCGATGCCAACGGCCCGTTCGCCACCCGTGCAGCGCTGAAAAAGGTCAGCCGCCTGGGCGAGAAAACCTTCGAACAGGCCGCCGGCTTCCTGCGCGTGATGAACGGCGACAACCCGCTGGACGCCTCCGCAGTGCACCCCGAGGCCTACCCGCTGGTGCAGCGCATTGCCGCCGACACCGACCGCGACATTCGCTCGCTGATCGGCGACAGCAGTTTCCTCAAGCGCCTGGACCCGAAGAAATTCACCGACGAAACCTTCGGCCTGCCGACCGTCACCGACATCCTGCAGGAACTGGACAAGCCTGGCCGCGACCCACGCCCCGAGTTCAAGACCGCCACCTTCCAGGACGGCGTCGAAGACCTCAAGGACCTGGAGCCGGGCATGATCCTCGAAGGCGTGGTGACCAACGTCACCAACTTCGGCGCCTTCGTCGACATCGGCGTGCACCAGGACGGCCTGGTGCACATCTCGGCGCTGTCGGAGAAGTTCGTCAAGGACCCGCGTGAAGCGGTCAAGGCCGGCGACGTGGTCAAGGTCAAGGTCATGGAAGTGGACATCCCGCGCAAGCGCGTGGGCCTGTCCATGCGCATGAGTGACACCCCGGGCGAGAAGGTCGACGGCAACCGCGGTAGTAACCGTGGCAATGGCGGCAACCGCCAACAGCAGGCGCCGCGCCAGCGCGAAACCACCACTGCGGCCCCGGCCAACAACGCCATGGCCGCCCTGTTCGCCAACGCCAAGCAGCTGAAGAAGAAGTGATGGACGTTCCACGCGAATACGTCGAAAGCGCCTTCAGCCAGCTCCTCGGCTGCCGCCTGCAACGCCTGGAAACAGGTGTTGCCGAGGTAGCCCTGGCGCTCGAGCCACACTTGCGCAACCGTGGCCAGAAGCTGCATGGCGGGGCGATCTTCAGCCTGGTGGACATCGCCATGGGCCTGGCCTGCTCGGCCAGCCATGGCTTCGACCAGCAAAGCGTCACCATCGAGTGCAAGATCAACTACATGCGCGCCGTCAGTGACGGCGAGGTGCTGTGCACCGCCCGTGTGCTGCATGCCGGGCGGCGCACCCTGGTAGTCGACGCCGACGTAGTCCAGGGCGACAAGCTGGTGGCGAAAGCGCAAGGAACCTTCGCGGTTCTCTAGCTCACCAAGCAGTATCTGCGGTATTTTCAGCAGTGCGCTGGCACTGCTGGATCCGCGTTAACCAGGCGACAACGCCAGTTCCTTTCTTCCTACCCTTGTAGACCGTTATCTCTACCCCCATATTGGGGCGACTGACGCGTGAAGGAATACATCTTGAGCGACCTCCTCAACCGCCGCCTGAGCCTGCTCGGCGCCAATCTCCCCCTGCTCAAGCAGTGCCTGCACGGTATTGAGCGCGAATGCCTGCGCGTGACCGACGAAGGTCGCCTGGCCCAGACCCCGCATCCGCAAGCCTTGGGATCGGCGCTGACCAACGAGCAGATCACCACCGATTATTCCGAGTCGCTGCTGGAGTTCATCACCCCGGCCCTGCCCGACCCGGCCAAGGTGCTGGAAAGCCTCGAAGAGACCCACCGTTTCGTCTACAGCAAGCTGGGCGACGAATACCTGTGGAGCCCGTCGATGCCCTGCACGCTACCGGCCGAGGAGGACATCCCGATCGCCGAGTACGGCAGCTCGAACATCGGCAAGCTCAAGCACGTCTACCGCAAGGGCCTGGCCCTGCGCTACGGCCGCACCATGCAGTGCATCGCCGGTATCCATTACAACTTCTCGCTGCCCGAAGCACTGTGGCCACTGCTGCGCGCTGCCGAAGGCGGCAGCGAGAGCGACCGCGACTACCAGTCGTCGGCCTATATCGCGCTGATCCGCAATTTCCGCCGTTACAGCTGGTTGCTGATGTACCTGTTCGGCGCCTCGCCAGCCCTGGACAAAGGCTTCCTGCGTGGCCGCCCGCACCAGCTCGAAGAGCTGGACGCCGAAACCCTGTACCTGCCCTACGCCACCAGCCTGCGCATGAGCGACCTGGGCTACCAGAGCAATGCCCAGGCTGGCCTGACGCCGTGCTACAACAACCTGGCCAGCTACACCGACAGCCTGCGCAAGGCGGTGGGTACGCCCTATCCGCCCTACGTTGAAGTCGGCACGCACGTGGACGGCGAGTGGGTACAGCTGAACACCAACATCCTGCAGATCGAAAACGAGTACTACTCGAACATCCGCCCCAAGCGCGTCACCTACACCGGCGAGCGGCCGATCCAGGCCCTGACCTCACGCGGCGTGCAGTATGTGGAAGTGCGATGCCTGGACATCAACCCGTTCCTGCCGGTAGGCATCGACCTGACCGAAGCGCGCTTCCTCGACGCGTTCCTGCTGTTCTGCGCGCTGGAAGACAGCCCGCAACTGGACAACGGCGAATGCGGCCAGTGCACCAACAACTTCCTGACCGTGGTCAAGGAAGGCCGTCGCCCGGGCCTGGAACTGCGCCGCAATGGCCAGCCGATCGGCCTTAAGGACTGGGCCAGCGAGCTGATCGAGCGCATCCGGCCACTGGCCGAGCTGCTGGACCAGGCGCAAGGCGGTGCAGAACACGGCAAGGCCCTGGATGCCCAGCAGGCCAAGGTCGACGACGCCTCGCTGACCCCATCGGCCCAGGTGCTGGCACGCATGACCGAGCATGACGAAAGCTTCGTCAAGTTCGCCCTGCGCCAGAGCCGTATTCACGCTGAAACCTTCCGCGAGCAGCCACTGCCCGCCGAACGTCAGCAAGCCTTCGAAACCCTGGCCCGCGAATCACTGGCCGAACAGTCCCGCCTGGAGCAGCAGGAAGTCGGCGACTTCGACCTGTTCGTCGGCGCCTACCAGGCCAGCATCCTGGCGATCAGCAACTGATGACCCGCACTGCCACCCCGCGCAAACCGCGCGCCAGCAGCCAGGCCAGGATCGAGGCGATCCTGGCGGCTGCACGCGAGTTGCTGGCCGAACTGGGGGTGGCGGGCCTGTCGATCTACAGCGTGGCCGAGCGCGCGCAGATTCCACCGTCTTCGGTGTACCACTTCTTCGCCAGCGTGCCGGCGCTGCTGGAGGCGTTGACGGCCGATGTGCACCGGGCCTTCCGTGAAGCGCTGAGCGCGCCGATCGACAGCAATGCGTTCAACACCTGGCACGAACTGTCACGGCTGATCGAGCAGCGCATGCTGGATATCTACAACGAGGATGCCGCAGCGCGGCAGCTGATCCTGGCCCAGCATGGCCTGAGCGAAGTGGTGCAGGCCGATCGGCAGCACGACATGGAGCTGGGCGACTTGATGCACAAGTTGTTTGACCAGCACTTTCATCTGCCGGTAGTGCCGGTGGATGTGGATGTGTTTGCCCTGGCCATGGAATTGAGCGACCGGGTGTATGCGCGGTCGGTGCAGCTGCATGAGGCGATCACCCCGCGCATGGCCGAGGAAGGCAAGCGGGTGTTCGAGGCGTACCTGGGGTTGTATCTACCGCCGTTTCTGGCCAAGCGTTCCGGCTGAGATCATCGGGGCCGCTGTGCGGCCCTTCGCGGGCACGCCCGCTCCCACAGGGTCCGCGCAAAACCTGAAACCTGCGCAGTACCTGTGGGAGCGGGCGTGCCCGCGAAGGGCTGCAAAACAGCCCCATGGCCCACACCCATCACAGCTTGGCAATGGACACTTCAGTCGATTTCACGAAAGCAATCACTTCACTCCCCACCTGCAGCTCCAGCTCACGTACGGAGCGGGTAGTGATGACCGAAGTGACGATGCCCGAGGCAGTCTGCACGTCGATTTCCGACAGTACCGGGCCTTCGAGGATTTCCTTCACGGTGCCTTTGAACTGGTTGCGAACGTTGATGGCTTTGATGGTCATGATTTGATTCCTTCTCTATGGCTTCAGTTTGGTGAGTGAGTCATTCAGTGCGCCCAACGCAACTGCGTGGGCAAAGGGGCTACAGGATCCGGCTCGGGCGCAGCGCCCGGGGCCGACAGAACACGGTTGAGCACTTCGCTTTCCAGCGCGGCCAGGCGGTGCGAACCGCGCGCCCGGGGACGTGCCAGGTCGACTGTGAGGTCGAGCCCGACCTCGCCGTCCTCGATCAGGATCACCCGGTCAGCCACGGCGACTGCCTCGCTGACATCGTGGGTAACCAGCAACACGGTGAAGCCGTGCTGACGCCACAGGCGTTCGATCAGTTGCTGCATCTCGATACGGGTCAATGCATCCAGCGCCCCGAGCGGCTCGTCCAGCAGCAAAAGGCGCGGCTGGTGGATCAGCGCCCGGGCCAAGGCGACGCGCTGCTTCTGGCCACCCGAGAGTGCCGCCGGCCATTCATTGGCGCGGTCGGCCAGGCCAACCGATTCCAACGCTTCCAGCGCACGCGGGCGCCAGTCGCCAGACAGGCCCAGGCCAACGTTGTCGATCACTTTCTTCCACGGCAGCAGGCGCGCGTCCTGGAACATCAGGCGGGTCTCTTCGCGGGCCTGTTCCAGCGGTGCAGCTCCGGCCAGCAACTGGCCTGCAGTGGGCTGGTCGAGACCAGCCAGCAGGCGCAGCAAGGTGCTCTTGCCGCAGCCACTGCGGCCGACGATGGCGACAAACTGGCCGGCCGGAATGTGCAGCTCGATGCCCTTGAGCACTTCGCGCTGGCCAAAGGTCTTGCGCAGGCCGCTGGACGCCAGCGGGATGCCACGCAGCAGGCGTGGCGGCTGTTCCTTGAGCACGGTCATGCGCCCTCCTTCCTGGCCACTTGATAGGCCGGGTGCCAGCGCAGCCACACACGCTCCAGGCCGCGGGCGGCGAGGTCGGCAAGCTTGCCGAGCACGGCATACAGGACGATGGCCAGCACCACCACGTCGGTCTGCAGGAATTCACGAGCGTTCATTGCCAGGTAACCAATGCCGGCGTTGGCCGAGATGGTTTCGGCAACGATCAGGGTCAGCCACATGAAACCCAGGGCAAAACGCACGCCGACCAGGATCGAAGGCAGTGCCCCGGGCAGGATCACCTGACGGAACAGCCCGAAGCCGGACAGGCCGTAGCTGCGCGCCATTTCCACCAGCGCCGGGTCAACGTTGCGGATGCCGTGGTAGGTGTTCAGGTAGATCGGGAACAGCGTGCCCAGCGCGACCAGGAAGATCTTTGCCGACTCGTCGATACCGAACCACAGGATCACCAGCGGGATCAGCGCCAGGTGTGGCACGTTACGGATCATCTGCACCGAGCTGTCGAGCAGGCGTTCACCCCAGTTCGACAGGCCGGTGATGAAGCCCAGCACCAGGCCGATGCTGCCACCGATGACAAAGCCCAGCCCGGCACGCCAGCCACTGATGGCCAGGTGGGTCCAGATCTCGCCACTGCGCACCAGCTCCACGCCGGCGCTGACCACGGCGCTGGGCGCCGGCAGGATGCGCGTCGACAGCCAACCGGCGCTGACCGCCAGCTGCCAGGCGGCCAGCAGCAGTACCGGCAGCGCCCATGGCGCCAGGCGCTGGCCAAGGTTGTTGGAAGTTGCACGACTCATGGCCTGGCCCTCAGCTCTGCGCGACGGACTTGGGCAGGATGTCGTTGGCCACCATTTCGCCAAACGGGCTCACATACCCGCTGGTCTTGGCTTGCTCCGGGCGTTGCACATCCAGGTGCGGGAACAGCAGCTCGGCCACCCGGTACGACTCTTCAAGGTGCGGGTAACCGGAGAAGATGAAGGTATCGATGCCCAGCTCGGCGTATTCCTTGACCCGTGCCGCCACGGTCGGGCCATCGCCGACCAGGGCGGTGCCGGCACCGCCACGTACCAGGCCGACACCGGCCCACAGGTTGGGGCTGACTTCCAGCTTGTCACGGTTGCCGTTGTGCAGGGCGGCCATGCGTTGCTGGCCGACCGAGTCGAAGCGCGCGAGCGAGGCCTGGGCGCGAGCTATGGTGTCGTCGTCCAGATGCGAGATCAGCTTGTCGGCAGCGGCCCAGGCCTCTTCGTTGGTTTCCCGCACGATCACGTGCAGGCGGATGCCGAAGCGCACTTCGCGGCCCTGGGCAGCGGCTTTCTCACGCACCTGGGCGATTTTTTCGGCGACCGCGCTCGGCGGCTCGCCCCAGGTCAGGTACAGCTCGACCTGCTCGGCGGCAAGGTCCTGTGCGGCTTCGGAGGAACCGCCGAAATACAGTGGCGGGCGTGGTTGCTGGATCGGCGGGTAGAGCAGTTTGGCACCCTTCACCTGGATGTGCTTGCCGTCGTAGTCGACCACCTCGCCTTCCAGCACCTTGCGCCAGATACGGGTGAACTCCACAGAGGCTTCATAACGTTCCTGATGGTTCAGGTGCAGGCCGTCACCGGCCAACTCGTCCGGGTCGCCACCGGTCACCAGGTTGAACAGCGCACGGCCGTTGGACAGGCGATCAAGGGTTGCCGCCTGGCGTGCCGCCACGGTCGGCGAAATGATCCCGGGGCGCAGGGCGACCAGGAACTTCAGGCGCTGGGTCACCGGGATCAGCGATGCCGCGACCAGCCAGGAGTCCTCGCAGGAACGCCCGGTAGGGATCAGCACACCACCAAAGCCGAGCCGGTCGGCTGCCTGGGCGATCTGCTGCAGGTAGCCGTGGTCGACGGCGCGGGCGCCCTCGGAAGTGCCCAGGTACTTGCCGTCACCATGGGTAGGGAGGAACCAGAAAATGTTAAGGCTCATTGGAGTTGTCTCCTCAAGGGGGGCTCAGCCAGGGCGGCGCCCTGGCGTAGGCAAATCAATCAAGGCGCACTGGCGACCTTGGCCGGGGGTGTCCAGATCACGTCCTTGATGCTCAGCGGCTTGGGAATCAGCTTCAGCGCCTGGAACGTGTCGGCAATCTTCTGCTGCGCGGCCACCACGTCGGCGGTGAGCGGCGCGGCACCGTAGCCCTGGCGCTTGACCGAGGTCAGGGTGATGTCGGTGGGCAGGCCGAGCAGCGGCGCGACCTGGTCGGTTACTTCCTGCGGGTTGGCCCGGGACCATTCACCCACGGCGCGCACTTCTTCGATCAGGGTGTTGATCACCGCCGGGTGCTGGGTCGCGTAGTTGCGGGTGGCCAGGTAGAACTGATGGTTGTCGACCAGGCCCTTGCCGTCGCGCAGGGTATGAGCCTGCAGCTGTTTCTCGGCGGCAGCCTGGTACGGGTCCCAGATCACCCAGGCATCCACGCTGCCACGCTCGAAGGCCGCGCGGGCATCGGCCGGGGGCAGGTACACCGGCTGGATGTCGCTGTATTTCAGGCCTGCGTCTTCCAGGGCGCGAACCAGCAGGTAGTGAACGTTGGAGCCTTTGTTGAGGGCGACTTTCTTGCCCTTGAGGTCTTTGACCGACTGGATCGGCGAGCCCTTCGGCACCAGGATCGCCTCGCTGTGCGGCGCTGGCGGTTCGTAGGCGACGTACAGCAGGTCGGCACCGGCGGCCTGGGCGAACACCGGTGGGGTTTCGCCAGTGACACCAAAATCGATGGAGCCGACGTTCAGCCCTTCAAGCAGCTGCGGGCCGCCGGGGAACTCGGTCCATTGCACCTGCACGCCCTGCTCGGCCAGGCGCTTTTCCAGCGTGCCTTTGGCCTTGAGCAGCACCAGGGTGCCGTATTTCTGGTAACCGATACGCAGGCTCTCGGCCTGGGCTTGGGTGATGGCGCCGAAGGACACAGCCGCCGCAAACAGGGCGACCAGACCGCGACGCAAGAAGACTGTGCGCATGGCGCTCTCCTGTGCGAGTGGGTTCGGGTTGCACCTGCTTGCCTCGTTGTCGGGCGAGTAAGGTGGTGAAGCGGGTTGAGCCGGTCAGATGCTCCAGCGAGCGCTGATCAGACGTTCGTTCAATACGCCGGGGGCCACGGGGCGCGGCCGGCGGGCCAAGGCAACGTGGAAGGTTTCCAGCGCGTCGTGCAGGCGTTCTTCCAGCGCTGCTACCAGCTGCGCGTGCCTGGTGCCTTCTGCGTAGGCGACCTGGCTGTCGTCGGCGAAGATCCCTTGCAGGGTCTCCTGCGCCTTGAGTGCCGACAGCACGGGCTTCAGTGCGTAATCCACCGCCAGCATGTGGGCGATGCTGCCGCCGGTGGCGATCGGCAACACGATCTTGTGTGCCAGGGCGCGTTCGGGCAGCAGGTCGAGCAAGGTTTTCAGGGCCCCGGCGAACGAGGCCTTGTACACCGGCGTGGCGACGATAAGGCCATCGGCCTGGGCCACCAGCTGCTGGAAGTGCTGCACCTGCGGGCTGTCGAAACGGGCATGCAGCAGGTCTTCGGCGGGAAAGTCACGTACCTGGAACGTCACCACCTCGACGCCACGGTCCTGCAGCCACTGGCGCGAACGCTCCAGCAGCACGCCGGAGCGTGAACGGGTACTGGGGCTACCACCGATTGAGACGACCAGCATTGCAGCGCTTCCTTGTGTTTTGTTGGAGGTGACATTAACAGCCGCCACATATATCTAGAAATCATATTTTTTCATTTGTTTATTCTAATTTAATCAATCTCCCGTGCCGGCCCTTTCGCGGGTGAACCCGCTCCCACAGGGACCGCGCAAGGCCTGAGACTGCGCTATCGCTGTGGGAGCGGGTTTACCCGCGAAGAGGGCCATGCGGGTTTCAGCAGGCATAAAAAAGGGCCGTCGAAACGGCCCGAATATCCCTGCTTGGCTAAGAGCAATGCAACGAGGAATCCTTTAACGATTAGGCTGCGGGGTCAGCCGCAGATAGGGTTTGACCGCCCGGTAACCTTTGGGGAAGCGCTGCCTGATCTCTTCCTCGTCCTTCAGCGAGGGCACGATCACCACGTCGTCACCGTCCTGCCAGTTACCTGGCGTGGCGACCTTGTGGTTGTCGGTCAACTGCAGCGAGTCGATCACCCGCAGGATTTCGTTGAAGTTGCGCCCGGTACTGGCCGGGTAGGTGATGGTCAGGCGCACCTTCTTGTTCGGGTCGATGACAAACAGCGAGCGCACGGTCAGGGTGTCGCTGGCGTTCGGGTGGATCAGGTCGTACAGGTCGGACACCTTGCGGTCGGCGTCGGCAATGATCGGGAAGTTGACCACGGTGTTCTGGGTTTCGTTGATGTCATCGATCCAGCGGTGGTGCGAATCGACCGGGTCCACCGACAGGGCAATGGCCTTGACCCCGCGTTTGGCGAAATCGTCCTTGAGCTTGGCGGTCAGCCCCAGCTCGGTGGTGCACACCGGGGTGAAGTCGGCCGGATGGGAGAACAACACCCCCCAGCTGTTGCCCAGCCACTCGTGGAAGCGGATTTTGCCTTCGCTGGAATCCTGTTCGAAATCGGGGGCGATATCGCCGAGTTTAAGGCTCATGGGCTGCGGCTCCTGTGCTGGGTTCTGTACCGTGTGGGTTCAATGTGCCTGCATTCGATTAAAAATAAAAAGAATATATACTGATTTATTTATAACCACTGATCATAATAAATCGCAGGTACAAAAAAGCCTCGCACTAGGCGAGGCTCTTTTGGTAACGCTGGAACTTACATGAAGGCGTAAGTGTAGTTCACGATGAAGCGTGCCTGATCCTGGTCAGAGCTGCTCTCGCCGCTACCACGGTAGACGCCTTGACGCAGGCTGAAGCCCAGGCCTTTGAAGGTGCCTTGCTGAATGGTGTAGTCGACGCGTGCGTCACGTTCCCACTCGTTGTAGGTGCCGTTGCCCGACTTGTTGCGAATATCGTCACCACGCAGGTAGGCCAGCGATGCCTTCAGGCCTGGAACGCCCAGAGCCGCGAAGTCGTAGGAGTACTGACCGAAGGTGGTGTTCTCGCCAGCACGGGCGAACTGGTTGATCATGCTGTCGGTGAACAGGTAGAAGCTGGAACCACCAGCACCTTCCGAAGTACCGCTGTCGTTGACCAGGCTGCCCTGGTTCAGCCATACGAAGCCACCGTCGTCGCCAACCTGCTGGTGACCGAGCATCAGCGCGTGGCCACCCAGGGTATAGGTGAACATGGCGGACCAGGTTTTGTTGTCGATTTCGCCGGTGTTCTTGGCGTAGCCACCGTTGTTGTTGAAGTTGTAGGTGCTGTCGTTGCCGTTTTTGCCGTCGCTGCTGCTATCGAAGTAGCGCAGGTCGGTCTTGAACGACTGGTCGTCAGCAATCTTGAAGACGTGGGTAGCACCCAGGAAGTGCTGCTTGTAGAAGTCTTCCAGGTTCGAGTAGTAGTACTGCAGGGTCAGGTCTGGAGTGAGCTTGTAGTCCAGGCCGCCGTAGCGGAACTTGTTGCTTTCAGCGGTAGCGCCCGCTACGGACAGGCCGGTACGGTTGCTCGAGGCACGGCCCATGGCGTGGGTCAGCTGACCGGCGTTGATGGTCAGGTTGTCGATTTCCTTCGAGGTGATGGTGCCACCCTCGAAGGTCTGCGGCAGCAGACGACCATCGTTGGAGACCAGGATCGGCAGGTTCGGCGCGAGCGCGCTACCGAAGTGCGCTTCGGTCTTCGAGAAGCGAGCCTTGGCGTTGGCACCGAAACGAGCCCACTGGGCTGCGGAGCCTTTGCCGTCATCCGGGAAGAAACCACCCTTGTGGTAACCCTCGCCACCATCCAGGTGAATACCCCACAGCGCTTGGGCATCAACACCAAAGCCAACGGTACCTTCAGTGAAACCGGAGAGGTAGTCGAGCTTGAAGCCCTGGCCGGATTCACGCTGATCTGGACGTTCTGCGCCAGGTTTTGCGTGGTCTTCACGGTTGTCGTTGTTGAAGTACATGGTGCGCGAGCTGAGCGACAGTTTGCTGTCTTCAACGAAACCGGCAGCGCCTGCTTGTTGGGCGAGAACCCCCAGTGCCACGGCCAGGGCCAGGCTGGACTTGTACATATTTTGCTCCTCTACGTTCTAATTCTTGTGTATCTCTGGCGGTGGGATCTGCTGCCCCGCTCACCGTGGATTGGCGATTTAGTCCCAAAGCGTGACCGTTAAGTCAATCGTTTCTAAACGTTTCGCGACTTTGGTCTAAGACGCCACCTGCGCTACAGGATAATGACAATCCTATAAATCCAAAATGACCGTTTTATGAATTGGTAAGATTTTTACGGAATATGTTAGGAACTGTTACTGCCATTCGTTAGCAGCAGCTCGCCTCTAATAACCATTGGTTATTTGCAAACGTTTGCTCATAACCTAATTCCGTATCGTTCTATAGGGACGAAAAAGCCTAGCAGCCGTCTGTGATTTCGCCATTGCGCAAGATCACCTACGTTGCAACCTTTGTGCGGTCGATGTGGGAGCGCATAAAGGCGGCACCGTTAAAGCAATTGGCTCCTAAGCTAATGCAAAAAAGTTATTTATTTTACTTTTCTTAGATCATTTAGCCTTCTCGCCATCCATCACATCGATTGCCTGACGAGAGGTTCACCATGATCCCGCACGCTCCGCTGCGCCTGTTCGCCGCCCTGACCCTCGCCAGCGCCAGCTGGTTGGCCCAGGCTGCCGACCTGACCGTGGCTTACCAGACCACTGTCGACCCGGCCAAGGTGGCGCAGGTCGATGGCGACTACGAAAAAGCCAGCAAGGCCAGCATCGACTGGCGCAAATTCGACAACGGCGCCGACGTGATCACTGCCGTAGCCAGCGGCGATGTGCAGATCGGCTACCTGGGCTCCAGCCCGCTGGCCGCCGCCGCCACCCGCAAGCTGCCAGTCGAGACCTTCCTGATCGCCACGCAGATTGGCGCCGGTGAAGCCCTGGTTGCCCGCGACAGCATCAAGACGCCGCAAGACCTGGTTGGCAAGAAAGTCGCCGTGCCGTTCGTCTCCACCGGCCACTACAGCCTGCTGGCCGCGCTGAAAAGCTGGAACATCGACCCGGCCAAGGTGCAGATCCTCAACCTGGCGCCGCCGGCGATCATTGCCGCCTGGAAGCGCGGCGACATCGACGCCACCTATGTCTGGGACCCGGCCCTGGGCGTGGCCAAGGAAAACGGCAAGGTGCTGATCACCTCCGGCGAGCTGGCCAAGAAAGGCGCACCGACCTTCGACGCCTGGATCGTGCGCAAGGACTTCGCCGCCAAGCACCCCGACGTGGTCAAGGCCTTTGCCAAGGTCACCCTCGATGCCTACGCCGACTACCGCAAGAACCCGCAAGCCTGGCTGGCCAACCCCGACAACGTGAGCAAGCTGGCCAAACTGTCGGGCGCCAAGCCTGCCGACATCCCGGTGCTGCTGCAGGGCAACGTCTACCCGCTGGCCGCCGACCAGGCCAACGCACTGGGCGCACCGACCACCCAGGCGCTGACCGACACGGCCACCTTCCTCAAGCAGCAAGGCAAGGTCGACGCGGTGCTGCCGGACTACTCGCCGTACGTCAGCGCCCAGTACCTCCCCAACTAAGCCTGTAGAAACCGACGGGAGCCTGCCATGGCCTTGCTCGAACTGGAGCGCATCAGCGCACAGTACCCCGGTGCCGAAACCCCGGTACTGGCCGACATCAACCTGAGCCTGGGGCCGCGCCAACTGCTGGTGGCCCTGGGGCCTTCCGGCAGCGGCAAGACCTCGCTGCTCAACCTGATCGCTGGCTTCGTCGCCCCCAGCGGCGGGCGCATCACTTTGGACGGCGTACCCGTGCAGGGCCCCGGCGCCGAGCGCGGCGTGGTGTTTCAGGACGATGCGCTGCTGCCTTGGCAGAACGTGCTGGGCAACGTCGCCTTTGGCCTGGAACTGGCCGGTGTGCCACGCGCCGAGCGTGAAGCCAAGGCCCGCGAAATGCTGGCCCTGGTCGACCTCGACGGGTTTGGCGAGCGGCGTATATGGCAATTGTCCGGTGGCCAGAAACAGCGTGTGGGCCTGGCCCGGGCGCTGGCAGCCGACCCACGGGTGCTGCTGATGGACGAGCCGTTTGGCGCACTCGATGCCTTCACCCGCGAGCAGATGCAGGAGTTGTTGCTGCAGGTGTGGCAGCGCACCGCCAAGCCGGTGTTCCTGATTACCCACGACATCGAAGAAGCCGTGTTCCTCGCCAGCGAGCTGGTGCTGCTGGCGCCCAACCCGGGGCGCGTGGTGGAGCGCCTGCAACTGGACTTCGGCCAACGCTATGCAGCCGGCGAATCGGCGCGGGCGATCAAATCCGACCCCGCCTTCATCGAAACCCGCGAGCATGTACTGGCGCGGGTGTTCTCTCAACGTCAAAGCCTGCAGGAGCGCGCATGAGCAGCCTGGACCTGCCGGTCACCGGCAAACGCAACGCCCATCACCGACCAGCCGCCAAGCTGCGCCGCCCCCTGCCCACTCGCTGGATCAGCACCCTGACCCTGGCCAGCCTGCTGTTGGCCTGGTGGCTGGTGACCGCGGCCGGCTGGATCGAACCACTGTTCCTGCCCTCGCCCGCCGATATCCTGAGCAAGGCCGGGACCCTGCTGACCCAGGGCTACATGGATGCCAGCCTGTGGCAGCACCTGGGTGCCAGCCTGGGACGCATCGGCGTGGCCCTGCTGGCCGCCACCCTCACCGCCATCCCGGTGGGCATCGCCATCGGCTACAACCGCGTGGCCCGCGGCATTCTCGACCCGCTGATCGAGTTTTACCGGCCGATCCCACCGCTGGCCTACTTGCCGCTGATCGTCATCTGGTGCGGCATCGGCGAGCTGTCGAAGGTGCTGCTGATCTACCTGGCGATCTTCGCCCCCATCGCCATTGCCACTGCCACCGGCGTGCGCACGGTCGACCCGGCCAAGCTGCGTGCCGCGCAGTCGCTGGGCGCGACCAAGGCCCAGCTGATCCGCCACGTGATCCTGCCCAGCGCCCTGCCCGACATCCTCACCGGCATCCGCATTGGCCTGGGGGTCGGCTGGTCGACCCTGGTGGCCGCCGAGCTGATCGCCGCCACCAGCGGCCTGGGCTTCATGGTGCAGTCGGCGGCGCAGTTCCTGGTTACCGATGTGGTGGTGCTGGGCATTCTGCTGATCGCCCTGATCGCCTTCGCCCTGGAAATGAGCCTGCGTGCCCTGCAACGCAAACTGGTGCCTTGGCACGGGCAGAGCCACTGAATCCTGTTGACCACGCCAGCAGCCTGGCGCCTGATTGAAGAGACCGACATGAGCCTGACCATCACCCCCCTCAGCCCGGCGCTCGGCGCCCAGATCAGCGGCGTGGACATCAGCCGCGATATCACCGCCGAAGAACGTGACGCCATCGAGCAGGCGCTGCTGCAGCACCAGGTGCTGTTCTTCCGCGACCAGCCGATCAACCCGCAGCAGCAGGCGCGTTTTGCCGCCCGCTTCGGCGACCTGCACATCCACCCGATCTACCCCAATGTGCCGGAAACCCCGCAGGTGCTGATCCTCGACACGGCGGTTACCGACGTGCGCGACAACGCCGTATGGCACACCGACGTGACCTTCCTGCCGACCCCGGCCCTGGGCGCGGTGCTCAGCGCCAAGCAGTTGCCGGCCTATGGTGGCGACACCCTGTGGGCCAGCGGCATCGCTGCCTTCGAAGCCTTGTCGGCGCCGCTGCGCGAGATGCTCGACGGGCTGACCGCCACCCATGACTTCACCAAGTCGTTCCCGCTGGAGCGCTTTGGCACCACGCCGGAAGACCTGGCGCGCTGGGAAGCCACCCGGCGCAACAACCCGCCACTGTCGCACCCGGTGGTGCGTACGCATCCGGTGAGCGGGCGCAAGGCGTTGTTCGTCAATGAGGGGTTTACCACGCGCATCAATGAGCTGAGCGAGCTGGAAAGCGAGGCGCTGCTGAAACTGCTGTTCGCCCATGCGACGCGGCCGGAATTCAGTATTCGCTGGCGGTGGCAGGAGAATGACGTGGCCTTCTGGGACAACCGCGTGACCCAGCATTTTGCCGTGGATGACTACCGGCCGAACCGGCGGGTGATGCATCGGGCGACCATCCTCGGGGATGCGCCCTTCTGATAGAGATGCATCAGCAGTGCCGGCCTCTTCGCGGGCTTGCCCGCTCCCACAGGTCCGGCACAGATTTCAGAAACTGTGTTGAACCTGTGGGAGCGGGCGAGCCCGCGAAGAGGCCGGTACAGGTTACTATCTGACCAGATGCAGGAACTGCATGTGCCTTTCGTACTGGTCGAGGATGTCGTTGATGATCTGCTCCTTGCTGTAGCCCACCAGGTCATAGTTCTGGCTGCCTTCGCTCAGGTGCACCTCCGCCCGGTAGTAACGGCGGTTCTTCAACTCCTGCGTACCCAGCCCACCCAGGGCGAACGATGGTGTGAAGTAACCACGCATCTGTACCTGGTAAATGAACGGCTGTTCCTCGCCATGGCCAATCTTCAGGCTGACGTTGTCATGGCTCGGGTCGTCCTGGGTAATCAGCACCAACCCCTTCTGCTCGAACACCTCACGCACATCGGCAATCGCCGGGCGTACCACGTCGTCCATGAAGCGGTACACCTCATCACGCGACGGGAAGTGCACCGCCTGGCTCAGGCGCTGGCGCCAGCCACCACGGCCGCGGCGTGACTGGGCGAACGGGGCCAGCGAATGCATCTGCGCGATCTGCCGTTGCGACTCCAGGTAGAACGCCTTGTGCAGCCCCCACATCATGCACAGCAAGATCAGCGAGAATGGCAACGAGGTCAGCACCACCGCCGACTTCAGCGAATCGATGCTACCGGCGAACAACAACGCACTGGTGATCAGCGCCGTCATCGCGCCCCAGAAGATGCGCAGCCAGTTCGGCCCGTCCTCGTCGGTGTCACCACCCTTGGCCGACAAGGTCGACAGCACCACGGTGCCCGAGTCGGCCGAGGTGACGAAGAACACGAAACTGATGAACACCGTCACGGCGATCACCGTCTTGCTCCAGGGGTAGGTCTCCAGTAGCAGGTACAAGCTCATCGACGGGTTATCCAGCGCCGACTGGCCCAGCGCGGTCATGCCGTGGTTGATGACCTGGTCCAGGGCGCTGTTGCCGAAGATCGACATCCACGCCAAGGTGAAGCCCAGCGGAATCAACAGCACGCCAAAGACGAACTCGCGGATGGTGCGGCCACGGGAAATGCGGGCGATGAACAGGCCCACGAACGGCGCCCAGGCAATCCACCAGGCCCAGTAGAACACCGTCCAGCCGCCCAGCCAGTCGCGGTTCTCGCCGTAGGCATAGACGTCGAAGCTCTTGCGCGGCAAGGCCCCCAGGTAGTCGCCGAGGTTCTGGATCAGCGTGTTGAACAGGTGCTGGGTAGGCCCGGCGAACAACACGAACAGCAACAGCGCGCAGGCCAGGAACAGGTTGATGTCGCTCATCACCCGCACGCCCTTCTCCACCCCGGCGACGGCCACGGCCACCGCCGCGCCCATCATCAGGGTGATGAGCAGTACCTGCACCCACTGGCTGTGGTCGATGCCGAACAGGTAGTCGAGGCCGGCGTTCAGGTGCAGCACGCCAAAGCCCATGTCGGCACCCAGGCCGAACACCGTGGCGATGATGCCGAAGCCGTCCACCGCATAACCGATCGGCCCGTTGATGCGCTTGCCGATCAGCGGGTACAACGCCGAACGCAAGGCCAGCGGCAGGTTGTGCCGGTAGGCGAAGTAGGCCAGCGCCATGCCGACGAAGGCGAACACGCCCCAGCCATGCAGGCCCCAGTGCAGGAACAGGATCTGCATCGCCTGGCGCCCGGCCTCGGCCGTGCCCGCTTCGCCCTGGGGCGGCTGCAGCATGTGGGTCAAGGGTTCGGAAACGCAGAAGAAGAACAAGGTGATGCTGATGCCGGCGGCGAACAGCATGCCGGCCCACGACAGGTAGCTGAACTCGGGTTCGTCGTGGTCGGCACCGAGCTTGATCTTGCCGTAGCCGGACAAGGCGGTGACCACCACGAAGACCAGGTACAGCGTCATTGCCAGCATGTAGTACCAGCCGACCGTGTTGGCCGCCCAGTTCTGCGCCGCCAGCAACCAGTCGCCTGCTGCTTGCGGATAGGAAATGACCACCAGGCCGAAGATGAGGATGAAACTTGCCGCGAAATAGAACACCGGGGGGTTCATGCGGATCTTGCCGTTGGCAAGTGAAGAGGTCGATGCACTCATTGGGGGTGCACCTCGTCGAATGACGTAAGGTTCGGAATGAACGGGTTCAGCAAAGGAATCCTCCTGTTGAACACCGGCAGCGGACCAGCGTTTTTCATTGAACAAGCGTTCAAGTTAAACATGGATCGGATTTCAATGCGAATTGGGGCGCTGATTGGTGCCCTCCTGTTCTGGCCCTTTCGCGGGTAAACCCGCTCCCACAGATACTGCACAAGATTCAAAATCTGTGGGGTTCCTGTGGGAGCGGGCAAGCCCGCGAAGAGGCCAGTACAGGCTAAAGAGATGCTAGATCAGTTCTTGTCCTGGCAATCCAGCTGCAGGTTGGCCTGGGTAATGTTGCTCTCGGCCGGCACACTGCGGGTCAGCCACACATTGCCGCCAATGGTCGAGCCTTTGCCGATGGTAATCCGCCCCAGCACCGTGGCCCCGGCATAGATCACCACATCGTCCTCGACGATCGGGTGGCGTGGCAGGCCCTTGTGCAGCGTGCCCGACTCATCGCTGGGGAAGCGCTTGGCGCCCAGGGTCACCGCCTGGTAGATGCGCACACGTTCGCCGATGATCGCGGTTTCGCCGATCACCACGCCGGTGCCGTGGTCGATGAAGAAGCTCGGGCCGATCTGCGCTCCGGGGTGAATGTCGATCCCCGTGGCCGAATGCGCCAGCTCCGAGCTGATCCGCGCCAGCAACGGCAGGCCGGCCTGGTACAGGTGGTGCGCCAGGCGGTGGTGGATGATCGCCAGGATGCCCGGGTAGCACAGCAGCACTTCATCGACGCTGCGCGCCGCCGGGTCGCCGTGGTAGGCGGCCAGCACGTCGGTGTCGAGCAGCACGCGCAGGCCCGGCAGGGCGGCGGCGAAGCCCTGCACCAGGCTCAGCGCATGGGCATCGACGCCGGCCAGGTCGCCCTTGCTTTGCCGCGCGGCGTAGCGCAGCTCCAGGCGGGCCTGGGCCAGCAAGGCAGTCAGCGCGGCATCCAAGGTATGGCCAACGTAGAAGTCTTCGCTTTCTTCGCGCAGGTCGACCGGGCCAAGGCGCATGGGAAACAGCGCGCCGCACAGTTGTTCCAGAATCTGCCGCATCGCCTCGCGCGAAGGCAGCTCACGCCCGCCCTGCTCGCCAATGCTGCGGCCATTGCGGGTACGCCATTGTTCACGGGCACCGCGCAGGCCGGTGACGATGCTCTGCAACTGCCAGTGCCCGGATGAAGGTTGTTCGCTCACGGTTTTCTCCTGCCTGAAGAGGCCAACTTTTTTTATCGGCAGGTCAGGCCTCTTCGCGGGTAAACCCGCTCCCACAGGTACACCACAAGGCTCAAGATCTGTGTAGTCCCTGTGGGGGCGGGTTCACCCGCGTAAGGGCCGGACCTGCTTACATGTAATCCACTCTACGGCAAATCCGTCTCTTGGAAAAAACAACGCTTTATTCCATCCTGCGCTAAGTCAGGCATAAGCCGCGATGACGGAGCAGGCAACCTCGCCTACCCTCAAAGCAGCCAGCAACTGGCAAAAACCAAAAAGGAAATAACAAAATAATTTTTTAGTATTTCCTGGCCTAAGCAGCCAACTCTATATTCGCCACCCACTACTTCCACAACAAGCGCGGGGCTCTGTCATGTCGAAATTCGCCAAACCGCTACTCAACGCCAGCCTGGCACTCCTGCTGGGTGCCGGCCTGCTCAGCCAGGCCTTCGCCGGCGAGCAATTGAAGACCATCCAGGAAAAAGGCGTGATCAACGTCGGCCTCGAAGGCACCTACCCACCGTTCAGCTTCCAGGACGAAAACGGCAAGCTGACCGGCTTCGAAGTGGAGCTTTCCGAACTGCTGGCCAAAGAGCTGGGGGTAAAGGCCAAGGTACAGCCGACCAAGTGGGACGGCATCCTCGCCGCACTGGAATCCAAGCGCCTGGACGTGGTGATCAACCAGGTGACCATTTCCGAAGAGCGCAAGAAGAAGTACGACTTCTCCGAGCCTTACACCATCTCCGGCATCCAGGCGCTGATCCTGAAGAAGAAGGCCGAGCAGCTGAACATCCACAAGGCTGCCGACCTGGCCGGCAAAAAGGTCGGCGTAGGCCTGGGCACCAACTACGAGCAGTGGGTCAAGCAGGACGTGCCGCAAGCCGATGTGCGCACCTATGAAGACGACCCGAGCAAGTTCGCCGACCTGCGCAACGGCCGCATCGACGCCATCCTGATCGACCGCCTTGCTGCGCTGGAATACGCACAGAAAGCCAAGGACACCGAACTGGCCGGCGATGCCTTCTCGCGCCTGGAAAGCGGCGTAGCCCTGCGCAAGGGCGAGCCGGAACTGCTGGCAGCGATCAACAAGGCGCTGGACAAGCTCAAGGCTGACGGCACGCTGGCCAAGCTGTCCGAGAAATACTTCGGTGCCGATGTCACCAAATG
The DNA here is from genome assembly GCF_044762545.1 of Pseudomonas sp. NPDC096925. NCBI lineage: Bacteria > Pseudomonadati > Pseudomonadota > Gammaproteobacteria > Pseudomonadales > Pseudomonadaceae > Pseudomonas > Pseudomonas sp. NPDC096925. The sequence goes on along the minus strand of NZ_JBIWEM010000008.1, from coordinate 72,450 downwards.
ATCGCTGAAAGCCTGCAACTCGTTGTCGACTCCACGCCCTTCCTGCTGAAGGGCGCGGGTTATACAGTGCTGCTCAGTGTTGGCGGCATGTTCTTCGGCCTGCTGCTGGGCTTCGCCCTGGCGCTGATGCGTTTGTCGAAGATTCTGCCGCTGAACTGGCTGGCGCGGGTCTACGTGTCGTTCTTCCGCGGCACGCCGCTGCTGGTGCAGCTGTTCGTCATCTACTTCGGCATGCCGCAGATCGGTATCGAGCTCGACCCGATCCCGGCCTCGCTGATCGGCCTGTCGCTGAACATGGCCGCCTATATCTGCGAGATCCTGCGCGCGGCGATTTCCTCGATCGACCGTGGCCAGTGGGAAGCCGCCGCCAGTATCGGCATGACCCGCGTCCAGGCCATGCGTCGGGCGATCCTGCCCCAGGCCTTGCGCACCGCCCTGCCGCCGTTGGGCAACAGCTTCATCTCGCTGGTCAAGGACACCGCCCTGGCGGCGACCATCCAGGTGCCCGAGCTGTTCCGCCAGGCCCAGCTGATTACCGCGCGCACCTTCGAAGTGTTCACCATGTACGTGGCGGTGGCGGTCATCTACTGGGTGCTGTGCAGCATCCTCGCGCACTTCCAGAACCGCATGGAAGCGCGCGTCAACCAGCATGACCAGGAGCATTGAGCATGATTGAAGTCAAAGGCCTGACCAAGCGGTTCAAGGGCCAGACCGTGCTCGACGGTATCGACCTGACCGTGCAGCCCGGCGAAGTGGTGGCCATTATCGGCCCCAGTGGCTCGGGCAAGACTACCTTCCTGCGTTGCCTCAACCTGCTGGAAACACCCGATGCCGGGCAGATCCAGATTGGCGACATCAGCATCGACGCCAACCGCCCGCTGGGTGGCCAGCAAAGTGCGATCCGCCGTTTGCGCCAACAGGCCGGGTTCGTGTTCCAGAACTTCAACCTGTTCCCTCACCGCACCGCTCTGGAAAACGTGATCGAGGGACCAGTGATCGTCAAGAAGACGCCCCGCGAGCAGGCCATCGAACTGGGCCGGCGCCTGCTGGCCAAGGTCGGCCTGGCAGGCAAGGAAGACGCCTACCCGCGGCGCCTGTCCGGTGGCCAGCAGCAACGGGTGGCTATCGCCCGCGCCCTGGCCATGGAGCCGGAGGTGATCCTGTTCGACGAGCCGACCTCGGCGCTGGACCCCGAACTGGTGGGTGAAGTGCTGGCGACCATCCGCGGCCTGGCCGAGGAGAAGCGCACCATGATCATCGTCACCCACGAGATGAGCTTTGCCCGGGATGTGGCGAACCGGGTGATCTTCTTCGACAAGGGCGTGATCGTGGAACAGGGCGAGGCCAAGGCGCTGTTTGCAGCGCCAAAGGAAGAGCGTACCCGGCAGTTCCTGCGCAAGTTCCTGGGGACTGCTGCCTCCGAGTAAACCTGTTGCGGCCTCCTCGCGGGCACGCCCGCTCCCACAGGTGGGGCACCGATTTCAAGATCTGTGCTGTACCTGTGGGAGCGGGCGTGCCCGCGAAGAGGCCGGCACATCCAGAGCAAATACCTCCTTCTATACATATTCCAAAGAGTTAGTTCATAAACTTTTTATAAAGCATTAGGGTATATATACCGGACCACCGGACCAGCACACATCTGCCGCGATCAGCTGTAGCGGCATTACTTTTTTGTGAGGTCAGGAATGGTCAGGATCACAATCACCCCAGTGCGTAACGCCAGGGCATTGAGTGCAGCCAAGGAGCGGTACTGATGTCCAGCCAAGCCAATACCCAATTCCACAGCGATCTCGACAGCTCGCCCCTGCTGCTGCCGGCCAAGGTACTGCGCAACGACGCCGAAGCCCTGCAAGCGGCCCGCGAACTGGCTGAGGTCGCCCGCGAGCAGGCAGCCCGCCGCGACCAGCAACGCAAGCTGCCATGGGCCGAAATCGAACTGTTCACCCGCAGCGGCCTGGGCAGCATCAGCGTACCGAAGGCCCACGGTGGCCCCGATGTGTCGTTCGAGACCGTGGCCGAAGTGTTCCGCCTGATCAGCGCCGCCGACCCGGCCCTGGGGCAAATCCCGCAGAACCAGTTCGGCATGCTGCAACTGCTGCGCCTGACCGCCACCGAGGCACAGCAGGCGGTAATCTTCCGCAGCGTGCTCGACGGCTGGCGCATCGGCAATGCCGGCCCCGAGCGCGGCACCAAGGACACCCTGACTCTCAAGGCCAGGATCACCCGCGTCGGTGACAGCTATCGCATCAGCGGCGAGAAGTTCTATTCCACCGGTGCCCTGTTCGCCCACTGGGTGGCGGTCAAGGCACTGGACGACGAAGGCCGCCAGCGCCTGGCGTTCGTACGCCGGGGCAGCCCGGGGCTGCGCATCGTCGATGACTGGTCGGGGTTCGGCCAGCGCACCACTGCCAGCGGCACCGTACTGCTCGACCAGGTACCGGTGGATGCCGACCTGGTGATCGACAACTGGCGCCAGCGCGACACTCCCAACATCCAGGGCGCGGCCTCGCAGCTGATCCAGGCGGCGATCGATGCCGGCATTGCCGAAGCGGCGATCGAAGATGCCATCAGTTTCGTGCGCGAAAAGGCCCGGCCATGGATCGAGGCCAAGGTCGACCGCGCCAGCGACGACCCCTATGTAATCGCCGACATTGGCCGCCTGAAGCTCGAGCTGCACGCCGCCGAAGCGCTGCTGCGCAAGGCCGCGCGGGTCCTCGACGAGGTCAATGCCGCGCCGATCGATGCAGCAAGCGCGGCGCGGGCCTCGATCGCGGTGGCCGAGGCCAAGGTGCTGACTACCGAGATTGCCCTGCAAGCCAGCGAGAAGTTGTTCGAGCTGGCCGGCAGCCGCGCCACCCTCGCCGAGTTCAACCTCGACCGCCACTGGCGCAATGCCCGGGTGCACACCCTGCATGACCCGGTGCGCTGGAAGTACCACGCGGTCGGCGCTTACCACCTTAACGGCACCTTGCCAGCGCGGCATTCCTGGATCTGACTTGCTGCCTTTGGGGCTGCTGCGCAGCCCTTCGCGGGCTCGCCCGCCCCCACAGGATAACCACCGCCTGAACAGGCATCACTTTACCTGTGGGAGCGGGCGAGCCCGCGAAGGGCCGCGCAGCGGCCCCCGGAGAACACCATGACTACAAGCATCATTACCGACGACACCCAAGCCCTGAACGTTGCCGAAGAAGTCGCCCAACAACTGCGCCGCGACAGCGCCCTGCGCGACCGCGAACGCCGCCTGCCACACACCGAGCTCGAGCTGTTCACCCGCTCCGGCCTGTGGGCCATCAGCGTGCCCAAGGCCTTCGGTGGCGCCGGCGTGTCCAACGTCACCCTGGCCAAGGTCATCGCCCGCATCGCCCAGGCCGACGGCTCCCTCGGGCAGATCCCGCAAAACCATTTCTACGCCCTGGAAGTACTCCGGGTAAACGGCACGCCCGAACAGCAACAGCGCCTGTACGCCGAAGTACTGGCGGGCAAGCGCTTCGGCAACGCCCTGGCCGAACTGGGCACCAAGACCGCCAACGAGCGCACCACCCGCCTGACCCGCGACGGCGATGGCTTTCGCATCAATGGCCGCAAGTTCTACGCCACCGGCGCCATCTACGCCCAGCGCATTCCCACATCGGTGGTCGATGAGCATGGCGTACAGCACCTGGCCTTCGTCCCGGCCGACAGCAAGGGCCTGCAGGTGATCGACGACTGGAGCGGCTTCGGCCAGCGCACCACCGGCAGCGGCTCGGTGGTGTTCGACAACGTATACGTCAGCGCCGCCGACGTGGTGCCCTTCCAGAGCGCCTTCGAACGCCCCACCCCGGTCGGCCCGCTGGCGCAGATCCTTCATGCTGCCATCGACACCGGCATCGCCCGCGCCGCCTTTGATGATGCCCTGCACTTCGTGCGCACCCGCAGCCGCCCCTGGGTCGACTCCGGCCTGGACAAAGCCAGCGATGACCCGCTGACGTTGAAGAGTTTCGGCCACCTGGCGATCCGCCTGCATGCCGCCGAAGCCTTGCTGGAGCGTGCCGGTGAATACCTGGACCGTGCCCGCGACGACAGCACTGCCGACAACGTGGCAGCCGCATCCATCGCGGTGGCCGAGGCCCGCGCCATCAGCACCGAAATTTCCCTCGCAGCCGGCACCACCCTGTTCGAACTGGGCGGTAGCCAGGCCACCCTGGCCGAACACAACCTCGACCGCCACTGGCGCAACGCCCGCGTGCACACCCTGCACGACCCGGTGCGCTGGAAGTACCACGCCATCGGCAACTACTACCTCAACGATGCCAACCCACCACGCCGGGGGACTATCTGATGGCCAGGCAGATCCTGCTCAATGCCTTCAACATGAACTGCGTCGGGCACATCAACCACGGCCTGTGGACCCACCCACGGGACACCTCGACCCAGTACAAGACCCTGGACTACTGGACCAGCCTGGCGCGCCTGCTGGAGCGCGGCCTGTTCGACGGGCTGTTCATCGCCGACATCGTCGGCACCTACGACATCTACGGCCAGTCGCTGGACGTCACCCTCAAGGAGTCGATCCAGCTGCCGGTCAACGACCCGCTGCTGCTGGTCTCGGCCATGGCCGCCGTCACCCGCCACCTGGGTTTCGGTCTCACCGCCAACCTCACCTACGAGGCGCCGTACCTGTTCGCCCGGCGCCTTTCCACCCTGGACCACCTGAGCAATGGCCGGGTGGGCTGGAACATCGTCACCGGCTACCTCGACAGCGCCGCCCGGGCCATGGGCCTGGCGCAGCAACCGGAGCATGACCGCCGCTACGACCAGGCCGACGAGTACCTGCAGGTGCTGTACAAGCTGCTGGAAGGCAGCTGGGCCGACGATGCCGTGGTCGCCGACCGCCAGCAGCGCGTCTATGCCAGGCCCGACAAGGTGCGCAAGATCCACCATCAGGGCGAGTTCTACAAGGTCGACGGCTACCATCTGTGCGAACCCTCGCCGCAGCGTACCCCGGTACTGTTCCAGGCCGGCAGCTCGCAGCGTGGTCTGGCCTTCGCCGGCAACCATGCCGAATGCGTGTTCATCAGTGGCCAGGACAAGGCCGCCACCCGTGCCCAGGTCGACAAGGTGCGCGCCGCCGCCCAGGCCGCTGGCCGTGACCCGCAGGCGGTCAAGGTGTTCATGGGCATCACGGTGATCGTCGCCGCCACCGAGCAGCAGGCCCAGGCCAGGCACGCCGAGTACCTGCGCCACGCCAGCGCCGAGGCCGGGGTCGCGCACTTCGCCGCGTCCACCGGCATCGACTTCGCCGCCTACGCGCTGGACGAGCCGATTGCCTTCAGCCAGGGCAACGCCATCCAGTCCGCCACGCGCCAGTTGCAGGACAACGCCTGGACCCGCCGGCGCCTGCTGCAGCAGCACGCCCTGGGTGGCCGCTACGTGACCCTGGTCGGCGCGCCCGAACAGGTGGCCGAGCAGCTGATCGCCTGGATCGATGAAACCGGCCTGGACGGTTTCAACCTGACCCGCACCGTTACCCCGGAAAGCTTCGAGGACTTCATCGACCTGGTCATCCCGCAGTTGCAACAGCGTGGCCGCTACAAGACCGCCTACGCCGAAGGCACCCTGCGCGAAAAACTGTTCCAGGCCGACCACCCGCACCTGCCTGCCGACCACCCTGGCTCGGCTTACCGCTATACCTCTACCCCGACTGGAGCCCTGCACCATGCTTGATAAACTGTTCCGGCCCGTCGCGGCCATTGCCCTCACCCTCGGCCTGTCCGCCAGCGCCCTGGCTGCCGAACCGCTGAAGATCGGCACCACCGCCGCATTTGCCATCCCGCTGGAAGCCGCAGTGGAAGAAGCGCACAAGCAAGGCCTGGAAGTGAAGCTGGTCGAGTTCAGCGACTGGATCGCGCCCAATGTCAGCCTCAACAGCGGCGACATCGACGTGAACTACTTCCAGCACATCCCGTTCCTGGAAAACGCCAAGGCGGCGGCGGGCTTCAACCTGGTGCCCTACGCCCCGGGCATCATCAACAACGTCGGCCTGTACTCGAAAAAGTACAAAAGCTTCGCCGACCTGCCCGAAGGCGCCAGCGTGGCCATCGCCAACGACCCGATCAACAGCGGCCGTGGCCTGCAGTTGCTGGCCAAGGCCGGGCTGATCACCCTCAAGCCGGGGGTCGGCTACAAGGCCACCGAGGACGACATCGTCGCCAACCCGAAAAAGCTGAAAATTCTTCAGGTGGAGGCCGTGCAGCTGGTACGTGCCTATGACGACGCCGACCTAGTGCAGGGCTACCCGGCCTACATCCGCCTGGCCAACAGCTTCGACGCAGGCTCGGCCCTGCTGTTCGACGGCCTGGAGAACAAGGAGTACGTGATCCAGTTCGTCATTCGCCCGCAAAGCAAGGACGATCCGCGCCTGGCCAGGTTCGTCGACATCTACCAGCACTCGCCAGCGGTGCGCGCAGCCCTGGACAAAGCCCACGGCAAGCTTTACCAGGCCGGTTGGGAGGGCTGACATGAGCCAGGCCAGCGCGCTCCGGGCGCCCACCTTACAACCACTGCCGTCAACGGCCAGGGAGCAGGCCCTGCGCCCGGAGGTCAATGAAGCCCACGTGCGCTTCATCGGCCTGGGCAAGACCTACCCGGGCCAGGCGCAACCGGCCTTGCAAGGCATCGACCTGAACATCCGCCGTGGCGAGATCTTCGGCATCATCGGCCGCAGCGGCGCCGGCAAGTCATCATTGCTGCGCACCATCAACCGCCTGGAACAACCCAGCCAGGGCCGGGTGTTGATCGACCAGGTGGACATCGCACCCTTCGACGAGGACCACCTGGTGGCCCTGCGCCGGCGCATCGGCATGATCTTCCAGCACTTCAACCTGATGTCGGCCAAGACCGTGTGGCAGAACGTCGAGCTGCCCCTGAAGGTGGCCGGCGTGGCCAAGGCCGAACGCCAGCGCAAGGTACGCCAACTGCTGGAACTGGTCGGCCTGCAGGAAAAGCACCACGTTTACCCGGCGCAGCTGTCCGGCGGGCAGAAGCAGCGCGTGGGCATTGCCCGGGCGCTGGTGCATGACCCCGAGATTCTGCTGTGCGACGAGGCCACCTCGGCGCTGGACCCGGAAACCACCGCTTCCATTCTCGAACTGCTGCGCGACATCAACCAGCGCCTGGGCCTGACCATTGTGCTGATCACCCACGAGATGGCGGTAATCCGCGATATCTGCCACCGGGTGGTGGTGCTGGAACGCGGAGAAGTGGTCGAGCAGGGCGAGGTCTGGCGGGTGTTTGGCTCACCACGCCACGAGGTCACCCGCACCCTGCTCGCGCCGTTGCAAGCCAGGTTGCCAGCCGCGCTGCAAGCCAGCCTGCGGGCCAGCCCGGCGAGCCGCGACAGTGCCGTGGTGCTGAGGCTGACCCTGCTCGGCGAGCCCGAACTGTCTGCCCTGTTCAACGACCTTGGTGGCCGCGTGCGCCTGCTGCAGGGCGGTGTGGAAACCATTGGTGAGCATGCCCTCGGGCAGCTGATCCTGTCGGTGCAGCACTCGCCGCACGACCCCCATCAATTGCTGGAACGCGCCCGCCGCTGGGCCGAGGACGTGGAGGTACTGGGCCATGTGGTTTGATCGCCTGCTGGAAGGTTTGCTCGATACCCTGCTGATGGTCGGCGTGTCGTCGCTGATCGCCCTGCTGGTGGGGGTACCGATGGCGGTGCTGCTGGTCACCAGCGACAAGGGCGGGATCTTCGAGGCACCGCTGCTGAACCGGGTGCTGGGCGCCTTCGTCAACCTGTTCCGCTCGATCCCGTTCCTGATCCTGATGGTCGCGCTGATCCCCTTTACCCGCCTGGTGGTGGGCACCACCTACGGCGTGTGGGCGGCGGTGGTACCGCTGACCATTGCCGCCACGCCGTTCTTCGCGCGGATTGCCGAGGTCAGCCTGCGTGAAGTCGACCACGGCCTGGTGGAAGCTGCGCAAGCCATGGGCTGCCGGCGCTGGCACATCGTCTGGCATGTGCTGCTGCCCGAGGCGCTGCCAGGGATCGTGGGGGGCTTCACCATTACCCTGGTGACCCTGATCAATTCCTCGGCCATGGCCGGAGCGATCGGTGCCGGGGGCCTGGGGGATATCGCCTACCGCTATGGCTACCAGCGCTTCGACAGCCAGATCATGCTGACCGTGATTGCCATGCTGGTGGCGTTGGTGGCGTTGATCCAGCTCGGTGGCGACCGGTTGGCGAAAGGCCTGAACAAGCGTTGAATTCTTCGCGGGCACGCCCGCTCCCACAGGTACTGCACAAGGTTTGAATACAACGATATCCCTGTGGGAGCGGGCCTGCCCGCGAAGGGGCCTTCAACCCCAGCGAAGATCCCCGGCAGGCACCGGTCGCCCGAACCAGTAGCCCTGCCCCAGCTGACACAGCTCCTGCAGCAGGAAGCTGGCCTGCTCTGCCTGCTCGATGCCCTCGGCATGCACCTGCATGCCCATGCTGCGGGCCAGGGCGATGATCACCCGGACGATCGCGATGTCGTCCTCATCCAGCGGCAACCCGGCAACGAAGCCCTGGTCGATCTTCAGCTTCTGCACCGGCAAGCGCTTTAGACGCAACAACGATGAATACCCGGTGCCGAAGTCGTCGATGGCCAGGGTCACCCCCAGTTCACGCAGGCGATGCAACTGCTCCAGCGCCACGTCCGGGTCTTCCATCACCGCGCTCTCTGTCACCTCCAGCTCCAGCAAGGCCGGGGCCAGGCCGGTGTCGTGCAGCGCTTCGGCCACCTGCTGGTACAACTCGTGCTGGCCAAACAGGCGGCTGGAAATGTTCACCGCCACAAAGGCCAGCTGCCGGCCTTCGCCCTGCCATTGCACCATCTGCCGACACGCCTGGCGCAATACCCAGGTGTCGATCTCGGCAATCAGCCCGGTGCGCTCGGCAATCGGGATGAATTCACCTGGCGGTACCAGGCCGCGCTGGGGGTGCTGCCAACGCACCAGGGCCTCGACGCCGACCTGGCGGCCGGTCGCCAGGTCGTGCACCGGCTGGTAGAACACTCGCAGCTCGTCCTGCTCCAGGGCCCGGCGCAGCTCGCCGGCAGTTTCGACCCGGTGCTGGGCGTGGGCAGTCAGCTCTTCGGTGTACAACGCATAGCAGGCTCGCCCGCTGCTCTTGGCCTTGTACAAAGCCGAGTCGGCGTTGCGCAGCAACTGCTCGGCACTCAAGGCATCGCTTGGGAACAGGCTGATGCCTGCGCTGACACTGATGAACAGGCGGTTGCCGTCGAACAGAAATGGCTCGCGCATGCGCTCGATGATGCCCTGCGCCAGCTTGCCCGCCTGGCCGACCTCCTGGCAGTTCTCCGCCAGCACGCCATATTCGTCGCCCCCCAGACGCGCCAGAGTCACGCCGCTGCCCAGCACTTCACCCAGGCGCTCGCCGACCAGCTTCAGCAACTGGTCGCCGATGGTGTGGCCAAGGCCGTCGTTGATACTCTGAAAGTGGTCCAGGTCCAGTAACAGCAGGGCACAACCGCGCTTGTTGGCCTGGGCTGCGGCCAGGGCCTGCTCGACCCGGTCCGTGAACAGCAGGCGGTTGGGCAGACCGGTCAGCGGGTCGTGGTGGGCCAGGTAGGCCAGTTCCTGTTCCGAATGCTTGATCGCGCTGATGTCGCTGAACACTGCCACGTAATGGCTGAGCTCACCTTCGTCGTCGTGAATGGCACAAATGGTCTGCCACTGTGGGTAGATTTCGCCGCTCTTGCGCCGGTTCCAGATTTCACCGCTCCACTCGCCGCTTTCCGCCAGGGTGGCGAAGATCTGCTGATAGAACGCCAGGCCATGGCGGCCCGATTTGAACTTGCTCGGGCGCTGGCCGATGACCTCGTCCTGCTGATAGCCGGTAATACGCATGAAGGCACGGTTGACGTGCACGATCAGGCCCTGGCGGTCGGTCACCAGCACGCCCTCGAGGGTGCTGTCGAACACGGCGGCAGCCATACGCAGCCGTTCGCGGTCTTCGCAACGCAAACGCGCGCCACGGCCGATGAAATTGAGCAGACGCACCCGCGACACATAGATCAGCAAGGCACTGAACAGCACCCAGACCACCACGTTGATCTGCCGGCCCACGTTCAGAGCCAGAGGGTCGTCAGTCATGCCGCGCAGCACCACCTCGGCCAGCGTCAGCCAGAGGATCGAGAGCACCACATACAGCGCAGCCATGCGCAAGGCGTCGCGAACGGAAACAGACATGTCGGGTGCAATTGCCCATAGAAAGTGATGGGGCATTATAAAGGCTGAAACATGTCGTGACCTCCTATCTGAACGGGTGACTGTATTTATTTCCCGCTCAAGGGATAATCAGCCCCTCCTCCTGCATTCCGAGGGTATTTACACCTATGTGGTACAACGGCCTGCTCGACTTGTCGGCCTGGCAACTGGTCGGCATCACCCTGTTGATGACCCACGTGACCATCGTCAGCGTCACGGTCTACCTGCACCGCTACTCCGCGCACCGGGCCCTGGAACTCAATGGCGCGCTCAAGCACTTCTTCCGTTTCTGGCTGTGGCTGACCACGGCACAGAACACCCGCGAATGGACCGCCGTGCACCGCAAGCACCATGCCAAATGCGAAACCCCCGATGATCCGCACAGCCCGCTGTACAAGGGCCTGGGCACGGTGCTGCGCAAAGGTGCCGAGCTTTACCGGGAAGAGGCACGCAACCCCGAAACCCTGCGCATCTACGGCAAGAACTGCCCGGACGACTGGATCGAGCGCAACCTCTACTCGCGCTACAAGCTGGGCGGCATCGCACTGATGGCGGTGATCGACCTGCTGCTGTTCGGCACCATCGGCATCACTATCTGGGCGGTGCAGATGATGTGGATTCCGTTCTGGGCCGCCGGCGTGGTCAACGGCCTGGGCCACGCCCTCGGCTACCGCAACTTCGAGTGCCGCGACGCCGCCACCAACCTGGTGCCGTGGGGCATCGTCATCGGTGGTGAAGAGCTGCACAACAACCACCACACCTACCCCAACTCGGCCAAGCTGTCGGTCAAGCGCTGGGAGTTCGACATGGGTTGGGCGTGGATCCGCCTGTTCTGCCTGCTGCGCCTGGCCAAGGTGCAGCGCGTGGCCCCCATCGCCCACCGGATGGCCGGCAAGGCAAGCCTGGACATGGACACTGCCATGGCGATCCTCAACAACCGCTTCCAGATCATGGCCCAGTACCGCAAGCTGGTGATCGGGCCGCTGGTCAAGCAGGAGCTGGCCCGCGTCGATGCCTCGCTGCGCCACCACTTCCGCCGCGCCAAGCGCCTGTTGTCACGCGAGACCAGCCTGCTGGAAGACCGTCATCATGTGCGCATCGAGTCGATGCTCGCCCACAGCCAGGCGCTGAAGACCATCTACGAAAAACGCCTGGCCCTGCAGCAGATCTGGGCGCGCACCAGCGCCAACGGCCACGACATGCTGGCCGCCATGAAGGACTGGGTACACGAGGCCGAAACCAGCGGCATCCAAGCCCTGCGCGACTTCGCGGCACAACTGAAGACCTACTCCCTGCGCCCGACCGCCGCCTGACCGCCGTTGATCGGCACGCCCCCTTGGCGGGGCGTGCCGCCCGGAACTTCGCCCCTTCGTTTACACTCAAACTCGGCACATCGCCCGCGTGGCGGGCCAGATGCTGGCCGCACGCTTACACGCCGAGACCCGCTCCGTGCACATGGCCAAGAACATTCCAACGACACTGCCTGGCACCCCCCCTCCGGAGGCCGCCCAGACCTTGCTTGCGCTGCTCCACGCCCAGGGCGAGGTTGCCCGCCTGAGCGAGCGCGAGCAGCTGTTCAGCTCCCTGCTCGACAGCGTCAACGCTGTGCTGTGGGCCTTCGACTGGGAAACCCGCCAGGTGCTGTACGTCAGCCCCGCCTACGAGCGCATCTTCGGTCGCCCGGCCAGCCTGGTACTGGCTGACTACAACGAGTGGCGCGACAGCATTTACCCAGACGACCTGGAGTTCGCCGAGCGCAGCCTGGCCCAGGTACTGCTGAAGGGTTCGGTGGAAGACCGCGAGTACCGCATCCTCAATGCCGACGGCCAGCTGCGCTGGCTGAGCGACAAGTGCTACATCAACCAGCAACGCGATGGTGACCGGGTGATCATCGTCGGTATCGCCGAAGACATCACCGAGAAGAAGCAGCTCGAAGGCGAACTGCAGCGCCTGGCCACCACCGACGTGCTGACCCAGAGCAGCAACCGCCGTCACTTCTTCGAGTGCGCCCAGCAAGCCTTCGACAGCGCCCGCGAAGACGGTACGCCACTGGCCTTCCTGCTGCTGGACATCGACGACTTCAAGCGCATCAACGACAGCTACGGTCACCAGGAAGGCGACCAGGTGTTGCAGCAAATCGCCGATAGCGGCAAGGCCGTGCTACGGCGTGGTGACCTGTTCGGGCGCATTGGTGGCGAGGAGTTCGCGGCTGTGTTCCCGGGCTGCACTGCCCAGGTGGCGGAACAGATTGCCGAGCGCTTGCAACGGCAGATCCAGCGGCTGAGCTTCAGCCATGGGGAGCAGACTTACGGAGTGACGGTGAGCCAAGGGGTGACCGGCCTGACTGACGAGGATGTGGCGCTGGACACCCTGTATGCCCGGGCCGATGCGGCGATGTACCAGGCCAAGCGACAGGGCAAGAACCAGATCGTCCGCGGCTGACTGCCTTACACAGTACTTGCTGGCCTGTACGGTCCCTGTGGGAGCGGCCTTGTGTCGCGAAAGGGCTGCAAAGCAGCCCCTGGATCTCAGCTGGAAACCTCGGCCTCGGCTACCGGCGGCTCTTCCTGCGGCTTCACCTCCGGGTTCTCCACCTTACGCAACCGGCTCAGCTCCGGCAGGCCAAGCTTGAGCAGGCGCGCGGTCTTGCTGCTGGCCACCTTCTCCAGCCCCTGCCCAGCCGGCAGCCGCGACAGCTGCCCGGCCAGGTTCATGGCCAGGATCTCCCGCGAGTAAACCCCACCGCCCAACTGGTAGATCGCCGCGATCAACTCGCGCAATCCCAGCGGTAGCCGCCAACGCGTACGCAACGCCGAGCCAAACGCAGCGCCAAACTCGTTGAGCGACAGCTGAACCTGGTCCTCATCCAGTTCGCCCCCGGCCAGTCGCCATTCCTGCAAGCAGCGCAGCACCGCCAGGTCGCCCAGGCAATGCAGCAGTCCTGCGCAGTAGCAACGTCCCTCATCCAGTTCAAGCATGCGCGCCAAGGTCCGCCCATATTCGGCAGCGTGCAGCGAAAGGTCCCAGTAACGGGCCGCATGCTCGGCCAGCAGCGGGTCGCTGAGGCGTGCGCTGCGCTTGAGGGTCATGCCCAGGATCAGGTTCATGCTCTGGGTGCTGCCAAGCTTGTTCAGGGCCTGCAACAACGTCTGCACCGGTACTTCGCGGTGCAGCGCTGCGCTGTTGGCCGCAGCGATCAGGACGGCGGTGATCTGCGGGTCCTCCTGCACTTCCTCTTCGAGCACCCTCAGGTTCAGGCCGTGGGGGTTGAGCGCGCGCTTGATCGCCACCTGCACATCGGCCAGCAGCGGCCCACCATCGGCGCTGGCTCGGCGCTGTTCCAGATAGGCCGGCAGGCTGGCGCCTGGTTGCAAGGCCGGTGCCGGGCAAGCGATCTCTTCGCCAACCGCCAGCAGCAGCTCTTCCAGACGCTTGCGCAGGTTATCCAGGTCAAGCGGCTTGCTCAGGTAGGCCGTGGGGTGCAGGGGCAGCGCCTCGCGCACACTGGCGCTGTCACTGCGGTTGCTCATGAGGATGAACGGCAAACCCGAGCCTTTGGCGCGCACCTTGCGCAGCAGGTCGAGGCCATCGACGCCGGGCAGCTCGCGGGCGGCGATGATCAGGTCGGGTTTGCTGGACAAGGCACTGAGCGCCTGCGAACCGTCGGCGCAGACCTGCAGGCGGGCATCACAGCGCACGCTGAGCAGCATTTCGCTGAGCATGTCACGTACCCAGGGGTCGCCTTCGACAATCAGCACGCTTGGTGGGGTGGGGTTTGCAGCGCTCATCGCCAACTCCTGAAATTCCCTGACACGCAGTCCGTCGCAGCTTCCTAAGCGAGTCCTGCCACAACGATAGCGCCAGGTGGGATGTCTGGGCACAAAAAAAACCCGCCGAAGCGGGTTTTTTCTGAAGCACATCACATCAGGCGATTTCAGCGAAGCACTCTTCGATGATAGCCAGGCCTTTGTCCAGCAGTGCGTCTTCAGCGGTCAGCGGAACCAGAATACGCAGGACGTTGCCGTAGGTGCCGCAGGACAGCAGGATCAGGCCCTTCTCGCGAGCCTTGGCGACAACCTGGCCAACAGCAGCAGCGTTCGGGGTGTGAGTGCCTTTCTCGAAGACTTCGACAGCGACCATCGAGCCCAGACCACGGACGTCACCGATGATCGGGTACTTCTTCTGGATTTCGCGCAGGCCAGTGGTCAGGCGCTCACCCACAGCTTTGCTGCGGTCCAGCAGTTTCTCTTCTTCGAACACTTCGATCACGGCCAGGGCCGCGGCGCAAGCGATCGGCGAACCGGCGTAGGTGCCGCCCAGGCCGCCCGGAGCGATGGCGTCCATGTACTCGGCCTTGCCGCACACACCGGCCAGCGGGAAGCCGCCAGCGATGGATTTGGCGAAGGTGGTCAGGTCAGGCGCAACGCCCATCTGTTCCATGGCGAAGAAGGTGCCAGTACGGCCAGCGCCGGTCTGTACTTCGTCGGCGATCAGCAGGATGCCGTGCTGGTCGCACAGGGCGCGCAGGCGCTGCATCAGCTCTTTCGGCGCTGGCAGGAAGCCGCCTTCGCCTTGTACCGGCTCGAGGATGATCGCGGCGATGTCGCGCGGCTCGGCGTCGTTCTTGAAGATGCGCTCGACCGAGGCGATGGCGTCGTCAACGCTGATGCCGTGCAGTTCGCTCGGGAACAGGGCGCGGAAGATGCCACCTGGCATCAGGCCCATGCCAGCGGAGTACGGCACGACCTTGCCGGTCAGGCCCAGGGTCATCATGGTACGGCCGTGGTAGCCGCCGGTGAAGGCGATGACGCCAGCGCGGCCAGTGGCGGCACGGGCGATCTTGACGGCGTTTTCAACGGCTTCGGAGCCGGTGGTGACCAGCAGGGTCTTCTTGTCGAAGTTGCCAGGGACCAGCTTGTTGATCTTTTCGCACAGCTCTACATAGGGTTCGTAGGCCAGCACCTGGAAGCAGGTGTGGCTGACCTTGGTCAGCTGCTCTTGCACGGCCGCAACCACTTTCGGGTGCAGGTGGCCGGTGTTCAGTACTGCGATGCCGCCGGCGAAGTCGATCAGTTCGCGGCCTTCAACGTCGATCACGGTCGAGTTCTTCGCGGTATCGACGAAGATCGGGTGGATCTGGCCAACGCCACGTGGGACGGCGGCGACACGACGTTGCATCAAGGATTCGTTGGTCTTGCTCATAATGCCCTCATTGCGCCGGTCTGGAGTGGCGCTTTTATTCGGGGGTGGCTGGGAGTGCTCGCGAACAGTATTCGTTGATCGACTGCCGTGAACGCCCTGGCCACCAGGTACTGCGATGTAAAAAAGGCCAGCGAGACGTCGCTCTCGCGCCCCGCTGGCAGAGGTAAAGCCGTTACCGTGCGATCAGACGCTGATGCACAGGTATTTGATTTCGAGGTAGTCCTCGATACCGTACTTGGAACCTTCGCGGCCCAGGCCCGAAGCCTTGATGCCACCGAACGGTGCTACTTCGTTGGAAATCAGGCCGGTGTTGATACCCACCATGCCGTATTCCAGGGCTTCGGCAACACGGAACACACGGCTCATGTCGCGGGCGTAGAAGTACGAGGCCAGGCCGAACTCGGTGTCGTTGGACATGGCGATGACTTCGGCCTCGTCCTTGAAGCGGAACAGCGGCGCCAGCGGGCCGAAGGTCTCTTCCTTGGCGACGGCAGCGGTCTTCGGTACGTCGACCAGAATGGTCGGCTCGAAGAAGTTGCCTTCGATGATCTTGCCACCGGACAGGACCTTGGCGCCTTTGCCAACGGCGTCTTCGATGTGCTCCTGGACCTTGGCGACAGCCTTGCCGTCGATCAGCGGGCCAGTGGTGGTGCCTTCTTCCAGGCCGTTACCGATCTTCAGCTTGGCAACCGCGGCAGCCAGCTTCTGGGCGAACGCGTCGTAGACGCCGTCCTGCACGTAGATACGGTTGGCGCAGACGCAGGTCTGACCGTTGTTGCGGTACTTGGAGATGATCGCGCCCTCGACCGCCTTGTCCAGATCGGCGTCGTCGAACACGATGAACGGGGCGTTGCCACCCAGCTCCAGGGAAACCTTCTTGATGTCCTTGGCGCATTCTTCCATCAGCTGGCGACCGATTTCGGTCGAGCCGGTGAAGGACAGCTTGCGAACCAGGGAGTTGCCGGTCAGTTCACCGCCAACTTCGCCAGCGCTGCCGGTAACCACGCTCAGCACGCCAGCCGGGATGCCGGCACGGTGGGCCAGTTCGACCAGAGCCAGGGCGGAGTATGGGGTCTGCGAGGCAGGCTTGAGCACCATGGTGCAGCCAGCGGCCAGGGCCGGGCCGGCTTTACGGGTGATCATGGCGGCCGGGAAGTTCCACGGGGTGATGGCCGCGGTAACGCCGATTGGCTGCTTGATGACGATCAGGCGCTTGTCTGGCTGGTGGCCCGGGATGGTGTCACCGTAGACGCGCTTGGCTTCTTCGGCGAACCACTCGATGAACGAAGCGGCGTAGGCGATTTCGCCCTTGGCTTCGGCCAGCGGCTTGCCTTGTTCGGTGGTCATCAGGCGAGCCAGGTCGTCCTGGTTCTCGATCATCAGTTCGAACCAGCGACGCAGCTTGGCCGAACGCTCCTTGGCGGTCAGGGCACGCCAGGCCGGCAGGGCCTTGTCGGCGGCTTCGATGGCGCGGCGGGTTTCCGCGGTGCCCATCTTCGGCACGGTACCGATGACTTCACCAGTGGCCGGGTTGGTGACCTTGATGGTCTGGCCGTTGTCCGCATCCAGCCACTCACCATTGATGTAGGCTTGCTGGCGGAACAACTGAGCGTCTTTGAGCTGCATGTCGGCTTCCCGAATTGTTGATTGTTGAAAAGCGCCCAAGGCAGGGCATCGAGCGTTTGAAATCTCAAACGAATGCTAAGCGGCTGCTGGGGTGTTGGACAATAGGCTGTTCGAAAAAAAGAACGAATGGTTGAACACCCTGGCGGAAATTTCATCATTTGCATAATGGCAACGGGCCTCTTCGCGGGCACGCCCGCTCCCACAAGTACCCCACCGGTTTCGAACTCGGTGCAGTACCTGTGGGAGCGGGCGTGCCTGCGAAGAGGCCAGTACAGGTTAGACGAACGCGCTGACGGAAATGTGATGGGAGGACCGACGGCCCTCCCGGAAGGGGCGGATCAGAAGGCCTTCGCCAGGTCGATCACCAAGGCGCGGTAACCCACACTGCCCGGCTGTCGGCTGTGCACCTTCAGCTCCACCAGCACCTCCTGGGTCCCGCGCCGCACCTCGTTGAGCACGGTGGTGGTCAGTTTCTCCGGGGTCAGGAAGTTCACCGACGCCGAGTAGATGAACTGGGTGTCGGTCTCCGGCCGGTAGGCCACCACCGAGGTCACCGGGCTGTACCACTCGTCGCCGCGCTCCTTGCCGTATTCCCATACCTGCTCGACCGTGCCCTTGGCCTCGTCGATACGGTACTCCACCGCCCTGCTGTAGTTGCCGGTCAGCCTGGTTGGCGCAAAGTCGCGGCCCCAGCCGTTGTCGAACACGGTCAGCGTGCCTTTGCCGGTCAGCCAGGCGGTATGCTGGGTCCACGACCAGTCGAAGCTTTCGCTCGCCACCGGCGTCAGTACTTTCTTGCGCAGACGCTCAGGCCAGCCTTGGGGCGAGGCGAGAATCCACTTCACCTGCTTGTCGCGGCCTATCTTCACCACGCCCTGATGCCGTGCTGAAACGATGATGCTGTCGTCATCAGCGTCGTAGTCGATGGCATTGACGTGTGCCCAGTTACGCCCGGTGCCCACCCCCGGAGTGTCACCAAAGGGCAAGTCGCCCTCGGCCAGTTCGTTGGCCAGCCGTTCGTCCTGTTTCTGCACCCCGGGCGGCAACTGGATGGCTGCCTTGCCCAAGGTTTCCAGCAGGTCGCCACGGTACGGGTCGAGGATCTGGTTGAGGTCCCAGAAGTCCAGCACATCACCGGCCTCGTTGACCTCGATGATGTGGTCGCGGATCGAGCGCACGCGCTTGCCGTCGGGCCGGCGATAGTCGCTGGTGCCCACCCGCAGCAGGTAGGTGCCATTGGCGGTCTCGCGGATTTCATGGGAGAAATCGGCAAACTTGTCGGGCAGCGTGCGTTGCCAGATGCGCCGGCCCAGCAGGTCGTACTTGGAATAGGTCTGGCCCTGCCCCCAGATCAGCTTGCCGTCGCGGGTCTGCTGGAAGCCCATGGTGCCACCCAGGCCATCACGGCGGTTGGAGTCGTGGATCTGCTCGATGTCCAGGTACCAGCGCACGTCGCCATTGCTGTCGGCGATCCAGTTGTTGCCCACCTGGTCCCATTCCGCCGCACCGCCCTGGGCATTCCACTTGAAGGCACGACCGCCCGGGATGTCCCCCAGCAGGTGGTTGAACAGGTACAGGCGCTTTTCAAAACCTGGCGCTACCTTGACCGGCCGCACCTCAGGCAAGGCGGCGGTCTGCCTGGCCACCACCGGCAGGCGCACCGCTGGTGCGTAGATCTGGTACTGCTCGCGGATACGCTCGCCGTCGAACTTGTAGGTCACTTCCACCTGGTTGACGTGATCCGGGTACAGGCCGAATACCGGGATACCGCCGTAGGTCCACAACGAGCGGTCGGACACCTCGTAGGCGATGTCCACACCGCGCTCGCCCCGCCCCAACACGCGTACGTGCGCAGCACTCAGGCTGCGCCCACCGTCGCGAATGATCGCGGTCAGCGGCGCCAGGCGATACGGGTTGACTACCACGTCGCCGAGCAGCGCCTCGTCACGCTCGGGGACCTTGGCGGTCAGGCAGGCGCCTTCAGGCAATGCAGGGGTTTCGGTCTTGGCATTCATGGCAAAGCTCCTTGTGCTCAGAAGTCGTAACGGGCGGTGGCGCCGAAAGTGCGCGGGGTGCCAAGCACGCCGGCATAGCCACCGTTGGCGGAGTTCCACAGGCTGGTGAAGTAGGTCTTGTCGCCGGCGTTCTTCACCCACAGCGACAGGTCGACCACGCCGTCGCCCTGGTCCAGGCGCACACCGGCGGAAAGGTTGACCAGCGCGTAGCTGGGGATCTGGCCGAAATCGGAATCGTCGATGGTGCCCACCGCCTTCGAGCGGAAGGCGTAACTGGCGGTGACATAGGGTTCGATGTGCTCGCTGGCCTGCCACTTGTACTGGGTGTTCAGGTTGGCGATGTACTTGGAGGCACCGACCACCTGGTGGCCGGACAGGTCGCAGGTGGCAGTGGCATTGGCCAGGCTCACTTCAGGCGGGCATGGGGCGTCCTTGTAATCTGTGTAACGCACGTCGTTCCACGAGCCGTTGAAGTTGACCGTGAGGCCGCGCACCGGCAGCGCCGTGGCTTCGAACTCCAGGCCACGCGAGCGCACGCTGCCGGCGTTGGCCAGGTACTGCACGCGGTTGATCTGGTCGTAGACGTTGGCCTGGTAGCCATGCACTTCGGCCCAGAACAGGTTGGTATTGAGTTGCAGGCGGTCGTCGAACAGCGAGCTTTTCAAGCCGACTTCGGCGTTGTTGACCCGCTCGGTGCCGACCAGCAGCGAGTCGGTGCCCAGCCGTGGCGCAGCGCCAACGGTAAGGTTGATGCCGCCAGACTTCTCGCCGTGGGTCAGGGTGGCGTAGCCCAGCAACTGCTCGTTGAAGCGGTAGCTCAGGCCCAGCAGGCCGGAGGGGCTGAAACTGTACTGGTTGAGATCACCTGAGTCGTAGGCCCCTACCCGGCCCTGGCGCGCTGCTGCGGCGGCCCCGGTTACTGCTGCGCCACCGGTTGGTGCATCGCGGGTCACCCAGGCGCTCTTTTCTTCGTAGGTGCCGCGAATGCCGGCGGTGAAGTCCAGACGGTCGGTGAGGTGCCAGGTACCCTGGGCAAACAGGGCATAGCTGTCGGTATCGATATGGCCGTTGCCGATGGTGTCGACGTTGGCCAGGGCACCGGCCGGGGTGAGGTTCCAGATGTCCGCCTGCGGCCCGTAGAACGTGAAGGATTTGTTGTCCAGGTCCTGCTTGAAGTAGTACGCGCCCAGCACGTAGTCGAAGGCACCACCGGTGGGTGAGGCCAAACGGATCTCCTGGGAATACTGCTTGTCGCGCACCGATACCCCGGCGCTGTAGAACACCGGCACGTTGAGGCCGTCATCGTTGCGCGGGGTGAAGTCCCACCAGCGGTAGGCGGTGATCGAGGTCAGGGTGAAGTCGTTGGGCAAGGTCCAGTTGGCCTCCACCGAGGTACCGCCCTGGAACACCGTCACTTGCTGGTCGGCGTCGAAGTTGACCTTGCGGTGCTTGCCCGACACCAGCGTCGCGCCAGCCTGGGCGGCCAGGCTTTCGTAGCGGTTGACGCCATTGATGGTCGGCCCGGTGCTGTACAGGCTGAGGATGCCATTGTCGGAATCTTCTTCGTTGTATTCGCCGATCCAGCGCAGGTTGAAGGTTTCGCTCGGCTTGAACAGCAGCTGGGTACGAAAGCCCTGGCGCTTGCCGCCGTTGAGGTCGTCGCCGTTGTGGACGTTCTTCACATAGCCGTCGTCCTCGGTGCGATAGGCGCTGATGCGCCCGGCCAGCGTGTCGCTGATCGGCCCCGAGAAGCTGCCTTGGGTTTGCAGGTAGCCGTGTTCACCAATCGACTGCTGGATGCTGCCCTCGCGGTGGAAGGTGGGCTTGCGCGTGGTGATGTTGAGCACGCCGGCGGTGGTGTTCTTGCCGAACAGCGTGCCTTGCGGGCCGCGCAGCACTTCCAGTTGCTCCACATCCAGCAGGTCGAACACCGCCATGCCGGGGCGGCCGAGGTAGACGTTGTCCAGGTAGATGCCGACGCTGCCTTCCAGGCCATCGCTGGCCGGGTTGTTGCCCAGACCACGAATCGAGATGCTCGACTGGCGGGCATGAACGTAAGCGACGTTGGTGCTGGGCACCAGTTGCTGCAGGTCCTGCACGCGGTAGATGCGCTGGCTTTCCAGGGTTTCGCTGTCGAGCACGCTGATCGGCGTGGGCACGCTTTGCGCGGTTTCTTCGCGGCGGCGGGCGTTGACCGTGACAGTGCCGAGCTTGGCTTCCTGCTCCACCGCCGGGGTGGCACTGACCGGCTCTTCGGCGAAGCTGGCAGAGGACGCCGCCAGCAGTACGCCGGCAGCCAAGGGTTGCAAGGTGAAACGCGACGCGCGCGCAGGCCAACGGGAAACTCCGGACATGCAAATGCTCCTTGAGGCATGGGCCCTGGCGAGCATTTCCGTTGGCGGAACCGAATCGCGGTCAGTCGGGCTTATATTCTTTTAGGCGATATAAATATTTGTAATTCATATTTTGTGGAATAAGTGACTCCCTTTATAAGGGGGCTAACCCTTGTCAGCAATTGCATTCGACCGAAAGTTTCAATGTAAAAAATGCATATCGATCTCCGTCAGCTGCGCCACTACATTGCCCTTGTCGAGCACCGCAGCTTCGTTGCTGCGGCGGCGGCGGTGAACCTGTCGCAATCAGCGTTCAGCCGCAGCATCCAGACCCTCGAGCACAACATCGGCTGCCGCCTGGTGGACCGCGCCAGCAAGGAGCTGGCGCCAACCCGCCAGGGCTTGCTGGTGCTGGAGCATTCGCGGCGGCTGGTGCATGGCGCGCACAACCTGGTCAACGAGATTCACCAGTTCAATGGCGCCACCACCGGCGTGGTGCGCTTCGGTTCCGGGCCGGCGCCGGCCGGGGGGCTGGTACCGCGGGCGGTGGCACGCTTCGTCGCCGAATACCCCGCGGCGCGTACCTGCTTCCAGGTGGATAACTGGCAGGCGCTGAACCGCAAGCTGGTTGCCGAGGAGATCGAGTTCTTCGTCGCAGACACCCGTCAGTTCGAGTCCGACCCGGACTACCAGGTGCACAAGCTGGCGCCGCAGCGCTGGCATTTCTGCTGCCGCGTCGGGCACCCGTTGACCGAGCGCGAAAGCGTGCGGGCGCGTGACTTGTTCGACTACCCCCTGGCCACTACCTTCCGCCCGCCGAACATCCGCAAGATCCTCAGCGACCTCAGCGGGCGGCAGGATTTTCTGCCGACGGTGGAGTGCGAGCATGGCTATGCATTGCTGAATGTGGTGATGCATTCGGACACCATCGGCATTGCCTGCAATGCCAATTTGCGGCCGTATCAGCGTGACGGGGGATTGGTGGCATTGCAGCTGGCCGACCTGACGGTGGAGCAGGAGGAAGCGTTCTACACCCGGTATGGGGTGGTGAGCCGGGTGGGGTATGGGCTATCGCCGTTGGCTCAGGGGCTGGTCAGGCAGTTGATTGCCTGCGATACCGAGGTGTGACCGACGGGGCACCCCTGTGGGAGCGGGTTTACCCGCGAATACGATGGCGAATTCATTGACGCATTCGCGGGTAAACCCGCTCCCACTGGGTCTTCTACATCCCTCAACCTTTGCGGGTTGTCCGGCTCAACTGGCCATCCACCCCGACCGGCACTTCACCAGCCAGGGTCACCCGCCGCACCACACGTGGCTGGGTGCCGTAATCATCCACCGCATAATGCTGCGTCGCGCGGTTATCCCAGATTGCCACGTCCCCCGCCTGCCAGCGCCAGCGAACCGTGTTCTCCAGCCGCGTCACATGCCCTTGCAGCACCGCGAACAGGTGTTGTGAATCCGCCAGCGAATAACCTTTGATGCGCTTCACGAAGTGCCCCAGCTGCAGCACCCGCTCGCCACTGATCGGGTGCACGCGCACCACCGGGTGCTCGGTCTCGTACACCGTGGAGGTGAACACTTTGCGATAGCGCTCCAGCTTGGCCGCGTCCACGTCGGGCTTCGCGCTGGCGTAATCGTATTCGTTGCTGTGCACCGCCCACAGTTTGTCGGCCAGCTCGCGCAGCGGCTCGGGCAGCTCCTGGTACGCCGTGGCGGTGTTGGCCCACACAGTGTCGCCACCGGATGCCGGCGCCACCACGCTGCGCAGGATCGAGGCCTTGGGGTAGGCATCGACGAAGGTCACGTCGGTGTGCCAGGAGTTGGCCCGCTGGCCTTCGGCGCCATCGAGCTGCAACAGGTAACTGGTGCCGTCGACCACCGGCACGGTGGGGTGGGCGACCGGCTCGCCGAGCAGCTTGGCGAAGGCTTCCTGGCTTTGGTCATCCAGGTGGGTCTGGCCACGGAAGAAGATCACCTTGTGCTTCACCAGCGCGGCCTGGATGGCATCGAGGGTGGCGGCATCAAGGTCGGCGGACAATTGCACCCCGCGAATTTCGGCGCCGATACGGCCGGCAACAGGGTGAATGTCGAGTTCGAGGGTTTGTGGCGCGGAGGCCAGGGCAGCGTTGCTCATGGTCGTGTCCTTGCGGTCATTGTCGGGGCTTTGGGATTCAGCGGGCGGCCTGCACGGCCTGATTCTGTTGCAGGGCGGCATCGAGGAAGCGGGGTTCGATCCAGTCGGCCACCTGGAAGCCACGGCGGATCAGGCGCTCCTTGGCGGCCAGGTCCACGCCCTGTTGCAACTGGCCGACGAATTCGGCGTCCAGCCGTGGATCGAAGTAATGGGCCAGGTCTTCCGTGGCCAGGTCGTCGCTGAGGATGCTGCGCGGCCAGTTGGCATTACTGGCCACCAGTTCGACGTAGGCCTCGCGGTTGTGTTCGTCGCGCAGCCAGGCGCTGGCCTGTTGCTGGGCATTGACCAGGCGCTGTACCAGCTCGGGGTATTTGCGGATGAAATCACCAGTACCCAACAGCACCGCCTGGGTACTGCCGGCACCTGCCAGGTCACGTGAGTTGACCGGCAGCTCTACCAGCCCGCGCTCGCGTAGCGACAGCAGGTTGGACAGCCCCCAGGTGGCGTCGATCTGCTTGGCGGCCAGTGCGGCATTGGCGGCGTTGAAGTCCAGGTTGATCACCTTCAGCTCGCGCTCGCTAAGCCCCTGGCTGGCCAGGGCGCTGGCGAACGACAGCTGGTTGGCGGTGCCACGGAACACCGCCACGCGCTTGCCCTTGAGGTCGTGCAGGGTCTTGATGCCGGAACCGGGCACCACGCCCAGGTAGCTCTTCACCCCACGTACGCCCGCCGACAGCACGCGGGTGTCCAGGCCGTTGGCCTTGCCGACGATGGCGGCCAGGTCGCCGAGGTAGGCGAAATCGGCCTGGCCGTTGGCCAACGCTTCGTTCACCACCGGCCCGGCGCCCTTGAAGAAGTGCCAGTCGATGCGAATGCCGTCCTTGGCGAACTCCTTCTCCAGCAGTTGCTGGTCACGCAGCACGTCGACCACGCCACCGGCGCTGGGCTTGCTGCCCGCGCTGAGGTCGGGCACGGCGATGCGGATGCTTGCGGGCTTGGCCGGTTCAGCCGCGTGGGCGCTGAGGGTGAAGGCCAGCCCGAGGGCGGTGATCAGGTGGCGCAGCGGGGTTTTCATGGCAAGGCTCCTTGGCAGGCTGCCACCGGCGATGGCCGGCGCTTTGGCCAGAAGCTAGGCAGGTCTGGTTAGAACCTACAAAGATCAAAACTTCATTCTTCAGTAACTGGAAGGCATAAATCAGGCGGCATGCGGGCCTGCGGCTGGCTTGCGGAAAATGCATGGAAAATATGAGGAAAACGCAACGGCGAGAGGCTTCCGTATGCATGAAGCGCATGCTCTTATCTCTTGAAAGTCATTTTTTGGAATTTTTAATTCCCTAAATGAATAATCTAACAACGCTTCGAGAGATGGCCGATGAATGGAATTCTGAGCAGAGGTCGGGGATGGCTCCGGGGGTCGCTACGCGACCCTTTCGCGACGCAAGGCCGCTCCCACAAGGATCGCGCCCGCTTGTTGCCCTGGGTCTTGCCTGTGCTGGTTGCGCTGCTGTGGGTAGTGGCCAGCCGGGAGCACTGGATGAGCGAGCAGATTCTGCCGGCGCCAGCATTGGTATGGCAGAGCGCGGTGGAGTTTGGTTCCGGCGAGCTGTGGGGGCACCTGTGGATAAGCTTGCAGCGGTTGTTCTGGGGGCTGGCGGTCGGCATCGGCAGCGGGTTGCTGCTGGGGGTCTGGCTGGGTGCTTCGCGGCGGGCGCAGACGTTGGTGCTGCCGACCTTCGTGGCACTGGCACAGATTCCTACCCTGGCCTGGATCCCGTTGTTCATGCTGTTCTTCGGGATCGGCGAGTTGCTCAAGCTGGTGGTGCTGGTGAAAGCCGTGGTGGTCCCCGTTACCTTGCACACGCTGGTCGGTGTACGGGATGCCCAGCCCAAGCTGCGAGAGGCCGCTGCGGTGCTGCGCCTGCCTCGCCATCTACTGTTCCTGCGCCTGCTGCTGCCGGCTGCCCTGCCCGCCTTCCTCACCGGCGTACGCCTGGCCCTGGCCACCGGCTGGACCTCACTACTGGCGGTCGAACTGCTGGCCTCCAGCGAAGGGATTGGCTACCTGATGGTCTGGGGACGACAGCTGTTCATGCTCGACCTGGTGCTGCTGTGCATCCTGGTGATCGGCCTGGTCGGCGCACTGCTGGAGCACGGCTTCTCGGCCCTGGAAAAGCGCCTGCTGTACTGGCCGCAAGCGGCCACAGGGGAGCAGCACCGTGGCCCCGTGCCGCGGGGTTGGCAAAGCCTGCTGCTGCCACTGGCACTGTTGGCCCTGTGGCAGGCCAGCAGCAGCTTTGGCTGGGTCGACAGCAACATCCTGACCTCGCCACTTGAAGTGTTGCGTACTCTGCTGACCGGCCTGGCCGATGGTTCGCTGCCGCAAGCCTTGCTGCTGAGTCTGCAGCGCGCTTTGGCCGGCTTGCTGCTGGGCGGTAGCGCTGGCTTGCTGGTCGGTTTGCTGTTGGGGCTTTCGGCCAATGCCGAACGTATCTTCGGGCCCAGCCTGTCGGCATTGCGTCAGGTGGCGCTGTTTGCCTGGGTGCCGCTGCTCACGGCCTGGTTCGGCCTGGGTGAAGGGGCCAAGCTGGTATTCGTCGGCATGGCTGCGTTCTTCCCTTTGCTGATCGCCACCCAGCGCGGCATCGCCAGCCTCTCGCCGCAGCTGGGTGAAGCCGCGCGCACCCTGCGCCTGAACCTGTGGCAACGCCTGCGCCTGCTGGTGCTGCCCGGCGCAGCCCCGGCCATTTTTGCGGGCCTGCGCCTGTCGCTGATCTACGCCTGGCTGGGCACCATCGGCGCCGAATACTTCATGCCCTCAGACGGCGGCATCGCCAGCCTGATGATCGGCGCCCAGCAACTGTTCCGCATGGACCAGGTAATGGCCGCCATGCTGTTGATCGGCCTGATCGGCGCCCTGCTCGGCACCCTTGGACAACGCCTCGAATCACGCGCCACGCGCTGGAGAACCGCATGAACGCCTTCAACACCTCGCACCTGCACGCGGCCAACCAGCCCGATGCCACCCCACCCCTGGTCAGCTTCGAGGGGGTCGGCAAAGTGTTCAGCGTCGATGGCCAGCCGCTGGAAGCCATCCGCAACTTCAACCTGTCGATCAACCAAGGCGAATTCATCGCCATCGTCGGCGCTTCCGGCTGTGGCAAGTCCACCCTGTTGCGCCTGCTGGTAGGGCTGGATACCGACTACAGCGGCAACATCCGTGTCGACGGCCACACTGTCAGCGGCATTGGTAGCGAACGCGGCATCGTGTTTCAGGAACACCGGCTATTCCCCTGGCTGAGCGTGGAACAGAACATTGCCCTGGGCCTGGTCAACGAACCGCTAACCCAGGGTGAACGCGCGCGGCGGGTACACGAGTTCGTGCAACTCGTGGGACTGGTCGGCTTCGAGTCGGCCTACCCACACCAGCTGTCCGGCGGCATGGCCCAGCGCGTGGCGATTGCCCGAGGCCTGGTAGCCAGCCCGCGGATCCTGCTGCTCGACGAGCCGTTCGGCGCGCTGGATGCACTGACCCGCCAGCAACTGCAGGACGAGCTGCTGGCCATTCGCGAACGGGCAGGTATCACAACGTTGCTGGTGACCCACGATGCCGAGGAGGCGACATATCTGGCTGATCGGGTTGTGGTGCTGGAGCCACGTCCTGGCAGGATCAAGTCGGTCATCGAGATCGATCTGCCACACCCACGGTTGCGTACGGGCGTGGCACTGCACGGGCTGCGCGAGAAGGTGCTGCACCAGATTACCGGCGACGGGGGCTACCTGCCGTTGCCAGCGCGCCGGGTGGAAGGCCTGCGGCCAGAGCTGATCGCACTTTGAACCGAACGGCATGGCCAACTCGGTCGGCAGGTAAAAACGGCTACAGATCAAGGCGATGGACGCCATCGGATCAGATGGGTATCATGCGTGCGCGTTGCACTCGTAGCTCAGCTGGATAGAGTACTGCCCTCCGAAGGCAGGGGTCGTGGGTTCGAATCCCGCCGAGTGCGCCATATAAAAAAGCCCTGGGCCTGTGCCCGGGGCTTTTTCGTTTGTGCGACATGTCGCGTTTCTGGCACTCCCGTACCACCGGTCATTGGTGTTAGCGTGGGCGTCTTCCCGTTTCCCGACGGGTAACCCACAACAATGATTGGCGAAGGAATGCGCACAACCATGCACCTGAAAAAACTTACAGCCACAACCCTGCTGCTGGCCAGCATCGGCCTGTTCACCCAGCCGGCACAGGCCAACCTTACCCAGCAGCAGTCCGCAGCCATCGTAAAAGCCTTCGACGGCAGCGACCCAAGCGACTTCAAGCAGTTCCTCGGCAAGCTCAAAGGCAGCGACCTGGCCAAGGCCGACAACCTCGCGGCAACCCTGGATGCCTACCTGGCCGGCAAGCCATTGGCCGCCGAGCAGCAGAACGAGATCAACCGCCTGCTCGGCCTGTATACCCGCATCAAGTACGGCAAGGCTGCCAGCGAAACCCTGCGTGAACTGGTGGCCATCCCCACCTTCAACGTCGAAGGCACGCCGCAGCACGAGAACCCCGAATTCCTCAGGATCGCCGACAAGATCAAGGCCCTGGCCGACAGCTTCGGCCTGGCTTTCCGCAATATCGACAACCGGGTCTACGAGATTTCACTGGGCAGCGGCAAGGAAGTGGTCGGCATCCATGCCCACGCCGACGTGGTGCCGGTCAACCCGGACAACTGGAAGCTGGCCGATGGCACGCGCCTGGACCCGTTCAAGGTCACCTTGGTCGGCGACCGCATGTACGGCCGTGGCACCGAAGACGACAAGAACGGCATCGTCGTGGCGATGTACGCACTGAAAGTGGCCAAGGACGAGAACCTGCCGCTGGCCCGCCAGTTCAAGCTGCTGATCGACACCACTGAAGAAACCAGCGGTGATGCCATCCCCTACTACTTCGAGCGCAACCCCACGCCCGACTACAACCTGGCCCTCGATGGCGGCTACCCGGTGGTCATCGCCGAGAAAGGCTACGGCACGATCATGGCGAGTTTCAGCAAGCGCCAGGCCAGTGGCAAGGGCGCCGAGATCGTCAACCTGACCGGCGGCCTGGCCACCAACCAGATCCCGACCACCTCGGTCGCGACCCTGGTCACCGACAACCCGGCGAAGCTGGCCAGCCAGCTGGAAAAGGCCGGCGCAGATTACGTGAAGCGCAATGGCGGTGACTTCAGCATCGCTGCCAAGGCCGAGGGCAAACAGGTGTTGCTCACCGTGACCGGCGTTTCCGCCCACTCTTCGGAGCCGGAGTCGGGGGTCAACCCGGTGGCGCGCATGCTCGGTTTCATCAACGGCCTGGGTCAGCAGGTGCCGCTCAAGCACAACCACTTCACCGACGCCGCCCGCTACGCCGCCGACAACTGGGGCCTGGACTACCTGGGCAACAAGCTCGGCGTGGCCTTCAAGGACCCGTTCATGGGCCCGCTGACCGCTTCGCTGACCTTTGTCGGAGTGGATGAGAAAGGCCTGAAACTGGCGGTGAACCTGCGCATTCCGAAAGGCAAGCCGATTGCCACGATCAAGGACGAACTGGCCGACAAGCTGGGCAAATGGACCCGGCAAAGCCACACCTCGGTGGCCTTCGACTACAGCCTGGACGAGCCGATGTACCGCAACCCCGAGGGCGAATGGGTCAAGGCCTTGCTTGACGTGGCGACCGAGAACCTGGGCATGAAGCACGAGTTCGGTACCTCGGCGGGTGCGACCTCGGTACATGACCTGCCCAACGGCGTGCAGTTCGGCCTGGCCATGCCGGATGTGAAGTACACCGGGCACAACGACAACGAGTTCAAGACCGTGGAACAGTTCATGCTGGACTTGCAGGTGGTGAGCGAAATGGTGGCGCGGATCGGGCAGATGCCGAAGCTCTGATTGGCTGTACCGGCCTCTTCGCGGGCACGCCCGCTCCCACAGGAATTACGCAACCATCGAAGTCGGTGCGATACCTGTGGGAGCGGGCGTGCCCGCGAAGAGGCCAGCACAGGCGACCATTCATGACGTTTTTCAATCGACTCGATGCCGTTTCCTGCATTGCCGTGCAGAGCGCCGTGCCGGATGCTTTATTTACTCCGAGACATCGCTTTTTCCATCCGCAGAGGCCCGTATGAAGACCGTCGAACAGATCCTCAAGACCAAGTCCCAGCACCAGACCGTGTACACCATCGGCCCGGATGACTCGGTACTCGACGCCCTGAAGCTGCTGGCGGAGAAAAACGTCGGTGCGCTGCCCGTGGTCGAGGGCAACCAGGTGGTGGGTATCGTCAGTGAACGGGACTATGCGCGCAAACTGGTGCTCAAGGGGCGCTCATCCGCCGCTACCCCCGTGCGCGAAATCATGAGTGCGCCGGTGGTCACCGTGGAACCAAAGCAGAACCTCGAGTACTGCATGAACCTGATGACCAATCGCCATCTGCGCCACCTGCCGGTGGTCAGCAATGGCGAGCTGCTCGGCCTGCTGTCGATCGGCGACCTGGTCAAGGAAACCATCGCCGAACAGGCCAGCCTGATCCTGCAACTGGAGCAATACATCCGCGGTGAATGAAACGCCTCAATGGTAGGCGCGCTCCAGCTCGTCCAGCTGATGGTCGAAACTGCGCAGGCGCGCCGACCAGGTATACACCAGCACTTCCAGGTCCCGGTTGAGCACGGCGGTATTGCCATGGCCGCTGCGGGTTGGCTCGCCCAGATCCAGTTGGTAGCGTTCACGGGCCATAGCCTGGGCAACGCTGGACAGGTCGCGGGCATTGGCCAGCCAATGGTGATGGTGGTCATGAATTTCGCGGTCGAGCAAGCGGCACTGGCGTTTCAGGGCATCCAGGCTCTGCTCCAGCGGCGTGCCCTTGAGCTCGCCCATGACCTCTTCGAAGGTACGCCCCGAATGCCAGTAGCTGCCCCAGAAATAGCGGTCGAACACCGTCTCGACGCGGCGCAGCGCGACTTTGGTGTTCCAGATGGTCAGCAACGTTCGCCCCTGCACCACTTCGCGCTTGTTCAGGTGCAGCTGCTGCCAGGCGATCCAGGCCAGCGCCACCAGTGCAACCGCCACAGTGACAGCGGCAGCGGCATACAGGAAATGCACCGCCTGGGTCATCTGTTGCGTCTGCCTGATGCCATAGAAATAACTGGCCGTCAGGGTGCCCAGGATCGTCACGGAGCACCAGAACCCTGGTGCGTAGGGATCTTTCATCGCGCTATCCCCTCTTGTTTTCCTGAGCATAGCAACGGCCAATCACTCGTCAGGTGCCACTCGGCGCTTTATTTTCGAGGGCGACGCAACGCTTCGTTGAGTTGATCGAACGGCTCCGCCCAGTCGGCGTCCTCGTTGATGCTGTCCTTGAGAAACTCGCGCTGGGAAGCGTTCCAGAACGGCGCATCCACCAGCTTGATGTCGTTCTTCAGTGGCGAGTGGCTGGCGATGAACTGATCGATGCTTACCGCATCGTCAGGCAGGCCCAGTTGTTTGAACAGCTCGGCAAACGGATGGATCGGCGCTTCCATGGTTCCTCCTGAGAGCCAGGCAAGCCGTCCACGACGCCCGCCCGGCATTGGTGTGAAAACATCAGCACAGCTCGCGCACTTCGGCGTGCGGCACCAGTTTCATGTACTGCTCCATGCTCATGTGGATCAGGTGATCGTGGTCACCCGCTTCCAGGTAGACATCGCCCTGACGGGTCAGGCTCGGGTCGACCAGCATTTTTATCTGGTAGGCATCGCCAAGGGCCGGTACGGCACCGCGCTCGCAGTCGCCGAACAGGCTCGGCAGGCCGCTTTCACGGGTCAGTTGCCAGGCCCCGGACATGCGTACCTTGGTCATGTCCAGATGCCGGTTGGCCGGTAGCACGGCCATGATGTAGTTGCCATGACGGTCATCGAGCATCACCGACTTGGCGACCCGCTCGGCGGGTACGCCGGCCGTACGGGCCGACTCCAGGCTGGTGGCCGAATGTGGATGGGGAATGATGTCGTAGTCGCAGTTGGCCTTGTCCAGGCGATCCTGCAGGGTCTTTGCCATACGCATGATGCACCTCCGGTTTCGCCCCCCAATTTCCAATTTT
The DNA here is from genome assembly GCF_044762545.1 of Pseudomonas sp. NPDC096925. Classification (NCBI taxonomy): domain Bacteria; kingdom Pseudomonadati; phylum Pseudomonadota; class Gammaproteobacteria; order Pseudomonadales; family Pseudomonadaceae; genus Pseudomonas; species Pseudomonas sp. NPDC096925. The sequence continues at coordinate 40,808 of NZ_JBIWEM010000008.1, read as the reverse complement.
AGGCCGGGTACCAGCAGGCAGGGCTAAACTTGTGCAATAGAGGCAAACGAGGTGACGACAGGTGATCGCCCGCTGCTGGCGCTGGCTGTTGCTGGTGTTGCTGCTTGGCATTACGCCAGGCGGCCTGGCAGCGCCCGGTGCAGTCTGGGTGCTGGGCATCGATGACGCCATCGGCCCGGCCAGCGCCGACTACCTGGTACGCAGCCTCGGCCAGGCACAGGCACAGGGCGCACAACTGGTGGTTATCCGCATGGACACCCCGGGCGGGCTGGACAGCGCCATGCGCCAGATGATCAAGGCGATTCTCGCCAGCCCCGTGCCGGTCGCCACCTTCGTCGCCCCCAGCGGGGCCCGCGCCGCCAGCGCCGGCACTTATATCCTCTACGCCAGCCATATTGCAGCCATGGCACCCGGTACCAACCTGGGTGCCGCCACGCCCGTGCAGATCGGCGCCCCGCCAGGCACGCCCAAGGACGACAAGGCCAAAGGCAGCGATACCGAAACCCTCGCGCGCAAGCAGGTCAACGATGCGGCGGCCTACATTCGTGGCCTGGCGCAGCTGCGCGGGCGCAATGCCGACTGGGCGGAAAAGGCCGTGCGCGAGGCGGTCAGCCTGTCCGCCAGCGAGGCCCTGCGGCTTGACGTGATCGACCAGGTGGCCGACGACCTGCCCGACCTGCTGCGCAAGCTCGATGGCAAAACGCTCACTGTCGCTGGCCAGCCCCAGCAGCTGCAGACCGCCGGCGCCATCCTGGTCGAGCACCTGCCGGACTGGCGCACGCGCGTGCTGGCGGTCATCACCAACCCCAGCGTGGCGCTGATCCTGATCATGATCGGCGTGTACGGCCTGCTGTTCGAGTTCATGAACCCCGGCTCGACGGTAGGGGGTGTGGTGGGCGGCATCTGTCTGTTACTGGCGCTGTATGCCCTGCAGTTGTTGCCGGTGAGTTTCGCCGGGGTGGCGCTGATATTGCTCGGCATCGCCTTCATGATCGCCGAAGCCTTCCTGCCCAGTTTCGGTGTGGTCGGTTTCGGCGGTATCGTCGCCTTCGTGGTCGGCGCGCTGATCCTGATCGATACCGATGCCCCCGGTTTCGGCATCCCGCTGGCCCTGATCGGCACCCTCGCGGTGTTCTCGGCGCTGCTGATCGGCGGTGTGCTGGGCATGGCCCTCAAGGCCCGTCGACGGGCGCTGGTCAGCGGTGACGCCGGTCTGGTCGGCAGCCTGGTCACCGTCACCCAGGTCATGGCGGGCAACCCGTTCTGTGGCTTTGTGCTGGCCCAGGGCGAGCAATGGCAGGCGCAGTGTGCAACGCCACTGCAAGCGGGCCAGAACGTGCGGGTGACCGCGCGCCATGGCGTCATGCTGGAAGTGAGCGCCGCCGCGCCCGCGGCGCAAGGAGAATGACCATGTTCATGCAATTGGGCTTCGGCGCGGTGCTGATCGTGCTGGCGATGCTGTTGCTGTCGGCGTTCCGCATCCTGCGCGAATACGAGCGCGGCGTGGTATTCCAGCTGGGGCGCTTCTGGCAGGTGAAGGGGCCGGGGCTGATCCTGTTGATCCCGGTGATCCAGCAAATGGTTCGGGTCGACCTGCGCACCGTGGTGCTGGATGTACCGCCGCAGGATGTGATCACCCGCGACAACGTCTCGGTCAAGGTCAACGCCGTGCTGTACTTCCGCGTGCTTGATCCGCAGAAGGCGATCATTCAGGTCGAGGACTTTCTCGTGGCAACCAGCCAGTTGGCCCAGACCACACTGCGTGCGGTGCTCGGCAAGCACGAACTGGATGAACTGCTGGCCGAACGCGAGCAGCTGAACTCGGACATTCGCCAGGTGCTGGATGCACAGACCGATGCCTGGGGCATCAAGGTGGCCAACGTGGAGATCAAGCACGTCGACCTCAACGAATCGATGGTGCGCGCCATTGCCCGCCAGGCCGAGGCCGAGCGTGAACGACGGGCCAAGGTGATCCATGCCGAGGGTGAGTTGCAGGCGTCGGAAAAGCTGATGCAGGCGGCGCAGATGCTGAGCAAGGAGCCGGGGGCGATGCAGTTGCGCTACATGCAGACGCTGGGGGCGATTGCCGGGGACAAGAGCTCGACCATCGTGTTTCCGCTGCCGGTGGATTTGCTCAAGGGGATGGTGGACAAGCAGAAATAGAGGTGGCCCATTCGCGGGCAAGCCCGCGAATGGTCTACATACGATCTGTCAGACTGGCGCGCGGCGCAGAGTCGCCAGGAAGGTAGCAGCACCAATGAACAACCCGGCAAACGTCCGGTTCAAACGCTTCTGCTGCTTGGGCGTACGCAGCAAGCGCAACACCCGCGCAGCCAATCCGGTGTACCCCGCCATCACCAGCATATCCACGGTGACCATGGTCACGGTGATCGCCACATACTGTGGTAACAGCGGTTGATGCGGGTTGATGAACTGCGGCAGCACCGCCAGCATGAACACCAGCGCCTTCGGGTTGCTGACGTTGACCAGGAAGCCACGGAACACCAGGCTCAGCGGTTTACCGATCGGGCGCACGGCGGATTCATCGCTCATGTCCATGGGCAGGGCACGCCACTGCTTGTAGGCCAGGTAGATGAGGTAGGCGACACCGAACCATTTGATGACCTGGAAGGCCGTGGCCGAGGCGGCCAGGACGGCACCGACGCCGGCGGCAATGATGGCGATTTGCATGATCAGGCCCAGTTGCAGGCCCAGGGCGTTCCAGTAACCACGCCAGAAGCCGTATTGCAGGCCGCTGGACATCGAGGCAATCGCCCCGGCACCGGGTGAAAGGCTGATCACCCAACAGGCGGCAAAGAAGCCCAACCACACTTCCATCGACATCACACACCTCGCTCGAACATATGTTGCAAATCGTTAAGCTAAGGTGTTGGTGAAAAAATAACCAGCGATTTCTGAAGGATTTGTATTGCCTGTGCTGGCCTCTTCGCGGGTCAACCCGCTCCCACAGGAGTTTCACAGCCCTTGAGGACAGCGCAATACCTGTGGGAGCGGGTTTACCCGCGAAGAGGCCGGTGCAGGTTCAGTCACCCTCGACAGGCGACTCTTTGTGCATGGACTGCACCTCAGCCCCGCGCCAGCGCCGTACCGACTTCTGGAAGAACTGGCTGTTGGGCACCTGCACCAGCGCCCCACCCGCCTCTGGCATTTCCATCAGGGTGGTGAACAGCAGGTTGATGGCGATCACCCGGCCTTTCACGCCCGGCTTGTCCAGGGTGTCGACCAGCTCGACCACGTCACCGATGCGAAACGGCCCGACGGTGAAGATGAGCACCGCGCACAGCAGGTTGGACAGCACGCTCCACATGGCGAAGAAGGCCACCGCCGCCACCGCGACGAAGCCGGACAGTGCTGTCCACAGCACGGTCGCCGATACACCCAGGCGCTCCAGCACGAACAGCAGCGCACTGCCCATGATCAGCCAGCGCAGGCCACCACGCACCGGCACCAGCAGCTCCGGCGGCAACGGGTAACGCTGGCCCAGGCGGCTCAACCCGCGCGCGACGATGCGCTGCAGGACAAAGGCCGCCACCAGGATCAACAGGATCTGCAAGCCCAGCCAGAAGGTGTCCATCCATTGCCCTGGCAGCAGCGAACGCAGTTCCTCCATCAGGACAACGCCTCGAGCTCGGCCTGCATGCTTTCGAGGGTTTCCAGCGCTTCCATCCAGGCCTCTTCCAGTTCGCCCTCGCGCTGCTTGAGCTTGGTCTGGCGCGCCAGCAGGTCACGCAATTCGTCCTTGCGCGACGCGTCGTAGAGGCCACTATCCCCCAGCCCGGTCTCGATCTCGGCCAGTTGCGCGTGCACCTGGTTGAGCTCGGTTTCCAGCTTGTCGGCGGCCTTCTTGTGCGGGGCCAGTTGCTGGCGCAAGGCTGCGGCAGCCTGGCGCTGGGCTTTCTTGTCGGTCTTGTCCGGGTTGGCCGGGGCGGTACTGGCCGGCGCACTGCGTTGGCGGTACTCGACCAGCCAGCGGCTGTAGTCGTCCAGGTCACCATCGAAGGTGTCGACCTTGCCGTCGGCCACCAGCAGGAAGTCGTCGGTAGTGCTCTTGAGCAGGTGACGGTCGTGCGACACCACCACCACGGCACCGGCAAACTCCTGCAAGGCCATGGTCAGCGCCAGGCGCATTTCCAGGTCGAGGTGGTTGGTCGGTTCGTCGAGCAGCAGCAGGTTCGGCCGTTCCCAGGCGATCAGTGCCAGTGCCAGGCGGGCTTTTTCACCACCGGAGAAGTTCACCACCGGCTCGTCGACACGGTCGCCATGGAAGTCGAAGCCACCCAGGAAATCGCGCAGGGTCTGCTCGCGCTCGGTGGGGGCGATGCGCTGCAGGTGCAGCAACGGGCTGGCCTTGTCGTCCAGCGAGTCCAGCTGGTGCTGGGCAAAGTAGCCCACCGCCAGGTTCTCGCCGCGCACCAGGCGACCCGACAGTGGTTCAAGCTCGCCCGCGAGGTTCTTGATCAGGGTCGACTTGCCGGCACCGTTGGGGCCGAGCAGGCCAATGCGCGCACCCGGGGTGAGCTGCAGCTTGACCTTGTCGAGGATGGCCTTGTCACCGTAACCCAGGCGGCCCTCGGACAGGCTCAGCAGCGGGCTGGAGATTTTCTGCGACTCGCGGAAGACGAAGTCGAACGGCGAATCGACATGCGCCGCCGACAGCTCCTCCATGCGTTCCAGGGCCTTGATCCGGCTCTGTGCCTGGCGGGCCTTGGTGGCCTGGGCCTTGAAGCGGGCAATGTACTTTTCCATGTGCGCACGCTGGGCCTGTTGCTTCTCGTAGGCCTGCTGCTGTTGCGCCAGGCGCTCGGCACGGGTGCGCTCAAAGGCGGTGTAGCCACCCTTGTACAGGTTCAGCTTGCGCTGCTCGACGTGCAGCACATGGTCGACCACAGCGTCGAGGAAGTCGCGGTCGTGGGAGATCAGCAACAGCGTGCCGGGGTAGCCCTTGAGCCAGTCCTCCAGCCACAGGATAGCGTCCAGGTCCAGGTGGTTGGTGGGCTCGTCGAGCAGCAGCAGGTCGGACGGGCACATCAGAGCCTGGGCCAGGTTCAGGCGCATCCGCCAGCCACCGGAGAAGTCGCCGACGCGGCGGTCCATCTGCTCGTTGGTGAAGCCCAGGCCAGCCAGCAACTTGCGTGCACGGGCGTCGGCGGTATAGCCGTCGGCGCTATCCAGCTCAATGTGCAGGCGCGCCAGGGCGGTACCGTCGTGGGCCTGCTCGGCCGCGGCCAGTTCGGCCTGGACCTTGCGCAGGCGCGCGTCGCCGTCGAGCACATAGTCCACGGCCAGGCGGTCGAGGGTGTCGACCTCCTGGCGCATGTGGGCGATGCGCCAGTCACCGGGCAGCTGGCAATCGCCGGCATCAGGTGACAGCTCACCGCGCAGCAAGGCGAACAGGCTGGATTTTCCGGCACCGTTGGCGCCGATCAGGCCGGCCTTGTGACCGGTGTGCAGGGTCATCTCGGCGCCTTCTAGCAAGCGCTGCGGACCACGCTGTAAAGTGAGGTTGGATAGTCTGATCATGATGGTCGCGGAGTCTACCAGCTTCCTCGGCCCATAGCGCGAGTGGAACCATGCACACCGACCTGTGGAATCACGCCCTGGCCCTGTATGCCAGGCCCGGCGTGGAAGCGGCCTGCCTCGCCCTGCAGGCGCAGGGTGGCGATGTCTGTCTGCTGCTGTGCGCAACCTGGCTGCAGGCGCGTGGCGTGGCCGTGCGGGACGAACGCGTACAGGCATTGCGCGAGGTTACCGAGCCCTGGCAGCGCGAAGTGGTCAACCCATTACGTAGCTTGCGCCAACAGTGGCGAGCAGCAGCGCAAAATGATGCGCAGCTGGCGGCGTTGCGTGAGCAGGTGAAGGGGTTGGAGCTACAGGCCGAGAAAGCCTTGCTTGAGCGCTTGCAGGAGCGTTCGCGACAGTGGCCGGCAGGCGCCCATGAGCCCGTGGACGACTGGCTGGCCCGGCTGGTGCCGGACCAGGCCCGCCACCACGACGCGCTGGTTCGATTGCGCGTCGCGGCGGCAACGTTTCAGGACGCCGAAGACGGTGCCTGAGCCGGGGTGCTGGCGGGTGCCGATGGTGCTACCGAAGCTGCCGGGGTGGCCGAGTTGGTCGCAGCGGCCGGGGTGCTGGCGGCAGGCGTAGCCGGTTTGGCTTCGGCTGGCTTGCTGACAACAGGCTTGGCAGCTGCTGGCTTGGCGGCGGGTTTGGCGGCCGCACGTGCTGGAGCCTTGGCGGCAGCTGGCTTCGCGGCTGGCTTGGCAGCAGCGGCTTTGGCTGGTGCTTTGGCCGCCGCTGGCTTGGCTGTGGCAGCGGGCTTGGCTGCAGGTTTGGCTGCGGCAGTGGCCTTGGCTGCAGGTTTGGCTGCAGCAGTGGCCTTGGCTGCTGGCTTGGCAGCGGGTTTGGCCGCAGCAGTGGCCTTGGCGGCTGGCTTGGCTGCAGGTTTGGCCGCAGCAGTGGCCTTGGCGGCTGGCTTGGCTGCAGGTTTGGCCGCAGCAGTGGCCTTGGCGGCTGGCTTGGCTGCAGGTTTGGCCGCAGCAGTAGCCTTGGCAGCTGGTTTGGCGGCAGGTTTGGCGGCAGCAGTGGCCTTGGCGGCTGGCTTGGCTGCAGGTTTGGCGGCAGCAGCCCTGGAGGCGGGCTTGGCGGTCTTGGCAGCACGCTGGTCAAGCGCCTTGGCTGCAGCTTCGCGAACCTTGCCTACACCCTGGGCCAGCTTGAGGCTGTCCTGGGCATCGCGCTTGAGTTGCTGGATATAAGAACGGGTCTGGGTTTGACGTTCCTTGAGGGAGTCGAGCAGTTCTTCAAGTTCGCCAATGATTTTTTGCGCCTTGGTCTGCGCCTTGGCTTTACCTGCCTTGGCCGCGTCTTGCAGTTTCAGGCGACCGTTGTGCAGTTTTTCCTGGGCCTTGCCACGCTGCTTTTCCAACTTGGCCAGCAGTTTTTCCGCATCAGCCAGCGCTTGCGAGCAGGCATCCTCCAAGTGTTCGAGCAAGCTGCCCGAAAGTTGCTGGAGCAGGTGTAACGGCGTACTTACTGGCTTCTTTTTGGCCGACATGGTTTACCTCCTGGCTGACGAGATTGCGGCTCATACTATGCTTCTGCTGCTACCGCCGCTAGGGCATGTTGACAGTAATATTTACGCCGCGTTGCATGCCTGGGCAAAGTTGTTATCTTGCAGCTCCGAGCAAGTGTAGTTGCTGAATAAATCATTGCTGATATTTGCCACTTTCTGTAATGCACAGCCCCTGTTGGAGCGGCCTTGTGTCGCGATGGGCTGCGGAGCAGCCCCTGGATTTCAGCACCACCGCAGATATTGCCGGGGCTGCTTTGCAGCCCTGTCGCGACACAAGGCCGCACCTACAAGGACCGCGAGCACACAATACAAAACGGAACACTGGCATACTTCCCCGCTCATTGGCGCAGGAACCGACCATGCCTCGATATCTTGTTTTAGGTTTATGCCTGCTGGCCCCCATCGCCCTGGCCGACAGCGACGAACATGACCTTGCCTACAGCCTCGGCGCCAGCCTGGGTGAGCGGCTGCGCCAGGATATGCCGGGCCTGCAACTGGATGCGCTGGTCGAAGGCCTGCGCCAGTCCTACCAGGGGCAACCGCTGAAACTCGACAAGGCACGCATGCAGGCCGTGCTCCGGCAGCATGAAACGCAGGAAGGCGATGCCGCCATGCAGAAGCTGCAGGCTGCCGAAACACGCTTCATGACCAAAGAGCGTGGTGGTTATGGTGTGCACGAACTACCGGAGGGCGTGCTCTACAGCGAACTGCAAGCAGGTACGGGTGCGCAGCCCAAAGCCGGTGGCAAGGTGCAGGTGCGCTATGTGGGCAGGTTGCCAGACGGCTCGGTGTTCGACCAGAACCAGACGCCCCAATGGTTCAGCCTGGATTCGGTGATCGAAGGGTGGCAGGTGGCCTTGCCGCGAATGCACGCCGGCGCCAAATGGCGCCTGGTGATTCCGTCGGCGCAAGCCTATGGCGCCGAGGGCGCAGGGGACCTGATAGCACCCTACACACCCCTGGTGTTCGAGATCGAACTGCTGGCGGTTGGCGACTGACGCCAACCCTCAGGCCTGGACCGCGCCTTCTTCCTTGTGCGCGTTGTGCAGCACTTCGATCAGGCAGTCTTCAAGTTCGAAGCGCTCGTGCAACAGCCCGCCCAACTTGGCCAGTTTCTCGGCGAAGCGTTCGGTGTCCTTGCACTCACCCTTGGCGCAATGGTCATTGAAGGCCAGTGCGATCTGAGTACTGTCGTTGATCCGTGGGTTGATCTCTTCGGCCAGCTTCAGCGCTTTTTCGTCTCCGAAAGCCTTGGCCTCACTGACCAACTGCTCGCAGACCTCGAAATGCCACGCCGAAACGTAGTCGACAAGGAGCGCGCAAAACTCCCCGTTGGTGTCCTTGTCGGCGAAGGCCGGCTTGGCATCGCGCAGTGCGCGGAAAGCCTGCACCAGTTCCTTGCGCTCCGCCAGCCAGCGGTCGATCAGTTTGTGAACCCCACCCCAGCGTTCCTGAGCGTTCTGACAACTATCGAGCATGGCGATCTCTTCCCTTCTGGGTAGATGCCGCTGCACCTCGCACCACGACCGTGCAGCACAAAGGTGACATCAGCAGGCGGCATCGAGCAGTTGTGTTTTCGGTATGCGTGCTGGGAGATTATTCCCGTGCGTGCTGCCCTTCAAGGTACGCAGCGGACAAAGTTCATACAAGTGTTTAATAACCTGTTACACGGCCATTGGTCGCGCCAATGGCGCCAGCCTTGCGCCAGGTCATGTTTTCGCCAGGGTGCGGAAACGATACGCCAGCAGGCAGCTCAAGGGCAGCCCCGCCAAAAGCAGAAAAGCCAGTAGGCTCCACTCGGGCAAGGTCAGGTCGAGAAAGCTCCAGGTCAGCGAGTTGCAATCCGGGCCACCGAACAACAGTTGCCGAGCCGCCTCGCCCCAGGACTGTTCCAACAGCCGCCCGATCGGCACCGGGCAGACAGGGATGGCCCCGTCAGCCCCTTGCAACCAGACATGCCGTGCTGCCAGCAACGCACCGGTCAGCGAACAGCCCAGCGTCGCCCGCGCGTAACAGCGAATGCCCGCCGTACCCGGTGCCTGTAGCACTGCCGCCAGGCACAGCAGCGCGTACACGCCAAGCAGCAGCCGCTGGCTGAAACACAACGGGCAAGGCACCAGCCCCAGGACGTTTTCCAGGTGGAAGGACGCGGCCAGTACCGCCAGTGCAGCGAGGCAGGCAGGTAGAAAAAAGGTGCGCAAACGGGCCGGCAGCATGGGCGGTGAAGGTCCCGGGATAATGAAGTGGCTTGAAACGGTAGAGGAAAGACACGCTTTGTTTCAAGGCGCGACAGCAATGACAAGTCGCTGAATCGCGAAGGAAATTTCCAGCCATGCGGTAGGAAGCGTCTGAAGAAATGGACTGCAGATCGAACTTACATCGAGAGACAAGTTACCCGCCCCCGGAGCCCGCGCCTTGGCACGGGCTCTGGGGTAGGTCAGGCGCGCACGCCTTCTGGCAAAGGCAGGGCTAGCAGGCGCTCGTCCAGCAGGCCGAGGCCCTCCTGGAACAGCTGGTTGCTTCGCTCGGTCTCGCCAAGGCCGGCAAGCAGACGCGCCAGCTCGGCGCAGGCCTCGGGGTTGCGCTCCATGCGCAGGCTGCTTTCCAGGTAGTCGCGCGCCTTGCCCCACAAGCGGTTCTGCAGGCTCAGACGACCCAGGGTCAGCAGCAGGCTGGCGTCCTGCGGGTGGGCCTTGAGCCAACCTTCGGCAGTTTGCAGCTGACGCGCCGGGTCATCGCCGCGCACCAGGCCGTACAGGCGGGCCAGGTGGCTTTCGTATTCACGCTTGAGGGCGGTGCGCAGCACTTGTTCGGCTTCGCTCTGGGCACCCACCTGGCGCAATTGCTCGGCGTAGGCCAGCACCAGCTGTGGCTCCTGGCGCTGGGCAGCGGTCAGTTGCTGCCAGGCGCGCTCCAGGGCCTGACGGGCACTTTGCGCGTCCTCGCCACGGGTGGTGGCCAGGCTCAGGTTCTGGCCCCAGGCACGTTGCTCCAGGGCAGCCAGTTCGGCGGCTGGCAGCACCTTGCCCTTGCGCAGGTCGGGCAGCAGGCGGATCAGTGCCGACCAGTCGCCGCGCTCCAGGTGGAGCCGCTGCAGCAGGCGCAGCACCTGGCTGTTGTGCGGGTGGCGCTCCTGCATGGCCAGCAGGGTTTCCAGGGCGCCATCGCTTTCGCCACGGTCCATCTGCAACTGCGCATGGGTCAGGGCGATAGCCAGTTCCGCTTGCGGCTGGCGCTCCAGGGCACGCTCCAGCAGGTTATCGCTGTCTTCGGTTCGGCCTTGCTCGTTGGCAGCACGCGCGGCACCAAGGTAATACAGCAACGGCTGGCGCTCGGCCTCTGCGGCACGGTGCAGGTGGCGCTGGGCGCTGGCCCAACGGCCCTCGGCGAGGTCCAGTTGGCCTTGCTCGATGGCCAGGCGAACGCGCCGGCTGCGATTACGCCGCGACCATGGGTTGACCACGCCGCTGGAAGTCAGCACCAGGCCGACCAGGTAGCGCACCAGCCACAGCAGCAGCACCACCGCCAGCAAGCCGGCCAGGGCCGCCCACAACCCCGACTGGTAGCGGAAGCTGCCATAGGAGATCAGCACGTAGCCGCTGTGCTTGGCGACCGCAATACCCAGCGCCGCCGCGACCACAATCGCCAGCACGGCCAGCAGGTAGACACGCTTCATGGCTTGCCCCCTTCAGCCTCGGCCGGCAGGTGGCGGCGCTGGATATAGGCCTGTACTGCGGCCAGGCTTTCGCTGAGGTCGGGGGTAACCACCGACACCGGCTGCTCGGCCAGGGCATTGAGGCTGTCAAGCATGGCCTTGCTTTGCGGGTTGTCGGCGTTGAAGTTGGCCAGCAGCACGCTACGGGCGTCGTCCAACGCCTGGGTGTAGACCTTGCTATCGCCATTGAGCGCTGCCCACTGGGCCTGTTCGATGGTCAGGCTCAGGGCAAGGCGCAGCTGGTTCAGTTGCTGCCCGGCCAGCAGCGGCCGCACGTTGTCATCGGCGTTGAAGTCGATCTGGAAGTACTTGGAGATCTCGGCCCACCACTGGGACAGGCGACTGGCGCCATCACCATCGGCGGTCAGGGCGCCCAGGGCGTCGGCATTGGTTTCGAACTCCGGCGACTGGGCGCTGAGTTGCTGCACCAGCTCGCGCTGCGCGGCCAGTTTGAGAAACAAGCCGGTACGGTCCGGTTGCTGGGTGCTGTTGAGCGTGGCCAGGCTACGCGCCAGCTGCTCACGGGCGGCGAAGGCACCCGGATCGCTCTGCTCGCGCAGGATCTCGTCAGCACCCTCGACCAAGGCCTTGGCACTGGTGATGTCCTGCAGCGCCGACAGGCGCAGGGTGGCCAGGCGCAGCAAGTGCTCGGCTTCGGCCAGGCGCCATTCCTTGCGGCTTTCGCCCAGCACGGTTTCCAGGCGCTGGCTGAGGCGTTGCTGGTCGCCTTGCAACTGCGCTACCAGGCGGCGGCGGTCTTCCAGCTCGCTGGCCGCCGGCAGGCTGGCCAGTTGCGCGCTGATCTGCTGCTCACGCTGCTGCAGGGCCTCGGCGCGCTGATTCAGCGCCTCGATGTGCTGGCCCTGGTTGAATTCGCTGCCTTGCAGTTGACGCACCTGCCAGACACCCCAGCCACCTACCGCCACCCCGGCCGCACCCAACAGCAGGGCCAGCGTTGCAAGGCCACTGCCGGAGCGCTTGGCAGGTGGGGTGGTGACGGGTTCCGCCGGCGCTTGTGCCGACGGCTGATCGTTATTGGACAAGACAGTCTCGCTCACGTATCCATCCTTTGCATGGGGGCGCATCGCGTTCAGCTTAGCGCCTTAAGAGGCAGGTGCAGCGCTGCGCTGCACGGCTGCCAGCAAGGCCGTGGCACTGGCGCCACGGCAATCCACAACCTGTTGGGCCCCGGCGGCCCTGGCCTGTTCGGCGACCCGAGGGCTGGGCACGAACAGCGGCAGACGCGCCAGCTGCAGCCAGTCGGCACCGGCCATCTGCTGCAAGTGTTCAAAACCCTGCCCACTGCTGACCACCAGGCCATTGAGGCGTTCCGCTTCGATGCGGCGCATCAGGGTGCCCGCCGGGTAAGCCGGCAGGCAGCGACGATACAGTTCCAGATAATCGACACTAGCACCTTGCTCTGCAAGACGCTCTGCCAGCAGTTCGCGACCTCCGACGCCACGAACGATCAAGACCCGTGGCGCCGGCACAGCAACTGCCTGGCGCAGGGCTGGCAGCGCCAGCAACGCTTCGCTGTCATCACCACGTGGCGGGACGCTCACCGCCAGGCCCGCACCCTGCAGCACGGCGGCGGTCGCCTCGCCCACAGTGAACCAGCCTTGCACGGGTGGCTGCAGGCCGGCCTTGGCCAGTTGCTCAAGCAACAACCGGGCAGCCGGCTTGCTGACCACGATGATCGCCTGGAAGCCCTGCAGGCCTTCCAGCAACAGGCGTTGCTGGTTACCCACGGTGACGGGCTCGATCGCCAACAGCGGCAGGCAGCTGCTGCCCACCCCCGCCGCCGCCAAGCTTTGCGCCAGTGCCGCACAGTCCTCGGCAGGCCGGGTCAGCAACAGGCGCCACTGGCTCACGGGTGGCCGGCCTCGCCGTAGACTTCCTTGAGGATGGCCTCGGCACCCTGCCCCAGCAGGTCCTCGGCCACTTGCACACCCAGGGTTTCGGCGGCAGTACGGGGCGCGCGGGCATCGGCCACCAGCAGCGTGCCGCCGCTGGGCTGGCCAACCAGGCCACGCAGCCACAGCTGGTCACCTTCCAGTACCGCATAGCAGGCAATCGGCACCTGGCAGCCACCATTCAGGCGTTTGTTCAAGGCACGCTCGGCCACCACCCGGTCGGCGGTGTCGGCATGGTGCAGCGGCGCCAGCAGCGCGTGAATTTCGTGGTCGGCGCTGCGGCACTCGATGCCCACCGCGCCCTGGCCGCCAGCCGGCAAGCTGTCATCGACGCTGATGGTGGAGGTGATGCGGTCTTCGAAGCCCAGACGGATCAGACCGGCGGCAGCAAGGATGATGGCGTCGTATTCACCGGCATCCAGCTTGGCCAGGCGAGTGTTGACGTTGCCGCGCAGGAAGCGGATTTGCAGGTCCGGGCGACGCGCCAGCAACTGGGCCTGGCGGCGCAGGCTGGAGGTACCGACGATGCTGCCGGCCGGCAGCGCGTCGAGGCTGGCGAAGCGGTTGGAGACGAAGGCATCGCGCGGGTCTTCGCGCTCGCAGATGCAGTACAGGCCCAGGCCTTCGGGGAAGTCCATGGGCACGTCCTTCATCGAATGCACGGCGATGTCGGCTTCATTGTCCAGCAAGGCGGTTTCCAGTTCCTTGACGAACAGGCCCTTGCCGCCAATCTTCGCCAGCGGGGCGTCGAGCAGCTTGTCACCACGGCTGACCATGGGCACCAGGGTTACCAGCAGACCGGGGTGGGCCTGCTCGAGGCGGGCTTTGACGTATTCGGCCTGCCACAGGGCCAAGGCACTTTTACGGGTGGCAATGCGGATTTCGCGAGTGGACATGGAACGCCCCGATCCAGAGAAATGCTGTCGATGATAACAGCATCGCCGGTATCGCTAGCAGATACGGATCAACAGGCCATGTGTGGTTTGCTGTGGGAGCGGCCTTGCGGCCCTTTCGCGACACAAGGCCGCTCCCACAAGGCCCGAGCAAATCCACAGACTTGCGCAAAGGGCTCAGAGGGTCTGCATCATCTTGCGCACACCGGCCACATGGCGCCGGCTGACGGTCAGGGCGTCCCCGTCCAGGCCTTTCAGGTACAGCTGGAAATGCCCCAACGGGGTGCGCTGCAGGCGTTCGATACGCTCACGGGCGACCAGCGCGTTGCGGTGGATACGCACGAAGCGTTCGCCAAACTCGTCTTCCAGGGCCTTGAGCGGCTCGTCGAGCAGCACTTCTCCGGCCTCGTGGCGCAAGGTCACGTACTTGTGGTCGGCAATGAAGTAGATCACCTGGGGCAAAGGGATCAGCTCGATGCCTTTGCGCGTACGGGCACTGATGTGGCTACGCGGGCCGCCACCTTCATTACCTGGTCGGGTGAGCGCCGCCAACTGGCCGCGGTTGGGCTTTTCGGCCTTGCGCAAGGCATCGCGCAAGGCCTGGGCCTGGAAAGGTTTGGTCACATGGCTGAGGGTACTGTCCTTGAAAGCCTCGGCACCATATTCATCGTCCCCGGTGCAAAACACCACCGCCGGCGGCGCCTCGCGCTCGCACAGGCGGGCAGCAACCTGCAGGCCATCCAGGCCTGGCATGCCGATGTCCAGCAGGACCACATCGGGCTTGAGGCTTTCGATCAGCGCCAGGGCCTCCTCGCCGTTGGTGGCGCTAGGCTCCAGCACGGTGTAACCCTCCAGTTCGCCGAGCAGCCGGCTAAGGCGCTCACGGCCTTGGGGTTCGTCATCAACGATCAGGACATTCATAATTGCGCTGGATTCCTGAATGAGTCTCGCACAGGTATAGCGTAGACAGGTATGGTTCGAGCGACACTAAGGTCACGCTCTAGACCGGTGCGATGGCCAAAGATTCACTCGGCTGGCAGATTCACTGCCAGTCCTCAGTCCAACTGTAGACGGTCCGTGGAACACTGCCGTTCATTCCTGCAAATCCTTCTCTGCCGTTTTCCGTGCATTTCTCTCGACCAGCGCCCTGCGGCGGCCAGCCCAACCCTGCTATCATCGGCGCCTCTTTTTCGTTCACGCCTGCAATGAGTGAATCCATGAGCACCGACAAGACCAATCAGTCCTGGGGCGGCCGCTTCAGTGAGCCCGTCGACGCCTTCGTCGCCCGTTTCACCGCCTCGGTCGATTTCGACAAGCGCCTGTACCGCCACGACATCATGGGTTCGATCGCCCATGCCACCATGCTGGCGCAGGTCGGCGTGCTCAGCGATGCCGAGCGCGACACCATCATCGATGGCCTGAAGACCATTCAGGGCGAGATCGAGGCCGGCACCTTCGACTGGCGCGTCGATCTCGAAGACGTGCACATGAACATCGAGGCACGCCTGACCGACCGTATCGGCATCACCGGCAAGAAGCTGCACACCGGCCGTAGCCGCAACGACCAGGTGGCCACCGACATCCGCCTGTGGCTGCGTGACGAAATCGACCTGATCCTGGCCGAAATCACCCGCCTGCAGCAGGGCCTGCTGGAGCAGGCCGAGCGTGAAGCGGAAACCATCATGCCCGGCTTCACCCACCTGCAGACGGCCCAGCCGGTCACCTTCGGCCACCACCTGCTGGCCTGGTTCGAAATGCTCAGCCGCGACTACGAGCGCCTGGTCGACTGCCGCAAGCGTGCCAACCGCATGCCCCTGGGCAGCGCCGCACTGGCCGGCACCACCTACCCGATCGACCGCGAACTCACCTGCAAGCTGCTGGGCTTCGAAGCCGTGGCCGGCAACTCGCTGGATGGCGTGTCGGACCGCGACTTCGCCATCGAATTCTGCGCCGCCGCCAGCGTGGCGATGATGCACCTGTCGCGCTTCTCCGAGGAGCTGGTGCTGTGGACCAGCGCGCAGTTCCAGTTCATCGACCTGCCAGACCGCTTCTGCACTGGCAGCTCGATCATGCCGCAGAAAAAGAACCCGGACGTGCCAGAACTGGTACGTGGCAAGAGCGGCCGCGTGTTCGGCGCCCTGACCGGCCTGCTGACCCTGATGAAAGGCCAGCCGCTGGCCTACAACAAGGACAACCAGGAAGACAAGGAACCGCTGTTCGACGCCGCCGACACCCTGCGCGACTCGCTGCGTGCCTTTGCCGACATGATCCCGGCAATCAAGCCCAAGCATGCCATCATGCGTGAAGCGGCCCTGCGCGGCTTCTCTACCGCCACCGACCTGGCCGACTACCTGGTACGCCGTGGCCTGCCGTTCCGTGACTGCCACGAGATCGTGGGCCACGCGGTGAAGTATGGCGTGGACACCGGCAAGGACCTGGCCGAAATGAGCCTGGACGAACTGCGCCAGTTCAGCGACCAGATCGAGCAGGACGTGTTTGCCGTGCTGACCCTGGAAGGCTCGGTGAATGCCCGTAACCACATTGGTGGTACCGCACCGGCGCAGGTGCGTGCCGCCGTGGCCCGCGGCAAGGCGCTGCTGGCTTCGCGTTAAGGCCCATTGCGAGGGCTTCGCCCTCGTTCGCGGGCACGCCCGCTCCCACAGGTATTGCACAGGCTTCAAAAGCAGTGCTGTACCTGTGGGAGCGGGTTTACCCGCGAATGCCCCAACACTGTTCTCAGCGTTTTCCGCTACGAATCATCTCCATGAAGGCCGGCATCGCCGCCTCCTTGTCCGCCACGATCCGCGCCATGTGCGAGTTCTCGCCCATCAGCTGCAACAACGCCTTGGCCTGCGGGAAGTCCGCCAGGAAGTCGATGTTCAGCACCTTCTTGCCCACGGCACAGGCCAGATCGACCGAGAAGCAGAACATCAGGTCTGCCAGGGTCAGTTGCTCACCCGCCACATAGGGTGCGAAGCGGCCGTTGCGCTTGAGCGTGGCAAAACCGGCCAGCAGGTCGGCACGGGCTTTTTCCTTTATCAGCGGCTCTACCGACATGCCAAAGAAAGACTCGGCGTAACAGGTACGCGCCGGCAGCTCGATGTACAGCTCGATTTCCTTGAGCAGCTCACGCACCTTGGCTTGCCCGAACGGGTCGGCCGGCAGCAGCGCCTTGCCGCCCTGGGTCTGCTCGATATAGTCGAGGATCACACTGGTTTCGCTGAGGAAGCCGTGTTCGGTCTGCAGCACCGGCACCTTGCCTCGCGGGCTCACTTCCAGCGCCTGTGGCGCCTGGCCGCCATAGAAGGTGACTTCCTCGAAGGGCAGGCCTTTTTCCAGCAGGGCCAGCTTGACCATGTTGTAGTAGTTGCTGACCGAGAATCCATAAAGCTTGAGCATGAGGTAACAGCCTCCAGGCCGTAAGGGGTTGGCCCGGCTTTTATAGACCGATCAGCCGCCCCCTGACCAGCGTCATGCACCCCGTCAATGCCCGGGCATTGCTGCCACAGGCGTGGCACACTGTGCATCCCATCCCAGGAGTACCGCCATGAGCGAGCCCACCGACATCGACAATGACGACGACGAAGCCTTCGCCGAGGCAACGCTGACCCAGGCTATCGAGAACCAGATAGAAAGCGGCGAGCCGCCTGCGGCCAAGGCCACCTTCAACAAGCTGACCCTGGTTGGCTATGAGCGTGAAGACATTCTCAACCTGATGGCCCATGTGCTGGCCTTCGAGATCGACAACATGCTGGTGGAAGACCGCGCGTTCAACAGCGAGTGGTATGAAAGCGCGCTGCGGGCGCTGCCAGAGTTACCGCCTGAGATGGATCAAGGCGAGGACGAATAACCCGGCTACACTCGAAGATCAGGCACCGTAGAACGGTGCCGTCATCCTTGTCTGGAAGTCAGGAGTCGCCATGCCTTTTACCCCCGATCTGATCGCTGAACTGGAAGTCCTTTCGCTGTTCAAGCACGACAGCAGCCAGGAAGGCATCAAGATTCACAAGAACGCTTCCCCTGCCTTGGTGGCCGCCGCGCAACGCCTGCATGAAAAGGGGCTGACCGATCAACCTGATGGCGGCTACCTGACCAGCTTGGGTCATGACGCTGTCGAAAGTGTCCAGTTGCTGCAGAACATTCTCAAGGCGCCACAGCCGGCTTGAATGGCGGTCTTGCTCAAACTTTGAAACTCGCGCGGTCCCTGTGGGAGCGGCTTTAGCCGCGGACACCGGCGAAGCCGGTGCCATACACCGCGCCGCTTGCTTCGCGGGTAAGCCCGCGCCCACAGGGGGCCGCGCCAGCCTGTCAGGCGATCAGTTAGCCGTTGCCCTGCGCCTTTCCGCCAGGCGCGAACGCCCGTACAGGAACACGATGGCCAGCAAGGCCAGCGCCTGCGCTGACAGCGAGTAGGCATCGGCGTGGATCCCCAGCCAGTCGAATTCGAAGAACGCCACCGGCCGCGTGCCCAGCACCCCGGCCTCTTGCAGTGCCTTCACGCCATGCCCGGCGAACACCACCGACAAGGCACATAGCAGCGCGGCGTTGATGCTGAAGAACAGCGACAGCGGCAGCTTGGCCGAACCACGCAGAATTACCCAGGCCAACCCCACCAGCAGCACCAGCGCCGTGGCACCGCCCGCCAGTACCGCCTGGTGCCCGGCCGGGCCGGCCTGCAGCCACAGGGTTTCGTAGAACAGGATCACTTCGAACAGTTCGCGGTATACCGAGAAGAACGCCAGCACGGCAAAACCGAAGCGTCCGCCGCCACTGACCAGGCTGCTCTTGATGTAGTCCTTCCAGGCGGCGGCATGGCGGCGGTCGTGCATCCACACGCCAAGCCACAGCACCATCACCGCGGCGAAAAGCGCCGTGCAGCCTTCCAGCAGCTCGCGCTGGGCGCCACCGACGTCGATCACGTAGGCCGCCAGGGCCCAGGTGGCGAAACCGGCGACCAGCGCCAGGCCCCAGCCAATGTTGACGCTGCGCACTGCCGACTGCTGGCCGGTGTTGCGCAGGAAGGCCAGGATCGCCGCCAGCACCAGAATCGCCTCCAGGCCTTCGCGCAGCAAGATCAGCAAGCCGGATACAAAGCTCAGCGACCAGCTCAGACCATCGCTGCCCAGCAGCCTGGAAGCCTGCTCCAGCTTGGCCTTGGCTTCGCTCAGGCGTTGTTCGGCCTGGGCCACGGGCAAGCCGTCCTGCAGCGACTGACGGTAGGCCATCAGCGATTTTTCGGTGTCCTTGCGCGCCTGGGTATCGATGTTGTCCAGCGAGCTTTCCACCAGCTCGAAGCCTTCCAGGTAGGCCGCTACTGACAGGTCATAGGCCTGATCGTGATCACCTGCGCGGTAGGCCGCCAGGCTCTTGTCCAGGGTGCTGGCGGTGTATTCGAGCAATTGTGCCGGGCCACGTTTGACCTGCGGCGGCTGGGCGCGCTGGGCGCGGAAAGCCTCCACGGCCGTGGCGCCTTCGCTGACGGCGACTTCGGCCGGGGTCTGCCGGGCCAGGTCGGCGATGTTCCAGGTCTTGTCGCCTTTGCCAGGCTGTGGATTGGCGGTGAAACCGGCAATGTATGCAGCCACGTCCCAACGCTGGCGGTCATCCAGCTGGTCGGCAAAGGACGGCATCTCGGTGCCATCGATGCCCAGGGCCAGGGTGTTGTAGAGGTCGAACAGGCTCAACTGGTCGAGGCGCGATACATCGCGCAGGTTGGCGGGTGCAGGCTCAAGGCCCACGCCGGCCGGGCCATCACCGGCACCGGTTTCACCGTGGCAGATCGCGCAGTTTTGTGCGTACAGCGAAGCACCACGGGCCGGGTCCGGGGTGATTACCGGGGCCTGGCTGACCTCATAGGCCACTGCCAGGCGCGCGCCCAGTTGGCGGGCCTGCTTGGCCACCACCGGGCCGTCCTGGCGCTGGTCGATGGCCTGGCGCAGCGCTTGGATGCCCTGCTCCAGTGCCGCTTGCTCGGTATTGGCAGGCAGACCCTTCACCAGCTCAGCCAATACCGCGCTGAACTCTTGCTGCTCGCGGTATTCGCCATCGTCGATGACCTTGCCATCCTGCACGGTCGGCGGGTAGTCGGCGCCAATGTAGTCGAGCAGGTGCAAAGCCTTGGTGGCCTCGGCGGGGGCTTCGGCCAGCGCCAGGGTACTGCACAGCGCCAGTACCGGGCCGAGCAATAAAGCCGGCAGCCAGGCGAGCAGACGGGAACGGGTTTTCATGGCCACTCTCGAAGGAAATGCGAAAGAGAACATTGTTCACTTCCACTTAGCTTCGCTCAAGGGTGCTGGGCGGATTTCATGAAAAATCTTGGTACAAATCTGATGAAGTGGGATGTCCGCCGTTAGAGGTTCTTCGCCTGTGAGATCGAGCGCCGCCCGCGCGGCGCATCGCGAGCAAGCTCGCTCCTACATTTGTTTCGGGCCAGTGTCGCCTGTGCCAGCGCGCGATCGCCTTGTTTGTCCCACGCAATATCGAGGTGAATAAAAAGGGGCCGCGCGCCCCTGCCTCAGAAATAATTGGCCCGAAACAGATGTAGGAGCGAGCTTGCTCGCGATGCGCCGCGCGGGCGGCGCTCGATCTCACAGGCGAAGAACCTCTAACGACGATCCCTTCCAGCCCTAACGCGGAGCCTCCTGAAGCGGCCCTAGGTTCCTGATGGCTATTGAAGAACCTTGTTCATCCCCCGCTCCATATCATCGATCAAGGCCTTGGCCATCTCGCTGAGTATCCGCGCAGCGCTACCGGCAATGCGGTCATTCTCCATCTCCGCCTCGGTGGTCAGGTGGCGGATACAGCCGAGTAACACCGATAACTGCGAAAAAGCATGGCTGAACGGTACGTTTGGCTGCAGGCGGAACAGGTCGAAGGTTTCCACCCCGGCGGTTGCAGAATCTCTGGGGTCATTGCTCATCGGGTCGCTCCTTGATCGCGGTGGGTTGCATGGGTGCGGTCGCACACGGCATTGATCAGGCGGCAGAGCAAACGAATGTTCATGCCCATGGCATTGCGCATGTCGCCGGGAGGGTTGTCGAGCAGGACTGTGGTGGTGTGGTCGATGGTCAGGGTGAGGGCGCTGATCAGCTCTTCGCCGTCTTTGGGGCTGAGTGGATCGATTAGTGAGAGCGCGGGAGGATCGAGCAGAAGCAGATTGGTAACTGGTGGATCGGGGACGAGCTTGTTCATGGCGGAACTCCGTATGGGGGATTGAACTGCTCTCCTCCTTGTCTCACGAAGTTGGGTGGCAGTCGTGTACGGTGTGAGACACGGGACATACGGTAACCCCGGCCAGGCCGAAGCCTGTCCGCACACGACCGCCATAAAGCGGTGCTACCGAATGAAATCCGGGTGTCTCACGCCCGATCGCCTTGCGAGGCGACCCCACGACAGTAGGCCGGGAACACTTCCCAGCCAAGACAGCACCTTCCGACAGGTGCTGTAGGATAATTCGACAGGGCATCCGAACTGAAGCATTTGGTTTCAGGTTCGGAAATGTCTTACGGACGCAAGGGAATCGCGTAGGGGCTGCGAGGTGCTTGTCTTAAGTCCTTCAGCGCTTATGAGATCGAGCGCCGCCCGCGCGGCGCTTCGCGGGGCAAGCCCGCTCCCACATCTGTTTCGGGACAATTACTCCTGCCACTTCCGCACTCGCACCCTGGGTGCATGACTGAAGATTGATGAAGAGCAGCGGCGCTGCCGATTTGGAAGGAAACAAACAAGGCGGGCAGAGGCGGCCTCACAGGAGTGACTGGCCCGAAACAAATGTGGGAGCGGGCTTGTCCCGCGAAGCGCCGCGCGGGCGGCGCTCGATCTCATAAGCGCTGAAGAGCTTAAGACAGGCACATGGCAGCCCTACCTCAATGCCTACCCGTATCCTTCCACCCCCCACCCAACGCCAGGAACACCCCAATCTGTCCCTGCGCCACCTGGCTATTGGCCGCCGCCAGCTGCGCGCGCATGTCGGTATAGGTCCGCGTCGCCTGCAGGTCGGCCAGGAACGACTCACGCCCAGCCTGGTAATAGCGGTGCGTCTGGTCCGCTGCTTCCTTGGCCGATTTCTCAGCCTCGGCCAGCGCGTCACGCCGATCCAGCAAGGCGCTGTACTGCGCCAGGCGGGTCTGGGTCTCGCGAATGGCGTTCAGCACTACCCCATCAAAATTCGCCAGGGCTGCCTGGGTCGAGGCTTCAGCCATGCGAATGCGGGCGCGGGTGCCGTTGGTGGGGATCGTCCAGCTGATCTGCGGGCCGAAACCCCAGCGGTTAGTCGACGGATCACCGAGGTTCTCGAGAATACCGATGGTACCAACCTGGGCGCCGATGCTGATGTCCGGGTACAGGGCACCAGTCGCCACGCCAATGTAGGCGGTGGCAGCAGCCAGCTGGCGTTCGGCCTGGCGCACATCTGGGCGGCGTTTGAGCAGCGCAGCGCCATCACCCACCGGCACCAGCTGGTTCAGGTGCGGCAGCTCGGCACAATCGGCAGTGCCAGCAGGCAATTGGTCGACCGGCTTGGCCAACAAAGCGGCCAGGGTATACATGCCGGTCTCGCGCTCCGCCTTGAAGCGCGGCAGTTCGGCGCGCAAGGATTTGAACTGGGTCTGTGAGCGGGTGACCTGGGTTTCGTCGCCACGCCCGGCATCGCGCAGGCGCTGGTTGAGCTTCACGCTCTGCTCCTGCAGGTCGAGCGACTCGCGGGCAATGTGGTATTCCTCGTTGGCCGAGCATACCTGGGTGTAGGCCTTGACCACGTCCGCCACCAGGGTGATGCGGGCGGTGTCGGCGGCGGCCTGCACTGCGTCGGCATTGGCCTTGGCCGCCTCGGTGCCACGCTTGAAAGTGCCCCACAGGTCGAACTGGTACGAGGCACTGATGATGGCCTCACCGATGTTGGCCACCGGCACTTTCTCGGGCAGCAGGAAGGCTTCACCCGACTCCTGCAGGCGCTGGGCGCCCAGTTTGACACCGCCGTTGAAGCCACCTTGCGACTCGGCAACTTCGACCTGGGCGCGTGCCTTGGCAATGTTGGCGGCCGCCACACGCAGGTCGGTGTTGGCACTCAGGGCCTGGCGCACCAGCTCGTTCAGCCGTTGATCCTGGTACAGCTGCCACCAGTCCTCGGGCACTGGTGCCGATACCACGCTGTCGGCATCCTGGCGCAGCGGGCCGTTAAGGTCGCTGCGTTGCACCGCCGCGTCCTTCGGTACTTCGTAGTCGGGGCCAACCATCATGCAGGCCCCCAGCGAGAGGCACAGCCCTGCCAGGATCAGCTGTTTCATGGGCGCTGGCCCTCGATGATCGACACCGTGGCGGTTCGCCCGGCGATCATGCGGAAGTCCTGCGGCACTTCGTCAAATGCGATGCGCACCGGAATACGCTGGGCCAGGCGCACCCAGCTGAACGCCGGGTTGACGTTGGGCAGCAGGTTGGCGCCGCTGCTGCGGTCGCGGTCTTCGATACCGGCGGCAAAGCTTTGCACATGACCACGCAGGCGGGTGTTGTCGCCCATGACGCGAATGTCCACGGCATCGCCAATGTGGATACCGCCAAGCTTGGTTTCCTCGAAGTAGCCATCGACGTGGTACGAGGCGCTGTCGACCACCGACAGCACCGGGCGGCCGGCAGTGACGAATTCGTGATTACGCGGTGCACGGTCGTTGAGGTAACCGTCCACCGGGCTGCGCACCACCGAGCGGTCCAGGTTGAGCTGGGCGGTATCGACAGCCACCTGCGCTTCGCTGACGGCGGAACGGGCACGGGCCTCGCGGGACTGGCTTTCTTCCAGCTGTTCGGCAGCTACCAGGTTGCCCAGCTTGCGGTTGCGCTGCGCTTCGCGGGAGGCCTGGGCCAGGGTTTCCTGGCGCTCACCCAGGGTCGCCCTGGCCTGGCGCAGGGCCAGGGTGAAGCGGTCCTGGTCGATGGTGAACAGCACATCGCCGCGCTTGACGGTCTGGTTGTCACGCACCTCGACCTTCTGGATCAGCCCGGACACATCCGGGGCGATCTGGATCACGTCGGCGCGGATGTGGCCGTCGCGGGTCCAGGGGGCGAACATGTAGTAGACCACCATCTGCCACACGAGCACGGCGGCGAAGGTCACTACCAGCAAGGTCAGGACCACACGGCCCAGGGTCAGCAAAGGTTTTTTCATGGCAGCATCAGGTTTCGGCAAAAGTGGTCCACCGCACCAAGCAGCACGGCATACAGGGCAACGTTGAACAACGCCCGGTGCCAGACCAGGCGGTAGAAATGCAGGCGCACCAGCACCGCGTGCACTCCGAGGAACAGCAGGTAGGTGCCAAACATCATCACCAGCAGCGTGGGCAGGAATACCCCGCTGATATCCAGTTCACCAATCACAGGGGCGCTCCGTCGAGGCCGGGGGGCAGTTGCGGTTGTTCGGCTGGCTCGAGCATCACCTCCACGCCCGGCAGCAGCGCCAGGCGCAGGCCGCTCAGGGCGTGCAGCAGGTGGGTGCGGGCATCACCGCGCTCGTACAGCTCATCAAGGTTCAGCGCCAGGCGCGCGCGCTCCATGTTGCGCAGTAGCGCGGCCGGAGCGTGCAGACGCTCACCGGCGCGCAGGCAGGCGGCGTAGTGCGCGCCAACTTCCTCGATCACCGTGTTCAGGCGCTCGCGAGCCTGCTGGCCGGCACGCGGCATATAGGCCAGCAGGTCGAGCAGGTTCAGCCCCACGCGCAGGTCGCGCAGTGCCACGCCGCTGTCCTGGCCGGTTTGCGACAGGCGCGGCAGGTGCTGCATCAGGCGGTCTAGCATTTGCACACCGACCTGGCGGTGCTCGGCCAGGGTGGCCGGCTCGGTCATCTCGACAATGTCGCGCCAGGCGAAGCGGGTCATGCGCTTGGCCGCCAGCTCCACGCCAAACGGGCGCATCACCAGGGTCCAGATGAAGGCGAACAGCAGCCCCACGGGGCCAGCCAGGTTGGAGTTGAGGAAGGTGAAAAAGTCGGCGTCGTAGGCGCCCTGGATGCTGATGAAGGTCGAGGTGTTGACGATGGTCAGCAAAGTGCCGAGGTAAAAGCGCGGCTGCACGGTCAGGGTGCCGACGCAGATGAACGGCACAGCGAAGGCCAGCACCAGCATCGGGAAATCGTGCAGGTTGGGCAGCACCAGGAACAGGTACAGGCTGGAGAAGATGACCGACATCAGCGTCCAGAAGAAGAACCGGTAGATCTGCGGCGCCGGGTCATCCATGGCAGCGAAGAAGCTGCACGACACGGCGGCGAGGATCACTGCGCTGGCGCCGTCGTTCCAGCCCAGGCCGATCCACAGGCCGCAGGCGACGATGATCGCCAGCACGGTGGAGGCCACCGAGTACAGCATCAGGCCACGGTCGAAGAATGCCGTCAGGCGGCCCAGGCGCCAGTGGCGATAGACCGCGCGCCAAGGTTTGGCATCGTCGCTGCGCAAGGCGTGTTGCAGGCTGCAGCAGTCCTGCCACAGGTCGGCCCATTCGGTCAGGCGATACAGGGCGTTGGAGAGTAGCAGTTCGGCGCGCTGGTCGAGGGCAGCGGCACCGGGTTGCAGGCGCTCGATCTGTTCGTGCAGGGTGGTCCAGCGGGCGACCGAGGCGCTGTCGGCGGTGCCCTTGAGCCATTCGCGGGCGGCATCGAGCAGCGGTTGCAACTGGGCGAACTGAGCCGGGGCGCGGCCTTCGAGGGCTACCAGGGCGTCGTCGAGGGCGTCGATCACCGGCAGCAGATGGATCATGCGTCCGCGCAACTCGCGGGCGTTCTTCAGGGTGTGCGGACCGGCGCCTTCATGGCCGAGCTGGCCGATCATCAGCTCCAGCGAGTTGAAGGTGGCGACCATCGCCCCGCGCATGCCACCAACTTTGTCGGCGCTGACATCACGCGCCAGGTAGGTGTCGCTGTAGCGGATCGCCTCGGTGAACCAGCTGCCGGTGGCACCGACTACAACCGGCGCCAGCCGGCGTGGCCAGAAGATCGCCCCGACCACCGCCGCGCAGACGATCCCCAGACAGATTTCCTGGGCCCGGGAAGACGCCACGTCGAACACTGCCAGCGGGTTGTCGACCACAGCCAGGGCGATCATCGGCAAGGTGTAGCCAGCCAGCATCAGCACGTAGTTGTTGGCGGTGCGAAGGTTCAGCGAAAGGAACAGCAAGGTGCCGGTCCACAGGGCGATGGCGATGCTCAGCAGCAACGGCGACTGCACCAGCGGTGGTACCAGGAAAATCGCCCCGCCGGCGCCGAGCAGCGTGCCCACGGCACGGTACAGGGCCTTGGAGCTGGTGGGGCCAAGGAACGGGCTGGAGACGATATACACCGTAGCCATGGCCCAATAGGGGCGCGGCAACTGCATGAGCAGGGCGATGTACAGGGCGATCATGGAGGCGGCAAAGGTACGCACGCCATAGAACCAGTCGCGGGCGGGGGGCACCGAGCTGAAGAAACCGTTCATGCCGCCCCGCCTGTGTTGCCCAGGCCGGCAGCTTCGAAGGCACGCAGCACGCGCAAGGCGGCTTCCAGGTCGGCCTGATCGATGCCATGCAGCACCTCGCGGCGCAGGCGCACCAGTTCGGCTTCGATGGATTCGGCCAGGGCGCGGCCTTCGGCGGTCAGGCTCAGGGCTTTGGCGCGGCGGTCCAGCGGGTCCTCGCTGCGGCATACCAGGCCAGCCTTGCACAGTTGGTCGAGCAGGCGCACCAGCGACGGGCTTTCCAGGCCGGCCGCCTGGGCCACGGCCACCTGATGCACGCCGTCGCCCAGGCGCACGATCATCAGCAACGGCGCGGCGCAGGCCTCGGAAATGCCGTAACCGGTCAGGGCGGTATGGCAGATACGCCGCCAATGGCGGGCGGCAACCACCATGCCACTGCTGACTTGCAGGCGCAGGAGATCAAGGGACATGACAGGAACCAAGGACATTCATAGTTTGCTAACTATCAATATACGCCTGTGCCTACCCCAGTCGTCAACCTGGGGTGACGGATAGCTTGGGTGAAATGTTGTTCATGCTTCTGTCTGTACTGGCCCTTTCGCGGGCTTGCCCGCTCCCACAGGGATCTCACAGGACCTGAAATTTGTGCGATCCCTGTGGGAGCGGGCGAGCCCGCGAAAGGGTCGGTACAGGCAACAGAAAATTCAGGGCTGTATCTGGTCTTCCAGCTTCATGGTCAAGGCCAGTGTGCTGCCCATCTGCACCGCCCGATCCCGCCACTCCTGGTACCGTACCGCGTCGCCGCTGCTGAAGTGCACCGCCAGCTCCTCGGCCGCCTGCACCACCCCCGCCGCTGCCGCCAGCTCCAGCCAGTACAACGCAGCCTTGAGATCAGCCTCCACGTACAACCCGTGCATCAACCGGTAACCCACCTCGAAACGGCAGCGTGCCTCGCCCCGCTCGGCCCCGCGCAGGAACCACTGGTAAGCCTGCACCAGGTCGACCTGCCACTGCTGGCCGCCGTTACACACCTCTTCCTCGTACAGGTCACCCAGCGCGGCAGCAGCATGCAGCATGCCCCGCTCGAACGCCTGCCGGTAGCACTCCGCCGCCTGCACGTAAGAGGGCTCGATGCCTTTGCCGAAGTAATGTTGCTGCCCAAGGTTGAACCACGCCGCCGCATTGCCCTGCAGGGCCGCCATGCGCAACAGGTGGCCGGCCAACACGGTGTCAGCACGCCAGTATTTGCCGTTGAGCCAGATCCAGCCAAGGTCGTTGAGCGCCGCCACGTTGCCTTGCAAGGCCTGGCGGCGCAGGTCGACATACACCGCCTGCAGGTCGCTGGCTTCGTCCAGGCGGCTGACCAGCAGCGAACGCTGACTGGGCATCCCTATCCCGACAAACAGTCGCTGTCGCCTCCCGACAGCGGCCGGTGGGGCAATGACCCGCTCGGGCAAAAGGCGGGCAAGCAGCGAATGGATATTGCTGGCAGCAGACATGTTCATCCTCATTGAACGACACACAGCCCCAACCTTTGGCTGTGATGAGGCGTGATTCTGCGTGACGTAGCGTCAAAACCTGTCGCGAACGATTCGGCACCAGGCAACCAAATGCGACTTACTTGATCTGAGCAGGCTGTGGCCAATTGCCATGACCCACGCCTGCCGCCATCCTATTGCGGCAAGCCTAGACAAGGACGTTATCTTTTGCCGTTCGCCACCACTCGCGCCACCCTCAGCCGGCAGTGGGCGCTGCTGCGCCAGCTGCCCAGCCGTTCCCCAGGTATTACCAGCGCCGAGCTGGTATGGCGCCTGCGTGACGTGGGCTTCACTGTCAGCAAACGCACTGTCGAGCGCGACCTCAATGAGCTGTCGCTGATATTTCCACTGGAGCGCAATGACAAGAGCATTCCGTTTGGCTGGCACTGGTCGGCGAACGTTGCTGGCGAGTTGCGTGGGAATTTCGATCTGCAGGGCTTTTTGCGCGGTGGTTCGCTGCAGCCGGCGCAAGGTGAAGGGGTCGAGCTACAGGCCTGGGTCAGCGACCTGCTGGCCCGACAGCTGCGCGAAGCGCCGTTGAGTGTCGATATGCAACTGACAGCGCTGGAGCATGGCCATCGGCTGCGGGCCACCGTGGAAGATGGCTGGGGGTTGCGCTGGTGGGTGCTGAGCCAGGGAGCAGGCGTGGTGATCGAGCAGCCCAGCCAGCTACGCATGGAGATTGCCAGGACACTCGTTGAAGCGGCTGCACAGTATCAGGATGGCCATTGAGCTTAAGGCTCACCCACCAGCAAGTCTCGATTTCCCATGGCTAAGAACCTGGCCTGCAATTGCGAGATGAAAGTAGAGCACAAGCCGCTTATAGCAAAGTGGCACTTTACCCCTCCAATTAATAATAAATTAAGCCGACAGAATCAACTGGACAAGCTTAAAAGCTTCAGAACATTATGGGCAACAACAAAAATAACCGTAGAAGTCATTAGCCCTCCCCACGAAACTAGAATTTTAATTTTCAGATCCTTTGGAAAGCGCAATATTTCGGAAGCATCCGCAACACCTTTGCTAACAAAGACACCGGGCATCATAAGCATATTTGCGGCCAGACAGATGCGCAACACTCTACCTAGCAAACCCGCTGATGAGAAACTTAACCGATTATCTCGTACATAACTGCATCCCGACAGGTTCGATTCAACCAAATCAAGATATCGGCAGGCTAGGTAAATCATAATACCCACACTGATCATTATCCAGATCAACAACATGGACATTCCTATTACTTCAACTGTCGATTTCATTCAATCCTCTTTCCACACACTCGCCTCCCAAGCTGGTCAAACCAACAACCGTGTTGCTCCCATCTTCCCGGCAAGCTTCCTCAGGCAAGGCGAAATTGAGCACCGCGCATCACACTGTAGCCTGCGCGCTTCCTCCAAACACTTTCTTAAAAAGACCCGAGCGCGAGGAATGCGACTGAAGAAATACACATTGTGCACCACGTTACTATAAGCAGTCTTTTCATACGCGTCGGAAAGTTCTGCAGTTGCGCCTCGTCAACCAATCCCTTGCGAGCAAATAGGTATGGCGTGCTCAGAAGTGTTGATATGGTACAGATACGCATAATCTTACCGATGATGCCTGCGTGTAAATAAAGCTTCCTATTCCCCGATACAAAACCGCTTTTTGATAGTAGCCCTTCAATCTCATCAAGATATCTTATGGCGACATATATTTTCACTAAAAGCGCAACCATACCCAAGCAGAAAAAACAAATCGCGACCACATTCATCTCAAGACTGCTCACGCTTTATTACTCACCGTAAATTATTGCAAATCGCCGTAGGAGTGGTCGCCTGGCAATCAGTTTCGTAAAGCCCCTACCCATATGCAAAATGCTGACAACGACAAGGTTCGTGAGCCACAGCGAAATCAGTAGCCTTTCGATGTACTCAGTTACTGCTCGTACCTCTGGAGCATCAACCAGCCCTTTTCCCCTCACAAAGTCTCTCAGGCCCAAAGAGCTTACGACTGCCACTCAAGGCAATTCAAACATAATAAAGCCAAGCCTGAAACGCCAGCATAGCTAAGACTTCAATCGTCAACGCTAGCCATAGCCCAATTAACAAAAATCTCAGCGACCTCGGAAATCTCTTTATCTCGTCGGAGTTTGCTAGTCCACGCTGTACGTAGGGGCCTGGCATTGTCAAAAGAAAGGCAATACTGCACACACGTAAAACCTTACCCGGCATACCAGCATGAAAAAAGCCTTCCTTAACGCCCTGTATATATCTAGACTTCTCCAAAAGGGATTCAGCCCTATCTAAACATGCATAAGCAACATAAACTAGGACAAGCAGAGTTATTACTCCCAAGCCAAAGATCATCAAGACAATCAGGCCAGGCTCAAACATAGTCATTCTGAAACCTTGCGATATAGGAAATCACCTGCAATTTCACCCCATCCCCCAAAGATCTCGCCGCCGACTGCTCCCCCAACCGCCCCGCCGACCACTCCGCAAACCAAAGAGCCAGGACCTGTTGTAATTCCTAGCACAAACGCGCATGCCCCGGTGGCGATTGCACCGCCATAAGCGCCCCCAATACTACTTCCAGTCAAACCTAATAACAGAGAACCACCTTCTACGTACTTAGCTCTGGCACACTCCTCCTCCCGCCCCAGAGTACAAGCTTTTTTAATTTCCAGCCCAGTAGCGGCTACATCCAACGCAACCCCGATGTAAGCCCCTTTCTTGATCAGACTCGCAGCCTTCGCCACCCCCGTTACCTTCTCTGCATACCCGGATATCTCCCCAGCATTCAGATAACGCTTGGTGGAAAGCTGCAGCATCCGCTTGATCGATCCCTGATTTCGTAGACCCGAGCCATAGGCGGCGGTCCTCCCCAGCTGTTCGTCCAACGTCCTGAACAGCTCCACACGCTTGGCATAGAACTCTTCTCGCGCCCTGAACGCACCACCACTCATATGCTCGCGGTGCAGTTGCTCGATCTGTTCCAGCGTCTTCTTGATTGCATCCAGATACCTGGCCCAGCCATCGCTCGCTGCCCCTGCCCCCATCGATGCATGGGCCAGTAGACTTTGCAGCATCTCGAAGTTATCCAGCATGAAACCGTCAACACCGCCCCCGTTGAGCATGATGTCGCGGTGGATGCCAGCCGCCTTGCCCATGAGAAAGGCTTCATGGCTGGTGCAGGAAGAAGTATCGGGGTCACCGACGATCACCAGTTCGCCGGCCAAGACCACGGTGTTGACGATATGCCCATTGAGCACATCGAACTTGGCCTGCTGGTTGGCGTTCATCGGTGTATCGTTCTTCAGGGTCGCGTAATTCTGCGCCTTGGGATTTATAAAGCTGCGTGCCTCGGACATGGTCGGTCCTCACGCAAACTTCTTGTTGGCAATCCGGTCCCAGCCACCGGTCACATTGCCGCCGGCACTACCATCGACACGCTGCTGCCGGGTGTAGGTGGTCTTGATACGGCCGTAGTCGAGCTGAATGATTTCAGTCGGTACGCCGGCATGCGCGCTTTGTGCGTAGTCGGCGATGATCACTTCTTCGAGCACCACTTCGTAGTACTTGAGTTTATCGCCGCCAGCGCGGCAAACGACCAGCCTCACCTCTTTCAGGTGCTGCCCGGCGCAACTGGCTTCGAGCAGTTTGCAGCTGGCGTTGTCCAGGTTCTTGGTGAAGGTGAGGTTGCTCAGGGTGGTGCGCCCGGAAGTGGCGCCGCCTGCGGAACTGGCGGTGGCGGAGGCGCTTTGGCTGCTGCCGAACGTGTAGCCGAGGATTTCGATCCAGTTGCTGTACTGCTCGTCCTTTGCTTCGCCAGCGATTTCCGCGATTTGAATATAAGCGTCGAAAGCCATGGTTACTGTTCCTTGTAAACGATTGAGCGGAACAGGCTAGGCTCGGAGAAACTCCAACGCAATCGTTCTACGGAGATCGATGCTAAATTAGGAATTTTCTTACAAGTTATGCGACAAGTCGGCTTGAAGATATTTGAAAGTGTTTCAGAGTTACGCCATTTGGGCCGACAACATCAGCCCGATCACCGGCAAGCCGACGATCGGGCCAACCAAGCACATGCGCGTCAGCGCTGCATCCCCCAGCGGCGAACGGTCAACCGCTCCAGGGTATTGAACACCAGCCCTTCCACCAGCAAGCCGATCAGGATCACCACCGCCAACCCGGCAAACACCTTGTCGGTGTATAGCTCGTTGCGGTTCTGGAAGATGTACCAACCCAACCCGCCTTTGCCACTGCTGGCCCCGAACACCAGCTCGGCAGCGATCAGTGTGCGCCAGGCGAACGCCCAGCCGATCTTCAACCCCGACAGGATCGACGGCAGCGCCGCCGGCACCAGGATATGCAGCACCAGCCGCAGCCCCTTCAGGCCGTAATTGCGCCCGGCCATGCGCAAGGTTTCCGACACGCCAAGAAAGCCCGCATAGGTGTTCAGCGCCAGCGCCCACAGCACCGAGTGCACCAGCACGAAGATCAGGCTGTTGTCACCCAGCCCGAACCACAGCAAGGCCAGGGGCAACAGGGCAATCGCCGGCAGCGGGTTGAACATCGAGGTCAGCGTGCCCAGCAGATCGCGCCCAAGCTGGGTCGACACCGCCAAGCTGGTGAGGCCGAAGGCCAGGATGATCCCCAGCAGGTAGCCCTTGAGCAAAATCACCAGCGACACGCCGACCTTGGCCGGCAGCTCACCGCTGACCAGTCC
Source organism: Pseudomonas sp. NPDC096925 (assembly GCF_044762545.1). Taxonomy (NCBI): domain Bacteria; kingdom Pseudomonadati; phylum Pseudomonadota; class Gammaproteobacteria; order Pseudomonadales; family Pseudomonadaceae; genus Pseudomonas; species Pseudomonas sp. NPDC096925. The sequence continues at coordinate 8,524 of NZ_JBIWEM010000008.1, read as the reverse complement.
GTCCCACAGCGCCGTGGCCGTCTGCAGGAAGGTCGGCAGCAACAGATCGTTGCCCTGGTAACGGGCGATGGCCTCCCACAGCACGGCGATCACCAGCAGGATGACCGCCTTGCGCAGCCAGCTGTGCTGCCACAGGCGTTGCGCCAGCGGTAGCTGGCGCTCCAAAGGCACACTGAGCAGGGGCTCCAGCTGCACCTCGTATTCCTGGCGTACAGGTGTAGTGGTCATGGCTGAAGCTCCTGTCAGTAGGCGATGCGGATATCGTTGAAACCAAGATCGTCGGGCTGTTCAGGCGCATCCGCCTCATCGAACAGCAAACGGTGGATGCGCCGGGCACTGGCCTGGAAGTCGCTGCCACCCAGGCTGCCCAGGTCGTACTGGTGGCTGTGCACTTCGGCGCGCACCCGCCCCGGGTGGGGCGACAGCAGCAGGATGCGGTTGCCGACCACCAGTGCTTCTTCGATGGAGTGAGTAACGAACAGCAGGGTAAAACGCACCTCTTCCCATAGCAGCAGCAATTCTTCCTGCATCTTGCGTCGGGTCAGCGCATCAAGTGCCGCGAACGGTTCGTCCATCAGCAGGATCTTCGGCTGCGTGGCCAAGGCCCTGGCAATCGCCACGCGCGCCTTCATACCGCCCGACAGGGTGTGCGGGTGAGCATCGGCGAAGGCTGCCAGGCCGACTTTTTCCAGGTAGTGCAATGCCCGCTCCTCGGCTTCGGCGCGTTTCAGCTGGCCCGACACCAGCAGCGGGAACATGACGTTCTGCTTCACCGTCTTCCACGGCGGCAGCTGGTCGAACTCCTGGAACACCACGATGCGGTCAGGGCCAGGGCCGTTGACCGGCTGGCCCTGCAGCAGAATCTGCCCTTCCTGAGGCGAGATGAACCCGGCCACGGCCTTGAGCAAGGTGGACTTGCCGCAGCCGGAGGGGCCGAGCAGCACGAAACGGTCGGCACGGTCGACTTCGAAGCTGACCTGGTGGGTGGCCCGCACCACGCGTTGCGCGGTGCGGTATTCGAGACTGAGGTTATCCACCTTGAGCAAGGGCGGCGTGGCGACACGGCTCAGGTTGCTGGCCGTGTGGCCTGGCAATGGGGCGGTCATGATCGGTCAGCTCCCCTGCAGCGGGCGTTCATCCTGGAAGAAGTAGTCCTTCCACGATTCCGGCTTGTGCTTGATGGCGCCTACCCGATAGAGGAAGTCGGCCAGCTTGTAGGTGTTCTTTGGCGTGACGGTGAACTCGTACTGCGGGTTGTCGATCAGCTTGATCAGCGTGTCGCGGTCGATCTTGGCCTTGGTCACGCGGATGTAAGTATCGGCGGCGGCCGCCTTGTCCTTCTGGGCGAAGTCCGCAGCTTCGGCCAGCGCATCGACGAAGGCCTTGTAGGTCTTGGGGTTGTCCTTGCGGAATTTCTCGGTGGCGAACAGCAAGGTCGGCGAGTTGGGGCCGAGCAGGTCGTAGCTGTTGAGCACCACGTGCACGTTCTTGTTGGCCAGCACCTGGTCCTGGAACGGCGGGTTGGAGAAGTGCCCGTTGAGTTCGGTGCCGCCGGCCAGCAGCGCGGCAGTGGCATCCGGGTGCGGCACGGCCAGGGTGTATTTGTCGAGGCGATTGTATTCCTTGTCGCCCCACTGCTGGGCGGCGGCGTACTGCAGGAAGCGCGACTGCACCGAAACGCCTACCGCCGGTACGGCGATGCGGTCTTTGTCGGAGAGGTCGGCAATGGTCTTCACGTTGGGGTTGCTGCTGACCAGGTAGTACGGGAAGTTGCCCAGCGAGGCCACGGCCTTGACGTTCTGTCGGCCCTTGGTGCGGTCCCACACGGTCAACAGCGGGCCGACGCCGGCGCCGGCGATGTCCACCGAACCGGACAGTAGTGCGTCGTTGACGGCCGAACCACCCGACAGCTGGGCCCAATCGACTTCGATGTCGATGCCCTGCTCCTTGCCATGTTTTTCGATCAGATGCTGGTCACGCACTACGTTCAGCAGCAGGTAGACAATGCCGAACTGCTCGGCGATGCGAATCTTGCCTTCTGCTTGCGCCGTGGCGGGGGCCGCCAGGCTGCCGACGACCAGGCTTGCGCCCAGGCCAATGCTTGCCGCCAGGCGGCTGATGGATTTACGCATGATGGGTTTCCTCAGTCGTCAGAACGGGGCATCGCCCTGGATGGTGGTGCGGTACAGCTTGCGCCGCAGGTGTGCGGGGCAGCCGGTGGCCAGGTGGATCAGCGAGCGGTTGTCCCAGAACACCAGGTCGTGGGGCTGCCACTGATGGCGGTAGATGTTCTGCTCCAGCACGCTCAGGGCATACAGTTGTTTCAGCACGTCGCGGCTTTCGTCATCTGGCAGGCCGACGATGCGGGTGGTGAAGCCTTCGCTGACGAACAGCGCCTTGCGGCCGTTTTCCGGGTGGGTACGGACCACCGGGTGGATGACTTCCTGTACCTGCGCCAGCTGCTCGGCGGTCAGGGTCGGGCGCCAGTTGCCTTCGAACTTGGTCTCGGCGTAACGGGCGGTGTAGGAGTGAGCGGCACTGCGGCCCTCGACCACGTTGCGCAAGGCCGCGGGTACGGCGTCCCAGGCTTTGTGCATGTCGGCGAACAGGGTATCGCCGCCTTCACTGGGCAGCTCCTGGGCATGCAGCATGGAGCCGAGGCTGGGCAGTTCCTTGTACGACAGGTCCGAGTGCCAGAACTTGCCGGCATCGCCCAGGCCGATGTTCTGGCCGTTTTCGATGATGTTGGAAACGATCAGGATCTCGGGATGGCCGGCGAGCAGGAACTGTTTGAGCACATGGATCTGCAATGGGCCGAAGCGGCGGCTGAAGGCGATCTGCTGGTCGGGGCTGATGCGCTGGTCGCGGAACACCAGCACATGGTGGTCGAGGTGGGCGCGATGGATACGGGCGAAATCCTCGGCGTTGACCGGTCTGGCCAGGTCCAGGCCGATGATCTCGGCGCCTACGGCACCGGAGAACGGGCGGATTTCGAAGCGTTGCGGCTGGGCGCTGTCGATGATCGACAAGGCGTTCGAGGCGGCTGACATTTTTCACTCCCACGCAGTGCGCGACTTCAATGGCGCGCAACGATCAGAAACGCACGGGGATTTCCCGTGTGGGTTCAAGTCGTGCGGCGCATCGATTGGTCGACGGGTACGCAGTGGAGGTGACTATAAAGTCATAAGAGTTATATTTTAAATACCGTTAACGAATAACCATAGCACTGCTGTAAGGGCGTTGCGCAGTCAGATCAGCCCGCCCTGCTCTTCTTCATCAATGAGGTTGTTCAGGCTGCTGAGCGCCTTGCGCGCTGTAGAACGGTTAAGCAGCTTGGCCTGCGCACCGGGGGGCAGGTCGGTGATCTTGAACACCCCTTTGGCGGTCAACACGTCGATCAGGTCCTCGAGCACGCGAATCATGTCCAGGTCGCTTTGCTTGAGCTGGTTGAGGCTGTTTTCCACGATGTCATCGGCAAACCATTCCTGGATATCGGCATGGTCAGCGGGAAGCATTTCGGTGAACTGGTCGAAAGCGGCCGCTTCTACCCGCCGCAACTGGCCGGCGGCATCGCGTTGCACGTAGAACATGGCGGTGTCCCTCGTCACGTTAGTCCTTTGATAGTAGACAGCAGCATAGGCAAAGATCGCCCGGCACGCAGGGCCGGCGCCAGAGTATGCGCTGTCGCAGGATGTCAGGAAAGAGCCGTGGCCGCTCAGAGGCCAATCGCCGGCAAGCAAGCTCCCACAGGTACCGCACAACTCTCAGGAGCTGCACAGTACCTGTGGGAGCCGGCTTGCCGGCAATCGGGCTGCAGGGCAGCCCGCTAGCGCATGAGCAATCAGCTGTCCTTGTTGTGGATGATGATGGTCGGGTCAGCACCGCTGATCAACGAGTTGATCGTGGTGTTGGACCAGTTCACCCCTTCCAGCTTGATGGTCACGTCGGCGTTGGCCAGGCCACCTTCGGCATTGAGCTTGCCTTCGCTGCTGACCTGCAGCGTCGTCGTACCGTCCACCGTCGTGAGTTTCAGGTAGTTGTCGATGGTGCTGCCCTTCTCGTTCTGCAGCAGGTCGCTCAAGTCGATCTTGTCTTTTTCGCCTACGTTGAAGTCCTTGATGACGTCATTGCCGGTATCGCCAGCCTTCCACACGAAGGTATCAGAACCGCTGCCGCCAATCAGGATATCGTGGCCCTGGCCACCGATCAGGGTGTCCTTGCCGCTACCGCCCAGCAGGATGTCGTTACCCTTGCCACCATCAAGCACGTCATCGCCACCTTGACCGAAGAGGATGTCGTTGCCATTGCCGCCGGACAGCAAGTCTTTACCGTCGTTGGCACCGGAGATATCGAACTCGGTGTAGTGCTCGGTAATGTACTGGTGGACATTACTGGTGGTGATGGAACTGGCTTCGACACCGCTCTTTTGCGCCACGTACGTCTGCAGCGCCTGATAGCCCTCACTGACGACACCGTTGAGAGTAATCAGGTCACCGAAGATGATGTCGTTGCCGTTACCACCATCGATGCTGTCAGCGCCCGGCAGAATCGCCTCGGAATGGCCGAGAATCGCCTTGGCCAGATCCGACGGATCAATGCCTGCCTGTGGTTTGCCAGCGGAGTCGTACGGCTTCAGATCGTTCAGCGTGACATCGCTATTCAAGCCGATGGCCTGCACTTTACTCACGCCGTTGACGCCACCGAGCAAGCTGAAGCTCGCGGTGGTGCCTGCTGCCGACTCCTGATAGTTCCAATACTCACCGTAGCCAGAACCGTCCAGGCTGGAGAACTCGTAGGTGCCATCGCCCTGAGCATGCAGGGTGCCGACGGTGCTGGTGGACTGAAGTACCAACTCACCTTTCTTGTTCTCGCTGTAGGTCAGGACCTTGACCGTGCCACTGCTGCTGATCTCGACTTTGTGAGTCGAGTCGGCCCAGCCACTGAAGGTATCACCAAGTTTGTAGTTGTTGACGTTGACCACGTCATCCAGGTACTTGCCATTGGTCCACAGCCGCGGGTTGGTATTCTCCCCGCTCTGGTAGTAGGTCGGCTTGCCGTCAGTGATGAAGTAAGTCAGGTTCTCCGCATTGGCGTTACTGCTGGCCATGGCGCTCTTGAAGAAGTTGGCCGTGGCCTTGAACGCGTCTTCGTAGTTGGTACCGCCGCCGCTTGCCATGGAGTTCAGTACGTTCTGCAGCTTGCTCAAGGCATTCGGGTCGGCAAGGTTCACCGCCACGTTCTGCTTGACCTGGGTATCGAAGTCCACCAGGAAGATGTTGACCGTGCCCGAGGTATCGGAGCCCAGGCTGGCCTTGAGCGTATTGAACACCGAGGCCAGCTGTGTCTTCGCGTCCGAAATCGACTTGTCACTCATGCTGCCCGAGCTGTCGACAATAAAGGCAATGTTGTAGTTCTTGCCCTGAACCACGTTCAGGCCAGACACGTCGGCGACCATGATGTCGTTGCCTTCGCTGCCGTTCAGCGTATCGCTGCCCGAGGTACCGACACTGGCCTTGTAGGTCGCAGCGTATACGGTCACCGGGATGTTGCCGGTGGTAACGGCCGAACCGCCCAGGCTTTCAGTGGCAACCGAGGTGACGGTAACGTCGAACGAACCTTTGTAATAGGCCGGTGGAGTCAAGGTCAGGCTGCTCAGTTTCCACCCCGTCACATCGACTGGTCCAGTACCGACCGTGACAGTGTGGCCTGCACCATCGCTCAGCACGGTACCTTTCGGAATACCGCTGAGGGTCACGCTCAAGCTCTCGGAGCCATCGGTGTCGGTCAGGGCGGTAGAGATGCTGACCAGTTTCACCGAACCACCTTCCGGCCCTTCATTGAACTTGTAGCCGTCGTAGTAGCTCTGCCCATTGACGGTGTGCAGGTCGGACACGCCCAGGCCGGCGTTGGCCATCTCGGTCACGCTTTGGTACATCTTCAGGTTCGAGCTGCTCAGGTCAGTGACCGCACCCGAGCCTGCCTGGATGTTCAGGTCATAGCTGCCTGGGCCAGACTGGTTGGCATGGTAGACCTCGATCGGGTAGTAGCCACTGTTGTTCGGGGTGAAGGTACCCGAGATCTGGCCACCGGCCCCCCAGGTGGCCGTGACCACGGTCTTGCCACCAATGGTGACCACGAAGCTATCGTCGGCGGTCCCGCTGAAGGTGTAGGTCTTGCCGGCTTCCAGATAAATCAGGCCCGACGTTTTCGAGCCGGTGCCAGCGCCGACGCTGCCATCGGACTGCACATTGGTGGTGGTGCTGCTGGCGTTGGCATTGCCGGAGTTGGCAAAGACCGTCTTCAGGTCTTCGCCGGTAATACCATTACCACCAGTACCCAGGCCTTTGAGGCTGGTCCAGACTTCCTTGGTCAGGCCTTTGGAGTCGAAATCTGCGCTGCCGAAGCTCAGGGTCGGCTTGTCTGCAACCGGACTGATATCGACCTTCATGGTCACTTCGCTGCCCAGGTTGGTGCCATCGTTCGGCTTGAACTTGAACTGCGCGTAGTCAGCCTGCTGGTTCCCCACGCCGTTGCCACCGTAGCTGTCCCCACCCGACTGGTTGAGGGCCGGGACGAACTTCAGGTTCTGGGCCGTGATGTCAGCCTGGCTGACCACTTGGCCGACGGCCACATTCACCCATGCAGTACCATTGAAGAACTGCAAGCTGCCGGCGGCCGGGAGCGAGGTAATGGTCACGGACAGGCCGGTGTTGCTGTCGGCATCGGTGACTTTGAAGTCACTCCAGGCAAACACGTAGGCGGTGTCTTCCACGCCAAACACCGCACCGCCAGGCGAAACCGGCAGGTGGTCGTTGTCGAGGATGGCTGTGGTCACGCTGGCATTGTTGCTGTCGACCTTCAGGTTCTCGAAGCCTCCACCGGTGGCGGTTTCGATCTTCACAGTGAAGTTCTCGATACCCTCGACCAGCTTGTCGTCGATGGTCGCGATGTCGAACGTGGTGCCGTTGCTGTTGGCCGGGATCTTCACAGTGGTGATACCGGTGAAGTCCTCGCCATTCTTGGCGGTGCCGCTGTAGCTGAGGGTGATCGTGACCTCGGCCTTGGACGCATTGCTCAAGGTCAGCGTGTAGTGGCCGGTTTCGCCTTCGGTCAGTGACGTGGTGCCGCTGATGCCGACCGTGGCGACATCGCCCTGGTTGCCTGTACCCGGAACGCCCGAGCCAGGCTCGTCAGTGACGGTGGTGCTGACCGGGGTCTTGTCCAGGGTCAGTTGCTCGAACTTGCCCACGTCAGCGCCGGTGACCGAACCGATCGATTTGACCACAGGGTCGTTGGCGCCGGTGTAGACGTTGTCCGGGGCAGTGACGGTAACCGAACCAGTCGTGCCGTTGGCCGGCACGGTGATGACGGTCTTGCCATCGCTCAGCGTGAAGGTCAACGCGCCGTGATTGTTGATCGGCAAGCCGTCTTTGTTGGTCAGCGTGATGGTGTAGGTGATCTCGCCGCCTTCGGTGACCGAAGGGGTCGCGGTCAGTTTGGCCACCACTTCGTCGGTGGTGTCGGTCACCTGAACCGAAGCGTCGCCGCCCAGCTGCAGGTTCTCGAAGGTACGACCATCAACGTCCACAGCGGACTTGATGCCCAGGCTGATCTGGCCAGCATCGTTATAGACGTCATCGCCCTGCGCAGCATGGGTGTACGGTGCACTGGTTTCCCCAGCCTTGATGGTGACCTGGGCGTTGTTGCTCAGGGTCACGACCAGGTCATGGGCCAGCGCCTGGTTGATGTGCACAGTGAAGGTCGGCTTGACGTTCTCGGCCACCGACGCCTGATCGGCGGTGATGGTGACCTGCACCAGGTCGCCTTGGTTGCCGGTACCCGGGGTGCCCGAGCCAGGTTCGTCGGTGACGGTGGTGCTGACCGGGGTCTTGTCCAGGGTCAGTTGCTCGAACTTGCCCACGTCAGCGCCAGTGACCGAACCGATCGATTTGACCACAGGGTCGTTGGCGCCGGTGTAGACGTTGTCCGGGGCAGTGACGGTGACCGAACCAGTCGTGCCGTTGGCCGGCACGGTGATGACGGTCTTGCCATCGCTCAGCGTGAAGGTCAACGCGCCGTGATTGTTGATCGGCAAGCCGTCTTTGTTGGTCAGCGTGATGGTGTAGGTGATCTCGCCGCCTTCGGTGACCGAAGGGGTGGCGGTCAGCTTGGCCACCACTTCGTCGGTGGTGTCGGTCACTTGGACCGTAGCGTCGCCGCCCAGTTGCAGGTTCTCGAAGGTACGACCATCAACGTCCACAGCGGACTTGATGCCCAGGCTGATCTGGCCAGCATCGTTGTAGACGTCATCGCCTTGCGCCGCATGGGTGTACGGTGCACTGGTTTCGCCAGCCTTGATGGTGACCTGGGCATTGTTGCTCAGGGTCACGACCAGGTCATGGGCCAGCGCCTGGTTGATGTGCACGGTGAAGGTCGGATTGACGTTCTCGGCCACCGAGGCCTGATCGGCAGTGATGGTGACCTGTACCAGGTCGCCTTCGTTGCCCGGGGTACCCGGCTCGTC